>CAVWDE010000015.1:0-111308 GCA_963753685.1 uncultured Alphaproteobacteria bacterium
ATGACGCCGGTGCCGGCTCGGCCGGGCTGGCCGAAGTCTGCTGGTTGCTCATGTCGTTGCTCATCGTCAAACCTCCCATTGGGCGCGGGCCGATCGCTCCGGTGCCGGATTGCCGCCCCATCGCCGGATCTCAAGATGCCGGCTAAGTTGGTCCAGAACCGGAAGCCTGTCAAACCGTTGAGGCTCCAGGTGATCGCCCGCGCGCCGCGATCAACCGGAAGTGACTTGGGCGTCGGCCCAGGGGGCGGTGGCGACCCAGGCCTCGAGGACGTCCGCCGGCATCGGCCGGCCGATCCAGTAGCCCTGGACCTGATCGCAGCCGAGCGCCGCCAGCCGGCCGTACAGCGCGCGCGTCTCAACGCCCTCGGCGACGACCGCAAGATCGAGGCTGTGCGCGAGATTGACGACCGAGCGCACGATCGTCGCGGCGCCGCCGTCCCGGAGCATGGCGAGCACGAACGAACGATCGATCCTGAGCTCGTCGATCGGCAGCTTCTGCAGGTAGGCGAGCGAGGAGTAGCCGGTGCCGAAATCGTCGAGCGATAGCCGGCAGCCGAGCGTCGCCAAGCGCTCGAGCACCGTCAGCGCCGCCGCCGGATCGACCATGAGGGCGCTCTCGGTGATCTCCAGACCAAGCTGCCGGGGCTCGCCGCCGAGCCTGCCGATCAGCCCGCGCAGCCGCTCCGGGCCGCCGCCATCCTGGAGCAGGCGCACCGACAGATTGACCGCCACCGCCAGATCCAGACCGCGCTCGCGCCAGGCGGCCTGCTGCCTGAGCACCGCCTCGACCACGCCGCGGGTCAGTGGCCGGATCAGGCCGGTCTGCTCGGCGAGGCCCACGAACTCGTCGGGCGGGATCAGGCCATGCTCGGAATGGCGCCAGCGGACCAGCGCCTCGAGCCCGGTCAGGCGGCCGCTCGCGGTCGCGACCTTGGGCTGATAGTGGATTTCGAGCTGGCCGTTCTCGATCGCCCGACGCAGCTCGCCCTGCAGGGTCAGGCGCCGGACGCTGTGCCGGTCGTCGCCGGCGCGGTAGACCGCAAACCCGGTCTGGGCGCGCTTGGCGGCGTACATCGCGACATCGGCGTGCTGCACCAGGTCCGGCGCCTGCTCGCCGTGCTCCGGATAGCACGCGACGCCGATGCTGACGCCGAGTTCGAGGATCACCGTCTCGACGTTGAACGGCCAGCGCAGCAGGTCGACCAGGCGCTCGGCGACGGCGCAGGCGGCGCCGTCGTGCATGCCGGGCAGGATCACCGCGAACTCGTCGCCTCCGAGGCGGGCGAGGGTGTCGGAGGCCCGGAGCCCGTCCTGGCGCCGCGGCCCGATCTGCTGCAGCAGGAGATCGCCGACCTGATGGCCCAGGGTGTTGTTGACCTCCTTGAAGCGGTCCAGATCGAGCAGCAGCAGAGCGATCCCGGTGCCCGACCTTTCGGCCTGCAGGATCAGCCGCTCCAGGCGGTCGTGCAGGAGCGCGCGGTTCGGCAGCCCGGTCAGCGGGTCGTGCCTGGCCAGGTGCCGGAGCTCGGCCTCCTGCCGCTTGCGCAGGGTGATGTCGCGCACCGCCACGATCCCGACCCAGTGATCGTCGACCCGGGTGGTGCTGACCGCGGCCTCGACCGGCAACGTCGCGCCGGAGCTCGGCTGGGCCGACAGCTCGTGCGGCCCGCCTTCGCCCTGCGCCCAGCCCGTGGCCGCGCCGTCCACCGGCCCGACCAGCAGCTCGGCCAGCGGCCGACCGACGATCGGCCCCGAGGCGCCGCCGAACAGACGCTCGGCGGCGCGATTGCACGACCGCACGACCCCAGCCTGGTCGAAAGTCAGGATGGCATCGAAGCTGTTGTCGACGATCCGGCGCATCAGCGCGTCCTTGCGCTGCCAGAGCTCGACGAGGGCCAGGGCGCAGGCCGCCAGCACGGCCAGCAGGCAGGGGCTGACCTCGAGCGCCAGCGCGGCGAGCGGCTGGAGCGCGGTGGCGGTCAGGGCGAGCGCCAGACCGAGGCCGCCGGCGAGCGGCCAACGCGGGCCCGGGGCGCACCCGCCGGAAGCCGATGCCGAGCAGCCAGCAGAGGCAGCCGCCGATCAGGGCGACCGGCCAGCCGCCGATGGTCCGCAGCGCGCGCCCCTGCGCCAGCGTCTCGAAGGCCAGCGCCTGGACCACCGGGCGCGGCAGGACAAGATAGCGGGGCACGGTCGCCTGATCGCCGAGCCTGGTGGCGGTCACGCCGATGATCACCTGCCGCCCGGCGACCGCGGCCGGATCGAAGTGGCCTTGGAAGACGTCGACGAAGCTCAGGCGCGGGATGCTCGCGGCCTCGATGCTGAAGTCGAGCTGGATCGTGGCGGGCGCCCCGGCCGCGGCCCCATGCAGCCAGACGGCCATGGCCGGGACGCGCCGGCCCGCGCGTTCGGACCCGCCCGCGACCCGCCGGACCAGGCTGTCGGAATCGGGCTGGAGGTCGGTGTCGACCTGGCTGACGTGCGGCGCGAGCAGGCGGTCGGGCGCGGTGTCGAAGATGTCGAGCGAGCCGTCCTGCGCCGGCTGCAGCTGCCGAAAGGACGGCAGGGCGACGCGCGCCGGTCCGGCGGCCGCCATCGCCGCGGCCAGACGCCGATCGTCCTCGGGGGCCTCGGGCGCGCCGAAGTCGAGGTCGAGCGCGATGCGCTCGGCCCCGGCCGCGAGCAGGGTGTCGATGACCTCGGCGTAGGAGCGCCGCGGCCAGGGCCAGGCTTCGAGCCGGTGCAGGCTGGCGGGATCGATCGCGACGATCACCAGGTCGCCGCTCGCCGGGCGGGTCCCGAGGCTGGCCCGGGCGTCGACCAGACCGAGCTCGGCGAAGCCCAGGCCGCCGCGAAGGTAGAGCACCGCGATGGCCGCACCGAGCCCGGCGAACTGCAGCGAGCGGCGCATGGTGCCTCAGGTGCCCGGGACACGCGCCGGTCGCGCGCGACGAGCCGCGTCAGCGCGCCGCTGGTTGCGTGGCGGCCTGCGGCCCGGTGGGCCGGCCCGGACGATCCGGTCGCCGCCGGGAGCGGCGATCGCGCGGGTGGACAGCCATCGGGTCATGGACATCGTCGCGATCCCGCGCGGTGCCACCTGGTGCGGGATCGACTCCTAACCTCTCAGCCTTAAGTCGCGCTTAAGCGGCCACCCCTGGGGCGGCCCGGGGTCCAGGCCGCGAGCGGGCTCCCGGTGCGGGCGCCGGTCCTCGACGCTGGCCTTTGGCCGGCGCGCGCTCTATCTAAGCCGCCAGCCTGTTCGACCCCGCCGATGGAATGAGGGAGGCGCCGATGCGCCGGCTGCTCGCGGTCCTGCTCCTGACGCTCGCCCTCGGCCTGCCGGGGAGCGCCCGCGCGGCCAAGGATGAGCTGGTGATCGGGATCACCCAGTTCCCCTCGACCTTCAACCCCGACATCGATGCCATGGCGGCCAAGAGCTACATCCTGGGCATGGCCCGGCGGCCGTTCACCGCCTACGACGCCAGCTGGCAGCTGATCTGCATGCTGTGCACCGAGCTGCCGACCCTGGAGAACGGCAAGGCGGTGATCGAGAAGCAGGACGACGGCAGCGACGGCATCGCGCTCACCTACACGATCCAGCCCGGCGCCACCTGGGGCGACGGCACCCCGGTCAGCACCGACGACGTGCTGTTCACCTACCAGGTCGGCCGCCATCCCGACAGCGGCATCAGCAATGCCGAACTCTACCGGCGGATCACCGCGATCGACCGGATCGATGCCAAGACCTTCGTCATGCACGTCGACCGGGTGACCTTCGACTACAACGGCATCAACGACTTCAAGCTG
Organism: uncultured Alphaproteobacteria bacterium; assembly: GCA_963753685.1. GTDB lineage: Bacteria > Pseudomonadota > Alphaproteobacteria > Geminicoccales > Geminicoccaceae > DATAOG01. The sequence continues at coordinate 3,808 of CAVWDE010000015.1, forward strand.
CTGCCGGCGCATCTCGAGCGGCCGGTGTTCGAGGCCGACCCGGCCGCCTATCGCACGCGCACGACCTTCGACACTGCGACCACCAACCCCGGCCTCTACTTCGGCCCCTACCGGATCACCGAGGTCTCGAGCGGCGCCTACGTCGTCCTCGAGCCCAACCCGACCTGGTGGGGCGAGAAGCCCTACTTCAAGCGGATCGTGGTCAAGGTGATCGAGAACACCGCCGCGCTCGAGGCCAACCTTCTGTCCGGCAGCATCGACATGATCGCGGGCGAGGTCGGCCTGACCATCGACCAGGCGCTGGCCTTCGAGAAGCGCCACGGCCGGGACTACCAGATCGGCTACAAGCCGGGCCTGGTCTACGAGCACGTCGACCTCAACCTGGACAACCCGATCCTGGCCGACCGGCGGGTGCGCCAGGCGTTGATGTACGGGCTCGATCGGAAGGCCATCTGCCAGCAGCTGTTCGAGGGCCGCCAGGCGGTCGCCGACACCAGCGTCAATCCGCTCGACTGGGTCTACGACCAGGACGTGCCCAAGTACCACCAAGACCTGGCGAAGGCGGCAGCCCTGCTCGATCAGGCCGGGTGGAGCCAGGTCGGCAACGGCATCCGCCGCAACGCCAAGGGCGAGCCGCTCAGCCTCGAGCTGATGACCACCGCCGGCAACCGCACGCGCGAGCTGGTCGAGCAGGTGCTGCAGAGCCAGTGGAAGCGGCTCGGCATCGACATCCGGATCCGCAACCAGCCGGCGCGGGTGTTCTTCGGCGAGACGGTAGCCAAGCGCAAGTACAGCGCCATGACGATGTTCGCCTGGATCAGCTCGCCCGAGAACGTGCCGCGCACCACGCTCCATTCCGAGGAGATCCCGACCGCCGCCAACGGCTGGGCCGGGCAGAACGACACCGGCTTCAAGAACGCCGAGATGGACAAGCTGATCGATGCCATCGAGCGCGAGCTCGACCGCACCAAGCGCAAGGCGATGTGGGCGCGCCTGCAGGAGATCTACGCCGAGGAGCTGCCGGCGCTGCCGCTCTACTTCCGCTCCGAGCCGCACATCTGGCCGCTCTGGCTGGAGGGCGTGGTGCCGACCGGGCACATGGATGCCAGCACGCTCTGGGTCGAGCACTGGCGCGCCAAGGCGACCTGAGGCCCGGCCCGCCACCGGCGCCCCCGTCGAGCCCCCATCGCACGCTCATGCCGGCCTCGCTCCCGTGCTGCGCTACCTGATCCACCGCCTGCTCGAGGCCGCGGCCGTCCTGCTCCTGATGTCGTTCGTGATCTACGGCCTGATCGGCCTGATGCCGGGCGATCCGATCGACCTGATGGCGAGCGGCAATCCGCACATCACCTCGGCCGACGTCGCGCGGCTCAAGGCCGTGTACGGCCTCGACCGGCCGCTGCTCGAGCGCTACGGCCACTGGCTCGCCGCGGCGCTGCGGGGCGACCTCGGCTATTCGCGCAGCTTTGCCCAGCCGGTGCTCGACGTCCTGCCGCCCCGGCTCGCCAACACCTGCCTGCTGATGGGCGTGAGCTTCGTGCTCGCTTTGCTGATCGCACTGCCGGCCGGCATCCTGGCCGCGCTCCGGCCGCGCACCGTCCTCGACTACGGCCTCAACCTGTTCGCCTTCGCCGGCATCTCGATGCCGTCCTTCTGGCTGGCCCTGCTCCTGATTCTGCTGTTCTCGGTCGAGCTCGGCTGGCTGCCGGCAAGCGGCGTGCAGAGCATCGGCAACGGCGGCTTCGGCGACCGCCTCGCGCATCTGGTGCTGCCCGTGCTCACCCTCACGGTCCTGACCGCCGGTAGCGTGCTCCGCTTCACCCGCTCAGCGATGCTCGAGACGCTCCGCCAGGACTACATCCGGACCGCCCGCGCCAAGGGCCTGGGGCCGCTCGGCGTGGTCCTCGGCCACGCGCTGCGCAACGCCATGATCCCGGTCGTGACCGTGCTCGCCCTGCATTTCGGGGCGCTGTTCTCGGGCGCCCTGATCGTCGAGACCATGTTCGCCTATCTCGGCATGGGCAAGCTGATCTACGATTCGATCATGGGCAACGACTTCAATCTGGCGTTGACCGGTCTGTTGTTCGCAACCCTCCTGACGTTGGTGAGCAATCTCGGCGCCGACCTGATCTACGCCTGGCTCGATCCACGGATCTCCTATGTCGACTGAGGCCGGCCCCCTGCTGGCGGCAGCCCGCCGCGGTCCCGAGCGGCCGAGCGCCGCGCCGGGCCGGCTCGTGCTGCGCCGCTTCCGCCGCCACCGGCTGGCGCTCGCGAGCGCCCTGCTGCTGACGGCCCTCGCGCTGGCGAGCCTCGGCGCGCCGCTCGCTGCCGCCTGGCTCGGCCACGACCCGGACGCGGTCGACCTGCTCAACCGGTTCGGGCCGCCCGCCCCCGACTACCCGCTCGGGACCGACGAGCTCGGCCGCGACCAGCTGCTGCGCCTCCTGTACGGCGGCCGGGTGTCGCTGTTCGTGGGCCTGGTGGGCGCGCTCGCGGCGGCCGGGCTCGGAACCCTGATCGGGCTGGTCGCGGGCTACGTCGGCGGCCGCACCGACGCGCTCCTGATGCGTCTCACCGACGCCGTCATCGCGCTGCCGCTGCTGCCGCTCCTGATCGTGCTCGCGGCGGTCGATCTGACCAAGCTCGGCGTGCCGGCGGACCTCGCGCACTCGGAGGCCGCGAGCCTCGATCGCATCCTGCTGATCGTGGCCCTGGCCGGCTGGACCACGGTCGCCCGGCTGGTGCGCGGCACCACGCTGTCGGTGCGCGAGCGTGACTTCGTGCGCGCCGCGCTCGCACAAGGCGCCGGCCCGATCCGGATCATGCGCCGGCATATCCTGCCGAACGTGACCTCGCCGATCATCGTCGCGACCACGCTCTCGGTCGGCAACGTGATCCTGACCGAGTCGGTGCTGAGCTTCCTCGGCCTCGGCATCCAGCCGCCCCTGCCTAGCTGGGGCAACATGCTGACCAACGCGCAGGAGCTGATCTGGCAGGCGCCGGCACTGGCGATCGAGCCGGGCCTCTTGATCTTCGCCACCGTGATCGCGTTCAACTTCCTCGGCGACGGCCTGCAGGACGCCATGGATCCGCGCGCGAGCGAGCCGTGACCCCCGGCGCGACCGACGATCGCAGGCCCGGCGCGCCGCTTGCCTCCCGTTCCAGCGTCGTGATAGTTTCGCCCGGCGCGGGCAGACAAGGGGCGGAGTCGGGCCCAGACAGGTTGAATCAAGCCTCGACACTTTTAGTATATTTGTGGTATTGTCAGTTGTCGAATACTGTAGATCCTAGGCACGGTAGCAGCTGTAGCGGTCGAACGCAGGCGTCGGGCGGGCGGAAGGAATCAGTTGTTGGCGATCGGTCGGGCGCGCAAGCGGCGTGGCGGCCTCGCGGGCAGGTTGCGAGCGAAGCGCGCGATTGAGGCACATGGTCTCGATCCAGCTCTTGACGGCGCCACTTCGGGCTGGTCATTGTGGCGGGCGATGCCTGCGCCTCCCTGGCAGGGGCGCTGGCAGTCGCAGCTTCGGCCGCGCCCCCCGAGCGCCGGAGCGCGTCGTTGTTGACCGGACGTCGGGGGTCAACCATCGGCCACGGCGTGTCGTCGTGCTGCGCCAGCGCATCGTTGCGGACGCGGCACCCGAATTCTGGCGAAGGCCCACTGGTGAAGGTTCAATAGGATGGCGAACGAGGCTCTACGACTGATCGGCGGCAGTCCGGAGGCAAGCCTGGGCAGCACCAGCGAGGATTTGAACCTGCGCGAGCTGTGGCGGGCCATGAGGCGTCGCAGGTTCGTTCTCCTGGCCACCATCCTGGTGATCACCTGCGGGGCCTTCGTGATCGTCCGTCAGCAGACCAAGCTGTATACCGCCGAGGCGCTCATCCACGTCCAGAATCGCAACACGCAGGTGGTCAAGATCCAGGGTGTGGTCGACGACATGGTGGCCGATCCGGCGACCATCGAGAGCGAGATCCAGCTGCTGACCTCCCGCGCCTTCATCCGCCGCAATGTCGAAGAGCTCAATCTGGTCGACGATCCGGAGTTCAATCCGTCCCTGCTCAAGGACCAAAATGAGCATTCGTTCCTGGAGACGCTCAATCCCCTGCAGTACATCCCGGCGGACTGGCTGGCGGTGTTCCGCAAGCCGTCAGGGCAGGACGCCGACGCGGCCTCCAACAAGCTCGATCCGGCCGCGATCCAGATGAACTCCGTCGTCGACCACGTCGCCTCTCAGGTCGAGGCCCTTCAGAACGGTCATTCTTACGTGATCTCGCTGTCGTTCACCTCCGAAGACCCGAACAAGGCCGCTGACATCGTCAACAAGATGGCCGAAGAGTACCTCGTGACCCAGCTCGAGACCAAGTACGACGCGGCGCAGCGCGCGACCGAGTGGCTCTCCAAGCGGATCGACGAGCTGCGCGGCCAGGTGCTCGAGGCCGAAGCCAAGATCGTCGAGTACCGGACCAAGAACAACCTGGTCGACACCAGCAACCAGAACAACCCGATCACCTTGCAGTTCTTCCAGCTCAACACCCAGCTGGCGCTGGCCCAGGCGCAGCGGGCCGAAGCCGAGGCGCGGCTCACCCAGGCCAAGAGCCTGCTCAACTCCCAAGGGGGCATCGGCGCCGCCGCCCTGGTCCTGTCCTCGCCGCTGATGGACAGCCTCAGGGCCCAAGAGACCCAGCTGATGCGGCAATTGGCGGACATGTCGACCACCTTTGGCGAGAATCACCCGCAGATGGTCAACACCCGGGCCGAGATTCAGAGCGTCCGCGACAAGATGAAGGACGAGGTTCAGCGGATCGTCCAGGACGACATCAGCGAGGTCGCGGTTGCCAAGGCGCGCGAGCAGGAGCTGAGCGGCAGTATGGCCAAGCTGCAGGGCGATGCCGCCCGGGTTGATCTGGCCGGGGTCGAGCTGCGCGACCTGACCCGCGATGCGGACACCAATCGCGAGCTGTTCCAGACCTTTCTGACCCGCTTCCGCGAGATCGTCGAGCAGCAGGGGCTGCAGGAACCGGACGCCACGATCATGTCCGCCGCCGACGTGCCGGCGGCGCCGTCGTGGCCCAAGACCGGCCTGATCACCCTGATCGCCTTCGCCGGCTCGACGGTGCTCGGCGTGCTCCTGGTGTTCGTCATCGAGCGCTGGGATTCGGACTACGGCTTCCGCAGCGCCGACGAGATCCAGGCCGCCCTGGGGGTGCGCGCGTTCGCCCTGGTGCCGGACCTGAGCCGGCGCGAGACCCAGGGCATCCCGGCCGAGGACTACATCCTGCAGAAGCCCAACTCGGCGTACGCCGAAGCCCTGCAGCGGATCCGCACGAGCCTGTTCCTGACCGATGGCACCCACCCGCCGAAGACCATCCTGATCACCTCGTCGGTGCCGCTCGAGGGCAAATCCACGATCGCCGCCTCGCTCGCGCGCCAGTCGGCCCGTTCCGGCCTCAAGGTGATCCTGATCGACGCCGACCTGCGCCGGCCACGCCTGCACGAGGTCATCGGCCTGCCCAATCAGAACGGCCTGTCCGAAGTCCTCACGGGCCGCGCCAATCCGGAGGCCGCGATCAAGCGCGACGAGAAGTCCGGCCTCGACTTCCTGCCGGCAGGCGTCGGCGTGGTCAGCCCGCCCGACCTGTTCCGGTCCTCGACCATGAAGATCCTGCTCGAGGAGATGGCCGCCTACTATGATCTCGTGATCATCGACACGCCGCCGGTGGCCGCGGTGTCCGACAGCTTCACGCTGTCCGGCATCGTCGACAAGTCGATCTACGTGATCCGCTGGGAGCAGACCCCGCGCAACGTCGCGCTCGCCGGCATCCGCCAGATGATCGATGCCGGCGCCGACATCGCCGGCATCGTGCTGGCGCGGGTCGACGTCAAGAAGCACGCCCGCTACGGCTATGCCAACTCCGGCTATTACCACGGCTACTACCGAAAGTACTACATCAATTGAGGCGGTCCCGCCCGCCCGCGCGCAGCGCCTGAGGTCGCCGCGGCCCGCAGTGCTGCGCACCTGACCGGCGTGGGGCCTGGCCCATGAACCGGCTCGCGCCGCCCGCATGAGCGCCGCCCTCGAAGCCTGGCGGCTCGCCTGGCCGCTGATCCTCTCGAACCTCAGCATCCCTTTGCTCGGCGTGACCGACACCGTCGTGGTCGGCCATCTGCCGGCGCCGCACTACCTGGGCGCGGTCGCGATCGGGGCCGTGGTCTTCAACGTGCTGTATTTCGTGTTCGGCTTCCTGCGCATGGGCACGACCGGCCTGACCGCGCAGGCCTTCGGTCGGGGCGACGGCGAGCAGCTGCGCGCCGGGCTCGGCCGGGCCCTGCTGCTCGCGATCCTGATCGCCGCCCTGATGCTGCTCGCCGGCCGCGGCGTGGTCGCGGCGGCGGCCGCGATCTTCGAGCCCAGCCCCAAGGTCGGGCCCGAGCTCGCGACCTATCTCCGGATCCGTCTGCTCGGCGCGCCCGCCGGCCTCGCCAACATGGTCCTGCTCGGCTGGCTGCTCGGCATGCAGAACGCACGCGGGCCGATGGCGCTGCTGCTCACCGCCAACGGCGTCAACGCCGCCCTCGACCTTCTGTTCGTGCTCGGCTTCGGCTGGGGCGTCGCGGGCGTCGCCGCGGCCACGGTCACCGCCGAGTACGGCGGCGCCGGCCTCGGCCTCTGGCTGGTGACAAGGCGCCTCGAACAGGTGCCCGGCGCCTGGAACTGGCGGGCGACCCTGCAGCGCGCGGCGTTCGGCCGCCTGCTCGCGGTCAACCGCGACATCCTCTTGCGCAGCCTGAGCCTGGAGGCCGCCTTCCTGACCTTCACCGCGCTCAGCTCGCGCGAGGGCGAGGTGATCCTCGCCGCCAACGCGGTCCTCCTCAACTTCCTGACCCTGGCCGCGTTCGGCCTGGACGGCTTTGCCCACGCCGCCGAGGCGATGGTCGGACGCCAGGCCGGCGCCGGCAGCCGCGCGGGCCTGCGCGCCGCCACGGCGGCCAACCTCGCCCTGGCCTTCGGGCTGGCCGCCCTCCTGACATTGGCCTTCGCGCTCGGCGGTCGGCCGGCGATCGATCTGATGACCGCGCTCGAGCCGGTGCGCACCGCCGCGCGCACCTACCTGCCCTACCTGATCGCCCTGCCGCCGGTCGCGGTCTGGGCGTTCCTGTTCGATGGCGTCTTCATCGGCGCCACTCGCACGCGCGAGATGCGCAATGGCATGGCGCTGGCGCTCGCCGTGTTCCTGGTGGCCGCCTGGGCCCTGATGCCGCCCCTCGGCAACCACGGCCTGTGGCTCGCGATGCTCCTGCTGATGGCCGCCCGCGGCCTCTGGCTCGGCCTGGTCTACTGGCGGCTCGAGCGCGGCCCGGGCTTGCTGGCCGCGGCGGTCGCCCTCGAGCGGCCGCTGTCCGACCGCAGCGCCGGCATCTGAACGGTCGACGGTGGTCCGCGATGGCAAGATGGCGCTCGTTCATCGCTCTGCTGGCCGTGCTCGCCGCCAGCCTGGCGTCTGGCGACCAGCCGGCCGCGGCACCGGCCGACCTTTGCCCCGCTGCGCCGCACCGCTTGGAGACCTTCGCCTTGTTCGCGCCGGCGCTCGAGCGCGCCAAGCAGATCCTGGTCTACCTGCCACCCGGCTACGATTGCGCCGGCGCCCAGCACTACCCCGTCTTCTACCTCAACGACGGCCAGGACCTGTTCGACTGGAACCCGTCCGCCGCCGGCCTCGACCCGGCGCTCGCCGCCGAGATCGGCGCGCGCGAAAACTGGTACGGCAGCTGGGGCCTGGAGGCCCGCCTCGACCGGGCGATCGCCGACGCCGCCCTGCCGCCGCTGATCGTGGTCGGGATCGCCGCCGACGATGGCATGCGCAGCCGCGATCTGGCGCCCGTGCCCTGGGATGGCTCCGCGGAAGCGCGCGGCCCGCAGTACGCCGACTTCATGGCCCTGATCGTCGTGCCCGCGATCGACGCGCGCTTCCGGACCCTGGCCCGGCGCCGCTGCCGGGGGATCGGCGGGGCCTCGCTCGGCGCGATCAGCGCCCTTGAGATCGGCCTCGCCCACCCGGAGCGCTTCGGCCTGGTGCTGGCGTTCTCACCGGTGCTCCGCGATCCGGCGCTCGCCGCCTGGCTGGCTGACGCCTGGCCTCTGCCCGCGCCGGGCACTGCGTCAACCTTCCTGATCGATTTCGACGACGACCCGGCCGGCAACGCCGACCTGCCCCGCTTCGCCTCGATCGTCGCCGCCACCAACCGCCCGGGGCGGCAGACGGCCCTCCTCCAATCCCCAGGCGGCCGCCACAACATCACCTCCTGGGCGGAGCGCGTGATTCCCGCCCTCAGCCGGCTGCTCCCAGCACCCTGCTCGGACTGAAAGCCGTCACGGCATCGCCCCTGGACTTCAAGCGAAAGGCGGCCCGGCAGCCGTACGGGCAGCGGCCATCTCGACCTCGATGAAGGCGCGCGCGCTGGCGGCGAGATCGTCGGTATCCGCCCAGAGCCGGCGCCAGACGGCCAGCGAGCAGGCCAGCTCCGGATCCCCGACGCCGGCCGAGAACGCCTCGAACGTCACCGCCCCCTCGTAGCCCGCCTCGACCAGCGCCCGGAAAAAACCCGAAAAATCGATGCTGCCGCTGCCGAGATAGCCGCGGTGGCTCTCGTTGACGTGGACATAGCCGATCCGCCCGCGGTAGCGCCGGATCGCGCCCGCGACATCGCCCTCCTCGATGTTCATGTGATAGCTGTCGAGATGGAGCCTGATGTTGTCCGCCCCGGTCGCCTCGATCAGCTCGAGCGCCTGCTCGCCGGTATTGACCAGATTGCTCTCATACCGGTTGACCGGCTCCAGCCCGAGCGTGATCCCCATCTCGCGCGCCCGCCCGGCCAGCCTCCCAAGCACGGCGACGCTGCTCGCCCGGCCCGCGGCACTCGCCGCCGTCTCATACTTGCGCAGCGCCGAATACAGCACGCCGCCCATGAAGGCCGAGCCCAGATCCCGGCTCACGGCCAGCGCCTCGTTCAGCAAGCCTCTCGCCGCGCGCGACGCAGTCCGGATCGGCGCTCGAGATGTCGGCCGCCGCCGGCAGGGCGAGCGAGGTGACCGTCCGCAGCCCGTTCTTCTCCAGCAGCCGCGCGGTCGCGCCGGCATCGATCGCCCGCGGCTCGATCAGCGGGATCTCCAGCACATCGTAGCCATGCCGGGCCGCGCCCTCGACCGCCCGAACCGCCTCCCCGGCCGACCAGCCGCTCACGAACACCAGGGCATGCACCCCGACCTCGGCCATCGCTCCCCCTCCGCCCCCGCCGAGGCTAGGGCATCGGCCATCGCCTGTCACGCCGCCGGTCGGGAAAAGGGGGGGCAGGGAAAACAGGGTCAGCCCAATCTCCTGACGCCTTTGCTGTGATACTTCGGCGCTATTGTCTTCCGTCGAGCAGGTCAACCCCAACCCGCTCCGCCGCCGTTCGCAGCTTCCGATCGCCGGTCGCGAGCGGCAGGCCGAGCCGCATGGCCAGCTCGAGATAGGCGGCGTCATAGACGGTGAGCTTGTGCTCGCGCGCGAGGCTCATCGTCTCGTGCAGCGCGCGGGCGCCGCTCGCCTGGTCGGCGACGATCGGCAGCTCCTCGATCATGGCGACAAAGGCGGCACTCTCGGCCTGACTGATCCGGCCCCGCCGCTCGCCCATTACCAGGCCATTGGCGATTTCGAGGGGCCAGAGCCCGGGCACCGCCGCACCCTCCGCGGCCACCTGCTCGATCAGCACGTCCGCCTCCGGGCCGCCTTCGTCCTCGAAGCACCAGGCAAGCACTGCCGAGGCGTCGATCACGAAGCCCGTCACCGGCGCCCTTCCTCAATCAGCGCCTTGGCGGACAGATCGCCCAGCCGGCGCCCCCTCCGGAAGCTCTTCAGCCGCGCCACGGTGTCCTCCAAGCGATCGCGGCTGACCGTGCCCACCGGCACGAGCCGGGCCACCGCCCTGCCGTGTCTGGTGATGGTGATCTCCTCGCCCCGCTCGACCTCCTCCAACAACGTCGAGAGGTGCGTCTTGGCCTCGAACGTCCCAACCGTCCTCATCGCCGCGCCTTTCTAACCAGAGTCTAACTAGACTAGTTCTGGTTAGAACGCCTGGTCAAGGTCAAACTTGACTTTGCAGGCGAAAGAATTTCTGACACCCCTTGTCCGGTTAAAGAACCTCTCTAACGCCCGCAGGCTTGCGACCGCGAGGCCGCCATCTCCCCCTGAGGAGAATGCCGTGAAGTTGTTCGATCTCATGAAGACGCCAGCTTTTTGGTTTGCCCAAGCATACGTTGCACGGGAAGCAGCTGAGCGTTTGTGGAGCGGGCATCATGAGCCACCATCTGAGAAAGAGGAAGAGTTTTACGTTGTTATGGGCGCAACAATGTACACACCTGCGCTCTTTTTTGCGGGTGTAGAGCTAGAACTATATCTGAAGTCAATGGTCATATCCAAAATAGATTTAAGCGTCGAGAAGGACGAGTGGATAAACAAGATATTAACTCCAAGTCACGAGCTCGTCAAACTTTGTGCGGTCTTGAGACTTGAACTAACGCAAAATGAACGTGAGATTTGTACAAATTTGAGTAAATATATAATGTGGATGGGCAGATATCCGTTACCCAAGAGCGAGACCGAGTACAGGAAGAGATGCGTGGAGGAGCAAGTAGAGTTGTGGTCTGGATATTTAGAGATTCGAGATAGATTTCGGAAAGCAGCCGACAAGTGCTGCTATGACGCTCAGGAGAGAATTCTGGACCACTATGTCCTTAAGCGAGGCGCGCGGCACCGCCAAAATTCCCGATGATCGGGCTTTTCAGCGGGCCGGAATGGATGCCATTCTCGGGGGGAAAAGGTGTCAGGGGAAGTGGCAGGTGAGTGTCAGGAACCAATTGGCTCGACCCGCTGGCGAAGGGGGCGCAGGAGCGCTTTGTGGCGGCTGGCGAGCCGGGCCGCTATATTGCTCTCCTAGAAACGGAAGTGGCGCATCGATGCGACGGTTGCGCGCGATTTATACAGTTGATTTTGCATCAACCGGGCCGATTTTCTTGCCTGAAAGCGACATGATTCCGGGTGCCGTTTGACGCCCGCGGCCAGCAATTCCGCCGATTCTGGGCCTCGTCGGCCAGATGGATCGGAGCTGGAGGCAGGCTCCATCCGGCCGAGATACTTGAGCGGGCACGACACACTTCAAGTCCAACGCGCGACACTTCCGTGCCCTCTAGGCGACGCTTCTAAATCACCGGGTGTCCACTCGATAAACGAGCATCTCAGAATGACCCCGCCTCGTCGCCGCATCAACTTGTGATGTGACGACTAGGATTACGCATTCTCAATTCCAGATCGGACGCCTGATCTTGGCTCGACTGGCGTTCTGTTTTGGATTTTGGGCGTAAGGAGCACAATGACATGGCGATGCGCCGCTGCCTCAGCGGCCGCGTTCGAATGGCGTGACCAGCAGGCGGAGGAGCGGCCGCTCGCGGCGGCCTTCGACCCCGATCGGCATGGTCAGCCAGCGGCGCGTCCGGCTCTTCGAGCGGAACAAGGGGTCCCAGAAGCTGAAGATGGTGCCGTAGTTGGAATCCGTGTCGGCGCGCACCGCGTGGTGGTGCACCCAGTGGATCGAGGGCGTGATGATCAGCCGGGCGAGCGCCGCCTCGAGCCCGCGCGGCAGGCGGGCATCGCTGTGGTGGAAGAGGGTGCCGATCAGAAGCAGCGCCTCGAACAGCAGCACGGAGGTGAGCGGAACGGCGAGCAGGATGATCGCGCCTGCCCGCACCAGAGCGGATAGCAGCACCTCGCCGAAGTGGAAGCGGACAGCACTCGTGCTGTCGAGCAGTTCGTCCAGGTGGTGGACCTGGTGGAAGCGCCAGAGCCAGGCAAGCTCATGGTTCGCCCGGTGCCACCAGTAGATCCAGAAGTCGAGCAGCACGAGGTCGGCCAAGAGCCCTGGCCAGCCGCTCCACAAAGCGGGCCGCCAGCCGAGGCCGAGGCTCGCAGCCCAGGCGGTGATCGGCAGGACCACCAGCGGCGACAGGAGAAGGTTGATGCCGAAGAAGCTGAGGTTGCGGGCGAGACGGCGCCAGGCCGCCCGGCTCGCATGCCCGAAGCGCAGCAGCAGCGGGCTCTCGGCCGCCGGCCACAGGCGCTCGTAAGTGAGGAAAAACACGAACGCGCCGCCGACCAGCAGGGCCTTGAGCGACAGGAGGTTCTCGAGCGTCATGGGCGCAAGGATAGGGCGCGCCGGACCGGCGGCCAAGGTGGTCGCCGCGGCGGCCGGTAGCAGTCGAATTTTGGCGGCCGACCCTCTTGAAGGTTCGCCCGCCTTGACCACATAGGGTTGGTCGGTCGCCAGACTGGGGCCGGCAAGTCGACAAGGCTCGGTCGTAAGACGGGCCGACAGTCAATCGCTCCAAGGAGGATGTGACGATGCGCAGCTTTGACCTCACCCCCCTGTTCCGTTACTCGGTCGGCTTCGATCGGCTGGACGATCTGTTCGAGACGGCGTTCCGCGGCACGCAGGAGCCGTCCTATCCGCCGTACAATATCGTCAAGACCGGTCAGGATGCCTACCGGATCACGCTCGCGGTCGCGGGCTTCGGCGAGGACGAGCTCGAGCTGGTCGCGCAGGAGAACGTGCTGACCGTGCGCGGCAAGGCCAATGACGCCGAGGCCGAGAAGCAGGTCGCCTACCTGCACCGCGGCATCGCGCGGCGGGCGTTCGAGCATCGCTTCCAGCTCGCCGACCACGTCAAGGTGAGTGGTGCCCGGCTGAGCAACGGGCTGCTCGACGTCGATCTGGTGCGCGAGGTGCCCGAGACGCTGAAGCCGCAGAAGATCGCGATCGGCCAGGTCCAAGGTCGAGCCCAAGGTGATCGAGGGCGCGAAGACCGCGGCCGTGACGCCGTTCGCGGCCAGCACGACGGAACTCAAGGGTGCCGGGCCCGCAAAGGCCCGGCACCGCGATTTTTCTGCCGGCCGGCGCGAGCCCGATCCAACATGACCCAGCCTACGATCTTCCGGTGTGCTGCCTCCCCGTGCGCCGCCGCCCGGTTTCCCGCCGAGCCCGCCCGCTGCTCCGGGTTCCGGAGCCGCCGCCCACTCGAGAGCCGCCGTCCAGCTGGTGCGACCCCGACGCCAGCGCCCGTTGGCTGCCCTTGTTTCGGGCCGGGCGCTCCGCTACAACCTGACCATGACCGCCTGCGAGCGTGCGCCCGTCATCGGCATCCCGGCCTGCCTGGTTGCGCGTGATGGTTTCGGCTTTCATCAGGTCGGCGCCAAATACGTCGACGCGTGATCGACGGTGCCGGCGGGCTGCCGCTGCTGATTCCGGCGCTCGGCGGCCGGGTCGATCCCGAGGACCTTTTGGACGGGCTCGATGGCCTGCTGCTCAGCGGCAGCCCGTCCAATGTCGAGCCGCATCACTACGACGGGCCGCCCGCCCCGCCCGCGAGCGCCAGGGATCCCGCGCGCGATGCGACCACGCTGCCGCTGATCCGGCGCGCGATCGCGCGCGCGGTGCCGCTGCTGGCGATCTGCCGCGGCGTGCAGGAGCTGAACGTCGCGCTCGGCGGCTCGCTGCATCAGGAGGTCCACGCGCTGTCGGGCCGGCTCGATCATCGCTCGGACAAGACGGTGTCGCCGCCGGAGCGCTACCGGCCGGCGCATGAGGCGATCCTGACCCCGGGGGGCAGCCTGCAGGCGCTGCTGGGCGGCGTCGAGCGGATCGCCGTGAACTCGCTGCACGGCCAGGCGATCGATCGCCTGGCGGCGCGGCTGGCGGTCGAGGCGGTGGCCCCCGACGGCACGATCGAGGCGGTCCGGGTGGCGGGCGCGCCGGGCTTCGCGCTCGGCGTCCAATGGCATCCCGAATGGCGGGTGCTCGAGCATCCGATCTCCAGGCGCCTGTTCGCGGCCTTCGGCGCCGCCTGCCGCGCGCGCGCCGCTTTGAGACTTGAGCATGAACGACATGGAGCGCTGGCTTCGGGAGCGTGAGATCACCGAAGTCGAATGCCTGGTCGCCGACCTGAACGGCATCGCGCGCGGCAAGATCCTGCCCGCGACCAAGTTCATCCGTTCGCTCGCCGAGGACACCCTGCGCCTGCCCGAGGTGGTGTTCGTGCAGACGGTCACCGGCGAATATGCGTCCGAGGATCGGGTGACCGACCCGGCGCTGCGAGATGTGCGAATGCGCCCGGATGCGCGCTCGCTGCGGGTCGTGCCCTGGTACCAGGAGGCCACGGCGCAGGTCATCAGCGATTGCTATCATCACGATGGCGAACCGGTGGCGATCGCGCCGCGCCAGGTCCTCCGGCAGGTGCTGGAGGCCTACGCCGACCGTGGCTGGCGGCCTGTGGTCGCGCCCGAGCTCGAGTTCTTCCTGACCAAGATCAACGAGGATCCGGACTACCCGCTGGAGCCGCCGATCGGCCGCTCGCGCCGGCCCGAATCGGCGCGCCAGAGCTACGGCATCGAGGCGGTCAACGAGTTCGATCCGGTGTTCGAGGACGTCTACGACTGGTGCGCGGTGCAGGAGATCGATGTTGATACGCTGACCCACGAGAGTGGGGCCGCCCAGATGGAGATCAATTTCAATCATGGGGACCCGCTCGAGCTGGCCGACCAGGCGTTCCTGTTCAAGCGCACCCTGCGCCAGGCCGCGCTCAAGCACGGCATCTATGCCACCTTCATGGCCAAACCCATGGAACGCGAGCCCGGCAGCGCCATGCACATCCACCAGAGCGTGGTCGACCTCACCACCGGCGAGAACCTGTTCGCGGCCGGCGACGGCGGCTTCACCGACCTGTTCCTGCAGCACATCGCCGGGCTGCAGAAGTACCTGCCGGCGGCCATGCCGCTGCTCGCCCCGAACGTCAACTCCTACCGCCGGCTGCGGCGCCACTCGGACGCCCCGATCAACCTCCACTGGGGCTGGGAGAACCGGACCGTGGGCCTGCGCGTGCCCGACTCGACCGGCAGCGCGCGCCGGGTCGAGAACCGGGTCGCCGGCGCCGACGCCAATCCCTATCTGGCGATCGCCGCCTCGCTCGCCTGCGGCCTGCTCGGCATGACCGACGAGCTCGAGCCGACCAAGCCGATCGAGGGCAGCGCCTACCGCCTGGCCCAGACCCTGCCGCGGCACATCGCCGACGCCCTCGACCTGCTGCGCCGCGCCCGCTCGCTCCGGCAGCTCCTGGGCGAGGAGTTCGTCGAGGCGCTGATCATGGTCAAGGAGGTCGAGCAGGAGGCCTATCAGCGCGTGATCAGCTCCTGGGAACGCGAGCATCTGCTGCTCAATGTCTAGGGCAGAGATGCGACGGCGGTGCGCCCGGGCGGCCGGGCGCCGGCCATGAACGCCGCTGCCGGGGCGGACGCGCGCGAGGGGCGGCGGGCGCGCCGCCGACGGCAAACCCTGGACGGCAGCGGGCTGCGCGCCCTGACCATGGCGGTCGTGGCGACCACGTTGCTGGCCCTGCTCACGATCGTCACCTTCGGCTATCTGCCCCGCTACCAGGCGGACGGCCGCTCGGTGCTCGACAACGCCGATTTTCGCGACGGCTTTCGCGGCTGGCAGGTCGAGGGCCTGGTGACCCTCGACGAGGCCGAGCTCGGCCACGCGATCCTCCAGAATCTGGAGCCGGCGGGGGAGGTCTACCTGCGCCGCACGATCCAGCTGCCCGATGGCGCGACCAGCCTGCGCCTGCGCGCCGACGTCGCCACCAGCCGGGTCGAGCACGGCCGCGAGCCCTGGCAGACGGCGCGCATCTACCTGGTCCAGGAGACCGCCGACGGCACCCAGCTCTGGAACCGGCCCTACCAGCTGGTCAACCTGGTCGGGACCACGCCCCGCCAGCATTTCGAGGCGATCTTCGACATCTCCGGCGCGATGCCGAAAGTGATCCTCGGTATCGAGCTGCCCTACACCACCGGGCGGATGGAGGTGGCCAATCTCGACCTCGCGATCGTCGACGAGCGGACGCCCTTCCGCTTGGCCGCCACGCTCCTGGTGTGCGGCTGGAGCCTGCTCGTCTTCCGGGTCACGAGCGGCCTCTATCGCAGCATTCAAGTCCCCCTGGTGCGCCATTGGCTGCTGGGGACGCTCGCCGTTCTGGTGATCGGTGTGTTCATGCCGGCACAGCTGCGCCAGCAGCTGATCGACGGTCTGGCGACCGGGTTCGGGTTGCGCCTGGCCGATCCGGACGCCTTCGGGCACGCCCTGGTGTTCTGCCTGCTCGCGCTGCTGGTACGGATCGGCCGGCCGCGCGATCCGCTCCTGGTCCATCTGTCGTGCTGGCTGCTGGTCGGGGCGGCGACCGAAGTGCTGCAGCTGCTGACGCCCGATCGCTCGCCCGAGGCCGGCGACTGGCTGATCGCCGCGATCGGGACCACGCTGGGTCTGGCGCTCGCCGAAACGGGTCTCTTGATCCGCCGCCGCATGCAGCGGGCGAGGAAGGCGGCGCGCCTGCCGCCGCCGGGGCCCGAGCCGATGGACTGAGCCGCCGGCCCCCCGCGCTGCCCGCGGCGCCAAGCTGACGAGGGCTCGCCCCTGGCCCAGAATCGGCGTTGGTCCTTGCCTTTCGGCCGTCGAGCGCCTATTTTCTGGCCCGAGGAATTGGGACGGAATGACCCTCAAGAACGCTCTTTTGGTGGCCGTGGCGGCGCTGCTCGCGCTGCCGGCTTGGACCGCGCGCGCCGACGAGGCCGGCGGCTACACGTTTACCGTGCTCAAGGACGGTAATCCGGTCGGCCGCCACCGGTTCGTCTTCGATCGCGAAGGCGATCGCATCGAGATTCGCGAGGCGACCGAGATCGAGGTCAAGTTCGCCATGATCCCGATCTACACCTTCGAGCACCAAGCCCGTGAATTGTGGCAGGACGGCCGCGTGATCCGGGTCGACGCCACCACCAACGACAACGGCGAGAAGCTCGACATCAGCGTCCGGCCGGACGGCCAGGGCTATGTCCGCACGGTCAACGGCCGGGTCGACCGGTTCGACGCCTCCAAGAGCATGCTCGCCACCTGGAACAAGGACACGCTCCAGCACCACGACTTCTTCTCGGTGGTCGAGGATCAGACCCTCAAGGTCTCGTTCCATCTGGTCGGGCGGGAGAAGCTGACCCTGGACGGCCAGGTGCTCGACGTCGACCACTACCACATGGCCGGCGACGAGGAGCGCGACCTCTGGTTCGACAAGGACGGCCAGATCGTCAAGGTCGAGTTCCAGCGCCACGGCGCCGACATCGCCTACGTCCGCGACCAGCTCACCCCGCTCAAGCCGGAAGCGGTCTGCGCCACCTCCTGCTGACCGTCCCCAAGCTTCGCGCTCTCGGCGCGAACCCTCCACCGTCTCCAGCGACGCTGGAGATTGACCCGCGGGGTCAAGCCTGGAGGAGCGATGGACGCTGCGACGGTGGCTGTATCCGGCCGATCGCATCTTCAAGGGCCGAAGATGTGGTCGCGAGCGACCGCCGGCTCGCTCATTATCCCTGGCAGATAAGCTCCTCTGGAAAGACCAGGCAAAGATGACGCTGGGGTCCATCCGTGCGCGAGAACTCACCGAATAGTTGCAAGTGCGCAGCGCTGCGTGGAATCTGTCTGATGCAGGGCACACTTCTGGCGCGTCGATGACTGTGGTCTCGGGCAGGATCGGCGGCCATCAAGGATTGATCCTGATATCAATCTCCATCCATCAGAGGGAATTGGCCCGTCGCGGCCCATCCTGCGGGTTCCGGGCACGCGGTCGGGGTCCAGGTGGCCCGGGTCGAGATGGATCTGGAGCTCCAGCGGTCGCGCAGTCGGCGTGCGCGGAGGGCACACATCTGTCGCATCGGTACGCCGCCTGGTGACGGGTCCGAACCCTGCTGGATCGATCGGCAGCGCACCGAACCCATCGATGGCGAGACGGCTTTCCGGATTCGCAGATCCGGGAGCGTCACTCGGCCTCGGCGTCATCATGGCCTCGGCGGAACGTCGTCGGCGTGGGTGGCGGCCTCATTGCTTGGCGACGCTCACCCGCGTCACGGCCACCGCGGGCCCGGTCGGGATGGGGACGACCCCGGGCAACACCGGTTGATAGCTGTCCCGCCGGAGCGTGTAGGTGATCGTGAACGGACCATAGCTCACCTGCTGGGTCCCCCGGCCGCAGGTGAAGGTCTGGCGGCAGCTCACGGTGCAGGGGCCGGCGCCGTTGCCGAGGGCGCTGACGCCGGCCGGCCGGCTCTGGCCGGAGGCGGCGTCGAGGATGAAGTGCGAGTCGGGGAAGCTGTTCTGCGCCTGCCCGCCTTGCAGGTTCCAGGGCACGGCGACGTTGCCGATCGGCAGGAGGATCTCCGAACCTTGCGCGCCGACCAGGAACTCGGCGCGGTTGCCGGTGCCGCAGAGCTGTCCGGCGTTGGCGAGATTGCAGCTGTTGGCGCCGAGGCTCAGGCTCTCGGTGAGGCGGGCACCGCGCCAGCTGCGGCTCGCGGGCCGTGCTTCCATGACCGCGACGATGCCGCCGCCGGTGCGGCCGCCGCGTGCGAACCACTGGCCATCGATCAGCGCCCGCTGATCCAGCGTGCCGGCGACCGCCAGCGTCTCCGGACAGCTCGGATCGGGCTGGCCAGCCGGGCAGTAGAGCGACACGGCCTGCACCACGCGTTGCCCGGGGCGGGCGAAGTCGCTCGAGACGCCGAGCGAGAAACGCGGCGACCGCGCCGTTCGGGCGGCAGGTGATCGGGGCCGTCGTGACGGTCCGGGTCGCGTTGGGGGGCACGGTGCCGCGGCCGAGCCCGCCCTCGGGGTGGAGCCAGTCGCCGACGGTCCGGGTGACCCGGAAGAAGCCCTGCGCGCTCGGGCCCGAGGTCAGCGTGCCGCACTCGATCTCGAGGTCGGCGGTGTAGTCGAAGCGCGTGAAGGCTACGACGCGGGCGCGAAAGCTCGCGACCGCCGCGTCCTGGCGGCAGATCATCGGCCCGTGCGGATCGCCGCCCGCGGGATTGCCGGCGGCCGGGCCCCAGCGCCGGGCCGTCCACTGGCAGCCGGCAGCCGTACAGGTCGGCCGGGCGCAGGCGATCTGGACGTAGTCGAGGACGTCGCCGCGCCGGATCTGGACGCCCACGATCGCTTCGCCAGCACCACAGCGCAACGTCGGCAGGTCGTAGTCGATGCCGAGGCCGATGCCGCCGGCCTGACCGCCCTGCCGGTCCGCGGTGTCGACCTCGCCGGGGCCGGGGTCCGAATGCAGCGGCTGCACGAAGCTGGCGGCGGCGGTCAGAAAGACGGTTGCGGCCACGGCCACGAGCAGGCCGGCAACCGTCGCCCGAGGCCGCCGGTGAGCATCGCCCGCAGGTGGTCCGATCCTCTGCCGTCCCGAGCGCGGGCGAGCGTTCACCTGGCGTTACTCCAGCGCCGCCAAAATTGTGCAGCTCGGGCCTTGTCCGCGGGCGCGCGCCCCTGGATGATCCGGGCCTCAGGCGCGCGCGCCGCGCACGGGCTGACCGCGTCGATCAGCTAGAGGGAGGCATCGGATGCCGAGAGTCAATCGCGCCATCGAGCTGCTGACCGAGGGGCAGCCCGTCTATTCGACCGTGGTGACCGAGCCGGACTATGAGGGTGGGGTCGAGGCGGCTGCGACCTGGGCCGACTATCTGACGCTCGATCTGGAGCATCATGCCTTCGAGCCGGCCGGCCTGCATGCGTTCATGCGCGGCCTGGTCGACGGCGGGCCGACCCGGAGCGGCCATCGGACGCCCGCGGTGATCGTCACTTTGCCCTTGGATGGCACCGACGAGCGGGCGGTGCGCGCCAACAGCTGGATGATCAAGCAGGCGCTGGCGGCCGGCGTGCACGGCCTCCTGCTCTGTCACGCCGAGACGCCGGCGGCGGTCAAGGCGTTCGTCGAGGCCGCGCGCTATCCGTTCCAGAGCGCCGGTGTCGGCGAGGGGCTGGACCAGGGCCGGCGCGGCGCCGGCGGTCAGGCGCTGGCGGCGCCGATCTGGGGGCTGCCGGCGGACGGCTATCTGGACCTGGCCGACGCCTGGCCGCTCAATCCCGCGGGCGAGCTGATGCTCGGGCTCAAGATCGAGAACCGGCGCGCGCTCGACAATTGCGAGGCGAGCCTTGCGATCCCGGGGATCGCGTTCGCCGAGTGGGGGCCGGGCGACATGGGCATGGCGTTCGGCCACAAGGATGCCCACGATCCGCCCTACCCGCCCGAGATGGTGGCGGCGCGGGCGCGGGTGAAGGCCGCCTGCGATCGGGCGGGGGTGGCGTTTTTGGACATCGTCCGCGCCGACAGCGTGCTGGCCCAGCTCGCGGACGGGGTCCGGGTCGGCGCCGCGACGGCCGAGGCCGCGGCGATCGGCCGGCAGCACAGCCAGCGGCCGCTGCCCTGGTAGCGCCGTCGGGTGGCGGCGACGTGGCCCGTGGGGACCCTCGCGCCAGTGCCGACCCGGTGCCGCTCAGGAGCAGCAGCCGGGGCTGCAGCATGCGCCTGAGGTGGGCCTGGTCCCGAGCACGGTGACGCTCAGGAGCTCGATGCCGCTCGCGCGGAAGCTCTGCCGCTCGGCGGCCGTGAGATGCTCCGCCAGCACGGTGTCGGGCAAGGGGATCGGCTTGCGCTCGGCGATCCGCACGTCGGCGAAGCCGGCCGCGCGGATGACCGCGAGGTAGTCCGCCTCGGGCCAGGCGCCGGCGACGCAGCCGACGTAGAGCGCCGCGGCCTTGCGGATGCCGTCGGGCAAGGGCCCGGTCGCGACGATGTCGGAGATGCAGAACCGGCCGCCCGGCTTCAGGACGCGGAAGGTCTGGGCGAAGGCCGCGGCCTTGTCCGGCACCAGGTTGAGGACGCAGTTGCTGATCACGAGGTCGACCGTGGCATCCGCGACCGGCAGCGCCTCGATCTCGCCGAGGCGGAAGTCGACGTTGGCAAAGCCGAGCTTTTCGGCGTTGGCGCGCGCGCGCTCGACCATGGCGGCGGTCATGTCGACCCCGATCACCCGGCCGCGCTCGCCGACCAGGCGTCTGGCGACGAACGCGTCGATGCCGGCGCCGGCGCCGAGGTCGAGCACGACCTCGCCCGCCTCAATCCCGGCGTGCCGGGTCGGCAGGCCGCAGCCGAGGCCCAGGTCGGCGTCGGCGACGTAGCCCTCGAGGCCCGCGTAGGCGCCGCCGATCATGTCGAGCTCGCCCTCGCCGCAGCAGCTCGCGCCGCAGCCCTTGCCGCCGCTGCTCGCGAGCGCGCCATAGCGGTCGCGCACCACCGCCTTGATCTGGTCGGCCGCGGTCTTGGCATCGGCAGTCTGGGGAAAAGCGGTCTGGGGGACGGCGGTCATCGGATCGTCTCCGCTTCGGGTTGAGGACGGACGCAAGCGGCGGCCCCGGGCCCGGCGAGGCGGGCATCGAGCGCGTGCCGGAACCGGGCGAGCGCCTCGAGATCGAGGCAGTAGCAGGACCGTGGGCCCTCGATCGTGCCCTTGAGGAAGCCCGCGTCCTTCAGCACTTTGAGGTGCTGGGAGACGGTCGCCTGGGCGAGCGGCAGGACCTCGACGATCTGGCCGCAGATGCAGCTGCCGCGGGCGGCCAGGACATCGATGATCCGGAGCCTGGCCGGATGCGCGAGCGCTTTCAGGCGCTCGGCCAGCCGGGCATCCTCGGGATCGAAGTCGGCGACCATGTTTGCGAACTCCATCGTTCATCGTCGATGTACGATATAAGGCGCAAAGCGTCAAGTCCCAAGGGGCTTCGGCGCGAATGTCGCTTGATCGGCCGCTCGATCGCGCGCCAGTATGGTGACCCAACGCCGCACAAAGGCCGACGCATTGGAGCGGGCCGCCGCCCGCCAGATGCGTGACGAGCCCAAGGGAGATCGAGGCCATGACGACGAGCCAGCAGGACGACCTCAGGGTCGATCGCCGTACCGCCCTCAAGATCAGCGCCGGCGCCGGGCTGGCAGCCGCGGCCGGTTGGGGGTTCTCGGCCCTGCCGGCGCGGGCGGCCGCGCAGACGACGCTCGCGATCTGGACCGGGTTCCCCGAGCTCGTGCCCTTCTACCAGGCGGTCGCGGACGCCTACAGCAAGACGCATCCGGAGGTCGGCTTCACCTTCTTCAGCACGTCCTTGCGCGAGGCCGAGCAGAAGCTGTCGGCCGCCGTGCCGACCGGCACCGGCCCCGACCTCTTCGACATCGGCACCAACATCAGCGTCAACTTCATCGCGGCGGACCTGATCAAGCCCAATGAGGCCGAGGTCGATCAGTATCTGAAAGGTGGCGGCTGGAACGACTTCGTCGTCGACTTCTTCACCCTCGACGGCAAGAGCTACGGCCTGCCGCTGATGGAGGGCAGCCGGGCCTCGATGTACTATAACAAGACGATGTTCGCCGAGGCGGGCCTGGCCGGGCCGCCCGCGACCTTCCCGGAGCTGGTCGAGGCCGCCAAGAAGCTCGTCAAGATCGACGCCTCGGGCCGGATGACCCGCAGCGGCATCAGCCTGCGCCTGTCCGGCCAGGGCAGCGGCATCACCGAGAAGTTCCGCTTCATCCTCGAGCCGGCCGGCGGCTCGCTGCTCGTCAAGACCGCGGACGGCAAGTATCACAACGGCTTCGACAACGATGCCGGGCGCGCGGCGCTGCAGTTCTATGTCGACGCGGTCCAGAAGGACAAGATCGACGATCCCAAGATTCCGCACGATGCCGACGCCTTCGTCGCCGGCGCCACGGCGATGCTGTTCCGCGAGGCCTGGGTGATCGGCGAGATCCAGCAGAAGAATCCGTCGCTCGACTACGGCGTGGCGCCGATCCCGCGCTGGCGGGCGGGCGACCCGTACAAGAGGCTGCTGCAGCCCTGGGGCATCTACGTCAACGGCCAGAGCGCCAACCAGGCGCCCGCCTGGGATTTCCTCAAGTTCCTGACCGACGCCGACAACGGCCTGCGGCTGACGACCATGACCGGGTGGCTGTCCGGCCGGCAGGACGTCGACTGGGCGCCGCTCTTGAAGCAGACGCCGCAGTTCGAGACCTTCGTCTCGCCGCCCAAGGAGGTCGTCTACTACGTCGAGCCGATCCTGCCGGTGTGGGACGAGATCCAGAGCAAGATGGCCGACCGGCTGACCGCCGCCTACATCGATCCGGCCCTGAACGGCGATCCGGCCAAGGTCGCGGCCGCGATCCAGGAGATGGCGACGCAGACCGATGACCTCCTGAAAGAGGCGGACCTGTACAGCGCTTCCTGAGCTCCGGGCGCCGAGCGCCGCGCCCCGGCGATCAGGACCAGGCGCCGGCATGCCGGCCCAGGCCGTCGCGGTGCTTGCCCGGGCACCGGTCTGGCGCCGGTTCTGGCTCGGGCACTGGCGCCTGGTCCTGTTCTGCTACCTGGTCCTGGCGCCGGTTCTCGCGCTGTTCGCCTACGTCCGGGTGTGGCCGATCGCCTGGGGCGTGGTCCTGAGCTTCCACAAATGGAACCTGATCAGCCCGATCAAGCCCTATATCGGCTGGGCCAACTATAGCCAGCTGATCAGCGATCCGAATTTTCTCCTGGCGCTGAAGAACACTACGATCTACTCGCTCGCGACGGTCGTCTTCAGCGCCCTCTTGGCGCTGCCGCTCGCCCTCCTGCTTGCCGGCAAGCGCCGCCTTTCGGTCTTCTATCAGACCGTCTACTTCCTGCCGGTGATCACGCCCATGGTGCCGATGGCGATCGCCTGGAAATGGATCTATGACTACAATTACGGCGTCCTGAATTATTTGCTCTCGCTGGTCGGCATTGCTCCGATCGCCTGGCTGACCGATCCCGCGATTGCCCTTTGGGCCCTGATCATCATGGGGATCTGGAAGGTCCTCGGCTACAACCTGATCCTGTTCCTGGTCGGGCTGCGCAACATTCCGGCGGTCTACCTGGAAGCGGCGAGCCTCGATGGCGCCTCGCCCTGGCAGCGCTTCTGGCACGTGACTTTGCCGCTCTTGAAGCCGATCCTGCTCTATGTCCTGGTGACCGCAACGATCAACGCCTTCAACGTCTTCACCCAGGTCTACGTGATGACGCTGGGCTCCCAGGCAGCGCCCGGCCAGGCGGTGCGGGTGCTGGTGTTCGACATCTGGCAGAATGCGTTCCAGTATTTTCACATGGGCTACGCCTCGGCCGAGGCGGTGACGCTCACCCTGATCGTGCTGGGCTTCACGCTGGTCCAGTTCAGTCTCGTGCGCGAACAGGAGGTTTAGGATGCGGCGGCCAAGCGGCCGGCCGGCTCCCGCCCCGATGGCCGCGCGTCTGCGCACCGCGCTGGTCCACACCGTCCTGATGGTGGGCGCGATCTTCATGGTCCTGCCGATGCTCTGGATGATTGCTACCTCGTTCAAGCCGCCGACCGAGATCGCGATCTGGCCGCCCGAGCTTTTGCCGCGAGCGCCGACGCTTGCCAACTACACCGGGATCTTCGAGGTCGCACCCTTCGGCCGCTTCTTCCTGAACAGCACCGGGCTGTCCCTGGTCGCCACGCTGAGTGTCGCGGTCACCTCGCTGATGGCCGGCGCCGTGTTTGCCAAGTATCGGTTTCCCGGCCGCACCTTCCTGTTCATGCTGATCATCGCGACCGCGATCGTGCCGTTCGAGAGCTACATGATTCCTTTGTATCTGCAGCTGGTGAAGATCCACTGGATCAATACTTACCAGGGGATCATTCTGCCGTATCTGTTCATGAGCTTCGGCATCTTTCTTCTGCGCCAGCACATCGCGTCGGCGATCCCGACCGAATTGCTCGAGGCGGCGCGGGTCGACGGCGCGTCCGAGTGGTGGATCCTGGTCCGCGTGCTCGCCCCCCTGTCGGCGCCGGCGCTCGGCGCCATCGGCATCTTCGCCTTCATCCAGACCTGGGCGGCGTTCATCTGGCCGCTCCTGGTCGCCAACGATCAGTTGCTGTTCAACATGGAGGTCGGCCTGACTGCGTTCCAGTTCCGCTTCAGCAGCGACTACGGCAAGCTGATGGCGGGCTCGGTGATCAGCACCCTGCCGATGCTGATCACCTTCCTGATCCTGCGCCGGCGGATCATCGAGAGCGTCGCCCTGACCGGGCTGAAGGGTTGAGACGACCTCGTCGGATGCCGGGCCTCGAGTTCGAGCGGGCCTGATCCGGCCACGGCGCCGGCGAAACCCCGGGACAGGCGCCCACTAGCGCAAGCTCGAGTGTCCGGTGGGCTGGGGCGATAACCCACCGCCGATCCCGCTAACGCTTTGTTAACCTTTGATACCCAAGCTGCCCGACGGTCCATGCGATCCTCGGAATCCGCCGCCGCCTCCAAAAGTCCGCCGCTCGGAGTCCCAGGGTCTCATAATGAGATGGACGCCTCCCGCTGACGGCATCGAGGTGCCAAAGGTGGAAGTCGGAACAACCACGAACGCGGGAGACGTCCGAGATGCAAGCTACCACGATCGGGCTGGACATCGCCAAGAGCGTGTTTCAGATGCACGGTGTCGACGGATGCGGCCGCATGGTGCTGAAGAAGCGGCTGGCGCGCGGTAAGATGTTGGAATTCTTCGCCAATCTGCCGCGCTGCGTGATCGGCCTCGAGGCCTGCGGCGGGGCTCATCACTGGGCGCGCGAGCTGATCAAGCTCGGGCACGACGCGCGCCTGATGCCGCCGCAGTACGTCAAGGCCTACGTCAAGACCAACAAGCACGATGCCGCCGATGCCGAGGCCTGCTGCGAGGCCGTGCAGCGGCCGAGCATGCGCTTCGTGCCGGTCAAGAGCGCGGAGCAGCAGGCCCTCTTGATGCTCCACCGGGTCCGCGACCAACTGATCGGGCAGCGCACCGCGACGATCAACGCGCTGCGCGGCCATCTGGCCGAGCTCGGGATCGTCGCGGCGCAGCGCCAGGCCGGCCTGCGGCAGCTGCTCGAGATCCTGGGCGAGCTTGAGGACGATCGCATCCCGCCGTTGGCCCGCGAGGTCCTGCAGACGTTGGTCGGGCATCTTCGCGAGGTTGCGGACAAGCTCGCCTGCCTCGACCGGCGCCTGGTCGTGATGAGCCGCGCCGACCCGGTCTGCCGGTCGCTGGCCGAGGTCCCGGGCGTCGGCCCGGTGATCGCGACGGCGTTCGCAGCGACCGTGCCCGATGCGACCACGTTCCACTCGGGGCGCCATCTCGCCGCTTGGCTGGGGCTGGTCCGAAGACAGCACGCCACCGCCGGCAAGGAACGCCGGCTCGGGATCAGCAAGCGCGGCGACGGCTATCTGCGCCGCCAGCTGATCCACGGGGCGCGGTCGCTGGTCAAGGTCAGTCCGGGACGAGCCGGCAAGCTCTGGTCTTGGATCAACGCGTTGCGGGCGCGCCGACCGTTCAACGTCGTGGTCGCGGCGGTCGCTAACAAGCTGGCCCGGATCCTCTGGGCCATGCTGAGCCGCGGTGAAGCCTATCGGGCCGCAGCCTGAGCCACGACGACGGGGGAGCTTCCACGAGCTGCGCGGGCGACTTTCGACACGATGACAGGATCGGTCAGACCGAGGCCGGCAGAACCCGTGATGGTCCACGAGCTTCGAGCTCGTTCCCATGATTGGGCGCCGGTCCGCGGATCTCATCAAGGCCAGCGGCCACCCAGCCGCAACCACAGGCCGAATGGATGGCAGCAGCCAAGATCCGTCAGAACCTCGAAAATAACCCTTGCAGAGCGGGAGGCGTCCATGGATGGACCATCCGAAGAAAGAGTTGACGACCGGAGGGTAAAGATTTGGTTAATGGCAAGCGCGGAAGGCCCTGACGGTCGTGTGGGCCCGGGCAACCGGTTTGGCAACGGCCAGCGACCATGCCGGCGGGTGCCGCGGCGGCGCGGAGGGAGAGGAAGCCATGGCTGGGACGGCCTTGATCGTCGGGGTCGGCGACGGTATCAGCGCCTCGTTCGCAAGGCTGCTGGCGAAGGATGGCGTCAAGGTCGGGCTCGCCGCCCGCCGGCCGGAGAAGCTCCAGGCGCTTGGCGCCGAGGTGGGCGGCCTCACCTTCGGCTGCGACGTCACCGAGGCGAGCGCGGTCGAGCGGCTGTTCGCCGAGGTGGACGAGAAGCTCGGCGCGCTCGATGTCGTGCACTACAACCCGAGCTACCGGGTCCAGGGTCCCCTGGTCGACCTCGACCCCGAGGAGGTCCAAAAGACGCTGATGGTCAGCGCCTACGGCGGCTTCCTGGTGGCCCAACAGGCGGCGCGGCGCATGCTGCGCCAGGGCCAGGGCGCCATCCTGTTCACGGGCGCGTCCGCGAGCGTCAAGGGCTACGCGCGCTCGGCGCCGTTCGCGATGGGCAAGTTCGCGCTCCGGGGCCTCGCGCAGAGCCTGGCGCGCGAGCTCGCGCCCAAAAACATCCACGTCGCCCATTTCGTGATCGATGGCGGCGTCCGCAGCGCGCGCCGGCCGGAGCCCGAGGGCCGGCCCGACAGCCTGCTCGACCCGGATGCGATCGCAGAGAGCTACCTCGCGGTCCTCAAGCAGCCGCGCAGCGCCTGGAGCTGGGAGGTCGAGCTGCGGCCCTGGGTCGAGACTTTCTAAGCGCGGCTGGCTAAGCGCGGCTGGCTGAGCGGGGCTGGCTGAGCGCGGCTGGCGCCAAGTCGCCCACGGGAGGCCTCCCCGGCGTTGCCGACGGCTTGGGCCGCCATCGTTCAACCACCGCGCCGCCCGATCAGGAGACGGTCACCATGCCTGCATATCTGGTCTCTGATCTGTCCGTACTGGATGCCGAAGCCTTCCAGACCTATCGGACCCGCGCCGCCGTCGCGATCGCGAAGTATGGCGGCCGGTATCTGGCGCGCGTCGGTGCGATCGAGCCCCTGGAAGGCAGCTGGCGGCCCGAGCGGATCGTCATCGTCGAATTTCCGAGCCACGACCAGGCGCGCGCCTGGTATCGCTCGCCCGAGTACGCCTCAGCGCTCGCGGTGCGGGACCAGGCTCTGAGCCGCGACCTCATCCTGGTCGATGGCGTCGTCGATACGGCTTGAGAGGGTCCGGCAACGTCGCCAACGCTCGCAACCAAGACGGCATGACGCGGGCTGAGGCGGTACAGGGCGCCCCGGGCGGCGCTCAGGATCGGAGTCCCGCCGCGCGCGCGGGGCAGAGTGGGGAGAGGATGCGATGCCGACGCTGGCGACGATGGGCGAGGCCGTGGGTGCTTTGTTGAAGGCGCGCGGCGAGACGATCGCGGTCGCGGAATCCTCGACCGGCGGGCTGATCGCCGCGGCCCTGCTGGCGGCGCCGGGGGCGTCCGCCTGGTTCGTCGGCGGCGGCGTGATCTACACCCACAAAGCGCGGGAAGTGCTGCTCGAGGAGGATCTCGCCCGCCACCCCGGCATGCGCCCGGCGACCGAGGCTTACGCCTTGCTCGAGGCGAGCGCGATCCGCGCTCGTCTCGGCACGACCTGGGGCGTGGGCGAGACCGGCGCCACGGGTCCTGCCGGCAACCGCTACGGCGATGCTCCGGGCCACAGCTGCATCGCGGTCGCCGGCCCGCAAAGCCGCAGCCGCACGATCGAGACCGGCCAGTCCGATCGCGAGGCCAACATGTGGCGGTTCGCACAGGAGGCGCTCGCCCTGCTCGAGACGGTCCTCCGCGACGGTTAGCGGCCCGGCTTAGCCGCGGTTCTTTAGGCTTTCACGCTGTCTGTGCTATAGGAAGTCTGTGAACTGCAAAGGTACTCTCGTGACGCGCTATACTTTCGAGGTCGTCGTCGAGCCGGACGAGGACGCCTGGTATGCCTACTGTCCCGCGCTTGTTGAACAGGGCGGGGCCACTTGGGGTGCCAGTCGTGAGGAAGCGCTCGCCAACCTCGATGACGTGATCAGGATGGTCGTCGCCAGCATGATTGAGCATGGCGAGCCGATCCCGGAAGAACCTGCCGACCGCCGGCGCCGATCCGAAGAGCAGCCTGTCGACGTGACCGTCTGATGACGGATGGCGATTGACTACCGGGTACTACGCGGTCTCACGGCGCGTAAGATCATCAATGCTTTGCTGCGCGATGGCTTCGTCCTGGACCGCCAAGCAGGTGCCCACCAGCACTACTATCACTCCGGCGACCACCGACGAGTGACGGTTTCGTTTCACCCTTCGGGCCAGACCTTCGCACCGAAGATACTGAAAGCGATGATCGAGCTACAGGCTCATTGGAGCGAAGCTGACCTGCGTCGCCTCAAGCTCCTGAGATAGGGCCCCGGGCAATATGGCTGGCTCGTTGCGCCGGGCATGACCTTGCGCGCCTCCCACCACCTCGATCAGACCTACGTGCCGGGTTGGTGGGCTTCGAGTTCGCGGGTGAGGAAGGAGGCGGCGCGGCGCCAGGCTTCGTCGGTGTCGCCGCGGAAGGTGAGCCAGCGGTCGAGCACGACCTTGCGGGTCGCGAGGTCGATGAGGCTGGCGCGGCACCAGAGGACGAGCGTGCTCATTTTCTGGACGACGCCGAGGAGCGCGTAGTCGGCGCCGGCTGCCCGGGCGGCGGTCAGCGCCTGATCGGGCGTGTCGGGGCCGCCGAATTGCCGGCGAGGTCGACCGGGCGGAATTCGCCGCTCCGGGCGAGCTCGGACCGGATCTGGGCCATCATCGCCTGCAGCCGCTTCGCGTGCTGGGCCTGCTGGTCCCGCGGCTCGCCGGAGGTGTCGACCATGGCGAACTCGACCACCGCGAGCTTCGCGGGCGGCCTGGCGGTCTCGGCGGCGTCGGCGCGGGTCGCGGATACCGCGAGCGACGTCGCCAGCAGGAGGCACCATCGCATCCGGCGGCCCCAGCGCATCCGGCGGCGAAGAACCTCGCGCGCTCGCGCCACCGGCGCGGCGGGTGCAGGCTCACACCCGCGTAAGCAGGTCGCCCGCGGCCGAGAACTGAATGGGGGCGGGGTCGGAGAGGCGATGGGCGTCGGGGCGGCCTTCGAGGTCGGTGAGGAGGGACGGGGAGACCAGGATCTCGTGGAGGTAGAGGGTGGAGCGGATCTGGCAGAGGCGGGCGTTCTCCGGGTCGGCCCGCCAGCAGGTCGCGACCATGGCCTTGAGCACCGTCTGGTCGTCCTTGAGCACCGCCGGCATGCGGGCGCCTTCGGTGCCGGCGGCGGTGATCGAGTTCATGTACATGGGCAGCAGGTCGATGTGGTTCGCGACCTTGCGGGTGGTGTAGTCGGCGTTGCCGAGGCCGACCGCGTTGCCGTAGGAATCCTCGGTCACGCCCAGCACCGCGAGCTTGTTGACGAACGGCTTGCCGGGATCGGGGACGCTGCGGATGCCGGTCCGGCCGACCACCGCGGGGTCCATGCCGGAGCCGCTGATCTCCTTGCCGATCCACTCGACGATCAGGCCGTCGAGGCGCTCGAACGGCAGGCGCGCGATCAGCGATTTGGCGAGCTTCAGGAGGCGCTCGTCGGTCGCGGCGAAGTCGGGCGGCTCGACGCCCTCGACCACGACCAGCTGCTTGTCGGCGTTCTCGACCAGGGCGATGCCGTAGGCGATCGGGGAATGCTCGATCGCGATCCGGGCCAGCGCCGGCAGCACCTCGGTGTAGCCGCGGGGGCCCAGGCGATGGACGTTCGAAGCGCCCACCTGCTTGCCGAGGCCGACCGCGATCAGCTTGGTGAGCCCGCTCTCGATCGGCCGATCGAAGCTCGTGTGCGACTTGACCCGGTTGATGCAGAGGACGGCATCGGCCGAGGCCGCGTTCTTGTCGAAGCGGCAGGGGATGCCGTGCAGGGTGGCGCCGTACTCGACGGTCTCCATGGTCGCGCGGATCGGCGCCCCGACGGTCGCCTCGGTGACGCCGAGATGCGCCAGCACGCCCGCCTGGCCTTCGGCGGTGGCGCCGCCGTGGCTGCCCATCGCCGGCACGATGAAGGGCTCGAAGCCGCGCTGCTTAAGGTGCCGGACCGCGGCGGCCGCGACCTTCGGGATGTCGGCGATGCCGCGGCTGCCGACCGCGACCGCGACGCTGGCCCCACGCCTGAGCTCGTCGAGCCGGCGCGAGCGGCCAAGCGCCTCGTCGACCGCGGCGGCGAGGTCGGCGACCGGCTCCTGGGACGGGTGCTTGAGGCGGACCCGCAGCATGGGCGGCAGCGGTACGTTGGCGAGATGGGGCAGGTCGACCACGGGGAAGGTCGGGCTGAGCATCCTTTGAGCCTCCCAAGGCAAAGCCGGCAGTTGGCAATTCCTAGCACTGGTGTAGGCTCTGCGACAGCCTAGATGTTGGGGGCGACAGCCTGGATGTGGGGGCGCCCGCGATCGCGTGGGCGGGGCGCGCCGGCTTTTGAGGTGAGGACGATGCAGCGCGTGGAGCTGAACTACGATCGGGGGCGCCTCGCGGTCGACCTGCCCGAGGGCCTCGATCTGACCCTGATCCGCAAGCGGCCGATGCCGGTCTTGCCCGACCCGGAGGGTGCGATCCGCGCCGCGCTTGCGCGGCCGGTGCGCGTGCCGGCGCTGGCCGAGCTCGCGCGCGGCCAAGGGAGCGCCTGCATCCTGATCTGCGACATCACCCGGCCGGTGCCCAACGGCCTCTTTCTCCCGACCTTGATCCAGGAGCTGATGGCGGCCGGGATGAAAGCTGACGCGATCACGGTCCTGGTCGCGACCGGCCTGCACCGGCCGAACGAGGGGGCGGAGCTCGAGGAGCTGGTCGGCTCCCGCTGGGTCATGGACCACGTCCGGGTCGAGAACCACTTCGCGCGCGACGATGCAGCGCATGTCGATCTCGGCACGACCCGGAGCGGCGGCGTGCCGGTCAAGCTCGACCGGCGCCTGGCGCAGGCCGACCTCAAGATCGCAACCGGGCTGGTCGAGCCGCATTTCATGGCCGGCTATTCCGGCGGCCGCAAGGTGATCGCCCCAGGCGTCGCCCACAAGGACACGATCACGACCTTCCACAGCGCCCGCTTCATGGAGCACCCGAACGCTGCCAACTGCGTGCTCGACGGCAATCCCCTGCACCTGGCGCAGCTCGAGATCGTCGAGATGCTGGGGGGTGCGCTCGCGCTCAACACCGTGATCGACGAGGAGCGCCGCCTGTCGTTCGTCAATTTCGGCGAGATCAAGGCCAGCCATCTGGCCGCCGTCGAGCACATCCGGGGCTTCGCCGAAGTGCCGGTCGCCGAAACGTTCAAGACCGTGGTCACCAGCGCCGCCGGCTATCCGCTCGACAAGACGTACTACCAGACCGTCAAGGGCATGGTCGCGCCGCTGGACATCCTGGCCAAGGGCGGCGATCTGATCATCGCGTCCGCCTGCTCCGAGGGCATGGGCTCGGCCGAGTTCGTTGACGCCCAGCGCCGGCTGGTCGAGGGCGGGCCGGAGCGTTTTCTCGAGGAGATCAGCGCCAAGCGGTTCGCCGACATCGACGAGTGGCAGACCGAGATGCAGCTCAAGCCCATGCGCCAGGGCGCCATTCAGCTCTATTCCGACCGCCTGCCCGAGGCCGACTGGCCGCTGACCGGGGTCGAGCGGGCGCGATCGGTCGCGGCTGCGGTCGAGCGCAGCGTCGCCCGCAGCGGCGACCCGCGGGTCGCGGTGATCCCGGAGGGCCCCTATGTCGTGCCCGTCCATCGGCCCGCAGCTTGAGCGCACCTGCGGATGGCGAGGCTGCACCTCCATCTCGATCCCCTGGGCGGGGTCGCCGGCGACATGTTCCTGGCAGCCCTGCTCGATGCCTGGCCCGAGCATGCCGATGACACCTTCGCCGCGATGCGCGCGGCCGGCCTGCCCGACGACTGGCGGGCCGAGCTGGTGGTGCATGACGATGGCGTGCTGGCCGGCCGGCGGGTCGTGATCGAGGGCCCGCCCGAGGGCGATCGTCATCACGGCCCCGGCCGGTTTCGCGTGATCCGGGCGGGCTTGGCCGAGGCGGCGCTGCCGGGGCCGGTGCGCGCGCGGGCGATCGCGATCTTCACCCTGCTCGCCGAGGCCGAAGCCAAGGTGCACGGCATCGCGCCCGACGAGGTGCATTTCCACGAGCTCGCCGACTGGGATTCGATCGCGGATGTGGTCGGCAGTGCCTGGCTGCTCGAAGCGCTCGCACCGGTCAGCGTCTCCTGCGCGCCGCTGCCGGTCGGCAGCGGCCGGATCGTGACCGCGCATGGCGCGCTGCCGGTGCCGGCGCCCGCCACGGCGCTCTTGCTCGAGGGCGTGGCGATGGTCGATGACGGCGTCCCGGGCGAGCGCGTGACGCCGACTGGTGCTGCCATTCTTCGCCATCTCGAGGTGCGGGAGCGCCTGCCCACGGGTGCCTGGCGGATGTCAGGGACCGGGATCGGCTTTGGCACCCGGCGCCTGCGCGGGCTCAGCAACGTCCTGCGGGTCCTGGCCTATGAGCCTGTGGCGGCCGGCGGCCGGACGGACGACCGGGTCGCGGTGCTGGCGTTCGAGGTCGACGATCAGAGCCCCGAGGAGCTGGCGCTCGGCCTGGACGCGCTGCGCCGGGCCGAAGGCGTGCTCGACGTGATCCAGCTCGCGGCGTTCGGCAAGAAGGGTCGGCTCGCGACCCAGGTCCAGGTGCTGGCGCGCCCGGAGCGGCTGGACGCGGTGATCGAGCGCTGCTTCGCCGAGACCACCACGATCGGCCTGCGCTGGCGGCTCGAGGCGCGCGCCGTGCTGGCGCGCGACGAGGTCAGCGTGGCCACGCCCGAGGGTGCGCTCGCGGTCAAGCTGGTCACCCGGCCGGGCGGCGAGCGCACCGCCAAGGCCGAGATCGAGCCCTTGCGCGAGGCGAGCCCGGACGGTCACGCGGCGCGCGCCGGCAGACGACGGGATGCCGAGGCCGAAGCGTTGAGGAGCGGACGGGATGACCGGCTCGATTGAGCGCCAGGCGGCCGCATTGGATGCCGCGCTCGAAAAGATCGGCGAGATCGCGGTCGCGGTCAGCGGCGGGGTCGACAGCATGACGCTCGCGGTGATCGCCGGGCGCCGGCTCGGGCGCGGGGCGGAGATGCTGCACGCGGTCTCGCCCGCGGTGCCGCCGGAAGCGAGTGCCAGGGTGCGCGGCTATGCGGTCCGCGAGGGCTGGCGGCTCGAGGTGATCGATGCCGGCGAGTTCGCCGATCCGGAGTATCTGAAGAACCCGGCCAATCGCTGCTTCTTCTGCAAGACCAACCTCTACGGCACGATCGCAAAGCGTACCCGCGCGACGATCTGCTCGGGCACCAATCTCGACGATCTCGCCGACTGGCGCCCCGGGCTCGAGGCGGCCAAGACCCATGGCGTCCGCCATCCTTACGTCGAGGCCGGGATCGACAAGGCGGGCGTGCGGGCGCTCGCCCGGAGCCTGGGTCTCGACGATCTGGCCGAGCTGCCGGCCGCCCCTTGCCTCTCGAGCCGGCTCGAGACCGGCATCCGGGTCACGGCTGAGCGGCTGGAGCTGGTGCACGCGGTCGAGCGGCTGATCCAGGAGGAGCTGGCACCGGGGACGGTGCGCTGCCGGCTGCTCAAGGATGGCATCACGATCCAGCTCGACGCCGAGGGCCTGACCCGCATGCTGAGCGCGCCCGCCGCCCCGGTCCGCAGTGGCATCGAGCAGCTGCTCGCCCGGCATGGCCATACGACGCCTGTGCGCTACCAGCCCTATCGGATGGGCAGCGCGTTCCACCGCCCGGCGGTTCATGGCTGACGTCACCTTCGACTGGCAGCGGCAGGGGCGGATCGGCCTCGCCGAGGCGGTGCTGTGCGCCGGCAAGAGTGCGGCCCAGATCGGCGAGACGATCGCGCTCGCGCGGGCGCGCCGGGCGGCGCTGCTCCTGACCCGCCTGACGCCGGAGTTGCTCGCGGAGCTGACGGCGACCGAGCAGGCGGCGCTCGACTACGATCCGCGCTCGCGCACCGCGATCCTGGGGGTGCCGCCCGAGCCTGCGGGCGAGCCGCCGGTCGCGGTGGTGACCGCCGGCACCAGCGATCTGCCGGTCGCGCGCGAGGCGATCCGCACGCTCGCTTTCTACGGCGTTGCGGCGCGCGAGATCGCCGACGTCGGGGTCGCCGGCCTCTGGCGGATTCTCCAGCACGAGGAGGAGCTCCGGGGCTATCCGGTGGTGATCGTGGTCGCCGGCATGGAGGGGGCCTTGTTCAGCGTGGTCGCGGGGCTGGTCGGCGGGGTCGTGATCGCGGTGCCGACCTCGACCGGCTACGGCATCGCGCGCGCGGGCGAGACCGCACTGCACGCGGCGCTCGCGAGCTGCGCGCCGGGTCTGGTCACGGTCAACATCGACAACGGCTACGGCGCCGCCAGCGCGGCGTTGCGCGTGCTTGCAAGCCACCGCCATCGGGGCGGGGCGGTCGCCGAATGCGGGGAGGCATCCGGCGCTGGGGATTAGGCCAGCTAATGTCCAGTCGTCAGGACCATCCGGAAGCGCGCGGCGCCGCTCATCATCCGGTCATAGGCTTCCGCTGCACGTTCGAGCGGCATCGTTTCAATCATCGGCCGGATGTCGGAAAGAACACTGAAGGCCAATGTCTCCTCGGAATCGCTCGAGGTTCCGGCCGGCCATCCCTGAATCGAGCGACGCGCCGCAATCAGGTCAAGAGGTGAGACTTCGATAGGGTCAGGCGATACACCGATCACGATCAGTTTGCCGTTCACGCCAAGTCCGCCAACGGTCGCACTCATCGCCTTGGCACTGGTCAGGGTGGACAGGATGACGCGGGCACCACCCAGCTTGTTGAGCTCACCTGCGACATCCTGCTCGGCGTTGTCGAGGTAGTGATGGGCGCCGAGCTTTCGGGCCAAGGGCTCCTTGTCGGCGCCGCGCGCGATCGCGACCGTGCGGCAGCCCATCTTGGCGGCGAATTGCACGCCGAGATGGCCCAGTCCGCCGATGCCAAGCACTCCAACAAGGTCACCTGGCCGGACGCCGCTGTTGCGCAGGGCATTGTAGGTGGTGATGCCGGCGCAGAGTAGCGGCGCTGCCGCCGCGGCGCCCAGCTCGTCCGGTACCGAAGCCAACGCCTCGAATGGGGCAATCATGTAGTCGGCATAGCCGCCGTCGTAGGATATGCCGGGAATCTGCAAGTTGGCGCAGGTAATGAAGTCGCCGCGTCGGCAAGAGCGGCAGTGGCCACAGTGACCACCGTGCCAGCCGACGCCAACTCGCTGCCCCGTCTGCCACTCAGGTACATCTGCGCCGAGCCGATCGACGATCCCCACGACTTCATGGCCCGGGACCCGGGGATACTGGAGGCCGGGGAACAGGCCCTCCTTGGTGAAGGAATCGCTATGACAGACACCGCACGCCTGGATTTTGATGCGGACCTGGCGCGCCGCCGGATCTGGAACATCGCGCTCGACCAGCTCGAACGGCCCGTTGGCGCTCTTCACCTGCACCGCACGCATGCGCGACATCGCAACCTCCTTCAGAGTCCACCGCTTCGTCGCTCGATGAAACGGGTTGCTGCAAAGGGGGAGCTCTGGAAACGGACGTCCAGAGCCCTCACAAATTCGTGACCCGCGTAGATTGTGAATCGGTGAGCTGGGCGTTCCTCAGGATGATCTCGGCCGCCCTAACCGAGGCCGGACGAAGCGACCGCGTTCCAGCCGCTTGGCAAACCGGCACAGTCCGCTGCCATCCAATCACGGCGGTTCAGCCGATCGCCCCGCCGGCTGCGGAACAAAAGGACCGGGCCTGCGCCCGCATCCCGCCGCAGCGCGTGGTGCACCCGCACGGCCAGACCGTCGACGCCCTTGCGCAGGTCGTCCGATCCGGTTCTCGCTAGCTTGACGAGCCGGCCGCGCTCGGCGGCGGTCCGGGCCTGGCCCGGCATTCGGCGAGCAGCCAGTCGCGGAAGCGGACGATCTTGCGGCGCTCGGCCTGGTCGCGGGCGGTGACCAGATAGAAGTCGCCCTCGCCGCCGAGCTGGAGGGCGAGCGGCGCCGCCAGGCGCGCGGCGGCGAGGCCGTCGACCACGAAGGGCGTGTGCCCGATCGCGATGCCGAGGCCGGCGATCGCCGCCTCGAGGGCGTGGCTCGAGCTCGCGAAGGTCAGCCAGCCGCGCGGCTCGAGCGCCGGCACGCCGGCGGCGGCGAGCCAGCGCTGCCAGTCGCGATCGCGGGGCTCCGCCTCGACCCGGAGCAGCACGTGGCCCGCGAGATCGGCCGCCTGCCGCACCGGCCCGCGCGCCAGCAGCGCCGGGCTCGCAACTGGAAAAATCTGGTTCTCGATCAGGAAATCGGCGCGGCAGCCGGGCCAGCGGCCGGAGCCGGCGCGGATCGACAGATCGACGTCCTCGCGCGCGAGGTCGACCAGCCGCGAGGTGGTGAGCAGGCGGACTTCGAGGTCCGGGTGGGCGCGCTGAAAGCCGGCGAGCCGCGGGATCAGCCAGCGCTGGGCGAAGGTCGCGAGCAGGGCGAGCGTCAGGACGCGCGGCTCGCTGCCGGCGCGCAGCAGCGCATCGGTCGCCGCGTGCAGATCGGCGAACACCCGTTGCAGCCGGGCGGCGTAGAGTTCGCCCGCAGGCGTCAGCACGAGGCCGCCCGGGACCCGGCGCAGAAGGGGCCGCTCGAGGAACGCCTCGAGCTGGCGCAGCTGCTGGCTGACCGCGGGTTGGCTGACGCCGAGCTCGGCGGCGGCGCGCGTGACGCTGGCGAGCCGCGCCGTCGCCTCGAAGGCGCGCAGGCTGGGAAAGGCTGGCAGGCGGGCGGCCATGCGCTCCAGCATAAGCCATGCTTATGCGCAGCGGCGACATTCTAATTTGCACTTGCGCCGATCCTGGGCATGAATGGTCGAGGACCGCATAAGCAGCACCCCCACCGTCGTCCGGCGGTCCGACGCCGAGGAGGCTCGACTTGGAACTCTGGGTCCCGA
Organism: uncultured Alphaproteobacteria bacterium; assembly: GCA_963753685.1. Taxonomy (GTDB): domain Bacteria; phylum Pseudomonadota; class Alphaproteobacteria; order Geminicoccales; family Geminicoccaceae; genus DATAOG01. Next base: position 41,571 of record CAVWDE010000015.1, read on the forward strand.
TCACGATCGGCGCCGCCTTCTGCCAGAACCTGCGCTCGGCGCTGCAGAAGCACCTGAAGGCGCGGCTCAGCACGACCGGGGCGACCTTCGCGCGCTTTGCCTATGCGGCGCCGCTTGCCACCCTCTATGCCGCGGGCCTCGCCGTGCTCGCGGGCTTCGAGGTGCCAAGGCCCAATCCGGCGTTCCTCGGCTACGCGCTGATCGGCGGGCTCGCCCAGATCACCGCGACCGCGCTCCTGGTGCATCTGTTCTCGTTCCGCAACTTTGCGGTCGGCACCGCCTATTCCAAGACCGAGACCGTGCAGACCGCGATCTTCGGCATCCTCATGCTGGGCGATCCCTTGCGCCTGGGGGCGGCGCTCGCGATCCTGGTGAGCCTGATCGGGGTCATGGCGATCGCCGCGGCCAGGACCAGGATCAGCTTTGCCAACCTGCTGCTCAGCTGGACCGACCGGACCGCCCTGATCGGCATGGCCTCGGGCGCGTTCTTCGGCATCTCGGCGGTCTCCTACCGGGGCGCCTCGCTCGCCTTGAACGACGTCGGCTTCCTGATGCGCGCGGCCTTCACGCTCGCCTGCGTCACCTGGTTTCAGACCCTGGTCATGGCGATCTACATGCGCCTGCGCGAGCCCGGCCAGCTGTCCGCGGTGTTCCGCTCGTTCCGGGTCTCGGGCTGGGTCGGCCTGTCGGGCATGCTCGCCTCGGCCGGCTGGTTCACCGCCATGACCATCCAGAACGCCGCCTATGTGCGCGCGCTCGGTCAGATCGAGCTGGTGTTCACCTTCATCGCCTCGACCCTGTACTTTCGCGAGCGCACGACCCCGATCGAGCTGCTCGGGATCGCGCTCGTGATCTCCGGCATCCTGATCCTGTTGCTGCTCTGACCCGAGGGCCGCGGCCATTCCGGGTCGTGCTCGCGGGCAACGGGCCACGCGCGGCTCGCGTTAACCAGACATTAACCGGTTGCCGGTTAACCCTGTCTTCGGCGGGTCCATGGGACCGTGGGACTCCGTGCTCGCGGTAGAAGGGTGAGCCGGCGACCCGGGGGCGCGCGATCGCCGGCCGGTGGGGTGGCTGCCACGGCTCGAGCGGATCTGGCGGTTACCGATTTGGACCGTCCCGGCCGGCGGGACCGGCGCGCCCGCTCCGCCGACGATGCACGGGCACGTGCCGGCTTCGGGACCTGCATGAGCGGACGCCGCCGAGGTCGGTGCGCGCAGCTGGCGGGACATACGTGAGCGAATGTCGCCGAGGTCGTTGCGCGCAGCCGGCGGGACATACGTGAGCGGATGCCGCCGAGGTCGTTGCGCGCAGCCGGCGGGACATCGGTGAGCGGATGCCGCCGGGGTCGTTGCGCGCAGCCGGCGGGACATCGGTGAGCGGATGCCGCCGGGGTCCTTGCGCGCAGCCGGCGGGACATCGGGGAGCGGATGCCGCCGGCGGCACGCGCGTGGGCGCGCCGCCGGCGGCCGTGCGGCTAGCGGATCCCGGCGTCGATCAGCGGCACCAGGGCGTTGATGGTCTGCGGCGTGACCACGCCCGAGCCGGTGTTGATCGAGAGCCCGGTCAGGCCGTACTTCTTCGACAGGACGCACTGGTTGACCGGCAGGAAGCCCTGCAGGTAGAGCTGCTGGTCGAGCACCACGGTGATGTAGTTGTCCTTGAGGCCGTCGATGGTCGCCGGCACCAGGTCGATGCCGCCCACGATCACGTCGCCCGGCTTCTTGCCCGCCGCCTCGAGCGCCTTGGGCACGAACGAGGTGACGTTGCCGTGCTGGGTGCCGATCGCCTTCACGTCGGGATGCGACTCGATATAGCTGGTCAGGATCGGGACCGCGAGCGAGGAGTCGTTGTTGACCTCGGGGCTGATCTCGAGATAGTCGACCTTGAGCCCGGAATCCTCGAGCGCCTCCTTCAGGCCGCGGTCGCTCTGGCCGCGCTCGGCCTGGGAGAGCAGGCCGTATTCGAGCGCCTGGTCGCCCTTCTTGAGCTGGCCGACCTCGACCATCTTCTTGCCGGTCAGCCAGCCGCCTTTGTAGAGCTCGACCCCGGCATAGCCGAAGCCCTTGGCCTGGTACTTGTCGAACAGCTCGGTGAGAGGCGCGTTGCCGCTGGTGACCACGATGCCGCGCCCCTCGGCCTCGGCGACCAGATCGGCGAACGCGCCCGAGCCCGGATGGCCCATGATCACGATGCAGGCGGGATCGGCGGCCAGCGCCTCGCGGAACTGGTTCAGCATGGTCTCGGGCTGCCAGGCGGAATACTGCTCGATCAGCTTGGCCCCGAGCGCGCTCGCCGCGGCGCGGGCGCCATTGGTGCGCGGCAGGGTGGCACCATCGCCCGGATTGCCGCCCATCTGCATGTAGATCGTCATGCCGGCGCCGAGCGCATCCGCGGCCGCGGCCGGCGCGGCCATCGCCAGGCCCAGCAGCGGCAGCGCCGCGGCCAGGGTCACGGCACGCCAATTGGTCATCATGCTTAAGCCTCCCTGTTGATTGACGCTCCAATAGAGCGTTGCCTTTGATCCTACTCGCGCCCTGGGCGTCGTAAAAGCCCGCTCGTCACCCGGCGCCGGTCGGCCGGGAAGCTTGCCGCGCGCCACCCGGCCAAACTACCATCAGTGCGCCTCATCAATCAGGACCGGTCCCATGCCCCAGAACGTGCCTCAGGACGTGCTCGCCGAGCTGGCGCCGACCGGCGTGCTCCGCGCCGGCATCAATCTTTCCAATTTCCTCCTGGTCAGCGGCAAGAGCCCGACGGGCGAGCCCGAAGGCGTCGCCCCCGACATGGCGCGCGCGGTCGCCGACCGCCTGGGCGTCAAGGTCGCCTACGTGACGTTTCCCAGACCGGGCGAACTCGCCGATGCCGCGGGCAAAAACATCTGGGACATCGGCCTGATCGCGGCCGAGCCGGCGCGCGCCGAGGTGATCGCGTTTTCTCCGGCTTACGCCGAGATCGAGGCGACCTACCTCGTACCCCCGGGCTCGAAGATCACCAGCATCGCCGAGGTCGACCGCCCGGGCATCAGGATCGCGATCGCGGCCCGGGCCGCCTACGACCTCTGGCTCAGCCGCCACCTCCAGAACGCCGAGCTGGTGCGCGCCGCCAGCCTCGATGCCTCCTACGACCTGTTCGTGTCGGAAAAACTCGACGCGCTCGCCGGCCTCCGCCCCCGCCTCCTACAGGATGTGGAAAAACTCCCCGGCGCCCGCATCCTGGACGGCAAATTCACCGCCGTCCAACAGGCGGTCGGCACCGCCAAGGCCAACGCCGCCGGCGCCCGTTTTCTCCACGCCTTCGTCGAGGACGCCAAAGCCTCAGGCCTGATCGCCCGCCTGATCGCCCACCACCACATCCGCGGCCTCTCGGTCGCCCCGCCGGGCTGAGCCGAGGGGCTCCGTTAAGCTCTGTCTATGGTAGCTCAACCCTGTTAAAACGTAAGGCAGACGTGACACGATAGAGATACGGCGGCCGTTCATTTCGGATGATGGTACGCATCCTTGGATAGGCTCGACAAAAATGGCACATCTTGTCCCATACCGGTAATTGCGCTCCCCACACAGAAAATGCTGCCACGTTGTGCTGCCTTATCGCCATCGCCTCCATTTTTATTTTATGGAATTTGTCATCGTGACTAAAGACAATCCAACGTTGGGCGCCGCAAATTTGCAACCATTGATCGTCAGTCATATCTTCTTGAAAGTTATTGCTGACGCTATGGTGGTATTCGACATCAAATGGCGGTCGTGCGCTTTTCAAAGCCGACGGAAAGCGCTTCCCAAAATTTCTGTCGAAATAGAAGGTTAATGAAGCCACGGTTGCGCGTCGGGATCGACGCCTTCAAATTGTAACGCTGCGCGCACATCTACCTCCTGCAAATCGAAATCATCAGCGATCTCACCAAGTCGTTCGCCTGCGGCAAAGCGACCCTTGATCGTCCAACTTGGAATACCGCCAACGTGTGGAGCTCCGAAGGCAACCCTTGGGTCGATGACGATCGGCGACTGGCGCCCAGCGACATGCCACTGAATCACAATCCCCTTGCGCTCGTACTCATACTCGAACTCTTTGAGGCGTCCGATTACATCGGTCCAGGCAAGCTGGCCGCCACGCCCGGGTTGGAGAAGTTTGCCCTTGCCGCGCCGACCTTCGAATTGCTGCAGGTCGAGAAATAACTCTTTGCCGTCTGTCTTGAACTTGTATTCAGCGAAGGGAAATTCGCTGTGCCATTGTCTGGCAGCGTAGTCCCTGGTGTTGCGGATCTCGTTCAAAGTGATACCACTGTTGCGTAAGGCGGCAACCACAGCGACTTCGATAAGTTGCAGATAGGAAAGAGCAGCGCGGCGTTCTTTATCGGAGAGTGGTCGGCGCCGGCCACCCTTATGCCATGCGGCGACGGTCCTTGGAGAAATCCGAGCATACCGGGCCGCTTCCCCGATCTGATAGGTGGGGATAAAGAGCCGCCGGCGCCATGGAGCGGGTTTGACTGCCACGATCGTCACTGTACCTGGCTCCTGCTACCCATCCAAGCGCTTGAGCGCGGGCGCCAACCTCACGCCCCATGACCTATACCCCGCCCGGCCACTGGCGCAAGGGCAGCCGGCTTGGGGGCGAGGTCGGTCTCAACGTTAGTTGAGCCAGGGTGGCTTCCGTGCTTGCGGTGCCGACCGACGCTCGAACCGGCCAGAGAGTCGACTTACCGGAGGCTGCGCAGACGAGCGAGGTCCTCCATCGTGCCATGGAAGATGACGGCGGCGAGGGACGCGAGGCCGACCACGGCGCGGACCCAGAAGGCCTGCAGGCCGGTCGCGACCGGGCCGGCTTCGATCATGCCGATGAGGTCGGCGCCTAGCGAGGACCCGGCGATCGAGGTGTCGACGATGACGCCCCCGGTGATCGAGGTGGCGACGATGGCGACCCGGGTGAGCGAGTTGTCGACGAAGACGACCCCGACCCCGAGCGGTTCCAGATTCCCTTGAGCAGGTCGACCGAGTCGTCGGCGAGCTCGAGCGGCGGCATCACGACCGCGCCCGCCTTCAGCTTGTCGCCGGCGGGGCGGTCGCCCAGCACCTTGTAGACGGTCTGCGTCATCAGCTGCGAGGTGTGGGGCTCATGCCCGAGCGCGTGCACGAATTCGTGGGCCGCGATCACCTCGGCCATGCCGGTCCCGGCCTCCCTTATGCCGCTCGGCGAGTTGATGGTGAGCTTGACCGGCAGGCGGACCTCGGCACGGATCAGCTGGCCCGCATCGTTGGTCTCGGCGCTGGTCTTGCCGTGGACCGCGGTGCCGGCGATACCGGGATCGGTTCGTACGCTGATGGTCGGGCCGTCGCCGTGCAGCGCCAGGGCGACGTCGATGCCCTTGCGCCGGAACAGCGCGTTGAGATCATGCACCGCCTGCTTGCACGCGGTGGTCCAGTGCGCACCGATGTGGCCGAGCTGAACGTTCACTGTCGCCATGACCGACCCCCGAGCCCTGTGGCGGGCGCCTGTTTCTGCGCCGCGCGATGATCGCAGCGTATTTGCCGGACCCGTCCGGGTCAACGCGTCGGACCCACTGCGACCTTGGCCAGCCGATCGAGCCGACCCGACGTGATCGTGCGGCGGGGTGGATCTCGAGCAGGGAGACAACCCGGCAGGGCGGGCAATCCGGCTAAGGTCGCTCCTGTGCCTGCGGGGCCGGGCGGCGCTGGAGGCGGCCGGGGAGGCGGAACTGGCGCAGGCGGCGCAGGCGGGTGGGGTCTTCCATCGTGAGGTGGAAGATGACCGCGGCCAGGAACACGAGGCCGACCACCGCGCGCACCCAGAAGCCCTGCATGCCGGTCGCGACCAGGCCGGCTTCGATCATGCCGATGATGTAGGCGCCAAGGTAGGAGCCCACGATCGTCGCCTTGCCGCCGAAGATCGAGGTGCCGCCGATGAAGACCGCGGCCATCACCGTCAATAGAAACCCCGAGCCTTGGGTGTTGAAGAAATTCTTGTTCTCGGCGGTCAGAAGGACGGCGGCGAAGGCCGCGAGCAGGCCCATGAGCGTGAACAGCTTGACCTTCTCGCGCACGACGTTGACGCCCACCACCTGGGCGACGCCGACGTTGTCGCCGATGAAGAGCAGATGCTCGCCGAAGCGGTGGCGGTTGAGGATGAACCAGAGGAGGACCGCGACCGCGGTCGACCAGAGGGCCTCGACCGGCAGGGCGCCGATGCGGCCGACCAGGACGGCGTGGATGGTGTAGTCGTCGATGTTGCGGATCGCGTAGGACAGGCCGCCGGTCAGGACGGTCGTGATGCCGCCCCAGAAGAACTGGGTGGCGAGGGTCGCGATGATCGAGGGGATGCCGATCACGGCGATCAGGAGGCCGTTGATCACGCCGACCAGGGCACCGCCGGCCAGCGCCAGCAGCAGGGCCAGCCAGGTCAGCTCGTAGGTCTTGAACGCCCAGGCGAACAGGAAGCCGGAAAAAGCGATCACGGATGGGAAAGACAGGTCGATCTCGCCGGCGGCGATCACGAGCGTCAGGCCAAGTGCGAGAATGAGCTCGGGCGGTACCGTCGCCAGGAACGACATGTAGATCCGGTAGCCGAGGAAGACGTGCGGGGCCGCGAACATGAAGGTCGCGATCAGGGCCAGGAACACGCCGATGATCGGCAGCCCCTCGATCCGGGCGGCGGCGGATCTGAGCCTCATGGCGGGGACGCGGGCGGGGACGCGGGCGGGGGCGCGGACCGAGGCGCGGGCGCGCTTTCGTGGGCGCCTTGCAGGTCGATCAGGTGGCGCGTGAGCTCGGCCAGCGTGAGCTCGCCGCGGCGCAGCACGCTCACGACCTCGCCCCGATCCAGGATCACCAAGCGGTCGGCGAGCTCGTGGACGTGGGCGAGGTTGTGCTCGATGTAGATGCAGGCGCGGCCCGAGTCCTTGATCCGGCGGACGAAGTTCAGGACTTTCTGGACCTCCTTGAGCGCCAGCGCCACGGTCGGCTCGTCGAGGATGATGAGATCGGCATCGAAGTACATGGCGCGGCCGATCGCGATCCCCTGGCGCTCGCCGCCGGACAGATCGCCCACGGTCAATTCGGCATCGATGCCGGCTGAGCGAAAGCCGATCTGCTCGTGCAGCAGCTGGTTGGCCAGCGCCTTCTGACGCTTGACGTCGATGAAGCCGAAGCGGTTGGTGATCTGGCGGCCGACGAACAGGTTGCGCCACAGCGGCTGCTTGTCGGCCAGCGACTTTTCCTGGTGGACCGCCTCGATCCGCAGATCATGGGCGCGGCGCACCGAGTATTGGTTCGGGTCGATCAGCTGGTCGCGCAGCCAGAGGCGGCCGGCGGAGGGCCTGAGCACGCCGGTCACGATCTTGATCAGCGTCGACTTGCCGGCGCCGTTGTCGCCGATCAGGCCGACGATCTCGTTGGCGCCGACCTCGAGGTCGATGTTCCTGAGCGCCACCACGTTGCCGAACGCCATCTGGATGTTTTCCATACGGACGGCGTTGACGTAGCCGCGCTGGCCTGTCGCCATGGTCTACCTCGGGGTCTGCCTCGGGCGCTCGCGTTGGTGGGGCGCGGGTCTCCTGCTAAGGATCGTACAGGATGGCTTCGGGCAAACAAGGGGATCGATCGATGGGCGAAGAGGTGACCGGAAGCACTGGCTTCAGCGGCGTCTATCCGATGCTGTACGCGTTCTTCGATGCGGCCGGGCAGCTGGATCGGGAAGCGATGCGCCGCCAGGTCGAGCATTGCGTCGCGAGCGGCGTGCACGGCATCGCGGCCCTTGGCCTCGGCACCGAGGTCAGGAAGCTCACGCCCGAGGAGCGCCTGAGGGTGATGGCGTGGGCGGCGGAGGACCTGGCCGGCCGCCTGCCGCTCGCGATCACGGTGTTCGGGGCGACGCCTGCCGAGCAGATCGAGTTCGTCCGGGCCGCCGCCGAGCATGGCGCCGACTGGGTCATTCTGCAGCCGCCACAGACCGGGGAGTCGATCACCGAGGAGCAACTCGTCGACTTCTTCGGCGCGGTCGCCGAGGCCTCGCCGCTGCCGGTCGCGATCCAGAATGCGCCGCAGTACATCGGGGTCGGGCTGTCGAGCGCCGGCCTCGACCGGCTGAGCCGGCGGCATCCCAACGTCCGCCTGCTCAAGGCCGAGGGCTCGGCGGTCGAGACCCGGGCGCTGATCGAGCTCACCGAGGGGCGCATGGGGGTGTTCCAGGGCCGGGGCGGGATGGAGTTCACCGACGTCCTGCGTGCGGGCTGCGTCGGCATGATCCCCTCGGTCGAGTCCTGCCACGTCCAGGCGCGGATCTTCAATCTGATGCGGACCGGGCGCGCCGGGGATGCCGCCGAGGCGGAACGGATGTACGCGGCGCTGGCGCCGCTGATCCTGTTCCTGATGCAGTCCGTGGACCAGTTCCTGTGCTACGGCAAGCGGCTGACCGCGGAGCGACTGGGCCTCGGCCCGGTCCACGACCGGGCGCCCGCCGAGGCGCCGACCGCCTTCGGCCTCGACTGCCTTGCCCGCCACGCCAGGATACTCGACCGGCTGCCCTGAGCCGGATCGATCGGCCGGCGCGCCCTAGGAGGCTGCGGCCGCGATCCGGCGCTCGAGCATGAACTCGATCTCGGCGGCCGGCGCCGGCCGGGCGAAATAGTAGCCCTGGGCCAGGTGGCAGCCATGCTGCCGCAGGAAGTCGAGCTGGCGCTCGGTCTCGACGCCTTCGGCGACCACCTCGAGGCCAAGCGACGTGCCGAGGCCGATCACCGCCCGCACGATCGCGGCGTCCTCGGGGTCGATCCCGATGCCGCAGACGAACGACCGATCGATCTTCAGGCGGTCGATCTTGATCCGTTTCAGGTGGGTGAGCGAGGCGTAACCGGTACCGAAATCGTCCAGGGCGACGCTGATCCGGCGCTGCCGAAGGCTGCGGACGAGATCGGCGATCCGGTCTTCGCTGCGGCCGACCATCGAGCTCTCGGTCATCTCGAGCTCGAGCCGGTCCGGTGCGATGCCGTGCTCGACCAGCGCGCGATCGAGCTCATCGAGAAAGGCGTCGGCCCGCAGCTCCGGACTGGCGACGTTGATCGCGAGGCGCGCAGGGGCGATGCCCCGGTCCTGCCAGCGCGCCATCTGCTGCAGGGCGCGGTGCAGGACGACGAGGCCGAGCGGCAGAATGAGCCCGGTCTCCTCGGCGACCTGGAGAAACGACCCCGGACCGAGCAGCCCGAGATCGGGGTGGCGCCAGCGCAGCAGCGCCTCGACGGTGCATGTGGTGCCATCCGACAGGCGCACCTGGGGTTGATAGTGGATCTCGAACTCGTCCGCGCCGAGCGCGCGGCGCAGATCCCTCTCGAGCTTGGCCCGCCGCTCCATCTGCACGGTCATGTCGGCGACGAAGTAGGCGAAGGTGTTGCGGCCTGACGATTTGGCGCGGTAGAGCGCCAGATCGGCGTTCGCGAGCAGCTGACCCGGGTATTCGGCGTCGGTCGGGTAGAGCGTGATGCCGATGCTCGCGCCGATGTGCAGCTCCTGCTTCTGGTAGGGGACCGGCCGGCTGACTGCCTGGAGGATCTTGCTCGCGACGGCACCGACCTGATCGGGCGCGTTGACCCCGGTCAGGATGATCGCGAACTCGTCGCCGCCGACCCTTGCGGCCGTGTCGGTGTCGCGCAGCAGCGCCCGCAGCCGGCGCCCGATCTCGCGCAGGACCTGGTCGCCGGCGTCGTGGCCGAGGGTGTCGTTGACGTCCTTGAAGTGGTCGAGGTCGAACTGCAGGACCGCGACCAGCGTGCCGTCGCGGCGGGCCTGGCTGAGCGCCATCTCGAGGCGCAGCCGGAACAGGGTCCGGTTGGCGAGGCCGGTCAGAGGATCGTAGTGCGCCAGTTCGACCAGCCGCTCCTGCAACTCGATCAGCCTGCGGCCGTCGTCCCGGATCCGCCGCACGATCGGGCGAAAGATCCAAAATGCCTCCAAACTCAGGATCAGCAGGGTGGCGGCCAGCAGCCCGGCCTCGAGCATCCGGATCTGCCCGACGTTCGCCTTCGCCTCCTTGTCCAGCAGATCGACCAGCTGCTCGATGGCGATCAGCAGGCCATTCGATGCCGCCATGATGTAGCGGAAGCTTGGATGTTGCGGGCCGAGGCCGCGGTCCGGGGTGCCGCTCAGCCGGAAGGCATGGTCGAGATAGGCACGGAGCCTGCGGTCGAGATCGATCGGCTGGGCAAAATACAGGGCACGGATGCGCGCTGAGCTTTGGAGAGGCTCGCCCAGCCGATTGTCCGGATTGGTCAGCCGGGCATGCGCCTCTTCGATGGCGTAGGCGCTCTCGAACAGCCGGCCTCGGTCGGCCGCGCGCTCCGAAGAATCCTGGCTCAGCACCAGGCCTTGCGCGGCATGTTCCACTTCCTCGATCAACGTGCCCTGGCGCGCGCTGACGCCGATGATCTGGGCGCTCGCGCGGTGGGCTCTGACCGTCGCCTCCAGGATCAGGAAGCCGCCGACCGCAAGGATGGCGATCAGGCTGAGCGCCAGCACGTAGCGGCGGGTGAGGGCGCGCGTCGTCGCCTGAAGCGCCGCCAGCTGGCTGCCGGGGGCGGAGGCTTGAGGCACGGGCATGAGCACGGCGGTTGCGGCCCTCCGGCGCGGCGTTGACGTTCGGCAGCTGTAGCGACCATAGGGCGAAGGTCCGGTTAGCCGCAATGCCGGGGCGCACCGTGAGCGCCGCAGCGCGGGGTCGCAGGCGCGCCGCGGCGCGCTTCGCCGGTTCTCAGGGCCGGGGCGGCGCGCTAGAAGGTCGGCATGGAGACGGCGATCAAGACCGGGTCCGGCAGCCGGGCGCGCAAGCGGGACACCGAGCCGCGCTATCGCCCGCTCCGCGACTACGCCGCGATCGGCGACTGCCACGGCGCGGCCCTGGTCAGCCGCGACGGCAGCATCGACTGGTGCATGCTCGGGCGCCTCGATGCCGACCCGGTGTTCTGCCGGCTCCTGGACGCCGACCGCGGCGGCTTCTGGTCGATCCAGCCGAGCGGCGCGTTTCAGGCCCGGCGCAGCTATCTGCCGGGCAGCAACATCCTGCGGACCGTGTTCGCGACCAAGGACGGCGAGGTGGCACTCACCGATTTCATGCCGGTCGGCCGCCGCCTCGACGCCGGCGCGCACGACTACGTCAACCTGAACGCGCCCGGCTGGCTCGTGCGCCGGGTCGAGGGTCTGAAGGGCGCGGTCGAGCTGATCGTCCGCTACCGGCCGGCGCGCGCCTTCGCCCGCCACCCGACCGAGCTCGCGGTCCACCACGGCGCGGTCCACGGCGATGGCGTGCCGTCGCTGTTCACCGACCTCGAGCTGCGCGCCGACGGCGACACCGCGACCGCGAGCGTCACCTTGCGCGCGGGCGGCTATCGCGATCTGGTGCTCGCGCGCGACAGCGTGCCGGGCCCGCCGCCGAGCGGACGGGTGCCGGAGCTGTTCCGGGTCACGCGCGCGTTCTGGGAGGAGTGGATCGGCTATTGCCGCTACCGGGGGCCGTATCGCGACGCGGTGCTCCGGAGCGCCCTGGCGCTCAAGCTGATGAGCTACGCGCCATCGGGGGCCCTGGTCGCGGCGCTCACCACGTCGCTGCCGGCAGCCAGAGGCGGGGCGCCCGGCCGCGACGGCCGGCTCGGCAGCCTGCGCACCGCCTGCGGCACCCTGTACGCGCTCGCGGCCCTCGGCTACGACGGTGAGGCGCGGCGGTTTCACGACCATCTCGCGCGCGCGGTGCGCCGGACCCTGCCGCGGCTGCAGGGCCGCTACGGCATCGAGGACGGGCCGGAGCCGGCCGAGCGCGTGCTCGACCACCTCGAGGGCTACGCCGGCAGCCGGCCGGTGCGCAGCGGCCGCGGCGCCTCCGGCCAGGGCGAGCTCGACCTGTACGGCCAGGCGCTCGATCTCGCCCTGCTCTATCGCCAGCTGGGCGGCCGGCTCGGCGAGCAGGAGCGCCGTTCGCTCGCGAGCCTGGCGGAGCTGGTGGCCACCGGCTGGCAGGCGCCGGACCCGGGTCCGTGGGCCTTGCCGGGGCCGCCCCGCCAGCACGTGCATGGCAAGCTGATGAGCTGGGTCGCCATGGACCGGGCGCGCCAGCTGTTCGACGACGGCCGCGACTGGACGGCGCTGGCGGCGCGGATCCGGGCCGAGATCGCCGCGCGCGGCGTCGATCCCCTGCGCGGCCATCTGATGCAGGCGTTCGATGGCGGGGTCGATGCCGCGGTGCTGCTGGCCCCGATGCGCGGCCTGCCGGCGGCGCCTAAGACGTTCCGGGACACGATCGACACCGTCGAGCATACCCTGGCGCGCGGCGACTTCCTCGGGCGCTACGCCACCGACGCCGGGTCGTCGCCCGATGCCGGCGCCAGCCTGGTCTGCAGCTTCTGGCTGGTCGATGCCAAACTCGCGGCCGGCGAGCCCGAGGACGCCCGGGCCGACTTCGAGCGCCTGCTCAGATGCGCCAACGACGTCGGCCTCCTGACCGAGGCGATCGACCCCTTGAGCGGCGCGCTGCAGGGCAACTTCCCCGCCGCCGCCACGCATCTCGCCCTGATCGAGAGCGCGCTCAACCTGCAGCTCGTCGGGCGGCGCGGTGGCGCGCGCCTCGCCGGCTCCTATGCCGACCGCGCCGGTCAGGCGGCCGGCGCCATCTTCGGCTGGCGCGGCTTCTGGGCCCGGCTGCGGCGGTGCCAGCGCGCCGGCCGGCTGCGTTCCTCGCCGTTGTCCAAGCTCGCCTGGCCCTGATTTCGCCGGGCTCCGGCCGTGAGGTGAGGTCGGCGGCGCGCCGGGGGCGGCGGCCTGGATGCCGCACGCTGGACTTTCATCCTAGTGCGCGCGCTCGATGGTCTGCTAGGCTGGATCGAGATCTGGCCACCGATGAGCGTGTCGGCGGCGCTCCTGGCGGTGCCATCGGCGTGCCTGGTGCCGGTTGTCCGATCGGCGTTCGAAAGGCTGGATCATGGGGGTTGCCACCTTGTCTGTCGCGACCGCGGCGCCCGCGCTGGCCAAGGCGCCGACCGGGATTGCGGGCCTGGACGAGCTGACCTTGGGCGGTCTCCCGGCCGGCCGTACGACCCTGGTCTGCGGCTCGGCCGGCTCCGGCAAGACCTTGCTCGCGGCGACCTTTCTGGTGCATGGGGTGGCCCGGTTCGGTGAGCCCGGCGTGTTCATGAGCTTCGAGGAGAGCGCGCCGGACCTGATCGCGAACGTCGCCTCGCTGGGCTATGATTTCGACCGCCTGGTGGCCGAGCAGCAGATCGCCCTCGACTACGTGCACATCGAGCGCTCGGAGATCGAGGAGACCGGCGACTACGACCTCGAGGCGCTGTTCATCCGCATGAATCACGCGATCGAGCGCGTCGGCGCGAAGCGGGTGGTCCTGGACACGATCGAGGCGCTGTTCGGCGGGCTGGCCAACGAGGCGGTGTTGCGGGCGGAGCTGCGCCGGCTGTTCGGCTGGCTGAAGCAGAAGGGCGTGAGCGCGATCGTCACCTGCGAGCGCGGCGACGGTCAGCTGACCCGGCACGGCCTCGAGGAGTACGTCTCCGACTGCGTCATCCTGCTCGACCATCGGGTCCACGAGCAGATCTCGACCCGGCGCCTGCGGATCGTCAAATATCGCGGCTCGGCGCACGGCACCAACGAATATCCGTTCCTGATCGACCAAGAGGGCATCAGCGTGATGCCGATCACCTCGGCCGACCTCGACCATGAGGTCTCGGACGAGCGGGTCCCGAGCGGCATCGCGGGTATCGACGAGATGCTGGGCGGTCAGGGCTACTATCGCGGCAGCAGCGTTCTGGTCTCCGGCATGGCGGGCGCCGGCAAGAGCAGCATCGCCGCCCACTTCGCCGACGCGGCCTGCAGGCGCGGCGAGCGCTGCCTCTATTTCGCCTTCGAGGAGTCGCCCGCCCAGATCATCCGCAACATGCGCTCGATCGGCTTCGAGCTGGGGCGCTGGGTCGAGCGCGGCCTGCTGCGCTTCAGCGCCAATCGGCCGAGCCTGTGCGGGCTGGAGATGCATCTCGCGACCATGCACCGTCAGATCGAGCAGTTCGCGCCCGCCGCGGCGGTGTTCGACCCGATCTCGAGCCTGCTCGGGGCCGGCCCGGAGCTCGAGGTGCGGGCGGTGCTGCTGCGGCTGATCGACTACCTGAAAGCGCGTGGCGTGACGGCGCTGTTCACCAACCTCAACCGCGGCGACCTCGAGGCCGCGCAGACCGATACCATGGTGTCGTCCCTGATGGACAGTTGGCTGTTGCTCTTGAACCGGGAGGTCGCGGGCGAGCACAACCGCCAGCTTTACCTGCTCAAGGCGCGCGGTCTGGCCCATTCCAATCAGGTGCGCGAGTTCTATCTGTCCGACCGCGGCATCGAGCTGCGGCCGGTCTACCTCGGCCCCCAGGGGGTGCTGACCGGCTCCGCCCGGCTGGCGCAGGAGGCGCGCGAGACCGCCGAGGCGGCGGCGCGCCGCCAGGACATCGAACGGCGGCAACGCGCGCTCGCCCGGCGGCGCCACCAGCTCGAGCGCCAGATCGAGGACCTGCAGGCCGAGCTCGAGGCCGAGGCGCGGGAAATCGCGCTGCTCACCGACGAGGCCCGCGCGCGGGAAGCCGCGCTCGAGGCGGACCGGCGCAGCCTGGCGCAGAGCCGACAGGGAAGTGACACCGTCGCCTAACCGTGGAAGGGAGCCAGCATGGCCAATCAAGCCGCCGTCGTCGAAACCGGGCCGGAGCCGCCGATGCCGATCGCCGGAGAGATCTTCGAGCTGCGCCTCTACGTCGCCGGCCAGACGCGCAAGTCGATCGCCGCGCTGACCAATCTGCACCGGATCTGCAACGAGCACCTGGCGGGCCAGTACCGGATCGAGATCATCGACCTGATGGCCAACCCGCAGCAGGCGCAGTCCGACCAGATCTTCGCGATCCCGACCCTGGTCCGCCGGCTGCCGGAGCCGATCAAGAAGATCATCGGCGATCTGTCGAATTCGGAACGCGTGCTGGTCGGCCTCGAGCTCCGGCCGACGCGGTTGGGAGCGGCGTGATCATGGCCGCCCAGACTCCGGCCGGCAATGCGCCCGAGACCTTCGTGCTCCGGCTGTACATCACCGGCACGACCGCCAAATCCAAGTCGGCGGTCGAGAATGTCCGCTGGCTGTGCGACCGGCACCTGGCCGGCCACTACGATCTCGAGGTGGTCGACGTCTACCAGCAGCCGGAGCTGGCGGCGCGCGAGCAGCTGTTTGCCGCGCCGACCCTGATCAAGAAGCTGCCGTTGCCGCTGCGCCGGCTGGTCGGCGACATGTCGAACCACGAGCGGGTGCTGGCCGGGCTCGACCTGCTGCCGGGCGCGGCCTGAGATCTGATCGTGAGCCACTCGAGCGAGCTGGAGGCCGAAGTCGAGCGTCTGCGCGTCCGCCTGGCGGAAGCCGAGGACACCCTGCGCGCGATCCGCGCGGGTGAGGTTGACGCCCTGGTGGTCGAGGGTCCGGATGGCGCGCGCATCTATACCCTGAAGGGCGCCGACGAGCCGTACCGGATCCTGGTCGAGCGCATGCAGGAGGGTGCGGCCACGCTGAGCGCCGAGGGCATCGTCCTGTACAGCAACCGCGGGTTCGCGCAGATGATCGGGCGCTCGCTCGAGCAGGTGATCGGGGCGCCGGTCGTACGCTTCATCGAGGCCGCGGAGCAGGTCGCGCTGGCGGCGGTGCTACGGGCCGCGAAGTCGGGCAGCATCCGCCGCGAATTCGCCCTGCGGCGCGCCGACGGCACGGTGTTCCCGGCCCTGCTGTCACTCGGGCCGCTGCCGGCCGAGGACGGCGACGACGCCCTGTCGATGATCGCGAGCGACCTCAGCGAGCAGCGCCGCACCGAAGCGATCGCGATGGCGGAGCGCTTCCTGCGCTCGATCCTGGAGCAGGCGGCCGAGCCGATCGTGGTCTGCGATGCGCTCGGCCGGATCACCCATGCCAGCCGGGCCGCGCTGGCGCTGGGTGCCGGCGATGCGATCGGCCGGCCGGTCGCCGATGCGCTTGGCCTGGAAATTCCGGACCGCACCGGCCAGCGCCGGAGCGCCCGCCGACGGCTGGCTGTTCAGTTCGCACGCGCTCTGCGGGGGCGGGGCGTGGCCGGCGTCGAGGTCCGCTGGACCGGGCCGGACGGCCTGCGCCGTGACTACCTGCTGAGCGCCGGTCCGCTGCACGACAGCCGCGATGTGGTGGTCGGGTGCATCGCGATGCTGGCCGAGATCAGCGAGCGCAAGCGCGCCGAGGAGCGCCAGCAGGTGCTGCTCGCCGAGCTCAGTCATCGGGTCAAGAACACCCTCGCCACGGTCCGCTCGATCGCGACCCAGACGGTGCGCAACGCGCCGTCCCTCGCGGCCTTCGCGCCGATGTTCAACGGCCGGCTCGGCGCGCTCGCGGTCGCCCATGGCGTGCTCACCCAGGCCGGCTGGGGCGAGGTCGAGCTCGGCGAGCTGGTCGAGCGGATCGTCGCCCCTTACCAGAGCGGCCGTCACGACCACATCAAGATCGCCGGCGTGCCGGCCCGGCTGCCCCCGCGCCAGGTCGTGCCGATGACTCTGATGCTGCACGAGCTCGCGACCAACGCCGCCAAATATGGTGCGCTCTCGACCCCCGCCGGCCGCGTGGCGGTCGCGTGGACGGTCGCCGGCGCCGGGCCGGCGCGCAGCGTCAGCCTGCGCTGGGTCGAGTCTGGTGGCCCGCGGGTCCGGCCGCCGCCCGGCAAAGGCTTCGGGACCGCGCTGATCGAGCGCAGCATGGCCTACGAGCTCGACGGCGAGGCGCACATCGACTATCGCCCCGAGGGCCTGCGCTGCGAGCTGACCTTCCCGCTGACGGCGCCGGGCGAGGACCTGCTGCAGGAGGCCGAAAGCTCGGCGGAGAGGCTCAGGGCGGACTTCGAGAGCGGAACAGTGCCCTGACCAGGGCCGCGAGCTGGCTCGGCTCGTACGGCTTGACCAATACCGGCAGCCTGCGGAACGGCTCCGGGAACAGGGTCGCGTCGGCATAGCCGGACGACAGGATCACCGGCAGGCCGCGCTCCAGGAGGCGCGGCAGGGCGTCGAAGATCTGGACGCCGCGCAGGTTCACGTCGAGCACGGCGCCGTCCAGGTCCGCGCGCCCGGCGAGGCGCCCGACCTCGGCGACGGTGGCCACCGGACCGACCACCTCGCAGCCGAGGCCCTGCAGGATCGCCTCGATGTCCATGGCCACCAGCAGCTCGTCCTCGGCGAGCAAAATCCTGAGCCGCCGCCCCGCCGGCTGCGTCACCCGTCCCGACCAGGCCGCGGCCGGCGCGCGAGCGCCATCTTGCAGGCGGTGCGATAGGCCTGCCCGAGCCCGTCGGCCCTGGCGATGCCGCGGCCGGCGATGTCGAAGGCGGTGCCGTGGGCAGGCGTCGTGATCGGGAATGGCAGGCCGGCGTGGATCGTGATGCCACGCTCGAAGCCCATCAGCTTCATCGCGATCTGGCCCTGGTCGTGGTACATCGTCACGACCGCATCGAAGGCGCCATCGCGGGCCCGCACGAACACGGTGTCCGCAGGCCAGGGCCCTGTGGCGGCGATCTGCTCGGCCTGCGCACGGGCGATCGCGGGCGCGATCACCTCGATCTCCTCGCACCCGAAAATACCGCCGTCGCCGGCGTGCGGGTTGAGGCCCGCGACCGCGATCTTCGGATGCGGCCTGCCGGCGGCCTGGAGCGTGTTGCGGGCGAGACGGATCGCCTGCAGCACGCCCTCCTCGGTGATCAGACCGGCCACCGCGCTCAGCGGCACGTGCGAGGTGACGCGCGTGGTCGCGAGCTGATCGGTCGCATTAATTTCGCCAACATAGCCTTTGAAATCCAATACTTGGACGAAAAACCTCAGCTCGTCCTCGAGCTCGAGGCCGCCCTGGTGCATCGCCTGCTTGTTGCAGGGCGCGAAGCAGATCGCATCGAGCTCGCCGGCCTCAGCCAGGCCGAGGGCCACCCGGAAGCCATCGAGCGCGGCCTTGCCGGCGAGCCCGCTCACCTGGCCGACCGGCAGCGCCTCGGGGTCGGTCACGGGGCCCGGCAGCAGGACCGCCAGACCGGCCCGGGCATCGTCCAGCCGCGCGATGGTCGGCAGGTCGAGCGCGACGCCGGCCGCTTGCGCGCCGCGCTGCAGGATGCGCCGATCGCCGATCACGACTGTCGCGGCCTCGGGGTCGAGCTGATCGCTCGCCAGCAGCCTGGCCGTGATCTCTGGGCCGATCCCGGTCGCGTCGCCAGGCAGCAGGCCGATTCGAACGGTCATGGTTGGCCTCTCGATGGTCTCCTGAGCTCGTGGCCAAGCTACCCGGACCAGCAGCGACCTTAAAGGGTGTCGCGCGATCAGGTGCTCGGCGCGCCGCCTTCCTCCTTGCGCCTGGCGACGTAGGCCGCGATCTCCTCGGCGACCGCGGGGTCGATCGGCGGCGGCTCGTAGGCCGCGAGCAGCGCCTTCCAGATCCGGTTCGCGCGCCAGGTGGCGTCGAGGGAGCCGCCCTCCTGCCAGGTCTCGAAGTTGCGCCAGTCGGACAAGAGCGGCGCGTAGAAGGCGTGCTCGTAGCGGGCCATGGTGTGCGCTGCCTGGAAGAAGTGGCTGCCGGGGCCGACCTCGCGGATCGCGTCCAGGGCCAAAGCACTCTCGCCGGTGTCGAGCGGTTCGAGAAACGCCGCGATCAGCTGCAGCATCTCGGCGTCCAGGATGATCTTTTCGTAGGACGTGGTGAGCCCGCCCTCGAGCCAGCCGAGGCTGTGCTTGACGATGTTGGTGTGCGCCAGCACGCAGGGCCAGATCGACATCTCGAACTCGTAGACCGACTGGGCGTCGGGGGCGTTCGAGGCATTGGCGTTGGAGGCCCGGTACGGCAGCCGGTAGCGGCGCGCGAGCTGGCCGGAGGCGATCGTGGCCTTGGCGTATTCGGGCGTGCCGAAGGCGGGGGCGCCGCTCTTCATGTCGACGTTGGAGGTGAAGCTGCCGTAGACCACCGGGCAGCCCGGGCGCACGACTTGTGCGAACGCGATCCCGGCCAGCGCCTCGGCGTTCTGCTGGACGAGCGCGCCCGCGACCGTGATCGGCGCCATGGCGCCCGCGAGCGTGAACGGCGTGAAGATGATCGGCTGGTTGTGGCGCGCCATCTCGATCACGCCCTCCAGCATCGGCCCGTCGTACTGGAGCGGCGAGTTGGCGTTGACGACCGTGGTCATCGAGGGCTCGACGAGCAGCTGCTCGGGGCTCGCCTGGCGCGCGATCCGCGTGATCTCGAGCAAATCGCGGATGCGGATGGCGCCGAGCGCATAGCCGTAGAGCGTGCGGTCGGTGAGCGTCGCCATCGCCTCGAGCGCGTCGAGGTGGCGGGTCGCGGGCGGCAGGTCGACCGGCTCGACCGGGTAGCCCGCGAGCATGTGGCAGATGTTCAGGCTCTGGCCGAGCTTCAGAAGGTTGCAATAGTCGAGGAAATTGCCGGTGCGCCGGCCGCCCTCGAGGTCGGAGACGTGCGGCGCGCTCGCGACCAGGGAGAAGTTGATCGCGTTGTCGCCGACATGGACGCTGCGCTCGGGATTGCGCGCGTGCAGCGTGAAGGCGGCCGGTGCCGTTGCGATCTGCGCCTCGATGAAGGCCGGGTCGAAACGCACCCGGGTGCCCGTCGGGTCAACCGCGCAGCCGGCGTCCTTGAGGATCTGGCGCGCGTCTTCGAGCAGGAAGTTCATGCCGATCTCGGCCAGCACTCTGAGCGAGGCCTGGTGAATCGCCTCGATCTGGTCCGCCGAGAGGATCTCGAACGGCGGATAGGGGTTGCGCAGATGTCGGAACGGCGCCTGCGCCGGACCGGCTTCCTTGTCCCGCCGTGGTCGCCGCCCTTCCCGCGCCATCTCGCCCTCGCCGCCGCACGCACCGCAGGCGATCCTTAGGCGTTCCGGCGCGCCGCGGAAAGCTCAAAGACGAGGGCTGACCTGCCGGCATGGACACGGGCGGCATTTGCCGGCAACCTGTGCCCAGAACCGCGAAATCAGGGAGCTTGTCATGACAGCGAAGATCTGGCTGGCCGGCGCTTTGGGTGCGCTGCTGGTGAGCCATGCCGCGAGCGCCCAGCAGCTGGAGCTCAACTTCGGCACGGTCAACGACCCGGGCGGCATGCAGTACATCTCGGCCGAGGAGTGGGCCAAGCGGGTCAACGCTGCGCTCGGCGATCAGGCCAAGGTCGAGGTCTACGGCTCGAGCCAGCTCGGCAGCGACAAGGAGATGCTGCAGAAGCTGAAGCTCGGCACGCTCGACTTCTCGCAGCCCTCGACCATCATGTCGACCGTGGTGCCCGAGTTCGGGCTGTTCGACATGCCCTATCTGGTCAAGGACCGGCAGCACGCCGGGTGCATCGCCAAGGAGATCATCTGGCCCGAGCTGGCGCCCAAGGTCGAGGCCGCGGGCTACAAGCTGATCGGCGTCTGGGAGAACGGCTTCCGTCAGATCACCAACAACGTCCGGCCGATCAACACGCCCGCCGACCTCAAGGGCATCAAGCTGCGGACGCCGCGCGGCGTCTGGCGGGTCAAGATGTTCGAGGCCTACGGCGCCAACCCGACGCCGATGGCGTTCTCGGAGGTGTTCGTAGCCCTCCAGACCGGGGTGATCGACGGCCAGGAGAACCCCTACGCCAACATCGCCTCGGCCAAGTTCAACGAGGTCCAAAAGTACCTGTCCAAGACCAATCACGTCTACACGCCCTCGTTTCCGGTCGCGAGCCTCAAGCGCTGGAACAGCTGGCCGAAGCCGGTCCAGGACGCGATCCTCAAGGCCGGCGCGGACGTCCAGGGCTGGACCTACGAGACCGCGGCCAAGCTCGACACCGATCTGGAGAAGCAGCTGATCGACGGCGGCATGACGTTCAACGTCGCCGACCGCGCGGCCTTCGTCGCCGCCTCCAAGCCGATCTATGAGGAGTTCGCCAAGGAGGTCCCGGGTGGCAAGGAGCTGATCGATAAGGCGATGGCGCTCGCCAACGGCTGCTGACCGCCTGCGGGCCGGGCGTCGTCCCGGCCCGTCTGGCGACCCGCCCGGCCGGATCGAACCGGCTGCGGCGGCGATTTCCCGACGCTGCCGTGGCCGAGGGGGCGCGCCGACCCATATCAAAGCGGTCCTCGATGCGGAGTGGGACCGGCATGAACGGCGAGAGGCGGTTCCAGCGGCGGCTGCTCTGGCTCAACCTCGTCCTGCTCGGGGTGATCGGCGCGTTCGTGCTGTGGACCTTTTGGATGTTCGTGCCGAAGCCCTGGCGCGATCTCAGCCCGACCGCGGTCGAACGGCCGGTGACCGCGCGCGGCGATCTCGCCGACATCGAGAAGACCACCATCGAGATCTTCCACCGGGCCTCGCCCTCGGTCGTGCACATCACGACCCTGGTCAACGCCACGCAGCCCTACAGCTTCGACGTCCAGCAGGTCCCGCAGGGCACCGGCTCCGGCTTCGTCTGGGACCGGGACGGCCATGTGGTCACCAACTTCCACGTGATCCGCGGTGCTGACGCGGCGGTGGTCGTGCTCGCCGACGGCTCGACCTGGCAGGGCCGGCTGGTCGGCGCCTACCCGGACAAGGATCTGGCGGTGCTGGCGATCGACGCGCCGGGAGCGAAGCTGCAGCCGATCACGGTCGGCCGCTCGGCCAACCTCGAGGTCGGGCAGATGGTGTTCGCGATCGGCAATCCGTTCGGGCTCGACCAGACGCTGACCACGGGCGTGGTGAGCGCGCTCGGGCGCGAGATCGAATCAATGCCCGGCCACAAGATCCGCAACGTCATCCAGACCGACGCCGCGATCAATCCCGGTAATTCCGGCGGGCCGCTGCTCGACAGCGCCGGCCGGCTGATCGGCATCAATTCCTCGATCCTGAGCCCGTCCGGCGCGTTCGCCGGCGTCGGCTTCGCGATCCCGGTCGACGAGGTCAACCAGGTCGTGACCGAGCTGATCCGCAACGGCAAGGTGGTCCGGCCCGGACTCGGCATCGCGCTCGCCCCGGACCAGCTGACCCAGCGCCTGGGTCTCAATGGCGCGCTGGTGATGGCGGTCGATCCGGGCGGGCCGGGTGCGGCCGCGGGCCTGCATGCGACCGAGCGCGATCTGGGCGGCAACATCGTGCTCGGCGATCTGATCACGGCGATCGATGCCGAGCGGGTGACGTCGACCGAGGACTACTTCAGCGCGCTCGAGCAGCACAAGCCGGGCGACCAGGTCACGCTCACGGTGCAGCGCGGGGGCGAGGCGCAGAAGGTCGCGGTCACGCTCGGGCAGGAGGCGTGAAGGCGCACGCTGCAGCGCCGGGCCGGATTGCCGCAGCGCAATATCGTGGTGCGGGCTTGACTTGGTCCCTCATCGCCCCAGTATTGCCCAAGCTCAAAGAGTGTGTGCCCGACAGCCCGCCCGGTCCGCCGCGGCGGGCTGTTTTATCGTGCGGGATGGTGGCGGCGCGGCTCAGCGGCCGGTCAGCGGCGCGAAGCCCCAGGAGAACAGCGGCCGGCCGCCGTCCGGGGTGACCCTGATCACCTCCTCGAGCCACAGGCGCTCGTGCTCGCCACCGGGATAGAGGAGGTGCACGGGCGCCACCATGCCGTCCTCGAGCGCCCAGTCGGTGTTCGGCCGGCCGTCGGCAGTGGTCTGCTCGACGTCCATGTGCGAGAGCCCGAGGCCGTGGAAGAAGATCACCGCCGCGGCCGGATCGGGCACGCCTTCCCGGCGATAGACCGCGCGCGCCCGCGCCTGCAGCTCGCTGATCCGCGCGCCCGGCCGCATCGCCTCGAGCAGCGCGTCGGCGACCGCGACCGTTGCCTTGGCGAAGCGCTTCGCGCCGCCCTCGGGCTCGCCCTCGACCACCCAGGTCTTGCCGCCGTCCCAGCAATAGAGATCGAGGGTGCCGTGGCAGTCGAACATGACGTGGGTGCCGGGCTCGACCGGGTCGTCCTCGAGCGCGGTCGAGAGCATCAGCGCCGGATCGGCGCCGCGCGGATGGCCCCAGACCATGGCGCCGGGATCGCGCACGAAACCGCCGAGCCCGGCGACCGCGCGCGCGTAGGCGCGGTTCAGATCGCGCCAGCTGGCGCCTTTGTCCCAGGCGGCGACCGTCTGCCGGATCGCGGCCTCGTTCAGCGCCGTGGCGCGCTCCAAAAGACGCATCTCGGTTCCGGTCTTGACCGCGCGCGCGAACATCAGCGGGTCGTAGCCGTCGGCGAGCTCGAGCCCCTCGAGGCCGAGCCGGAAGCCCATGCCCATGTCGTCGAAGGCGACCCGGGCGCGCTCCAGCTTCAGGTCCCGGAGCGCGCTCCGGACCGCGCTCGCCATGTTGAAGGCGTAGCTCGCACGCGCGCGCTCGACCCAAGGGACGCCCCTGCCGTGCCGCGGGATGAAGCGGTCGATGTCGGTGCGCGCGGGCGCCAGATCGAGCGGCATCATGACCGCGCGGAACGGGCGGATGTCCTCGACCCAGGTCGGCTGGGTGAGGAAGGTCCCGAGATAGTAGTCGGCGACCACCAGGACCGGGTGCTCGGGCGCATGGCGCGACAGCAGGACGGCATAGGGCCGGGGCTCGTCCGCCTTGTGGGCGATGCCGTTGAAGCTCGTGAGGTAGAAGACGTTCCAGGGCAGCGTGGCGACGATGCCGTCCAGCCCGCGCGCTTCCAGCGCGAACAGCAGACGATCGAGATTGCAAAAGCGCGGCGGCAAAGGCGCGCGTTCGAACGATGGCGCAGGCGGCGATGCCTCTCGGTCGGTCATGATCCTGCCTCCGTCGCGAACACCAGGGTGACGTGGTTGCAAAGGAGCCTACGATCGTTGCAGGCTCGAAAGTCGTGGCCTTCGGGATGACTCCAGGTAGATCGCGGCGGCGCCGTAGAGGAGTGCCAGCGCCCAGAGCGTCAGAAACTGGGTGCGCACGTCGGCGATCGTGGCGCCCATCTGGGTGATGCGCACGAAACCATCGATCGCCGCGGTGCTGGGCACGAAGCTCGCCACCAGCGCGATCGGCCGCGGGATGGCGACGGCAGGCCACGATGCGCCCGAGAGGAAGAACAGCGGCAGCCCGAGCGCCACGAACGCCAGCTGCACGGTCTCGGGCGTGCGCATCAGCGCGGTCACGGTCAGCGCCAAAAGGCTGACCGCGAGCACGAACGGCAGCGCGAACACAAGGATCGTGGTCACGTGCCCGACCCGCGGCAGGCCGTAGAGATAGGGCAGGGAGATCAGGTAGAAGGGCAAAAGGACCGCGTGCAGGGTCAGATAGGCCAGCGCCTTGCCGAGGATGGTGGCGGCAGCGCCGGCCGGCAGCCCCCGTTCGAGCGCGGTGCCCTCGTCCTTCGACGTGACCAGCAGGCCGATGCCCATGAGCAGGGTCTGCTGCAGGATCAGGACGAAGGCGGCCGGCAGGACGAAGGTCGCGTAGCCGGCTTGCGGGTTGAACAGCGTCACCGCGGTCAGCGGCAGGGGATCGGCGGCGGCCGCGGCGACCCCGGGATCGACCCCGGCGCGCACCAGGCGGGCGGTCTCCACCTCGGCGCCGAAGTCGTGCACGACCGCGGCAACCGCGCCGGACACCGCCGAGTTCATCAGGAAATAGCTGCCATCGCTGTACAACGCCACGGGCGACGGCCTGCCATGCAGGAGGTCGCGCTCGAAATCGGTCGGGATCAGCAGGATGCCATGGACCTGGCGCGCATAGACAGCGCGCTCGGCGGTCACCATGTCCGGCAGGGCCGCCGCGACGAGCACGGAATCCGTGGCGTCGATCCGGCGCACCAGGTCACGGCTGCTGGTGCTGCCGTCACGGTCGACGACGGCGATCGGCACGTCGCGCAGCGCCTCGGCCAGATAGGGCTGCGGATAGAGCGCGGCATAGAGGAAGAGCGACAGGACCAGCACCGCGAACGCCGGCCGCACGGTGAAGATGCGCACGAGCTCGCGCCGGTAGACGGCCGCAAGCGCGCTCATGCGCCAGGCGCCAGCGCCGGCTCCGGACGCTCGAGCCGGCGCAGCCGCCGGCGTCTGAGCGTATCGAGCCGCAGCGCGCACAGGCACGCGAGAACGACCACGTAGGCCGCCAGGACCACGATCGGCGGCAGGCTCAGATCGAGCGGCGTGCCGCGGATGGTCTGGTCGACGCGTGCCTGCAGATACCAGGTGCCAGGCAACAGCGCCCCCCAGGCATGGGCGAAGGCGTTCATGCCGAGGCGCGGAAAGGTGACGCCCATGTAACCGAATGCCGGAGCGGTAAGCAGCCCCGCGATGCTGACCGCGGTGCCCATTCGCAGCGTGACCACGACCAGGAGCAAGCCGAGCAGCTGGCAGGCGAAGATGAACAGGATGGCCGCCAGCACCAGGAGCCACGCGTGGCCGCGCAGCGGCATCTCCAGGTAGTCGAACAGGACGCTCTCGCCGAGCACGTAGATCACCAGGAAGACCAGGGTGTGCGGCAGCAGCTTGCCGAACAGCGCCGGCCAGAGGCCGCCGCCCAGCCGGCGCAGGGTCGCGAGACGATAGCGGCCTTCGATGTCGAGCCCGACGGAATAGGCCGAGGTCGTGACGACGATGATCTGCAGCACGGCGGGCAGGAGGGCCGCCAGCAGGAAATGGGCGTAGTCGAGGGCCGGGTTGAACAGCGTGTTGAGCTGGATCGGGACGGGCGCGATCGCCGCCTGCGCCAGCTCGACCGGCTCGCCCTTGGAGCTGCGCAAGGCCACCCGCACGGCAGCACCAGCGGCGCCGACCGCGTTGGTGGCCCCGCGCGCGAGGATGCCGCCGACGGTCAGGTGCTGGTTGTCGTAGAAGAACACGACCTCGGGCCGGCGACCGGCAAAGGCGTCGCGCTGCAGATTGAGCGGCAGCATCAGGAGGCCATAGACCTTGCCGGAGAGGATCTGGTGGCGACCTTGCGCCAGATCGTCGACCTGCTCGACGATCGCGATCTCCGAGGTCGCATCGACCGCCCTGATCACGGCGCGCGACAAATCGGTCGTGTCGCGATCGAGCACGGCGACCGGCAGCTCGGTCGGCAGGCCGGCGCTGAAGACTATGGTCAGCAGCGACATCAAGAAGAGCGGCAGGGCGGTCGTGAAGAACAGCAGGACCGGCCGGCGCCGCAGCCAGCGCAGCTCGCGTCGGAACACCAGCGCGAACCCCGGCCGGAGCGGCCGCCGGCGCCGCTCAGGGGCGGCCGGCGCCACGGCGATCCCAGGCAACGATGCCGCTCATGCCCGGGCGCAGCCCCTTGTATGGCGTGCTCGGCTTGGCGCGCACCTCGAAGGTGCGCAGATCGAAGTCTCCGGTCGCGCGCGTCGCCCGCCAGGTCGCGAACTGGCCCTGGGCGTTGATCACCGTCACCCGCACCGGGATCTCGGCGTTCTGCAGCGCCGGCACGGTCACCGTGAACTCGTCGCCGACCTTGAGCCCGGCGAGGACATCTTCGCGCAGGTTGAAGGTGAACCATTGATCGTCGAGGTCGACGATCGAGAACAGCGGCGCGTCGACGCCGAAGTTCTCGCCGATCTCCGCGATCCTGGTGGTGACCTGGCCATGGATCGGGGCATGGATCTCAAGCTCGGCCTGATCGGTCCGCCACTGCGCCACGGTCGCTTCGGCCTGCTTGACGTTGGCGGTGGCGACCGCCGTCTGGGCGGTCGAGTCGCGGATCGCGAGCTGCAGCTCGGCGTCCGCCGATTCGCGCTGGCGCAGCGCGGTTTCCAGATCGCGGGTCGCTTCGTCGAGGCGGGCCTGCGGCGTGTCGTGAGAACGCACGAGCTGGACCTGACGCTCGTGGGTCTCGCCGGCGAGCGTGACCTGGGCGTCGGCCTGCGCGAGCTCGGCCTTGCGCGCGGCAATGACCTGGGGCTGGGTGTTGTTGATCCGGTCCAGATCGGCCTGCGCGGTCACCAGCGCCGCCTCCGCGACCGCGAGCGACGCCTCGAGCTGCGGGTTCTGCAGGCGGGCGACGACGGCGCCGGGTTCGACCGTGTCGCCGACATCCGCCATGAGCTCGTGGACGCGACCGGAGACCCTGGCGCTGACGTCCGCACGGGTGGCGTCGACCTCGCCCTGGACCGTCAGTGCCGGCGGCCGGGTCGCGAACCAGAGCGCCGCGCCGAGGGCGACCACGATCGCGATGGATGCAAGGAGTCGAGCGAGCCCGCGACCGGTCATCGCCTGTCTCGGCGTCATGATGCCAACGGTCCGCGAAGGATGCCGCGCGCCCGCCCCGTTGTCCAGCCGCCCGGATCGTGGCCCTTGAGCGGCGATCCCACCCATAAGAAGGGCGTCAGGGCTTCCCGGTCGGCCCTCACTCGCGGTCCACCTCGTCGCCCGCCTGTGGCGGCAGGCTGCCGAGGCGCGCGAGCACCTGATCGAACCTGGCGCGATCGGCCCGGGCGGCACGTGAGCGGAAATAGGCCGCCGTGTTGAGCGCGCTCACCTTCTCCGCGACCGCCGTCGCGATGAACTGATTGAGGCTCACGCCATCGGCGCGGGCCAGCTCCTCGGCCACGCGCTTGATCGAATCGGACAGGCGCAAGGGAAAGGTCCGGCTCATCGCAGTCTCCGCAGGAATTCGGCCGGCTGCTCGACCTGTATGCCAAAGTCAGCTGCGGCTGCCATCAGGTCCCGGACGTTGAAGGTCACGATCGTATCCGCCAGCCCGTTGAGCGCAGTCTCCAGGACCATGTCGTCGCCGGGGTCCCTCGAGCGCGCCCGCCAAAGAAAGTGCAGGTCGACCGGCAGGCAGGCATCGGCCAGCTGGTCGAGTAGCACGTCGACATCCTGCGTCCCGCCGTTTGCGGCCCGCAGCATCTCGGGCCGCTTCAGGACCGCCTCCCACTCCAGCATCAACGGTACCGAGACCAGGAGCCGGAACCGGCCATCAACCGCGGCGATCAGCAACTGCCGGCTGGCGCCCGTGGGACTGAGTACGCCCGCGACCACGACGTCCGTATCCAGGACCACGCGCATGGCATCATATATGACATCACTTGCTCCGCGTCGACAGGGGAATGAGTTGACCGCTATCGGTGCGCCGTGGTTTGACCATGCCGGGAGCGAGGCCCGCGGGGCGAGAGCCTGAGGTCCAAGGCGAGCGGCGCGGCGTCAGGGAGGAAGGGGCCAGAATGACCAGACATGATCCCTCGAGCGCGGCGTGGCGGGCGCCGGTGCGCTATCCCGATCCGGCGGTCGAGATCCTTGATGAACGGTTCGCCAAGTACCGGATCTTCAGCGCTGCCGTCGAGCGGCTCTATACCGGCTGCCGGTGGGCGGAGGGGCCGGTCTGGTTCGGGGACGGGCGGTATCTTGTTGTGGAGCGACATCCCGAACGACCGGATCCTGAAGTGGGAGGAGGAGACCGGCCGGGTCAGCGCTTACCGCCGGCCCTCGAACTTCGCCAACGGCAACACCCGCGACCGCCAGGGGCGGCTCGTCACCTGCGAGCACGGGCGGCGGGTGACGCGCACCGAGTACGACGGCACGGTGACCGTGCTGATGGATCGCTGGCAGGGCAAGCAGCTCAACTCGCCGAACGACGTGGTCGTGAAGTCGGACGGCTCGATCTGGTTCACCGACCCGCCGTTCGGCATTCTCGGGCACTATGAGGGCCACAAGGCCGAGTCGGAGGTGCCCCAGGCGATCTACCGGATCGATGGTGAGAGCGGCGCGGCGAGCGTGGTCGCCGACGACGTGCTGGGCCCGAACGGGCTCTGCTTCTCTCCGGATGAGCGGTTGCTGTACGTGGTCGAATCGCGCGGCATCCCCAACCGCAAGATCCTGGTCTTCGACGTCGCCGCCAACGGGCGGGAGATCGCGAACAAGCAGGTGCTGATCGACGCCGAGGGCGGCACGCCGGATGGCATGCGTTGCGATGTCGACGGCAATCTCTGGTGCGGCTGGGGGATGGGCAGCGAGGCGCTCGACGGCGTGCTGATCTTCGCGCCCGATGGCACCAGGATCGGCCGCATCGCCCTGCCTGAGCGCTGCGCCAACGTCTGCTTCGGCGGGCTGAAGCGCAACCGCCTCTTCATGGCCGCGAGCCAGTCGGTATATTCCCTCTATGTCAACACCCAGGGCGCGCCGGGCGGCTGACCATGGCCGCCCGCTTTCGGGCCAAGGTCGCGCTGGTGTTGGGCGCCGGCAGCGTCGGGCCGGGCTTTGGCAACGGCAAGGCGACCGCAGTGCTGTTCGCGCGCGAGGGGGCGTGCGTCTTCGGGGTCGATCGTGATCCGGACGCGCTCGCCGAGACCCGGAGCCTGATCGAGGCCGAGGGCGGCAGGTTCGAGGGACAGGCTGCCGACGTCACCCGGGCCCAGGAGCTCGATGCCACGGTTGCCGCCTGCCTCGAGCGCTGCGGCCGGATCGACGTGCTGGTCAACAATGTCGGCGGCTCGGCGCCGGGCGACCCGGTCAGCATGACCGAGGAGGTCTGGGCCAGACAGCTCGAGATGAACCTGACCTATGTGTTCCAGAGCTGCAAACGGGTGATCCCGATCATGGTCGGCCAGGGCGGCGGGGCGATCGTCAACCTGGCCTCGATCGCGGCGCTGCGCTATTTCGGCGCCGACGTGGTCGCCTACGCGGCGGCCAAGGCAGCGCTGATCCAGTTCTCGCGCGTGACCGCGGTCAGATACGCGCCTCAGAACGTGCGCATCAACACGGTGATCCCGGGGCTGATGAACACGCCGCTGGTCAAGGCCCGGCTGGCCCACGAGCGCGCCGGCGGCGATGCGGACAAGCTGATCGCGGCGCGCCACCGGCAGGTGCCGATGGGCCGGATGGGCGACGGCTTCGACGTCGCAGAGGCGGTGCTGTTCCTGGCCTCCGACGCCGCCAAATACATCACCGCGACCGAGCTGATCGTCGACGGCGGCCTGTCCGCGTCCTGCGTCGCGCCCCATCCGGGCACCGGTTGAGCGCCGGTTCGCGACCGCGCGCGCCGTCCTCTTGCGCGATCTGCGCGTGCGGTGTTTCATGCGCCGCGATCGCCGGTCCCGCAGGAGCGCAGGCGTCAACCATTTGATCTGAGAGACGATTGGGAGATCGGGCCTTGGACCCGCAGGCATCCGAGCCGCCAAAGCCGCCACGCGACATCGGCTTCGAGCAGCTGCCAAAACTGCCGTGGGACCCCGCCCGACGCGCGGAGTCGCTGCAGAAGGTCGCGGACTACGTGGCCGCCGAGGCCGAAAAGTCGATCGCGTGGTATCTGCACAAGAAGACCGGCAAGCGGCTGCGCGCCCAGGGCTTTCGTTTTGCCGCGATCGTCGCGACCGCGTTCGCCGGTCTGATCCCGCTGCTCGCCGAGATCTACGGGACGCCGAAACCCGCCTGGGCGTCGGTCGCGCTCGTGGTTGCGGCGGCCTGCGTCGGGCTCGATCGCTTCTTCGGCTACTCCACCGCCTGGATGCGGTTTCTGACCACCGAGATGCAGATCCGCCACGCGCTGCACGGCTTCCTGCTCGACTGGGAGATCCGGCGCGCGGTCTGGGAGGGCAAGCACGATCCCGGGCCGCAGGAGGCCGAGGCCGGGCTCAGACGCTGCAAGGAGTTCCTGGCCCAGGTCAACGAGCTTCTGAAGGCGGAGATGGACAGCTGGGTCACCGAGTTCAGCGCCGCGCTCACCGATATCGACAAGGCCGCCAAGGCGCAGGCCGAGATCATGCGCATGGGTGCTGCGAACGTGACGGTTGCCAACGGCGAGCAATGCGCAGACGGCTGGCGGCTGGCGCTCGACGGCGGGGCCGAGGAGACGCACCATGGCAAGACCGCGGCGCTGCGCAATCTGATGCCCGGCTCCCATACGGCCACCATCCGAGGCCGGATCGGGGATCGGGATCTGCAGGCTGAGGCGGCGTTCAGCATCGCCGCCGCGCAGGTTGCGAGCCTGGCGGTGAGCCTCGCTTGAGCGCTCTGGGTCCGCAGCTGGAATTCCGGCGCGAAGTTCAGTCCGCGAACGCCCGCGAGCCGTCCGGGGTCGGTATGTCGAAGGCGTTGAGGGTCATCGAGACCAGCGTGTAGTAGCCGAGGATGCCGACCAGGTCGACCAGGCCTTCCCGCCCGAGCGCGGCTTCCGCCTGGGCGTAGGTCGCATCCGAGAGCGCCCGGGTCGCGTGCAGCTCGTGCGCGACCGCATAGACGGCGCGAGATTTCAGGTCCGCGAGCTCCGGCTCGGCGCCGGTCCGGATCGCCTCGATCACGGCATCGGGGATGCCCGCCGCACGCGCCAGCCTGGCGTGCGCGTACCACTCGAACTCCGCCTTCCAGGCGCTGCCGGTGACCAGGATCGCGAGCTCCGAGAGGGCGGGCGGCAGCGAGCTCTCGAAGCGGGCATAGGCGCCGAGCTTCTGGGCGCGGTCGGCGAGCCCGGGTGCCTGCAGCCAGACCTTGAGCGGGCCCACGACGTGGCCGCGCGGACCGGCCGCGATCTGGTCGTGGATGCGGCGCTGCGCGGCGCTCATCTGCTCGTAGGCAAGCTCGGGCAGGCGGCTCATGGACGGTCTCCCGGATCGCAGGCTGCAGACTTTGCCCGCCGGTAGTGGACCAGCATCCCCCAGTCTGGCAAGAGCCTGGCAAGGGTCTGGCAAGAGCCTGGCAAGACCGCCCGCTTGCCAGACCCGGCCCGCTGTCGGATGCTGGCCGCTGCGCCAGGGAGGGTTTGGCCATGACCATCGAAATCCGCCAGCTCCACCCGCTGTTCGTCGGCGAGGTCTCGGGCGTCGACCTGCGCCAACCGCTCGCGGCCGGGGACGTCCGGGCGATCGAGGCGGGCATGGATCGCCATGCCGTCCTGGTGTTCCACGACCAGCCGCTCAGCGATGAGCAGCAGGTCGCCTTCAGCCGCAACTTCGGCGCGATCGAGCTCGCGGTCGGCAGCAACGTCACCAAGCCCGAGGAGCGGCGGCTGCCGGTCGAGCTCGCGGACATCTCCAACCTCGATCGCGACCACCGGGTGTTCGCGCGCGACGACCGCCGGCGGATGTTCAATCTTGGCAACCGGCTCTGGCATTCCGACAGCTCCTTCCGGGCGATCCCGGCCAAATATTCGCTGCTCTCGGCGCGCGCCGTGCCGTCCAGCGGCGGCGATACCGAGTTCGCCGACATGCGCGCCGCCTACGACGCCCTCGATGCGGCGACCAAGGCCGAGATCGAGGACCTGATCTGCGAGCACTCGCTGATGTATTCCCGCAGCCAGCTGGGCTTTGCCGACTTCACCGATGGGGAGAAGATCACCTTCGCGCCGGTCCGCCAGTGCCTGGTGCGCACGCACCCGGTCACCGGCCGCAGGTCGCTGTTCCTTGCCTCCCACGCCGGCACGATCGTCGGCTGGCCGATGCCGGAGGCGCGCGCGCTGCTGCGCGATCTGATCGAGCACGCGACCCAGCGCGAGTTCGTCCACGTCCATCACTGGCGGCGGCATGACCTCGTGGTGTGGGACAATCGCCAGACCATGCACCGGGCGCGCCGCTACCCTGAGACCGAGGAAGTGCGGGACATGCGGCGGACCACGATCGCCGGCGACGGGCCGACCGCACCCCAGCAGGGCCTGCCGATGTAGCGGGGCGGCCGGGGCCGGCGATCGCCTGCCCTGCAGCGCCGGGTTGCGGGCCTGCCTGTCCGAACGCGGCGTCGGTCGCGCGGTGATCCCGCTAGCGTGCCCCCATGGAGCAGTGACGGAGGGAGTCGTTGACCATCGTCGACGCACGGGCTCTGGAAGATGGCGCGCGCCTCGAGGCGGAGGTCTGCATCGTTGGCGCCGGCGCGGCCGGGATCACGCTGGCACTCGAGCTCGAGGCCGCGGGCCGGGGCGTGCTCCTGGTGGAGAGCGGCGGGTTCGAGCCGGACGAGGCGGTCCAGGCGCTCTACGACCTCGAGCAGGCGGGCTACCCGCAGCGCCCGAACTACATGTCGCGCGCGCGTTATTTCGGCGGCAGCTGCAACCTCTGGGCGGGCCGCTGCATGCGCTTGCAGCAGCCGGACTTCGCCGCGCGAGCCTGGGTCCCGGACAGTGGCTGGCCGATTGCGCCCTGCGAAGTGGTCCGCCATTACGCGCAGGCCGCGGCGATTCTGGGACTGGGCAGCGTCGCGCAGTTCGAGCTCGCGACCCACGACCGCCGCCTCAGCGCGGCCGAGCGTGACCTGCTGGGTGGCCCGGAGGTGGTGCCGACCCTGTCGCTGTGGGCGCCCAAGCCCAAGCGCTTCGGCCGCAGCGAGCGTCGCCGCCTGAAGCACGCCGCCAACGTCCGGCTGCTGCTGCACGCGAGCGTGACCCGGATCGAGCTCGACGACGATGGCAGCGTGGTGCGCGCGCTGACCGCGCAGACGCTCACCGGCAAGGTGCTGCGGCTCGAGGCGCGGACCTTCGTCCTGGCGGCGGGCGGGCTCGAGACACCGCGTCTGCTGCTGAGCTCGCGCGACCGCCAGAGCTGCGGCATCGGCAACGGCTTCGATCTGGTCGGCCGCTATTTCATGGACCACCCGCGGGCGGTGTTCGGCGCGGTCCGGCTGGCCCCCGGGCGACGCCTGACCCTGATGCGGGGCTGGCCGCTCAGCGACGGCAAGGTCCAGCTCGGGATCGGCCTGGCGCCCGAGGTCCAGGCGCGCGCGGGGCTGCTGAACCACTACCTGACCCTGGAGGAGGAAGCGTCCGGCTACGCCACCCAGCACTATCAGGCTGCGGTCGAGGTCGGCAAGGTGCTGCTCCGGCGTGGCCATGCGGGTGGCCGCCTCGAGCTCGGCAAGGCCCGCCTTGCGCCGGCCGTGCAGGACTTCATCTATCTGTTGTCGCCCAAGGAGATCCTGCCGCACCGGCTGTGGCGCCTGGCGACGCTCGCGCGCTACCGGCTGGCGTCCGAGCGCCAGGCTAAGCGCTACATCGTGGTCTACTTCTGCGAGCAGCCGCCGGAGCCGGCAAGCCGGGTCACGCTGAGCCGGGACACCGACCGCCTGGGGCTGAACCGGCTGGTGCTCGACTGGCGGATTCCGGACAGCGTCTACGACAGCATGCTGCGCCTGGAGAGGGTGCTCGGCCGGACGCTCGAGCAGCGGGGCCTCGGCACCCTGGAGCCGGGCGCGGGCGTGCCGCACTACACCGACGCCTCGCACCACATGGGCACCACCCGGATGAGCGCCAGCCCGCGGACCGGCGTGGTCGACCGCGACTGCCGCGTGCACGGCGTGAAGAACCTCTACATCGCCGGCAGCGCCGTGTTCCCGAGCGCCGGCCACGCCAACCCGACGCTCACCATCGTGGCGCTGGCCCTCAGGCTCGCGGCGCACATCAGCCGGCCGGGCGCCTGACCGAGACGCGCTCGACGCCGGCCGTCGGCTTGTCAAGCGCGGCGAAAAGCGGGATGGCGCAGGCAATCAGAAGCTGAACGATCCTGGTCAAGGCGCTGCGGCGACGTGGGTGGAGGAGAGCTTGCACCCTGACTGGATGACCGATCCGCATCCGAGCTCGGATGCTGCCAAGGCGGGCACGCGAGGCGCATGCCAAGCCCTTGGCCTGCTAAGCTTCTGCCTGCCCGGCGCCTAGCCTCAAGACCTTCGTCTACCTCAACCTGATCTCCAAGCCGCGCAAGCTCCTGCGTCGGGTCGGCACCGGCTTCTACCGGCTCGACCACGTCTACGACGTCCTGCGCGAGTTCGGCAGCGAGTGCGCCGGGCCACTGACCATCCTGGAGTTCGGGACAGCGCAGGGCTATGCGACCACGAAGCTGCTCTACGCGACCCGCTATCTCAGGCTCGAAAACCGGGTCACGGTCCACGGCTTCGACTCCTTCGAGGGGCTGCCGACCGCGACCAACCCCGAAGGACCGGGGGTTCCGCGCCAACGACTGGATCCCGGGCTCGTACCGGGCGAGCTACGAAACCCTGCGCCGGCAGCTGGAGCAGGCGGCCTATCGCAACTTCCGCCTTCATGCCGGCTACTTCGAGACGACGCTCACCGACGAGCTACTCGCGCAGCTGCGCGAGGCGCAGCCGATCCTGATCTGGGTCGACTGCGATCTCTACACCTCGAGCCGGACGGTCATGGAGCGGTTGATCCCGATCCTGCCGGCCGGCTGTGTGATCTATTTCGATGACCTGCAGTTCAATCACCGATCGCGATTCACAGGCCAGGCGCGGCTGATCCACGAGATCAACACGGGCATGTTCGGCGCCGACATCGAGCTGGTCGTCGACCCCGAGCTGTCCTGGGGTTCCAAACAGATCTACGGTTTCATCCGCTCTGGCGACGCCGCGATCAGCTACCGTCCCCTGTACCAGCGGGCGGACCCGCCGCTCGCCCGGCCGATCGGCAACGGGTCGCCGCTGCCTTGAGCCGCGCGCGCCCGATCAGCCCGTCCCCGGCGCGCCCGGGCGCGGGCTGGGCGAGCGCAGGAGGTCGAGATCGGCGCGGCCGACGACCCCGAGCAGCGCGGCCAGGATCAGGAACACGACGCCGAGCGCCACGAGCTCGACCAGGACGAGCAGGCCTTCGGCCGGAAGGAGAGCCGCGACCCCGCTCACGACCAGGGTGGCCAGCAGCGTCTTCGCGAGCGCCAGGGGCTCGAGGATATTGCCGACCCGCTGCCACAGCACGATCCCGGCAGCGATCGCCGCGGTCGTGGTCGCGATCAGCGCGGCGAGCGCGGCGCCGGGCGCCCCGAGCAGCGGGATCAGCACAATGTTGCCGATCAGTGCCACCGGCAGCACGGCCAGCGCGATCACGGCGCCGCGGCGTGGCTCGTTGACCGCCACCAGGACCCCGATCAAGGTCAGGAAGATCGTGTTGCAGAGGCCCTGCGCGAACACCAGGATCTGCAGCAGGAGCGCGCCCTGGCTGTACTCGGCCGAGAACAGCAGCACCATGATCGGCCGGGCCTCGACCGCGATCAGCGCGCAGCCGGGCAGCAGCGTCACGACCAGGAACCGGATCGCGCCCCGGACCGTCCTTTGGACCAGCGCCGGATCGCCCATCGCGGTCGCGCGGCCGACGGACGGGATCAGGACCGCGATCATCACGAATGCAATCAGGTTCGGCATGCGCGCGAGCGTGGTTGCGGCGACGTAAAAGCCTTTGACCTCGTCGGCGACGCTGCCGATGACGTTCAGCGACCACAGGTCGATTGCGCCCAGCAGCTGGGTCCCGATGCCGCCGACCGCGACCGGGATCGCCAGCCGGATGATCGGCGCGCGAGCGTCCAGATTGAACGTGAAGCTGCGCCGGCCGACCCTTGTGGCGAGGTAGGCCAGCCCCCCGATCGATGCCGCGACGTTGAGCACGAGCGCGCCCGTGATGCTCGGCCCGATCGTCACTAGCACGACCACGCCGACCACCTTGACGAGGCTGTAGAGCGCGATGCCGAGGCTCTCGGACAGGAAGTCGCGCCGGCCGCCCAGGATCTCCAGAAGGATCACGTAGGTCGCGTAGAAAGGGATGTCGATGCCTGCGACCCGGAACAGGAACCGGCCGTGCTCGGCGATGTTGAAGATCTCGGCGAGCCAGCCCGCCCCGACCCAGAAGGCGATGAAGATCACGCCGTTGACGAGCAGGATCAGGGTCAGACCGCTGCCCTCGAGGCGCGGCTCGATCGTGCCCCGCTCGGCCACCAGGCGGGCGATCGCCTGCGAGATGCCGAGCCGGCCGATCAGCTCGATCGACAGGAGGAGCGAATAGATGATGCCGTAGACGCCGTAGTCGGCCGGGCCGAGCCCGCGCGCCAGCATGACCGCGACGATGTAGCCTGCGGCGGTCAGCAGCAGCTGCGCGAGCGCCAACAAGGCCGTGCCGCGCGCGGCCTGTCGGGTCAGGCTCGACATGGGATCAGGCGGCTTTCGACATCTGCCGGCGCTCGAGCCCGCGGATCTGCTCGTCGATCAGCTCGACCGACTGGTGGCGGAAGTGCAGCCGGCCCCAGATCTCGAGGGTGACCAGGCCGAAGACGGCGTAGATCCAGCGCTGCCAGCCGTCGATCAGCCGTTCGAGCCCGCGGCGGTTGAGGCCGAGCTCCTGCTCGCAAAAGCCGCCTGCGAAGAAGTCGATCGTCGCCAGCGGGCGCACGTAGTCGGCGAGCGGCAGAGGGAAGCCCATCTTCTTGCGCTCGACCAGGTCACCAGGCAGGTAGCGGTCCGCGACCCGCTTCAGCACCCACTTGTTGGCACGCGCACCCACCCGGTAGCGCATCGGCAGGTTGATGCATTCGTGCACCAGCCGGTGATCGAGGAACGGCACCCGGCACTCGACCGAGGCGCCCATGCTGGTCCGGTCGAGGCGCCGGAGCAAAGGCGTCAGGAAGTCGCCGAGGTCGGCGAGCATGGTGCCGAGCACCGCGCGCTGGCCCGGATGATCGACGAATCCGTAGGCGGCGGTGCACTGCTCGCGCCAGTCGTAGCGCGCGTAGCGGTCGGCGAGGTCGATCGCCGGTGGCAGCAGGTCGCGAAAGCGATGGGCGGTCACCGGCATGCCGGCCTGCGCGTACACCAGGAGCTGGAGGAGCTCGCTGAGCCTTCCCGGCAGGCGGTCGAGGATCGGTTGCAGCCGGTGCAGCCAGAGGGTCCGGCGGTAGGCCCAGCTGTAGCCGCCGAACAGCTCGTCGGCGCCCTCGCCGGACAGCAGCACGATCACCCCGTGATCCCTCGCGACCTTGCTGATCAGGTAGTAGGCGACCGAGTTCGGGTGAGTGAGCGGCAGGTCGGACAGATCGACCACCCGCGGCAGCGCGCGCCGGAAGTTCTCGCCATTGAGCTCGAAGGGCACGAACGGGATCTCGAGCTTGCCGGTCAGCTGCTCGGCGAAGCGCCGCTCGTCGAGGTCGGGGTGGCCCGCGACCGAGACGTGGAAGGCCGTGAGGTCCTGGCTGTGGCGTGCCGCCATCGCGGTGATCAGGCTCGAAGTCGAGGCCGCCGCTGAGCAGTGTGCCGACCGGCACGTCGCTGACCAGCCGGAGGCGGGTGGCGTCCTCGAGGAGGCGATCGATCTCGCCCACGATCGCCTCGGGGCTGGCGGCTGCGAAGCGCGCAAAGGCGCCCTGTTCGACGTGGCGGAGCGGCGCGTACCACTGATGCACGGTCGGCTCGCCGCGCAGGATCGTGACCGCCTGGCCGGGCAGCACCGCGCGCACGCCCTCGATCAGGGTCTCAGGCGTCAGCACGTCGACGTTCCGGTAGAGGAACCACTCGACCAGGCTCCACTTGTCGACCCGCGGCTCCTTGAGCGCCGTGAGCAACGCCTTGATCTCGGAGCCGAACAGGATGAAGCGCTCGGTCTTGGCGTAGTAGAGCGGCTTGATGCCAAAGCGATCCCGAACCAGGGTCACCGTCTCGGCGTCGGCGTCATGGATCGCGAATGCGAACATGCCGATGAAGCGGTGCATGCACTCCAGCCCCCATTCCATGAAGGCGTGCAGCACCACCTCGGTGTCGGTCCGCGAATGGAACTGGTGGCCGAGCAGGGCCAGCTCCTCGCGCAATTCCTGAAAGTTGTAGACCTCGCCGTTGTACACGATCGACCAGCGCCCCGACGCATCGTGCATCGGCATGTGTCCGGCCGCCGACAGGTCGATGATGCTGAGGCGGAGCGAGCCCAAGCACACCCGCTCGCGGCTCTCGACGCCGTGGTCGTCGGGGCCGCGGTGCGCAATCCGCTGGTTCATGCGCTCGACGATCGTCTCGCATTCCGACTGGTCGTAGAGAGGTGCTATGCAGACGAGGCCGGTGAGCCCACACATCGCAGTTGGTTTCCGTGCTGTTTCAAACGAACGTTGCCCAGGCGCGCCCCTCGAAGTGGGTCGGGGGATCGACGCCGAGCGCCGCGAGGATCGTGGGCGCGAGGTCGACGATGTGCCCGCGGTCGATGGCGCCGCCGGTCGCGACCCCGGCACCATAGCCCAGAACGAACGCGTTCGGGCGATGATTGCCCGAATAATGGGCCGGCACCTGATAGCCGCACTTGCCGGCAACGAGCCCCGAGGCGGGCCCCTGGACCCGGTCCAGCACCAGGGCATCGAAGTCCCAGCTGATCACGACGTCCGGCAGATGCTGCCGCTCCGGGCCTGGAAAGGTGTCGTCCATGACGTGCACCGCATGGGCGCAGCGCCGGCCGGTCGTCGGGTTGACCAGGGCGTCCAGTTCGGCCCTCAGGGACGCCTCGAGCTGCCGGCGGGCCTCACCGTCGGTGACGATGCCCTGCGGCTCGCGGCCCTCAAGGTTGAGCCGGAAATAGCCCTCGTTGCTGTTGGGGATGCAGAAGGCCTGGGTCCGCGGCCACTCGATGTCGGCGTTCATCCACTTGGTGCTGAGCCGCTGGCGGACGCTGCGCGGCAGGCAGCGGGTGATCGACTGCCGGACGCTGAGCGGCACCATGCCGCGCAGCGCTGCGGTCAGGCTCTGCTTGGGCGCGGGCGTCGGCTCGGACTGGCGCTGCCCGACCGAAGGCGCGAAGAACAGGCCCAGCCGATGCAGGAACTCCGGCATCAGGTGCGAGCCCGAATAGTTGGGCCCCATGCCGTCGCCCGAGACGATCAGCAGCAGCGTCCGGTCATCCAGAGTCGCCACGATCTCGCCGATCGCCTGATCGACCGCGGCGTAGACCTCGCGCAACGGGTGGGGCGCGCCGGGCAGGCCGCCGGGCGGATAGAGCGGATAGTCCGGATCACCGGAATGCCAGAGGTAATGCCCGCCGCCGTGCGGCTCGCTGAAGGTGATAAAGGCGAGGTCCCAGGGCTGCTCGGCGAGCAGCCAGCGCGCGACTTTCGACTTGACCGCCACCGCCCGGATCAGCTGATCGCGGAACCGGAGCTGCTCGGGGATGGTCACCTGGTTGCTGTGCTCGGGCGCGGGATAGGCGCCGAACCGTTTGACGATCTCATCATAGAGCCCCGGCCGCGAGCTGCCCGGCTCCGAGAACCAGGTCCAGGTGCCGTATTCCAGGATCTGCACGCCCTTGAAGTGCGGCAGGCGGGCATCCATGAAGGCGTCCATCACGATGCAGCGGCGGCCGGCGTCGTCGAGGAATTTCCAGAACGGCGGCCGGGCGCACCATTCGGGCAGGGTGCGTTGGACGCGCTGGTCGCCGGCGCGGACCTGATACGCGTGGTAGAGGCCGTGCTGGCCGGGCGTGGTGCCGGTGTAGATCGACGGCCAGGCCGAGACGTGCATGACCTCGGCGGTGGTGCCGAGCCGGCTCCACAGGCCGTCCTGGCGCAGCCGGGCAAAGGTCGGCAGGTGGCCCTCGTCGGACCAGCGCTCGATCAGCTCCGCATCGGCGCTGTCGAGCCCGAGCAGCAGAACTTTTCCTGACTTTGGGCCGGCGGCCAAAGTCCGGTCCTCAGCCCGAAGCGCCGGCAAAGACGTCGGCGATGTCGACCGTCCGCCGCTCCCGGTCCGACAGCTTGGCGGCCTCGATCATCGCCACCGTCCAGATATTGTCCTCGCCGCGGGTCTCGGCGGACGTGCCGTTCTGGACGGCGTCCCGCAGGCTGTTCAGGAGCGAGGTGGTGCCGCCTTGCGGGTATTTCTTCTCATCCCCGGGCGGCACCTTGAGGTTGCGGATCGGCCGGAACCAGCGGCTGCCATTGGGACGCCAGGCGACGTATCTGCGGTTGGTCCAGAGCACCCCTTTCTCGCCCTCGATCCACAACGAGAAGCCGAAGCGGTGAGACAGCATGGTGCCGAGGTATTGCGCGCGCAGCTCGCCGAAGTCGATCAGCGCCTCGGTGCTGGCGCCGTGCCGGTAGTCGCTCCAGGGCGGGTTCCAGACCTTGGCGGTGATGCGGGTCGGGGGCTGTTCGAAGAAGAAGCACCGCAGGCTGTCGAAATGATGGATCGCGACCTCCTGCAGCTGCGGATAGTCGAGGGCGGCGAGCCAGGGGCCCTCGGTGTGGCTCGGCATGTGGCGCCGGTCGACCAGGGTCGCGTGGTCGAGCGCGCCGAGAAAGCCGTCCTGCAGCAGCCTGCGCACCGTCCGCTCGGCCGGAAAGAACCGGTAGTTCTCGGCGACGATGACCTGCTTGCCGAGCTGCCGGGCGCGCTCCAGGATGCCTTGGGCCTCGATGACGCTGGTGCCGAACGGCTTCTCGACCATGACCGTGAGCCCGGCCTCCAGGCAGCGGATCGCCTGGCGGGCATGCCATTCCGACGGGCTGACGATCAGCGCCGCATCGGCGGTGGTCTGTGCCAGCGCCGCCTCGAGATCGTCGTAGTAGGCGCAGGCGTCGTTCTGGACCTTGGCCTTGATGCGGTCGAGCGCGCCGCGATCGACGTCGACCACGGCGACGCACTCGCTGTCCGGGTGCGCGCGGATGAAGTCCGCCCAATGGTTGCCGCGGAGCCCGGCGCCGCTCTGCAGGATTTTGATCGCCACCTTCTATGGCTCCCTCGCGCTGAAGGGTCTCACGGCCAGACCCGGCCGGTCATGTGCTCGGGCGGGGCGACCCCGAGGCGCTCGAGGATGGTCGGCGCCAGATCGAGGATGTGGCCGTTGTCCAGGCCCTCGCCCGCGCCGACCCCCGGCCCGTGCATGAGCACGAATCCGGGCCCGGCGTGGGTCCCCGGCCGGGGGTCGGGCGAAGCGCCGCTGACCTCGCCGGTGCGGGCGGACGAGAGGGACGTGATCGGGGTGGTCGGGTCCCAGAGCACGACCAGATCGGGCAGGTGGGCGCGGCGGCGGCCCGGAAACGCCTGGTCGGCGATCAGCACCTCCCGGACCGCGCGCCGGCCCGTGGCCGGGTTGCTGAGCTCCCCGAGCGCCGCCGCGAGATCCTCGCACAGCGCCTCGGACTCGGCGCCCGGCTCGACCGTACCCTCGGGCTCGCGGCCCTTGAGGTTGATCCGGATGCAGCCCTCGAGGTCGGTCGGCAGGCAGTAGGCGCGGGTGCGCGGCCAGTCGAAGGTCGCGGTGTCGACCCGCTGCGCGAGCTTGTCGCGCAGCCGGGTCGGCAGCTGGCGCGCCAGCGCCTTGCGGAAGTCCTTGGGCAGGAGGTCGCGAAGCGCGCGCAGGGGATCGAACTTGGGCCTGGTCTCCGGGGCATTGGTCTGGGGCGGGGCGGTCTCGGCGGAGGCGAAATAGCCGAGCCGCGCCAGCACCTCGGGCAAGAGGTACCAGCCGGCGTGGTTGGGGGCGACGGCATCGCCGGAGACGACGAAGACCGTGGTCCCGGGCCCCGCCGCCTCGATCAGGCTGGCGAGCGCGCGGTCGAGCTCGGCGTAGATCGGCAGCAGCAGGCTCTGCTCGCCGCCCGGGTTCCAGCAGTAGTGGGCGGCGACGTGGGTCTCGCCGAACACCGCGAGGTAGAGGTCGAACTCCTGGCGGCCCATCAGCCAGCAGGCGGCCTCGGCCTTGCGCCGGACGGCGGCGACCAGGCGCTGTTGCGTGTCGGCCGGGTCGAGGGGCTGGAAGCCCAGATCGTGCGCTTCCAGGCCGAGCGGATATTTGCCGCAGGCGCGCTCGAGCTCGCCAAGGACGCCCTTGGGCGTCGCCTGCGGCGCCAGATAGTGCGCCCAGGTCCCCCAATCGAACAGCTGGGTCCCGGCGAACCCCGGCTCGGGATGGGTGTAGGGCGCATCGAACACGGTGCACCGGCGCCCGGCCTCGTCGAGCAGCCGCCAGAAGGTCGGCCGGCCGTAGAGGCCTTCGTGAAAGCGCTGATAGCCCTGCAGTCCCGGGGCAGGCTGGAAGGTGAAGTAGACGCCGTGCTCGCCCGGGCCGACGCCGGTGTAGATCGAGGGCCAGGCCGAGACGTGGAGCTGGCCCGCGGTGGTCTCGAGCCAGCCCCAGGTGCCGCCCTCGATCAGCGCCCCCAGGGTCGGCAGCCGGCCGGCCTTGGCCCACTCGTGGAGCAGGCGCCCGTCGCCGAGCTCGAGGCCGATCACGAGGATCCTGGCGCCCTCGGTCATCCGCCCCAGCTCCGCACCAGGACCACCGACGCGCCGAGGATGATCAGAGCGGCCAGCATGTTGCCGTAGATCGCGATCGGCGCCCGGCGGTGCCCCCAGATGGTCTGGTAGAGGATCATCCAGAGCACCAGGAGAAGCTTGACCGCGAG
This sequence comes from uncultured Alphaproteobacteria bacterium, assembly GCA_963753685.1. Lineage (GTDB taxonomy): Bacteria > Pseudomonadota > Alphaproteobacteria > Geminicoccales > Geminicoccaceae > DATAOG01. The sequence continues at coordinate 84,633 of CAVWDE010000015.1, forward strand.
CACCCCGCCGCCGATGGCGAACGCCCTGCCGGTCACGAGATCGATCGGGGCGATGCCGCGCGCGCTGAGCAGGTAGAGGCCGGTCAGGATCAGGACCGCCAGCGCCGGCCAGCCGAGCGCCCCCATGAACAGGCTGCGCTCGCGCAGGAGCTCGGCGGTGGCCGGCGGCTCGACCCGCTTGATCGCGGGGCCGACCACCAGCGACCAGACGAACATGTGCCCGAGCCACAGCGTCGCGGCCAGCAGATGGAGGCTGATGCAGATCCAGTAGAGCACGCCCGATCGACCTTTGCGCCTAGACCCGCGTCAGCAGTCCGGACAGGACGACGATGACCAGTGCCAGGGCGAAGTTGGCGAAGATCAGCGCCGGCACCGGCCGGCGGGTCAGGATCAGCTGGATGACGGCGAACGCCGCCACCAGCGCGAGCTTGAGCAGCAGCAGCGGCGACCAGCCATGACCCGCCGCCAGCGCGACGCCGCTCGCCAGCAGGATCAGGAGAAACGCCCAGCCCACGAACGGCAGCGGCAGACGCATCGCCCAGGGCACCACGACATGCGGCCAACGGGCGCGGTTGGCAACCGCCAGCAGACGCAGGGTCTCGTCGGCATCGCAGCTGCGACGGAGCGCTACGACCATGACCGCCCAATAGAGGACGTAGCCGACCAGAAAGACGGTGAGCACGAGGTGGGCGTAGGCGGCAACGAAACTGCCGGTCATGCCGCCAGCCCGCGCCGCTGGTCCGCGAGTTGGCGCTGGCACAGCGCCAGATAGGCGCTCGCGGTATCGTCCCAGCTCATCAGCTCGACCTTCGCCGCCGCCTCGCCCATCGCCCGGAGGGTCGCCCGATCCGGGCATTGCCGCAAGAATCGCATCCAGTCGTCGACCGCGTTCGCCACCAGAAAGCCGGTCTGGCCGTCCCGGATCAGCTCCCTGAGCCGCCCGCTCGGCACGGTCACGACCGGCCGCCCCACGCTCAGGTATTCGGGGACCTTCATGGTCGAGTAGCCGAGCTCGCCACTCTGGAACGCGCTCGGATCGTAAGGCGCCAGACACAGATCCGCGGCGGCAATGTAGACGGGGACCTGCTCGTGCGCCACCCGGCCATGAAAGATCACCCGGGCGCCGGCCGCCAGCGCCGCCCGCTCGTGGCTCGCGCGCAGGCTGCCGTCGCCGACCACGTGGACTTCGAGCCGCGGATCCCGGACGCGGGCGACGGCGCCGAGCACGGTGCCCAGATCGTGGGTGGCATCGACCACGCCGACGTAGACGAGGACCAGCCGTTCGGGCGCAATCTTGAGCGCGCGCCTTGCCTCGAGCTGGTCGCGGGGCGCGAACAGGGTGCGGTCGACGCCCAGGCCCACGATCGCGATCCGATCCTCCGGAACGTGCCAGTGGCGCGCGATGCCGCGCTTCAGCTGCGCGGTCTCGGCAATGATCAGCGGGGCCTGGCGAAGGTGGTGGCCGGCCAGCCGCTGCCCGATCTCGAGCCGCAGCCGTTTGGCCAGGCCGCCGGCGGCGTTCTGCACCGGGTTGGGCACGAAGTTCTCGATCGGCACGCCGAGCCGGCCGTGCCGGCGGCAGAGCGTCGAGAGATAGCCTGACAACAGCCAGCTCTTTTCGAGCACCACGTCGAAGCGCTGGAGCCGCTCGTTCACGAACCGCCGCAGGGCGCGCAGATAGGCCAGGAACTCCCCATAGCTCATGCCGCGCATGGCAGCGTCGTCGAGCGCGCCGGCCTCCGGCGGGGCATCGGGTTGCAGCTCGACCACGCGCAGGTCCGGCGGGGCGTGCTCGTCGAGCACCCGCCGGAACGCCACCGTGATGTCGGCATAGCCGCCGAGCGCGCGGGCGAGGCTCAGGACGTTGCGCGTCGGTCCGACCGTCGAGAGCAGGTTGTGCCCAGGCACCAGGTAGCAGAACGAGAGCCGCTCAGGCGAGGCCATCGGCGGCGTTCAGCCGAGCGCCGCTCGACGCGGCCGATCCCTGCCAGGGCGCCTTTGGACCCGCGACCCGGATCGTCCCGCCAGCCGCCCCACGCCCGGGGCCGGCGCGCCGACCGTCGACGCACGATCGGCCGGACGGCGCCGGCAGACCTCACGCGATCTCATGTCTTCTGATCTTTCAGGTGGTTGGCGACGCGCAGCGCGAGGGAGATGATCGTCGGCGTCCGGATGCAAATGTCACGTTCGATCCTGGCGCCGTCCGGCACCGTCGGCGCGTCCACCAGCATGCGGCTGTCCTTCCCCTTTCGCCCCTCGTCGCGCCCGAATGTTAGAGACGGTGGTGCGCGACGACAAGCCACCAGAGGTGCAGCGACCTTTGCGCATCAGCTGCCGAGCAGGCTCCGGAAGTAGCTCACGGTCGCGCGCAGACCGTCCTCGAGACTGACCTTGGGCGCCCAGCCGAGCAGCGTTCGCGCCTTGCCGATGTCCGGGCAGCGCTGGCGCGGATCGTCCTGGGGCAACGGCCGCGTCACGATCCGTGCGCGCGAGCCGGTCAGGTCCAGGATCATCTCGGCGAGGTCGCGGATCGTGATCTCGCCGGGGTTGCCGAGGTTGATCGGGCCGGTCACATCGGCGCCGGTGGCCATCAGCCGGACGAGCCCGTCGACGAGGTCGTCGCAGTAGCAGAACGAGCGGGTCTGCCGGCCGTCGCCGTAGACCGTGATCTCGCCGCCGGTCAGCGCCTGAACGATGAAATTCGACACCACCCGGCCGTCGTTCAGATGCATGCGCGGGCCGTAGGTGTTGAAGATGCGCGCGACCTTGATCGGCAGACCGTGCTGCCGGTGATAGTCGAAGAACAGCGTTTCGGCGCAGCGCTTGCCTTCGTCGTAGCAGGACCGGGGGCCGACCGGATTGACGTGGCCCCAGTACTCTTCGCGCTGCGGGTGCTCGCGCGGATCGCCGTAGACCTCGCTGGTCGAGGCCTGGAGAATCTTGGCCCCCACCCGCTTGGCCAGACCGAGCATGTTGATGGCGCCGTGGACGCTCGTCTTGGTCGTCTGCACGGGGTCATGCTGGTAGTGGATCGGCGAGGCCGGGCAGGCGAGATTGTAGATCTCGTCGACCTCCACATAGAGCGAAAACGTGATGTCGTGGCGGATCGCCTCGAAGCTGGCGTGCTTGAGGAGGCCGGCGACGTTGGCCCGCGTCCCGGTGAAATAGTTGTCGACGGACACCACCTCGTGGCCGGCCGCCACCAGTCGATCACACAGATGGCTGCCGAGAAAGCCCGCACCGCCGGTGACGAGGATGCGCGTGGGTCGAAGGGGAAGACCGGTCATCGGTCTCGGTCGCTCCGCAGTCGGCGGCCGCCCTGCGGGCGCCCGAATTGCGATCGTGAACCGCCAGCCGTCAGGCCAGCGCAAGCACGGACCGATAGACGCGCTCGATCCGTTCCGCGACGACCGGCCAGCGGTAGTGCTGCTCGACGAAGCACCGCGCGCGGCGGCCGAGTTCCTGGGCGCCCTCGGGATCGTCGAGCAGCGCCAGCAGGCCCTGCGCGAACTCGGCCGGGCGACCGCCCGCCACCAGCCAGGCGGTCTCGCCGTGGGTCAGGCCGGGGGCCGAGCCCTTGAACGATACGATCGGCATGCCGGCGGCCATGTAGTTGAGCAGCTTGACCGGCATCCCTTCGGCCGCAACGCGCGGGTTGGCGGCGATGTGCGCGGTCTCGAGCAGGGCCGGCAGGCGCTCGAAGCCGGGCGTCGCCAGGACCTCGACGCGCTCGCCGATCGCCAGCCGGCGGGTGATCGGCTCGTAGGCCGCAAAGTCCGAATCGGTGACGATCACGAGCTGCACGTCGCTCCGCTGCCTGGCCACCGCCGCGAAGGCCTCGAGCAACCGGTCGACGCCCTGATAGGCCGCGAGGTTGCCGGTGAAGATGATGCGCTTGGGGGCGTTCGCAGCCCAGGACGGTTGGGCGGCCGGGGCGAAGCGTTCGAATTCGACGCCGTTGCCGATCACGCTGACCCGCGCCGGATCGAAGGCATGGTCGCGGACCAGATGATCGCGAATCGTCTCGGTGACGCTGATGACATGATCGGCGAGCTTGGGCAGCCCGCCGTCCAGGCGCCGGCCGAGCCAGGTCACCAGCCCGCGCGGCAGGCCCATGGGGAAGAACGGCAGCTCCGAGCCGAGGGTCGTGTGGGCGTCGTAGACCAGCGGGACCCTGGCGAAGGGCCTCGCTCCGAGCGCCACGAGCAGCCCCTCGTAGTGGTGGGCGTGGACGATGTCGATCCGCGCGCGGCGGACCACCCGGATCAGCTGGGTCGCGAGCATCGGGTCGAGCATCAGCAGCTTGCCGTAGGTCGGGCCGGGGGAGGTCGTGCGGTAGAACCACAGCTTCGCCGTCCGGTGCACACTGACCCGCCCGAGCGCTTCGGGCGCGCCGAGAAAGTAGGTCACGACGTGCACCTCGTGACCCCGCGCCGCCAGCGCCTCGGCCTGGCGCTGGATTCGAATCGGCGTGCCGCGGCCGAACGGGAACGGACACGCCGCGACCATGGCGATCTTCAGGCGTGGGGGCGGGTGCCGAGCGCCGTCGACCCGCACGATGGTCGGATCACCAGAATTGGCCCGGGTCACTCCGCCGGCGGGCGCTGCGATGCCTCTCGAGAGATGCCCTTCCTGTCCGATCACAGGAGCTGCCTGACGCCTTGCCAATAGCGCAGGCTGATCACATCGAGCGCGCGCTTGCCGGCCAACTCCAGGCGACCTCTCGCGAGCTCATTGCGGAACGGGATCGGCCCATCGGAGAACAGGGCGCGGTCTGGCAGCTTGCGCGTGGCCTGGACGATCCGCCGCTTGGCGAGCACCGTCGGCAGCTGGCGGACGATCCAGCCTGCCGCTCGCGCCCACTGGAGAATCCAGCCGTTCTTGACCACGATGACGAGCTGCGCCAGCTCATACACCAGCAAAATCGGGCACAGCACCGCGAGCGACCGCATGCCGTAATTCTTAAGAAGAAACAGCCACCGATTCCGGATCAAAAAGTAGATGCGAGCCTGGGTGTACTTGCCGACGCGTCGGATCGACAACCCAGCCTGGCCTTCACCATGCAGAACATGAGCCTCCGGCACGGCCAAGATTGTGTAGCCAAGAGCGCGCAACCGCACCCCGAAGTCATGGTCTTCCATGTGATAGAAATAGAGTTCGTCGAACGGCTCCTCGCTGACCAGCCGCCCGCGGTCGAGCAGAAAGCATGCGGTCACGACCGAATCGGTCGGTCGAATCTGGGCGTCGACCTGGGCCAGGGGAACATTTTCCTGGCGAAGGATCATCAGGCCAAGAAAGTGATGGTCGGCGCCGCAGTATTGGACCACCTCCGGCATTTTGGCATAGAGGACGCTCGGCGCCGCGATGATTGCGCCGGCGTGCGCCTGGAGCGCTTCGACCAGACGATCGATGCAGCCTTCGAGCAAGATCACGTCATTGTCGAGGAACAAGACGAGATCGGTGGTCACCGCGCGGATGCCGGCGTTACGCGCGGCGCCGGCGCCCCGGTTCTCACCGAGGCGGACCACCCGCACGGTCGGAAACTCGCGCTCGACAAATTCCAGGCTACCGTCGGTCGAGCCATTGTCGATCAGCACGATCTCCTCGAAATGCTCGGCCTGCAGAACTGCGGCCCGCAAAAACTCGCGAAGATACACCTCGCCATTGTAGGTGATCATGCAAAGGGTAGGCCGCACGGCCAAGCGTTTCCAGATCCCTTAGACGGAGGCCCGGAGATTCCCAGCTTCGCCAACCGTTGTCAAGCGATTGTCCCGCCCGGTCACGCACAACGCCTTGTGGGCGCACAGCCGGTGCGGTCCAACATCCTGCGCTCGGCTCGCAGACCCGGGGACTTGGCGGCATCGGGGCGGGCGGCATCGGGGCGGGCGGCATCGGGGCGGGCGGCATCGGACCGGGCGCGGGTTGCTACGCCCGACCGTCCGCGCTAAGCACGGGATGCGGCTCGGCCGAGGTCGAGCGTCGCTTGGGCGACGGATCGGCAGCCGGCCGACCGGGTGCCCGTCGATGCCCGGGCCAGCCCGGAGCCAAGCGGAGGGGCCGGGTCGGTGCCAAACCACAGGTCGTCGCCTTTCCCGCCTGACTTCCTCTGGGGTGCGGCCACCGCCGCCCATCAGGTCGAGGGCGATAACCGGGCGAGCGACTGGTGGGCCTTCGAGCAGGCGGGCCGGCTGCCGTTCGCGTCCGGCGACGCCTGCCGGCACCACCAGCTGTTCGAGCGGGACTTCGACCTCGCCCGGGACTGCGGCCATAACGCGCATCGCTTCTCGATCGAATGGAGCCGGATCGAGCCGCGTCCGGGCGAATGGGACCAGGACGCCCTGGAGCATTACCGCAAGGTGGTGCAGGCTCTGCGCGCGCGCGGCATGGAACCGCTGGTGACGCTGCACCACTTTACCAATCCAGCCTGGTTCGCCGCCGCCGGCGGCTGGCTGACCGGCCGCAGCGTCGCCCGGTTCGGGCGCTATGTCGAGGTGGTCGCCGGGCATCTCAAGGATCTCGTGCGCTGGTGGATCACGATCAACGAGCCCATGGTCTACGCCAAGAACGCGTTCGTGGCCGGCAACTGGCCGCCCTGCCGGCAGGGCGACTGGCTGGCGGCGGGGCGGGTGATGCGCCACATGGGCCAGGCGCACCGGCAGGCCTACGACATCCTGCATCGCCATCGGCCGGACGCCCTGGTCGGGTTCGCGCACAGCGCGCCGTTGGTGGTCGCCCGGGCGCCGGCGCGCCCGCTCGACCGTGCGGCCGCGAGCCTGCGCGACCTGGCGCTCAACTGGCTGCCGGTCCGCCTCATGGCCGGCGCTTTCGGGCGGCCGTTCGATTTCATCGGCCTGAACTACTATTGTCGCGCCCTGGTGTACTGGCAGGGCAAGGGCACCGCAGCACTGTTCGGTCGCGACTGGCTCCAGGACGATCAGGGCGCGCCGCGCGCCTTCAGCGACATCGGCTGGGAGATCTATCCCGCGGGCCTGAAGCCGCAGCTCGCGCGCTTTGCGCGCTATGGCGTACCGCTGCTGATCACCGAGAACGGCATCGCGACCCGCGACGAGCAGCAGCGCACCGGCTTCCTGCGCGCCCATCTCCGCGCGCTCGCCGACGCGCTGGCGGCGGGGCTGCCGGTCGCCGGCTACTGTTACTGGTCGCTGATGGACAACTACGAGTGGTCGCTCGGCACCGGCCCGCGCTTCGGCCTGTTCGCCACCGACTTCGCCACCCAGCAACGCTCGCCGCGGCCGGCGGCCGCCTATTTCGCCGACGTCTGTCGCCACAACGCTCTGCCGGACGAGACCGGCAGTCTCCCCGACGCCCACCCGACCTCCGGCGAGCGGACGATCGGGGTCGCATGAGCGGGCGGCTGCTCGGGCGCGCCCGCCCGCGCCGCGCCGCAAGCCTGCGACCCGACCGTGGATGACGCGCGCGATGACCCGAACGATCCTGCAGAATCTGGCCCTGGTGGCCGTCGCCCTGGTCATCTGTCTGGGTGGCGCCGAGGTGTTCTTCCGGCTGTTTCCCCAGTTCCTGGGCGAGGAGGCGCGCCTCAAGCTGCACTGGGAGGAGCTCAGCCAGTCCCAGCAGGCGCAGGGCACGAGGGTGCCGGATCCCCGTTTCGGCTTTCTCTACCGGCCGGGGTTCACCGGGCAGCTCAGCCGGGACGATCTCCATTTCACCTTCACCACCGACGAGCACGGCTTCCGCAATCCGTCGCCCTGGCCCGCGCACGCCGACGTCGTCGTGGTCGGCGACTCGATGGCGTTCGGCTATGGCGTCGAAGATGCGCAGGCCTGGCCCCGCCTGGTGGCCGATCTCCTGCCGAATCTCAAGGTCATCAATCTCGGCCTGATCGGCGCCGGGCCACAGCAGTATCTTCGCGTGCTCGAGTCCTTCGGTCTCCAGCTGCACCCCGAGCTCGTCCTGTTCATGCTGTTCGCCGGCAACGACCTGTACGACGCCAGGCAGTTCCAGCAGTGGGTCGACGCGCGGACCGACCAGACCTACCCGGAATGGCAGATCACCTCGGGCCAACCCCGCGAGGTCGGCTGGTTGCGGCAGCTGCTCGGCGGCAGCCGTCTGGTTGCCTTTCTCCGCGGAGCAAGGAAGTCCCTGACCGCGTCGGTCGCCAGCACCGTGGTCGATTTCGAGGATGGCCAGCGCGTGCGCCTGACGCCGGCCATGCTCGAGTCGGAGATCGACATGGATCATCCCGGGGACCCGGCGTTCGAGCTCGTGATGACGACGATCGAGCGCGCGAGCGCGGTCACCCGCGAGCAGGGCGGCCATTTCGTGGTGCTGCTCATGCCGACCAAGGAGGAGGTGTATCTGCCGCGGGTCGGCCAGCCGGCGCCGCCTCTGGTCGCGAATTTCAAAGACGCGCTCGCGCAGCGCGGCATCGACGCGCTCGATCTCACTCCGGCTCTCCGGGCGCACGCAGGGGACGCGGCGCCGCTGTTCTATGAGATCGACGGTCACCCCAACGCGAACGGCTATCGCCTGATCGCCCGGGTGATCGCCGACCACCTCAAGGAATTCGGTCCGAGCTACGGCCTGCCCGACCAGCCGGAGCAGCGCAAGGCGAGCCGCGCCGGCTGATCGATCGGCATCGGGACGCACTGCTAGTCGCCGGTCGAGACGATCTCCCAGGCTCCGTCCGGCTGCTGGCAGGCGGTGCCATAGGCCTGCTCGTTCTGCCCGCCGACCGTCACGTTCTGCTGGAACTCGCGGCAGTAGCGGCCGAGCGTGCTGGTGCCCTCGCGGACCGCGGTCACCGAGCCCGCGGCGGCGCCGTCATGCCAGCGGATGGTCTCGCCGATCGGGGCGGTCGTCGCCTGGACCTGCGCCGCCTCGTGGGCGCGCTCCTGCGCCTGGTCGAGGCTGTCCAGAACCTTGAGCATCTTGACAGACAGAGGCCGAAACTCTAGGATAGCTGCCGGTTGCAGCCTTAAATGGGAGCGCGCCGTGTCTCGAGACAGCAACAAGGCCGTCGCCTACTACCGCACCAGCTCGGCTACCAACGTGGACGGTGACAGCCTCGATCGGCAGCGAGCCGCCGTGATGAGCTACGCCACGGCGCAGGGGCTTGAGATCGTGGCCGAGTTTTATGACGCCGCGGTCAGTGGCGCTGATCCTGTCCACGAGCGGCCAGGCTTCGCCGATCTGCTCAACCGGATCATCGGCAATGGCGTCGGGCTGGTCCTGGTCGAGGATGCAACGCGCTTCGCGCGCGACCTGATGGTTCAGCTCACCGGCCATGAGCGGTTGCGGTCGCTCGGCGTCGAGCTGGTGCCGGTCAACGCGCCGGACCACTTCCGCAACGACACCCCGACGGCGAAGATGGTGCGCTCGATCCTGGGCGCCGTGGCCGAGTTCGAGAAGGCGCAGCTGGTCGCTCGCCTGCGGGCGGCGCGCGAGCGCACGGGCCGCAAGGGTGGGCGCGCGCCGGTGCCGGGTGAGGTCGTGACCGAGGCGCGCCGGCAAGCGCATCCGCGGTGCCGGGCCGGCAAGCGCAGCCTGCGCGAGATCGCCGCGGCACTGGCCGAGCTTGGCCATCTGGGGCCGAGTGGGCGGCCATATGGTGCCGAGAGCGTGCGCCGGATGCTTCAACGGCCCTAGGCTATCCAGCGCATCGGTCCGGCCGCCCGGCTCACCCCCGCGGCGGCCTTTCTTTGCCCGCGCGCTGCCCAGCCGGCAGCGCGTGATCGCGCCCTCGCCGCCCCGCCCGGCTCCTGCCCGAAGGCATGTGGCGCAGGAGCGCGCGCCGGCAGCCGTCGCCTGGTCGGGGGTGGCGGGATGGCCGGCTCGACGCCAGACTGTCCAGCTCATGGCCATCGGGGGGCCGATTTCGGCCAAAAGCTGAGGCCGGCGAGCCGTTGGCGCCCAAGAAACGGGCGCGCTGGTCTCAGGATTTTGCCAATTATTCCAATAGGTTATGCATGCCGTTCGTGTCGTGATAGCCAATGTAGATACGGTCGTGAGTACGGGAAAGAGTGGCCCTTGGGGCGGCTTAAGCTGGTCAGGAGTGGCCGGGGAGGGGAGTTAGGTGAGCTCGACCGCCGGCGGCGGGAAGGGGATAGGGGCCAGCGCATAAGTTCTGTTCGCCGGGGAGCGGCGCCCCCAAGCTCGGACAGCCCCCCGAGAGGGTGTCCGAGATGTCCGAGATGTCCGCGATAGGAGATATATAGAGAGAGTATTTGTCTTCTCTTTCTGAGGCTTAGGCATTCCCTGGGGTGCCTTGTCCTATGTCGGACATACCCTCGGACACTCGGACATCTCGGACACTCTTTGAGGGGGGGAGGAGTACAAGAGTACGCCCCCCGGCATCCCGGCCACCACTACCTCGAAGCCCAGGGTTTCCGCCGGGTTGCGCCATCAGGCTAGCGCCTATTGGGGGTGTCCGCGGCGCCCTGACATTGGCCTAGGGTTGCGCGCCCAAGGTTGCGCGCGTTGGTAGAGTGGTAGGGGGACAAGCTGGGTGCCGGAAACGAAGAAGGCCGCCTGAGGTTGCCCCAGGCGGCCTTCTTGCAGTTCTGTCGGATGGCGGTTGCTCAGGCCGTTGGTCCACCCTCGATCCCTAAGACGTGCACAAAGGATAGCTGAAGAAGGGCGCCTCGACAAGTGCTTTCTGCTTGATGAACCCCAGCATGAAAAGAATTCATGCTTTCCAAATAGTTAACGCCCAGCCAGCCTCACCTCGAAGATCCCTTGGGCAAGGCCGAACGGGATTAAGCACGAATTCCATTCATAGATTAACAAGTACTGACCCCAGGGTTACCAAGGGTCACGAAAGTATAGTTGAAGGTTTCGTAAAATAACCTATAGATACGCCCCTTGCGTGGGGGTGCCGGCCGTGTTTTGATGGGAGTGCTCGGCCAACATAGGCCACGATCTCTAAGATGAGGTTAACATGCTCCCCCTCTCTGGCGGCGCTGCCGTCTACACCTTCCCGACGATCATCCGCTTCTACGATCCGGTTCCGCCGCGCGCGCCGCTGGCCGAGGCCGAGCTGTTCCTCGACACCCTTCACCTCGACGGCCAGCCTCTCCGCTTCCGGCTCGTGGTGTCCGACAAGTCCAAGCCCGCAATCGAGATCGAGGGCCGGCTGCGCGATTTCCACGAGCGTCTGATGGAACGCTCGACGCTCGGCTACGATGTCTACCTCGTGGCCAATGAGACCGCGAACGGGGTCACCGGCAAGGGCGGCACTGCCCAAGACTGCGACGTGACCGGCGTCCGGACGTTGTTCGTCGACGGCGACGGTGTACCCCTGCCTGAGCGCTGGCACGTCGAGCCCAGTGTGATAATCCGGCGCGACAATCGGTGGTGGGCATTCTGGCGGGTCCGTGGGGTGGCGCTCGGCGAGTTCCGCGACCTCCAGCACCGGCTGGTGCTGCATTACGGCACCGACAAGAGCGTCTGCAATCTCGCGCGCATCGTGCGCCTGCCCGGCTACACGCATCATAAGTCCGGCCGCCGCTACGTCGTCACCTCGGCGGCCGGCGGGATCAGCGAGGGCATGGACCACGACTTCCTTCTGCCCGAGCTGCCGCCTATCCGCGCCGGCGCCGGGATTGGTGAGCCGGTCACGCTGGGCATGGCGCGGGACATGCTCACCTGCATCCGCGATGCCGTCCGCGCTGTCTGGGTGGCGATCGGTGGCGCGCTCTATGACGCACAGATCGTCGTCGACGGGTGAGTTGATCCCGGCCGAGGACAAGCTCGCGCTGTTCCACGCTTGGTCGAGCGGTGCCTTGTGGGAAGGCGATCCGCCCGGCGACTATCAAGGGCTCGAGGACTGCGAGCACGCCTGGCGCAGCTTCGGTCGCGAGGCGATCCACAAGGCCGGCATCGGCACCCTCGTGCACCACGCCCGCGAGGGCGGCTACGACGGGCCGGTGACGTTGATCCAGCTGGAACAGCAGCAGGACACGCGCACGGCTCAGGAAGCGTTCGCCGAGGTCCTCACCGGGCGCCCGCGGTGCCTGCCCTGACCATCAATGCGGGAACTCTCACAGAGCGAGACCAGAAGTTTCTCTGGCACCCCTACCTTCCACTCGGGGCCATGGCCCTCCTTGCGGCCAAGGGCGGCGGACGGAAGGGATTGTTTGCCTCGGCACTCGCCGCGAGCGTCACCACCGGCCGCCCCTTCCCTTACAGCACTGAGACACGCGAGCCCGGTGTAGTGCTGTGGGGCGAGACCGAGGACGATCTCGAGAGCACGCTGGTTCCGCGCTTGGTGGCAGCCGGTGTCGACTTGTCGCGGGTCGAGCTGCTCGACCTGAAGAACCGCGACGCAAACTACCTGTCCGATGCCATCCGGAGCACGCGCCCGAAGTTGATCATCCTGAGCCCCTTTGTGTCCTTCCTGCGAACGCTCGTGAACATCAACAGCGAGACCGATGTCCGGAACGCTCTGGAGCCGCTCCAGGATCTTCTCGGGGAAGTTCTGGCCGCGCTGCTCGGCATCTGCCACACGAACAAGAAGGCCGACCTTGGCGCCATTGAGCGAGTGCTGGGGTCGGTGGCGTTCACGAATTTCGTCCGATCCGTGCTGCTGTCCTCGGCGGACAATGAGCGCGAGGACTACACTCGGCTGGCGCACGCCAAGCACAATGTATCCGTCAAGGGCGACGATATGCTTTATACCTCTGAGCATATCGGGGAGAACAAGCAGAACCAACGCGTGCGATTGGTGTTCACGGACCCCGGGGAGAATGTCGACGCCGACGCGGTGTTCGATCGCAAGGTTGGCGAAAAGAATACCGCGGCGACTTGGCTGCTCGTATACTTGAGAGGAAGCGGTGAGGTAGATAAAAAGACGGTCATTCAAGCCGCTGTGCAAGCTGGTTACACGAAAGCGGCGATGGAGAAAGCCCACGGCCGCGGTAAGTGCTTTGGCCACCGGATGCTGCCCGGAAGCTTCCCCCCTATCTGCATGTGGTTTGCGGTCTGAACCGACAGGAGTAATCGACCAATGAAGACTGTCTATGCCAATGTCGAGGAGCTGATCGACGAGTGAGAGAAGTCGGACATCGAGCAACGCCCAGGACCGGGCCGGTTTACCAGGCCCACCTTCTTGTTCGCCAACAGGAGCGACTGGCCGGCCTCGGAAGTCCAAGTCGCCGAGATCAACCCCCGCACGGTCAAGCATCGGGAAAGGATGTGGTTATACATTGCGGACGGCGGTGGCGTCAGCTGCTACGACGGGGCGCTGGCGTACGATGCCGGCGGGCGCCTGTTGGGATGGATGCCTGACGCGGGGCAGGAGCCGAATGAGAACGATGCGGCGCCTGAGGCCCGGACCGATCCGAACCTGTTCCCGGCCGATGGCGGGCAAGGGGAGCGCCGCGCCTGGCTGCATGACCGGATCGCCCTCTATGAGGCGCGGCTGGTCGGGTACCGGAAGGCGCTCGCCGACCTCGATCTGACGGACGCCGAACGCCTGGAGCGCCAGCGGCAGCACTCCATGGAGCTGAGCCGCGCCGTGGCGAAGCTGATCGAGGACGAAAACCGGCGGGCTCGGGGGGCAGGGCCGGGAAGATGAGCGTCAGCTGGCGCAGTTCCGGCAGGCAGTGGAGGCCAAGAAACAGCAAGGGAAGCTGGCATGAAGCTCTTGATCCCCTGGCTCGGTGCCCCCGAGCTGCCGGAGCCTGAGCCGAAGCGAAGCCGTCACCCCAAGGCGCCCAAGCCGCCGCTGGTCGTCGAACGGCGTAAGCTCGGCCCGACCAAGCTCGAGATCACCAGGGCACGCTACGCTGCCACGGTCGCCGAGCGTGAGCGCCAGGCTGTCGAGCGTCAGGCCGGGCACCGGCGCCAGCTGGATCTGCGCGGCATCGCTCCCGGGATCGGCCGCGGCGCCGGCCGCCAGGCTCGGGCGCGCGTCGGCTGGTGATCCAGCGCTACTTGGCTGAGCCTGGCGCCCGGCGCGACGGCGTCGTTGCCGCGATCCGGGCCAGGCTCGCGCGGGTCAAGGTCTGACCAATCGAACCGCGACGCCGGTCGCTTGGATCGTCTCCCAACAGTTCGTGCCCCAAGTATCTGTGCCGCGCTCGTCAAAGTTCACGTCCATGATCGCATCGGCCTGCATCTGAGCAGCCTTGACCCGCAGCTGCTGAAGCGCATTGCCCTTGGAAGCTGGCGGGTCCCACAACAGATGCTTGCATGAATAAGCTTCAACAGGTCCTAGATATTCGGCGATTTGAGGTTTTGCTTCGTTTGAGCCAAACTGGTACACGCGAATTGCACTGGCTTGCGTCATGACAGCCGGCGGGACTGTGTCTAGATCGGTTACAGGAACGAATGAACTGCAACCGGCGATAAGAAACGCTACGATTGAGAGGACACATTGCCTTCGCATTTCGTGATACCCCCAAGCCAAGGTCAACCGCAGAATTCTCTTTCATAAATACCAACCGCAATGTCTTTCCAGCGTGCTAGCTTCGCCCGCTCTGTATCATCATCGGATCTCGACCCTTGCTCGTGCATCTCCCACAAGAAGAATTTGCATCTGCGATCATTTGATGGGTCGAAGTCGACGTTGCCGAGAGAGTGGAGCAGGAACTTGACTACTCTCACTTCCTCGGGCGTGAAACTAGCAGTCGGCTTGCGCGACATGGCGGGTCACCTGATCTGATGCGTTCAGCCTAGCGTTAATGCCAAAGCGGAAACCGCCCCCCGGCCTCCCGCTTGCACCCCTCGGCGGCCGAGGGTCATGCTCAGGTTCAACCAGAAGTTATACGAATAGCGTGGGCGTGTCCACTGTAGAATGGGGGGCGAGCCGTGGCCCAACCCGTCGCGGCCAGCAGGGCGGCCCTACCGGCGCGGCCAGGGCTCGCAGGCGATGCCGTCCTTGTCCCGATCGTGCTGGGGTAGTAGCCCGGCTGGCCTCTGCGGGCGGACGCGAGCCCGACCATGCGCGCCGCCGCGCAATTCGGCGCCGCCAGAGCATGCCTGATCGCCACCGATAGCGGCCAGCGCCCGAGGTTCTGGACAACGGGCCAGGCCAGCGCGGCGAGGGCGACCGCGGCGAAGGCCGCAATGCCGGCCCGGTGCCGGTGCCGGCGCAGCCAAGCCCTGGGCGCGGCGCGCGCGCCGCCTGACGGGCGGGTAGAGCCGGTGTCGCCAAGGCATGGCGCCAGCATCGCCGCGGTGAGCTTAAGGAAGGGTAGGCGGAGAGCGGCTGCCTGCTCGCGTTAACTAACTCTTAGCCTCTGCGGGTCATCTTCGCGTCGCTGCAACCAGCGGGCGAACCCGATGCTGGCTTTCCTCAAGCACTGCGGGCTACGCCGGTGACATGGCCGGGACCTTCCCCGCTACCTCAGACCGAGGAGCGTCAAAGCTACTTCGCGGCCCATGAGCGTTATGCCGGCTACCGTGACGAAGCGCGGGAAGCGGCGGAACCGATCGCTTGGGCGATCGCCCTCGACGGGTTGCGCGACCTTCATTCGCTGCACCTGACCGAGATAGACGGCGCCGCGCTAGACTTTTGGGAAAGACGCTGGCGCGATTGCCCAAGCCCTTATGCCGAGGGTGATTTCCCTTGGTGGCGCATCATGCGGCAGATCCGCGCCACGCCGCGGCGGTTCGACCTGGCTATCTGGGCGGGCAACACACTCTGCGGGCTATGCGCGGGGATGGCGGGGAAACGCAAACGCCACGTGACGATTAGGTTTTTGGAAAGCTTTCACGGGCCTAATCCGCTGGGGGGCCTTGTCGCGGCGATCGCGGTGGAATGTGTCGATGACTATGCTGTGATCCTTGGGGCCGAACGGCTGAAGCTTCGCGATCCCGCGCCCGGTGCCCTACCGTCATATGAGGCTCTCGGCTTCCGCCTTGTCAGACCACGCCGAGTGGCCCAATATTGCGAGCGAGAGGTGAGAACCGATGGCCGCCGTCCTTGAGGTGACCCGACACGCCCGACGCTCCGAATATTCGGAGGCACGCCGGCATGCGGCCGAGCGACTGCGCGGGCGTACGTCGTTGCTCGCCACTCGGTTCGGGCTGAGCCCAGAGCAGTGGCGCGAAATCACCCGCGGCGACTGGCCTGAGGTCGCCGGCCGTTGGGTCGAGCCGCGGCCTGCTCAGGACACCGGAAGGGCCAGACGCGGGCGCTCAGCTGGTTGAAGCCAGTCCGCGGTAGCCGATCGCCTCAACCACCTGCCGGAGGCGCTCGAGCGACAGGCCGCCCGAATAGAGGCCGTAGCTCATGGTCGGCACCGTGTGGCCGAGCAGGGCGGCCGCTTCGACCTCGGGCACCCCGGCGTTGTGCAGCACCGTCGCCACCGTATTCCTGAGGCGAGTGAAACACCAGCCCGGGCCGGTCCAGGCCGAGCTTGCGCCGGTGGCGGGTGAACGCCTTGCTGGCGAGCCATGAGCGTTTGCCGTCCGGCCCCGCCGGCGGCAGGCCGGGAAACAGGTACTCCTGCCCGCGGACGTGCTCGAGGTACTGGCCGAAGCCGGCCGCCATCAGCTCGGGGTGCACCGGCACCTTGCGCACCGCCGCCGGCGTCTTGAGCCGGCGCCCCGGGTGGTCGATCAGATCGAGGTAGCGGATGCTGCGCTCCTCTCGCACGTCGGCGACCCGGAGCCCGGCCAGCTCATTGAGCCGGGCGCCGCTGTAGGCGCCGAGCCAGATGAGCCAGGGCAGTGCAGTGCGCACCGTGTACCGACGCGGGCGCGTGTCGGGCCAGCCGGACAGCAGCAGTTTCATTTCCTCGAGCGTGAACGGCGAGCGCGCCCGCTGCTTGCTCTCCGGGCGCCGGTGGCCGGTCGCCGGGTTGTCGCCGTCGATCAGGCCGGCGCGCTTCGCCCATTTGAACATGGTGGCGACCGTCCCGGCCTGGCGGTTGACGGTCGGCGCGGCGCCGGCGAGCGAACCGATGAAGCCGGCCACGTCGGCGCGCGTGACCTCGCCGATCGCCTTGCCGGCGCCGACGTGTGCGAGCAAGGCGCGGAAGGTTGACCGAACCTGCTTCTCGGTCTGCTCGGTCCAGGCCGAGGCCGGGTCGCGCTGCCGCTCCCGGATGTAGCGCTCGATGGCGTCGGCGAGGCACACCGGCTGGCTCAGGGCGGGCGATCGCGGGGCAGGGGGTGTGACAGTGGCCGCGGGGCGGACCGCTCGCTGGTGAGCCGGAACGGCCCGCCCCTCGATCGCCATCTCGGCCGCCTCGAGATGTGCTTCGAGAAGGGCCTCGGCTACGGCATCGATCGCGGCCTCGGTCGGCTCGACGCCATGGTGACGTAGCGACGCGCTTCGCCTTCGCGGACCAGTGCCCGCTCGGGGTCGCCATCAGCTCGCCTTCGTCGACGGGGAAGAACTCGGCGTCCATCATGCCCGCCAGCGCGACCCGGGCGGCGCCGGCGCCTCGATCGAGTACTGCCTCGGCCCACACGGCGCCGGCGCTCACCAGCTCCTGCCGGCGCGCAGCCACGGTCACCTGGTCGAGCGAAGGCTCGGCGCGGGCCCGATCGAACAGCTCGCGGACCTCGGGCAAGAGGGCATCGCGCCGGATGCGCGCAACCCGTGGATCGCCGGTGTTGAGCGCCTGTTCGATCGTCGGGCCGAGGCGCGGGCGAAGCTCCATCGGGACCGGCACCCTCAGATACCAGCGCTCGCCGGAGCGATGTTGGCCGGTGCGGCGCTTCAGGTAGCGATTGGCGGGCAGCATGCGCCGAGGATGGCGCCGCGGACTTAACGGATGATTAACCAGAGATGGCATGGACTGGCACCCACAACCGGCACCCAATCCCGCCTTCGGACTGACGCTAAGCGATTGATTTCTAAGGAGCTTTTTCGCTGGCGTCCCCTAGGGGACTCGAACCCCTGTTTTCGCCGTGAGAGGGCGACGTCCTGGGCCACTAGACGAAGGGGACGCGGGCGCTGGGACCGCTCCTATGTAGAAGGCGACGGCGGACAAATCAAGCGCGTCGGGGGGCGCGAACCGCGCGCGCGAAGGCGCCGACCAGCTCGATCTGCGCGGACCACAGGAAGGCATCGATCGGCTGCACCGCAACCACACGATAGCCGCCGTCGACCAGGGTGCGGGCATCGCGCGCGAAGGTCGCGGGGTTGCAGGAGACCATCGCGATCCGCGCCACTCGGGAGGCCGCGAGCGCCCCCGCCTGGGCGCGGGCGCCGGCGCGCGGCGGGTCGAGGATCACGGCGTCCAGGCGCTCGAGAGCGGGGCCGGTGAGCGGGGCGCGCTCGAGATCGCGGCCCTCGGTGCGCAGCCGGTCGCCGAAGCCCGCCTGACGAGCGGCGGCGCCGGCCGCGGCCAGCATCGAAGGATCGGCATCGAGCGCCAGCACCTGCCGCCCGAGCGCAGCGAACGGCAGCCCGAAGGTGCCGCAGCCCGCGAACAGGTCGGCAATCCGCCGGGCGTCGCCGATTGCTTCGGCCACGGCGCTGCGGATCGCGTCCTCGGCGAAGCGGGTCGCCTGCAGGAAGGCGCCGGGCGGCAATTCGACGCGCACGCCCGCAAAGTCGACCCAGACCGGTCGGCGGGCGGCGATCGGCTCGGCCGGGCTGCCTGCGGCCGGACGCCAGGCGAGGCGCGCGAGGTCCTGGTGTTCAGCGAATGCGGCCAGGCTCTCGCGCTCGGCGAGCCCGGGCGCGAGCGCCGTGGTCAGGAGCACATCGAGGCCGCTTTCGCTTGCCGTGATCTCGACCTCGCCGCCGCGGCGCGCGATCGCGAGCCGCGCGAGCAGCTGCCGCAGCGCCGGCAGCAGGGCCACGATCTCGGGGCGCGCGACCGGGCACTGGGCAACGTCGACCAGGGTGTGCGCCGAGCGCACCCGAAAGCCGAGCTGGACCCCGCTAGGCACCCTGAAAGCGAAGCGGACCCGGCGCCGGCTTGCGGGCGGCGTGATCCGGGGTGGCGCCACTGGGGTCTCGTGCAGGCCGCGTCTCGCGAGCGTCTGGATCACGGTCTCGCGTTGCCAGGCGGCGTAGTCGGCGGCCGGCAGATGCTGCAGCTGGCAGCCGCCGCAGGTGCCGAAATGCCGGCAGGGCGGTGGCGCCCGCATCACCTGGTCGAGGCTCGCGATCGGCGCCGCGACCAGACCGTCGGCGCGCCTGGCGACGAGGCGCGCCCGCCAGCGCTCGCCGGGCAGTGCCAGCGGCAGGAACACCCTGGCCCCCTCGATCTGGCCGATGCCGTCGCCCCGCGCCCCGAGTTGCTCGATCGAGAGCTCGACCAGATCGCCGATGTCCGGGGGCATCGCGGGTCCGACTGCTGTTAGTCTTCGGGTTGCAGCCAGAGCAGGCTCGTACGCTCGCCGGTGCGCGGATCGACCACGGCAAGGAACTGCTGGCCGGTGCCCGCGGTGCCGAGCAGCAGCCAGCGGCTGCCATCGGCCACGATCTGCTGCACGTGCGCGCCCTTGGGCAGGCTGAGCGTGCGGGGCAGTTCCCGGGCCGCCTGCTCGCCGCCCACCTGCTCGCCACCATGCCCGCGCAGCAGGATCAGCACCAGCAGCAGGGCGGTGCCGGCGATCAGCGCGACCCCGCCGGCGATCACAAAGGCCTTGAGCAGGTTCGGGATGGTGTCCACCTTTAGCCGCTGATGACCCGCCGGACCCTGACGCTCACCGCCGCCGCCGCAGACGCTGGCCAGCGCCTGGACAAGTTCCTGGCCGGCCGGCTGCCGGAGCTCTCGCGCGCGCGGCTCCAGGCGCTGCTCGAGGCCGGCGAGGTGGCCCGCGACGGGGCCGTGATAACCGAGGCCTCGAGCCGGGTCAAACCGGGCCAGGCATTCGCAGTCGGCCTGCCCGCGCCGATCCCGGCCAAACCAGCGCCCGAAGCGATTCCGCTCGAGGTCCTCTACGAGGATGCCCATCTTTTGGTGCTCGACAAGCCGGCCGGGCTGGTGGTCCACCCGGCGCCGGGCCATGCCCGCGGCACCCTGGTCAATGCGCTTTTGGCCCACTGCGCGGGCGGCCTCTCGGGCATCGGCGGGGTATTGCGCCCGGGCATCGTCCATCGCCTGGACAAGGACGCGAGCGGCCTGATGGTGGTCGCCAAGGACGACCGGGCTCACGTCAGGCTGGCGGCGCAGTTCAGCGTCCACCGGATCGAGCGCGGCTACACGGCGATCGTCTGGGGGCGGCCGCCGCAGACGGCGGGCGCGATCGACCGGCCGATCGGCCGCCACCCCAAGGACCGCAAGCGCATGGCGGTGGTCGAGGGCGGCAAGCGGGCGCTGACCCACTACCAGACCGACGCCGCGGCGGGCGGCCTCGCGACCCGCCTGAAGCTCGTGCTCGGGACCGGACGGACCCATCAGATCCGGGTCCACCTCGGCACGCTCGGCCTCGGCATCGTCGGCGATCCGATCTACCGGCCGCGACGCCGGATCAGGCCGAGCCCGGCGCTCGCCGAGCATCTGGCGGGTTTCTGCCGGCTCGCGCTGCACGCCGAACGCCTCGGCTTCGAGCATCCGATCACTGGCGCGAAGGTGCATCTGGAGCGACCCGCGCCGCCCTGCTTCGACCGGCTGTTCGAATCTTTGCAGCTGGAACTCGCAAATTTACCGAACGTTAACCATAGATCCGGTAAGCTCGGCTGATCACAGCCGCTCCGCCATCGCATTGGATTCGGCCTGCACCGGATTTTGCGATCGCACTGGATTTCGCCATCGCGCTGGATTTCCGCTGGGCCCATCACCTATGATGAGGCGACCCTGAGCCTCCGGAGAGAGACCAACTTTGGCCAACTTTCTGACGGTCCCGGTGGCGGGCTCGAGTCTCGCGCGCTACCTCGAGGAGATCCGCCGGTTCCCGATGCTGGAGCCGGACCAGGAGTTCATGCTCGCCAAGCAATGGCAGGAGCATGGCGACGTCGAGGCGGCGCACAAGCTGGTGACCAGCCATCTCCGCCTGGTCGCCAAGATCGCGATGGGCTACCGCGGCTATGGCCTGCCGCTCAACGAGATCATCTCCGAGGGCAACGTCGGCCTGATGCAGGCGGTCAAGCGGTTCGATCCGGACCGCGGCTTTCGGCTGGCGACCTACGCCATGTGGTGGATCCGGGCGGCGATCCAGGAATACATCCTGCACAGCTGGTCGCTGGTCAAGATGGGCACCACGGCGGCGCAGAAGAAGCTCTTTTTCAACTTGCGCAAGCTCAAGGGCCAGATGCAGGCCATCGACGAGGGCGATCTGCACCCCGAGACGGTCAAGGCGATCGCCGAGCGGCTGGACGTGACCGAGACCGAGGTGGTCGAGATGAACCGCCGGCTCGCGGGCGCCGACCACTCGCTGAACGTGCCGCTCCGGGTCGACAGCGAGATGGAGTGGCAGGACTGGCTGGTCGACGAGACCGCCAGCCAGGAGACCCGGGTGGTCGAGGCCGACGAGTACGATCACCGGCGCTCGCTGCTGCACCGGGCGATGGCGGTCTTGAACGAGCGCGAGCGCCACATCCTGACCGAACGGCGCCTCAAGGACGAGCCGACAACGCTCGAGGAGTTGAGCGCCAGCTACGGCATTTCGCGCGAGCGCGTCCGCCAGATCGAGGTGCGCGCGTTCGAGAAGCTGCAGCGGGCGATCCGTTCCCTCGAGGCCGAGCAGGCCGCCAATCTCGCGGCACTGCCGCCGGCGGTCCGGGAAGAAGCGCACCGCCCACGGATGTGAGCCGCCGGCGGCAAGGTTGCATCGGCGCGCCCGAGGTTCAAGCGAATCTGAAAAGGCGACCGGTTGCCGGCATCCGATATGGCCCGGATCCGGCCCCTGCTCCTCGACCCGCTCCCTTGGTTGCGGCGGTTTTAGCTGGGCAACGGGGATCTGGCCCAGGGGCTGGCATCTTTTCAGCCGGCCCGGACTGGGCGCGTCAAATCGATTGGCCAGCCTGACGTTGCCGAGCCGGGCCGCTGATCGGCGACCGGCTCAGGTGAAGCGGCTTGGCGGTCAAGGCGTAGAGCGGGGTTTCCAGACCCGCTTGGCGAGCGCCAGCATGTTCTGGCCCAGAATGTTCCGGACATCGGCCTCGGCGTAGCCCAGGCGGAGCAGGCCAAGGGTGATCTCCGGGAACTGCTCGGGGACGGCGATCCTGATCCGCGACCCGTCCTTGCCGTAGCCGTGCGCAGGCGGCCACCAATAGCCGCGGTCGAGGCCGGGCGGGTCCTCGTCGAGGCCCTGGTCATAGGCATAGTCGAGCCCGAGCCCGACGTGGTCGGCGCCGACCCGCTGCACCAGGTAGTCGATGTGGCCCAGGATCGCCGCCGTGCCGGCCTCGGGGTCGCCCAGAAACCGGCCGACGCCGTTGACGCAGACCATGCCGCCGGTCGCGACGCAGGCGTCGATCTGATCGTCCCGGATGTTGCGGCCGTTGTCCGCGAGGGCTCGCGGGTTGGCGTGGCTGTAGATCACCGGCGCCTTCGAGACCGCCATGATGTCGAGACTGGTGCGATAGCCGGTATGCGAGCAGTCCATGAGCATGCCGGCGGCGTTGATCGCGCTGACCACGCGCCGGCCGAGATCGGTGAGCGGGACGTCCTCGTCGTAGCAGCCGCCGCCGATGCCGTTGTTGCGGTTGTAGGCGAGATGGATCTGGCGGACGCCGAGGTCGTAGAACAGCTGCACCATCTCCGGCCGCTCGCCGAGCGGCACGCCGCCCTCGAGATCGAACGCCACCGCGAGCTTTTTCGCCACTTTGGCGCGCCGCACGTCGCTCACGTCCTCGACCTGAACGAACGCGTCCGACCTGGCCCGCAGCTGGGCGCGAAAGCTCGCGAGCACCGCCATGATCTGGGACAGCGGGTTCATGTCCATGCCGATGTTGATCGACACGAAATCGACCCCGTTCGCGCGGTGCCGTTCGAGCGCCCTGATGTCGGCGTCCGGATGCAGCGGCAGGCAGGCGTGGGCGTCCCAGACCAGGGCGTCGTCGTGCAGCGCCGCCGCCAGGCGCTTCAGGTCGTCCATCGGCTGATCCTCGCTCGGCCGCGCCGGTCCCGCTGGTCAGGATGCGGACGCAAGCCTGCCCGATCCTTAACCGGTGCGGCCGGCGCCGCCAAGATCGAGCGCCGGATGGTCGCGCTCAACGCCGATGCGCAGCTGGTCGTGGAGGTGCCCGGCGGCGAACCGGCCGCAGCCTTCGCGATCCGAGGTCAGCGCCGCGTGCCCCTGGTCGACCGGCGGGCTAAACAGCGCGCTCGCTTTGGAGAATGACACCCGCTAAACCTGAGGTGTCGAGCCGGCGCTCGGCGCCCCGGGTGTCAATGACCCCCGCGTCACACAAAGTCGGGAGTGATCCACAATGAGACATGGGCTTCTTTTGCTGGCGTCCACGGCCCTCCTTCTGGCCGGCTGCGCCCAGCACAGCAAGGCCTGGGACGATGCCTTCGCGGATTGCCAGAATCAGGCGATCGAGCAGTGGGAGACCGCCGGTCTGCCCGACGCTCAGCACGCCGACTGGCAGGATCGCTTCATCAATAGCTGCATGCAGAAGAAGGGGGTGAATCCGTGAGCGTTCCCGGTGTCGACGCCGCCCGCCGATCGGCAGCTGCCGGCCCGGCGCGCCATTTCTCGCAATGGCGGCAGGCCCTGGCCTTGTGATGACAACCGTGGTGGCGAGAACGTTGGGGGCGACGATCGGGTCGAGATCACCCGGACCGTCCCAAGCGTGCGAGCCCGCCACGTCGCGGCGTCGCGTGCCTGCCAGGCCTTGGCTGTCGCCCTTTCCGATGGACCGCTCGGGGCGCTAAGAAGGGCTGGACTGCGGGTCGCGGCCGGCCGTGTCGGATGAGCCGGGCGACGGCGTGCTGCGCGAGGGCAGGGAGGCGGTCATGAGCGAGAGCTACGACGCGATCATCATCGGCGCCGGGATCATCGGCGCCTGCACCGCCTACGAGCTCGCCAGGCGCGGCTGGCGCACGCTCAACCTCGACAAGCTGCCGGCCGCGGGCTACGGCTCGACCGGCGCGTCCTGCGCGATCATCCGCACCCACTACTCGACTCTCGACGGCGCGGCGCTGGCCTATGAGGGCTACTTCTACTGGGACGAGTGGCCGGGCTATCTTGGCGTCGCGGATGAGCGTGGGCTCGCGAAGTTCGTGCAGTGCGGTTGCCTGGTCATGAAGACCGAGGCGAACGGGCATCTGCGCAGGGTCTGCCGCAATATGGACGCGCTCGGCATCCCCTGGCAGGACTGGGGGCCGGATCGGATCAGGGAGCGCCTGCCGTTCTACGAGCTCGGCCGCTTCGGCCCGCCCAAGCGGCCGGACGATCCGGCGTTCGGCGAGGCGGAGGGCGAGCTCGGCGGCGGGGTGTTCTTCCCGCTCGCGGGCTACGTCAACGATCCGCAGCTGGCCAGCCACAACGCCCAGCGCGCCGCCGAGGCCAAGGGTGCGACCTTCCGCTTCAACAGCGAAGTGACGGCGATCCGCCAGGCCGGCGGCCGCGTCCAGGGCGTGACGCTTACTTCCGGCGAGACGATCGACGCCCCGGTGGTGGTCAACGTCGCCGGGCCGCATTCGGCCAAGATCAATCGCATGGCAGGCGTCGAGGAGGGCATGCGGATCACCACCCGGGCGCTCAAGCAGGAGGTCGCGCACGTGCCGTTCCCGAAGGGCTTCGACTTCGAGCGGGCGGGCCTCGTTACCTCCGATAGCGACGTCGGCTGCTACTGCCGGCCGGAGATCGGCAATCACATCCTGATCGGCAGCGAGGACCCGCCCTGCGATCCGCGCGAATGGGTCGACCCGGACGACTACGACCGCAATTTCAGCGAGCAGTGGCAGGTCCAGGTACAAAGGGTCGCCCAGCGGATTCCGAGCCTGCCGGTCTCGAGCCCGCTCAAGGGCGTGGTCGACCTCTACGACGTCACCGAGGACTGGATCCCGATCTATGACAAGTCCGACCTCGCGGGCTTCTACATGGCGGTCGGCACCAGCGGCAACCAGTTCAAGAACGCGCCGGTCGCGGGCGCCATGATGGCCGAGCTGATCGCCGGCTGCGAGCAGGGCCGCGACCACGACCGCGAGCCGCTCCAGTTCCATCTCGCCCACATCGAGCGGACGATCGACGTCGGCTTCTACTCGCGCCGGCGCGAGATCAACCCCGAGAGCAGTTTTTCCGTGCTCGGCTAGATCGGCAGGATTCCTGCGCAAATGCCTGAAATAGGGCGCATCGTCACCGTGGCCCGGAACCGGCTCTAACCACTCTTCTGCCTCGCGGGCCACAAGTGTCGGGGCCTCTTTCCGGGGGCGGAGATCGACCGCTTTAGCCTTTGGTAAACCCATCGATCGTTATCCTGTTCGGCTGGTCCATGCGACCCTGGGAGTCCGGCCGGCCCAGATCTTAGAGCGACGCGGAGTCCCAGGGTCGCATGGACCAGCCGAAGCAAGGGTTACGGGCCAAGTGTTAATGTTCGGTTAAGTCGTCGACGACGCCCTGATCCTGGATCTTCGCTGCGCGCTCCAACCACGTTGCTGCCTCTGGGGCGCAAAGTATCGAGAGGCTTCCTGGAGGCTGAAATCGGCCGCCTCAACCTTTCGTAAACCCATCGATCGCTATCCTGTTCGCTGGTCCATGCGATCCTGGGAGTCCGGCCGGCCCAGATCTTAGAGCGACGCGGAGTCCCAGGGTCGCATGGACCAGCCGAAGGAAGGGTACGGGCCAAGTGTTAATGTTCGGTTAAGTCGTCGACGACGCCCTGATCCTGGGATCTTCGCTGCGTGCCGAAGATCGTCCCCCGATGGGGCACCGATCGAGGGCGGCTCCGTCCGGGACTTGCGCCCAATCGATCAAGGGTGCGGCCTGTGGCGATCTTGGTGGCCGCGCAGCCGGGCCCGGCCGGACAACAACCCGGGCAGGGATCTGGAATTGCCCGACCCTGGCCACCGCTGGTCAGCGCAGGATCGGCGGTCACCGCGGCCAGCGGCGCGCCAGCGGTTATTCCGTCGGCGGCGGGACGATCACGGCATCGTAGGGATGGCGGCGGCTGATCAGGCCGCTGTGCAGGAACACATCGAGCGCGGCCTCATAGGCGGCAGGCGGGATCTCGAGGCCGCCCTGCCAGCAGCCGAGGCGCTGGTAGGCTTGGATCGTCCTTGCCAGGACCGCCTCGTCCAGGTTCGGGAAAAACGGCGCCTCGGCCTTGGCGATCGCGTCCGCGGGGCCGGTCGCGACCCAGCTCCTGGACTTCCGGAAGGCGCGGACGAAGGCGCGCGCCACGTCCGTCTCGAGCCAGCGGCGGGTCGCGCACAGGCTGCTGAACGCGACCGGACCGATCGCTTCGCCGACCGAAGCCAGCACGTGACCGGCCCCGTCCTGCTCGAGCTGCTGCGGCGCCGGCCCCTGGAGGTGCACGTAATCCGCCTCGCCCCGCCGGAAGGCCTCGATCATCGCGTCCGGCCCGCCGGCATCGATCGCCTGCAGGCTGGCAAAATCGACGCTTTGCTTGTGCAAGGCGTACTTCAGCATCGCGAGCGGCTGGCCGCCGTGGTCTGCCAGCACCCGCGCGCCCGCGAGCCTGCCCCAGGCGAACGCCGGGTCCGCGCGCCGGCCGGCGATGAAAAAGCCATCCCGCTGATTGATCTCTGCGAAATGGACGATGTCGGACGCTTCGCCGCGCTCGAGCGGCCCCCAGCTCGCCGACGGCGCCGACTGGATCAGATCGAGGCTGCCGTCGGCCAGCCCGGCCCGCGGCACCCGGCCCGGACCCGC
>CAVWDE010000016.1:0-25794 GCA_963753685.1 uncultured Alphaproteobacteria bacterium
TGCAGAAGAACCTGCTCCGCGACGCCTACCGCGACGCGTTCCGCGAACCTGGTTGATCACCCCCGCCAGTTGGGATCAGGGTCGGCGGGCTCGGGCGTCAGGCCCGCGGCCCGGATGCCCTCGATCGCGCAGTACTCGTCCTTCTCGGACGTGTCGCCGCTGATCCCGACCGCGCCGATCACCTCGCCCGCGCCATTTCGGATCAGCACGCCGCCCGGCACGGCGACGAAACGGCCGCCGGACGCTGCCGCGAGCGCTGCCTGGAACGCCAGCCGCTCGCGCAGGCGGGCACCGAGCGCCCGGCTCGATTCGCCCATGCCGAGCGCACCCCACGCCTTGCCGGTCGCGATCTCGGGCCGGAGGATGCCCGAGCCGTCTTCCCGCTGGAGGGCAACCGGATGACCGCCGGCATCCAAGACCGCGACCGTGAGCGGCGCCATGCCGGCCGCCCGGGCGGCCTCGAGCGCGCGCTCGATGATCCGGTTGGCGGCCGCGAGCGACAGATCGGTCTTGAGCTTCATCGCCCTTCCTCCTGGCTTGGCTGCGCATGGCTTGGCACAGTGTCGGGGTCAAATCCACCCAAGGGAGAGAGGAGACCCCGGCCATGCTGCGCCACGTCGTGCTGATCCGCTTCAAGCCCGGGACCCCGGCCGCGACCATCGGCGGGATCGAGACCGCCTTCGCCGGGCTGCCGGCCAGGATCCCGGCGATCGAGGCCCTGGAATGGGGCACCGACTGTAGTCCGGAAGGCAAGGCTCAGGGTTTTTCGCATTGCTTCTTCCTCACGTTCGCGGGCGCGGCCGCGCGGGACGCCTATCTGCCGCACCCCGCGCACCAGGCCTTCTCGGATCTGCTGCGCCCGCACCGCGACCAGGTGCTGGTGATCGACTACGAGCCAGAGCGCCCTTAAGCCGCCAGCGGCTCGGCGCGGTTGCCCTTGATCAGATCGGCGCCCTTCTCGCCGATCATGATCGAGGCGGCGTTGGTGTTGGAGCTGATCAGCCGCGGCATGATCGAGGAATCGATCACCCGCAAGCCCTCGATGCCGCGCACGCGCAGCTCGGGATCGACCACGGCCTGCGCATCGACCCCCATCTTGCAGCTGCCGACCGGATGGTAGTCGGTCTTGCCGAAGCGCCGCGCGTAGGCCTCGAGCTCCGGGCGGGTCCTGACCGCGGCCCCCGGGAGATGCTCGCGCTTGAGGTAGCTCCGGAACGCGGGCTGGGCCATGATCTCGCGGGCGAGCTCGAACCCGCGCAGGGACATCTCGAGGTCGTAGGGCTCGGCCCAGTAGTTCGGATCGATCACCGGCAGGGCCTTGGGGTCGGCGCTCTGCAGCCGGACGCTGCCGCGGCTACGCGGGCGCAGATGGCAGGAGTTGAGGGTGCAGCCGTAGCCATCGAGCGGCGGCACGCCCGCTTCCAGGCCGGCGCCCGGCAGGAAATGGCATTGGATGTCGGGCGAGCGCTGGTCGCGATCGACGTACCAGAAGGCGCCGCCCTCGGCGAGGTTCGAGGTCACCGGCCCGTTGCGGAACAGGGCGTACTGCAGCCCGGCCCAGAGCATGCGGTGCGGCCGGGTGTGGCGGTCGAGGCTGTGCGGCCCGGCGAGCTCGTTGATCACGTAGACGTCGATATGGTCCTGCAGGTTTTTGCCGACCCCCGGCAGATCGTGCACCGGCGTGATCCCCGCCGCCTGCAGCTCGGCCGCAGGCCCGATGCCGGAGAGCAGCAGCAGCCGGGGCGAGCCGATGGCACCGCTCGCGACCAGGACCTCCTGCCCGGCGCGCACGGTCTCGAGGCCGCCGCCCTCGCCCCGGACATACTCGACGCCGACCGCGCGCCCGCGCTCGATCAGCACCCGGGTCGCATGGCAGCCGGTCAAGACGGTCACCATGCCGCCCCGCATGGCCGGCCGCAGGTAGCCCACGGCCGCGCTGCAGCGCCTGGCGTCCCGCTGGGTCACCTGATAGAGGCCGCAGCCCTCCTGGCGCTCGCCGTTGAAGTCCGGATTGTAGGGCAGGCCCGCCTCCTGCGCCGCCCGGACGAAGACCTTGGTCAGCGGGTGCGGGCTGATCGGGTCGGAGACGCCGAGCGGGCCGCCGCTGCCGTGCCAGCGGTCGACCAGGCGCTCGTTGTCCTCGGCGCGGCGGAAATAGGGCAGGACCTCGGCGTAGGACCAGCCGGCGCAGCCCTCGTCCCGGGCCCACTCGTCGTAGTCCTGCGCGTGGCCGCGGGTATAGACCATGGCGTTGATCGAGCTGCCGCCGCCCAGCACGCGCCCTTGCGGGAAGATCATCTCGCGGTTTTCGGCCTGGCCGAGCGGCGCCGTGCGGTAGCCCCAGGTGAGCGGCCCGGTGGTCATCTTGTAGAAGCCGACCGGCATGTGGATGAAGCGGTCGCGATCGGGCGGGCCGGCCTCGAGCAAGAGGATCCTGGCATCGCCCAGCTCGCTCAGCCGGCGCGCGAGCACGCAGCCGGCCGAGCCGCCGCCGACGATGACGTAGTCGTACATCGAGATCCTCCCCGCGCGGCCCTGGCGCTTGCCGGGCCAAGTGCGGTTATAGCTCGGAGCTTGCCGGGCAACAGCCCGGAGTTGGGGTGACGCAGAGCAGCGGCCGACCGCCGCGGGCGAGTTCGAAGCCCCTGGAAGTTTGCCGTCGGCGCGGGCATAAAGGGCGCGCGCGAGCTGGAGGAGAAGGAGGGGAGGCCATGCAGCCGTTCACGACGCTCGAAGGGATCGCGGCGCCGCTGCCGGTGGTCAATGTCGACACCGACAAGATCATCCCCGCGCGCCATCTCAAGACCATCAAGCGGACCGGGCTCGGGGTCCATCTGTTCGAGACCCTGCGCTTTCAGGATGACGGCAGCGAGCGGCCGGAGTTCGTGCTCAACCGCGAGCCCTTGCGGCACGCTGAGATCCTGATCGCGGGCGAGAACTTCGGCTGCGGCTCCTCGCGCGAGCATGCCCCCTGGGCGTTGCTCGACTACGGCATCCGCTGCGTGATCGCGCCCTCGTTCGCCGATATTTTCTTCAACAACTGCTTTAAGAACGGCGTGTTACCGATTGTTCTGCCGAAGGACCAGGTCGAGCTCCTCATCCGCGAGGCGAGCGAGGCCAAGGATCCGACGTTCACGATCGATCTGGAGAAGCAGGAGATCCACCGGCCGACCGGCAACGAGATTTTTCGGTTTGAGGTCGACGCCTTTCGCAGGCATTGCCTGCTGAATGGCCTCGACGACGTCGGGCTGACCATGCAGAAGGCCAGGCGGATCGACGACTTCGAGGCCAAGCAGCGGGCGGCCGAGCCCTGGCTCTATCGCGGGGCCGCCTGAGATGGCCCCGACCGGAACGCAGATCCCGAACGCGCCCGGCCGACTCGGCACGGTCTTGCTGTTGCCGGGCGATGGCATCGGTCCGGAGGTGATGCGCGAGGTCCGCCGGATCATGGACTGGTTCGCGCGCCGCCAGGGCCTCGAGTTCGAGCTCGATGAGGGCCTGGTCGGCGGCTGCTCCTACGACCGGCACGGCACGCCGCTGACCGATGCGGTCATGGACCAGGCGCAAGGCGCGGACGCGGTGCTGTTCGGCGCGGTCGGCGGGCCGAAGTACGACGTGCTGCCGTTCGATCAGAAGCCCGAGCGCGGCCTCCTGCGCCTGCGCAAGGAGCTCGGCCTGTTCGCGAACCTGCGGCCGGCCAAGGTGTTCGACGCACTGGCCGACAGCTCCTCGCTCAAGCCGGACCTGGTCAAGGGCCTCGATTTGATGATCCTGCGCGAGCTCACCGGCGGCATCTATTTCGGCGAGCCGCGCGGCATCGAGACCCTGCCCGATGGCCAGCGCCGCGGCATCAACACCCAGGTCTATACGACCAGCGAGATCGTCCGGGTCGCAAGAGTCGGGTTCGAGCTCGCAAGGAAGCGCGGCAGCCGGGTGTGCTCGGTCGAGAAGGCGAACGTCATGGAGTCGGGCGTGCTTTGGCGCGAGGAGGTGCAGAAGCTGCACGATGCCGACTACCCGGACGTCGAGCTCAGCCACATGTACGCCGACAACTGCGCCATGCAGCTGGTCCGCCAGCCCAAGCAGTTCGACGTGATCGTCACCGACAATTTGTTCGGCGACCTGCTCTCGGATGTCGCCGCGATGCTGACCGGCTCGCTCGGCATGCTGCCGTCGGCCTCGCTCGGCGCGCCCGGTGCGGATGGCAAGCGCAAGGCGCTCTACGAGCCGGTCCATGGCAGCGCGCCGGACATCGCCGGCAAGGGTGTGGCCAACCCGATCGCGATGCTGCAGAGCTTCTCGATGATGCTCCGCTACTCGTTCGATCAGGACGCGGCCGCCGACCTGCTCGATGGCGCGATCGCGAGGGTGCTGGCGGGCGGCCTGCGCACCGCCGACATCATGCAGGAGGGCAAGGCCAAGGTCTCGACCTCGACCATGGGCGAGGCGATCATCCGCGAGCTGGACAAAGCCGCGGCCTGAGGGCACCAGGCGCCGGGGTCGGCGCCGCGATCGGTCGAACGCGGTCGCCGGCTGGCGCGCCCGCAGCAGCAGCCACGGAGGCTCCAATGAGCATGCCGATTTCGACTGAGCAGCGGATGCTGACCGCGGCCGAGTTCGAGGTCGTCAAGAGGACCCACTATCCGGACATCGCGGAGCTCTCCAAGGAAGAGCTCGCGGATGCCGCCCGGCAGCTGCGCGACTACCGCGACAAGGCGCGCGACATCGCGCACCGGCAGCGGCGCGAGATGCGGGGCAAGGCTGAGCCACGCGGCACGCGGCCGGCCAAGGACAACACCGGCACCACGATCAAGCGGCAGATCTTCGCGAGCGCGCTCCGGCGCGTGAATCGCGAGGCCACGCGGATCGGCAAGGCGCACGCGCGGGCCAGCCAGAGCGAGCTCGCGCGCCGGGCGCTCGAGCTCAAGCGGGCCAATCGGATGCGCCATCATCCGAGCGCCGGGCGCACGGCGGGCCAGGGCATGCGGTCGATCCCCAACCCCGGCCCGACGGTCGAGGCCGATCCGCGCGAGATCGGCCGCGTGTCGCAGTTCGTCAAGGTGGGCCAAGCGCGCCGCGACGGCTGACGCGTGACGCGACGCCCGGCGCGCCCGATGGGAACATCCGCCGGCTATGGAAAGCCTGCTCGCTCTCGCGACCGATCCGACCGCCTGGGCGGCGCTCGCGACGTTGATCGCGATGGAGGTGGTGCTCGGGATCGACAATCTGATCTTCATCTCGATCCTCTCGAACAAGCTGCCCGAGCATCAGCGCGTCAACGCCCGCCGGATCGGCATCGGCCTCGCCCTGATCCTGCGGCTTGCGCTGCTCGGCACGGTCGCGATCATCGTCCGGCTGACCGAGCCGATCTTCGAGGCGTTCGGCCACGGCTTCTCCTGGCGTGATCTGATCCTGATCGCGGGCGGCCTGTTCCTGGTCTGGAAAGCGACCAAGGAGATCCACCACAGCGTCGACCCCGACCCGGGCCCGGACCTGTTCGAGCCGGCCGCCGGGATCGGGCTCGCCGCCGCGATCGGGCAGATCCTGGCGCTCGACGTGGTGTTCTCGATCGACAGCATCATCACCGCGGTCGGCATGACCCCGCACGTCCCGATCATGGTGATCGCGGTGATCGTCGCTGTGGGCGTCATGCTGCTGGCGGCGACCCCGCTCGCCAAGTTCATCCAGGCCAACCCGACGATCGTGATGCTGGCGCTGGGCTTCCTTTTGATGATCGGGACGATGCTGATCGCCGACGGCTTCGGCATCCACGTCCCGCGGGGCTACATCTACGCCGCGATGGCGTTCGCCGCGCTGATCGAGGGCCTCAACATGCTCTCCCGCCGCGCCCGGCGCCGACGCGCCGCCGCCATGGCGTCTCGAAGGCCGGAGGCCTGAGAGCGCGGTCATCCGCCATGACCGGCCCAGTGCAACACGCGCAGCGCACGGAGCGTGTTCCAGCGGCTGGGCTCATCCGCTCGCTCGGCCATGTCGAAATCGAGCACATCGGCATGGGGGTGCGAGCGCCAGCGTCCGTCGCTGCGCCGGTCTTTCTCCACGACTTCCACGGCCTCGGCGACCCGCTCGTCGGGCTCGACGCCGGCGCTTCGCAGATAGTCCAGCCCGCGCAGCACGTCGTAGTGATACCCGGGAGGGAAGGAGAACCGGGTCCAGTCGCGATTGATCACCTCGCCGGATGACCGCGACCGCAACAGGCGGCGCTCCAGGAGATATTCCTGTCCGCGGGCCCGGGCCGCCGTCACCGCAGGGGTCGCACCCCTGGCCCGCTCGTGCTCCAGGAGCCCCTCCAGGACGCAGATCGTGCTGTGAAACGAGGAGCGGACGCTCGGCGGCGCCGCGCAGTTCCAGCCACCATCTTCGAGCTGCTCGCCAACCAGCCGCGCCAGTACCGTCTCGCAGGGCTGGCCGAAACAGGCGCCGAGGTTCAGCACGCGGCCGTTGATGCAGGCCTCGACCTCGCCTTCGAAGAAGGGCTGGCCGCCCTCGTAGTGGGTGATGTGGTCGCGCACCCGGTCCACGGCGCGCCGCGCCTCCCCGCTCGCCGGGTCCAGTCCCATGTCCCGCAACAGCATCAGCGCGTGGAGGGCCTTGCCGTCGGGGCTATCGATATAGCGCGTATAGCCGCTCTCGCCCCACTGCCCGTCGGGTGTCTGGCGCTCGAGCAGCGCGGCACCCCAGCCTTCGCAGGCGACCCGCGCGCGCTCGGCGGCCACGACGCCCTCGGGCTCGTCGGTCAGATCACGCATCACCTGCCAACGTATCGAGGGGCCGGACTCCAACAGCCACTCCACGACCGTCATGTTGCCTCCCGTCACTTGCCGCGGCTGACGACGTCCGTCTACGGCGTCTGCCTAACGCGGTGCAGGAAGGCGAGCGTGCGTTCCTTGAGCAGAGCGGCGGCCTCCTCGTTGTAATCGGCCAGGCCTGGGTCGGCGAACAGGTGGGCCGAACCCGGGTAGAGGAACAGTTCTGCGGTTGGATTCTTCTCGACCAGCGCCTCGGCGGCGGTTCTGTCGACCTCGGTCCATTCGTCCGCGTCCATCATATGGATCTGCAGAGGGACGGCCTCGGGCCACGAAGTGCCGAACTCGGAGGGCGACACGCAGCCATGGAAGAAAAGCGCCCCGCTTGCTCCTGGACGCGTCTGCGCCAGAGCCTGCGCCGGCAGCACGCCCAGGGAGAAGCCGGCATAGACGATGTCTGCGGGCAGGTCTTGGGCTGCGTCCGCACCGCGGCGGATGATCTCGGGAAAACCGACCCGCTCGGCGTAGCCAACACCTTCCCTGAGGTCCTGGAACGTGCGCCCGTCATAGAGGTCCGGTGCACGGACGGTGTGACCGGCTGCCCGCAGATCGTCGGCAAACGTCAGGAACCCAGGCGTCTGCCCTTGCGCGTGATGAAAGAGGAGCACGGTTGCCATCACGACACCCTAAGCAGCCTGCGCCCTGCGGTCAAAGCCGGGCAAGGCGCCGATCGGCGGTCCAGGATCAAATCCGCCGCCCTGGCGCATCACCTTCAAGCGCCGCGTTGGCGAACTGTACGGTGTCGGCACCGATGAAGCGGCGGATGCGGTCGAGCTCCACGTCGAGACGGCCGCGGCGGCCGCGGGTGAGGCGTAGCCCCGGTTCCAGCCAGAGGGCCTTGACGTCGAGCGCCGCCCGTTGGCGGTCGGCCTTGATGTCGATCCGGCCGATCAGGCGCTCGCCCTCGAGCAGCGGGAAGACGTAGTAGCCGTATTTTCGCCGCGCCTCGGGGACGAACACCTCGATCCGGTAGTCGAAGTCGAACAGGCGGGCGAGGCGGTCGCGGTCGCGCAGCAGCGGATCGAACGGGTTGAGGACGCGCAGGCGCCTGGCCGGCTCCGGCAGGTCCCGCAGGAGCTGCTCGATGTCCGGCCGCGCGAACAGCTTCCTTGGCGGCGCGCCGTTCGCCGAGCCGAGGGTCGCCGGGACCGCCGCCCCACCGAGATTGCGCGCGCACCAGGCCTTGGCCTCCTCGATCGAGATCAGGCCGAAGAAGCGCGCGAGCTCGCTCGGGCTCGCGACGCCGAGGCGTTCGAGGGCGGCCGAGCAGGCCCAGTCGATCAGCTCCGCCTCGCTCGGCTGGTGCCGGCGCACGGCCTCCGGGATCACCCGCTCGGGCAGGTCGTAGACCTTCTGGAAGCCGTCGCGGCGCGCGATCGCCAGCTGGCCCGTGTGCCAGAGATATTCGAGCGCGGTCTTGCCGGCGTGCCAGTCCCACCAGCCACCGGACGGCCGCTCCCGCTCGACCTCGAGGTCGCGCGCCCGGATCGCGCCATTGGCCCGGATGTGCTCCAGCAGGCGCTCCAGCTCGAGCGCGAAGCCGTCGCCGAACCAGCGTTTGAAGCGCGCCTCGATCCGCTCCTGCTCGCGGGCAAAGCGCAGGCGCCAGTACGGGTAGAGACGGACCGGCAGCAGGCTCGCGATCCGATGGGTCCAATGCTCGAACAGAAGCCGCTCGTCCTGCGCCTGGCGCAGCAGCTCGGGCCGGTAGCCCGGGTGACGCGCGAACAGGATCATGTGGTGGGCGCGCGCGACCGTGTTGATGCTGTCGAGCTGGAGGAAACCCAGGCGCTCGATCAGCTCGATGAGGCCGGCCGCCGACAGGCGTCCGCGCGGCGCCTCGGCCAGACCCTGCAGGCTCAGGACCAGCCGGCGCGCCTGGCCGGCGGCGATGGTGATGGTCATGCCGCGACCATAGCGCCGATCGCGGCCGGTGGCATCCGCGCACGGTCGGGGTCGGCGCCGCGCTCGCCTTGCTGGTGCAGAGCCCTCAGGCGCTGGTGTTCAGGCGTCGGCTCCAGCCGTCGGGCTGCGCCTGCACGCTTGCCGTGGCGTCGATCAGAGCGCTGATCTCGGCCGTCTCCAGCGGCTTGCTGAAATAGTAGCCCTGCAGCTCGTCGCAGCCTTCAGCCTCGAGCATGCTCATCTGATCGATCAACTCGACGCCTTCGGCGCAGGTCCTGATGCCGAGGCTGCGGCCGAGGCCGATGATCGCGCGCACGATCGCGTGGGCGTCCCGCCGGCTCTCGACCGAACCGACGAAGCAGCGGTCGATCTTGATCTTGTCGAAGGGGAAGCGCTGCAGATAGCTGAGGCTCGAATAGCCGGTGCCGAAGTCGTCCATGGCGATCTTCACGCCCAGCTCGCGCAAATGCAACAGCACCTCGAGCGCGGTCTTGGGGTCGGACAGGAGCACGCCTTCGGTGATCTCGAGGGTCAGCCGGGTCGGCTCGAGGCCGGTGTCGCGGAGCGCTCGGGCCACGACCTCGATCAGATCCTGATGGCGGAACTGGACCGGCGACAGGTTGACCGCCAGCTCGACGCCGGGCCAGCCGGCCGCCGCCTGGCAGGCGGTGCGCAGCACCCACTCGCCGAGCGGCCGGATCAAGCCGGTCTCCTCGGCCAGCGGGATGAAGTCGTCCGGCATCACCAGGCCGCGCTCGGGGTGGCGCCAGCGGGCCAGGGCCTCGATGCCGCTGAGGCGCCGGTCGGCGGCGTGGAACAGCGGCTGATAGTGCACCTCGAACTCGCCGCGCTCGAGGGCGTGGCGCAGGTCGGCCTCGAGCGCCTTGCGCGCGCGCAGGGCGCTGTCCATGCCGAGCTCGAAGAAATGGAAGGTGTTGCGCCCTTCCTGCTTGGCCCGGTAGAGCGCGATGTCGGCGTGCTTGAGGATCGCTTCCGGCGTCTCGCCGTCCGAGGGCACCAGCGCGATGCCGATGCTGATGGTCACGCCGACGTCGTGGCCGTCGAGCTGGAACGGCTCGGCCATGCGCTCGAGGATCCGGCGCCCGAGGACGTTGGCGTCGTTCAGGTCGTCGAGCCCGACCTGGACAACCGCGAACTCGTCGCCACCGAGGCGGGCGACGGTATCGATCTCGCGCACCAGCTCGCGCAGCCGGTCGGCGCAGGCACGGATCAGGAGGTCACCCGCGGCATGGCCGAGGGTGTCGTTGATCTCCTTGAAGCGATCGAGGTCGAGGCAATGGACGGCGGCCCGCTTGTCGGTGCGCCGCGCCAGGGCCATGGCGCGCTCGATGGTCTCGTAGAGCAGCACCCGGTTCGGCAGCCCGGTCAGCGGGTCGTGGAGCGCCAGGAACTCGGCGCGCGCTTCGGCCTCGACCTCGACCGTGACATCGCTGCCGGAGCCGCGGTAGCCGAGGAAGCAGTCCTGCTGGTCGAACACGGGCTTGGCGCTGATCTGACAGTGCCGGACCTGGCCGTCCGCGCCCGTCACCCGGACGCGAAAGTCGCGAAACGGGCGGCGTGCGGCCAGATCGCCGAGGTGGGCGCCGACCACCTCCGGCGCGGCCATGTCGACATCCGGTCGCCAGAGCGCGCCTTCGCGAAGCGCGGCCGGGATCGGTGCTGTGCCCTGCCCGCCCGCCCGGGTGACCAGCGTGAAGCGGCCTTGAGGGTCGATCTCGAAGAACCAGTCGGAGGCCGCCTCGGCGAAATCGGCGAAGCGCGCCTCGCTCGCCTTGCGCCGACCGATCTCCTCTCGCAGCTGCAGCACACGCCGGATGGCGAACAAGCAGAACGCCACGCCCATGACCATCAGCAGGGCCAAGAGTTCGTCGATCTCGTAGTGCTCGTGGGCGCGCGAGAACGCGAACAACCAATCCATCACGTCCCATTTGATCGCAACGACGTAGGTGCCGATGGCAAAGAACAGGATCGCGAGGCTGTCGACCGCGGTGCTGGCGTTGCCGAACCAGGCCACGACACGAGATCGGAGAGGGTGCGGCATGGACGGTCCCGCTGGCACCAGTGCCTGAGGCGCAAAGGCTAGCGGCGATGCCTTAACCGAGCGTTGAGCGATCGGATCGACCGGCGGGGGCGGCCGGCGCCATTGCAGGGTGGCGCCGGCGTGAACGATGAGCCTTGACCCGCCGGTCGGCGCGCCCGAAATGTGGGGGCGCGAGGATCCGCCGGGAGGCAGCTGATGGCGTTCAAGCAGGGCTACAAGGTGGCAGTGGTCGGGGCGACCGGTGCGGTCGGCCGCGAGATGCTGCAGATCCTGGCGGAGCGGGAGTTTCCGGTGAGCGAGGTGGTGGCGCTCGCCTCCAAGGCCTCCGAGGGCAAGGAGGTGTCCTACGGCGACGACCGGGTGCTCAGGGTGCGGCCGCTCGAGAGCTTCGATTTCGAGGGCACCGACCTCGGCCTGTTCTCGCCCGGCGCCGCGATCTCCAAGGTGCAGGCACCGCGCGCCGCCAAGGCTGGCTGCATCGTGATCGACAACACCTCGCAGTTCCGCATGGACGAGGACGTGCCGCTGGTCGTGCCCGAGGTCAATCCCGAGGCGCTCGAAGGCTTTCGCGAGCGCAACATCATCGCCAACCCGAACTGCTCGACCATTCAGATGGTGATGGCGCTCAAGCCCTTGCACGACCTCGCGATCGTCAGGCGGGTCGTGGTCGCGACCTACCAGTCGGTCTCGGGCGCCGGGCGCGAGGCGATGGACGAGTTGTTCGACCAGACCAAGGGCATCTACGAGACCCGCCTGCCCGAGCCGAACCTGTTTCCCAAGCAGATCGCGTTCAACGTGATCCCGCAGATCGACGTCTTCCTGCGCGACGGCACGACCAAGGAAGAGTGGAAGATGGCGGTCGAGACCAAGAAGATCCTCGACCCTGCGATCGAGGTCGCGGCGACCTGCGTGCGCGTGCCGGTGTTCGTCGGCCATGCCGAGGCAGTCAACGTCGAGTTCGAGCACGAGATCAGCGTCGAGGACGCGCGCTCAGCGCTCGCCGACTTCGAGGGCGTGGTGCTGCTCGACCGGCCCGACGCGGGCGAGTATGTGACCCCGATCGAGTGCGTCGGCGAATACGCGGTGTTCGTCTCCCGCCTGCGCCAGGACCCGACCGTGCCGCACGGCCTGCAGATGTGGGTGGTCGCCGACAACCTGCGCAAAGGCGCCGCCCTCAACGCGGTCCAGATCGCCGAGAAGCTGGTCGAGCAGGGCTATCTGTAGCTGCGGATTGGCACCAGCCCCGCTCTGCTCGAAAGATGCCTGGGCTGCATCCCGGCCCCCGGAGGGGTGAAGTCGTAAAGGTTCACGGCGCAGCGCTCTCGCTACCCGAGAGCGTCCGGGCAACCCGGAACCCGAGGTCGTTCTTCCGGTCGCGGATGTTGTCCCAGTCGCGGTTGGCGGAGCGCAGGTCCACCGGTTGGTCGCCCCAGGAGCCCCCGCGCAGCACCCGGCGGCTGCAATCGCCGCTCGTCCAGGCGCTGCCATCGGCCGGCGCCCCCTCGTAGCTCTCGTTCCAGCAGTCTTCGACCCATTCCCACACGTTACCGTGCATGTCGTACAGGCCCCAGTCATTGGGCGCATAGGATCCGACCTCGACGGCTTTGCCCACCTTGCCGCCAAAATTGGCGTCGTAGTTGGTAATTCCGGGGCCAACGTGATACGCGGTCGTCGTGCCGGCCCGGCAGGCGTATTCCCACTCGGCCTCGCTGAGGAGGCGATAGCGATGGCCGGTCCTGCCGCTGAGCCAGCGCAGATAGCCCTGGATGTCCTCCCAACTGACATAGACGACGGGTCGTTTGCCGCGACCTCGGCCTCTGTCGGAAGGCCTGTAGGGTTCCACGTGCCTGGCGCGATGCCAGGCCTCATCTTCGGCGTAGCGATCCCACTCCTCGAACGTGACCGGGGAGCGGCCCACGGCCGGGCGGTATCCGATGCCGATGCGGCGCTGCGACTTCTCCCAATCGAGCCATTCTCGCCTCGCCCCTTGCGTGATCGCCCATTGGCGCTCCGCCTCGGTCGACCCCATCGTGAACTCGCCGCGCGGCAGCACGACGAGCTCCGGGGCGAATTCACCATTCCGGATCACGGTCAGATCGTCCGGCTCGGCCGGGCGAGGGCGCGACGGAGTTGCCAACTCGCGACGGGCTGTGGGGGGCGGTGGGAGTGGTGGCGCTTCGCGCGGCGCGATCGTCCTGCGCAATGCCCGGTCGATGTCCTTGGCGAGGGCTTCCAGCGCCTCCTTGACCTTGGGCGAATTGAACGGCTCTTTTCTCAGCGATCTCCAATCGCGATACTGATGTAATGCAAGAGCGGAAACC
Source organism: uncultured Alphaproteobacteria bacterium (assembly GCA_963753685.1). GTDB lineage: Bacteria > Pseudomonadota > Alphaproteobacteria > Geminicoccales > Geminicoccaceae > DATAOG01. The sequence goes on from CAVWDE010000016.1 coordinate 13,113, forward strand.
AGCTTATCCTGACCTCGCTGCTCTTTGTCCTCCATAGCCGTTGATTCAAGGTAGTAGATCGGCAGAACGAGATCGTTTCTTCCGGCCGACGCCTCATGGTCCAAGAATGCCTGGAGTTCCTTGCGGCACTCATCGCTGCGAAAGAAGCTGGGGGTGAGGATCGGGATCAGAAACCTGACCTCGCTGAGCGCGGCATCGAGCGTCTCGCGCCAATTCTCCCCCCACCCGATACCCTCCCGATCCTGAAAGACGTCGAAATCCTGGCCGGCAATGACCCGAACGGTCCGGGTCAGGTGCTTGCGAAACTCGGTGATCGCGCCGTCGTGATATTCGTCGTCGATATGGGCGTAACTGAGAAACGCGACCGGCTGCAAAGGCATGGCGCTATCCAGGCCCTGGTTCTTGAAAACGCCCCGAGCAGGGCAGCGCCCCCCGGCCGCAGCCCAAGACGGGCGCCGCCCCTGGCCGCGGCCGAGTGCGCGGCCCGCTCGTCAGCACCAGCCGGTAGGTCAACTCGAGCGCCGGGCCGGTTGATCGGGGATGGGTCCCGGCTTTGGCGTCGCTCATGTCTCTGCGCTCCAAAGCCATCTACGAGCGCGAGCTCAAGAGGGCCTACCAAGGATTTTGCCGCCCTCTTTCCCTCTGCGCAAGCACGATGCCATCGGCAAGCACCAGCCGTTGAGCGATCGCGCTGTACGGTGCGTGCGCGCATGAGCAGAGCGACGGTGGTCTGATCCCGGCGTCTGGTCTACAAAAGTCGTCGCGTGATGGGCTCAGACTCTCGGACCGCAGGCAGCATGGACCTCGATAACGTCAGCGAGTTCACGGTCAGCGAGCTGTCGGGCGCGCTCAAGCGGACGCTCGAGGATGCCTACGGCTATGTCCGGGTGCGGGGTGAGCTCTCGGGTCTGCGGCGGGCGGCCTCGGGGCATTTTTATTTTACGCTCAAGGACGCGGCCGCCTGCCTGGACGCCGTCTGCTGGCGGCTGACCGCGCAGCGCCTCGCGTTCAAGCCCGAGGACGGGCTCGAGGTGGTGGCGAGCGGGCGCATCACGACCTTCCAGAGCCGCTCCAAATACCAGCTGATCGTCGACCGCCTGGCGCCCGCCGGGGTCGGCGCGCTGATGGCGGTGCTCGAGGAGCGGAAGCGGCAACTCGCGGCCGAAGGGCTGTTCGCAAGTGAGAAAAAACGCCCCCTGCCCTTCCTGCCCGAGGTGATCGGGGTCGTCACGTCGCCCACGGGTGCTGTGATCCGCGACATCCTGCATCGTCTCGCGGAGCGCTTCCCGTGCCGGGTGCTGGTGTGGCCGGTGCTGGTCCAGGGCGAGTTCGCGGCCGGGCAGGTCGCCGCGGCCATCGAAGGCTTCAATCGCCTGCCGCGCGGCGGACCGGTGCCGCGGCCGGACGTCCTGATCGTCGCGCGCGGCGGCGGCTCGCTCGAGGACCTCTGGCCGTTCAACGAGGAAGCCGTGGTCCGGGCGGCGGCGGCGAGTGCGATCCCGCTGATCTCGGCGATCGGCCATGAGACCGACACGACGCTGCTCGACCATGCCGCCGATCAGCGGGCGCCCACGCCCACGGCCGCCGCCGAGCTGGCGGTGCCGGTGCGCGCCGAGCTCGGCCAACGGCTCGGCCAGCTGGACCAGCGCCTGTTCCACGGCACTGGGCGCGAGCTCAGGCAGCTCAGCCAGCGGGTGACCGGGCTCGGGCGCGGCCTGCCCGACCCCGCCGCCCTGCTCGGCCAGGCGACCCAGCGGCTCGACGATCTGGCCGAGCGCCTGCCGCACGGGCTGCGGGCGCGCGGCGAGCGGGCGCGGCGCGACCTGCTCGGGCTCGGCGCCCGTATCGGAGCGCCGACGCAGGCGCTGCTGCGCCATCGCCGGGCCGAGCTCGGCCGCCTGATCGCGCGCCTCACGTTGGGCGAGGTCGGCGCGCGGCTGCCCCGGCATCAGCGTGGCCTCGCCGACCTCGCCGCCCGCCAGAGCCACGCCCTCGCCCGCCGGCTCGCCGACAGCCAGGCGCGGCTGCAGGCGCAGGCGAGCCTGCTCGCGTCGCTGAGCTACCGGGGCGTGCTCGAGCGGGGCTTTGCCCTGGTCCGCGACGAGCGCGGCGAGCTGGTCGACGGCGCCGCCCGGGCACGGACCCAGACCGCGCTCGAGCTCGAGTTCCACGACGGCCGGGTGCCGACCGTGGTCGCCCGCGGCCCCCGCTCCGGGCGCCCGGCGCCGCCGGCGGGCGAGCAGGGCCGCCTCTTATGACCCGGCCCGTTGTCATCCCGCCTTGGGCCCCCTGAGCCCGTGGCCGCGATCGAGCGCCTGCTCTGGGTCATGGCCCGCCTGCGCGACCCTGAGGGCGGCTGTCCCTGGGACCTCGAGCAGGATTTTTCCACCATCGCCCCCTACACGATCGAGGAGGCCTACGAGGTCGCCGATGCGATCGCGCGCGGCGACATGGCCGACCTCGAGGACGAGCTCGGCGACCTGTTGTTGCAGGTCGTCTACCACGCCCAGATGGCCAAGGAGGCGGGGCACTTCGACTTCGACGCGGTCGCAGGGCGGATCGCGGCCAAGATGGTTCGCCGGCATCCGCATGTGTTCGGCGATGCCGAGGTCGCGGATGCGGCCGCGCAGAGCCTCGCCTGGGAGGAGACCAAGGCGCTCGAGCGCCGGGAGAAGGCGCGCGCGCAGGGCGGGGAGCCGAGCCTGCTCGAGGGTGTCCCGCTGGCGCTGCCGGCGCTGACCCGGGCTGTGAAGCTGCAGCGGCGCGCCGCCCGGGTCGGCTTCGACTGGCCGGACACAGCACCGGTGCTCGCCAAGATCGAGGAGGAGCTGGGCGAGTTGCGCGCCGAGATCGCCAATGCGGCGGCGCCGCCCGCGCGCCTCGCCGACGAGCTCGGCGACCTGCTGTTCGCGGTGGTCAACCTCGGGCGCCATCTGGGGGTCGATGGCGAGGCGGCGCTGCGCCAGACGAACACCAAATTCGAGCGTCGTTTCCGGGCGATCGAGGCGGCGCTCGCCGCCGCCGGCCGGAGCCTCGACGACGCCTCGCTCGACGAGCTGGAAGCCCTCTGGCAGCAGGCCAAGACCACCGAGTGAGCCGCCCGCATGCGGCTGGCAACCGGTACCGCCACGCGCGACCGCGCCGGCTCAACACGAAAAAAAGCCCCGGACGATGCCGGGGCCGAGTTTCGCTGGGAGGGAATCATCGGGAGGCAGGAGGTGGGACGCGGTGCCGGGTCACTCCATCCGACAAAGCTGCGTCGACCACCTGCTGTTGGCTTCGGGATAGATTTCCGGTCCGCCGCTCGCGTTCTGCGGCGGGGCGCCAAAAATCGTCTCCGCGGGGCCGCGAGCGCCGGGTCGGGGCGCGCCCCGGTTGCGGGTGACCGTGCCGGTCTCTAGGGTGCGGCCCAGGAGGGGTCGCATGGCTCGCGCGCTTGGATGGGCATCGGGTTTTTGGGTCTTGGCCCTGGCTGTGGCCGGCTGCAGCTCGACCCTGCCCGCCGCCGGTCCCGACCATGTACGGAGCGCGGCGGGCGGCTATGTTCTGGCCGCTTCGCCGCCGGGCATGACCGTCCGGATCGGCTCGAAACCGCTTTTGAGCGCGGCGAGCGTTGCCACGGCGAGTGATCGCGAGTCGGCCGACATCGCCAGCCCGCCCGCGCCTCGCTGAGCGGCGGCGGCGTCAATCGAGGAGGAATCGGAGACCCGAATGGTCAGGATCCGCATCATGTTCTCGCGCTTCTCGGCGTTCTACAGTCCCCTGATCGCGACCGAGGCCGGGGGCTTCCTCGAGGCCGAGGGGCTGAGCGCCGAGTTCTCGGTCGCGGGTCCGGGCCGGGTGCCGCGGGCCGGGCTGGCCGACGGCAGCCTCGATCTGATCCAGTCGGCGCCGTCGGCGAGCTGGGGGCCGCTCGAGCGCGGCGAAGCGTCCGACATCGTCCATTTCGCAGAGATCAATCAGCGGGATGGCTTTTTCATCGCCGGCCGGCGCGCGGACCCGGCGTTCGCCTGGGGCAGGCTCGCGGGCGCGCGGGTGCTGGCAGACCACGGCGGCCAGCCGCTCGCGATGCTGAAGTACGCCTTGCACAAGCAAAGCGTCGATTTTGCCAGCCTGCAGGCGATCGATGCCGGCGGGCCGGACGCGATGATCGAGGCCTTCCGGCGGGGCGAGGCGGATTACGTGCACCTCCAGGGGCCGGCGCCGCAGCAGCTGGAGCAGGACGGGGCCGGTCACGTGCTGGCTTCGGTCGGCGAAGCGATCGGTCCGGTCGCGTTCAGCAGCCTGTGCGCGACCCGCCGCTGGCTCGAGACGGACGTGGCGCGCGCCTTCGTCCGCGCCTTCCGGAAGTCCAGGAGCTGGGTCGCGACCGGCCCCGCGGACGCGATCGCCAAGGCCGAGGCGCCGTTTTTCCCGAACCTGGACGAGGCGGTCCTGGCAAGGACGATCCAAGCCTACCAGCGCCTCGGCTGCTGGCAGGGCGGCCTCGAGATCCCGCCTGCCGCCTATGAGGCCGCGCTCGATGTGTTCCTGCACAGCGGCCTGATCAGCCGCCGCCATCCCTACGATGCCGTGATCGTCCCGCCGCCGACGGAATAACCGCTGGCGCGCCGCTGGCCGCGGTGACCGCCGATCCTGCGCTGACCAGCGGTGGCCAGGGTCGGGCAATTCCAGATCCCTGCCCGGGTTGTTGTCCGGCCGGGCCCGGCTGCGCGGCCACCAAGATCGCCACAGGCCGCACCCTTGATCGATTGGGCGCAAGTCCCGGACGGAGCCGCCCTCGATCGGTGCCCCATCGGGGGACGATCTTCGGCACGCAGCGAAGATCCCAGGATCAGGGCGTCGTCGACGACTTAACCGAACATTAACACTTGGCCCGTACCCTTCCTTCGGCTGGTCCATGCGACCCTGGGACTCCGCGTCGCTCTAAGATCTGGGCCGGCCGGACTCCCAGGATCGCATGGACCAGCGAACAGGATAGCGATCGATGGGTTTACGAAAGGTTGAGGCGGCCGATTTCAGCCTCCAGGAAGCCTCTCGATACTTTGCGCCCCAGAGGCAGCAACGTGGTTGGAGCGCGCAGCGAAGATCCAGGATCAGGGCGTCGTCGACGACTTAACCGAACATTAACACTTGGCCCGTAACCCTTGCTTCGGCTGGTCCATGCGACCCTGGGACTCCGCGTCGCTCTAAGATCTGGGCCGGCCGGACTCCCAGGGTCGCATGGACCAGCCGAACAGGATAACGATCGATGGGTTTACCAAAGGCTAAAGCGGTCGATCTCCGCCCCCGGAAAGAGGCCCCGACACTTGTGGCCCGCGAGGCAGAAGAGTGGTTAGAGCCGGTTCCGGGCCACGGTGACGATGCGCCATATTTCAGGCATTTGCGCAGGAATCCTGCCGATCTAGCCGAGCACGGAAAAACTGCTCTCGGGGTTGATCTCGCGCCGGCGCGAGTAGAAGCCGACGTCGATCGTCCGCTCGATGTGGGCGAGATGGAACTGGAGCGGCTCGCGGTCGTGGTCGCGGCCCTGCTCGCAGCCGGCGATCAGCTCGGCCATCATGGCGCCCGCGACCGGCGCGTTCTTGAACTGGTTGCCGCTGGTGCCGACCGCCATGTAGAAGCCCGCGAGGTCGGACTTGTCATAGATCGGGATCCAGTCCTCGGTGACGTCGTAGAGGTCGACCACGCCCTTGAGCGGGCTCGAGACCGGCAGGCTCGGAATCCGCTGGGCGACCCTTTGTACCTGGACCTGCCACTGCTCGCTGAAATTGCGGTCGTAGTCGTCCGGGTCGACCCATTCGCGCGGATCGCAGGGCGGGTCCTCGCTGCCGATCAGGATGTGATTGCCGATCTCCGGCCGGCAGTAGCAGCCGACGTCGCTATCGGAGGTGACGAGGCCCGCCCGCTCGAAGTCGAAGCCCTTCGGGAACGGCACGTGCGCGACCTCCTGCTTGAGCGCCCGGGTGGTGATCCGCATGCCCTCCTCGACGCCTGCCATGCGATTGATCTTGGCCGAATGCGGCCCGGCGACGTTGACCACCACCGGGGCGTCGATCGTCTCGCCGGAAGTAAGCGTCACGCCCTGGACGCGGCCGCCGGCCTGGCGGATCGCCGTCACTTCGCTGTTGAAGCGGAAGGTCGCACCCTTGGCCTCGGCGGCGCGCTGGGCGTTGTGGCTGGCCAGCTGCGGATCGTTGACGTAGCCCGCGAGCGGGAAGAACACCCCGCCGCCGAGCTCGCCCTCCGCCTCGCCGAACGCCGGATCGTCCGGCCGCTTGGGGGGGCCGAAGCGGCCGAGCTCATAGAACGGCAGGCGCTCCCTGATCCGATCCGGCCCCCAGTCCTGCCACGGGATGCCGAGCGCATCCATATTGCGGCAGACCCTGCGCAGATGCCCGTTCGCCTCGGTCTTCATCACCAGGCAACCGCACTGCACGAACTTCGCGAGCCCCCGCTCGTCCGCGACGCCTAGGTAGCGAGGCCACTCGTCCCAGTAGAAGTAGCCCTCATAGGCCAGCGCCGCGCCGTCGAGAGTCGAGTAGTGGGTGCGGATGATTGCGCAGGACGCGCCGGTCGAGCCGTAGCCCGCGGCCGGCAGCTTGTCGAGGTTGAGCGTGCGCCAGCCGCGCCTGGCGAGCTCGTAGGCGGTGCAGGCGCCGATGATCCCGGCGCCGATGATGATCGCGTCGTAGCTCTCGCTCATGACCGCCTCCCTGCGCTCGTGCGGCACGCCGTCGCCCGGCTCATCCGACACGACCGGGCGCGACCCGCAGTCCAGCCCTTCTTAGCGCCCCGAGCGGTCCATCGGAAAGGGCGACAGCCAAACCCTGGCAGGCACGCGACGGCGCGACGTGGCGGGCTCGCACGCTTGGGACGGTGCTGATCTCGACCCGATCGTCGCCCCCAACGTTCTCGCCACCACGGTCGTCATCACAGGGCCAGGGCCTGCCGCCATTGCGAGAGATGGCGCGCCGGGCCGGCAGCAGCCGATCGGCGGGCGGCGTCGACGTCGGGAACGCTTACGGGGTCACCCCCTTCTTCTGCATGCAGCTATTGATGAAGCGATCCTGCCAGTCGGCGTGCTGAGCGTCGGGCAGACCGGCGGTCTCCCACTGCTCGATCGCCTGATTCTGGCAATCCGCGAAGGCATCGTCCCAGGCCTTGCTGTGCTGGGCGCAGCCGGCCAGAAGGAGGGCCGTGGACGCCAGCAAAAGAAGCCCATGTCTCATTGTGGATCACTCCCGACTTTGTGTGACGCGGGGGTCATTGACACCCGGGGCGCCGAGCGCCGGCTCGACACCTCAGGTTTAGCGGGTGTCATTCTCCAAAGCGAGCGCGCTGTTTAGCCCGCCGGTCGACCAGGGGCACGCGGCGCTGACCTCGGATCGCGAACGCTGCTGCCGGTTTGCCGCCGGGTACCTCCACGACCAGCTGCGCATCGGCGGTCAGCGCGACCATCCGGCGCTCGATCTTGGCGGCGCCGGCCGCACCGGTTAAGGATCGGGCAGGCTTGCGTCCGCATCCTGACCAGCGGGACCGGCGCGGCCGAGCGAGGATCAGCCGATGGACGACCTGAAGCGCCTGGCGGCGGCGCTGCACGACGACGCCCTGGTCTGGGACGCCCACGCCTGCCTGCCGCTGCATCCGGACGCCGACATCAGGGCGCTCGAACGGCACCGCGCGAACGGGGTCGATTTCGTGTCGATCAACATCGGCATGGACATGAACCCGCTGCCCCAGATCATGGCGGTGATCGCGAGCTTTCGCGCCCAGCTGCGGGCCAAGTCGGACGCGTTCGTCCAGGTCGAGGACGTGAGCGACGTACGGCGCGCCAAAGTGGCGAAGAAGCTCGCGGTGGCCTTCGATCTCGAGGGCGGCGTGCCGCTCGGCGAGCGGCCGGAGATGGTGCAGCTGTTCTACGACCTCGGCGTCCGCCAGATCCATCTCGCCTACAACCGCAACAACGGCATCGGCGGCGGCTGCTACGACGAGGACGTCCCGCTCACCGATCTCGGCCGGCGCGTGGTCAGCGCGATCAACGCCGCCGGCATGCTCATGGACTGCTCGCATACCGGCTATCGCACCAGTCTCGACATCATGGCGGTCTCGAAGGCGCCGGTGATCTACAGCCACGCCAACCCGCGAGCCCTCGCGGACAACGGCCGCAACATCCGGGACGATCAGATCGACGCCTGCGTCGCGACCGGCGGCATGGTCTGCGTCAACGGCGTCGGCCGGTTTCTGGGCGACCCCGAGGCCGGCACGGCGGCGATCCTGGGCCACATCGACTACCTGGTGCAGCGGGTCGGCGCCGACCACGTCGGGCTCGGGCTCGACTATGCCTATGACCAGGGCCTCGACGAGGACCCGCCCGGCCTCGACCGCGGCTATTGGTGGCCGCCTGCGCACGGCTACGGCAAGGACGGGCCGCGGATCAGGATCGCCGTCCCCGAGCAGTTCCCGGAGATCACCCTTGGCCTGCTCCGCCTGGGCTACGCCGAGGCCGATGTCCGGAACATTCTGGGCCAGAACATGCTGGCGCTCGCCAGGCGGGTCTGGAAACCCCGCTCTACGCCTTGACCGCCAAGCCGCTTCACCTGAGCCGGTCGCCGATCAGCGGCCCGGCTCGGCAACGTCAGGCTGGCCAATCGATTTGACGCGCCCAGTCCGGGCCGGCTGAAAAGATGCCAGCCCCTGGGCCAGATCCCCGTTGCCCAGCTAAAACCGCCGCAACCAAGGGAGCGGGTCGAGGAGCAGGGGCCGGATCCGGGCCATATCGGATGCCGGCAACCGGTCGCCTTTTCAGATTCGCTTGAACCTCGGGCGCGCCGATGCAACCTTGCCGCCGGCGGCTCACATCCGTGGGCGGTGCGCTTCTTCCCGGACCGCCGGCGGCAGTGCCGCGAGATTGGCGGCCTGCTCGGCCTCGAGGGAACGGATCGCCCGCTGCAGCTTCTCGAACGCGCGCACCTCGATCTGGCGGACGCGCTCGCGCGAAATGCCGTAGCTGGCGCTCAACTCCTCGAGCGTTGTCGGCTCGTCCTTGAGGCGCCGTTCGGTCAGGATGTGGCGCTCGCGCTCGTTCAAGACCGCCATCGCCCGGTGCAGCAGCGAGCGCCGGTGATCGTACTCGTCGGCCTCGACCACCCGGGTCTCCTGGCTGGCGGTCTCGTCGACCAGCCAGTCCTGCCACTCCATCTCGCTGTCGACCCGGAGCGGCACGTTCAGCGAGTGGTCGGCGCCCGCGAGCCGGCGGTTCATCTCGACCACCTCGGTCTCGGTCACGTCCAGCCGCTCGGCGATCGCCTTGACCGTCTCGGGGTGCAGATCGCCCTCGTCGATGGCCTGCATCTGGCCCTTGAGCTTGCGCAAGTTGAAAAAGAGCTTCTTCTGCGCCGCCGTGGTGCCCATCTTGACCAGCGACCAGCTGTGCAGGATGTATTCCTGGATCGCCGCCCGGATCCACCACATGGCGTAGGTCGCCAGCCGAAAGCCGCGGTCCGGATCGAACCGCTTGACCGCCTGCATCAGGCCGACGTTGCCCTCGGAGATGATCTCGTTGAGCGGCAGGCCATAGCCGCGGTAGCCCATCGCGATCTTGGCGACCAGGCGGAGATGGCTGGTCACCAGCTTGTGCGCCGCCTCGACGTCGCCATGCTCCTGCCATTGCTTGGCGAGCATGAACTCCTGGTCCGGCTCCAGCATCGGGAACCGGCGGATCTCCTCGAGGTAGCGCGCGAGACTCGAGCCCGCCACCGGGACCGTCAGAAAGTTGGCCAAAGTTGGTCTCTCTCCGGAGGCTCAGGGTCGCCTCATCATAGGTGATGGGCCCAGCGGAAATCCAGCGCGATGGCGAAATCCAGTGCGATCGCAAAATCCGGTGCAGGCCGAATCCAATGCGATGGCGGAGCGGCTGTGATCAGCCGAGCTTACCGGATCTATGGTTAACGTTCGGTAAATTTGCGAGTTCCAGCTGCAAAGATTCGAACAGCCGGTCGAAGCAGGGCGGCGCGGGTCGCTCCAGATGCACCTTCGCGCCAGTGATCGGATGCTCGAAGCCGAGGCGTTCGGCGTGCAGCGCGAGCCGGCAGAAACCCGCCAGATGCTCGGCGAGCGCCGGGCTCGGCCTGATCCGGCGTCGCGGCCGGTAGATCGGATCGCCGACGATGCCGAGGCCGAGCGTGCCGAGGTGGACCCGGATCTGATGGGTCCGTCCGGTCCCGAGCACGAGCTTCAGGCGGGTCGCGAGGCCGCCCGCCGCGGCTTCGGTCTGGTAGTGGGTCAGCGCCCGCTTGCCGCCCTCGACCACCGCCATGCGCTTGCGGTCCTTGGGGTGGCGGCCGATCGGCCGGTCGATCGCGCCCGCCGTCTGCGGCGGCCGCCCCAGACGATCGCCGTGTAGCCGCGCTCGATCCGGTGGACGCTGAACTGCGCCGCCAGCCTGACGTGAGCCCGGTCGTCCTTGGCGACCACCATCAGGCCGCTCGCGTCCTTGTCCAGGCGATGGACGATGCCCGGGCGCAATACCCCGCCGATGCCCGAGAGGCCGCCCGCGCAGTGGGCCAAAAGCGCATTGACCAGGGTGCCGCGGGCATGGCCCGGCGCCGGGTGGACCACCAGCCCGGCCGGCTTGTCGAGCACCAAAAGATGGGCATCCTCGTAGAGGACCTCGAGCGGAATCGCTTCGGGCGCTGGTTTGGCCGGGATCGGCGCGGGCAGGCCGACTGCGAATGCCTGGCCCGGTTTGACCCGGCTCGAGGCCTCGGTTATCACGGCCCCGTCGCGGGCCACCTCGCCGGCCTCGAGCAGCGCCTGGAGCCGCGCGCGCGAGAGCTCCGGCAGCCGGCCGGCCAGGAACTTGTCGAGGCGCTGGCCAGCGTCGGCGGCGGCGGCGGTGAGCGTCAGGGTCCGGCGGGTCATCGGCGGCTAAAGGTGGACACCATCCCGAACCTGCTCAAGGCCTTTGTGATCGCCGGCGGGGTCGCGCTGATCGCCGGCACCGCCTTGCTGCTGGTGCTGATCCTGCTGCGCGGGCATGGTGGCGAGCAGGTGGGCGGCGAGCAGGCGGCCCGGGAACTGCCCCGCACGCTCGCCTGCCCAAGGGCGCGCCGTGCAGCAGATCGTGGCCGATGGCAGCCGCTGGCTGCTGCTCGGCACCGCGGGCACCGGCCAGCAGTTCCTTGCCGTGGTCGATCCGCGCACCGGCGAGCGTACGAGCCTGCTCTGGCTGCAACCCGAAGACTAACAGCAGTCGGACCCGCGATGCCCCCGGACATCGGCGATCTGGTCGAGCTCTCGATCGAGCAACTCGGGGCGCGGGGCGACGGCATCGGCCAGATCGAGGGGGCCAGGGTGTTCCTGCCGCTGGCACTGCCCGGCGAGCGCTGGCGGGCGCGCCTCGTCGCCAGGCGCGCCGACGGTCTGGTCGCGGCGCCGATCGCGAGCCTCGACCAGGTGCATGCGGGCGCCACCGCCCTGCCGGCATTTCGGCGCCTGCGGCGGCTGCCAGCTGCAGCATCTGCCGGCCGCCGACTACGCCGCCTGGCAACGCGAGACCGTGATCCAGGCGCTCGCGAGACGCGGCCTGCACGAGACCCCGGTCGCGCCGCCCCAGATCACGCCGCCCGCGAGCCGGCGCCGGGTCCGCTTCGCCTTCAGGGTGCCTGGCGGCGGTCCAGCTCGGCTTTCGGGTGCGCTCGGCGCACGCCCTGGTCGACGTTGCCCAGTGCCCGGTCGCGCGCCCCGAGATCGTGGCCCTGCTGCCGGCGCTGCGGCAACTGCTCGCGCGGCTCGCGATCGCGCGCCGCGGCGGCGAGGTCGAGATCACGGCAAGCGAAAGCGGCCTCGATGTGCTCCTGACCACGGCGCTCGCGCCCGGGCTCGCCGAGCGCGAGGCCTGGCCGCATTCGCTGAACACCAGGACCTCGCGCGTCTCGCCTGGCGTCCGGCCGCAGGCAGCCCGGCCGAGCCGATCGCCGCCCGCCGACCGGTCTGGGTCGACTTTGCGGGCGTGCGCGTCGAATTGCCGCCCGGCGCCTTCCTGCAGGCGACCCGCTTCGCCGAGGACGCGATCCGCAGCGCCGTGGCCGAGGCGATCGGCGACGCCCGGCGGATCGCCGAACTGTTCGCGGGCTGCGGCACGTTCGGCCTGCCGTTCGCTGCCGCCGGGCGGCAGGTGCTGGCCTCGATGCCGATCGCTCGATGCTGGCCGCGGCCGGCGCCGCCGCTCGTCAGGCGGGCTTCGGCGACGCTGCGCACCGAGCCCCGCGATCTCGAGCGCGCCCCGCTCGGCGGCCCCGAGCTCGAGCGCCTCGACGCGGTGATCCTCGACCCGCCGCGCGCCGGCGCCCGCGCCCAGGCGAGGGCGCTCGCCGCCGCCCGGGTGCGCGCGCATCGCGATGGTCTCGTGCAATCCCGCGACCTTCGCGCGCGATGCCCGCAGCCTGGTCGACGGCGGCTGTCGGCTGGTCTGGGTGCAGCCGATCGATGCCTTCCTGTGGTCCGCGCAGATCGAGCTGGTCGGCGCCTTCGCGCGCGCGGCCGCGCCCCCCGGGCGCTTGATTTGCCGGCCCCGCCTTCTACATAGGGGCGGTCCGCAACGTCCGCGTCCCCTTCGTCTAGCGGTCTAGGACGTCGCCCTCTCACGGCGAAAACAGGGGTTCGACTCCCCTAGGGGACG
>CAVWDE010000017.1:0-12786 GCA_963753685.1 uncultured Alphaproteobacteria bacterium
GGCGCGAGCAGACCAGGCGGTCGAGGAAGGCTTCCGCACCCGGCCCCTCGACCATGAACTTGGTGAAGCCGCAGAGATCGAGCACGCCGACCCGCTCGGCGACCGCGCGGCATTCTTCGCCAACGGCCTCGAACCAGGGGCGTTCGGCGCGCCGGAAGCTGAGGCGCTCCTCGCGCGGGGCACCCTGCGGCGCGAACCAGGTTGCCCGCTCCCAGCCGCCGCGCGCGCCGAAGCGGGCAACCTTGGCCTTGAGCCGGTCGTAGAGCGGGCTGGTGCGCGCCGGGCGCCCGGCCGGGCGTTCCTCGAATGGCCAGGCGATCGCGTATTCCCGCTGGTAGAGCTCGACCGCCTTGGCGAGCGCGTAGGACCTGGTCGCGTAGCCCGTGTAGCGTCGCGGGTCGAACGCCCAGAGGCCCCACTCGGGCTCGCCGTGGACGACCCATTCGGCGAGCGTCTTGCCGGCGCCGCCGGCCTGCGCGATGCCGAACGAGAAGCAGCAGCACTGGTAGAAGTTCCTCAGCCCGTGCGCCGGGCCGATGTAGGGATTGCCGTCGGGCGAATAGGGGATCGGGCCGTTGATCACCTGCTGGACGCCGACCGTCCCCAGGATCGGCACGCGCGCGATCGCGGCCTCGATGTAGGGCTCCAGGCGGTCGAGATCGTCTTCGAACAACTGGTTCGCGAACTCCTCGGGGATGCCGTCCAGCCAGTGCGGGCGCGCCTGCCACTCGTAGGGTCCGAGCAGGAGGCCCGCGCGCTCCTGGCGCAGATAGTAGGAGACGTCGGGATCGCGCAGCAGCGGCAGCTTTCCGGCGCGCGCTTCAAGTTCGGGGATGCTCTCGGTCACGAGATACTGATGCGACATGGCGACGATGGGCATTTCCTGGCCGACCATGGCCATGATCTCGCCGGCCCGGTAGCCCGCGGCGTTGACCAGGACCTCGCAGTCGATCTCGCCCTTGTCGGTGATCACTCGCCAGGACCCGCGAGGATGCTGCTCGAGCCTGGCGACGCGCGTGAAGCGGCGGATTTCGCAGCCTTTTTCGCGCGCGCGCCTCGCGAACGCCTGGGTCAGCTGGCTCGGATCGACGTCGCCGTCATAAGGATCGAAGAGCGCGCCCTCGAGGCCCTCGAGCTCGAGGAAGGGATAGAGCTCGCGCGCCTCCCTGGGCGTGATGAGCGCGAGATCGAGGCCCTGGGTCCGCGCCATGGCAGAGACGTGGCGGAACTCGTCCATGCGGTCACGGCCGTGGGCGAGCCGGATCGAGCCGGTCGGATGCCAGGTGAGCGGCGGCTCGCCGTCGGCTGCGAGCCGGGCGTACAGCTGGTTGCCGTAGCGCTGGAGCTTGATCACGTTCCAGCTGGTCGAGAACGTGGGACAATTGCCGGCGGCGTGCCAGGTCGAGCCCGAGGTCAGCTCGGCGCGCTCGATCAGGATGCACTCGGTCCAGCCTTGCAGCGCCAGGTGATAGAGCGCGCTGCAGCCGACCGCCCCGCCGCCGATGATCACCACGCGGGCATGGTCGGCCATCACCTTCGCCCCATGCGCTCGCGCGGCAGCTTGATCGGCAGGCGGGCGCGGATCTCGCGGTCGATGGCATCCGGCAGGTGGCGCGGAAAGTGGCTATCCAGGATTTCCCGGGTTTTCCGGATCGCGCGCTCGACGATCGTGGGCGAGCCTTGCTCCACCCATTCCTTCGGGCTCGTGCGGTCGCCGATCAGCGGGTAGAGGTAGTCGGTCTGCATGCGGGCGAGCGTCTGCGGGTGGCCGAGATAGTGGCCAGGACCGCCGATGCAGGCCTCGCGCATCACATCCACCGAGAGCGTCTGGTCGTCGACCTCGATGCCGCGGATCGTGCGCAGGGTCGCACCGATCGCATCGTTGTCGATCACCAGGCTTTCGGTGCAAAAGCCGAGCAGGCTCGCGTGCATGCCGGCGGATTCGTAGATCAGGTTGGCGCCGGAATTGCCGACCAGCGCGTGGTTGTAGCCCTTCTCGTAGCCCGATTGCGCATCCGGCAGCTTGGCGTCGGTCATGCCCGAGGCGACGCCGACGGTGAGGTCGTAAAAGTGGCCCATCTGGGCGCAGGCCGCCATCAGCAGCGCCTGCTCGCCGCTGCCGCCGGACATGGCGCCGGTGCGCAGATCCGAGACGAACGGCCAGGGGCCGAGGATCGCGGGCGCGCCGCGGCAGATCGCATCGACGTAGACCAGGCCTGCCAGCGCCTCGGCGATCTCCTGGACGACGGCGCCGGCGAGCGCTGCGGGGCTGGTGGCGCCGGCTTGGCCTGCGGGTAGGAGAAAATCGGCATGCCGCCGCGCACGCCCGCCTCGAGGCAGCGGCAGGCGTCCTCGGCAAAGCGGAGCGGCGGCACGACGAAGCAGCTCGACATCGACACGAACGGCCGCGCCCGCCAGGCGGCCTCGCCGCCCGCGATCAGGTGCAGCATGGCGAGCGCGTCCTCGACGTGCCGGACCTGGGTGAAGCTCGTGCCGACGTGCTTGGCCGTGCCGGCGATGCAGGCGTAAGCGGTGTTGAGGTCGAGATCGTAGGGGTCGACCATGTCGCGGCAGACGATCGAGCGCTGGAAGAAGTGGATGTGCTCGAGCGCGTCGACCAGGCGCGCGGCGTCGTACAGGTCGGCGAGCGTCGAGTCGCGGTAGTCGCCGGTCGTCGGGTCGACCATGTGCACGGCCGCGCCCGCGGTGCCGAAATAGACCCGCTTGCCCCAGGGCTCGAGGTCGTGCTTCGGGAGCTGGCCGCAGAGCGGGAAGCGGCGGGGCGCCCTTGCGATCACGTCCTCGACCAGGGCGCGCGGCAGCACCAGCCGACCCTGCTCGTTCATGCGGCCGCCGGCCGCCGTGATCAGCTCGATCGTCGACGGGATCGCCTCGCCGAGCCCGATCTGCTCCAAAACGTCGAGCGCGGCACCGTGGATGCGCGCGAGGTCGCGGTCGGCGAGCGGCCGGTAGCGCCCGCCCTCGAGCCCCGGGCGGACCGCGCGCTCGGCCTCGGGCTGCGGGGCCGCGCGCAGCGCCTGGCGCGCCACCCTCCCGCCGCGCCGGCGCGTCTCGAGTGAGGCATCGCTACTCATTTGCCTGTTCCCATGGGCCGCCGCCCGCGGATGAGCCCGGGCCGCAGCGCTTCCCGAGCTTCCCATTGCGACATTGCCTCCAGTACGTCAAACTCAACAGACACGAACCGGCTGGCAATGACAACGGAGGCTCCAATGTCCGGCGAAATCGAATTGCAGCGTCTGCTGGCACACAACGGAATGCGGCGGCGCGAGTTCATGGAGCGGGCGGCGGCGCTCGGGGTGAGCAGCGCGCTCGCGACCTCGCTGGCCGGCCGGGCGTTCGCGGACACGCCCAAGAAGGGCGGCGACCTCAAGCTCGGCATCGACAGCGCCGGCGCCACCGACAGCCTCGACCCCGCGACCTACACCGCCAACTACATGCAGACGGTCGGCTACCAGTGGGGCAACCCCCTGGTCGAGCTCGACGAGCACAACAAGACCATCCCCGAGCTGGCCGAAAGCTGGGAGCCGAACGCGGATGCCACGCAGTGGACCTTCAAGCTGCGCAAGGGCGTCCCGTTCACCAACGGCAAGGAGATGACGGCCAAGGACGTCATCTACTCGATCGATCACCATCGGGGCGCGGATTCGAAATCGGGCGCGCAGGGCTATCTGCAGGTGATCAAGGACCTCAAGGCGAGCGACCCGCACGAGCTCACCGTGGTGCTCGACGCCGGCAACGCCGACCTGCCCTACATCATGTCCGACTATCACCTCTTGATCGTGCCCGAGGGCACCGACTTCAACAAGCCGGTCGGCACCGGCCCGTTCACCATCGAGACCTTCGAGCCGGGGGTGCGCACGCTGGCCAAGCGCAACCCGAACTACTGGAAGGAAGGGCGCGGCCACGTCAATTCGGTCGAGACGCTGGCGATCAACGATCTGACCGCCCGCACCAGTGCTTTGCAGACCGGGGCGGTGCACTTCATCAACCGCCTCGACCCCAAGACGGTCGGCCTGCTCAAGCGCATGCCGCACATGCAGGTGTTCGACGTGCCGAGCGCCGGCCACTACACCTTCCCGATGCGCTGCGACACGCCGCCCTTCGACAACAATGACCTGAGGCTCGCGCTCAAGTACGGCATCGATCGCGAGGATCTGGTCAGCAAGATCCTGCGCGGCTACGGCAAGATCGGCAACGACCAGCCGGTGCCGACGTTCGACCCGTTCTACGCCGCGGACATCCCGCAGCGCCCCTATGATCCGGACAAGGCGAAGTTCCACTTCGGCAAGTCGGGCGCCAGCGGGCCGATCACGCTGTCGATCGCGGATGCCGCGTTCACCGGTGCGGTCGACGCGGCGACGCTCTACAAGGAGCACCTCGCCAAGGCCGGGATCACCCTCAACGTCCAGCGCGAGCCGGCCGACGGCTACTGGTCGAACGTCTGGCTGGTCAAGCCGTTCTGCGGCTCCTACTGGGGCGGCCGGCCAACCGCCGACCTGATGATGTCGGTCGCCTACCAGTCGGATGCCGCCTGGAACGAGTCGTTCTGGAAGCGGCCGGCTTTCGATCAGCTGCTCAAGCAGGCGCGCGCCGAGCTCGACACCGGCAAGCGCAAGCAGATGTACCACGACCTGCAGATGATGATTTACGAGGATGGCGGCGAGATCATCCCGATGTTCAACAACTTCCTGTTCGGCGCGCGCGACAACATCGGCGGGTTCGTGCCGGCGCCGGTGCTGACCGGCTTGCGCTGCGCGGAGCAGCTCTACTTCACGTCCTGAGGACCCGGCCGCCAAGGCCCCACCCCATGTCGGGCCTGTTGCGCCTGATCGCCCAGCGCCTGGCGCTGGGCGTCGGCACGCTGTTCGTGGTCTCGGTCCTGATCTTCGCCGGGACCCAGCTTTTGCCGGGCGATGTCGCGCAGGCGATCCTCGGGCAGAGCGCCACGCCCGAGGCGGTGGCCGCGATCCGCAAGGACCTCAACCTCGACCGCCCGGCCTACGTCCGCTACGCCGACTGGCTCGGCCACTCGCTCGAGGGCGACCTCGGCACCTCGCTCGCCAACCGCGAGCCGATCACCAAGATGATCTCGGGCCGGCTCGGCAACACGCTGTTCCTGGCCTCGATGGCGGCGCTGGTCGCGGTGCCGATCGCCATCCTGCTCGGGCTGATCGCGGCCCGCTTCCGCGAGACCTGGCTCGACAAGACGATTTCGATCGTGACCCTCTCGGCGATCTCGATGCCGGAATTCTTCATTGGCTACATCCTGATCTTCATCTTCGCGGTGAAGCTCTTGTGGGCGCCCTCGATCGCCAGCGTCTACGACGGCATGGGCCTGGGCCAGAAGCTCGCGGCGGTCGCCTTGCCGGTCGCGACGCTGGCCCTGGTCGTGATCGCGCACATGATGCGCATGACCCGCGCCGCGGTGATCAACGTCATGTCGAGCCCCTACATCGAGATGGCCGAGCTCAAGGGGGTCTCGCGCTCGCGCATCATCTTTCGCCATGCTTTGCCGAACGCGCTCTCGCCGATCATCAACGTCGTGGTCCTCAACCTCGCTTACCTCGTGGTCGGCGTCGTGGTGGTCGAGGTGGTGTTCGTCTACCCGGGCATGGGCCAGCTCATGGTCGATGCCGTGTCCAAGCGCGACGTGCCGGTGGTCCAGGCCTGCGGGCTGATCTTCGCCGCCACGTACGTGCTGCTCAACCTGACCGCCGACATCCTCTCGATCGTCGCCAACCCGCGCCTCAGGCATCCGAGGTAAGGCGATGCGGGGAATGTCGATCAGCACCATCGTCGGCTTCGCGATCATCCTCTTATTCGCGCTGATGGCGCTGTTCGGCCCGTTCCTCGCACCCTACGGCGAATCGCAGGTGGTGGGCGACGTCTGGGAGCCGTTCTCGGCGCAGTTCCTGCTCGGCACCGACAGCCTCGGCCGGGACATCCTGACCCGGCTGCTGTGGGGCGCCTCGCGCACCATCGGGGTGGCGCTCGCCGCAGCGCTCCTGTCGTTCGCGATCGGCATGGCGCTGGGCTTTCTGGCCGCGGTGGTCGGCGGCTGGGTCGACCATGCGCTCAGCCGCGCGATCGACACGCTGATGGCGATCCCGACGCTGATCTTCGCACTGGTGATCCTCTCGGTCCTGCCGCCCTCGGTGATCGTTTTGATCCTGGTGATCGCGGTGCTCGATTCGACCCGCGTGTTCCGCCTGTCGCGCGCGGTCGCGATGGATGTCGCGGTCATGGACTTCGTCGAGGTCGCAAGGCTGCGCGGCGAAGGGCTGGGCTGGGTGATCACCCGCGAGGTGCTGCCCAACACCTTGCCGCCCTTGATCGCGGAGTTCGGCCTGCGCTTCTGCTTTGCCTTCCTGTTCCTGTCCTCGCTCAGCTTCCTTGGCCTCGGCATCCAGCCGCCGGCAGCCGACTGGGGCGGCATGGTGCGCGACAATGCCAACGCCATCAGCTTCGGCCTGATCGTGCCGCTGATCCCGGCGGCCGCGATCGCGATCCTGACGGTGGGCGTCAACCTGGTGGTCGACTGGCAGCTGCGCCGGTCCTCGACCGCGCGGCGGAGGGCCTGAGGATGACACTGCTGCTCGAGATCTCCGGTCTGCGCATCCAGGGCCAGAGCGAGGGCCAGGAATGGGTCGAGCTGGTCAAGGGCGTCTCGCTCGAGCTCCAGAAGGGCGAGGTGCTGGGCCTGATCGGCGAGTCCGGCGCCGGCAAGTCGACGATCGGGCTCGCGGCGCTGGGCTACGCGCGCGAGGGGTGCCGGCTGGCCGGGGGCTCGATCAAGCTGAACGGCGACGAGCTGCTGGGCGCCCCGCACGAGCGCCTGCGCGACATCCGGGGCGTGCGCGTCGCCTACGTCGCGCAGTCGGCGGCGGCCGCCTTCAATCCGGCGCACCGGCTGAACGCGCAGGTGACCGAGGCCGCGGTCCGCCACGGCATCATGGCGCCGGACCAGGCGCTCAAGGAGGCCAAGCGCCTGTTCGGCAAGCTGCGCCTGCCCGACCCGGAAAAATTCGGCGAGCGCTATCCGCATCAGGTCTCTGGAGGCCAGCTGCAGCGCGCCATGACCGCCATGGCGATGGTCGCCAAGCCCCACCTGATCGTGTTCGACGAGCCGACCACCGCCCTCGACGTCACCACCCAGATCGAGGTGCTGGCGGCGATCAAGGACGCCATCCGGGATGAGGGTACGGCTGCCCTCTACATCACCCACGATCTTGCGGTCGTGGCCCAGATCGCCGATCGGATCATGGTGCTGCGCTACGGCGAGCGGGTCGAGGAGGGGCCGACCCGGCAGATTCTTTACGAGCCGCAGGCGGACTACACGCGCGCCCTGGTCAACGTCCGCCGGGTCGAGCTGAATAAGGAGCATCATGCGCCCGGCCTGGCCGCCGCCGAAGTGCGCGGCATCAGTGCGGCCTATGGCGAGTTCATGGCGCTGCAGGACATCTCGGTGCGCCTCGAGCCCTCGACCACGCTCGCGGTGGTCGGCAAATCCGGCTCCGGCAAGTCGACGCTTGCGCGCGTCATCACCGGCCTCCTGCCGCCGATCGCAGGCGAGATCCATCTGCAGGGGCAGCGGCTGCCGGGCCGGCTCAAGGATCGCACCAAGGACCAGCTGCGCCGTCTGCAGCTGATCTACCAGATGCCGGATGTGGCCCTGAACCCGCGCCAGACCATCGAGGAGATCATCGGCCGGCCGGTTTCTTTCTACTTCGGCCGCTCGGGGTCGGAGCGGACGCGGCGGGTCGAGGAGCTGCTGGACAGCGTCGAGCTGCCCAAGGCGTTCGCGCGCCGCTACCCCGCCGAGCTCTCGGGCGGCCAGAAGCAGCGGGTCTGCATCGCGCGCGCGCTCGCCGCCGAGCCCGAGGTGATCATCTGCGACGAGGTCACGAGCGCGCTGGATGCCCAGGTCGCCGACGGCGTGTTGCGCCTGCTCCTGCGCCTGCAGGACGAGACCGAGATGGCGTATCTGTTCATCACCCACGACCTCGCCACGGTCAAGGCGATCGCCGATTCGATCGTGGTCATGCACCAGGGCCGGGTGGTCGAGCAGGGCCCCAAGCACGAGGTCCTCTCCCCCCCGCACGATCCCTACACCGAGCTCCTGCTGTCCTCGGTGCCGGAGATGGAGGTCGGCTGGCTCGACCGCACGCTCGCCGACCGCGCGGCCAAGAAAGCGCGGGGCGAAATGGTCCTGGAGAGCGCGGATCAGTGAGCGGCGCCGACCGACACTCGCTACAGCAAACTCAGGGCGATCTCTGACGGCAGCTTGAGCCGGCGGTCGTTGGTCAGGAAAACATCACAACCCGAGGTCAGAGCCGTAGCGACGTGGATCGCGTCTGGCATGAGAATACTCGACGTCGCGCGTTGGCGCGCAGCCTCGATCAGGATGGCGCGATCGACGGGTACGACGGTAATGCGCTCGGAATTCTGAACGAGATCGATGTAGATGGATACGACATCGTCACGCCCAAGCTCGAAGGGCTTGACCAGCAGCTCGGCGAGTGTGAACTCACTCGTAATGGCCGCAAAGGCTCTGCCATCGAGCGCCGAAAACAGTTCGCGCAAGAACGCCTCTTCGGGCTCCTATCCCTCGACCGCGTAAACGAAGATGTTGGTGTCGAGGTAGACGATCTTGCCAAGGAGCTCGGCTAATTCTGCCATTCCTCGCGAAGCCTGCGAATGTACGTGTCCGCTGCGGCACGCGTCTTATGCACGCCCTTGCCCGACCCGATGAAATCAACGAGTGGGCGCTCGCTGCGCATTTCGGCCGGGCTGATCCACACGGTCACGGGCGCCTCTGGATCGTCGGGCAGCACCACACCCCATGACGCTGGGATGTCGCGTACCTTTACGGTCCTACGTGTGGTGGCGATCGCTTTCATTCCATCCTTCTAGCACGGCGGGAGCCTCGTGCGCAAAACGAGACAATCCGGCTCACGTCTGCGGCGGCGGGAAGCGGCGCCTGCGCTCCAGGTCGTTGAGATCGAGGGCGCTGCCGCCGCCGGCCACGACGCGGCGCGGCGGCTGGAACTCCCACCGGTTCTGCCGGCCGCGCATCAGCGCCTGCCAGGCGAAGCGGCGTGTGCGCTGGCTTTTGAGGATCTCCTCGCGCAGGCTTCGAGGATTCCAGAGCCGATGCACCTCGGCTTCGAACTCGGCTACGGCCGCCGCGTGCTCGGGCAAAGCGGCCAGGTTCTCGAGCTCGTCCGGGTCGCGCTCGAGGTCGAACAATAGCGGCGGGTCGGGCTCGCTCCAGATGAATTTGTGCGCGCCGCGGCGGATCATGAAGATCGGGGCGAGCGCCCCTTCCGCGAGGTATTCGCCGAGCACGGTCCGCTCCGGCAGCTCGCCGCCCTGGAGCAGGGGCGCGAGGCTCGCGCCGTCGTGCTCGATGGCCGCGGGCGGGCCGGTGTCCGGCCGGCCGAGCTCGAGCAGGGTTGGCATCAGATCGAGCAGCGAGGCCAAGTCGGGCACGCGTCGTGGCGCGAAGCGGCCCGGCGCCCGGAAGATCAGCGGCACGCGTACGGCCCCTTCGAAGAAGTGCATCTTGTACCAGAGGCCGCGCTCGCCCAGCATGTCGCCGTGGTCGGCGGTGAAGATCACCAGGGTGTCGTCCGCGAGCCCGAACCTGTGCAGCGTCCCGAGCAGCTCGCCGACCGCATCGTCGACGTAGGAGATGGCGCCGTAGTAGGCGCGGCGGGCGCGGCGCACCTCCTCCGAAGTGATCGCCGCCTCGTCCATGGCCGAGACCCGGACCAGCCTTCGGCTGTGCGCGTCCATGCGCTCCGGCGGCAGCGGGCCGATCCGGGGCGGCGCGATCTCGTCGTCGCGGTAGCGGTTCCAGTAGGCCTCGCGGATCGCATAGGGGTCGTGCGGGTGGGTGAACGAGACGGTGAGGAAAAACGGGCGCGGATCGTCGGCGCGGGCGTGGTCCTGGAGGAAGCGGATCGCCTGGAAAGCGACCTCGTCGTCGAAGTCGAGCTGGTTGGTCGCCTCGGCGATCCCCGCCTGCCTGACGCTTTGCATGTTGTGGTACCACCAGTCGATCCGCTCTTCGGGCCGGTCCCAGTCCGGCGTCCAGCCGAAGTCGACCGGATAGATGTCGGTGGTCAGGCGCTCCTCGAAGCCGTGCAGCTGGTCGGGCCCGACGAAGTGCATTTTGCCGCACAAGGCCGTGCGGTAGCCCTGGGCGCGCAGCCCGTGCGCGATCGTGAGCGCGCTGGCCGGCAACTCGCTCGCGTTGTCGTAGGCGCCGATCCGGGACGGCAGGCGGCCGGTCAGCATCGAATAGCGGGACGGCGCGCATAAGGGGCTGTTGCAGTAGGCGTTCTCGAACAGGACGCCGTCCGCGGCCAGCCGCGTGATGTGCGGCGCCTTGACGACCGGATGGCCGTAGCAGGGCAGCGCCAACGCCGTCAGCTGGTCGGCCATGATCAGGAGAATGTTCGGCGGTCTCGGCGGCATTTTCCCCACCTCATCGGCGCACGATCCACGCCCGAGCATGCCTCGGGCCTCAGGCGCGCGTCCACCACGAACTCGTCCTGCCAGGCTTACCCGGCCGGGCTCCACCTCGCTCGAGCCAACATTCCGTCGACCTCGCCCGAAAACAGGGGTAGATTTCGGCGTCGTCCGATTTGCAGCGCAGCAGAGGGCGCAGATGGCCCCGCGCACGGAGCGGAAGCTCGCGGCGATTTTGGCCGCGGACGTGGTCGGCTACTCGCGCCTGGTCGGCGACGACGAGGCGGGCACGATCGCGCGCCTGAAGGCGCTTCGCCAAGGCTTCATCGAGCCGACGATCGCGGAGCACCGCGGGCGGGTCGTCAAGCTGATGGGCGACGGCGCCCTGGTCGAGTTCGCGAGCGCGGTCGATGCGGTCGAATGTGCGGTCGCGCTCCAGAAGGGCATCACCGGGCGCGAGGCCGCCGTTCCGGCAAGCCGGCGGATCGCATTCCGGATCGGCATCAACGTCGGCGACATCATCGTCGAGGACGGCGACATCCTGGGCGACGGGGTCAATGTCGCAGCGCGCCTGGAGGGTCTGGCCGAGCCAGGCGGCGTCTGCATCGCCCGCAACGTCCACGATCAGGTCAAGGCGAAGCTCGACCACGCCTTCGAGCCGAGGGGCGAGCACAGGGTCAAGAACATCGCCGAGCCGATCACCGTCTATCGGGTCCGGCCGGAACAGGGCGGCGCCGCGAAGAAACGACCCGCCGCACTCGCATGGGCGCTGCGCGGGCGCCGCCAAACCGCCATCACAGCAACGCTTGTCACCCTCCTCGCCGCCGGCGCGGGGGCGGGCTGGTACACGTTCACGCGGCCGGGCGCGCCGCCGCCCGCGGTTACTGAGCGTGGCGCAGCCCAAGCAAAGCCCGCGCTACCGCTCCCCGACAAGCCCTCGATCGCGGTGCTGCCGTTCAGCAATCTGAGCGGCGACGCCGAGCAAGGGCACTTCGCGGACGCAATCACGGAGGACATCATCACCGGCCTGGCCCGGTTTCGAGAGCTGTTCGTGATCTCCAGCAATTCGTCATTCAGATACAAGGGTCAAGCGGTCGATATCAAACGGGTCGGCCGCGAGCTCGGCGTTCGCTTTGCTCTCGAAGGCAGTGTCCGGCGCTCGCAAGATCAGCTGCGCGTGACCACGCAGCTGATCGATGCCGTGACCGACGAGCATTTGTGGGCCGAGAGCTATGACCGCAGCCTGACCGCGGGCAACTACTTCGCGGTGCAGGACGAAATAACCCAGCGGGTTCTCGCATCGCTGGCGGGCTTTCATGGCGAGCTGTTTGCCAGTGCGGTCGGTAGTGCTCAAGGCAAAAGTACTGATAGCTTGGAGGCCTATGATCTGTATGTCTTAGCGAATCATTTACTGCAAACCAACTATACCGAAACCTCTGATAGAATAATGAAGCAATATTATCAAAGAGCCGCCGAAAAGGATCCTAATTTTGCCCTGGCGTATGTCGGACTGGGCATGGTTCAGTTGCGCTCTATTTGGGGTGGCTGGAGCCCGGATCCGAAGCAAAGCCTGGATCGGGCGCTGGAGTACGGCCTGAAGGCCTTGGCTCTGGATGAGAACCAGGCCAAGGTCCACGAACTACTTGGCGACGTGTATGCATCCATGGGCCAGCTGGATCGCGGCGTTGCCGAGCATGCCAAGGCGCGGGCGCTCAACCCGAACGATGCCGGCATCAAATCCGAGAGCGCGGCCTACTTGGCTTACGCGGGTCAGCTGGATGAGGCCATCGAACTGGTGGCAGATGCCATGCGGCTGGACCCGTTTCATCCGGACTGGTTCCTTTGGAACGCCGCCATTGTGTATTACCCGGCGCACAAGTACGAGGCGGCGATCGATGCGGTCGAGCGGATGCGCGATCCGCCCGCCGACGCCCTGCTGTTCCTGGCGGCGAGCTATGCCCAGCTCGGCCGCACAACTGAGGCTCAAGCCACGGTGAAGCGCGTGCTGGCTCTCGATCCGAATGCCACGGTGGCCAAGTTCGGCGCCCAGCAGCCGTACAAGAACCCCGCCGACCTCGAGCACTACAAGGACGGCCTGCGCAAGGCAGGCCTGCCGCCAGGCAGGCTGAACTCAGTAACAAGGGAGCCGAAGTAGGAGCGTCGTCGGGCGCTGTGCGCTCGATCCCGCCGAGTCGACAGGCAGGGAGCCGAAGTCCAACGGTCGAGGCAAGATTCCGTCGACCTCGCTCGGAAACAGGGGTAGATTTTGAGGCCGTCATAGTCGCAACG
>CAVWDE010000018.1:0-107400 GCA_963753685.1 uncultured Alphaproteobacteria bacterium
CACCGGTGCTCGAGTTCTGCGGGCTGACCAAGCGTTTCGGCGGCACGCTCGCGGCTGACCGGATCGACCTCGAGCTCAGGCCGGGCGAGATCCTGGCGCTGCTCGGCGAGAACGGCGCCGGCAAGTCGACCCTGATCAAGATGCTGGCCGGTGTCTACGCCCCCGACGCCGGGCACCTGCGCCGCGCTGGTGCTGCCTACGATCCGCGCAAGGACGCCGGCTCGATCGCGTTCATCCACCAGGACCTCGGCCTGATCGAGTGGATGACCGTGGCCGAGAACATCGCCATGGCGCAGGGCTTCCCGCGCCGTCTCGGCCTGATCGACTGGGCCGCGGTCGACCGCCGGGCGCGCGCCTCGCTGGCCCTGGTCGCCGAGGGCATCGAGCCCGAGCAGCGCGTGCAGGACCTGACGCGGACCGAGAAGTCGCTGGTCGCGATCGCCCGCGCGCTCGGGGCGCGCGCGGACGTGCTGGTCCTCGATGAGCCGACCGCGAGCCTGCCCAAGGGCGAGGTCGAGACCCTGTTCGCCGTGCTGCGCTCGCTGAAAGAGCGCGGCGTCGCGATGATCTACGTCTCGCACCGCCTGGACGAGGTCTACGCGATCGCCGACCGGCTGGCCGTGCTGCGCGACGGCAGGCTGGTCGCGGTCCAGGAGTGCGCCGCGACCGCGCCCGCCGACCTGGTCCGGCTGATCATCGGCCGACCGCCGGAGGCGCTGTTCGTCCGCCCCGAACGGGGTGCAGGCGAACCGCTGCTGCGCTTTGAGGATCTGGTGACGGGCGACGTCGGGCCGCTCGATCTCACCGTCCAGGCGGGCGAGATCGTCGGCCTCGCCGGCCTGCGCGGCGCCGGCCAGGAGGCGGTCGGCCGGGTGCTGTTCGGCCTCTTGCCGCTCGAGCGCGGCCGTATCCGCCTGGACGGCGCGCCGCTCGAGCTCGCGACCCCGCACGGCGCGATCGGCCAGGGGATCGGCTTCGTCGCCGGCGATCGCAACGCCGATTCGATTGCCGCGGGCCTGTCGGTGCGCGAGAACATGTTCCTCAATCCCCGCGCCTGTGGCCGCCGGCTGCTGGAGTGGCGGGCGCCGGCCGACGAGGCGCAGGAGACCGCCGATCTGGGTGCCAGGGTCGGTCTGCAGCCGAACGACCCGGCGGCCGCGATCGAGACCCTCTCGGGCGGCAATCAGCAGAAGATGGTGCTCGCCCGCTGGCTCCGGGTCGGCGGCCGGGTGCTGGTGCTCGAGGACCCCACGGCGGGCGTCGACGTCGGCGCCAAGGCCGAGATTTATCGTCTCCTGGCGGACGCCGTCGCGCGCGGGCTCGCGGTCATCCTGGTCTCCACCGACTTCGAGGAAGTGGCGGAAATCTGCCATCGCGCCCTGGTCTTTCGGGGCGGCCGGATCGTCGCCGAGCTCAGCGGCGAGCGCCTGTCGCTCGAGCAGCTGGTCCACGTCGCCTCGCTGCCCGCGGCGCCGGCTTCGCAGGCGGCGGGAGCCCGGCCATGCAGTCGCTGAAGTCGAACGCGCTCGAGCCGACCGCGCTCGAGCTGCGCGCCCTCTCGCCGCGCCAGCGGATCGCCCGCCTGCTGCCCGTGTTCGGCCTGCCGATCCTGACCGTCCTGCTGATCATCTTCTTCTCGCTGCTGCTGCCGCGCACCTTTCCGACCATGCTCAACCTGCGCTCGATCCTGGGCGACAAATCCGTGATCGCACTGCTCTCGCTCGCCGCCACGATCCCGATGATGGCCGGCCGGATCGATCTCACCGCGGGCTATGGCATCGTGCTCTGGCACGTCATGGCGATCGCGTTCCAGACCCAGCTCGGCCTGGACTGGCCGGTCGCGGTGGTGCTCGTGCTGCTGATGGGCTGCGGGCTCGGCCTGATCAACGGCCTCCTGGTCGAGGTCGCGCAGATCGACTCGTTCATCGCGACGCTCGGCACCGGCACCGTGATCTACGCGATCGCACTCTGGTACACCGAAGGCCGCCAGGTGATCGGGGTCCTGCCCAACGGCTTTCTCGACCTCTACATCCTGCGCCTGTTCGGCATCCCGATCGCCGCCTACTACGTGCTGGCCGCGGCGCTGATCATCTGGATCGTCGCCGAGTTCCTGCCGATCGGCCGCTGCCTGTACGCGATCGGCGCCAACCCGCGCGCGGCCGCCCTCAACGGCATCCCGATCCGGCGCTACGTGATCGGCGCGTTCGTCGCGTCGGGCTTCCTCGTCAGCCTGGCGGGCGTCGTGCTCGCGGCCAAGCTCCGGATCGGCCAGGCGAGCGTCGGGCTCGAGTTCCTGCTGCCGGCGCTGGTCGGCGCCTTCCTCGGCTCGACCACGATCAAGCCCGGCCGGGTCAACGTCTGGGGCACGGTGGTCGGGGTTGCGATCCTGGCGGTCGGCATCTCGGGCATCCAGCAGATGGGCACTCTTTTCTACGTCGAGCCGCTGTTCAACGGGGCGACCCTGCTGCTCGCGATCGGGCTCGCGGGCTACGCCCAGCGCAAGCGCAGCCACGCGCTGCAGCCGGCCCAGCGCGCCGAGGCCGAACGCCGGGCGCCGGCAGCAGCCGCGAGGCGGGCGCATGATCGATCCCGTCCGGCCACCCAACCTCGTCCGGCCCTTCAACCAGAACCAGGGAGGTTTACGTCATGTTGAGGACATCGGTATCGGCGCTGGCGCTCGGCGCGCTCGCCCTGCTCGCGGATCAGCGGACCCGCCGCCGCGGCCGGACGATGCGGTCGCCGCCGCCAAGGCCTACGTCGAGAAAGTCACGAAACCCAACCCGCCCTGGGACGGTCCGACCACCGGACCCGCGGCGCAGCCCGGCAAGACCATCGTCTACGCGTCCGCCGATCAGCGCAACGGCGGTGCGCTCGGGGTCGGCAAGGGGGTCGAGGAGGCCGCCAAGCTGCTCGGTTGGAACTTCTCGCTGATCGACGGCCATGCCTCGATCTCGGGCCGCTCCGAGGCGCTCAGCCAGGCGATCGCGCTCAAGCCCGACGGCATCGTGCTCGGCACGATCGACGCCAATGAGCAGAAAGCGGCGATCGAGGAAGCCGCCAAGCAGGGCATCGTCGTGGTCGGCTGGCACGCGACCGCAACCCCCGGGCCCAGCACCTCGCCGCCGGTCTTCACCAACATCACGACCGACCCGCTCGAGGTTGCGCGCGCCGCCGCCTCCTACGCGATCGCGGAGTCCGACGGCAAGGCCGGCGTCGTGATCTTCACCGATTCGATCTACAAGATCGCGATCGCCAAGTCCGACGAGATGGCCAAGGTGATCAAGGGCTGCAGCGGCTGTGAGGTGCTCTCGGTCGAGGACACGCCGCTCAGCGACGTGACCTCCCGCATGCCGCCCTTGACCACGGCACTGCTGCAGCGTTTCGGCGACCGCTGGACCCACGCGCTCGGCATCAACGACCTCTACTTCGACTTCATGGCGCCCTCGCTCGCCTCGGCCGGCATCCCGGGCGACGGCATGCCGCACAACGTCTCGGCGGGCGACGGCAGCGAGGTCGCCTTCCAGCGCATCCGCACCGGCCAGTACCAGGTCGGCACGGTCGCCGAGCCCCTGCGCATGCACGGCTGGCAGGTGGTCGACGAGATGAACCGGGCGTTCGCCGGCGAGAAGCCGTCCGGCTACGTCGCGCCCGCGCATCTGTTCGTGCCGTCCAACATCCAGTTCGACGGCGGCCCGCGCAACACCTACGACCCGGACAACGGCTATCGCGAGGCCTACATGAAGATCTGGGGCGTCAAGGGCTGACCTGATCTCCGGGGGCGGCGGCCAACCCGCCGCCTCAGGATTTCGACATCAATGAGGGAGAAAACTCGGATGGCGGCGAACGACCTGCCGGTTCCAGACCACGCGCGCAACCTGCGCCTGATCGGCTACAGCGACCAGGGCGGCCGGCCCGATGGCGTCCAGCTCATGGTCGAGCACGGCTACGCTTACATCGGCCACATGTTCTCGAACGGCTTCAGCGTGGTCGACGTCCGCGATCCGCGCCAGCCAAAGGCGGCAGGCTACGTCCAGGCGCCGCCCAATACCTGGAACATCCACCTGCAGACGGCGGACGACCTGCTGCTGGTGATCAACGCCAAGAACATGTTCGCGGCCGCCGAGTTCCAGGACGAGCACGCCTATTACAAGGGCTCGCTCGGCAAGACCGTCGGCACCGCCGAGGGCGCAAGGCCGCGCGACTGGACGGCAGGCCTCAGCGTCTACGACATCAAGACGCCAGGCGAGCCGCGCCAGATCGGCTTCATGCCGGTCGAAGGCGGCGGCATCCACCGGATCTGGTATACGGGCGGCAGGTGGGCCTATGTCTCGGCGCTGCTGGACGGCTTTTCCGACTACATCTTCATGATCGTCGACCTCAGCGACCCGACCAGGCCGCGCGCGGCCGGCCGCTACTGGCTGCCGGGCATGAACCTCGCCGCCGGCGAGCAGCCCTCCTGGGCGCCCGAGCGCCGCTTTGGCCTGCACCACGCGATCGTGAGCGGTGATACCGCCTATGCCGCCTGGCGCGACGCCGGCCTGGTCATGATCGACGTCGCGGACAGAAGTGATCCCAGGCTGATCGTGCACCGCAACTGGAGCCCGCCGTTCGGCGGCGGCACCCACAACTGCCTGCCGCTGCCCGACCGGGACCTTTTGGTCGTGCTCGACGAGGCGGTCCTCGACCACCAGGAGGACGGCCTCAAGCTGATCTGGCTGTTCGACATCCGCGAGCCCGCGAACCCGGTCAGCATCTCGACGTTTCCGACGCCCGCCGAGGCCGACTACGCCCTCAAGGGCGGCCACTTCGGCCCCCACAACGTCCACGAGAACCGGCCGGGCAGCCTGGTCAGCTCCGAGCTGATCTTTGCCACCTACCAGAACGCCGGTGTGCGCGTGTTCGACATCCGCGACCAGTACCGCCCGGTCGAGACCGCGGCCTTCGTGCCGCCGCAGCCCGCGCGCCTGGTCGACCAGCGTCCCAACCGCGCCCGCGTGATTCAGTCGTGCGATGTGTTCGTCGACGCTCAGGGCCTGGTCTACAGCAACGACTACAACGGCGGCCTGTTCATCCTCGAGTACCAAGGCTAGACCAGAATCTGCGATCGAAGGCGGGCGAGCTACGCCGCGGCCACCGTCCTCACTGGGCGGTCGCCGGGGTCGGCAGCGCAACCTGCCCGGTGCTGACCGGGTTCAGCCGCGCCAGGCGGAAGCGCGGCAGGTTCCAGGGGTCGACCGGCAGGTCGAGCCGGTCGCTCATGGCCCAGACGATGACCTGCTGGTGCAGTGGCACATAGACGATGTCGGCCTGCACGGCCTTCCAGACCTCCTCGATCATGGCATCGCGACCGTAGGTCACCATTTCGGTGCCGATCTTGTCGATCAGGTTGTCGACGTGCGGGTCGGCGTAGCCGGTCGCGTTGTAGGGCGCATCACTGCGGATGAGGTAGCCGAAGATGTAGAGCGAATCGTACGTGGTCGTTCCCCAGCCGAGCATGTAGAAGTCGGTCTGCCGGTCCTTGATCCGGGGGAAGTGCTCGCGCATCGGCCGCGCCGCCACGGTGACCCGGATGCCGACTTTGCCGAGCATGACGGCCGCTGCCTCACAGATCGCCTGGTCGTTGATGTAGCGGTCGTTCGGGCAGTCGAGGGTCACAGCGAAACCCTCCGGATAGCCGGCCGCGGCAAGCAGCGCTTTGGCGGCATCGGGGTCGAAGGGCGGCCTCGTGGCGAGCTCGGGCGCGTAGCCGTTGATCCCTGGCTGGATGAGCATGCCGGTCGGGATCGCGAGCCCCTGCATCACCTGGTCCCGGATCGTCTCCTCGTCGATCGCCTGATAGACCGCCTGGCGCACGCGCCGATCGGCAAACGGGTTCTTGCCCTTGATGTTCGACGAGCGCAATTCGCGGCGACCCTGATCGAGGCCGAGAAAGATCGTCCGGGTCTCGTTGGCGCGCTCGATCTTCAAGCCCGGTGTGCGCTCGATCTGGTCGAGGTTCGCGAGCGGCGGATCGGTGACGAAGTCGACCTCGCCGCTGAGCAGCGCCTGCAGCCGCAAGGCCGGATCCTTGATCACCTTGTGCACGATGCGATCGAGATTGTGCGGGTTGAGCCCGAACCCCCACCAGTCCGGGTTCCTCACCAGCTCCGTGCCGACGCCCGGCGCGAAGCTCACCAGCTTGAACGGCCCGGTGCCGTCGGCGTGCCGCTCGGCATAGGCCACGTTGCTGCCGCCGTACGGTGTGGGCAGCAGAGCGTCGTGCTGCGCGGCCCAGCGCTTCGACATGATCGGGATCGAGGCGAGCTGGTCCGGCAGGATCGGATTGGGCGCCGCGGTCGTGATCCGCACCGTGTGCTCGTCGACCGCCTCGACGCCTCTGATCGGCGACACCGCGGTCCTGAAGTCCGAAGCGCTCGAGGTCCCCCGCTGCAGACTGAAGATGACGTCCTCGCTGGTGAGCGGCGTGCCGTCGTGGAAGCGGACGCCCTGGCGCAGGTCGAACTGCCAGGTGGTCGCGTCGATCAGCCGCCAGTCGACCGCGAGCGCGGGCTCGATCTCGGAGCTGGAGTTGAAGTCGACCAGCGGCTCGTAGACCTGAAGGTTCGCGGCGATCGTCGGAAAATGATTGGCCGAGTGGGGATCGTAGGTCAGCGGCTCGGTGGCACTCGCCCAGCGCAGGACATTTTCTGCCCCTGCCGGTTTCGCCGTCGCCATGGCAAATGCGACGAAGAGCGCCCCTGCGATCGCTATAAGCCGCTGCATCGGCCCCGCCTCCCGACCGGCCAAAGCCGAGTCATAGGCTGGTTTGTTCGCGGCGGGGGACTTTAAATTGGCGAGACGTCGCTGAATGAACGACGGCCAGGCCGTTCGGTTCATTTCGGGGCGGAAGGGCGGGCGGCGTTACTGCGTCAATGTCAGGCTGATGCGGCGGTTCCGCCGGCCCTTGCTTTTGATCTGGCCGAACGCGAGCGCGCCGATCTCGCATGGCCTACGCTGTTGAAAGACTTGTCCGGCTACGAGTGAGATCTGGCCGGGGTTCGCCCTTGATCAGGGCATAGAGGACGTCCGGGTCGAGGTCGGCCCCGCCCGGCCAGCAGATAGTACCGAGCTCCGGGTCGACGCGCACCGTCGCGAAGGCCGCCGGGTCCCGAAGCGGCGCAAAAACGCCTTCGAACGGAACCAGCGCAGCGATATCGACCTCGCCCTCGACGCCATCCTCGAAACGGAGCCATAGCCGATAACCGCCTATGGCTTTGACCTCGACGATGTCCTTGATCATGGCGACCTACTCCAGCGGCGGGATAGGGTTGAGCCCAGCGTGACGGCGTGCACGTCGCCAGCTAGTTCGAAGTTCACGGCGGTGTCGGGCGGCCCATTCGATCACCAGACCGAGCACGCGCGGCGACAACGAGCCCTCGAGCACGGAAAGCGTCTCGATGTCGACGATTGCCCGCTGATGTCCGTAACGTACGTGAAAATGCGGTGGCGGATGATCATTATAGAACATCGCGATGACGATGCCGAAGAACCGACTGATCTCGGGCATCCTGCCTCCTGAGCCAGGCTCAGGCGATCGGTGGCACCGTCCTCACTGGGCGGTCGCGGCGTTCGGCGCCGCCGACTCACCAATGCTGCGCGGGTTCAGTCGCGCCAGGCGGAAGCGCGGCGCGTTGTCAGCGTCGATCGGGAGCTCCAGCTCGTCGCGCATCGCCCAGAGGATGACCTGGTCGTGCAGCGGTATGTAGACGATGTCGTGGCGCACCGTCTTCCAGACCTTCTCGATCATGGCATCGCGAGCGTAGGTCTCCAGCTCGGTCCCGATCGCGCCAATCAGGTGGTCGACCTCGGGGTTGGCGTAGCCGGTCGCGTTATAGGGCGCGTCACTGCGGATGAGATAGCCAAAATAATCCGAAGAATCGAACGTGCCGGCGCCCCAGCCGAGCATGTAGAAATCGGTCTCGCGGTTACGGATCCTCGGAAAATGCTCGCGCATCGGCCGCGCCGCCACGGCGACGCGGATGCCGATCTCGCCGAGCATGGCAGCGACGGCCCGGCAGATGGCCTCGTCGTTGATGTAACGGCCGTTCGGGCAGTCGAGGGTTACCTCAAACCCGTCCGGGTAGCCGGCGGCGGCGAGCAAGGCCCTGGCGGCATCGGGGTCGAAGGGCAGCCTGGTGTCGAGCTCGGGCGCGTACCCGTTGATCCCCGGCTGGATGATCATGCCGGCCGGGACCGCGAGCCCGTGCATCACCTGGTCCCGGATCGTCTCCTCGTCGATCGCCTGGTAGACCGCCTGGCGCACGCGCCGGTCGGCGAACGGGTTTCGGCCCTTGATGTTCGATGATCGCAATTCCCGGCTGCCCTGATCGAGACCGAGGAAGATCGTCCGGAGCTCGTTGGTACGCTCGATCTTCAGGCCTGATGTGCGCTCGATCTGGCCCAGGTCAGCGAGGGGCGGATCGCTGACGAAGTCGACTTTGCCACTGAGGAGCGCTTGAAGACGCTCGGCAGGGTCCTTGATTACCGTGTTCACAATGCCGTCGAGATTGTGCGGGTTCTGAGCGAGCCCCCACCAGTCCGGGTTGCGAGCCAGCACCGTGCCGACGCCCGGCTCAAAGCTTACGAGCTTGAACGGCCCGGTGCCATTGGCGTGCCGCTCCACATAGGTGACGGTCTGATCGCCGTAGTCTGCCGGGAGCAGAGCATCGTGCTCCATGGCCCAGCGCTTCGACATGATGAAGATCTCGCTAAGCTGGTCCGGCAGGATCGGATCGGGCACCGTGGTCGTGATCCGCACGCTGTGGTCGTCGAGGGCCTCTGCGGTTGCGATGGACGGCACGTATTCCTTGAAATCCGAGGTCTTCGAGATCGCACGGTTCAGGCTGAAGACGACGTCCTCGCTGGTGAACGGCGTGCCGTCGTGGAACCGGACGTCACGGCGCAGGTCGAAACGCCAGGTCGTCGCGTCGATCAGCTTCCAGGCGACGGCGAGCGAAGGCTCGATCTCGTAGCTGGAATTGAAGTCGACCAGCGGCTCATAGACCTGGATGTGCACAGCAAACGTCGGCTGATGGGCGGCCGAGTGCGGGTCGAAGGTGAGCGGCTCGGTGGCGCTCGCCCAGCGCAGCACGTTCTCCGCCTGAGCGGGTTTCGCACCGGTTACGGCATGTGCGATCGCGAGCGCCGCTATGACGGCTGACAATCGCATCATCGGCCTCGCCTCCTACTCGCTGACAGCCGAGCCAACGTCTGCGTTGCCCGGATTCGAAGGACTGGAATACCCTACGGTACCCCTGGGCTCGATGGTCAACAAGGGTTTGTCAGGTTGCTCCAGGCCTTTGCGGCCTGCTCGCGCGCGCGCCCGGAAAGCGGCGTCTGGCGGCGTTATTCGGCCAGCGTCAGGCTGATGCGGCGGTTCTGGCGGCCTTTGTTCTCGAGCTTGCCAACCTGGAGAACACCGATCTCGCCGGTCGAGCGGACGTGGGTGCCGCCGCAGGCCTGGAGGTCGATGCCCGCGATCTCGACCAGCCGCACCCGGCCGCCCGCTGTCGGCGGGCGGACCGACATCGTGCGCACCAGTTCGGGCCTTGCCTCGAGCTCGTCGGCGTCGATCCAGTAGTGGCGGACCTCGTGGTCCTCGGCGATCCAGCGGGCGATCCGTTCGGCAATTTCGTCCTTGTCGACGGCCTTGCCCTGGAGGTCGAAGTCGAGCCGGCTCTTGGCCTCGCCGACCTGACCGCCCGAGACCGGGCAGGCGACCGCGGCGCACAGCAGGTGCATGGCGCTGTGCATGCGCATCAGGCGATGGCGGCGCGGCCAGTCGACCTCGGCGACCAGATGCGTGCCGGCCGCCGGCGCGAGCGTGCCGTCGGCGAGCCGATGCGCGATGCCGTCTTGGCCCTTCAGCGTGTCCTCGACCGCGAGCGCGGTGCCATCGTTCGGGAAAAGCCGGCCGCGATCGCCGGGCTGGCCGCCGCCGGTCGGGTAGAGCACGGTCCGGTCCAAGTAGAGGTCGAGGCCGTCGACGCCGACCACCTGGGCATCGCAGCGGGCGAGGTAGGCATCGTCCCGGAACAGCTCCGCCGTCATCCGGTCAGGCCTCCAAGCAGATGGCCGGAGCGGCGCGCCTTGGTCGCGAGATAGGCGTGGTTGTGGCGGGTCGGCGCGATCGCGTGGGGCACGCGCTCGACCACGTCGATGCCTTCCTTGCGGAGCGCATCGACCTTGGCGGGGTTGTTGGTCAGGAGGCGCACCTTTTGGATACCGAGGTGGCCGAGCATGACCGCGGCCGCCCGGTAGCTGCGCTCGTCGGGTTCGAAGCCGAGGCGCTGGTTGGCGTCCACGGTATCGAGGCCGGCGTCCTGGAGCTGATAGGCACGGAGCTTGTTGATCAGGCCGATGCCGCGCCCTTCGTGGGCGAGGTAGATCAGGACGCCGTGGCCGGCGGCGCCCATCAGGTCGAGCGCCTGGCGCAGCTGCGGGCCGCAGTCGCAGCGCAAAGAGCCCAGGAGGTCGCCCGTGAAGCACTCCGAGTGCACCCGGCAGAGCGCCGGCTGATGTGTCTCCGGCGTGCCGATCACGATTGCGAACTGCTCGGCGCTGCCATCGGCCGGCCGGAAGCCGATCACACGCGCATCCTCGGCCGCCTCGAGCGGCACCCGCGCTTCGGTGACCGGCCTGAGCGTGGTCGCGGCGAGCCAGGGATAGTCGGTGATCGCATCGATACCGACCCGGAGCAGGTGGTGCCGGGCGGCGAACCTCTCGAGCACCGCGACTTCGGTGGGCGGCAGGGTCGCGGTCAGCGCCGCGGGCAGCAGCTGGGCGAGCTTCGAGAGGGTCACCGCCGCCGCGGCGTAGCTGCCCTCGGGTTCGGGGCGCGGCACGGCGCCGACCGGCAGATCGGCGGTCGGCCCATAGGTCGGATCGGCCAGCCCGTGGATGGTCTCGGCAGCGGTCGTGCCGTCGAGGGGCAGGACGACCACGCCGGACCCGGGCCCGGCGAGCTTCAGCGCCCGCGCGCGGCGCCCGGTCAGCGCCAGGCTGGCGCGGCCATCGGCGAGCTGCCGGAGGGTTGCGAGGCTGTCCTCGGTCACCGTCTCGGCTGCCTGGGTGAGCGCCACGCCGCGCGCGCCCTCGAGCACCACGAAACCGCCCCGGCGCAGATCGCCAGCAGCCCGGTCGACCGCGACCATGCTCGCCGCCGCGCTCTCCAGATCCGTCACCTGCACACGCGTCCTCCTCGCGACGGCTGTCCGCCCGCGAACCGACTGCCTGCCGAGTATGGCGCAGCCGCCCCGCCGATCAAGCTTGCTCAGCCAGCATCCCGCATGTGGGTTCGCAATCGCACGCCAGCCAGTGCCGGCGAGCCAGCCATCGGACATCGAGCGCGAACGACAGGACCAGGGTCGCAAGCGCGACCGCCGCCAGAGCGCTCGCCAGCGCCGGAGTGACCGGCGGCAGCAGGCAGACCAGCAGTGCCAGCCCCTGTTGCGCACAGACCGTCTTGCGCCGGTAGCTGGGATAGAGGGGGGCGCGCAGCCAGGGCTGCACGAGACCCGCCAGCACGAAGCCGTAGCGCAAAAGGCCGATTGCGAGCACCCAGACGCCGACCTGGTGCGCCTGCCAGACCAGCACGGCCAGGATCAGGAGCAAAATCGCGTCGACCTCGACGTCGAACCGGGCGCCGAACGCCGAGACCAGCCGCAGCCGGCGGGCGAGCCAGCCATCGACGGCGTCCAGGCTGAGGGCGGCGGCGATCAGGGCGGCCAGGCTCCAGCTCATGCTCGGGGTGTGACCGCTCGCCAGCAGGGCGCCGCCGACCAGGCACACCAGGCCGGAGCGCAGGAGCGTCACCTGATTGGCAAGCCCGAAGGAAGCCCGATCGAGCCTGAGGCTCGCGAGCCCGAGCACGACGCCGCCCAGGACCGCGTAGGCCAGCCACCCCGCCAGCACGTGCTGCCCCTGCCACTCGGCCTGCCGGGCGAGCACGCCGCCGAGCGCCGCCGTGACCGCCGCGACTGCCAGGATGCTGACGACGGGATGGTCGGTCGTCCGGCCGCCGAGCGCCCGCACGAGTACCGATGGCTCTGGCATGAGTTGATACGTCCTCCCAATGGGTTATCTAGATAGCTCGGCGACGCCCCCGCCAGCGGCATCGTGCCGCGGCAGCGCCAACGGACCCGGCCTGTGGACGAACGAGCCGCCTGGCGCTGGTTGCTGTCGCTGGCACGAAACCACAGCGGCACGTCACCGCCCTTTCGCTGTCTCGACGGGATAATGACGCCGGCGGCGCCCGATCTATTTCCGCCCGCGGTCGACGGGCCGGACGCGCCGGATGCGCGGGACGAACCGACAGAGCGCCTGCTCGAGCTCTATCTGCCGCTCTGCCGGGGCACGCCCGAGCGCTTCGTGGTCGCCCATCTCGGCCAGAGCCTGGACGGCCGGATCGCCGCCGCCAACGGCGCCTCGCGCTGGGTCACCGGCGAACAGGACATCTGCCACAACCATCGCATGCGGGCGCTGTTCGATGCGGTCGTGGTCGGCGCCGGCACCGTCCGCCACGATGATCCGCAGCTGACCGTGCGCGCGGTGCCGGGGCCGAATCCGGTCCGCGTGGTGCTCGACATGAGGCGACGGCTGGGTCCGGACCATCGCGTGTTCGCCGACGGCGAGGCGCCGACGCTGGTGCTCTGCGCCGAAGCGCTGGCCACGTCCGGCGCGCGGGTCGGGCAGGCCGAGGTCGTGGGCGTCCCGACCCGGGACGGCAGCCTCCGTCCGCAGGCGGTGTTGCAATGCCTGGCGGCGCGCGGCCTGAAGCGCGTGTTCGTCGAGGGCGGCGGCATCACCGTCTCACGCTTCCTTGCCGCCGGCTGCCTGCATCGCCTGCAGATCACGGTGGCGCCTTTGATCATCGGCTCGGGGCGGCCGAGCATCACGCTGCCCGAGATCGAGCGGATGAGCGCCGGTCTCCGCCCCGCGATCCGCCGCTTCGCGCTGGGGGAGGACCTGCTGTTCGAGTGCCGGCTCGATGATTGACGCGACCGCCTTCTGGGTGGTGGCACCCGGGCGCGGCGAGCTGCGCGCCCAGCGGCTTCGCCCGCCGGGCCCCGGCGAAGCGCTGGTCGAGGCGCGGTTCAGCGGCATCAGCCGCGGCACCGAGACGCTGGTGTTCCAGGGCCGGGTGCCGGCGAGCCAGCATGACGCCATGCGGGCGCCGTTCCAGGCGGGCGGCTTCGGATTTCCGCTCAAGTATGGCTACAGCTCGGTCGGAATCGTGACGGCCGGGGCGCCCGAGCTCGTTGGTCGGCGCGTCTTCTGCCTGCACCCGCACCAGGATCGTTACGTCGTGCCGGCGGCGGCCGTGCTCCCGCTGCCGGATGCCGTGCCGGATGCGCGCGCGGTGCTGGCGGCCAACCTCGAGACCGCGATCAACGGACTGTGGGATGCGGCGCCGCGGATCGGCGATCGGGCCGCGGTGATCGGGGCCGGCGTGGTCGGCGCGCTCGCGGCGGCGCTGCTCGTCCGTATTCCGGGCAGCGAGGTGCAGCTGATCGATCTCGATCCCGACAAGGCGGCAGTTGCGGCGGCGCTCGGCGTCGACTTCGCCTTACCGGGCGCCGCGCGGGGCGATCTCGACCTCGTGGTCCACGCCAGTGGCCAGGCCGACGGGCTGAGCACCGCACTCGGCCTTGCGGGCTTCGAGGCCAGGATCGTGGAGCTCAGCTGGTATGGCGACCGGGCGGTCACCTTGCCGCTCGGCGAGGCGTTCCACAGCCGGCGGCTGCGGTTGGTCTCGAGCCAGGTCGGCGCGGTCGCGCGCGCCCAGCGCAGCCGCTGGAACCACCGTCGGCGGCTGGCGCTGGCGCTCGATCTGCTCGCCGATGAGCACTTCGATGCGCTGCTCGCCCCGGCCGCGCCGTTCGCCCGCCTGCCTGAGCTCATGGCGGAGCTGGCCGCCGCTCCGAGCAAGATCATGTGCCAGCTCATCAACTACCTATAACTATCGGGGAAAGAACATGTTTCGAACTCACCGTCCGAGACCACATCATGATCGCGCACAGCTTCAAGGGCGAGGTGTTCGGCCCGGCCCAGCGGCTCCATGGCGCAACCTTCGTGGTCGATCTCGAGCTCGCACGCCCGGATCTCGATGCCGACGGCATCGTCGCCGACATCGGGTTGGTGAGCGATGTCCTGAAGTCGGTCCTGGGCCGCTTGAACTACCGCAATCTCGATGAGCTGGCCGAGTTCCGCGGTCGCAATACGACGACCGAGGTGCTGGCGCAGGCGATCGCGCAGCGGGTGCGCGCGCAGATCCTCGCCGACGCGCTGGGCGAAGAGGCCAAGGGCGCGATCGCCGCGCTCAAGGTCACCCTGCACGAATCCCATCTCGCCTCGGCGAGCTACGAGACCGGGTTGCAGCTGGAGAGCGGGCTGCAGGTGGTATGACGGCGGCCGTGCAGCTGGTCGTCCCGGGCCCGCTCGACCAGCGGACCGGCGGCTATATCTACGATCGTCGGATCGCGCTCGGCCTGCGCGCGCTCGGCTGGCCGGTCGCCGTGCACGAGCTGGCCGGCCGCTTCCCGATCGTCGACGACCTGGCCATTGACGCCGCAAGTCAAGCCCTGGATGCCATGCCGGCCGGGTGCCTGGCGGTGGTCGACGGCCTGGCGCTACCGGCCTTCGTCGACCTCCGCTGGCCGCGGGCATGGGTCGCCCTGGTCCATCATCCGCTCGCCCTGGAGACCGGCCTCGGCAGCGCCGAAGCCGAGGCGCTCGCGACCATCGAGCGACGGGCGCTCGCGGCCGCGGGCCGGGTGATCGTGACCAGCCCGCAGACGCGCGTCGATCTCGTGCCCTACGGCATCGACGCCGCGCGGGTCGGGGTTGTGCTGCCCGGCACCGAGGCTGCGCCACTCGCGCGCGGCTCGGGCGGCGCCGAGCTCGCGCTGCTCTGCGTCGCCTCGCTGACCCCGCGCAAGGGGCATCTGGTCTTGCTGGAAGCGCTCGCGGCGGTGCGCGATCTTGCCTGGCGGCTGACCTGCGTCGGCAGCCCCGATCGCGACCCGCCGACGGCCGCAGCGATCCGCGAGGCGATCCAGCGCCTGGGCCTCGAGGGTCGGGTTCGGTTGGTCGGCGAGCAGTCCGAAGGCGACCTGCAGCCGTTCTACGACGCGGCCGATCTGTTCGTGCTCGCGTCGCATCACGAAGGTTACGGGATGGCGCTGGCGGAAGCCCTGGCCCGCGGCCTGCCGATCGTGTCGACCACCGCGGGTGCGATCCCGGACACCGTGCCCGCCGCGGCCGGCATCCTGGTTGCGCCCGGCGATCCGGAGGCTTTGGCCGCGGCGCTCCGCCGGGTGCTGACCGACCCGGACCTGCGCCGGCGGCTCGAGGTTGGCGCGCGCGCCGCGCGGCTGGTGCTGCCCACCTGGGCCGATACCGCGCGCGCCTTCGCGGCCGAGCTGGAGCTGGCGCCGAAGGGCCCCAGGTGAGCCGGTTTCCGGCGGATTGGCTGCGGCTGCGCGAGCCCTCTGACCACGCCGCCCGAAGCGCTTCTCTGGCGGCCGCCTTTGCCGAGGCCCTGGGACCGGCGCCGCGCCTGGTCGACCTCGGCTGCGGCCTCGGCAGCAATCTCCGCTATCTGGCGACCCGCCTGCCGGCCGGTCAGCGGTGGCTGCTGGTCGATCACGACCCCGAGCTGCTCGCGCAGGCCCGCCTGATGTGCGACCGGTTCAATCTGGATGTCCGCTTGCAGTCGCTGAACCTTGCCGAGAAGCTGCCCGATCCGGCGGGCTGCACGGGCATCACCGCGTCGGCGTTGCTCGACCTGGCCTCCGCCGCTTGGCTCGAACGTCTCGCCCGCTGGTCCGGCGGCCGACCGCTGCTGGCCGCGCTCAATTTCGACGGTCGCCTCGACTGGCGGCCGGCCGCCGATGAGGACGCGACGGTCCGCCGGCGTTTTCTCGCCCACCAGCGCACCGACAAAGGCTTCGGGCCGGCGCTCGGGGCGGACGCCGCCGGCTATTTCGCCGGCTGCCTGGAGGCGCGCGGCGAACGTGTGGTCACGGCGACCTCCGACTGGCGGCTCGGCCCGGCCGATGCCCCGCTGCTGGCGGCGACGCTCGATGGCATCATCGGTGCAGTGGCAACCATCGATCCCGCGCCCGCGCGCTGGGTCGCGCTCCGGCGCCGGCAGCTGGCTGCGGGCGAGCTGCATCTGACCGTCGGCCATGTCGACCTCCTGGCGCTGCCGGCTTAGGACAGCCGCTGGTCGCGATTCGTCATTTGGACCTCGCCGAGATGCTCTTGCCGGGTACGGGGTTAATCAGGCGTTAACCTTTGCGCGCTATTGGAGGTTGCAATGTTCGCCGGTGCGTCGACCGCAGAGTCGAGCGATCGCCACCGGCGCGCTGCACCCGGCAGGAGCTGCACCATGGCGCGCGCAAATTCCCTGGCCGCCCGGGACCGGGCAACCCTGGTCCATCCATTCACCAATCTCGCCGAGCATGCCGAGGCGGGACCGCTGGTGATCGACCGCGGCGAGGGCGTCTACGTCATTGATGCCGAAGGACGACGCTACCTCGAGGGCATGGCCGGGCTCTGGAGCGCGGCGCTGGGCTTCAGCGAGGCGCGGCTGGTGCAGGCCGCGGCGGCGCAGCTGGCGCGCCTGCCGAGCTATCATATGTTCGGCGGCAAGTCGTATGCGTCCGCGATCGAGCTCGCCGAGCGTCTGCTGGCCCTGGCGCCGGTACCGATGTCCAAGGCGCTGTTCGTCAATTCCGGCTCCGAGGCCAATGACACCGCGGTCAAGCTGGTGCGCTACTATCACCATGCGCTCGGCAAGCCCCAAAAGACCAAGATCATTGCTCGCGAGCGCGCCTATCACGGGGTGACCTTGGCCAGTGCCAGTCTGTCCGGGCTACCGCAGGTGCACCGGGATTTCGGGTTGCCGCTGCAGGGCATGCTGCATACCGACTGCCCGCACTTCTATCGCTTCGGTCTGCCGGGTGAGACCGAGTCCGAGTTCACCGCCCGTCTGGTCCAGAGCCTGGAGCAGCTGATCCTCAGGGAAGGGCCCGACACGATCGGCGCCTTCATCGCCGAGCCGCTGATGGGGGCGGGCGGGGTGATCCTGCCGCCGGCCGGCTACTTCGAGCAGGTCCAGGCGGTCCTGCGCAAGTATGACGTGCTGCTGATCGCGGACGAGGTGATCACCGGCTTCGCTCGCACCGGGCAGATGTTCGGCTGCCAGACCTACGGCATCAAGCCGGATCTGATCACGCTCGCCAAGGCTCTGTCCGCGGGCTATCAGCCGATCGGCGCGGTGCTGATCGGCGAGCCGGTGCACCAGGTGCTGCTGGCGCAGAGCCGCAAGATCGGGACCTTCGGCCACGGCTTCACCTGCGGCGGTCACCCGGTCTGCACGGCGGTCGCCCTGCGCGCCCTCCAGATCTACGAGGAGGACGACATCCTTGGCCAGGTGCAGGCGCGGGCGCCGCAGTTCGCCAGGCGGATCGCCGATCTTGCCAGTCATCCCTTGGTCGGCGACGCGCGTTCGGTCGGCCTGGTTGGCGCCATCGAGCTGATGGCCGACGGCCGGCAACGGCTGCCGTTCGAGCCCGAGCTCAGGGTGGGCGCCAGGGTGGTGCAGCGGGCGCTCGACCAAGGGGTCATTCTTCGCCCGCTGGCCGACACGATCTCCTTTTGCCCGCCACTGATCATCCGGGCGGCCGAGGTCGACTTCCTGTTTGATGTCGTGCGCCGCGCGCTCGATCAGGTCGCGGCCGAGTTGGCCCGCGAAGCCCGAGCGGCGGTCGCCTGACGATGGCTCCGAGGTCAGACAGGGGTCGCCGTCCGCAGGCCGGACGACCGGACCGCCCGCAACGACGCCCGGGTGCGCCGCTTACAGCAAATAGCAAACGCAGAAAGTCTCGACTTCCTCGCCTGGTCGGCGCGCCCCGGTTGGCGGCGCCGCAGGCGTGCTCAGCGAAGATGAAGACGGCGTGGGATCGCTCCAGGGGCGTTGCGAGGACCACCCGTGGTGACCACGCGACTGCACTTCCGGCAAAGCAACCAGGGGCTCGGGCCAGCAGCGTCAGTAGACGTCTTGGCCGCCGTTGACCGGGATTTCGGCGCCGGTGACGTAGGAGGCCTCGGGACCGCAGAGATAGTAGACGACCGCCGCGACCTCGCGCGGCGAGCCGAGCCGCCGGAGCGGGATCCGGGAGACCAGCTGGTCGGTGCCGGGGGACAGGATGGCGGTGTTGATCTCGCCGGGACAGACCGCGTTGACCCTGATCCCGAGCGGCGCGAGGTCGGCGGCCAATTCGCGGGTCAGCGCCCAGAGCGCCGCCTTGGACGTGCTGTACGCGCTGCTGGCGAAGGGATGGACGCGATGACCGGCGATCGAGGTGATGTTGACGATCGCGCCGTCGCCGCTCTGCAGCCGCTTGGCGAGCGCGCGCGCGAAGAACACCGGCGAGAACAGGTTGATCGCGAACACCTCCTGCCAGAGCGCGAGATCGCCATCCAGGCAACCCAGCCGCCTGCCAGCCTCGC
Organism: uncultured Alphaproteobacteria bacterium; assembly: GCA_963753685.1. Lineage (GTDB taxonomy): Bacteria > Pseudomonadota > Alphaproteobacteria > Geminicoccales > Geminicoccaceae > DATAOG01. Next base: position 18,559 of record CAVWDE010000018.1, read on the forward strand.
CCTTGGGCGAGAAGCCGGCATTGTTGACCAGGGCGTGCAGATCGCGATCGCCGAGCAGCTCGAGCAGATGGTCGATCGCGACCTCGAGGTTCTCGACCTTGGACAGATCGGCGGTGATATGAGCATGCCGGTCGCTGCGCGCGCACTCGGGCGGCACCGAATCGCGCGAACAGGTGACCACGCGCCAGCCCTGATCGACGAAATACATCGCCGTGGCATGGCCGATGCCACGGCTGGCCCCGGTGATGAACACGGTCCGGTCGCCGCTCGTGCTGTCGCTCATCGTCGCCGCCCTCGCCACGTGATCGGACAAGTGATCGGACTGGACATAGGCAGCCGCGCGCGGTCGAACAAGCGCGCGGGCACCCGGTTGCCGGGCGGCCGCCTGCACACCCGCATCCGACCTCCGGATGGTGCTCGATGATCGGGCACCTCAAGCGGCTGAGCCGGCTCCAGCTGGTGCGCAACATCGTGGCGCTGTACGGCGTCCAGATGGTCAATCAGCTGTTGCCGCTGGCGGTCATCCCCTACCTCGCCCGCGTGCTCAGTCCGTCGGGTTGGGGCCTGGTGGCGTTCGCCCAGGCCTTTGCCATGTACGGCATCATCACGGTCGAGTACGGCTTCGAGTTCGCCGGCACGCGCGCGGTCGCCCAGGGGCGCCATCAGCCGGGCCGGCTGGGGGAGCTGGTGGCCGGCGCGCTCGGCACCCAGCTGCTGCTCGCCTGTGTCGTGAGCCTGGCCGCGGTCCTGGTCCAGCTGCTCGTGCCGGCGTTTCGCGATCAGCCGCTCCTGCTTTGGGCCGGCCTCGCCTTTGCCGTCCTCCAGGGCATCGCCCCGATCTGGTACTTCACCGGCCTGGAGCGGATCACCCTGATCGCCAGCATCGATACCGGCGCCAAGCTGCTCGGCGCCGCCGCGGTCTTCCTGCTGGTGCGCGGGCCCGCCGACGGCTGGCTGGTGCTGGCGGCGAGCGCCGGCGCGTCGCTGGTGTCGACCAGCGTCGCCTTTGCCCTGGTGCTGCGCGAGGTCCGGCCGGGCAAGCTCAGCTTCGGGCTGATCGAGCGCACGCTCAGGCTTGGCGCCAGCATGTTCCTGATGCGCATCTCGGTCATGATGCAAAGCGCCGGCAATGCCTTCCTGCTCGGTCTGCTGGTCGCACCGCAGCAGGTCGCGTTCTTCGTCGCGGGCGAGAAGCTCTGCCGGCCGGCCGCCTGGCTGCTGCAGCCGGTCAATGTCGCCTTGTTGCCGCGGCTGTCACAGCTGGCCGGGCAGAGCCCCGATCAGGCGAAGGCGCTGGCCGGCCTCAGCATCCTGTTGATGGCCACGGTCGGGCTCGGCCTCGGGGTGGTGATCGGGGTCGCCGCTCCCTGGCTGGTCGAGCTGTTGTTTGGCCCGCAATACGACGCCGCGGTGGCGGTGATGCGGATCATGGCGCTGATCGTCCCGCTGATCGTCCTCAATGCCGCCCTGATCAGCCAATGGCTGGTTCCCCATGGCCTGGATCGCCCGCTCAACCTCGTGATCCTGTCTGCAGCCGCGCTCAATCTGGCGCTCGCACTGACCCTGGCGCCGCGCTTCGGCGCCCTCGGCATGGCCTGGGTCACCGTGCTCGGGGAGGGCTACATCCTGGTCGGTCTGTGGCTGGCGCTCCACCGCCACGGCCTGAAGCCGATCGCGCCCGGACTGCTTTGGGCATGGCTGAACGTGGACCGGCGCCGAGCGGCGCTGGATTGATATCGGTCCCGCGGAGTCTTGACCTTCGCGGCGCCCGCCTGCCGCCCGCCGACCCAGGCGCCGGACCACACGCGCGCAGTCGAAGCCTTCTGCATCCGGTAGACGCCCGCCGAGCCCGGACGATCAGCCGCGACGTCGCCCCAGCGTGCCGGTGACAAAGGCGTCGAGGAGGCGCGCCAGCGCCGCCGGGTCGCGCGCGCGCTGATGGGCCGCGAGCGCGTCGCCCAGCGTCGGCCGCAGCGCCAGCGCCTGCGTGGTCGCTGCCGCCAGCTCGTCCAGGCTGCCGAACACCGCCCCGACCGCCGCGGGCGCGCTCAGTTGCAAACGCATCAACGGGAAATCCGGGCAGACCACCGCGGCGCCGCGGGACAGCGCATCCGCCGCGACCCCGCTCGGCCGGTACAGATAGCGCTCGCGCTGGTAGTTCAGGACCACGACGTCGCACAGGTCCAGGGCCGCCAGATAGGCCGCGCGGCTGCTGGTGTCGATCACCTCGAAGCCGCGGCACTGCCAGGCGGCGCGTACCTCCGCCTCCGGGCAGCCGAGCACCAGTCGGGCCGGCAGCTGGCCTTCGTGGCGCAGGCGCAGGAGCGCTTCGAGCATCGCCTCGGAGCCTTTTTCCGCCCGCACCGCGCCGATCACCCCGACCACGGGCTCGTCCGCCGCGCGCGCACGCGGCCGAGGCACGATCGCGGCGGCGAGCGGATGCGGCAGAACCAGGAAGCGCTCGGCGTCCGGGACGATGCCGATCTCGGCGCAGCCGACGGTCGTCTCGAAGCAGGCGAAACGGCAACCGGTCCGATACAGCAGGCGCAGCACCGAGCGCTCGAGGACCCGTCGGTGCGCTTCCTGCAGGTTGTGATTGATCAGGAAGTAGACCCGGCGGCGCAGGGGCCAGATCAGCGGCCAGACCACCATCAGCAGGACCGTCAGGAACTCGCGGACCACGAGCAGATCGTGGTCGCGCTGGCGCCAGATTCGCCCGACCATGCGAGCATGGGGCACGAGAAACAGCAGCGCCTTGGCCACCAGCTGCAACGGGCCCGGCAGCCACGGCCAGGCGTCCCAGTGCATCGGCACCGGCAGCACCGCCACCTTGGCGGCGGTCTGCGATGCCGCCTCGATCAGGGGCTGCAGCGCGCGATGCGGATCGACGCCCGCCGCGCTCGGCGGCGCGTCGATCGGCCGGGGCGTGCCCGCCGGCGCCGCCGGGCGCAGCTCGCTCGCGTCCAGGCTCATGACGCCTGCCCGGCGCAGCGGTGCGATGACAGCCTGGCCAGTAGCATCGCCTCAGGGCGCCAGTCGCTCGATCCGCCAGTCGCCACCGGCGCGCCTGACGTAACGCAACCGATCGTGCAACCGGTCGCTCTGACCCTGCCAGAACTCGACGCGGATCGGTGTCAAGCGAAAGCCGCCCCAGAACTCGGGTCGGGGCACCGAACCGGCGGCAAAACGCTCGCTGTAGCTTTGCACCGCGGCTTCGAGGACCTGCCGACCCGGCAGGACGCTGCTCTGCGCCGAGGCCCAGGCGCCGATCTGGCTGCCACGGGGACGGCTTTCGAAATAGGCATCGGCCTCGACATCGTCAACTCGCGCGACCGCGCCCTCGAACCGCACCTGCCTGGCCAGCGGCCCCCACCAGAAGACCAGCGCCGCCGCCGCGTTGGCTTCGAGCTCCCGGCTCTTGCGGCTGGCGAGGTTGGTGAAGAACGTCAGCCCGCGCTCATCCGCCCCCTTGAGCAGGACGACGCGCGCCGACGGCTGGCCGTCGGCGCCGACCGTGGCCAGCGTCATGGCGTTCGGCTCACACACCTTTGCGCGCGTCGCGTCCTCGAACCAGCGCCGGAACTGCGCGATCGGGTCAGCGAGCACACCCTCCTCGGTGAGGCGGCCAGCGACGTAGTCTTGTCGCATGGTGGCCAACTCGGTGGTCATCGACTGCTCCTTCCGGAGGCGCATTCTTGCCGCCAGAGATTACCGTTTGGCAAGCGGCGCCACTTTTCACGAGCTTTTGGCGGGTCGCGCAACGACTTGCCGCGGCGCCCGGCTGATCACGATCCCGGGACGTCGCGGTGCCGTGCGCGCAAGCTTAAGGGAAATCGTACGCTTTGGACAGAGTTCAAGCGGCGCGCCGGCGCGTCATGGTTGCCTCCAGTCGTGGCGCTTGGTCGGTCTTGTCAGACGGCGACCGGACCCACCAAGCCGGCCGGATTCGTCCTCGGTCTGCGCCACACCGGCAGCGCGTTGGCGGCCATCCTCTGGAGCATTCCGACCAGGCTGCCATGCCCGCTGGTCAACCTGTGCGTTTAGCGAGGATGACCAAAGACCACGGCCGTCGGCCCCTCGAGGTCGTGCGCTTGTGCCGATGACGAGGAGCGCGACCACCGTTTTGCGGACTGCCGATTTTCCGGAACCCATGAGAATTCCCGAAGACGATGACGGCAACCCACGATCGAGGTCGTCGCCAATGGCACCATCGGGCGCGGCGACTTCGGGATGGCCCCGGGTGCCGGCAAGGGTTCCGCCGGCCGCAGGGTCAGGATCCTCGTCGGCGTTCAAGCGATCGGCCAGGAGTGACCGCAAGCCTCTTGCGCCGCTGCCGATCCTGAGCAAGGTTGTGCGCCGGTCACGGCGAGCAAGGGGGAGTGTCATGCGGCCCAATCGGCTGAGGCAGATCTGGCGCGACGGCGGCGCCGCGGTCAATGGCTGGCTGCAGCTGCCGCATGGCTTCGCGGCCGAGGTCATGGCGGCGCAGGGCTGGGACAGCCTGACCGTCGACCTGCAGCACGGGCCGCTCGACTACGACGTCGCCCTGACCCTGCTCCAGGCCTTGTCCTACAGCGACGTCACGCCGCTCGCCCGGGTGCCCTGGAACGAGCCCGGGATCATCATGAAGATGCTCGATGCCGGCTGCTACGGCATCATCTGCCCGATGGTCAACTCGGCCGAGGAAGCCCAGCGCTTCGTCGGTGCCTGCCGCTACCCGCCCAAGGGCTACCGCAGCTTCGGTCCGACCCGGGTCAGCTTCTATGCCGGCGCCGACTACGCTCAGCACGCCAACGACACCGTGATCACGCTCGCGATGATCGAGACTCGCTCGGCGGTCGAGAACCTGGACGCGATCCTCGACACCCCCGGCCTGGATGGCGTCTACGTCGGGCCCGCCGATCTCAGCCAGAGCCTGGGCTACCAGGAGCGGGTCGATCTCAAGCATCCCGATCTGGTCGCGGTGCTCGACAAGATCCTGGAAGGCTGCCAGCGGCGCGGCCTGATCGCCGGGATTCATGTCGCCAGCACCGACTATGCGCGCCACATCATCGACAAGGGCTACCGGTTCGTCACCATCCTGTCCGACGGCCGCCTGCTGGCGAACGCCGCCAAGCAGGCGGTCGAGGCGGTCAAGGGCGCGGGTGCGCAAGCCGCCAAGAAGGCATCCGGCCCCTATTGAAGCGCCGCGCCCGCGACCTGACGCGGCGACCGCCTGCGCGCGACGGGCGCGTCCGTCAGCGGGCCCGCCAGGCGTCGAGCGCGTCGCGCCAGCGATACCAGGCGCCGACCGCGGGCAGGAACCACGGCTTACCGTAATACAGCGGTCGGGTCGGAAAATCCAAGCCGTCGAACGGGCAGGATCGCTCGGCGCGACCGAGCAGCTTGAGGGCGATCTGGTGGCCGAGCCAGGTCGCCATGGCGACCCCGCTGCCGTTGCAGCCCATGGCGAAATGCGCGCCCTGCGCGTGGCCGTCGGTCAGGACTCCCATGTGCGGCAGTCGATCGAACGTGAAGGCCAGCGTGCCCTTCCAGCTGTGGCTGAGGCGCTGGCCCGCGAGCTCGGGCCACACCCGGATCAGCCGCCGATAGAGGCCCTCTGCGCTGTGCCGCTCGTCGACGTCGGCGAGGCTGACCCGGCCCCCGAACAGGACGCGTCGGCCGTCCGGCGAGAGGCGGAAGTACGACAGCAGCCGCTGGCCGTCGACGAACGTCCGGCGGTTGGGACTGAGCCGGCGGGTCACGTCCGGCGGCAGCTCCTCGGTCGCGATGATGTAGCTCGAGACCGGGATCACGCGGCGCTGCAGCGCCGGCGTCAGCGGGCCGGTGTAGCCATTGCTGGCGACGACCACTTCAGCCGCCTGGACCCGTCCGCGTGCGGTCGTCAGCACGAAGCCGCTGGTCTTGCGCTCGAGCCGGCCGACCTCCGCATAGCCGTGCAGCAGAGCGCCGGCCGCCCGGGCCGCGCCACAGAGGCCGCGGTGGAAGCGCGCCGGATGCAGCGCCCCGGCCGGCTCGATCAAGACGCCGCCGTGATAGTGGTCGGAGCCGATCTCCTCGCGCTGGCGCGTGCGGGGCACCAGCCGAACCCCCTGCGCGCGCGCGCCGAGCGCCTGCACCTGGCGCTCGAAGTCCCGATACTGCCCGGGATGGCAGGCGAGCAGGAACCGGCCGCAGCGCTCGTAGGCGGCATCCAGCTGCTCGCGCGCGATCAGGCTCTCGAGGAACTCGAACGAGGCCCAGGCGCCATCCAGGAGCGCTTCGGCCCGGCGCGGGCCGACCCGCGTCGCGAGATCGTGCCAATCGAGCTTGACCGTGCCGCCGACCATGCCGCCGTTGCGGCTGCTGGCGCCGCCGCCGAGCGGTCCGGCGTCCAGGACCGCGACCCGGACGCCGGCCCGGGCCAGCTCGAGCGCGGCCGCGAGGCCGCAATAGCCGCTGCCGATGACCGCAACGTCGACCCGGTCGGGCAGCGGCTCGCCGTCGGCCGGCTCGGGCGGCGCGTCCTGCCACCAGAACGGTTCGGTGGCGGCGCCGGAGGCCAGGATCTCGGCCGGTTGCGACATCAGCCGGCGGGCGTGAGCGACGCCACCGCCGGCGACCTCGGCCGGCGGCCCGCGACCTCGTAGAACAGCTTGCGCATCAACGCGTTCTGGAAATCCCCCGGCCCCTCGGCCGCGACCACGAACCCGTTGACCACGTGGCTGCTGTAGTAGCGGTCGATGTCCGGCGTCTCGCGGTTCATGATCGCCAGGCCGTTGACCTCGACCGCCTGGCGGGTCGCCGCCGCCCGGGCTTGCGCGAGCAGGGTGTGGTCGACGTTGTCCCGGCCATCGCCCGAGACGTCGATCACGAGCCGGCCACTCTTGCCGGCGAGCAGGGCGAGCGCGGTCGTGAGACCCCCGCCGATCCCGGTCTGGCCGCGTGGACCATCCGGCGATTTGCGCCGATAGGCGAGGGCTGCCGCCGCCGGATCGGACCAGTCGACGACGATCTCGGGGCGGGTATCGAACTCGACGATCGCGACTTTGGCGCCGCCCAGCGCCTGGATCACCTTGTCGTCCGAGAGCAGGCGGATGTAGGCATTGCGCTGCAGGGCGAGCTCGCGCTCGTCGATCGACTTCGAGCGGTCGACCACCAGGACCAGCCAGTCGACGGCCGCAGCGGGCCGGCTGAGGCCCGCCCAGAGCAGCCCTGCCCCGAGCATGAGCACGATCGCCCGGGCACAGCGGCGCCGAGATGCAGCCCCGCGGTGGGTCATCGAGTCTCCGCCTGCGGTTCGAGCCCGGCCGCGCTCGACCAGCCGATCGCGACCCGGGCCAGGGCTCGAATCCTGCCGGAAAGGGGCGGCGATGTCACGCGCGCTCGGCATCAGGGCGGCACCATGCCGGCGAGCCGGGTTGCGACCTTTGGCGGCAGCCCGGGTCGGCGCCGCCGGGAATTAAGTCTTGGATTACCGCGTTGAATGAGGCAAGCCGGAGGCTGACCCGGGCCGTGCACGCCACCGGGCTCTGAGCGAACCGCCGGCAGGTTCAGGAGCGCTGCATGTTGCGTCGTCGAGATCTGATGCTCGGTGCCGGGGCGGTCGCCGCCCTCGGCGCCCTCCGGGCCCCCGCGGCCGCCCGCCCGACGCTCGATCTGGGGCCGGCCTTCGCGTTCGATTTCGACTGGTTGCAGGGCGAGGCCCGGCAACTCGCCGCGCGCCCCTACGAGGCACCGGTGATCCGCTATCCCGACATCCTCGAGAGCATCGACTACGACGCCTACCAGCAGATTCAGTTCAAGCCCGAGCGGGCGCTCTGGGCCGACGGCGGCGCCCCGTTTCCGGTCCAGTTCTTCCACCTCGGGCGCTACTTCAAGGCGCCGGTGCGGCTGTATGTGGTCGAGGGCGGCAGCGCCCGCGAGATCCGCTATTCGACCGACGTGTTCACCTTCGGCAAGACCCACCTGGATCAGAGGCTGCCGAACGATCTCGGCTTTGCCGGCTTTCGGGTCATGGATGGTCCCGGCGCCACCAAGGACTGGCTCGCCTATCAGGGTGCGGCCTATTTCCGGACCTCCGGCGCGCTCGATCAATATGGCCTGTCGGCGCGCGGCCTGGCGATCGATACCGCCATGCCCTGGCCGGAGGAGTTCCCGCGCTTCACCCAGTTCTGGCTCGAGCAGACGCCGCCGGAGAGCTCGCACATCCTGATCTACGCACTCATGGACAGCCCGAGCGTCACCGGCGCCTACCGCTTCGACTGGGTCAGGCACGAAGGGGTGGTGGTCGGCATCCGGGCCGAGCTGTACTGCCGGAAAGTGATCCGACGCATGGGCGTCGCGCCGCTCACCAGCATGTTCTGGTACAGCGAGACCAACCGCCGTCAGGCAACCGACTGGCGCCCCGAGATCCACGACAGCGACGGCCTGGCGCTCTGGACCGGCAACGGCGAGCGTCTGTGGCGGCCACTGAACAACCCTCCGAGCGTGCGTACCAGTTCCTTCGCGGACAGCAATCCCAAGGGTTTCGGGCTGCTCCAGCGCGACCGCGACTTCCACGACTACGAGGATGACGGCGTGTTCTACGACCGCCGGCCGAGCGTCTGGGTCGAGCCGCTCGGCGACTGGGGGCCGGGCGCCGTGCAGCTGGTCGAGATCCCGACCGACGACGAGATCCACGACAACATCGTGGCCTACTGGCTGCCGGCGGCGCCGGTCGAGGCCGGCTCCCACTGGTCGTTCGCGTACCGCCTCTTCTGGCTGGCGGACGAGCCCTACCCCCCGAACAACGTCGGGCTGGTGCGCCACACCCGCCTGGGGCGGGGCGGCATTCCCGGCCAGCCGCGGCCGGCGGGCGCGCGCAAGTTCGTGATCGACTTCGCGGGCGGCCCGCTCGCCGATCTGCACAAGAGCGACAAGGTCCTGCCCGTGATCACCGCCTCGCGCGGCAAGATCGACAACGACTACGCTCTCCAGATCGTCGGCACCACGAGCTGGCGGGCGTTCTTCGATCTCTACGCCGCCGGTCCCGATCCGGTCGAGCTGCGCTGCTTCCTCAAGCTCGGCGAGCGCACCTTGACCGAGACCTGGCTCTTCCAATACATCCCGTTCGAATACTAGCGCCGCCCGCGGGGGGGGCGCTGCTCGGCGTTCCGGCTGCACCCCAGCGACCGGGTCCGGACCCGGCCCAAGGCCGGCGTCACCGGGGTCGGCCACCTCGGTATCGGTAACCGGAATGCGCGCCCCAGACGCGCGGGCAGCGACTGCTGCCGCGCGCGACGCGGGCGGTCGAAACCACTTCCGCACGCCGCCCCGCCCGTGCTAGCCTTCGACCCAAGCACGCATTATCGGGGGGTGGCAGATGCTTCGGACATTGGCGCTGATCGCCTGCGCGATCGTGCTCGGCGCGACCGTGGCCCAGGCGCAGAACACGCCGTCGCCGCCGGGTGCCAAGGAATACATCATCTGGCCGCACGATGGCGAGGTGATCCACGGCGGCAAGCTCTGGGTGCGCATGGGCCTCCGGGGCATGGGGGTCGCCCCGGCCGGGGTCGACCTGCCGAATACCGGCCACCACCATCTCCTGATCAACGCCGACCTGCCGCCGTTCGACGAGCCGATCCCGAACGACAAGAACCATCTGCACTTCGGCGGCGGCCAGACCGAGGCGCGCCTGATCGATTTGCCGCCGGGCAAATACACGCTGCAGCTGATCCTCGGCGACAAGGACCATTTCCCGTTCAAGCCGCCGGTCTATTCCGACAAGATCACGATCACCGTGGCGCCCTACTGAACGGCATCGAAGCTCGACCGAGGCCGGCCGCACGCCGTCGCTGCACAAGGCTCAGCGCGGCACAAGGCCAATCGCCGCACAAGGGCCCATCGCTGCACAAAGGGAAGCGACCCATGATCAGAACTCGCCGCCGCCCTGCTCCTCGGATCGGTCCTGGCCGCGCCGGTGGCGCTGGCCGGCGACACGCCGTCGCCCAAGGACGCCTATGTCTACATCGGCTGGCCGAACGACGGCGAAGTGATCAACTCTCGCCACATTCGGATCTGGTTCGGGCTGCGGCACATGGGGGTGGCGCCGGCCGGCGTCGACAAACCCAACACTGGCCACCATCATCTGCTGATCGACACCGACCTGCCGCCCTTCGACGAGCCGATCCCGAACGATCGCAACCATGTGCACTTCGGCGGCGGCCAGACCGAGACGGTCATCGAGCTGCCGCCCGGGACCCATACCCTGCAGCTGATCATGGGCGACAAGAACCACATCCCCCACAACCCGCCGGTCTACTCGCAGAAGATCACGATCACGGTGCGCTAGAGCGCGTGATCGTGCTCACCTGATCCGCGCCCCCGGACCTGATCAAGCCTGCGCTACGCGTTGAGGTGCCGGTCGCTCCGGTCGACGGTCACGGGCGAAGGGGCTGCAGCCTGGCTGCGGCGGCCGCGGCGGGGAAGAGCCACGGCCTGTCGCCGAAGTCAAGAGAGGCAAGGCGACCCACCGTCAGCAGGCCAGCGACCAGGCGATCAATGATGACCGAGTTGGCGGTCGCCGTCCGCGCTCGGGCCATTCTTCCGGTCGCTGGCAAGGCCGCTTGTGCCGATGCCCGCGAAGAACCGCGATCGAACGCCCTTGCGGGTCAGGCGCCTGCGTTCCTCGAAGCCCAGATAGCTGTATTCCTGGGTGCACAACATCCAGCGCACGCCGGGATGGCGCTGGGCCGCGAGAGTGATCTGGCCTTTCCACCACGCGGGCGGCAGCACGGTGCAGTGGGCGTTGGTGCCGTCGGGCAGCAGCTTCTTGGCTGGGTCGCAGGCCGCGACCACGTAGACGAAGCTACGGGCATGGCTGAACAGCTCATCGAGCACCCAGCCGATGTCGTCTTCGGGAATGTGCTCGAGCACGTCGGTCGCGATCACCCCGTCATAGGCGTCCTCGTAGGCGCCTGCGAAGGGTGGGTAGCCAGGGTCGAAGCAGGTGACCAGGACCCCATCCCAGCCGTCCATCAGCTTGTAGCGCGAGCCAGCAGGGTGGTCCGGGCTGTCGCGGTACAGCGACCCCTTGCCCGCGCCGAAGTCGAGCATGGTGCGGGCGCCGGTCTCCTGGACGAGACGGGCGATGGGCCGGACATGCTCGGTCAGCGATATGCCCGCGAACGTCTCCTCGCCGCTACGCCCGGCCTCGGGTCGGCCTTCCGCGTGCATCCTGGAGTACATGGCGAGCAATTCGCCGTAACGCTCGCTCGGATGTTCCTTGGTGAAGACGGTAAAGCCAGCGGCGTCGGCACTGCGCTCGAGCGCAGACCACACCTCGGCGTGCTCGTGCGGCCGATAGCGCAGCTCGTCGGGAAACGGACGCCACGGCTGGGCGTGCAGCGTCGTGAAGTGGAGCAGCTTCGACTTGCCGGGCTCGAACTCGCTGTCCCGGGCGTTCCACACCCCTGACATCAGGCCCCACAGCCCGACGTCCTGCGCCAGCCGGCGATAGTGGCTGTGCTGATGGAGGTGCTGCGTCTCCTGCAGCTTCCACAGCGCGGCCATCTTCTCGCAGTCGAGCAGCATGACCGAGCTTTCCTTCTCGTTGATCCCCAGCACGCCCGCACCGCCCATCTCCATGTCGAAGAGCTCGGCCGGGTCGGACAAATAGATCTGGTCGACATCGTTGTAGATGGCCCGGCCCTTGCCGGCGCAAAGCGCTGGGATGGCGTAGCGGTAATTGGTGAACCCGGTCTTCCATTCACTGCGGTCGAAGCCAATCAGGTCCTTCATCAGATGAATCTGATAGGCTCGGGCGGGGTTGCGCACTTTCAGGATCGACCACACGAACACGCGTTCCGCCCGGTATTGGGCCGGCTCCGTCCCGACGAAGATTCGTACTGGCGGCTTGGGGCTCGGCTCGATCCCGGTCATGGGGTCGACGCGGACGACAACCGGGTGTGCGCGGTAGCCTGCTGCCCGCTCCTTGGTCCCGCGCAGATTGCTCAGAAGTCTGCGGTTGCGAAAGGTGGTTTTGAAATGGGGGTGCTCGATCGCTGCCCGGGCCATGTGGGTATCCTCTCGTGTCGCCTGCGCGCGACGGCCGCCGAAGCCGCCAGAGGCGGACACTGGATTACGTCGAATGCAGCGCGCTGGCAACTATCGGGAGGCCTGTCGGATGGTCGGATTTGCCCGTCAAATGCGACTGCCAGTGGTGGGCGAGCACCTCGCTGAAGATCTCGACCTCGCCATCGAAGCGGTCGAGCGTGCGCAGAATGAAGCTCAGCTCGGTGTCGCGGTCGTGCCCCAGCGTGTAGGCATTCGGGGTCGTGCTGTTGCCAGGGTAACTGCCGGCCGGGTGCTGGAACAGGTCGATCCCCGCGATGATCAGCCGCTTGGGGCGCAGCGCGGCCGCGGTCGCCAACATGACCGCTCCGTTGGACGGCAAGAAGCTACCAAAGCGGGCGAACTCCACGGTCCCGAGTTGTTCGGCGGTGGCGTAGCGGAAGCGCCGGCGGGTGAGCAGCGTCTTTTGCAGCATGCGGGTCTCGTTGTCGGCGTCCGGCAGCACGAACATCGCCCGCCCCGTCACCCGACGGAAGGTGTCGACAACGCCGGTGAAGACGACGTCGGGATCGGTGAGGATCCCGCGCTCGAGCCACATGTGGTTGACCCGAAAGAGCAAGTCATAAGCGAGGTCCCGCAGCCGCGGATCCTCCGAGGAAGGACCGTTGCCGAGACACAGGATGACCTCCGAAGGGCCGAGCACCCGTCGAAGCGCGGCAAGGGTGTCGATGCGCTGATACTTGAGCGCCTTGACCGGGCGCAGCGCAGCGGTCTCCATGAGGTTGACGAGCCACCGCCGCATCCAATTGCGGAAACCATGGCGGTCCGCGAGCCGGTTCTTTCGCGTGATCAGGGGCTCGATCGCGTCGAAAAGGCGATGCGTCGGCGCGCCCGGGTCGGTCCCCGACGGCGCGAGGACGCTGACCAGGGCGGCCGGCACGCCGGCCTCGCGCAGCCGCCGCTCGGCGCCGGGCGAAGCGACGAAGAACCGATCTATGGCGCAGAGCACCCTCCGATCGCGCAGCCATGCGTGCGCCCCGTCCTGCTCCGAGGCAATCTCCCGCGCGGCAATGACCGCGCCCAACTTGCCTGCCTGTACGACGAGTTCGGCCGGAACCGGCGCGCCGCCCAGCAGGATCATCAGATACGCTTTGCTGCGCAGGAGGTAACGGCGCCTGATGGTGCCGATGGGCAGCGGCGGCGACAGCACGTGGCAGTCCGGGTAAAGGCTCGCAAGCTTGGCGCGAAGGTCAGGTACGGGCGCAATCAGGAACACGTTGACGCGAAGCTCACGCCGCTCGATGTCGGCGAGTAACTCGTTCACGGCTTCGAATTGATCGAGCCGGTCCGCCCAGACGAGGATGCCGCGGCCGTGGCGGCGCGGGAACCGGCCGAATCGCTCGCTGAGGTGCCGCCTGTCAAACATCGGCCTCGTCACGGTTCCTGATCCTCCTCGGTTTTTTAGCCAAGCCGCCGCTTATCGTCCAGCTTTCGCGTGGTCGAGCTTTGTGATGGCATCTGGACGCCGCCTATGGCAGATGTCGCCCTGTGTGCCATCGTCGTGTCGAGGCCCCTAGGAGATGCATCTTGCCGTCTTGTCCGTGCGCAGGGCCGCCCGGCGCAGCCTCCGGCTGGCAGGGTCGGCATGAACCTGCGCCGGCTCATCGGCCACACCTGGCGCCGCGCCGTCGGCAGCCCGGCCGACAAGCGGCACGCCGCGCTCTTTTTCGCCGAGAGGCTGTCGCACCGGCACGGTTTCTCGATCTATTCGGCGCACACCACCTGGGCGGAGGACGACAGCTTCATTGCCGTCATGAAGCGCTTCGACGCGAGCTACAAACGCCCCGGCGAGCGCCAGTACGCGCTCTATCAGCTCGCACGCGCGGCGGCGCACCTGCCAGGTGATACCGCCGAGATCGGCGTCTATCGCGGCCGCGGCAGCTACATCATCATGGCCGCAACTCAGGACGGTACCGCTGATCGCCCGCCGCGGCGGACACATCACATGTTCAATTCCTTCGAAGGTCTGTCCGCCCCGCGGCAGAGTGATCAGCCCGGCCACCCGGCCGTCGATCGGACCTGGCAAAAAGGCGATCTCGCCGCCTCGATCGAGGAGGTGGAACGCGCCCTCGCCGCCTACTCCAGCAAGAAGTTCTACAAGGGCTGGGTGCCCGACCGCTTCCCCGAAGTCGCCGACCGACGCTTTTGCTTCGTGCAGATCGATGTCGATCTCTACGAGCCGACGCTCGCGACCGCCCGATTTTTCCTGCCCCTGCTCGTGCCAGGCGGGCTGCTGGTGTGCGATGACTACGGGGTCGGCTCGACGCCCGGCGCGCGGCGGGCGATGGATGAGGTGGCGGCCGCGCACGGCCAATTTGTCGCGCATCTGCCGACCGGCCAGGGCGTCGTGATCGCCCAGGCCTCGCCGGAAGCGTGATTGCACCTTCGGGCCGAACCTGGGTTAGGACGGCGCCGGCGCGGCCGCGACCGGCGTGTGTGATGGTGGCCGTGACAAAAGAACACGCACGACAAGAATACCATTGCGTTCGCCAAGCCACTTGCTTACCAAGCTGCACGATCCATCCGAGCGACCGCGCGGGCACTTGAGCATGGCGAGAGCCAGGATCCCAGTGGCATCGATGACCGACACCCGCGGCGCGCAAGCTGCATCGAAACCGCAGAGCCGGCCCAAGATGCACGGACCGGCGGCCGGGTTCTCGTTCGGCAACGCTCAGTTCCGCTATCGACCCTTTCCGATCGGCCTCGCCCGACCGGTGATGGCGCCCGACGTTTACGAGGCCATGCTGGACAACTATCCGGACCAAGAGCTTTTCGCCTATATCCCCAAGCTTGGTCACAAATACAGCCTGTCGGAGAAATTCAACCGCGATGGGTTCTTCCGCTTCGTGAAGACCAATCCGGTGTGGGGGCCATTCTATCAGTATGTCAAGAGCAATGAGTTCATTCGCCTCGTGCTCGAGTTGTTGGAGGCGCACCAAATTCGCCTTGGTTCCTACAAGTTTCGGTCGGCTGCGGCGCATCGTTGGCGCGCCTGCCTCGACATGGCGGTCGGCAATGGCTACCAACGCCGGCTCGAGGCTCGTTTCGAGTTCTCCATGCTGCCGGCGGATGGCGGCTTCGTTGTGCCGCATACCGATCAGCCAAGGAAGCTGATCACCCTGGTCGTCTCCATGGTCCGGCCCGGCGAGTGGGACCCGGCCTGGGGCGGCGGCACCGACGTCAACACGACCGCCAGCGACGCGCTCGCCTTCAACCACATGAACCGCATCGCCGATTTCTCGGATATGACCGTTGTTCATACCTACGCGTTCGAGCCCAATCAGGCGGTGATCTTCGTCAAGACGTTCAACTCCTGGCACTCCGTGCGGCCGATGACGGGGACGGGGTCGCCGGCGATGCGGCGCACGCTCACGATCAACATCGAAGAGTTCTGAAGCGGTCCGCAGCGACGGCCGCAGCCAGCCCACACCCGGGCAGGAGCGTCTTTACGGCGCGCGTTTCCGCCTGCGCGACGCCCTCGCCGTGCCGGTCGATGTGATGGGCGGCGACCAAACCTTTCGCTTCCTGTGCGACAATCCGCGAACGCTCCGCCGCGCCAAGACCCTGTTCGTCAAGGAGCCGGGCACGATCGAATGGCTCCGCCACACGCTTCGCCCGGGCGATGTGTTCCTCGACATCGGCGCCAATATGGGGGCGCGTTCTTCGACCGCCTGCCCTACC
Organism: uncultured Alphaproteobacteria bacterium; assembly: GCA_963753685.1. Taxonomy (GTDB): domain Bacteria; phylum Pseudomonadota; class Alphaproteobacteria; order Geminicoccales; family Geminicoccaceae; genus DATAOG01. Next base: position 34,333 of record CAVWDE010000018.1, read on the forward strand.
GCTTTGACCACCGCCATTTCACCATGGCGGGGGAGAAATACCGCAGCCGAGGCGTGCCCGAGGTGGACATAGCCCACAACGTCGTCTTCTGCGCATCGCCAAGCCCCTCTTGAGGGGCTCGCCAGACACGCCGGTGCCGGCGAATCCCGTGCGAGCGCAACGGTCCGGGGCGGCGCAGTCAGATCCATCGCCCGTCAAGGAGGACAAAGCCGCCACGGCGCCGCCCTGAAGTCGGCGGCGCGTAGCGGTTGGACTGGCGCCGGCGCCCGCGGAGCAGGGCCGGCGAATTGGCCTAGGGCAGGTCGCGCGCGAGCCGCACGCCGTTGGTGTAGTAGCGCACGCTGGCGTCGTAGCTCAGCCGGCTGGTGACCGTCGAATAGCTCTGATCGTGGCGCCAGGAGCCGCCGCGCAGGACGCGCTGGGTGCAATCGCCGTCGGTGCGCGCGCGCGCATCGCCGGGCGCGCCGCTATGATCCGGATTCCAGCAGTCCGCGACCCACTCCATGACCCCGCCGCTCATGTCATAGAGGCCGAACGGATTGGGCGCATAGCTGCCGACCGGGAGCGGCGCCTTGCGGTCCCACTTGCCGCCGCAGCTGTCGCAGTCGGCGTTGCCGGTACCGATCGCCTCGCCCCACCAGTAGCGGGTCTTGGTGCCGGCGCGCGCGGCATATTCCCACTCCGCCTCGCTCGGCAGTCGGTAGGGCTGGCCGGTCACCTTGCGCAGCCAGGTCAGGTAGCCCTGCACCTCGTTCCAGCTGATGTTGTGGATCGGCGAGTTGGCGGTCGCGTCCTGCATGGTGGGCATGGACTGGCAGGCGCCGGCATCGATGCAGGCCTGCCACTGGCCGACCGTGAGCTCGTATTTGGCGAGCGCGAAGGGCTTGGCGATCGTGACCCGGTGCGCCGGCTTCTCGCTCCAGTGTCCGCTGTCCGAGCCCATCACGAAGCTGCCGGCCGGGATCTGGACCATCTCGGGGCAGTATTCGCAGTCCTTGATCACGCCCGCGATCCGGGCCACCGGCAGGGCCGCCTCCTCGACCTTCGGGGCCACTTCGGGCTTCGCCTTCGGCCGGATCAGCTGGCCGAAGATGAAGCCGCGCTGACCGTCCTCGGTCTCGACCTGGTACCAGTCGCGGCTGTCGGCCAGCCCGACCACGCGCAGCGTGGCGCCGCCGGTCACCGTCCCCACCCGCGCGGTATCGGCGCTCGGACCCTGCCGGATGTTGGAGGTGCGGACCGCCTCGTACTCGCCCCCGATCGCCACCAGCTCCGGGCTCGGCGGCGCCGGCGCGGCACCGGGCGGCGCCGGCAGGTTGCGCTCGGCAACCGGCGGCTCGATCGCCGCTTGCTGGGTCGCGGCGGGCGGGGTCGTCGGCTGGCCTTGGGTCAGCGCCGGCACGTTGCGTTCGGCGACGGGCGGTTCGATCGCGGCCTGCTCGGTCGGCGCCGGCACGGTCGTGGTCTGGCTCGGCGGCGTCGGCACGCTGCGCTTGGTCGCGGGCGGCTGGGTTGCCGCCTTCGCGGTCGTGGCCGGGGCGGTCGTGGCCGGGGCGGTCGTGGGCTGGGCTGGCGGCGTCGGGAGATTGCCTTTGGCGGCGGGCGGTTCGATCGCCGCCTGCTGGGCCGGCGCCGGGGCGGTCGTGGGCTGGGCTGGCGGCGGTGCGGGCGCCTGCGCCATGGGCGGCGCCGCCGCCTGCGCCGTCGGCGCCTGACCGGACGGGGGGGCCTGCGGCGCCGGCGTCGTGGTCACCCGGTCGTTCTCGATCTCGGCCACCCCCGGCAGGTTGATCTGCAAGGTCGAGGAGACGCTGGCGCCCTGCGGGTCGGTCGCCTTGAAGGCAAAGTTACCGAACGCACCCTCGGTGCCGGCCTCGAGCACCAGGTGCGCGAGCGCCTCGTTGGTGAGCTGGTCGCCGGCCTTGACCGGCCGATTGCCGTCCTTGATCACGCCCCGCCCGGGAACCTCGAGCACCGTGATGGTCAAAGGATCGCCCTCAGGGTCGACCGGCGGCGTGATGTTGAGCGGAATCGCGGGCATCGTCAGGATGCTGGCGGAGGCGATTACCGGCGGTTGGTTGGCGCGCTCGACCGTGATCGCCAGCCGGCCGATGGTCGTGCCGCCGTGGTCGTCGCGCAGCAGGAAGGCAAACGAGCCCGCGTCGCCGGCCGCGCCACGGGTCGGACTGTAGGTCGCGCCGGTCAGCTGGTCGGCGCCGAGGACGTCGCCGACCGCGAGCGCCCGATCACCGATCTTCACGGTTCCCTTGGTGGGCAGGCTGCTGATCTCGGCCGTCAACCGATCGCCGTCGGGGTCCATCGGCTGGTCGATCCCGAGCGGGGTCGGGCCGGCGTCGTCGAGCACCTGGAGGGGTGCCAGACGGGGCAGCTCGGGCGGCCGGTTGGGCTTCGGCGGGATGAAATAGAACGGCTCGGCACCGAGCGCGTCGTAGGTGCGCGGCTCCTGCCGGTAGGCGGTGGTCTCGAGCACCGTGTCGCGCACCTTGCGGAACAAAAGGTTGAGCTCGAGCCCCGGCTCCTCCATGTGCTTGAGCAAAGCGGCGGTATAGGGGCTGTGCGTGCCGTTGCCGTCGACCGCGACCTCGCCCGGGCGGGTCGCGAAGGCGATCATGGTGTTGCTCGGCAGGTTGTCCATGCGCGCCATGCCCTCGCCGACCAGGCGCGAGCGGATCGGGCCCAGCACCCGACGCAGCTGCTCGGCGAGCGGGTTGTCCCGGCAGGCGTCGATGATCACCAGGCCCAGACGCTGCGCCTGGCCGACCTCGCCCATCACCAGATTGAGCGGCAGGGCCTCATACAGCAGGTCGCGCTCGCGCTCGAGGGTGGCGTCGATCGGCAGCAGGTAGTTCTCGCCGGCGACCTGGACGCCGTGGCCGGCATAGAACACCACCGCGGCATCGGACCCCTCGGCCTTGAGGCCGAAGTCGCGCAGGGCGTGCTGCATCCCGAGCTGGTTGAGATCGGTCCGCAGGTCGACCTCGAAGCCCGCCCGCGTGAGCGCCTCGGCGATCGCTTTCGCGTCGTTGCGCGGATTGGGCAGCTCCTCGGCGTGCTGATAGGCCGAGTTGCCGATCACCAGCGCGACCCGTTTGGCGGCCGCGGCATCACCCGCGGTGCCGAGGCCGAGCCCGAGCACGATCAGCCCGATCAGGACTCGCAACCGGCGCACCGACGTTGTCCTCCTTTCGTTCCGGTCTCTCCGAGGATACATGATTCCACCCTCAAGGCCAGAATCCTTGTGCACTGGTTCACACCCGGGCACGTTTTCCGCTCATCGCAACGGCGGGTCCGCATCGGCCGCTGGCCGCAGTCGGAAGCGGAGCGGCAGCAGGTCCTCGGCCACGATACCCTGACGGAGTAGATCGTCCGGCAGGACCCCGTCGACCAGTAGGCTGGCGGCGGCGCGCGCCAGCGCGGGCGCGGTCTGGATGCCATAGCCGCCTTGCCCCGCGAGCCAGAAGAAGCCCGGCACCGCCTCCTCCATGCCGACCACCGGGGTCTGATCGGCGGCGAAGGTCCGCAGTCCCGCCCAGCGCCTGGGGACGCGCAGGACCCGAAAGCGGGTCGCCCGCTCGATCCGGTCGACCGCGAGCGCGATGTCGAGCTCGTCGGGCTGGACGTCCGAGGGCGGCATCGGCGTCGCGTCCGCGGGCGAGCCCAGCAGCAGGCCCGATTCCGGCTTGAAGTAGAACTGCTCCTCGGCGTCGATCACCGCCGGCCAGTCGCGCTCGACCGGCGCCGACGGCTCGAACAGGAAGGCGGTCCGCCGCTTGGCCACCAGGCCGATCGGCGTGACCCCGGCCAGCTCGGCCAGCTGGTCGGCCCAGGCGCCGGCGGCATCGACCAGCACGGCCGCCTCGAACGGCCCGGCCCGGGTCTCGACCCGCCAGGGCGCAAAGTCGGTCGCGATCCGGACCACCTCGGCGTCGGTGATCAGCTGGCCGCCGCGGGCGCGCAGGCCCTTGAGATAGGCCTGATGGATCGCGGCGACGTCCAGGTCCATGGCGCTCGGGTCGTAGATCCCGGCGGCGATGTAGTCCGGGCCGCAGCGCCGGCAGGCGGGCGAGCAACGCCGCGCGGTCCAGGCGCTCGAGGCCCTGGGCCTGGGCCGGCGCGGTCTCGGCCATCAGCCGGTCGAGGGCCGGGATCTGGTCGGCGCGGGCGATGAAGAGCGCGCCGCGCGGCGCCAGCACAGCATGGTCGGCGAGGCCGTCCATCTGCTTCTGGTAGAAGCGGTGGCTGGCCAGGGTCAGCGCGCGGATCACCCGGTTGCCATGAGCGGGCGCGAACACCGCGGCGGAGCGGCCGGTCGCGTGGTAGCCCGGCTGGCGCTCGCGCTCCAGCAGCATCACCCGGGCGTAGGGGGCGAGCTCGTAAGCGGCCGAAGCGCCGGCAATGCCGGCCCCGATCACCAGCACATCGCAGCTCTGCATGCGCAAGTCTCCCCGCCCGGACGATCGGCTCGCGACCGCGGCGGGTCCGTCTTGCACCCGGTGGGGCAGCGGAGCAAGATCGCCCGCGTCAGGAGCGCGTGACCCGGAGCTCCGGCGGGCGTCGGTCAACCGGGGGAGGATCACCACGATCGACCACATCGGGCTCAGCGTCAGCGACTATGAGGCGAGCAAGGCATTCTACCTCAGAGCGCTCGCGCCGCTCGGCTACGCGCTGGTGATGGAGGTCCCGGAGGCCGGCCCCGCCGCGGGCCTCGGCGCGGCTGGCAAGCCGGACTTCTGGATCGCGGGCGGCGGCGCGACGATGCCCCACACCCACATCGCCTTTCGCGTCCGCGAGCGCGCCACCGTGCGGGCGTTCTACGAAGCCGCGCGGGCGGCCGGCGCGCGCGACAACGGCGCGCCCGGCCTACGCCCAGCGTACCACCCGAACTACTAGGGCGCCTTCGTGCTCGATCCGGACGGCCACAACATCGAAGCGGTCTGCCACGACCAGGAATGACTTTCCCACTTCATACTACCATAATTTGTGCTAGAGGAGCTCGCAGGATCAAGATCTAGCTTCGGAGTCGTTGGCGCGCAGATGCCGGGCCGGAAGATGGAACGCAGGCGACCCTTGCCCCTCGAGCTGCGCCTGCTGTGGTGGCTGCTCAAGCTGGTCTGGCGTCTGCCGGTCTGGTTGCTGACGCTGACGGGCCTGTTGCTCTGGCTGCTTGCCTGGCCCCTGCGCCGGCCGGGCGCGGCCCTGGTCGCGTGGCCGAACGCCGACACCTTCTACCGCTCGCATTCCTGGCGGCGGGCGCGGATCGATGCCTTGGAGGCCAACCGGCAGCGCTACGGCACGCTGACCTGCGAATGCTGCCTGACCAGCGCCACGAGCCAATGGCACGTCGACCATATCCGGCCACGCTCGAGCCGCCCGGAGCTCGCCCTCGAGCCCGCCAATCTGCAGATCCTGTGCGCCGACTGCAATCTCGGCAAAGGCGTACGCTACGCGACCGACTGGCGCTATCAGGGGCAGAGTTGATGCGGGCGCCAGACGATCGGGAAGGGTGACCGGATGCCGGCCGCCGATCGCCTGTGGATCACCGACGCGCGCGTGCCGCTTGGCCTGCTGGAGGGCGAGTTCGGCGACGCGGGCGAGGGCTTGGCGCGGGTCGACATCGAGCTCGCGGGCGGGCAGATCGCCCGGGTCGGGGCGGCGGGCAGTCAGGCCCTGCCGCCCGCGGCCGCGCGCATCGACCAGGCCGGCGGTCAGGTCTGGCCCGGGCTCGTGGATCTGCACACGCACCTCGACAAGGGCCACATCTGGCCGCGTGCCGAGAACCCGGACGGCACCTTCGGCGCCGCGCTCGAAGCCGTCCAGCGCGATCGGTGCGCCCATTGGTCGGCCGGCGACGTCAGGGCCAGGTTCGAATTCGGGCTGCGCTGCGCCCATGCCCACGGCACGGTCGCGATCCGCACCCACATCGACAGCCGGCCGCCCCAGCACCGGATCTCCTGGCCGGTCTTTTCCGAGCTGCGCGCCGAATGGGCGGACCGGATCGCGCTGCAAGGCGTCTGCCTGGTGCGGGTCGAGGACATGGCCGGCCCGTTCGGCGTCGAGATCGCCGATCTGGTGGCGGCCCAGGGCGGCGTGCTCGGCTGCGTCACCTTCATGATCCCCGAATTGGACGCGGTCCTCGAGCGGATCTTCAGGCTCGCGACCGAGCGCGGCCTCGATCTCGACTTCCACGTCGACGAGAGCCTGGACCCGACCGCCCGCTCGCTGGATCACATCGCCAGGGCCGCGCTCCGCCACGGCTTCGCTGGCAAGATCGTCTGCGGCCACTGCTGCTCGCTCAGCGTCCAGGAGCCGGACGAGGCCCTGCGCACCCTGGATCTGGTCGCCAAGGCCGCAATCGCGGTCGTGAGCCTGCCGATGTGCAATCTCTACCTGCAGGACCGGGTGCCCGGGCGCACCCCGCGCCGGCGCGGGGTGACGTTGCTGCACGAGCTCGCGGCGCGCGGCATCGCGGTGGCGCTCGCTTCCGACAACTGTCGCGACCCGTTCTTCGCCTACGGCGATCACGACCTCATGGAGGTGTTTCGCGAGGCGGTCCGGATCGCTCATCTCGACCGGCCGGTCGGCGCATGGCCCGCCGCCGTGACGCGCACGCCGGCCGACGTCATGCGCCTGGCGGGGCGCGGCGTGATCGGTCCCGGCGCGCCCGCCGATCTGGTGCTGTTCCGCGCCCGCGACTACGGCGAGCTTTTGTCCCGGCCGCAGGCCGATCGGATCGTGCTGCGCGCCGGGCGGCCGATCGCGACCAGGCTGCCCGACTACCGCGAGCTCGACGGGCTGCTTGGCCGGGTCACCGCTCAGCCGCCGTAGAGATAGCGCCAGACCGGCAGATAGAGCAGGCTGCCGTCGTCGCCGCGCGGCGTCGAATCGCCGACCGCCACCGAGCTGTGGGCGTGGTTGGTGGGCGCCGAGGAGGTCAACTGGTGCGAGCCGCCATAAGGCGGCCTGGTCGCGTCGACGCTGGTCGGCGGGCCGGGCAGGCGCATGATCGCCCAGGCGCGGACAAAACTCGCGAACTGCGGGTCGTTCTCGTGGCCGAAGGCAAAGAAACGCTCGATCGGGGTCACCGAGGGGGCACTGAGCCAGCCCTGCTCGAGACCCGGGCCAGCCAGCATCACCACCCGGGCGACCGCGCGGTGCTTGGCGATCAGACCCGCCGAGGCCGCCCCGTGCGAGCGGCCGCTCAGTATGATCGCCGACCAGCGCGGCTGATCGCCATCGAGGAAGAACTGCCAGTCGCCGCCCGGATCCTTGGCCTGCAGGTAGCGCAGGCCCATGACCACCCGGCGCTCGATGCCGTCGGCCGGCTTGATGTCGATCGCGGGGCTGCGATCGATGCCGTCGAAGGCCTCGAGGCGGCAGGCACCGGGGTCGTCGCCACACAGCTTGATGTCGTAGTCGGCGCGGTAGCACGGGCTGAACACATGGAAGCCCATGGCGGCGAGCATCCGCTCGTGGCCGCGCTTGCCCTCGCCGCAGATGTCGCGCTCACCGGCGCCATGCAGATAGACGATCAGCAGCCCCTTGGGCTCGACCGCGCGATCGAGGACGGCGAGCTGAAGACCGAGCGCCTGGGTCGCGGCCGGGTCGGCCTGGTCGGCCCGGAACTCGATGTGGGTGAGGGTGGGCGTGCTCCGATCGACCTGCGGCCGCCCCTGAACGCTGCCGTGGTCGGCCACCCCGCCGGCACATCCGGCCAGGAGCGCCAGCACCAGCGCCGGCCACAACATGGCGCCAGCCCCGGCACCCCTGACGATGCAGCGCGCGCCTGCGCTCACGCCTGACGGCGGTCGGCGGGCTGATGCCGGCAGGTGGTGTCGCCGCCACGCAGGGGGGGAGCCAATTCGTAGCATCGGGGGGAGCTGAACCATCCGTGTTCCAGCATGCGACGGGTCAACCTGCGGATGAGCGAGCAGGGCCTCGTCAAGGGCACCGAGGCCACAGGCAGCCACTCATCCTCGCGGCACTCGTCCGGCGGCCGATCTGTTCAGCGACGGTCGAGCGGCCCGGCCATCGCGCACCCTGGAGGCAGGCATTCCACCAGCAGGTCCTGACGCTACCATACCGCCGCCGCGCCGAAAGAGGGAAGCAGGTGCGGGCCGGCCGAACGAGACGACCTTGCCCGACGATCGCGACCTCAACAACGTGCTCGCGTTTGCCGACGGGACGCGATAAACCGAGAGTATCGGTCGGCGCTGGTCGTCGGTCGTGCCGATGGTCGTGAATCAAATCTGTGGGGAGCAATGCACATGAGGCAGGGCCTTCTCTGGTTGGCTTCGATTGGGCTTCTTCTTTCCGGCTGCGCCGGGCACAGCAAGGCCTACGACGATGCCTTTGCTGATTGCCAGGCCCAGGCGGTGAAGCAGTCGGAAACCGCGGGCGTACCCGACGATCAGCGCTCCGGATGGATGGAGAACTACATCAACGGGTGCATGAAGAAGAAGGGGGTCAGCTAGTAGGATAGGGTGAGATCGTCGCGCGTGCTCCAGATGCCTGGCGCCGACCGGCACCGGGCGCTGGTGCCCGCGCCCGGTCTTCGCGCTGCTCCCGGCTCGTCCCGGGCATGACCGTCAGCGTGGGACCAATCACCGCCAGATAAGCCGGATTCGGCCGATGATCGCGTGGCTTCTGGAGGACCGTTGGAGGATAAGCCCGGAGGAGCCGCATGTGTCCGCCACGATGCCTGCAGAGCGTCGGCCAGCAACTGAGCGGACGGGCTGCTGAGACCAGGCGGCTCGCTGCCGGCCGGCCGGCGACGGCGCATCCGGCGCTCGGCCGGAGCTTCAGCCGCTGCCTCGACCTGACCCATGCGCTGGATGCGCGACTTTCCGAGCTTCGACAGGACGCTTCGCGCTCGAAACCGATCGCTTCGCTCGAAGCGGATGGCTACAACATGGGCCGCTGGCACCTGGTCGAGCACAGCGGCACCCACATCGATGCGCCGCTGCACTTCGCCAACGGCGGCCTCGCGGTCGACCAGATCCCGCTCGAGCAGCTGATCCTGCCGCTCGTCGTGGTCGATATCAGGGCCAGGGCCGAGGCCGACGCGGATGCCGAGCTGACCCCCGATGACCTCCTCGCGTTCGAGGCGTGGCACGGGCCCATTCCCGCCAGCGCCTGCGTTGCCATGCTGAGCGGCTGGGACCGGTACGTCAGGTCGGCGACATTCCGCAACGACGATGATCTGGGCATCATGCACTTTCCGGGCTTTCACGCCGAGGCCGCGGCCCTGCTGATCGAACGCGACGCCGCCGGCATCGCGGTCGACACGCTCTCCCTCGATCGCGGATGCTCGAGCGAGTTCGCGACCCACGCGCTCTGGCTGCCGTCCGGCCGCTGGGGGCTGGAGGCGCTCGCCAACCTCGCCCTGCTGCCGCCGACCGGGGCGGTGCTGGTGGTTGGCTGCCCGCGGATCGCGGGCGCGACCGGCGCGCCCTGCCGGGCCTTCGCACTCCTTTGATGCGCGATCCTGGTGGCCGACGACCAGCATCGGACGGGGGTGGAGGGCCGCGGCCTGGCTCCCGGCCGGGAGAGGCGGATGGCCGGACTTGAGGGCTTGCGGGCGGAGCTCGGCGACCTGCCGATCATCGACGACCGGGCCAGAGTGTTGCAGAAGAGCCGGGACTTTTACTGGTACAGCCCGGTCCTGAAACGTCAGCTGGAGCACGCCTGCGCCGACCTCGTGGTCGAGGCCCGCAGCCAGGAGGACGTGATCCGCGCGCTTGGCGCCTGCTTCCGCCACCGGATCCCGGTCACCGTGCGCGGCGGCGGCAGCGGCAACTACGGCCAGGCGATGCCCTTACGAGGCGGCGTGGTGCTCGACCTCGCGCGCCTCGACCGGGTCAAGGAGATCGGCTTCGGTCGGGTGCGGGCCGAGGCCGGCGCCAAGCTCGCCAGGATCGACCAGGCCTGCCAGGAGCATTCCCGCCAGGAGCTCCGCTTCCACCCGAGCACGCTGAAAATGGGCACGATCGGCGGCTTCGTCGCCGGCGGCTCCTCGGGCGTCGGCTCGATCACCTGGGGTATTTTGCGCGATCCCGGCAACATCCTCTCCGTGCGCGTCGTGACCATGGAGGCGGAGCCGCGGATCCTCGACCTCGAGGGCGCCGCGATCCAACAGGTGAACCACGCCTACGGCACCAACGGCGTGATCACCGAGGTCGAGATGCCGCTCGCCCCGGCTTACCCCTGGGTCGACCTGATCGTGGGCTTTGCGGACCTCGTGACCGCGGTCCACTGCGCCGATGCGCTGGCCCGCCAGGACGGCCTGGTCAAGAAGCTGATTTCCGTCGTTGCCGCGCCGATCGGCGAGCTCTATTTCCGCCCGCTGCAGAGCCGGATCGCCAGGGGCCAGCACCTGGTCCTCCTGATGCTGAGCGAATTGTCCCTGCACGGGTTCCGCGATGTTCTCCAGGCTTGGCCGGGCCAGATCCTGCTCGAGCGCGCGGCCGCCGAACCTCAGCGCCGGGCCCTGCCGGTCTACGAATTGTCCTGGAATCACACGACCTTGCACGCGCTCAAGATCGACCCGGGCGTGACCTATCTGCAGGTGCTCTACCCGCCGCTCGTCCACGTTGAGCGGGCCCTGGAGATGCACCGCCACTTTGGCGAAGAGGCCATGATCCACCTCGAATTCGTCCGCTTCGAGGGCCAAATCGCCTGCTTCGGCCTGCCAATCGTGCGCTTCACGACCGAAAACCGCCTGGATGAGATCATCCGCTTCCACGAGGACCACGGCTGCCCGATCTTCAACCCGCACGCCTTCACCCTCGAAGAGGGCGGCATGAAACAGGTCGACCACACCCAACTCGCCTTCAAACGCGAAGCCGACCCGCAAGGCCTCCTCAACCCCGGCAAAATGCTCGCCTGGGACAATCCGAACCTCACCCTCGCCGACCGCCAGTCCTACCTCTACAAATCCCTTGACATTTGACGACCCGGAGGACTGCGCCGTGCCGATGAAGAACCCGCCGCACCCGGGCCTGTCGGTGCGCCACGACTGCCTGGAGCCGCTGCGCTTGAGCGTGACGGAGGCGGCACGGAAGCTCGGCGTCAGCCGCAAGCACCTGTCCGGCGTCGTCAACTGCCGATCCGGCATCTCGCCGGAGATGGCGATCCGGCTCGACAAGGCGTTCGGCGGCAGTGCCTTGACCTGGGTCCGCCTGCAGGCCGCCTATGACCTCGCCAGGCCATGCGCCACGCCGACCGGATCAAGCTCGAGCGCCTGACGCCCGCGGCGTGATGATCGGCCGGACGATCCTGACGGCGCGAGGCAGGAGCGGGGTCAGGGCTCTCGGTCGCGGGCCAGCTCAAGGAAGGATCGTGGGGTCAAGATCCGCAGCCCGTCGAAGGGGTCGAGGGCCAGGAGGTCGGCGTCGCCGGTGACGATACAGTCGGCCTCACCGCTGATCGCTGTCTCGAGGAACTTGTCGTCGTCCGGGTCGCGGCAGGCATGTACGGTTCCGGCGACGAGACCCACTCCGCTACGCTCGCGAGGTCGGACAGGAACCGCTGCCGCAGCGTGGGGTCGACGTAGCGGTCGAACTTGGGCCGCGCCAGCCGCGACGCCAGCTCGGCGAACGTCTCGTTCGAGAAGACAAGCCCGCTGCCCGCCGCACGGATCGCGGTCAGAACATCCGCGGTCCGGCCACTCGGCTGCAGGAGCGCGCTGATCAGGACGTTGGTGTCGACGACGCAGCGCTCAACTTTCATCGGCGAGCAGCTCGTCGAGCAGCTCGTCGGTGAGGCCTCGGCCGGCCGCTTGCTTGCGTGCCGCGTCCATCGTCTCGGACAGGCGGTTCCAGGCAGCGCCCCGCAGCCGTTCGTAATCCTCGACCGACATCACGACGGCGGCGGGGCGGCCCTTCCTGGTGACGGTCACCGGCGCGCGCTCGGCGGCATCGAGGAGCTGGCCGAAGCGCGCTTTGGCGTCGAGGGAGGACATCGTCCGCATGCGGGCATGATAGCCGCTTCGGCCGCGCCCGTCTCGCTGCTTCCAACGTTGGGCCGCGGCCAGTCCGACATCGTTCGGCGAACGCCCGCGCGCCGGTGCCGAAGGATGGGTTTGCGTTATGGGCGGAAGCGCGCTATGGAGACGGTTCCGCCGGCTCTGCGACGATGGCCCGTGCCCGAGTTTCTGACCACCAAGGAAGTGGCCGCCCTGCTCCGGATCAAGGAGCGGAAGGTGTACGAGCTGGTCAGCGACCAGGCGATCCCGGTCAGCCGGGTGACCGGCAAGCTGTTGTTTCCGCGCGAGATGATCGAGGCGTGGGTGTGGCGCCATGCCGAGTATCGGGGTGGGATCGAGGCGTTGCAGCCGCGGCCGCCGGTGCTGGCCGGCAGCCATGATCCGCTGCTCGAATGGGCGCTGCGGCAGTCGGCGAGCGAGCTTGCGATCTTCTTCGACGGCAGCCTGGACGGGCTCGCGCGGCTGGGCGCCGGGCGGGCGATCGCGGCCGGCTTGCACATCTTCGAGCCCGAGGCAGAGGACTGGAACCGCGGCCATCTCGAGCGCGCCCTGCCGGGCAGCCCGTTCGTGCTGGTCGAGTGGGCCTGGCGGGTCCAGGGGCTGGTCGTGCCGCCGGGCAATCCCAAGGGCATCGGCGGGCTCGGCGATCTCGCAGGCCGGACCCTGATCCCGCGCCAGAAGCAGGCGGGCAGCCAGATCCTGCTCGACCATCTGCTGCAGCGGGACGGCCACGATCCGAGCCGGCTGCAGTGGCTGGCGCCGGCCGCGCGCAACCATGCCGAGGTGGCGCTCGCGGTCGCCGAGGGCAAGGCGGATGCGGGCTTCGCGGTCGAGACGGTGGCGCGCCAGTTCCGCCTCGAGTTCGTGCCGCTGTTCCGCGAGCGCTACGACCTCGCGATCTGGCGGCGGGACTATTTCGAGCCGCCGCTGCAGAAGCTGTTCGGGTTCGGCCGCAGCGACGCTTTCCGGACCCGGGCGGCGGAGCTCGGCGGCTACGATGTGTCCGGCCTGGGCCGCGTGCACTACAACGGGCCCTGAGCACGGTCCGGGGCTGCAGTCCCAGGCTGCGGTCCCAGGCTGCGGTCCCAGGCTGCGGTCCCAGGCTGCGGTCCTTGAGCGTGTCGCCCTCGGGAAGCTGCCGTAGCCGGCGGCAACGCGGTTCGTGCCGAAATTTGTATTCAATTCTGAACACAATTTAGTATGGACAGCCGCCGCGCCGGTTGGCTACGATCGCGGCCGCGGTTTGAGGCCAGGAAGGGGCGCGCGACCGGTGATCAGGGAATCGGCGAGCAGCGAGGACTCCGATGTCGACGCCGCAGCGGCGGGCAACCGTCCCGGACGGCGCGCCAACCTCGACGATCACATTTATGACCAGGTCAAGCAGATGATCGTCGACCGCGCCCTGCTGCCGGGTCAAAGGATCGTGCCGGAGCAGCTGGCGCGCGACATGGGGGTGAGCCGGACCCCCATGCTGAGCGCCCTCAAGCGCCTGTCGCAGGAGCAGCTGCTCGAGTGGCGCTCGCGCCGGGGCGTCTTCGTCCGCCACCTGTCGAGGCGGGAACTGGCGCTGATCTTCGAGCTGCGCGAAGTGCTCGAAGGTCTCGCCGCCCGACGCGCCGCCGAGATCATCGAATCCTGGCAGGTCGAGCAATTGAAATCCCTCTTTACCGGCATCGGAGCCGCAGAAACTCCGGAAAACCGGCATGCCTACATGCACCAGGACTATCTTTTTCATTCGGGCCTTTTGGAAATTGCCGGCAGCCCGCCGCTCAGCCAGACCATGAGCTCGGTCAACATTCTGGTCTCGGCGTTCGAGGCGGGCCTGGTGCGGTCGATCCGCGAGGGCATGGCCGAGCACGAGGAGATCTTCGCAGCCCTTGCCAGGCGCGATCCCGCTGCCGCCGAGGCGGCCATGCGCACGCACGTGCACCGGTCCGCGGTCCATCTGCACCACGAAGCCGACGTTTTCGAGAGATCGCAACGGGTTTCCTTCGCCCGCGCGCGGGCGACAACCACAACCCCAAGCACAACCACAACGACACTACCTGCTGGAGGACGACGCCGTGACGGATCATGACAGCGATGTATGGCGGGCGCTGACGATGTCTTCGATCGGCAGACGCAGCTTTCTCCACCGGTCGGCGGTCGCAGCTGCCCTGCCGGCCTTGATGACGGCGGCCCTGACCCGTCCGGCCAGGGCGGCCGGGAAGAAGCTCGGCACGCTGGTCGTGGCCATTCAGGAAGGCGACACGCGCACGCTCGACCCCGAGGGCGCGAACGAGCTGACCGTCCCGATCTTCCTGCGCGCGGTCTACGATCAGCTGCTGACCTTTCCGGGCTCCGACTTCAGCAAGGTGACCTCGGACGTCGCGACCAAGTGGGACGTCAGCGCGGACGGCCTGACCTACACGTTCGAGATCAATCCCGACATCAAGTTCTCCGACGGCACGCCGCTCACCGCCGACGATGTCGTGTTCTCCTTGATGCGGCAGAAGAACCTCAAGGGTCCGGCATCCTGGTTCCAGGACGGGGTCGCCTCGGTCACGAAGAGCGGCGCCAACGAGGTCGTGATCAAGCTCACCTCGCTCAATGTCGACTGGCTGTTTCTTTTGACCTCGCCGTTCCTGAGCGTCGCCAGCGCCGCCGCCCTGAAGGCGCATGGCGGCACCGATGCGGCCGACGCGGCGACCAAGGACACCGCGCGCGCCTGGCTCGATCAACACAGCGCCGGCAGCGGTCCGTTCGTCCTGGAGGCCTGGGAGCACGGCTCGCAGCTGACGCTTTCGCGCAACCCGCACTATTGGGGCAAGCAGCCGCCGTTCGACCGGGTCGTCTTCAAGTTCGTCAAGGACGCCAACGTCCAGCGGGACCTTTTGGTGCGCGGCGATGCCCATTTCGCGGCCAACCTGTCCCCGGACCTCGCCGCCGACCTGCAGGGCAAGCCCGACATCGGCATGCTGAATGTGCCCTCGCTCGGCTTCCCCTGGCTCGGGCTGCACGTCAACCACAACCCGGCGCTCAAGACTCCGAAATCCTGGGAAGCGATCAAATACGCGATCGACTACGACGGCATGGCCCAACTCTATCGGGGCGGCGGCCAGTTCATCGCGTCGTGCATCCCGAACGGGCTGCCCAACGCGCTGCCGATCGAGGAGCGGATCAAGCGCGACCCGGAGCGCGCCAAGGCGGCGCTCGGGGCCGCCAATCTCGCGGACGGCTTCGCGTTCGAGCTGACCTATGCGTCCGAGCAGCTCTACCAGAACGTCCCGGCCAACCTGATCGCCGCGAAGATCCAGCAGGACCTGAGCGAGGTCGGGATCACCGCCAACCTCAGGCCGGTGCCCTCGACCCAGGAGCTGACCGATTTTCGCGCCGGCAAGCTCGAGGCGGCGATCCACTTCTGGGGCGCCGACTATATCGGCTGGACCGATTTCGTGCCGGTGTTCGCGCCGGGCGGACACGTCGCGGAACCGCGTCAGGGCTGGAGCCCGTCGTTCTCGCCGGAAGCCAAGAAGATCTCGGACCTGGCCAAGGAAGCCGTGGTCACCCTCGACCCCGCCAAGCAGCAGCAGCTCTGCTACGAGGCCCAGCGCATGATGAACGAGGTCGGCCCCTACGCCTGGCTGTTCGAGGCGAACATCCAGGTCGGCTATCGGACCGACGTCGTCAAGTCGGTGGCGACCAACCCGGTCTGGTATGTGGACGTCGGCACCGTCGAGCTGGTGTGAGCCTGGCATCGGTCGTTGACGACGACGCGGCGGCGCGCCCCTGCGACCACGCCGAGGCCTGGACGGTCTGCGTGCACCTCAGGCAAGCGCGCGGCCGCGAGCCGCGACCCTCGCAGCGAGCGGCGGTGACCCGTGCGCCGACTTCCGCTTCCGGATCGCGCCCCATCCTGTCGTGATGAGCCGCAATCGTGATCGCGTATGTCGCCCGCCGCCTGGCTCTCTTGATCCCGATCCTGTTCGGAATGACGCTCATCTCGTTCGTGGTCAGCCGCGCCATTCCGACCGACCCCGTGGTCGCCACGCTTGGCCAGCAGGCGGCCGATCACCCGGAGATCGTGGCCGCCTATCGACAGCATTGGGGCTTGGACAAGCCGCTGTTCCTGCAATACCTGCTCTACGTCGGCAATCTTTTGCGCGGTGATCTTGGCGAATCCATCTATACCCATCGCCCGGTCATCCAGGACCTCAAATCCTACCTGCCGGCAACCATCGAGCTGGCCACGGTCACCGTCTTGCTGAGCGTGGTGATCTCGGTGCCGCTCGGCATCATCGCCGCGATCTGGCGGGGCACGATCCTCGACCTCGGCATCCGCCTCTTGACCCTGATCGGCGTCGCCATGCCGATCTTCTGGCTGGCCTTGGCGGCGCTCGACATCTTCTACCTCAAGCTCGGCATCGCGCCGGCGCCCGGGCGGATCGATGCCGCGATCGCGCCACCGCCGACCATCACCGGCATGTATACCGTCGACAGCCTGATCGCCGGCGATTGGCAGGCCTTCGCCAGCGCCGTCTCGCACCTGGTGCTGCCCGCGCTGATCCTGGCCACCTGGAGCAGCGGCATGCTGACCCGGATGATGCGCACCAGCATGCTGTCGGTGCTGCCGCAGGGTTTCTTGCAGACGGTGCGCAGCAAAGGCGCCTCGGAGATCTATACGATCCTGCGCCACGCCACCCCGAACGCCCTCATCCCGGTCGTCACCATCGTCGGGCTCGCCTACGGCGATCTGCTCACCGGGGTCATCCTGATCGAGACCTTGTTCGCCTGGCCGGGCATCGGGCACTACGCCTACGCGGCCGCGATCTATGCCGACTTCCCGGCGATCATCGGCGTCACCCTGGTGTTTGGGATCATCTACACCTTCGTCAATCTCGGCGTCGACATCGTCTACGCCATCCTCGACCCGCGCATCCGCCTGGCGATGGCGACGGGGCGCCGCTGATGGCCGCAGCCGCTGCCGCCGCCGCGTCCGGGCGGGCCGCTCCGGGCATCCTGCGCCGGCTGCTGCTGCTCATGCGCCAGGACCTGCAGCTGACGGTCAGCCTCGCCATGATCGGGGCGTCGCTGCTGGCGATTGGAGGCTCCGGCGTGCTGGCGCCGGCCGGCCCGATCGCCCAGGACCTTGTCCATCGGCTCCAGCCTCCGAGTTGGGGCGGGCATCTCTTCGGCACCGATCAGCTCGGCCGTGACGTCTTCGCGCGCGTCCTCTATGGCGGCCGCGAATCGGTGCCGGCGGCCTTCCTCGTGGTCCTGATCGGGGCCACTGTCGGAACCCTGCTCGGCGCGGTCGCCGGCTACGGCGGCCGGGTGGTCGACGAGATCATCATGCGCGTCACCGACATGGTTCTGGCCTTCCCGGTCCTCGTGCTGGCGATGGCCGTGGCGGCCGCACTCGGCGCCAGCCTCATGCATGCCGTGATCGCGCTGACCGCCGTCTGGTGGCCGGCCTATGTCAGGGTCTGCCGCGGCCTCATCCTGGAGCTGCGCGAGCGGGAGTATGTCGCCGCCTCGCGCGCGGCCGGGCGCCCGGTGCTGATGATCCTCGTGCGCGTGATCCTGCCGAATGCGCTGCCCGCCCTGCTCGTGATGGCCGCCGTCGACATCGGTCGGGCGATCCTCAACTTCTCGATCCTGAGCTTCCTCGGGCTGGGCGCGCGTCCGCCGGCGCCCGAGTGGGGCTCGATGGTCTCGAGCGGCGCCGAGGTCATGGACCAGTGGTGGGTCGCGACCTTTCCCGGCCTCGCGATCCTGATCCTGGTGTTCGCCTTCAACCTGCTCGGCGATTCGGCGCGCGATGCCCTGGACCCGTGGGTCGGCGGCCGGCGCTAGGGACGGGAAGGGCCCGACCGGCGAGGTGACTGAGCAGCTCCTGGCGGTGGAGGACCTGCGCGTGCGCGTCGACGGCGCGGGCGGTCGGTCGCGGGAGGTCGTTCGTGGCGTCTCGTTCGCACTCGAGGCCAGCGAAGCCCTCGGCCTGGTCGGGGAATCGGGCTCCGGCAAGACGCTCACCGTCTCGGCCATCGCGCGGATCTTGCCGCGCGGGACGCAGGTCGCGGGCGGCGCCGTCAGGTTTCGCGGCGTCGACCTCCTGCGCCTCTCGCCACGCAGGCTGGCGGAGATCCGCGGCCGGGACATCAGCATCGTGTTCCAGGATTCGCTCTCCTGCCTCAATCCTCTGATGCGCATCGGCCGGCAGGTCGCCGAGCCTCTGCGCCTGCATCGCATGGCCGATCGCCGGCGCGCCGCGGAGCTCGCGGTCGACGGCCTGCGGCGGCTGGGCATCCCGGATGCGCAAGCGGCGATGCGCCGCCATCCCCATGAGTTTTCGGGCGGCATGAGACAGCGGGCGATGATCGCGACGGCGCTCATTGCCTCGCCCGCCCTGGTGATCGCCGACGAGCCGACGACCGCGCTCGATGCCACCGTCCAGGCCCAGATCATCGACGTCTGGGCCCGCCTCAACAAGGAGATGGGGGTCGCCCTGATCCTGGTCAGCCACGACCTCGCGGTGGTCAACGAGGTCTGCGATACGCTCGCGGTCATGTACGCCGGACGGATCGTCGAGATGGGCCCGGCGCAGGTCCTGATCGAACGGCCCAGGCATCCGTACACGCAGGCGCTCCTGGAATCGATGCCGTCCGCCTCGACCCGGCGGCAGGACCGGCTGAAGGCCATTCCCGGCGAGCCGCCGTCGTCCGAGGCGATCCCGGCGGGCTGTCCGTTCCATCCCCGTTGCCGCTACGCGCAGGACGTCTGCCGCTCGCAGGAGCCAAAGCTCCTGGACGTTCAGGGCGCAAAGGTCGCGTGCTGGGTCGCGCAGCAAACCACGGTGGCGCTCTGGCCGGTCGGCGTGCCAGCCTCGGCCGGCGCCGCGCCGGTCGCCGTTGCGACCCCGCCGGCGCGCGCGGCGATGCCAGCCGACGCCGAGCAGATCCTGGCCCTCGATCGGATCACCCGGCACCACCTGCTGCCAAGCCTTTGGCCCTTCATGCCGCCGATCGAGGTCCACGCGCTCGACGAGGTGTCGCTGTCGCTCCGACGCGGCGAGACGCTGGGCATCGCCGGCGAGTCCGGCTGCGGCAAGTCCACGCTTGCCAAATGCGTCCTGCGCCTGATCGACGTCGATCGCGGCCGCATCGTCTTTCGCGGCCAGGACATCACGCGGACCCAGGGCGAAGAGCTGCGCCAGCTGCGCCGCTACATGCAGCCGGTGTTTCAAGATCCCTACGGTTCCCTCAATCCCCGTGCACGGGTCAAGGACATCGTCGCGGAGCCCCTGGTCGCGCACGGGGCTGGCGCCAGCCAGACCGCCAGGCGCGTGATCGAGGTGCTCGAGCTGGTCGGGCTCGGCGCCGACCTTGCGGGCCACCTGCCGCATCAGCTTTCCGGGGGCCAGCGTCAGCGCGCCGGCATTGCGCGCGCGATCGCGCTCAATCCGGAGCTGATCGTCGCCGACGAGCCGATCTCGGCGCTCGACGTCTCGATCCAGGCGCAGATCCTCAACCTGTTTCGGGACTTGCAACGACAATTTGCGCTGACGCTCATCTTCATCAGCCATGACCTCAGGGTCGTGCGCTATGTCAGCACCAACATCGCGGTCATGTTCCTCGGGCAGATCGTGGAATATGGCCCAGGTGACCTGATCTGCCAGGAGCCCGCGCACCCCTACACCGCGGCCTTGCTGTCCTCGGTCCCGGACATGGCCGAGCGCTCTTCCGAGCGCCGGATCATCCTGCGCGGCGAACCGCCGTCGCCAAGCTCGCCGCCCTCCGGCTGCCGGTTCCGCACCCGATGCCCGCGCGCCCAGGCGCTGTGCGCGGAAACCATGCCGCAGCTGCGGCGGCTGCCCGACGGCCGTCACGTGGCCTGCCATTTTCCCCTGCAGCCGGCGCGACCAGAGAGTGCATGATGAGCTTGGGAACGATCACCGCCGAACTCCTGGACGACGCCCGCGCCACGATCGGCGAAGGGCCGGTCTGGGACGACCGGTCACAGCGCCTGCTCTGGGTGGACGTCGCTGCGGGCGTGGTTCATTGGCTCGACCCGACCACCGGACACCGTGCGCGCCTGGAGATCGGCCAGCCCGTCGGTGCCGTGGGCTTGGGTGCGGATGGCGGCCTGGTCGCGGCCGTGAGGGACGGGTTCGCCTTCTTCGCGCCCGACAGCGCCACGATGAGCCGGCTGCTACCGGTCGAGCGAGCGCTGACCGGGAACCGGATGAATGATGGCAAATGCGACAGCAGAGGTCGGTTCTGGGCCGGGACCATGGCGATCGACCATACCCCGAACGCGGGCACGCTGTACCGGCTGACAACGGCGAGCGGGCACGCCACCGTCTCGGCGATCTTCTCCGGGATCACGGTCGCGAACGGCCTCGACTGGAGCCCTGACAACCGGCTCATGTACTATATCGACAGCCCGACCCAGCGGATCGACGTCTTCGACTTCGACGAGGAGAGCGGCGCGCTCGCCAACCGGCGGGTGTTTGTCGAGATCCCCGCTGCCGATGGCCTGCCGGATGGCATGACGGTCGACGCCGAAGGCCACGTCTGGGTCGCCTTGTTCCGCGGCGCCAGGGTGCGGCGCTACCGGCCCGATGGTGCGATCGACCTCGAAGTGAAGGTCCCGGTCACGCTGGTCACCAGTTGCGCATTCGGCGGGCCGCGCTGCGAGGATCTCTACATCACGACGGCGCGCCACCGTCTCACCCCGGAACAGGCGGCCGAGCAGACGACGGCGGGCGGCGTCTTCGTCTGCCGGCCGGGTCCGGCCGGAAGGCTGCCGTTCCGCTTCGGATAAGACTTGGCGGCGCTTCGATCCGCCATGCAGGCATCGACCACGAAACCCCGTGCGAGAGCGAAAGGGAGGACTTGAGCGAATGACGGAGGGCACTGGAGCCGGACGGCTGGCCGGAGAGATTGCGATCGTCACCGGCGGCGGCCAGGGGATCGGCAAAGCGATCGCGCGGCGGTTGTCGGGCGAGGGCGCCGCGGTCGCGATCCTCGACCTCAACGCCGAGACCGGACAGGCCGTCGCCGCGGAGCTCGGCGCTGCCGGCTCGCGCGCGCTCTTCGTCCCGTGTGATGTGAGGAAGCGACCGGAGGTCAAAGCCGCGGTCGACCGCGTCGCGCAGACCTTCGGCGGCATCACCATCCTGGTCAACAACGCCGGCATCGGCAGGCGCGCGCCGTTCCTGGAGCTGAGCGACGAGACCTGGAACGCGGTGCTCGAGGTGAACCTGACCGGCGCCTTCATCGTCGCCCAGGAAGTCTGCCGGCACATGGTGCTGGCCGGGCGCGGCAGCGTGGTCAATCTGTGCTCCGCCGCGGCCCATATGGCGCACAGCGAGCAGGCGGTCTATTCGGTGAGCAAGGCGGGGCTGGAGGCGCTGACGCGCGTGATGGCGTTCGAGCTCGCGCCCGCCGGGGTGCGGGTGAACGCGGTTGCCCCGGGCACGATCGCGACCGAGTTCCTGGCCGGAATGCTGACGCCCGCCGCCCGGACGGCGCGCGAGCAGCGCATACCTTTCGGACGACTGGGCACACCGGAAGAAGTCGCCGACGTGATTGCTTTTCTCGTGTCAAACGATGCCAGCTACATGACCGGCAGCTCGATTCCCATCGATGGCGGATTGTTGTTTGCCGGGATCAGAACTTAAAGCAAGACGTGCACAGCATGACTGCGGCCGGTCGCTCATTCAGGCGTGCCGAAGCCGCCGCCGGCAGGCGTCTGGATGACGAAGACGTCGCCCGCGGCCATGTCGGTCCTGGCGCAGCCGGGGAGGTCCTCGCGCTCGCCGCCGGCACGCTCGACCCATTGGCGGCCGACCGCGCCGGGCTCGCCGCCCTCGAGGCCGAAGGGGGCGACGAGCCGGTGGTTGGAGAGCAGTGCAGCACTCATCGGTTCGAGAAAACGCACCCGGCGGATGGTGCCGTCGCCGCCCTTGTGGCGGCCGGCGCCGCCCGAGCCGCGGTTGATCCGGTGGCTCTCGAGCACGACCGGATAGCGCCATTCCAGGACTTCGGGGTCGGTCAGGCGCGAGTTGGTCATGTGGGTGTGCACCGCCGCCGTGCCGTCGTAGTCCGGCCCGGCGCCCGAGCCGCCGCAGATCGTCTCGTAGTATTGATAGCGGTCGTTGCCGAAGGTGAAGTTGTTCATCGTGCCCTGGGCCGCCGCCATCACCCCGAGCGCGCCGTAGAGGGCATCGGTGATGCACTGCGAGGTCTCGACGTTGCCGGCGACCACCGCTGCGGGATAGCTTGGCTTCAGCATGCAGCCGTCCGGGATGATGATCTCGATCGGCTTGAGGCAGCCCTCGTTCATCGGGATCGGCTGATCGACCAGGGTGCGGAACACGTAGAGCACCGCCGCCCGGCAGACCGCGGCCGGGGCGTTGAAATTGTCCTTGAGCTGTGCGGACGTGCCGGTGAAGTCGACCACGGCACTGCGCGCCTCGCGGTCGATCTCGATCCGCACCCGGATCTTTGAGCCATTGTCGAGCGGATAGGTGAAGGCGCCGGGCTTCAGGACGCCGAGCACGCGCCGGACCGATTCCTCGGCGTTGTCCTGGACGTGGCCGGTGTAGGCCAGCACCGTCTCGAGCCCGAAGTGCTGGATCATCTTGAGCAGCTCGCTCCGGCCCTTGGCGCAGGCGGCGATCTGCGCCTGCAGGTCGGCGACATTCTGGCGCGGGTTGCGCGCGGGATACGGCCCGGACGCCAGCAGCATGTCCAGCTCATCCCCCAGAAACCGGCCCTGGTCGACCAGCTGGAAATCGTCGATCAGCACGCCCTCCTGCTCGATGGTGGTCGAATCCGGCGGCATCGAGCCCGGCGTGATGCCGCCGATGTCGGCGTGATGGCCGCGCGCGGCGGTCAGGAACAGGAGCCGCCTGTCGTCCGCGAACACCGGCATGATCAGGGTCACGTCCGGCAGGTGGGTGCCGCCATTGTAAGGGTTGTTGAGCGCGAACACGTCGCCCGGCCGCATGGTTTTGCCGCGCAGCTTCAGGACCGTGCGCACGCTCTCGCCCATCGAGCCGAGGTGGACCGGCATGTGCGGCGCGTTGGCGATCAGCAGGCCGGCGGGATCGAACAGGGCGCAGGAGAAGTCGAGCCGCTCCTTCATGTTGACCGAATAGGCGGTGTTCTGCAGGGTCACGCCCATCTGCTCGGCGATCGACATGAAGAGGTTGTTGAACACCTCGAGCATGATCGGATCGGAACGGGTGCCGATCGCGGCCTGACGGGCGAGCGGCTCGATGCGGGTCAGGACCAGATGATCGCGGGCCGTGAGCTCCGCCTGCCAGCCGGGCTCGACCACCACGGTGGTGGTCGTCTCGACGATGATCGCGGGCCCGCGCAGCTGGTCGCCGGGGCGCAGGGTCGCCCGCTCGAGCACCGGCGTCGCGAAGCTCTCGGGCGGCTGATGCGGGGCGCGCGCGGTCACCATGACCACCTCGTCGACCGGCATCAGCGGCTCGCTCGCGGTGCGCGGCACGACCGGCCGCTCGGGCTCGTCGATCTCGGCCATGCGGCCGATCGCCTCGACCGTGACCTGCTCGACCACCAGCGCCCGGCCCTCGACCACGAAGCCGTAGCGCGCCCGGTGCTCGGCCTCGAACGCCTCGACCATCTCCGCCCGGCCGCCGACCTGGATTTCGAGCGGGGTGTCGGTGCCGCCGTAGCGGATGTGCACCCGGGCTTCCGTCCTGATCCGCTCCGCGGACAGGTTCTGGCGGGCAAGCTCCGCGCTCGCCTCCGCCCTGAGCTCTTCGATGGTCTGCGCGAGGCGCGGCAGCAGGGCGTCCTCGAGCGGCTCCTCGAGCGCCCGCTGGCGCAGCGCCCGCACGTCCGCAAGCCCCATCCCGTAGGCCGAAAGCACGCTCGCCAGCGGATGCACCAGCACCCGCTTCAGGCCCAGCGAATCGGCCACCTGGCAGGCGTGCTGGCCGGCCGCTCCGCCGAAGCAGCAGAGCATGTAGCCCGAGATGTCATGGCCACGCTGGATCGAGATCTTCTTGATCGCATTGGCCATGTTGTCGATCGCGATCGCGAGGCAGCCGTGCGCCAGCTCCTCCGGCGTCCGCGGGATGCCGGTCGCGGCCTCGACCTCGGCCGCGAGATTTTCGAACTTGCGCCGCACGATTGACGCCATCCAGCGGCTGATCGGCCTGCGGCCCGAACACCTGTGGGAAAAAACGCGGATGCAGCTTGCCGACCAGGACGTTGGCGTCGGTCACGGTCAGCGGCCCGCCCTTGCGGTAGCAGGCGGGGCCCGGACTGGCGCCGGCGGAGTCCGGCCCGACCCGGAAGCGGGCGCCGTCGAACACGAGGATCGAGCCGCCGCCGGCGGCCACCGTGTGGATCGCCATCATCGGCGCCCGCATGCGCACGCCCGCGACCTCGGACTCGAAGGTCCGCTCGTACTCGCCGGCGTAATGCGCGACATCGGTCGAGGTGCCGCCCATGTCGAAGGTGATGATCTTCTCGAAGCCCGCGAGCGCGCTGACCCGGACTCCACCGACGATGCCGCCTGCCGGTCCCGACAGGATCGCATCCTTGCCCTGAAAAATGTGGGCGTCGACCAGCCCGCCGCTCGACTGCATGAACATCAGCCGGACGTCGCCAAGCGCTTTGGCCACCCGATCGACGTAGCGCCTGAGGATCGGCGACAGATAGGCGTCGACCACGGTCGTGTCGCCGCGCCCGACCAGCTTCATCAGCGGCGACACCTGGTGGCTGACCGAGACCTGGGTGAAGCCGATCGCGCGCGCGAGCTCAGCCAGCGCCGCCTCGTGGGCGTGGTGACGATAGCCGTGCACGAGCACGATCGCGAGCGCGCGCAAGCCCTTGGCGAAGGCCGCCTCGAGGTCGGTGCGCGCGCGCGCCAGATCGAGCGGGCGCAGGACGGTGCCATCGGCGCGCACGCGCTCGTCGATCTCGACCACGGCCGTATAGAGCAGCTCGGGCAGGACGATCCGGCGGGCAAAGATGTCGGGGCGATGCTGATAGCCGATCCGCAGCGCGTCGCCGAGGCCACGGGTGATCGCCAGAACGGTCGGGGCGCCCCGGCGCTCGAGCAGGGCGTTGGTCGCGACCGTCGTGCCCATCTTGACCGCGTCGATCTCGGCCGCCGGCAGCGGCTGGTCCGCGGCCAGCCCGAGCAGGGCGCGCATGCCCGCGAGCGCCGCGTCCTGGTACTGCTCCGGATGGTCGGACAACAGCTTCAGGACCTTGAGCCCGCCGCCTGGCGCGCGGCCGATCACGTCGGTGAAGGTGCCGCCGCGGTCGATCCAGAACTGCCAGCCCGCAGGCGCCTCCGCCATGGTCATCCGCTCCTGTTGCCGCGCGTGGTGCGCGGGCGCGGTTATAGCCGAAATCACTAACCAATCCTAAGTCGGCGAAGCGGGTTCGATGCGCCCGCCGGACCCGGTTCCGGTCAAGGTCCTTGCTGCCCTCCGCCGGGCGGTCTAGATCACCATGGTAGGCGGTGAAGCGGACAGACGAGATCGGGCGTTGGCCATCTGGGGCAAGATTCTCGGCGGTGCGGCCGGGCTCGCCATCGGTGGCCCGATCGGGGCGGTGATCGGCGCGGTCGCCGGTCATGCCTACGACCGCTACCGCGAGGAGGAGAGCCGCGAGCGTCTGGCGCCGCCGGGCCGGCATCGGGATCGGAATCCCTGGTCCACCGCCCAGCCGCGGCACGCGCCGCCGCCGAACCGGCGCCGCGGACGGGTCGTCGGATCCCTGGGCCGAGCCGCCGCCGGTGTTCGCCGATCCGACCGAGACCCGCCGGATCGCGTTCGCGACCGCGGTCATCGTGCTCGGCGCCAAGCTCGCCAAGGTCGACGGCGTGGTCACCCGCGACGAGATCCAGGCCTTCAAGCGGGTGTTCCGGATCGACGACGGCGAGGTCGGCGACGTCGCCCGGATCTACAACCAGGCCAAGACCTCGGCGCGCGGCTTCGAGCCCTACGCGCGCCAGATCTCGGCCCTGTTCGGCGCCGATCCGTTCCTGCTCGAGGAGCTGCTGGTCGGCCTGTTCGAGGTCGCGCGGGCCGATGGCGAAATCAACCCGGCGGAGGTCGATTTCCTGCGCCGGGTGGCGGCGATCTTCGGCTTCAACGTCGGCTCCTTCGAGCAGATCCGGGCGCGCTTCTCGGCGACCGCGCGCAACCTGTCCGGCGCCGACGACGCCTACGCCGTGCTCGGGCTGACCCGGGGCGCTTCCGACGACGAGATCAAGCGCACCTACCACCAGCTGGTCCGCGAGCATCATCCCGACCGCCTGGTCGCCAAGGGCATGCCCGAGGAGTTCGTCGAACGCGCCAACAAGACCCTGGCCGCGATCAACGCCGCCTACGATCGGATCGAGAAGGAGCGCAACCTGAGGTGATGAAGATCCGCAAGGTCGGCGCTGACGGGCTGCACGTGCCGATCCCCGAGGCCAAGCAGCACACGACCGACTTCGGCCGCATCCGGGCGTTCGATTCGACCCTGGTCCGGGTCGAGACCGAGGGTGGCCTGGTCGGCTTCGGCGAGGCCAAGGCCGCGGTCGGCAGCGTCGGCAACAGCACGGCCCTGGTCGCCTGCATCGAGCAGGAGCTGGCGCCCTTGCTGGTCGGCGAGGACGCCCGCGACATCTCGCGCCTGTGGGACGTGATGTACAACGGCTCGCGCGCCCATTTCGCGATCGCCCGCGGCCACGCCTTCCCGGTGCTCGGCCGGCGCGGCCTGACCATCGGCGCGCTGGCCGGCATCGACATGGCGCTCTGGGACCTGCTCGGCAAATCGCTGGGCCAGCCGGTCTGGCGTCTGCTCGGCGGGAGGCGGCAGGCGCGCATGCCGGCCTACGCGTCCGGCGGCTGGGCGCCGGTCGAGCGGATCGTGGCGGAATTGCAGGGGTTCCTCGATCGCGGCGACTTCAAGGCCGTGAAGATGCGGGTCGGCGCCGGCGACGGCACGCTCGACCACTCGATCCGCCGCGTCCGGGCCGCGCGCGAGGGGCTGGGCGACGACGTCGACATCATGTGCGACGCCCATGGCACCTGGACGGTCGCCGAGGCCAAGCGCTTCTGCCGGGCGGTTGCCGAGTGCAACATCGGCTGGCTGGAGGAGCCGGTCTGCGCCGACGACAAGCGCGGCCAGGCCGAGATCCGGGCGATGACCGACATCCCGATCGCGAGCGGCGAGTCCGAATTCACCCGCTTCGACTTTCGCGACCTGATCGAGCTGCGCGCGGTCGACATCCTGCAGCCCGACCTCTCGATCGCGGGCGGCATCACCGAGGCCATGCGCATCGAGGCGCTGGCGGCCGCCCATCAGCTCCGCTTCGCGCCCCATCTCTGGGGCGGGGCCCTGACCTTCGCCTCGGGCCTGCACGTCGCCGCGGTCGCCTCCAGCGGCTTCATCCTGGAATATTCGCTCGGCGCCAACCCGATGCTGCACGAGCTGGCGATCGAGGATTTCCCGGTCATCGAGGGCCAGATCGAGATCCCCGACCGGCCCGGCCTGGGCGTCACGATCGACGAAGCTTTCGTCGAGCGCTACCGCTTACGCTGACGACGTGCAGGTCGCGGCGCGACCTCAGCGAACCCCGAGCTGCTCCGAGGCCATCTTGGTGCCCTCGACGCGCGCCTTGATCTTCTGGAACGCGATGTCGCGCGCCGTGTCCGGCGAGCCGTGCTTCGGCTTGACGTCGATGCTGAACGGCGAAAAGCCGCAGTCATCGGTCGAGCCGAGGCGCTCCTTGGGGATGGACTTGGCCGCGAGCACCAGATCGTCGCACACCTCCTGCGCGCTCTCGACCCGGGGGTTCTGCGGGTTGATCACGCCGATGAAGCAGACCTGCGGCACCCCGTTGGCGTCCCCACGGCTGTGCTGTCCGATCAATTTGTAGACTCGCTCCTTGTCCGGTTCGCTCGCGAGCTGCATCAGGAAGTAGCCGGCGTTCATCTTGAACATGCTGGGCAGCAGCTCGGCGTAGTCGACATCGGCGCTGTGGGTCGCATCGCAGTCGCCGCCGGGGCAGGTGTGGATGCCGATATTCTTGCGCTCCGTGGCCGTGAAGCGGTCGAGGACGCGGTTGTTGAGCTCGATGAACTGACCGAGCATGCCGCGCCCGGTCCAGGGATTGCGGGGATCTTTGCGGCAGGCGAGCCGCCCCTCGGTGAAGTCGATCGAGACGCGGGCGGCCCCGGTCGCAAAGCACTTGCGGATGTCCTGCTCGCACTCGTCGCAGAGATCGGCCAGGAACTGCTCGCGCGAGTAGCCCGGCACACTGCCGTCGAGGGGGTAGAGCAGGGCCAGCATCGAGGGCGCGATCACCGCCTGCTTCATCGGCTTGGTCGCCATCTTGATCGACTTGGCGAGATAGTCGGCGGCATAGGTCTTGTACTTGAACGGCCCGCCGGTCAGGCGCGGCAGCTGGCGATGGTGGCCGTCGGTGAAGATCGCGAAGTACTGGCCGTCGGCCGCGAGGTTGGGCGCGAGGCCGGTGCCCGCGAGGGTGTCGGCCAGCGGATAGGTGGCGAAGCTGGACGCCCGCTGCTCGCCGTCCGAGACGATCGGCGAGCCGGTCGCCTCCATGCGCTTGATCGAATCGAGGCAGGCGGCATCCTGCTCGGCGACCAGTTGCGCGTGCGTGATCTTGCCGGCATCATAGGCCGCAAACGCCGCCTGCAGCTTGGCTGGACGCGGCAGCGAGCCGACGGGCTCGGTCGGAATCGGCATGGTCGCAGTCTCCCAGGAGTTTGGCCGCAATGGGCCGGTTGAGATTTTTCTTGGTGGTTAATCTGGCGTAAACGCTCAGCCGGGACAATCGTTCCATCTCAAAATCCGCGATGGCCGGTCCGGGGCGACCGGCACCGTCGCCGCCGTCCGTCAACCCGAAAGTCTTTGGGAGCGAGCCGCGCTCAGTCCTCGCCGAATTCGATCTCGTCCATGTCGTCGTCGGAGAAGCCGAAGTGGTGGCCGATCTCGTGGATCAGGGTGTTGCGGACGATGTCCGCGAGCGGCTCCTCGGTCTCGCACCCGTAGTCATGTTGGGCTCCTGGCGCGGCCCATCGAGCCCGAGGTCTGCCCGGCCCGCGGCGCTCAGATTCTTGGGGTGGTCGCGGCTAGATCAGCCCTGGGCCTGCCGGCGCCGGGGAACGATCTCGACGACCACGCTGACCTCGGGGTCGAGCCGGTTCAGGATGCGCACCAGCCGGTCGATGGTGAAGCGGTCAAGATCGCAGCAGCGGATCCGGGAGATGTCGCCCTCGTCGACTCCCGCCATCTTGGCGGCGGCGGCGTTGGTCAAGCCCTGCGCCCGCTGCGCGCGCAGGATCGCGGCGCTGAGATTGGCTTTCAGCAGCTCGGTGTCGGCATCGGGCAGACCGGCGTCCCGGAACACGTTGCCGCTGCCCTTCGTGATCGCGAAGTCATCGTCATCGGTCATCGCAGTTGCTCTCTCACCCGCTTCAACCGTTCCCTGATCAGGTCCATGTCCTGGCGCGGGGTCTTGATCCCTGATTTCGACTTCTTCTGAAAGGCATGCAAGACGTAGAGATCAGGTCCAAGCAGAACGGCGTAGACGACACGATACGCATCGGTCCGATAGCGCAAGGCGATCTCGAACACACCGGCACCGAGGGCTTTCATAGGCTGGCGATAGCCGCCGTTTCACCTTCCGCCGCCTGCTGCAGCGCACGACCGATCTGACGACGTGCAGAGTCCGGAAACGTCCGGAAATCCTTGAGCGAGTGTCCGGCCCACGAGATGCCTCGTGCCATCGCCCATGATGGCAGATATGCCATCCCCCGTCAAATCCGAGGGCGCTCAGTCCTCGCCGAACTCGATCTCGTCCATGTCGTCGTCGGAGAAGCCGAAGTGGTGGCCGATCTCGTGGATCAGGGTGTTCCTGACGATGTCCGCGAGCGGCTCCTCGGTCTCGCACCAGTAGTCGAGCAGCGGCCGGCGGTAGAGGTAGATCATGTCGACGTCCTGGCGCGGCGCATCGAGGCCGGAGCCGTGCCCGACCGGCACGCCGTGATAGAGCCCGAGCAGGTCGAACGGGCTCTCGATCTCCAGCTCGCGCAGGGTCTCGTCGTCCGGGAAATCCTGGACCCGGACCACCACGCCGTCGATCTCGCGCCGGAACGGCTGCGGCAGCTCGGCGAGCACGGCCTGGCCGAGCCGCTCCAGATCCGCGGCCGAAGGCGGCGTATCGTACACCTTGTCGGAACCGTTGGCGCGCCCCATCGTCTATGCCAGGCAGCAGGGAGGGAGAGGAACCATGACGGCAACCTGCGCCAAGCTCACCGGCCTCGCCCGCGAGCAGGCGATCGCCGAGCTTGACGGCTGGCAGGACGTAGCCGGCCGCGACGCGATCGGCAAGACCTTCACCTTCAGAGACTTCAACACGGCCTTCGGCTTCATGACCCGGGTGGCTCTCCAGGCCGAGAAGATGAACCACCATCCCGAATGGTTCAATGCCTGCAAGTGCGTCCAGGTCACGCTCTGCACCCCTGATGCGGGCGGCGTCACCGAGCGCGACCTCCAGCTGGCTCGGGCCATGGACGTCTGCGCCGGGACCTGAGCCAAGGGGCGGCTGCGCTCAGGGCGTCCGATCGGGGCGCCTACTGCGGCGCCATGCGGATCGCGCCGTCCAGGCGGATGACCTCGCCGTTGAGCATCGGGTTGTCGAGAATGTGGCGGACCAGGGCCGCGTATTCGTCGGGCCGGCCGAGACGTTTGGGGAACGGCACGCTGGCGCCGAGCGCCTGCTGGACCGGCTCCGGCAGGCCCCTCAGCATCGGCGTCTCGAAGATCCCGGGCGCGATCGTCATCACGCGGATGCCGAAGCGGGCGAGCTCGCGCGCCGCCGGCAGCGTCAAAGCCGCGATCCCGCCCTTGGATGCGGCATAGGCCGCCTGGCCGATCTGGCCCTCGAAGGCGGCGACCGAGGCGGTATTGACGATCACCCCGCGCTCGCCGCCCGCATCCGGCTCGAGGGCCGCCATATCGGCGGCGGCGAGACGCAGGAGGTTGAAGCTGCCGATCAGGTTGACCTGGATGACCCGGGCGAAGTCGGCAAGCGGCATCGGGCCTGAGCGGCCGACGATCCGGGCGGGCGGCGCGATGCCGGCGCAGTTGACCAGGATGCGGGCGGGACCATGGCTGTCCCTGGCGGCCGCGACCGCCTGCTCGGCGCTGGCCGCATCGGCGACGTCGCAGGCGATCCCCTTGCCGCCAAGCCGGCCGGCCGCCTCGGCAACTCTCGCGGCATCGAGATCGAGCAGTGCCACCCTGGCGCCGGCCGCCGCCAGCAGCTCGGCGGTCGCGAGGCCGAGCCCCGAGGCGCCGCCGGTGACGATCGCTGCCTGGCCCTCGATCCGCATGCCCGCCTCCCGCCATCGCTGCTGCGCACTGCCTAGCCGATCGCACGCCCGCGCGGCAAGCCCTGCGACCAGACCGCGAGGGTTGTCAGGCCGTCCGCGAATGCCCAATTCTTAACCTCATGGATGCCACCCGCGAGATGCCGCTTGTGCAGCTGCCGGTCGTCTACCGGCCGCCGGACGCGCGCCGTTTCTGGGCCAAGGTCCGGCGCGTGCTGGCGCAGATCCCGTTCGCCGAGGACCTGGTCGCGGCCTACTACTGCGCCCTCGATCGCGACACGCCCGCTTACGTGCGCGCGGTGCTGTGCGGGGCGATCGCTTACTTCATCCTGCCGATCGACATGGTGCCGGACATCCTGGCCGGGATCGGCTTCACCGATGACGCCTCGGTGCTGGCAGCGGCGCTGGCCGCGGTCGGCCGCCATCTGCAGCCCAAGCACCGCGCCCAGGCGC
Source organism: uncultured Alphaproteobacteria bacterium (assembly GCA_963753685.1). Classification (GTDB taxonomy): domain Bacteria; phylum Pseudomonadota; class Alphaproteobacteria; order Geminicoccales; family Geminicoccaceae; genus DATAOG01. Next base: position 66,177 of record CAVWDE010000018.1, read on the forward strand.
GCCAGAGCCTGGAGCGCTTCGCCGCCTGACCGGCGCCCATCCCGGCAGCTCGAGCGCATAGCTGCACGGATCCCGACGGCAGGCGACCAGGGCATCCTGACCGACGCGCCCGAGCCGGGAAGCAGCCGCTCGGCAAGCGAGTTCGATGGCCGGGTCCGGCGATGGTCCGGTGCGGCGGCAAGACTTGGCGTGCGAGCTCGAATTCCACGAGCGCCAAGCGTTCCTGAACCGCGAACTGTCACAGACGCGAGCCAGAGTGATCCCGGCACCGCCGGGTCGGGCGCAGTCTGGGCCGGGATCTTTCACCCTTGATTGAGGATCGGCCTGTAAGAGCGGCGCGCGCTGTGCTTGAATGCTAAGGCTCAGGGGGCGGCGAAAGGGAGGTCTCCCATGGCAACCCGGCTGCAGGACAAGAAAGCGGATCTGCTCGAGCGGGTGGTCGATCAGCTGCACGACAAGCTCGCCGACGGCCAGGCGGAGCGGGCCGAGGCGTTTCTCCGCCATTACTACCGGGCAGTCGCACCGCTCGATCTGCTCGAGCGCGACCCCCTCGACATCTACGGCGCGGCGCTGTCCCATCTCCGCCTCGGCGAGCAGCGCGACCCCGGCGAGGCCCTGGTCCGGGTCTACAACCCGCAGATCGAGCAACACGGCTGGCAGTCGACCCACACCGTGGTCGAGGTGGTGATCGACGACATGCCGTTCCTGGTCAATTCGGCGAGCATGGCGCTGAACCGGCTGGGCCTCCTGATCCATATCACGATCCACCCGGTCATGCCGGTCAGGCGCACGCCCGCGGGCGCGCTCCAGGCCGTGCTCGAACTCGGCGGCGGCCGACGGCGGCGACGCCCGCTTCGAATCGTACATGCATTTCGAGGTCGACCGGCAGAGCGATCCCGAGCGGATCGAGGCGATCCGCTCCGACCTCGAACGGGCCCTGGCGGACGTCCGGGCGGCGGTCGAGGACTGGCGGACCATGCTGGCCAAGGTCGAGGTCGCAATCGCCGACCTGCAGCCCGGCGCCAAGGTGCTCGAGCCGACCGAGCTGGCCGAGGCCGAGGCGTTCCTGCACTGGATCGCCGACGACCACTTCACCCTGCTCGGCTACGGCTGCTACGAGCTGATCCGAGACGAGGCCGGCGATCAGCTGAAGCGCCTCGAGGGCTCGGCGCTCGGGCTGCTCAGGCGCCAGCCGACCGGCAGCGCCACCTCGCGCAGCTTCGCCGCCCTGCCGCCGGAGCTGCGCCGCCAGGCGCGCACCCCGATGCCGCTGGTGATCACCAAGGCCAACGCCCGCTCGACCGTGCACCGGCCGGTCTATCTCGATTACCTCGGCGTCCGCCGGTTCGACGCCGACGGTGAGGTCCTGGGCGAGCACCGGTTCCTCGGCCTGTTCACCTCGGCCGCCTACAACCGCAATCCGCGCGAGATCCCGCTTTTGCGGCACAAGGTGTCGAGGCTGATCAAGCGCGCCGCGCTCGCCCCGGCCGGCCACTCGGGCAAGGCGCTGGTCAACATCCTCGAGACCTATCCGCGGGACGAATTGCTGCAGACCGGCGACGACGAGCTGTTCGAGATCGTCCACGAGATCCTGCACCTGCACGAGCGCCAGACCCTGCGCCTGTTCCTGCGCCGCGACGCCTTCGCGCGCTTCGTCTCGTGCCTCGTCTACGTGCCGCGCGAGCGCTACAACACCGAGATCCGGCGCCGGTTTCAGGACATCCTGCAGGAGGCGCTGAACGGCACCGAGGTCGAGTTCCAGGCCCAGGTGTCGGAATCGATCCTGGCCCGCATCCAGTTCATCGTCCGCACCCCGGACGGCATCCCAGAGGACGTCGATCGGTCCGAGATCGAGGCGCGCCTGATCGAGGCGTCGCGCTCCTGGAACGACGTGCTCTGCGAGGCCCTGATCGACGCCCACGGCGAGGAGGAGGGCAACCGCCTGGCGCGCGCCTACGGCGAGGCGATCCCGGTCGGCTATCAGGAGCAGGTGCCGGCGCGCGCCGCGGTGCCCGACATCGACCGGATCGACCGCCTGGCCAAGGGCGAGATCGAGCTCGCGATGTCCCTCTACCGGCCGCTCGAGCAGGGGGCGGGCGAGCTCTGCCTGAAGCTGGTCCGCGCCGGCCAGGGGATCGCTTTGTCCGACGTCCTGCCGGTGCTCGAGAACATGGGCCTGCGCGTGCTCCAGGAGCAGCCCTACGACTTCACCACCGCGGCCGGCGCCAGCTTCTGGCTGCACAATTTCTGGGTCGAACCGATCCACCCGGGCGAGCTCGATCTCGACCAGGTGAGCCAGGACTTCCAGGACGCCTTCCTGCGGGTCTGGCGCGGCGAGGCCGAGAACGACGGCTTCAACCAGCTGGTCCTGCGTGCCCGGCTCGACTGGCGCCAGGTGGTGGTCCTGCGCACCTACTGCAAATACCTGCTGCAGATCGGGATTCCGTTCAGCCAGACGTACATGGAGCAGACCCTGGTGCACAATCCCGAGCTGGCGCACCGGCTGGCCGGGCTGTTCGAGGCGCGCTTCGACCCCGACCTTCCGGGCGACCGCCCGGCGCTGCTGGCGAGGCTCGAGGCCGAATACCGCGCCGGCCTCGACGGCGTCGCCAACCTCGACGAGGACCGCATCCTGCGGCGCTACATGCGCCTGATCCTCGCGACCCTGCGCACCAACTTCTACCAGAAGGCGCCCGACGGCGCGCCGCACAAGCCCTATCTGTCGCTCAAGATCGACCCCGCCGCCGTGCCCGACATGCCGCTGCCGCGGCCCGCCTACGAGATCTTCGTGTACGCGCCGCGCACCGAGGCCGTGCATCTGCGTGGCGGCAAGGTCGCGCGTGGCGGCATCCGCTGGTCGGACCGGCGCGAGGATTTCCGCACCGAGGTTTTGGGCCTGATGAAGGCGCAGATGGTCAAGAACGGGGTCATCGTGCCGGTCGGCGCCAAGGGCGGCTTCGTGGTCAAGCGCCCGCCCCGGGGCGGCGACCGGGCGGCGCTCCAGGCCGAGGTCGTCGCCTGCTATCAGACCCTGATGCGCGGCATGCTGGACATCACCGACAACCGGGTCGGCGACCAGATCGTGGTGCGGCCGCGGGTCGTGCGCTACGACGACGACGATCCCTATCTGGTGGTCGCCGCCGACAAGGGCACCGCCACCTTCTCGGACATCGCCAACGCGGTCAGCCTCGAGTACGGCCACTGGCTGGGCGACGCCTTCGCGTCCGGCGGCTCGGCGGGCTACGACCATAAGGGCATGGGGATCACCGCGCGCGGCGCCTGGGAATCGGTCAAGCGCCATTTCCTGGAGCTGGGCCTGGACTGTCAGACCGAGCCGTTCACGGTGATCGGGATCGGCGACATGTCGGGCGACGTGTTCGGCAACGGCATGCTGCTGTCGGAGCAGATCCGGCTGCTCGCGGCCTTCGATCATCGCCACATCTTCATCGATCCGGACCCCGATCCGGCGACCAGCTTCGCCGAGCGCAGGCGGCTGTTCGAGCTGCCGCGCTCCAGCTGGGACGACTACGAGCGCGGCCTCGTGAGCCCGGGCGGCGGCGTCTTCCCGCGCACCGCCAAGTCGATCCGGCTGTCGCCCGAAGCGCGCCGCGCCCTCGAAGTCGAGGCCGAGGAGTTCACCCCGCAGGAGCTGATCCGGGCGATCCTGCTGGCGCCGGTCGACCTGTTCTGGAACGGCGGCATCGGCACCTACGTCAAGGCCGCGGCCGAACGTCACGCCGAGGCGTTCGATCGCGCCAACGACGCGGTCCGGGTCGACGCCGAGCAATTGCGCTGCCGGGTGATCGGCGAGGGCGGCAATCTCGGCCTGACCCAGAAGGCGCGGATCGCCTTTGCCCAAAAAGGCGGGCGGCTCAACACCGACTTCATCGACAACTCGGCCGGCGTCGACTGCTCCGATCACGAGGTCAACATCAAGATCCTGCTGGGCGCCGTGGTCGACCAGGGCGACATGACCATGAAGCAGCGCGACCAGCTGCTGGCCGCGATGACCGACGAAGTCGCGGGCCTGGTGCTGCGCAACAACGTCCTTCAGGTCCAGGCGATCTCGCTGGCCGAGGCCCGCCCGGCCGAGCTCCTGGACAGCCAGGCCGGGTTCATGCGCCGCCTGGAGGCGACCGGCCGGCTCAACCGCGAGCTCGAGGTGCTGCCCGACGAGGAGACCCTGGCGCGCCGCCGGCAGGCCGGCCAGGGGCTGTTCCGGCCCGAGATCGCGGTCCTGCTCGCCTACGCCAAGATGACGCTGTACGACGAGCTGCTGGCCTCGGAGCTGCCCGACGATCCCTACCTGCTCCAGGACCTGGTCAAATATTTCCCGCGGCCTGTGCGCAAGCGCTACCGCGGCCAGATCGCGAGCCACCGGCTGCGCCGGGAGATCATCGCCACCCTGGTCGCGAACAGCATCGTCAATCGCGGGCTCGGCGAGTTCCGCAGCGAGCTCGGCGAGCAGACCGGGCGCACGGTGGCCTCGATCGGGCGCGCCTATATCGTCGCCCGCGATACCTTCGCGCTCGTGCCCCTGCTCGGCCAGCTCGAGCTGCTGGCCCCGCAGATCGGCGCCGGGCAGCTGAACACGCACCTGGGCGAGGCGCGCCTGGCGCTCGCGCGCGGCACCGAATGGTTCCTGCGCAACCTGCCGGCGCCGATCGACGTCCAGACCGCGGTCGACCGCTTCAAGACCGGCATCGCGAGCCTGCTCGACAAGCTCGACCTGGTGCTGGCCGCGGCCGACCGGCAGCGCCTCGGCCAGATCGTGATCGAGCACCGCGGCCGCGGCATCGAGGCGGGCTCGGCCTGGCGCCTGGCGGCGCTGCCCTATCTGTTCCCGGCCTGCGAGGTGGTCGCGGTCGCCGATGTGGTCGGCACCGATGTCGTGACCGCGGGCAGCATCTATTTCGCGCTCGACGCCAAGCTCCATCTCGGCGGGCTCAAGGACCGCCTGGAACGCGCCAGCCCCCGCAATCATTGGGAGCGACTCGCGCTCGCCGGGCTGTACGGAGACCTCGCGAGCGAGCATCGCCGCCTGACCATCCAGGCGTTCGGCAGCAGCCTGGTCAGGCCGCACGCCGAGGCCGGCCCCGAGGCCCTGCAGGAGGCGGTCGCGGGCTGGCTGCAGAGCGAGGTCGCCGGCTTCGGCCGCTGGCAGCGTCTGCTGATCGACCTCGACACGCAGCCGAGCGCCGATCTCGCCATGCTGTCGGTCGCGATCCGCACGCTCGCCGACGTCGACGCGAGCCCGGCCAAAGCGGCCTGAGCCCGCGGCCGCGGCCATGGCGACCGTCCTCTGCATGAAATGGGGGCAGCGCTACGGCCCGGACTACGTCAACACGCTCCACAGCATGGTGCAGCGGAACCTTACTCTTGCCCACCGCTTTATCTGCCTGACGGATGAACCCAAGGGGATCCGCCCGGAGGTCGAGTGCCGGCCTCTGCCGGAGCTGTGGCTCCAACCGGAATGGGAACGTTCACCCTGGCGCAAGCTCAGCTGCTTTTCGCCCGAGCTCGACGATCTGAAGGGGCCGGTCCTGTTCCTGGACCTCGACCTCGTCGTCATCGACACCATCGATGGCCTGTTCAGCCATCCGGGCGAGTTCTGCATCATCGAGAACTGGACCCAGCCGGGCCGGGGGATCGGCAACTCTTCGGTGTTCCGCTACCGGGCGGGCGCCCATGGCGACATTTTCGCACGCTTTCGTGCCAACCCGGCCGAGATCGTGAGCACCTGTCCCAACTCGCAGACCTTCCTGTCGCGCTCGGTGCCGGAGCTGACCTTCTGGCCGCCGGCCTGGTGCCGGAGCTTCAAGCACAACTGCCTGCCGGGCCGGCTGCTCAGGCGCCTGCGACCGGCCGCGATCCCCGCGGGCGCCAAGATCGTCGTGTTCCACGGCCACCCCAAGCCGCCGGATGCGGCGCGCGGGGTCTGGCCGGAACCGGGCAGGGGCCTGCGGCCGGCGGCCTGGATCACGGACTACTGGCGCTGAGCCCGATGCGGGCGGCGATTGCCAAGATCTTCCGGCGTCGTTATGGTCGCGCGCCACTGATGATCCGAACGGCTTGGCGAGTCGACCGAACTCTGCGACATTCGCGATCATGGTCGGGTTGCGTCTGCCTGACGCCAACCTCGTGGAACATGTGTGGTGGCCGTCGGACTTGACCTTGCCCATGTTGGATCGGCGGGTCCGATGACACCACGGGAACCAACGGCTCGGGCGGTCCGCGGGGGATAGCGCATGAGTGAGGTCAACGGCCAGACCAAGGAAACCGAGCTGTTCTTTCGGCAGTGGCTGCGCTCGCCGAAATCGATGGGCGCGGTCATCCCGTCGTCGCGGGCGCTCGCGCGCGCGGTCAGCCGGGAGATCGCCTGGCGACCGGGCCAGGTGATCGTCGAGCTCGGGGCGGGCACCGGGGCGATCTCACAGGGCCTGATGGAATCGGGGCTACCGCCCGAGGCCTTGATGATGATCGAGCTCGATCGGCCGCTGTTCGAATATCTGCGGGAGCGGTTTCCCCAGGTCCGGGTGATCAACGGCGATGCGACCCGCCTGGTCGACATCCTCCGCCAGCAGGGCGTCGGCGAGGTCGGCACGGTGATCTCGGGCCTGCCGATGGTCAACATGCCGCTCGGCTTTCAGCGTGCGATCATCGAGCAGAGCTTCGCCGCCCTCGGGCCGGGCGGCTGCCTGCTGCAGTATTCCTATTCGCCGATCGTGCCGATCCCGGCCAAGAAGCTCGGCGTCGAGGCCAGGCTGGTCAAGTTCGTGGTGCGCAACCTGCCGCCCGCGACCGTCTGGCGCTTCCGGCCGCGCGGCGCCCATGATCCCGGCGATGGCCAGGCCGACGGCCGCGGCTGATCACCCGAAGGCGCCGCCCGCTCCGGGGTCGCCGAACCCCCGGCGACATCTGCCAGGCGAACGCTGATGCCCGCCCGGCCGGGGCTGATCCGCGACCTGACCCAAGGTCCGGCCAGCCGTCTGTTGCGCGAGCACGTCCGGCCGCAGCTCCGCTGGCTGGTCTATGCCAGCCTCTGCATGGCTCTCTACGCGGCCACCACGGCGGGCCAGGCGTGGATCATGGAGCCGATGCTCGACCACGTGTTCCTGGCGCACGACCGGCTCATCCTGCTGCTGGTCCCGGTCGCGGTCATCGCTCTGGCCCTCCTCAAGGGGGTCTCGGGCTATGGCCAGACCGTGCTGATGGCCAGGATCGGGCAGCGGGTGATCGCCGATCTGCAGCGGCGCCTGTTCGATCACCTGATCCGCGCCGATCTCGCCTATCTGGTCGCCCGCGGGCCGGGACATGTGATTTCGCGCCTGACCTACGACACCCAGCAGCTCCGCCTGGCGATCACCACGGCGTTGACCACCGTGGTGCGCGATGTGCTGACCATGATCGGCCTGGTCGGACTGATGATCCACCAGGACTGGCAGCTCGCCAGCCTCGCCCTGCTCTGCTGTCCGCTCGCGATCTGGCCGCTCCAGCGCCTCGGTCGGCGCATGCGCAAGGTGTCCCGCCAGACCCAGACCCACATGGCCAAGCTGACCAGCCGGCTCGATCAGACCTTCCTCGGCGTGCGTCAGGTCAAGGCCGACAACCGTGAGGCCGACGAGTCGGTGCGCACCGGCGCCCTGATCGAAGAGCTGTTCCGCCTCAACTTCAGGGCCGCGCGCATCAACGCCGTCAACGCGCCGATCATGGAGGTGGTCGGCGGCAGCGCGGTCGCGGCCGTGGTCCTGGTCGGCGGCGCGCAGGTGCTGGCCGGCCACACCACGCCCGGCACCTTCTTCTCCTTCGTCGCGGCCCTGCTGTTCGCCTACCGCCCGCTCAAGACGCTCGCCAATCTGCACACCCAGGTCCAGGTCGGCCTGGCCGCAGCCGAGCGGATCTACACCCTGCTCGACCGCGAGCCGTCGGTGCGCGAGCAGCCGGGCGCCAAGCCCTTGATGGTCGATCGGGGCGAGATCCGGTTGGCTGGCGTGGGCTTCGGCTACCGACCCAACCGGCCAGCGCTGGACGGGCTCGACCTCGTGATCCCGGCCGGACTTTCGGTCGCCCTGGTCGGGCCGTCGGGCGCCGGCAAGTCGACCATGCTCAACCTGATCCTGCGCTTTTACGACGTCGACCAGGGTGCTGTGCTGATCGACCGCCAGGACGTGCGCGGCGTGACGCTCGCCAGCCTGCGCGGCGCCATCGCGCTGGTGAGCCAAGACGTCGACCTGTTCGACGGCACGGTGCGCGCCAATATCGCCTACGGCCGGCCGGACGCCAGCCTGGAGGCGATCGTCGGGGCGGCCGAGGCCGCGGCCGCGCACGATTTCATCTCGGCCCTGCCGGACGGCTACGACACCGAGATCGGGCCCAGCGGGCTCAGCCTCTCGGGCGGCCAGCGCCAGCGGCTCGGCATCGCCCGGGCGATGCTCAAGGACGCGCCGATCCTGCTCCTCGACGAGGCGACCTCGGCGCTCGACAGCGAGGCCGAGCAGATCGTGCAGATGGCGCTGCGCCGCCTGATGCGCGGCCGCACCACGGTCGTGATCGCGCACCGACTGTCGACCGTGATCGGCGCCGATCTGATCGCCGTGCTCGAGAACGGCCGGGTGGTCGAGACCGGCACCCATGCCGCCCTGCTGGCGCGTGGCGGCAACTACGCGCAGCTGTACGAGCTGCAGTTTGCCGATCAGCGGGCGACGGCGGTCGAGCCCGCCACGCCGGTCGAGGCGATCGGCCGGCGCCAGGCGTGAGCCCATGGGGCGCATGGGGCGGCGCCCGCGCTGGCGGTACCGCTTGCCCGGCTCGAGGCGCCGCGGTGGGGTCGGCGCGCAGCGGCTGGGGCTCCAGGTCGGACTGGCCTGGCTGGCGGCGGGCTACATCCGGCTGGTCCACTGGACCGGCCGCTGGGAGCTGCGCTGCGATCCCGCGACCGCGCGCCTGATCCGCGACCGGCGGCCGTTCATCGGCGCTTTCTGGCACGGCCGCATGCTGATGATCGCCGCCGCCTGGCGGGCGCTGCTGCGCGAGCTTGCGGTCGCCGAGCCGCTGCAGCCCTGCGTCGTCAGCTCGGACCATCGGGACGGCCGGTTGATGGCCCGGGCGACCGCGCGCTTCGGCATCCTGACCGTGTTCGGCTCGACCAGGCAGGGCCGGGTGAGCCTGCTGCGGGCGGCCCGGCGGGTGATCGAGCAGGGCCAGATCCCGGTGTTCACGCCGGACGGACCGCGCGGGCCCCGAATGCGCGCCAAGCCCGGCGTGGTGCGCCTCGCGATCCGGACCGGCGTGCCGATCGTGCCGATCACCTTCGCGGCCTCGAACCAGCGCCTGCTCGCGAGCTGGGACCGGTTCGCGCTGGCGCTGCCGTTCGCGCGCGGCGTGCTGGCGTTCGGCGCGCCGCTGGCACTCGACCGGGACGCCGATCCCGAGGCCGCAAGGCGCCTGCTCGAGGAGCGGCTGACCGAGCTGACCTGCGAGGCCGACCGCGCGCTCGGTCTGCCGCCGGTCGGGCCGGGCGCATGAATATGCTCGCCCTCTATCGGCTGGCGACCCGGCTCGGCGGGCCGCTGTTCGAGGTCATGCTGCAGCGCCGGGCCCGGCGGGCCAAGGAGGACTCGGCCCGCCTGGCCGAGCGGCGCGGGCAGCCGAGCCTGCCGCGTCCGTCCGGCCCGTTGCTCTGGCTGCACGGTGCCTCGGTCGGCGAGGCGCAGGCCGTGCTGCCCCTGCTCCAGACGCTCCTGGCTGGGCGCCCGACGCTCCAGGTCCTGGTCACCACCGGCACGGTGACCTCGGCGCGCCTGATGGCCGAGCGCCTGCCGGCGCGCGCCCGCCACCAGTTCGCGCCGCTCGACCGGCCGGCCGCCTGGCGGCGTTTTCTCGACCACTGGCGGCCGGACCTGCTGCTGCTGGTCGAGTCCGAGCTGTGGCCCAACCTGATCGTCGAGAGCCGCCGCCAGGGCGTCGCGATGGCGCTGATCAACGCCCGCATGTCGGCGCGCTCGGAGCGCCGCTGGCGGCACCTGCCCGAGGCGGCGGCCGAGCTGCTCGGCGGCTTCGAGCTCTGCCTTGCCCAAAGCGCCGCCGATCGCGACCGGCTGCAGGGCCTCGGCGCCGGGCGGGTCGAGGTCATCGGCAATCTCAAGGCCACAGCACCACCGCTGCCCGCACCGACGGCCGCGCTGGCCGAGCTCGAGCACGCGCTCGGCACGCGCCCGCTCTGGCTCGCCGCCAGCACCCATCCGAGCGAAGATGCGCTGCTGCTCGAGGCTCATCGCCGCCTCGCCAGCCGGCTGCCGGCGCTGCTCACGATCATGACACCCCGCCATCCCGAGCGCGGCGCAGCGCTGGCCGCGTGGCTCAGGAGCCAGGGCGTGCGCGTCGCGCGGCGCTCCCAAGCGGAGCTGCCGGGGGCCGACTGCGCCATCTATCTCGCCGACACGCTGGGCGAGCTCGGCCTGTTCTACCGGCTGGCGCCGCTCGCCTTGGTCGGCAAGTCGCTGATCGCACCGGGCGGTGGCCAGAACCCGCTCGAGCCGGCCAGGCTCGGCTGTCCCGTGCTGTTCGGCCCACACATGGCGAACTTCGCCGAGCCCGCGACGCGCCTGGTCGAGGCGGGCGGCGCCCGCTGCGTCGGCGATGCCGGCGAGCTCGCGGCGACGGTCGCGGCCCTGCTCGCCGATCCGGCGGCGCGGGCGACCATGGCCGGGCGGGCCCGGACCGCGGCCGCGGCGGAATCCGATGCGCTCGGCGCCACCCTTGCGGCGCTCGGCCCGCTGCTCGAGCGGCATCTCGGCCCGGCCGATGCGGGCACCTGAGTTCTGGCCACCCGAGTTCCGGAGTCCCCGGGTTCCGGGCCCCCGGGTTCTGGGCTGAAGACGGTCTGCCGGCCCAGCTCCTGGAGCCGTTCGGGCGCCTGTTCGGCCTCGCCGGCCGGCTGCGCCGCCGCCTGGTGCGGGCGGCGCGGGCGCCGGTGCCGGTGATCTGCGTCGGCAATCTGACCGTGGGCGGCGCCGGCAAGACCCCGGCCGCGCTGGCGCTGGCCGAGCGTCTGCTGGCCACGGGTCATCGCCCGCATTTCCTGACCCGCGGCTACGGCGGGCGGGCGCACGGCCCGCTCCGGGTCGACCCGGAGCGGCACGCCTTTGCCCTGGTCGGCGACGAGGCGCTGCTGCTCGCGGCGGTGGCGCCGACCTGGGTCGCGCGCGACCGGCGCGCGGGCGTGGCGGCCGCGGCCCGCGCCGGCGCCGACTGCGTGCTCATGGACGACGGCTTCCAGAACCCGTCCCTCACCCCGGATCTGGCGTTCGTGGTGGTCGACGGCGGCTACGGCTTCGGCAACCGCCGCCTGCTGCCCGCGGGCCCGCTGCGCGAGCGGATTGCGGATGGCCTCGCCCGGGCGCAGGCGGTGATCCGGATCGGCGCCGATCGCCGCGGCATCGATCGGCTGCTCCCGGCCGGCCTGCCGCTTCTCGAGGCCGAGCTCTGCCCCGCGCCCGACGCGCCTGCGCTCGCCGGCCGCCGGGTCCTGGCCTTCGCGGGAATGGGTCGCCCGGACAAGCTGTTCGTAACTCTGAGCGCGGCCGGTGCCGAGCTCGTTGGCCGCGAGGTGTTCGCCGATCACCACCGCTATCGTCGGAGCGAGGTCGAGGGCCTGCTGGCCCGGGCCGCGCGCGCGGACGCGCTCTGCATCACCACCACCAAGGATGCCGTGCGCCTGCCCGCCGATCTGCGCTCCCGTGTCGCAGTCCTGCCGATCGTCCTGCGCTGGCAGCCGCCGGAGGGCCCGGATCGCCTGCTGGCGCGGGTTCTGGGGGGACGGCCGAGCGGCCCGTGATGAAGCGTTTCCTAATTTACCGGCCCCTAAACTATTCTTAACTTGCGTATCTACACCGGCGGCCGGAACCTTGGCACCGGACGATCCGTTTCCCGTTCAAGAGCGTAGACCCGATAGGACGGAGGAAACGCGAGGGCCAGCCTTGCCGATCGGTACGCTGGTCAGCCCCGCCCTGGACGGAGAGGGCACGACGATGGCATTCGCTGAGACGCCCGCCAACCTCAAAGTCGACCGCGAGTTCATCCGCGAATCGATGAACGCCGCCCTGCTCTCGCGCGATCGTGAACTGATGCTCGCCCGGCTCTGGCGCCAGCACGGCGACGAGGTCGCGCTTCACGAACTGGTGCTCGCCTATATGCGTCTGGTGATCAGCACCGCCTCGCGCTTTCGCAACTATGGCCTGCCGATGGCCGACCTCGTGCAGGAGGGTGCGACCGGCCTGATGCAGGCGGCGGCCCGGTTCGAGCCCGAGCGCGAGGTGCGCTTCTCGACCTATGCGGCCTGGTGGATCCGCTCGGCGATGCAGGACTACATCCTGCGCAACTGGTCGGTCGTGCGGACCGGCACCACCGCGGCCCAGAAGGCCCTGTTCTTCAACCTCCGCCGGCTGCGCGCCAAGATCGACGACGGCTCCGGCGGGCCGCTCGACGACGCCGGGAGGGCGTTCATCGCGCAGGAGCTGTCGGTCAACGTTTGCGACGTCGAGGCGATGGAGATGCGGCTCTCGGGCGGCGATCAGTCGCTGAACGCGACCATCAGCCCGACCGGCGAGGACGAATGGCAGGACTTCCTGGCCGACGAGCGGCCGACGCCGGAAGAGACCGTGATGTTCGCGCGCGACGGTCGCACCCGATCGATCTGGCTGGCCCAGGCCCTGGCCGAGCTGTCCGACCGGGAGCAGACGATCATCAAGGAGCGCCGCCTGCGGGATGAGGCGCGCACGCTCGAGGACCTCGGCCGCGATCTCGGGATCAGCAAGGAGCGGGTGCGCCAGATCGAGCACCGCGCGCTGGAGAAGCTGAAGAGCTCGCTGCAGCAGCGGAGCGTCGAGCCGCGCGACAGCCTGCCGTCCGCCTGAGCGCGCGCCGCCGCGGCCGGACGGGGCCCTGAGCGGCGCTTGCCGCGGGGTCCCTTCGGCAACCCTGGACAAAATCCGGGCATGCGCCGAGCTTGGCGCCGATGCCGAATGACCTGAAGCCGAACCGCCAGAAGACCGGGCAAGCTGCGGGACCGTTGATCGCGGGCGGCGGGCACGCGGGCCTGCTGCTCGCGCTCGCCCTCGATCGAGCCGGGTTGCGGGTCACGCTGATCGAGGCCGAACCGCTTCCCCGGGTGCGCGAGGCGCCGTTCGATGGCCGCGCGCTGGCCTTGATGTACGGCTCGAAGCGGGTGTTCGATGCGCTCGGCCTGTGGCCGGCGCTGGCCGCGATTGCCGAGCCGGTCTGGGGCGTGCGCGTCGAGGATCGGGGCAGCGGCGCGAAGCTCGCCTACGACGCGCTCGAGATCGGCCGGCACCCCTTCGCCTACGGCATGGAGAACCGCAGCCTGCGCCAGCGGCTGCTGCTGCTGGCCCTGGGCCGGCCCGGCATCGAGCTCATCGCGCCGGCGCGCGTCGCGCGCATCGAGCGCGGCTCCGACCGCGTCAGGGTGACCCTCGACGACGGCCGGCAGCTGGCCGCAGCCCTGGTGATCGGCGCCGATGGCCGCGGCTCGACGGTGCGCGCGCTCGCCGGCCTCGGGGTCGAGCATTGGCGCTACCCTCAGACCGCGCTGACCTTTGCGATCCGGCACCGGCGGCCCCACGCCGGCCAGGTCCGCGAATATCTCCGCCCGGCCGGGCCGCTCGCCCTGTTGCCGCTCGGACCGGATCTGAGCGCGGTCACCTGGGTCGAGCGGGAGCCGGCCGCGCAGCACCTGCTCGGCAGTCCTGTCGCTCGCCTGCTCGAGGCGCTGTCCGAGCAGACCGGCGACGCGCTCGGCCCGCTCGAGCTCCGTGGCCAGCCGACGGGTTATCCCTTGAGCGCCCACCGGGCGCCGCGGCTGGTCGGGCCGCGGGTCGCCCTGGTCGGCGATGCCGCGCATGCGGTCCACCCGATCCATGCCCAAGGGTTCAATCTCGGCGTGCGGGACGTCGCCGCGCTCGCCGAGGTCCTGGTCGACGCGGCGCGCGCCGGACAGGATCCCGGCAGCGGCGAGGTGCTGATCCGCTACCAGCGCTGGCGGCGGGCCGATGTCCGCCTGGTGGTCGGCCTGACCGACGGGCTCAACCGGCTGTTCTCGACCGATCTCGCTCCGGCCCGGCTGCTGCGCGCGGCCGGCCTGAACGCGCTCGGCTGGCTCGCTCCGCTCCGCCACCTGGCGATGCGCCGCGGCATGGGCCTGGCGGGCGACCTGCCGAAGCTCGCCCGCGGCGAGGCGCTGTAGCAGGTTGCAGAATAAGACTTTGGAGGTTTATGACCTACCATATGCTGTGCTAGATGCAGAGTTGAAGCTAGATATTGTGGTGCCGAGCCGCTTGTTGCGCCCCTTTTTCCCCGCCCTGCCAAGCCAGGCCGCGACCAAATTCGATTGGTTGTCCGACCTTTGGAATTGCCTGGGTGGCGCCGCGCCGCGGCCACTCCCGCCAAGCCCGTGCCGCAGCTGTCCGGTAACCCTTCGCGTTGACCGCGCTCCAGTGCAGTTGGCGGTCGGCGGCGGAATCGCGGTCCCGTTCGGCCCGGACGTGTTCGGACCACGGGCGCGGACCGAATTGCCGAGGCTTACCGCGGCCGCTCGAGATCGGCGATCGCCGCGGCCAGGAAGCGCGCCGCTTCGCCGCCGGTCACCACCCGATGGTCGAAGGTCAGGGACAAAGGGACCACCCGATGGACCGCCAGGCGGCCGTCGATCACGACCGGGCGCGGCTCGATCTTGCCGGTGCTGAGGATCGCGACCTGCGGCGGCACCACGACCGGGGCCGCGTAGCGGCCGGCGAGGGTGCCGAAGTTGGAGAGCGTGATCGTGGCGCCCTTCAGCTCCTCCGGCGGGATCGTGCGCTTCAGGATGTCCGCCTTCATGCGCTCGAGGCCGCGGCGCAGATCGGCCGGCGGACGGTTCGCCACATCCCGCAGCACCGGCACGAACAGGCCGTCCGGCGTGTCGACCGCGATCCCGAGATCGATCTTGGTGTGCAGGCGGCGGCCCTGGCCTTGGGAGTCGAACCAGGCATTCAAGGCCGGCTCGCTGGCGCAGCCGGCCACGATCGCCCGCACCAGCCGGATCGTGACATCGTGGCCATTGACCCAGCCTTCGACGTCGGCCTCGTCGATCACGGTCGCCGGCACCACCTCCGCGTGAGCGTGCGCCATGCGCAGCGCCATCGCCCGGCGGACACCCCGCAGGGGCTCCAAAGGCCCAGCCTCGACCAGCGACTCGGCCGCCTGCTCGACGTCCCTGGCACTGATCACGCCGTCCGGCGACGAAGGGTGCGACCAAGGCGAGATCGACGCCGAGGCGGCGTGCGAGCGCCCGCACCGCAGGGGTCGCCTTGATCCCGGGCGCGCGGGCGCCGCGCTCGGCGACGGTCGCCTCCTCGGCGCGCTCCTCGGACACCCTGATCTCGCCGACCACGGTCCCGGTGTCGGCCCCGGCCCGGTCCTCGAAGGCGACCAGCGGGGCGCCGACCTGGACGAGGTCGCCCGCCGCCCCGAACAGCTCCGCGACCCGACCGGCAAAGGGTGCTGGGACCTCGACCACCGCCTTGTCGGTCTCGACCGAAACCAGCGGCTGATCGGCGACCACGTGATCGCCGGGATTGACGTGCCAGCTGACGATCTCGGCTTCCTGCAGGCCTTCGCCGAGATCGGGGAGGTTGAAGGTCTTCATGGCCAGGTTCCGTCCAGTCGGTGGCTACGTGACGCCAGACTTCGACAATCAATCGAGCTATGCACGAAGCCCTTTGACATGATTGGCTTTTTCGGCGCGATCACGGCGTTCAAGCCTGCTGTCACGGGCTGTCAGGCGAACGCCAGAGCGCGCCTGGCGGCAGCGACGATCCGGGCCTCGCTCGGCAGATAGTGATGCTCCAGCCGGGGCAGAGGCACGATCGTATCCCAGCCGGCGACCCGCTCGATCGGCGCCTGCAGCGACAACAGGCCGGATTCCGCGATCCGGGCTGCGATCTCGGCGCCGAAGCCGCCGGTCAGCGCCGCCTCGTGCACGATCACGGCGCGGCCGGTCTTCTCGATCGAGGCGAGGATCGTGCCCTCATCGAGCGGCTTCAGCGTGGCGACGTCGATCACCTCGGCCGAGACCGCCTCGCCGCTCAGGGTCTCGGCGGCGGCCAGCGTTTCCTTGACCATGGCGCCCCAGGTGATCAGCGTGATGTCGCGACCTTCGCGCAGCACGAAGCAGGTATCCAGCGGCAGCGCCTCGCCGTCGTCGGCCACCTCCTGCTTGACGGCACGATAGATCCGCGTCGGCTCGAAAAACATCACCGGATCCGGATCGCGGATCGCCGCCAGCAGCAGCCCATAGGCGCGTTGGGGTGACGACGGCATCACGACCCGCAGCCCCGGCATATGGGCGAACAGCGCCTCGTTGCTCTCGCAATGGTGCTCGGGAGCGTGAATGCCGCCGCCCGACGGCGCGCGCAGCACCATCGGACAACTCAGGCGGCCGCGGGTGCGATAGCGCAGCCGCGAGGCATGGCTGATGATCTGGTCGAGGGCCGGGTAGATGAAGCCCGAGAACTGGATCTCGGCGACCGGCCGCAGCCCCATCGCCGCCATGCCGACCGCGACCCCGCCGATCGCGAGCTCCGCCAGCGGCGTGTCGATCACCCGGTCCGGGCCGAAGCGCTCCTGCAGGCCCTGGGTGGCGCGAAACACGCCGCCATTCGTGCCGATATCCTCGCCAAGCAGAACCACGCTGTCGTCCTCGGCGAGCGCATGCGCGAGCGCCAGCGTGACCGCGCCGACCAGGGTGGTCTCAGGCATGCTCACCTCCCGCGCCGGCCGCTGCGACCGCCCGCCGCTGGCCGGCCAGGGATGGTGGCAATTCGGCATAGAGATGGTCGAACATCGCGGTCGGCGGTTGTCCGGGGGTCGCCAGATAGCGCTCGACGGCATCGTCGATCGCGCGGTTCAGCTCCTGGGCCAGACGCTCCTCGTCGGCCTTGGTCCAGGCGCCGGCTTCGCTCAGGAAGGTACGCATGCGGGCGATCGGATCATTCGCCCACTGCGCGCTCACCTGGTCGCCGTCCCGATAGCGACTGGCATCGTCGGCCGTGGTGTGGTCGGACATCCGGTAGGTCAGGGCTTCGACCAGGCTCGGCCCTTCGCCGGCGCGGGCGCGCTCGATCGCCTGGCCGACCAGGTGATGGACCGCGATCACGTCGTTGCCGTCGACCTGGGTTCCGGGAATGCCGGCGGCGATCGCCTTCTGGGCGAGCGTCGCGGCGGCGGTCTGGGCACTGCGCGGCAGCGAGATCGCCCACTGATTGTTGTTGACCACGAACACCGCCGGCACCCGCCAGGCGCCCGCGGTGTTGATCGCCTCATAAAAGGCGCCGTTCGAGGTCGAGCCGTCGCCCGAGACGCAGACCGCGACCCGCGGCTCGCGCCGGAGCTTGAAGGCGTAGGCTGCGCCCACCGCATGCAGACACTGGCTCGCGATCGGCACCGCGACCGGGAAATCGGCGCGCGGCCCGGCGAAGTCGCTGCCGCGCTCGTCGCCGCCCCAATACAGCAGCAGCTCGAGCAGGCTGACGCCGCGCCAGAGCTGCGCCCCGGTCTCGCGATAGGACGGCAGCAGCACATCCTCGGGCTGCATGGCGCTCGCCAGGCCGACCGTCACCGCCTCCTGCCCGAGCGATGCGGCGTAGGTGCCAAGGCGCCCAGTCCGCTGCAGAGCGATCGCCTTGGCGTCGAACCGGCGGGTCAGCATCATGCCCCGATAGAGCGGCAGCAAGGCCGTCCGGCTCGCGGGCGAAGTCGGGCAACGGGCCTACGGCACGGCCCGTCGGATCGACGAACTGCGTGTAGCTGATCTCGAAACGCGCCACTCTGGTCATGTCCATCTCCCAGTGGCCCTCGGATTCGGGCGCCGGCGGACCGACCCGATCCCTGGATACACGCTCGCCTGCCTGAAGCTTGCCATCGACTGTTGCCCGATAGATGGGGTTGGGCGACCGGGATCGCCAAGGTTCCGCAACCCGACGCGGCGAAAGAAGCCCCACGGGCACCGCACCTACCTGCAGTTGACCTCAACAGGATTAATTTTTGGTTAACGGCGCGCGATCTTGACCCGTTCCCACCGGCCGCCCGGCCGGGCCGGCCCGACCGGCGTGATCAGGCCGCCGGCGCTTCCTGCTGACGGGCCCACATCTGGGCGTAGGTGCCGCGGCGGGCGAGCAGCTGGTGGTGGCGGTCCCTGGGGATTTACCCCAAACCCCAAGGGGTAAAGAAGTAAAGATTCAAGGAGTAAGCGTCCTGGAGACCCGGAAGCCGAGGCTATCGCTGCGGCCGCCCGGCTCGAACCAATAGCGTGTCGCGGAGCGCAGGAGACCCGGAGAGTTGCTCCAGGAGCCGCCGCGCATCACCCGGCGGGAATCTTTTCCTTGGAGCCAGGGCGCGCCATTATCCGGTGCACCGGCGTAGGATCCGTGCCAGCGGTCCGCGCACCACTCCCAGACATTGCCGTGCAGGTCGTGCAGCTCCCAGGGATTGGCCGGAAAGCTGTCGACCGGCGTCGTCCGCTGCCGGTGCGGACCCTTCGCGCCATGACCATAGGTGTAGTTGCCGTCGTAGTTGGCCTGGTCGGCGCGAATCGTGGCGCCGGTCCAAAAGGGCGTCGTCGTCCCGGCGCGGCAGGCGTATTCCCGTTCCGCCTCGCTCGGCAGCCGGTACGGCTGCGTCGTAACGTCGGAGAGCCACTTGCAATAGCTCTCTGCGTCCTCCCAGGACACGTTGATCACCGGGTGCAGCCCGCGCCCCCAGCCTAGGTCCCCGGGTTTCCCACGCCGCGTCTCGGCGCAGAAATGGTCGTATTCGTCGAACGTCACCGGATAGCGTCCGAGCGCGAACGGGCGGGCGAACGTCACCTCATGCTGCGGGCCTTCGTCCGGAGACCGCCCTTCCTCGCCCTCCGGCGAGCCCACGAGGAACGACCCGGCCGGTATCACCACCATCTCGGGGCACCACGGCGCGTCGAGTTCCTTGAAGATCGTCGCGGGGTTGGGGCTCGGCCCGGGATCACCGATCAGAAGCCGAGGCGCCGTCACCTTCTGGTCGTCCTGCCGCGGACCCGCCAAGCCCTGGGCGCCCCGCTCGGGGAAAGCGTGGACGACGAACTCGAATGGCGCCGCCTGGTTCGCCTGGGTTAGAGAGGCCGACGCGGTGTCGGGAACATCGAGCGCCGTCCTGATCGCCAGAATCAGGCGCTGCAAACCGCCTGGATGCCAGAGTTCGCCCCAGTGCAGGTCCTCGAGGCTCGACCCTTGCTTGGGAATCTGGAGGTCCGGAATATCACAGTCTTCGAGTTTGGCCGGGATGAAGTAGATCGTCCCGGCGGGCCGCTCGCCGAGCGCCGTCAGGGCCAGTTTGAGCTCGGTCTGCACGAAGCCTTTCTTCGTGATCGAGTGCTTGGACAGGCACGCGACGAACACGCCCGCCGCGCGGATCGCCTTTTGAATCTCGACCTTCCAGTTCTGGCCGGGGAGGAGATCTTCCTCGTCGAGCCAGGGCTCGAAGCCTTGGGACTTGAGGTCCCGGTAGAGATTTCGGACGCGTTCCTTGTCCTCGCGGGCGTGCGCGAGGACAATTCTGCTTGACCTGATCGTCGTCACGAGCTGCGCCTTGCTACAATCTCCAGTACGCAGCTTGCCGCAGCGGACCGAGCAGCACAAGGTCGCTACGCCGCCGGCGCTTCCTGCTGGCGGGCCCACATCTGGGCGTAGGTGCCGCGGCGGGCGAGCAGCTGGTGGTGGCGGCCCTGCTCGACCACCCGGCCATGTTCGAGCACGAGGATCTGGTCGGCATCGACCACGGTCGAGAGCCGGTGCGCGATGGTCAGCGTCGTGCGCCCGGCCGAGAGGCGCCGAAGTGCCGCCTGGATCAGCTGCTCGGTCCGGCTGTCGAGCGCCGAGGTCGCCTCGTCCAGGATCAGGATCGAGGGGTCCTTCAAGACCATGCGCGCGATCGCGACCCGCTGCTTCTCGCCGCCAGACAGCTTGAGGCCGCGCTCGCCGACCAGGGTCTGGTAGCCCTCCGGCAGCGCCTCGATGAAGTCGTGGATCTGGGCCGAGCGGGCGGCCGCCTCGATCGCCGCCTGGGCCGCGCCCGGCCGGCCGTAGGCGATGTTGGCGCCGATCGTGTCGTTGAACAGCACCGTGTCCTGGGGCACGAGGCCGATCGCCGCGCGCAGCAACTCCTGGGTGACCTCGCGCAGCTCCTGGCCGTCGATCAGGATCTTTCCGGACTTGATCTCGTAGAAGCGAAACAAGAGGCGCACGAGCGTCGATTTGCCGGCGCCCGAGCTGCCTACGACCGCGAGCGTCTGCCCGGCCGGGATGGTGAAGCTGAGGTCGGAAAGAATCGGCCGGCGCGGATCGTAGCCGAAGGCGACATTCTCGAACCGCACCTCGCCGCCGCCCAGCCGCAGGGGCGCGGCCCCCGGCCGGTCCCTGATCTCGGGCTCCAGATCGAGCAGGCCCATCAGGCTCTCGAGATCGGTCAGCGACTGCTTGACCTGGCGGTAGACCACGCCAAGGAAATTGAGCGGCTGGTAGAGCTGCAACAGGAACGCGTTGACCAGCACCACGTCGCCGACCGTGAGGCGGCCGGCAACCACGCCGCGGGCCGCCAGGATCATGATCACCGTGACCCCGACCGCGATGATCGCCGCCTGGCCGAAGTTGAGCGCGGCGAGCGAGGTCTCCGAGCGCACCGCGGCCCGCTCGTAGAGCGCCAGCGTGCCGTCCAGCCGGTCGCGCTCGAACGCCTCGTTGCCGAACGCCTTGACCGTCTCGTAGTTGAGCAGGCTGTCGACCGTCTGGGCGCTGACCTCGTTGTCCTGCTCGTTCATCTCGCGCCGGATCGCGATCCGCCACTCCGAGGCCGCGAAGGTGAAGGCCGCATAGGCGCCGATCGTGACGAAGGTGACCAGCGCGAACGGCCAGGGATATTTGTAGAGCAGGATGCCGATCACCAGCCCGAACTCGAGCAGCGTCGGGCCGACGTTGAACAGGATCACGCCCAACAGGAAACGGATCGCCTGCACGCCGCGCTCGGTGACCCGGGCCAGCTCGCCCGTGCGCCGCTCGAGGTGATAGCGCAGCGACAGGTCGAACAGGTGCTGGAAGACCTTGAGCGAGACCCGGCGCGCGGCCCGCTCGGCGACCTTGGCGAAGATGCCGTCGCGCAGCTCGCCGAACCCGGATGCGGTCAGGCGGGCGACGCCATAGGCGAGCAGCGCCGCGAGCGGCAGCGCCAGCAGCGCACCTTCGGGCGCGCTCAGCCGGTCGACCACCGCCTTGAAGAAGAACGGCACCTGGACCGTGATGATCTTGGCCGCGACCAGGAGCGCGAAGGCGATCACCACCCGGACCCGCAGATCGAGGCTCTCGCGCGGCCACAGGAAGGGCAGGATGACCGCGCGCAGGCGCGGCCAGTCGACCTCCCGGCCCGGGCCTGGAGTCATCGATGCACCGACCGGGCCGAGCGGAACATCAGGATCATCTGGGGCGCTTCTCAAGCTGGTCAGGACGGGTCGCCCTTATGTGGGCGGTCGCGCTCGGCTGCCAAGACGCACGCGCGCGTCAGGGACAGCGCGATCAGGGCGCCGGTCCCGAGGCCGATCGGCGAGGGAAGCCCGGCCCCTACCGCGGCAGGGACCTGCGAGGCCTCGTGCCGGGTGAGGCGATCGAAGCCACTTGCGCGGCGTGTGACCGGCGCAGATAACGGCCGCTCATCCCACCCAAGCATCGGTGCACGCCCATGCCGCTCTCCATGTACCAGGCCTCGGTTCCGGCCTTCCTCCAGATGCTGAACAGCCTCGCCGCCGTCCTCGACAAGGCCGCGGCCCACGCCACGGAACGCAAGATCGACCCCGCGGTGCTGCTCGCCTACCGGCTGGCACCCGACATGTTCCCGCTGATCCGCCAGATCCGGATCGCCGCCGATTTCCCCAAGAGCTGCTGCGCGCGGCTCGCCGGCGTCGAGATTCCGAGCTATGCCGACAACGAGACCACGTTCGCGGAGCTCAAGGAGCGGATCGCCAAAATCGTGCAGTTCGTCCAGACCTTCCGGCCCGAGGCCATCGACGGCTCGGAGGAGCGCGAGATCGTGCTCACCGTCGGCGGCCAGCCGATGACGTTCAAGGGCCAGCAGTATCTCGTGAACTTCGTGCTGCCCAACTTCTATTTTCACGTCACTACCGCCTACGGCATCTTGCGCCACTGCGGAGTGCCGCTCGGCAAGCGGGACTTCCTGGGCGCGATCTGACGTGCTGGCGACAGGTCCCACCGAAACCCCGGCGGCGGCGGCGAAAGATGCCGTCCAGGAAGGACGTGCCTGAAGTCGTCGAGAGGTCGGTGCGCCGCTCCTGAACTTTTCGCGTCGGCCACCATTGGACCCGTCACGACCTGGAGGCTCCCGGGCAGACAAGGGAAGTCATCGTGGTCAAAGCCATGCATGACGGTCGGCCGCCAGGAGTGGGCATGGCGTGAGCGTATCCAGGCGCTCCGCCGGCGATCCTTTGCTGACAGCTCCGAAGGCGCCGGTCCGAAGCCCGCTCCGCCCGGCCGTTCCTCGGAACGACCGAGGCGAAGAGAGGGCTTCGGTGGTCCCGGGCCTGGCGTCCAGGCCGCGGGGCGCGGATCCCCGGGGACGTTCGCAGGCGGAATTGCTGCGGCGCGGCATTTCGCCACGATGAAGTCGCCGCCGCACCGGGCGGCGCCCCTGTCCACAACGATCCCGGCGGGGGCGAGTTCCGGTCTCATGATCCCGGCCGGGGCGAGTTTCGGCCTTGACCCAAAGTCGGATCGGTGTAGTAGTTCTTCGTTAACGAGCGCGGGTCACAGTCAAGGAACGCACAATTTTTGATGAGGAAGCGTCGACCCCATGGTGTCAATCGGCCTGCCTGTGTTCAGAGGGAGTAAACACATCCGAGCCGCTCGGGAATCGATCTTGGCTGCGTTGGAGCTGATCACCGCCGATGAGCGATGAACGCAACCGCAGCCGGCCTTCGGCGAGCGTGAGCCGCATCCAGAGGTTCGATGCGGCATCACGTGACGGTCGAATGCTGTCCACTGACCATGACCGTCCGGAGTGCGCGCAGCGTTGTTCCGGGTCGGGCCTTGACCGGCCGCTGCCCGTGGCGGCATCGTCCGGCCCCGGCGCCAAGGCGGCGTGGTGCTGGAGCCCGACCTGGCGGCTCTTTCTCGAATACTGGCGTATGGTCGGCCGCCACGTCCCCGACCGGGGTGAGCGGCTTCGCTGCTATACTCGCGTGATGGGCTGGCTGCTGGTCGACTGGCACGTGGTGCGCTTGCTGATCGAGCCGATCGCGGCCCTCGGCCCCAGGCGTGCGCGCCGGGGCGAGCGCGTTCGGGCGACTCCTGCTCGGCGCCCTGCGCGTGGCGCGTGTCAGCGTTGCCGAGCTGCGCCTCCGCCATCGCTGAGGTATTCTCATGAAAGTGGCCATTCTTGCCGGCGGCCTCGGCTCCCGGCTCGTCGAGGAGACCCGTGCCAAATCCAAGGCCATGGTCCGCCTCGGCTCCCAGCCGATCCTCTGGCACCTGCTCAAGTACTATGAGCATTTCGGCTTCAGCGAGTTCGTGATCGCGCTCGGCTATCGCGGCAACTCGATCCGCAGCTACTTCGAGGAGCTGGGCGCGCGCCGGCCTGCGGTCAGCGACGGCCCACGCACCATCTACTACCCGCGCGCCGAGCCCGGTTGGGCGGTCGAGCTGGTCGAGACCGGGCTCGAGACCCAGTCCGGCGGCCGGATCAAGCGTCTGGCGCCCTCTCTCGACGGGGCGCCGTTCATGCTCACCTGGTGCGACGGCCTGGCCGACGTCGATCTCGACCGGCTGCGCGCCTTTCACGAGGCCCATGGCCGGCTCGCGACCCTGACCGCGGTCCATCCGCCGGCCCGCTTCGGCCGCCTGACCCTGGTTGGCGACCGGATCGCCGCGTTTCAGGAGAAGGTGGTCGACGAGCACGACTGGATCAACGGCGCGTTCTTCGTGCTCGAGCCGGGCGTGTTCGAGTACGTTGCCGGTGACGACACGTCGTGGGAGCGCGGCCCGCTCGCCCAGCTGGCGGCCGAGGGTCAGCTCATGGCCTACCGGCACGAGTCCTTCTGGCAATGTATGGACACGCTGCACGAGGCCCAGTATCTCAGCGGCCTGTGGGCCGAAGGCGCAGCCCCCTGGAAGGTTTGGGAGTAGCGGATGCGGGTGTTACTGACGGGACACGAAGGCTACATCGGCACCGTCCTGGTGCCGCTCCTGTGGGCGGTCGGCGACGAGGTCGTCGGCCTGGACAGCGGTCTGTTTCGCGAATGCTCGCTCGGCGCGGTCCGGCCGGTGCCGACCATCCGCAAGGACATCCGCGACGTCGAGGCGCGTGATCTGGACGGCGTCGAGGCCGTGATCCACCTCGCCGGCCTCTCCAACGACCCGCTCGGCGATCTCAACCCGACCCTCACCTACGAGATCAACCACGAGGCCACGGTGCGCCTTGCCGAGCTCACCAAGCGCGCCGGCATCAAGCGCTTCCTCTACGCCTCGACCTGCAGCGTCTACGGCGCCGCCGGCGACGAAATGCTGGATGAGAACAGCCCGTTCAATCCGGTCACGCCCTATGCCGAGTCCAAGGTGCGCTCGGAGCAGGACCTGCGCCGGCTGGCCGACCACACCTTCAGCCCGGTCTATCTGCGCGCCGCCACCGCCTATGGCGCCTCGCCGCTGCTGCGCTTCGACCTCGCGGTCAACAATCTGGTCGCCTGGGCGGCGACCACGGGCCGCGTCTACCTCAAGAGCCTCGGCACCTCGTGGCGGCCGTTCGTGCATATCGAGGACATCGCGCAGGCCTACATCGTGCTCCTTAGGGCCCCGGACGAACTGGTCCACGATCAGGCCTTCAACATCGGCCAGACCCAGGAGAACTACCGGATCAGCGGGATCGCGGAGCTGGTCCGCGACCACGTGCCGGACACCAGGATCGAGTTCGCCGCCGACGCCTCGCCCGACCAGCGCAACTATCGCGTCAACTGCGATCGGGTGGTCCGGGTGCTGCCGGACTACCACCCGCGCTGGCACGTCGCCCAGGGCATCGACGAGGTTTACCAGGCGATCAGCGAGTCGGGCTTCAGCAGTGACGATTTCGAGGGGCCGCGCTACAACCGGATCGCGTTCCTGCGCAAGCTTCTGGCCGACGAGCGGCTGGCGCCCGACCTGCGCTGGGCCGAGCTCGCCGCGGCCGACTGAGCGGAGCCGCGAGCGACCCATGGACGTCTACCGCACCGAGACCCGCTGCCGCTCCTGCGGCAGCACCGATCTCGCGACCATCCTGGCGTTCGGGGAGACCCCGCTCGCCGACCGCCTGCTGACCACCGAGCAGCTCAAGGCGCCCAAGGTCCAGGTGCCGCTGACGGTCCGCTTCTGTGGCGCCTGCACGCTC
The DNA here is from genome assembly GCA_963753685.1 of uncultured Alphaproteobacteria bacterium. Lineage (GTDB taxonomy): Bacteria > Pseudomonadota > Alphaproteobacteria > Geminicoccales > Geminicoccaceae > DATAOG01. The sequence continues at coordinate 91,677 of CAVWDE010000018.1, forward strand.
GTGCAGATCGCCGAGACGGTCCGTCCCGAGATCCTGTTCGACAGCGCCTACCCCTACTTCTCCTCGGTCTCCAGCACGCTCCTCGCGCACTCGCGCGCCAATGCCCTCGAGCTGATCGAGCGCCAGCGGCTGGGGCCCGAACTCGCTGGTGGTCGAGATCGCCAGCAACGACGGCTACCTGTTGCGCAACTTCGTCGAGCGCGGCATCCCGGTCCTGGGCATCGATCCCTCCGAGGCGCCGGCGGCGGCCGCGGTCAAAGCCGGCGTGCCGACCCTGATCGAGTTCTTCGGCCGCGAGCTCGCGGCCAGGCTCGAGGCCGAGGGCCGGCGCGCCGACGTGATCCTCGCCAACAACGTGCTGGCCCACGTCGCCGACCTCAACGGCCTGGTCGAGGGCATCGCCACGCTGCTCAAGCCCGATGGCCAGGCCGTCCTGGAGATGCCCTATCTGGTCGATCTGATCGACCACTGCGAGTTCGACACGATCTACCATCAGCACTTGTGCTACTTCTCGGTCACGGCGCTCGACCAGCTGTTCCGGCGCCACGGACTGGTCCTCAACGACGTGCGCCGGCTGGCGATCCACGGCGGCTCGCTGCGCCTGTACGTCGGTCGCGCCGCAGCGGTCCAGCCGGCGGTCACCGAGCTGCTCGGTGCCGAGCGGACGCGCGGCTTCGACCGGCTGGAGGGCTACGCCCACTTCGCCGATGCGGCGCGCACCGTGCGCGAGCGGCTGACCCGGCTGATCGGCGGCCTGAAGGCCGAGGGCAAGCGGATCGCCGCCTATGGGGCCGCCGCCAAGGGCACGACCCTCTTGGCGTACTGCGGCCTCGGGCGCGATGTCATCGACTACGTCGTCGACCGCAATCCCTTCAAGCAGGGCCGCTTCATGCCGGGCAGCGAGCTGCCGATCCTGGCGCCGGACAAGCTGCTCGCGGATCAGCCCGACTACACCCTGCTGCTGCCCTGGAATTTCGCCGACGAGATCCTGGCCCAGCAGGCCGAGTACCGGGCCGGCGGCGGCCGCTTCATCATTCCGATACCCGAGCCGCGTATCGCCTGACGAACGCGGGCATCGGCGGCACGGCAGACCAGAGGCCTGGTAGTCGGCCGGCCACCGATCCGGTCCTGGCACCATGTGGAGTATGACGCGATGAGCGATCCTGGCGCGACCGATCCCATCTGCCCGTCCTGCGGCGGCGCCGGCATGACGTTCTACGAGCTCGACGACGTCCCGGTCCACCAGGTCAAGCTGGTGCGCAGCCGGGCGGACGCCTTGAACTGCCCCAGGGGCGACATCCACCTCGCGTTCTGCCGGAGCTGCGGCTTCGTCTGGAACGCCGCCTTCGATGTGACACGGATGCGCTATGAGGAAGACTACAAGTCGACCCAGGCGGTCTCGCCGACCTTCAACAGCTTCCACGACCGGCTCGCGCGCGACCTGATCGAGCGCTTCGATCTGCACGGCAAGAAGGTCGTCGAGCTCGGCTGCGGCCAGGGCGAGTTCATCACCATGCTGGCCGAGTACGGCGGCAACCGCGGTTACGGCTTCGACCAGGTGCTCCGGGACGAGTCGGGCGACGAGCGGGTCAAGTTCGTCAAGGACCTGTATGGCCCGCGCTACCGCGATCTGCGCCCGGACTTCGTCGCCTGCAAGATGACGCTCGAGCACGTCCACAACACCGGCGAGTTCATTCGCGGCCTGCGCGACACCGTCGGCGACCGGCCCGAAACGGTGGTCTTCTTCATGATCCCGGAGATCACCCGGATCCTCAATCTCGGCGCCTTCTGGGACGTCTACTACGAGCACTGCTCGTATTTCAGCCCGGGGTCGCTCGCCCGCACCTTCAGGTTGGCCGGGCTGGACCCGATCGAGGTCTGGACCGAGTACGAGAATCAATATGTTCTGATCGCGGCGCGGCCGGGCCATGGTCAGGGCGCGATCCTGGCCAACGAGGCGCCGCCCGAGGCCCTGCTGCCCAAGGTTCGCGGCTTCAGCCAGAGGGTGGCGAGAGATCGCGCGCGCTGGCAGGCCGAGATCCGCGCCGCGCGCGGTGCCGGCAAGCGGACCGTGCTCTGGGGGGGCGGCTCCAAGGCGGTGGCGTTCCTGACCGCGCTCGGGGTGACCGACGAGCTGGACTATGCGGTCGACGTCAATCCCCGCCGGAGCGGCACGTTCATCGCAGGCTCAGGGCAGCAGATCGTGGGGCCCGAGTTCCTGAAGGACTACCGCCCCGACATGATCATCGTCATGAGCCCGATCTACATCCCCGAGATCAAGGCGCAGCTGGACGGCATGGGCGTCCGCCCGGAGCGCATCATTCCGGTCGAAGCGGCGAGCTGACGGCTCGCCGCCCGCGCGGACTGGAGATGAGACGTCGTGCGACTGCCGAATTTCCTGGTGATCGGCGCCCCGCGCAGCGGCACGACCATGCTGCACTATTCGCTGGGCCAGCACCCGGAGATCTTCGTCAGCCCGAACAAGGAGACCAACTTCTTCCTGTTCGATGGCATCGAGGGGCAGCCGAGGGGGGTCGCCCAGCGCGACCTCGACCTGATCAACTACCGCGCGGTCACGACCCTCGAGGACTACGCGGCCTTGTTCGCGGGCGCGACCGACAAGCATCGGGCGATCGGCGAATCCTCGCCCTCCTACCTCCATTCCCCCGAGGTCGTGCCGCGCATCAAAGCGCGCATCCCCAAGGCCAGGCTGGTGGCCATCCTGCGCCAGCCGGTCGAGCAGGCGCTATCGCTGTACAAGGTGCAGCAGGGCGGCAGCGTACCCGCTGAGGGTCTGGCCGAGGGCTTCGTCGAGGCCATGACCGCCGAGCAGGCCCAGGCGCGCGGTCGGGGCGATGGTCTGGCGATCATCGAATACGGGCTCTATCATCGCCACCTCGCCGTGTTCTTCGAGCATTTCGATCGCCGCCAGATCAAGGTCGTCCTGCTCGAGGAGCTGCAGCGGGACAGCGCCCGGGTGTTCGCGGAGCTGTTTCGCTTTCTCGGGGTCGACGACAGCTTTCAACCGGACCTGTCCCGCCGCTACAACGAGACCGGCGCTGCCCGCAGCGCCACCCTGCATCGCGTGCTCTACGGCAGCCACGGCTTCAAGCGCTGGATGCGGAGCGTGCTGCCGCGGCCCGCCGCCTATCATCTCGCGCGCCTGCAGCACCGTCTGCTCAACGCCAATCTGAATCGCAGCCAGTCTCTGCCGTCAGCCTTGCGGCCGGAATTGACGAAGCGCTTCTATGCCGACGACATCGGCGCGCTGGAACGGCTGCTGGGGCGCGATCTCGGCATCTGGCGCCAATAGCCGGGCCCGGCCTCGGCATCACGGAAGCTTGGCGCGGCCGCGTTGGCGCGGTCGGATTTCGGGACCCTCGGCCAGGTCGGGGGCGCCGGCCATCGCCGGCACCTGCAGACGGCCGGCGATGTCCGCGTACACCCGGCCGACCTGCGTCGGCCACAGGAAGTTGGCGGCGCGCGCACGGGCGCCGTCGGCGAGCCGCCGGCAGAGCGCCGGCGAGCGGCTCATGTCCTCGATCGCCAGCGCGAGCGCGTGGCTACACGCGGATGCGCTCCGGCCGCCGGTCGCGATCACCCGCCCGCAGCGGTCGTCAACGATCTCACCCGGCCCGCCGAGGTCGAAGCAGATCACCGGCAGGCCATAGGAGAGCGCCTCGAGCACCGCATTGCCGCTCGAGTCGTGGAGGCTCGGAAACAGCAGGGCGTCGTGGCTGCGATACATCTCGCTCATCCTGCCGTGCTCGACCCGGTCGAGCCAGTCGACGGCGCGCTCGATGCCGAGCTTGCGGGCAAGCCTGCGCCAGGCCCGCGCTTCGGGGCCGCCGCCGAGCATGGTCAGCCTGGCGTCGCCGCCGCGCTGACGGACTTCGGCGAATGCCCGCAGTCCCAGATGCAGGCCCTTCCAATAGACGAACCGGCCGGCGTAGAGGAGGCGGAACGGCTGCCCCGGTCGCCGTTCCGGTCGCCGCAGGGGCGACACCCGCGGGATGCCGATCTCCATCTGCACGCTGACCTTGCTCCGGCAGCAGCCGGGCAGCGCGTCGCGTGACTGCGCGGTCTTGACGTAGATCACGAGGGCATCGGCGCACGCCCGGCGGGTGATCGGATCGAAGCGGATCAGCCAGGTATGCAGATCGCGCAGCGCGTCCTTCACCCAGCCATGCCAGCCGAGACCCCGACGCAGGGCGAGAGGTGCCCGCTCGCCGCCGCCGACCGGCCCGAGGACGAGCGGGATGCCCAGCCGGCCCATCAGGGTCGGGTGCCGGATGCCGCTATAGGTGAGGTGATGGACGAGGTCGAAGCTCTCGCCCGCGAAGCGGGCGCGGACGTGCCGGTAGGCCGCGATCTGCCACAAAAGATGCACGAGGTGCAGCGTCAGGCTCTGGTGGCCGAGCCGCAAGCCCAGATGACGCAATCGATCCAGCCAGGGCGGCATGTAGAACTCGAAGCGCAGGCTGGGCGGCAGCCCGCCACCGGCGATCGCGGCCTCGATGGGGCCCTGGTATTCGATCTCGGTGAGCGCCAGGACGTGGTGGCCCAAGCGGGCCAGTTCGACCGCCCAATGCCAGCCGACTCCCGGCTCCGAGCCGATGTCCGGACCGCAGGAGAAGGCGCTGAGCAGAATCTTCATGGCGCGCACGCTCATGTCGGCCGGGCCGGGCTGGCCAGGCCGGATCGCGGACGATCCCACGACTCCCCCAAAATCGGCACCCGACGGCCGGTTCCCCGCCCCCATGCGAGGCCGCCCGACCGAATCCGAAGCCGGATCTACAGCGAGAACCCCGCTGGTCGATCCAAGCCTCGATGTCCCCCTTGGTCAACTACGCCTGGTCTGCTCCGTGCGCTTGCCGGCGGAGCGCGCCTCGATGCCCAGATAGTTGTCCGGCGCGGGCAGCAGGAGCCGGCGCAGCGTCTGCAGATTGACGATCTTGCGGGCCACGCTGCCCAGGCAGCGAGCGCGCTGCGTGGGCGTCAGCGGCGTCAGCGACATGGCCCTGAGGTAGCCTTTGAGCACCTGGATCTGCGGGACCTGGTGCGACAACTCCGGATCGATCCAGGCGGCCCGCTCGCGGGTGGTCAGATAATACGACGTGTCTTTGTGGAAGCGCTTGATGAACAACGGCTCCGGCACGCTCTCGATCCGTCCGAGCATCGCGAGCTCGGCCATCAGCACCTTGTCCGAGCCGTAGTAGCTGCCGTGCAGCGAGGTCCGGCGCAACAGGTCGGTGCGCATGACGCCGAAGATCTCGGAGATCAAACTCATGCCGTGCAGCACGTCGTCGAAGCGCCGGGCGGGATCGGCCGAGGTCGCCAGTCCGGCCGGCTCGCGCATGAACGCCGGGGTGCCGTCGATGTCCACGTAGCGGCCGAGGTCAGTGTCATACCGGAGCGGCTGCAGGTCGGCGTTGACGACCTGAATTGCGGCGTGGCAGACGGACACGCTCGGATCGTCGTCCAGGCGCTCGACGCAGCGCTCGAGATAGGTCGGCGCCAGCAGGTCGTCGTGCGCGGTCCATTTGAAGTAGCGTCCCACGCCCTGCTCGAACACCGAGTTGAAGTTGGGCGCCGCGCCGATGTTGCGCTCGTTGCGATGGTACCGGAAACGCGGGTCGGAGGCGACCGCAGCCCGGCAGATCTGCTCGGTCCGGTCGGTCGAGGCGTTGTCCGAGATGATCGCCTCGTAGTCGGTGAACGTCTGGGCGCGCAGACAGGCGAACAGCTGCTCGAGATAGGCCTCGCCGTTGTACACGGGGATGCCGAGGGTGAGCTTCGGGTCGGTCCGGTTCATCCTGAGCTCCGACGTTTGCGCGTGTGACTTTTCAACTCGACGGCGTTGTCTCGATCCCACGGTCCGGGTCGGCCGCCGAGGTTCGCACAGGCACGAACCGCTGTCTAAAGGTGTATCTCAAAAAGCGCGATAAATGCAATCTGTTACCCTAAAGCAACAGCCCACCCGGGTACCGCGGCGGGGATTTGGAGGCAGAAGGCGACTGCGCCCCCGGTCGGGGTGGGCATCCGCCGTCACGGGCCGTCGCCCCCACGCCGCGGCGGCGGCCAAGCTTCAGACCGCGGCCCCGCCCAGACCTTGGCGAGCCCGACGGCCGCCGCGCGCCCCGGCGCGCGCGGCGGCGAACACGAGTTCCAACGCAGTGCCGGGCATCAGGTTCCGTAGGCGTGGCCGACGTCGCCGTGCTCGGCGTGCATCTCGGTGGCCGGCAGCAGATCATCCCCGCTCAGCAGACCCGGGAACGCGCGCGCCAGGCCGGCGCGCGCCAAGGAGCTCGAATGGTGACTGCCAAGTTGGATCAGCTTGGCCATGGCGTCTCGAAGCCAGGCATCGCCGAGGACCACCCACGGCGCGAACGAACCGCGGCGCCCGGCCTCGACGACGCCTTCGGCGAGCTCGTCGTGATGGAAGACGATGGTGTCGTGGATCGGGTCGTGGAAGGTCAGCGACTCGGCCACCGACCAGCGGCCGCTGCCGGTGTCCAGCAGGGAGAGGAAGCTCGCCCCGGGCTGATAGTAGTCGGCGAGCGCGATCATGCTCGTCCGGGACAGATCGGCACCGGTGGAGCGCACCACCGCGGCGAACACGAGCGCCTGCGCAAAGCCCGGATGGACGTCCTTGACCCGGAAAATCTCGTCCGTGACGCTGTCCAGGAAGCACCCCTCCAGATCTTCGAGGGTGGCCGGGATCCGGGTCCGGCCATGCGCCAGGACGACCAGCAGTCGGACCAGGCGAGCCGGCCGCATCGACTCGCTCGCCAGCGCCCGCGCCCGCTCGGCCCATTCCGGCACGACCTCGCCGATCTTGGCCAAGATCGCCGGCTGGTCGTCCACCTCGTCGGGCAGGAACAGGTTGTCGCCCGGCGTCAGCACGGTCTGCAGCCCGAGCGGCAGGTCGCGCCCCGCAACCACGACCGCGAGGTTCGGCGCGCGGGTCAACAAGTCCTGCAGCTGCCGCACCCCTTCGGCATCAAGCCGCTGAACGTCGTCGAGGAGAATGAGCCGGCGCGCGCGATCCTGGCGCGCGACCAGCTCGGGCAGGCCGAGGTCGAGGGCGAGCCCCTGATTCTCGACCCACCAGACCTCGGCGCCCGCGGCCGCGAGATCGAGCCCGAGGCGCCGCAGCGCGACCGTTTTTCCGCTGCCGCCCCGGCCTGTGATGCCGGCGACCCGAATCGACGAATTCGCGCCCAGCAGCTGCTGGACGCGGCGCATCAGCGCGTCGTGGAAACTCCGCCGCACATCCCAATCGCGAAACACGCCAAGCCAGGCCGCGTCGTCCTTGAAGGTATAAAAGCGCTCCGGTGTGATCCGGCCCTCGCCCGGGTCGCGGCCGTCGTGCCCGGCGCGCGCGATGCGATCGTCCTCGGCCGCCCGCTCGCGCGCCCGCAGGTCATCGCCCACCGGCAGCAGGCCGGGCGGCAAAGGGTGCTTGTGGAACTTGATCTGATCGAGGAGGCTCCAGGCCCGGAACCGGGCGAGATTGTCATACTCCAAAAACTGAACGAGCTGGGCGACCCGCTTGGCATGCTCGACCTCGGGGGGCAGCAGGTGGCCGCGGTCGATCTCGAGGTGGATCAGCAGGGCCTCCAGCTGGGAGGCTGAGAGCCGTTCGAGCCGCGCCCGCAGCCGGGTGGCCTCGCCGGACATCGCGGCCGGCTTGGGCCCGCCGCGCCGTTCGATGCCCAGGTAGTTGTCCGGCGCCGGCAGCAGCAGCCGGCGCAAGGCCTGGATGTTCAGGATCTTGCGGGCGACGCTGCCCAGGCAACGGACGCGCTGCGCGGGCGTCAGCGGCACCAGCATGAGCGCCTTGACATAGCCCTTGAGCACCTCGACCTGCGGCACGCGGAACGATGCCGCCGGATCGATCCAGGTGGCTCGCTCGCGGGTGGTCAGATAATACGACGTGTCCTTGTGGAAGCGCTTGATGAACAACGCCTCCGGCACGGTCTCGATCCGCCCGAGCATCGCGAGCTCGGCCAGCAGCACCTTGTCCGAGCCATAGTAGCTGCCGTGCAGCGAGGTCCGACGCACGAGGTCGGTGCGCATGACGCCGAAGATCTCGGAGCACAGCCGCATGCCGTGCAGCACGTCGTCGAAGCGCCGGGCGGGGTCCGGGGAGGCCGCCAGGCCAAGCGGCTCGCGGAGCAGCGCCGGCGTGCCGTCGACGTCGACGTAACGGCCAAGCTCGGCGTCGAAGCTGAGCGGCCGCAGCTCCGCATTGACGACCTGAATCGCGGCGTGACAGACGCAGACGCTCGGATCCTCGTCCAGAACCGCGACGCAGCGCTCGAGATAGGTCGGCGCCAGCAGGTCGTCGTGCGCCGTCCATTTGAAATAGCGCCCCGTGGCCTGCTCGAACACGCGGTTGAAGTTGGGCGCCGCGCCGATGTTGGCGGCGTTGCGCTCATACCGGAAGCGCGCGTCGGAGGCGATCATCCGCTGGCAGATCTGCTCGGTCGCGTCGGTCGAGGCGTTATCCGAGATGATCGCCTCGTAGTCGATGAAGGTCTGGGCGCGCAGGCAGTCGAACAGCTGCGCCAGATAGGCGGCGCCGTTGTAGACGGGGATGCCGAGAGTGAGCTTCGGGCCGATCCGGTTCATCCTGAGTTCCGCGCTTCCTCGAGTGCCTGGCGGCGGGCGGCGCCGCGCCCCCGACCTCCGATGGCTCAGGTTTGACGCTCCGGCTTAACTTCAGGTGTAGCTCGAAAAGCCCGCCAAAGGCAATCGGTCTACCGGGGCTCGGACCACGGCCGAGGCCGGGTCAGCGCCGTTCCGCGACCAGGGCCACGAAGCTCTGCCGCAGCAACCCGCGCGCGATCGGCTTGATGCCCATATGGTGAAGGCTCCAGAGCAGCCCGGTCAGAATGAAGGTCTCGGCGCCGACCGTGACCCAGGCCATGCCGAGCGCCCCGAACCGGGGCGCCAGGATCAGGGCCAGGGCGAGGTTGAGAACGGTGCTGGCGATGACCACGATGTTCAGGAGACGGTCGAGGCCGTAGGGGATCATCCATTGGGTGACCAAGGCGCCGTTGACCACCATCAACGGAATGATCGCGGCCATCACCTGAAGCACCGGGGTCGCGGCGGTGAACTCGGCGCCGAACATCAGATCGACCAGCCAGGGCGCGAACAGGCCGATCGTCAACCCGAGCAGAATGCCGGTCGCGCCCTGCAGGAACAGGGTCAGACCGGCCAGCTGCCGGGCCTGGTCCGGGCTCGCGCCGACCAGGTGCGACAGGCGCGGCAAAAGGGCGGTGTTGATCGGCTGCAACAGCCAGGCGACCGGCCGGCAGAGCTTCTCGCCGGCGGCGAAGAACGCGACCTGATGGGGCGCCACCAGCAGGCCGAGCAGGAAGACGTTGCCGGCGGTGTGCATCATCAGCGCGATCCGCATCACGAACATGCTCGCCCCCAGCCGGAGCGTGCGGCCGACCAGGCCGAGGCTCAGCTGACCGGGCCGGACCTCGCGCAGCATCAGGGTGTAGCCGGCCGCGGTCGCCAGCAGCGCGCCGCCGGCGTAGCAGGCGAGCACCAGCCAGCTGTCCTCGGGCCCGCGCACCAGGGCGAAGATCGCCAGGGTCGCCGCGAGCTTGGCAGCGATCGTGATCACGCCGATCAGCGGAATCCGCTCCTGGCCGGTGAAGTACCAGACCGGGTTGAAGCCCTGCAGGATGGCAAACGCGAGCCCGGCCCAGACCAGCGACGGCTGGTTCTCGAACACCGGCACGGCGAAGCGCACCACGACCGCGGCGACCGTCACGACCGCCGCGAGCAGCAGCTGGGCGACGAAGGCGCCGCTGACCAGATCGGCCAGCTGCGCGGCCTGATTGCGGGCGCTCGCGACCGCGCGCGTGCCCGAGAAGCTGAAGCCGTACTCGACGGTCACGATGCCGTACATGGCGAACGCCTGCGCGATCGCGAACACGCCCCAGCCCGACGGCCCCAGAACCCGGGCGAGATAGGGCAGCACCATCAGCGGCAGCACCTGCTCGACCGCCCGCACGCCGTACAGCGCCAGGATGTTGCGCACCAGGCGGGCGCGGGCGAGCCCCTTCAGGCGGTCGAGCAACACACGGGTCACTGTCGGCGAACCGCCTCTGAGGCAGAGCGTGGATGGCGTCCCCACGGGGAATTGAACCCCGGTTTCCGCCTTGAAAGGGCGGCGTCCTAACCTCTAGACGATGGGGACGTGGCGGCAGCGTTTAGCGGCAGCGGCCGCGAAAAGCAAGCGGACGCACCGGCGCAGGGCTGCGGCCGGTGGGCGCGTGGTCAGCCGCAACGGGCCGCGTCCTCGATCCGGAAGCTGACCCGCAGCTGGCCCTGCCAGGCGTCGAGCTTGAGGGTGCCGGCGAGGTGCAAAGGCGCGCCGCCGGCCGTCAGCAGCGCCTCGCCGAGCGGTCGTTCGGCGGCCCGAAACGCAACCGCACGCACATGTCCGCCCGCGGCATCCTGCAACCAACAGTCGATATGGCTGTCGCCGATCCGGCGGACCTGGAAGCTTTGCGCCTCGGGCAGCATGAAGCGCGGCTCGGGGTTGCCGCGCCCGAACGGGCCGAGCGCGCCCAGGCGCTCGGCCAGCCCCGGCGACAGGGCGGTCACCTGGAGCGCGCCATCGAGCGCCAGATCCGGCGCCGGCGGCAGGCCTGGCCCGAGCGCCTGCGCCAGGCGCTCGCCCAGGAAGTGCGTCAGCGCGTCCAGCTGATCGGCGCAGACCGTGAGGCCGGCCGCCATCGGATGGCCGCCGCCCTCGAGCAGCAGCCCGTTCTGGCGGGCGGCGATCACCGCGCTGCCGAGATCGAAGCCCGCGACCGAGCGCCCGGAGCCCTTGCCGACCCCGCCCATGAGACCGATCACGATCGCCGGGCGGTGGTAGCGCTCGACCAGGCGCGAAGCCACCAGGCCGACCACGCCCGGCGACCAGTCCTCGCCCGCGACCAAAAGCAGCGGCCGGCCCGCGGCCAGCGCCGGCCCGAGCTGGCGCTCCGCGGCCGCCAGCACGCGCCGTTCGGTCGCGCGGCGCTCCTGGTTCAGATGCTCCATGCGGGCGACGATCGCCGCGATCGCGTCGGGCGCCTCGGCGAGCAGCAGGTCGGCCGCAAGCTGCGAGCAGCCGGTGCGGCCGCCGGCGTTGATCCGCGGGCCCAAGACGAAGCCGAAATGCTCCGCGGCCGGCGGCGCGTTGAGGCCGGCCGCGGCCGCCAGCGCCGCCAGACCCGGGTTGCCGCGCCCGGCGGCGATCTTGAGACCCTGGCACACCAGCGCCCGATTGAGACCGGACAGCGGCACCAGGTCGCAGACCGTGCCGAGCGCCACGAGGTCGAGCCAGCGGCGCAGATCGGGCTCCGCCCGGCGCATAAAATGGCCGCGCGTGCGCAGCCGCCGGTTGAGCGCCACCACCAAAAGGAAGGTGACCCCGACCGCGGCCAATTCGCCCATCGTGGTCACCTGATCGGCGCGGTTCGGGTTGACCACGGCGAACGCCGGCGGCAGGTGCTGCTCGGCCGCGTGGTGGTCGACCACGATCACCTGCTGACCGCGCTCGGCGGCGGTCGCGAGCGCGGCGAAGGCGGTGGTGCCGGAATCCAGGGTCACGACCAGCCGGCAGCCCTGGCCCGCCAGACGCTCCAGCGCCTGCGGGTTGGGGCCATAGCCCTCCTCGAGCCGGTCGGGCACATCGATCCGCGCTTCGCCGCCGACCGCGCGCAGATAGCGCGCGAGCAAGGCGACCGAGGTCGCGCCGTCGACGTCGTAGTCGCCGAGCAGCCCGACCGGCTCGCCCGCCTGCACGGCATCGGCGAGGCGTTCGACCGCGCGGTCGAGATCATGCAGATGCGACGGGTCGGGCAGGGCATCCCGCAGCCGCGGCGCCATGAACGCCGGCACGCCGTCGACCGCGACGCCGCGGCCGGCGAGGATCCGCCCGACCACCTCCGGCAGATCGATCCGCTGGCAGATCGCCAGCGCCTGCGCGGCGTCGTGCTCGCGCCAGCGCCAGCAACGACCGCTGATCGAGCGCTCGACCGCCGGCGCCAGGCTCATGTCCGCACCGCTCTCAGGCGACGAAACCCGCGACCACCTCGCTCTTGCGGCGGAGATAATGCTCGGTCTCGACGATGCGCACGGTGCCGGTCTTGGAGCGCATGACGATCGATTCCGTGATCACGCCGCCCGGAAAGCGCCGCACTCCGGCCAGCATCGTGCCATCGGTGACGCCGGTCGCGGCGAACATGACGTCGCCGCGCGCGAGGTCGTGGAGATCGTAGACCCGGGTCAGATCGGTGATGCCCATGCGGCCGGCGCGCACCCGCTCGTCGTCGTTGCGGAAATGCAGCCGGCCCTGCATCTGGCCGCCGATCGAGCGCAGCGCGGCCGCCGCCAGCACGCCCTCGGGCGCGCCGCCGATGCCGAGATAGATGTCGATCCCGCTGTCTGGCCGCGCGGTCGCGATCACGCCGGCGACGTCGCCGTCCCGGATCAGACGGATGCGGGCGCCCGCCTCGCGCACCCTGGCGATCAGGTCCTGATGGCGCGGCCGGTCGAGGATCAGGACCACCAGATCGCCGATCTCCACCTTCTTGGCCTTGGCCAGATTGGCGAGGTTCTCCCGCGGCGGGGCGCTGAGGTCGATCAAGTGCGCGGGCAGGCCGCCGCCGACCGCGATCTTGTCCATGTAGGTGTCGGGCGCATTGAGGAAGCCGCCGGCGCCGGCCATGGCGATGCAGGCGATCGCGTTCGGGCCGCCGGTCGCGGTGATCGTGGTGCCCTCGAGCGGATCGAGCGCGATGTCGACCTTGGGGCCTTTGCCGGAGCCGACCTTCTCGCCGATATAGAGCATCGGCGCCTCGTCGCGCTCGCCCTCGCCGATCACCACCGTGCCCTCGATGTCGAGCACGTTGAGCGCCTGGCGCATCGCGTCGACCGCCGCCTGATCGGCCGCGTGCTCGTCGCCCCGGCCCATCCACGCGGTGCTCGCGATCGCCGCGCGCTCAGTCACGCGCACCGCCTCGAGCGCCAGATTGCGATCCTGGAGCCTGATCTCGTCCGCCATGGTGCAGCTCTCCCCGCTTGAGATCCCCGGCGCGCGCCGCCTACAGGGATTCGATCCGGATCATCCGGGGCGGCTCCAGAACCGCCGCGAGCGCCCCGATCTCCGCCAGAGCCCCGATCATCTGCGCCTCGGCGGTCTCGTGGGTGGTCAAGACGATCGGCACCGGCTCGCCTGGATTGCGGGCCCGCTGGATCAACGCCTCGATCGAGACCTCGTGGTCGCGCAGGCAGGCGGCAACGTCGGCCATGACGCCCGGCTTGTCCACCACCATGAGGCGAAAATAATAGGCGCCGTAGTGCCGGTCCATCGACGCGATCGGCAGCGCCTCGAGCCGCGCGCTCGGGACCGTGAACACCGGCGGGCAGGCGCCCCGGGCGAGGTCGGCGAGGTCGGCAACCACCGCCGAGGCGGTCGGGCCGCCGCCGGCGCCGCGGCCCGAATAGAGCGTGGAGCCGACCTGATCGCCCTCGGCGACCACGGCGTTGTAAACCCCTTCGACCTGGCTGATCGGGGTGCCGATCCGGACCATGCTCGGATGCACCCGCTGCTCGAGCCCGTGGTCGGTCAGCCGCGCGACCCCGAGCAGCTTGATCCGATAGCCCATCTCGCTGGCGAAGGCGATATCGAGCGGCGAGACGTGGCGGATGCCCTCGGTGTAGACCGCATCGATCGCGGGCGCGCAGCCGAACGCCAGCGCCGCCAGCAGGGCGAGCTTGTGGGCGGCGTCGATGCCGTCGATGTCGAACCTCGGGTCAGCCTCGGCGTAGCCCAGCGCCTGTGCCTCCTGGAGCACGTCCTCGAAGTCGCGCCCGCTCTCGCGCATGGTGGTCAGGATGTAGTTGCAGGTGCCGTTCAGGATGCCGTAGACGCGCCGGATCCGGTTGCCGGCGAGACCCTCGCGCAGGGTCTTGACGATCGGGATGCCGCCCGCGACCGCGGCCTCGAAGCCGATCGTCACCCGCCCCGCCTCGGCCAGACGGGCGAGCTCGGCGCCGTGATGGGCGAGCAGCGCCTTGTTGGCCGTGACCACCGGCTTGCCGGCCGCGAGCGCCGCCCGGCAGAGCGCCAGCGCCGGGCCGCCCTCGCCGCCGATCAGCTCGACCACCAGATCGATCTCCGGGTCGGCGGCGAGCGCCAGCGGGTCGTCGTACCAGCGATAGCGCAGGGTCGCGACCCCGCGCTCGCGCTGCCGGTTGCGCGCCGAGACCGCGACCACCCGCAGCTCGCGCCCGGCGCGCAGCGCCACCAGGGCGCCGTTCTGCTCGAGCAGGCGCAACACCGCGCTGCCGACCGTGCCGAGGCCGGCGATGCCCAGGCGCAGCGGCTCGGCCTCCCCGCGCAGCGGCCCAACCATGCGCTCAGGCCACCGCCCGCGGTGCGGCCGCGGCCGGGGCGACCGGCTCGGCGGCCTCCGGCCGGGCGGCCGGCGGGCGCGCCAGAAACGCCTTGATGTTGCGCGCCGCCTGGCGGATCCGCTGCCGGTTCTCGACCAGGGCGAGCCGGACGTAGCCCTCGCCATACTCGCCAAAGCCGATCCCGGGCGACACCGCGACCCGCGCCTGCTCGAGCAGGAGCTTGGCGAAGGCGAGCGAGCCGAGGTGCCGGTAGGCCTCGGGCAACGGCGCCCAGACGAACATCGTGGCCGGCGGCGAGGGCACCGGCCAGCCGGCGCCGGCCAGCCCCTCGACCAGCACGTCGCGGCGCTCGCGATAGCGGGTGCGGTTCGCCTCGACGCAGTCCTGCGGACCGTTGAGCGCCGCGGTCGCCGCCACCTGGATCGGCGTGAAGGCGCCATAGTCGAGGTAGGACTTGATGCGGGCGAGCGCGCCGATCAGCGCCCGGTTGCCGGCGGCAAAGCCGATCCGCCAGCCGGGCATGCTGTAGGTCTTGCTCATCGAGGTGAACTCGACCGCCACGTCTTGGGCGCCCGGCACCTCGAGGATCGAGGGCGGCGGCGCATCCTCGAAGTAGATCTCGGCGTAGGCGAGATCGGACAGGATGAAGATCTCGTGGCGGCGCGCGAACGCCACCGCCTCCCGATAGAAATCGAGATCGACCACCTGGGCGGTCGGATTGGACGGGAAATTGAGCACGATCGCGGTCGGCTGGGGCACCGAGTGCTCGGTCGCGCGCGCGAGCTCGGTCATCAGCCTGCCAATCGGGGTGATCGGAACGTGCCGGATCGCCGCACCCGCGATGATGAAGCCATAGGGGTGGATCGGATAGCTCGGGTTGGGCACCAGGATCACGTCGCCGGGGGCGGTGATCGCCTGGGCGAGGTTGGCGAGGCCCTCCTTGGAGCCGAGCGTGACCACGACCTCGGTCTCGGGGTCGAGCGCCACCCCGAACCGGCGCTCGTAATAGGCGGCGTGCGCCCGGCGCAGCCCGGGGATGCCGCGCGAGGTCGAGTAGCGATGGGTGCGCGGGTTGCGGATCGCCTCGACCAGCTTGTCGACGATCGCCTGAGGCGTCGGGCTGTCCGGATTGCCCATGCCGAGGTCGATGATGTCGTGGCCGGCGGCGCGCGCCGCCGCCTTCATCGCGTTGACCTCGCTGAACACGTAGGGCGGCAAGCGCCGGATGCGGTGGAACTGCGGCTGCCTCATCGCGCCTCTTGCCTCACCTGCCGCCGGATCGGAA
>CAVWDE010000019.1:0-286479 GCA_963753685.1 uncultured Alphaproteobacteria bacterium
CTGCTCGCGGGCTTCGTCCTCCAGGCCCACGATCGGCTCGCCAGCGCGATCGACGAAGCGATGCGGCTGGCGGCGGCCGGCGCGCCGCCGGCCTCATGGTGCTGGCCGCCGAGCGAGCCGCGGCCGCGGCCGCCACGGCCGGGCCTGGGCCTCGCCGCCGGCAACCTCTACGCCTCGGTCCTGCTCCGCCCGGACTGCGCGATGGCGATCGCGACGCAGCTCTCGCTGGTCGCCGGGCTGGCGCTCGGCGAGGCCCTGGCGAGCTCGGGCCGCCGGTCTGGATCTGGCGCTCAAATGGCCGAACGACGTGCTGATCGGCGGCGCCAAGACCGCGGGCGTCCTGCTCGAGGCAGCAGCCACGCCGACGGCCGGGCCGCCTTCGTGGTGATCGGCACCGGCGTCAACCTGGTCAGCTGCCCGGACGACACGCCCACGCCGGCGACCTGCCTGGCGCGCGCAGGCTTTCCGGTCCTCACGCCCGCGGCCGTGCTCGAGGCCTATCTCGGCGTGCTCGATCGCTGGCTCGGCCGCTGGCAGACGGCGGGCTTCGGCGCCGTCCGCCAGGCCTGGCTCGCGCGCGGCTTCGGCCTCGGCGGCGAGATCCGGCTCGGGCTCGAGCGCAGGGCGAGCTGCGCGGCCGCTTCCTCGATCTGACCGACAGCGGCGCGCTGCTGGTCGAGCAGGCCGGCGGCCGCGGCGCGAGATCGCCGCCGGCGAAGTGCTCGATCTGGATCGCTGAGCGATGGCTGCAACCCTGCTGCTCGCGATCGACGTCGGCAACACCAACACCGTGTTCGCGCTCTATCGCGAGCGCGAGGCGCTGGGCCAATGGCGGATCTCGACCGTGCGCGAGCGCACCGCCGACGAGTATGCCGCGGCCCTGACCCAGCTGATGGCGCTCAAGGGCTTCGGCCAGGACGACGTCGGGGCCGCGGTGATCTCCTCGGTCGTGCCCCAGGCGCTGACCCCGCTCAAGAGCATGTGCCGGGAGTTCTTCGACTGCACCGCCAAGGTGGTCGGCGAGAACCTCGGCGTCGGCATCCCGATCGCGATCGACAATCCGCGCGAGGTCGGCGCCGACCGCCTGGTCAACGCGGTGGCCGCGCACGGCCGCTACGGCGGGCCGCTGATCGTGGTCGATTTCGGCACCGCGACCACCTTCGACGTGGTCGACGGCGAGGCCGCTATTGCGGCGGCGTGATCGCGACCGGGATCAACCTGTCGCTCGAGGCGCTGCACCGGGCGGCGGCCAAGCTGCCCCGGATCGCGGTCGAGCGGCCGCCGCAGGTGATCGGCAGCTCGACCGTGACCGCGATGCAGTCCGGCGTCTACTGGGGCTACGTCAGCCTGATCGAGGGCATGGTCGCGCGGATCAAGGCGGAGTTCGGCGAGCCGATGAAGGTGATCGCGACCGGCGGCCTCGCCGGCCTGTTCGCCGGCGCGACCGAGGTGATCGAGCAGGTCGACCGCGACTTGACCATGGCCGGGCTGGTCGAGCTGTTCTATGCCAATCGACCGCAGCCAGTCGAACTGAGGAGGTGGGGATGCAGAATCCGGAATTGCTGTTCGTGCCGCTCGGCGGGGCCGGCGAGATCGGCCTGAACCTCAACCTCTACGGCCTCGACGGCCAGTGGCTGATGGTCGACCTCGGCATCAGCTTCGCCGACGAGACCCTGCCGGGCGTCGAGATCGTGCTGCCCGATCCGCGCTTCATCGAGAGCCGGAGCGAGGACCTCTGCGGCCTGGTCCTGACCCATGCGCACGAGGACCATTTCGGCGCCATCCCCTATCTCTGGCAGCGGCTGCGCTGCCCGATCTGGTGCACCCGCTTCACCGCCGCGGTGCTGCGCCGCAAGCTCGAGGAGAGCCGCCTCAAGGGCGTGCCGATCAACGTCGTGGCGCCGGGCGAGCGCTTCCGGGTCGGGCCGTTCGACTGCGCGCTGATCCAGGTCACCCATTCGATCCCCGAGGCGCATGCGCTGGCGCTGCGGACGCCGCTCGGCAACGTCCTGCACACCGGCGACTGGAAGCTCGATCCGGCGCCGCTGGTCGGGCCGCTCGACCGGCAGCGACGCGCTCGAGGCCTTCGGCCACGAGGGCGTGCTGGCGATGGTCGCGGATTCGACCAACATCCTGAACCCCGGCACCTCGGGCTCCGAGGCCGAGGTCCGCGACAGCCTGATGGAGCTGATCGGCCGCCAGACCGACGCGGGTCGCTGCTGACCACCTTCGCCTCCAACATCGCGCGGCTGGCGACCGCGATCGCGGTCGCGCAGGCGACCGGGCGCGAGGTCGCGGCGGTCGGCCGCTCGATGCGCCGGATGATCGAGGCGGCGCGCGAGGTCGGCTATCTGCGAGGACATGCCGGAGCTGCTCGACGAGCGCACCGCGAGCGAGCTGCCGCGCCACAAGGTGCTGTGGCTCGCGACCGGCTGCCAGGGCGAGCCGCGCGCGGCGCTGACCCGGATCGCCGCCGGCCAGCATCCGACCGTGGCGCTCGAGCCGGGCGACGTCGTGATCTTCTCCTCCAAGATCATCCCGGGCAACGAGCGCACGCTCTACAATCTGCACAACGCGCCTGATCCGGGCGCGGCATCGAGGTGATCACCGAGGAGGACCACTTCGTCCACGTCTCGGGCCATCCCTGCCGCGACGAGGTCGCGCAGATGTATCGCTGGATCAGGCCCGCAGATCGCGGTCCCGGTGCATGGCGAGGCGCGCCATCTGCACGAGCATCTGGCGTTCGCCCGCGAGCTCGGGGTGCCGCAGGCGATCGAGGTCCGGAACGGCGACGTGCTGCGCCTGGCGCCGGCACCCGCCGAGGTCGATCGACGAGGTGCCGACCGGCCGCCTGGTGCTCGAGAACGACGGCCTGATCGCCGCCGGCGACGATCTGTTCCGCACCCGCCGGCGGCTGATGGCGCATGGCACGGTCCTGGTCGGGCTGGTGCTCGACGGCTACGGCACGCTGCTCGCGGCGCCCCAGCTCTCGACCTTCGGCGCGGTCGACCTCGAGCGCGAGCCGGACCTCGAGGCGAGCGTCCAGACCGCGATCGAGGATGCCGTCGAGGCGCTCGAGGACGAGGCCGCGCTCGACGACGAGCAGATCCGGACCGCGGTCCGGGTCGCGGTGCGGCGCGCCTTCAAGCTGGTGCGCGAGAAGCGGCCGATCATCGAGATCCAGATCACCCGCCTCGACCGCGAGGCGCTCGAGGGCCTGCTACGACGAGGCCGGAGCCGCCTGATGATCGGCCGCCTGAACCACGTCGCGATCGCGGTGCCCGATCTCGACGCGGCGGTGGCGCAATACCGTGACCTGCTCGGCGCCAAAGTGTCGCCGCCGGCGGCGCAACCGGCGCATGGCGTGACCACGGTGTTCGTCGAGCTGCCCAACACCAAGATCGAGCTGCTGCACCCGCTGGGCGAGGGCTCGCCGATCGCGGCCTTCCTCGAGCGCCAGCCGAGCGGCGGCATCCACCACCTCTGCTACGAGGTCGAGACATCCTGGCCGCGCGCGACCAGCTGCTGGCGCGGGCGCCCGCGTGCTGGGCGACGGCAAGCCCAAGCTCGGCGCCCACGACCGGCCGGTCCTGTTCCTGCATCCCAAGGACTTCAGCGGCACGCTGATCGAGCTCGAGCAGGCCTGAGCGGGCCATGACCTGGTTCGCGACCGGCGTCACCTTCCTGCTGGTCTGGTGGCTGGTGCTGTTCATGGTCCTGCCGTTCGGCGCGCGGCCGCCCGACGAGGTCGAGCCCGGCATGGCGCCGAGCGCGCCGGCCCGGCCGCGGATCGCCCTCAAGTTCCTGATCACCACGCTGATCGCGCTGGTGCTGACCGCGCTGATCCTCTGGCTGATCGACAGCGGCCTGATCCAGCTCCGCCCACCGCTGAACCGACTATCGCATTAGTTGCTGGAATTCTGTTACGGCACATATGCAATGTATGTACGAGATCATAAATCTGTATCATATCTGATATTAACTGGCGATTTATCGACCATGGATGAGCTCTCCATGACGATCCGGGCGACGCGGATCGCCGTGCGCGGTCCGGCCACGGCGCGCCGTGCTCCTCAAATCCCCGTGATCAGGCCTTCATCGCCACTCAAAAGCGCCCGAGCCAGACTCTGCTCTTGCATCGCGTTCAACCGCAGAGTCGAGCTGCTAAAATTTGAGGAAAAATTGCTGCCAATCACGCTGTGAAATTTGCCGCTTGGTTACTTATTCATCATCAAATTTCTCTTGCCATCGGAGGAGCATGGCCCCATATTAGTAGGGTGTTCATGGGATGTTTCCCCTGTGACACCCGACTTGAGGCGTTTCCTCCCTACCTTAGCCGCGTCAGACCTCTGGCGCGGCTTTTTTCGTCGAAAAGCGTCATTCTGTCAATGGGTTAAGCGTGCGAGCTGGCGCTGATATGTGCGCTCGGGCGGATCGGCTGCGGTCCGCGGCGCGGCGGGATGCCGCGCTCGGTCGCAACGGAGCGCCGGCGGCGCTGCATCGGCCGGATCGGGACATCGTTATCAACTTTTAGGATAGAGTTCGGGACGCCCTTGCGTGCGGCCAGAGCCCGGCGGATCGTTGGCGCGGCGGCGGCAGAATTGTCATCCAGACGATCCGCCTAGAGTGGCGCCGCCTCGATCACGGCCTTCCCGAGCGAGACCCAGATGCGGCTGTCGCGCTACTTTCTGCCCTTGCTCAAGGAGACCCCGGCCGAGGCGCAGATCGTCTCGCACCAGCTGATGCTGCGCGCCGGCATGATCCGCCAGAGCTCGGCCGGCATCTACAGCTGGCTGCCGCTCGGCCTGCGCGTGCTGCAAGCGGGTCGAGCAGATCGTGCGCGAGGAGATGGACGCCGCCGGCTGCCACGAGATCCTGATGCCGACGATCCAGCCGGCCGAGCTCTGGCAGGAGAGCGGCCGCTACGACGACTACGGCAAGGAGATGCTGCGGATCACCGACCGCCACGAGCGCGCCGATGCTCTACGGGCCGACCCACGAGGAGGTGGTCACCGACATCTTCCGCCGCAGCGTCCGGAGCTACCGCGACCTGCCGGTCAACCTCTACCAGATCCAGTGGAAGTTCCGGGACGAGATCCGGCCGCGCTTCGGGGTCATGCGCGGCCGCGAGTTCTACATGAAGGACAACTACTCCTTCGACCTCGACTTCGAGGGCGCGAAGCGCTCCTACGACAACATGTTCATGGCCTATCTCAAGACGTTCCGGCGCATGGGCCTGACCGCGATCCCGATGCGGGCGGCGAGCGGTGCGATCGGCGGCGACATGAGCCACGAGTTCCAGGTCCTGGCGGCGACCGGCGAGAGCCAGGTCTTCTACGATCGCGGCGTTCGAGGAGATCGACTTCTGGTCGCGCGACGATGCGCCGACATCGAGCGAGCTGAAGGCGCTCTACGCCGCGACCGACGAGCGGCACGACCCGGCGAGCTGCCCGGTGCCGGCCGAGCGGCTGCGCTCCGGGCGCGGCATCGAGGTCGGCCAGATCTTCTACCTCGGCACCAAGTACTCCAAGCCCATGGGCGCCACCGTGATGGGCCCGGACGGCCAGGACACCCCGGTCGAGATGGGCTCCTACGGGATCGGCGTCTCGCGCCTGGTCGGCGCGCTGATCGAGGTCTTCCACGACGACGCCGGGATCATATGGCCGGAGCCGGTGGCGCCGTTCCGGCTCGGACTGGTCAATCTGCGGCCGGGCGATGCCGCCTGCGACGCCATCGTCGAGGCGCTCGAGGCGGCGCTCGCGACGGCCGGCATCGAGGTCCTGGTCGACGATCGCGACGAGAGCGCCGGCGCCAAGTTCGCGACCATGGACCTGATCGGCCTGCCCTGGCAGGCGGTGGTCGGGCCGCGCGGCGTCAAGCAGGGCGTGGTCGAGCTGAAGTCGCGCGCGACCGGCGAGCGCGTCGAGCTCACGCCCGAAGCGCTGGTCGGCACGGCTCGACCGCCTGATGTTCGCTCCGGTCGAGCGGATGATCGCCGGGCGCTATCTGCGGCCGCGCCGGCGAGGAGGGCTTCATCTCGGTGATCGCCGCTGTTCTCGCTGCTCGGCATCGCGCTCGGGGTCGCGACCCTGATCGTCGTGCTCGCGGTGATGAGCGGCTTTCGCGCCGAGCTGCTCGGCCGCGTGCTCGGCCTGAACGGCCACATCACGGTCCAGGCCGGGCCCGAGCGGCCTGAGCCGATTTCGACGCGCTCGCCGACCGCCTGCGCGCGGCCGACGGCGTGCTCGCGGTCACGCCGCTGGTCACCGGCCAGGTGATGGCGACCGCCCACGGCGTCGCCTCGGGCGCGCTGGTGCGCGGCATCCGGCCGAGCCGACCTCGCCGCGCGCGCGACCATCGCCGACCACCTGCTCGAGCGGCTCGGTCGCGCAGCTCGACCGACGATCAGATCGCGATCGGCTCGCGCATGGCCTACCGCATGGGGCTCGGCCTCGGCGATCGCCTGACCCTGATCTCGCCCCAGGGCACGCCGACCGCGTTCGGCACCGTGCCGCGGGTCAAGGCCTACGAGATCGGCGCGATCTTCGAGGTCGGCATGTACGAGTACGACAGCACGCTCATCTACATGCCGCTCGAGGCGGCCCAGCTCTATTTCCAGCTCGACGACCGCGCCAACGAGCTCGAGATCATGGTCGCCGACCCCGACCGGGTCGCCGCGCTACCGGCAGGAGCTGGCGCCGCTGGTCGGCGACGCCGGCCAGCTGGTCGACTGGCAGCAGGCCAACGCCTCGTTCTTCACCGCGCTCAAGGTCGAGCGCAACGTGATGTTCCTGATCCTGAGCCTGATCATCATGGTCGCCGCCTTCAACATCATCTCGGGCATGATCATGCTGGTGAAGGACAAGGGCCGCGACATCGCGATCCTGCGGACCATGGGCGCCACCCGGGGCGCGATCATGCGCGTGTTCTTCATGAGCGGCGCCGCGATCGGCGTCACCGGCACGCTCGCGGGCTTCCTGCTCGGGCTCGCTGTTCGCCGCCAACATCGAGACCATCCGGCAGTGGCTGCAGGTGCTGACCGGGACCAACCTGTTCTCGGCCGAGATCTATTTCCTCTCGCACCTGCCGGCCAGGATCGAGGCCAGCGACGTGATCAGCGTCGTGCTGATGAGCCTCGTCCTGTCGCTGCTCGCGACCCTCTATCCGTCCTGGCGGGCGGCCCGGCTCGATCCGGTCGAAGCGCTGCGCTATGAGTGAGGCCGCTGGCCGCGAGGCGCCTCGAGCGGGTCCCGAGGCCGGCTCGGCAGGAGCGGCGTCGCACTCCAGCTCAACGGCATCGGCCGGCGCTTCCGCCAGGGCGAGGGCTGGCTCGAGGTGCTGCGCGGCGTCGACCTGGAGCTGGCGCCCGGCGCCGTGGTCGCGCTGATGGGGCCGTCCGGCTCCGGCAAGTCGACGCTGTTGCAGATCGCCGGCCTGCTCGAGCAGCCCGACGGCGGCGAGGTGCGTCCTCGGCGGGCGCGCCTGCGGCCGGCTGTCGGATGCCGAGCGCACCCGGATCCGGCGCGAGAGCCTGGGCTTCGTCTACCAGTTCCATCATCTGCTGCCCGAGTTCAGCGCGCTCGAGAACGTGATGCTGCCGCGGCATGCTGGCCGGGCACAGCCGGAGCGCGGCGCGGGCGCGGGCGCGCGAGCTCTCGGCCGCGCTCGGGGTCGAGCGGCGCGAGAGCCATCGGCCGGCGCGGCTGTCCGGCGGCGAGCAGCAGCGGGTCGCGATCGCCCGCGCGATGGCCAACCGGCCGGCCGTGCTGCTCGCCGACGAGCCGACCGGCAATCTCGACGAGGCGACCGCGAGCGCGGTGTTCGCGACCCTGATCCAGGCCGCCCGCGAGACCTCGGCAGCACTGCTGATCGCGACCCACAACGCCGAGCTCGCCGCCCGCGCCGATGCCACGCTGCGCCTGCACAACGGCATCGTCGAGCGCTCCTGACCCGCTCGGCTCAGGGCCGCCAGAAGCGCGGCGTCAGCAGCACCAGGACCGTGAACAGCTCGAGCCGGCCGAGCAGCATCTCGAACGCCAGGATCCACTTGGCGCCGTCGGGCAGGCTCGCGAAGTTGCCGGCCGGGCCGATGATCGGGCCGAGCCCGGGGCCGACGTTGCCGATCGCCTGGACGGTGCCGCTGAGCGCGCGTGATCCAGTCCAGGCCGAAGGCGCCGAGCGCGACCGCGCCGACCGCGACCGCCAGGAAGTAGATCGCGAGGAACGCCATCACGCCCTCGACCACGTCGACCGAGAGCGGCTTGCCGTCGTAGGTGCGCTGGGCGATCGCGTGCGGCATGAAGCGGCGCTGGATGTGCTCGCGGAGCACGATCAGCAGCACCCGGAAGCGG
This sequence comes from uncultured Alphaproteobacteria bacterium, assembly GCA_963753685.1. Classification (GTDB taxonomy): domain Bacteria; phylum Pseudomonadota; class Alphaproteobacteria; order Geminicoccales; family Geminicoccaceae; genus DATAOG01. The sequence goes on from CAVWDE010000019.1 coordinate 8,352, forward strand.
AACACCTTGATCGCGCCCGCGGTCGAGCCGGTGCAGCCGCCGACGAACATCAGGTAGAAGAACATGCCGTCGGCGAGCGGCCCCCAGACGCCGAAATCGTCGGAGGCATAGCCGGTCGTGGTCATGATCGAGGTGGCGTTGAAGGTCGCGAGCCGGATGCGCGTCGGCGAACGGCCGGCCGCCGTGCCAGTGCAGCCAGCACGTGAGCAGCGGCGACGCTGACCGCGAGGATCAGCAGCATGACCCCGGCCTGCCGGTCGCGCAGGATCGACCAGTCGCCGCGGCGCGGCGCGCACGTACAGCACGAACGGCAGCGCGCCCGCGAGCATGAACACGACGCCCACCCACTGCGCCGCGGCCGAGAAGGCCGTGAACGAGGAGTCGCGGGTCGCGTAGCCGCCGGTGGACGAGCGTGGTCATGGCGTGGGCGATGGCGTCGAACAGGGTCATGCCGGCGATCTGGTAGGCGACGACGCAGGCGAGCGAGACCGCGAGGTAGGCGACGCACAGCGCCGCGGTGACCGCCGCCAGCCGCGGCATCGGCTTGTCCGAGCGGTCGGAGGATTCGGCGTGGAACAGCTGCATGCCGCCGGTGCGCAGCCAGGGCAGGATCGCGATCGCCATGACCACGATGCCGACCCCGCCCAGCCACTGCAGCAGCGCCCGCCACAGAAGGATGCTCTGCGGCATGCTGTCGAGCCCGACCAGCACGGTCGAGCCGGTGGTCGTGACCCCCGACATGGTCTCGAAGAAGGCGTCGGTGTAGCTCAGCTTGAGCTCGGAGAAGCACCAGCGGCAGGGCGCCGATCGCCGGCACCGCGAACCAGGCGAGGAAGGTCAGCACGTAGGCCTGGCGCAGCGTCAGCATGCCGATCGTGCCGCGGTTGGCGAGCACGAACAGGCCGCCGAGGCCGATCGAGAGCACGGCGGCGAGCGAGAACGGCTCGGGCGGCTGGCCGCCGGCCAGCCAGTTCAGGGTCGCCGGCACCAGCATCGCCACCGCGATCGCGCAGATCAGCACGCCGATCACGAACAGCACGGGACGAAGGTCGATCATCCGCAGGCACCGCGCTCGATGGTCGCTGGACCCGGCGCCGGCGACGGCCAGGCGGTCGGCAGCCGGTTCAGCGACGGCGAGGGATGGCAGCCGGATCGGCGGCCTGTCAACGCCGGCATGCGAAACGGTTGAGCGCGCGCGCGAGCTGGCCTAGCTTCCGCGTCAACCCCGCGCGCCGGAGCCGCCCCTTGCGCCACGCCCCCTTCGTCCATCTCCGCGTCCGCTCCTGCTACTCGCTGCTCGAGAGCACCGTGCGGCTCGGAGGAGCTGCTCCAGCGTTGCCGCGCGGACGCCATGCCCGCGGTCGGGATCACCGACCGCGCCAATCTGTTCGACGCGCTGCGCGATCAGCCAGGACGCCGCCAAGGCGGGCGTGCAGCCGCTGGTCGGCTGCCTGCTGCCGCTGCCGAGCGCCGATCCGGCGGGCGCCAACGGCAGGCCCGCGGCGCCGGCCTGGCTGCCGGTCCTGGTCCAGAACGAGGCCGGCTACCAGAACCTGCTGCAGCTGCTGAGCCGGGCCTATCTCGGCGGCGCGGGCGGCGCGCCCGAGGTCCGCCTCGACGATCTCGCGGACGCCGCGGACGGGCCTGATCGCGCTCACCGGCGGCCCCGAGGGGCCGGTCGGCAAGGCGCTGCTGCACGGCAATCGCGGCCTCGCCGAGGCGCTGCTCGAGCAGCTTGCGGCGCTGTTCCCGGGCCGGCTCTACGTCGAGCTGATGCGCCACGGCCTCGCCGCCGAGGAGGAGATCGAGCCGGCCCTGATCGAGCTCGCGCTCGCGCGCGACCTGCCGCTGGTCGCGACCAACGACGTCCATTTCATCGACGCCGCCGAGTACGAGGCCCACGACGTGCTGCTGTGCATCGCCGACGGCGCCCAGGTCGGCCAGGAGCAGCGCCGCCGGCTGACGCCCGAGCACCGCTTCAAGAGCGCCGCCGAGATGGCTCGAGCTGTTCGCCGATCTGCCGGAGGCGACCGCGCAACACGCTGGTGATCGCGCAGCGCTGCAGCTTCATGGTGCCGACCCGCGCGCCGATCCTGCCGAACTTTCCGACCACGACCGGCCGCGACGAGGCGAGCGAGCTGCGCGTCCAGGCCGAGGCGGGGCTCGCCGAGCGGCTCGCCGGCGTATCCAGCGCCCGAAGCCGACTTCGACGCGTTCGCAGCGCCTTATCGCGAGCGACTGCAGTACGAGCTCGAACGTCATCACCGGCATGAAGTACGAGGGCTATTTCCTGATCGTCGCCGACTTCATCCGCTGGGCGAAGGGCGCAGGGCATCCCGGTCGGGCCCGGGCGCGGCTCGGGCGCCGGCTCGGTGGTCGCCTGGTCGCTCGCGATCACCGACCTCGACCCGCTGCGCTTCGGCCTGCTGTTCGAGCGCTTCCTCAACCCCGAGCGGGTGTCGATGCCGGACTTCGACGTCGACTTCTGCCAGGACCGGCGCGACGAGGTGATCCGCTACGTGCGCGAAAAGTACGGCGAGGACCGGGTCGCGGCGATCATCACCTTCGGCAAGCTGCAGGCGCGCGCCGTGCTGCGCGACGTCGGCCGCGCGCTCGGCATGCCCTACGGCCAGGTCGACCGGGTCGCCAAGCTGGTGCCGTTCAACCCGGCCCATCCGCCGACCCTCGAGCAGGCGCTGGTGCTCGAGCCGCGGCTCGCCGAGGCGGCGCGCGAGGACGAGCAGGTCGGGCGCCTGATCGCGATCGCCCAGAAGCTCGAGGGCCTGCCGCGCCACGCCTCGACCCACGCCGCCGGCGTCGTGATCGGCGACCGGCCGCTCGACGAGCTGGTGCCGCTCTACCGCGATCCGCGCTCCGACATGCCGGTCACCCAGTTCAACATGAAGGACGTCGAGAAGGCGGGCCTGGTCAAGTTCGACTTCCTCGGCCTGACCACGCTGACGCTGCTGGTGCTGGCCGAGCGCCTGGTCAACGAGCGCGGCACGCAGGCTCGAGCTGGCGGCGCTGCCGCTCGACGATCCGGCGACCTTCGAGCTCCTGGGCCGCGGCGAGACCGCCGGCGTGTTCCAGCTGGAATCCGGCGGCATGCGCGATGCGCTGCGCAAGCTCAAGCCGGACAGCTTCGACGACATCATCGCGATGAACGCGCTCTATCGGCCGGGGCCGATGGACAACATCCCGCGCTACATCAACTGCAAGCACGGCATCGAGCAGCCCGAATACCTGCACCCGATGCTCGAGCCGATCCTGAAGGAGACCTACGGCGTCATCATCTACCAGGAGCAGGTGATGCAGATCGCCCGCGAGCTCGCGGGCTATTCGCTGGGCGGCGCCGATCTTCTGCGCCGCGCGATGGGCAAGAAGATCAAGGCCGAGATGGACGCCCAGCGCGAGACCTTCATCGAGGGCGCGATCGCGCGCGGCGTCTCCGCAGAAGCTCGCGACCGCGATCTTCGAGCAGGTCGCGAAGTTCGCCTCCTACGGCTTTCCCAAGGCGCACGCCACCGCCTACGCGCTGCTCGCCTACCAGACCGCCTATCTCAAGGCCAACCACCCGCTCGAGTTCTTCGCCGCGGCGATGACCATGGACCGGGCCAATCAGGACCGGCTCAACGTCTACCGCCAGGAGATCGCCAAGGCCGGCATCGCGCTGCTGCCGCCGGACGTCAACCACGGCGACGCCAACTTCACGGTCGAGGACCGGCCGGAGGGCGCCGCGATCCGCTACGCGCTGGCCGCGATCCGCGGCGTCGGCGTGCAGGCGGTCGAGGCGCTGGTCGCCGAGCGCGAGCAGAACGGGCCGTTCGACGGACCTGTTCGATCTCGCCGCCCGGGCCGGCGGCAGGGTCCTCAACCGCCGCCTGCTCGAGGCGCTGATCAAGGCCGGCGCGCTCGATTCGCCTGCACGCCAACCGGCAGCAGGCGCTGGCCGGCATCGATCTGGCGCTGCGCTACGGCGCGGCGCACGCCGAGCAGGCGGCGAGCGATCAGGCGAGCCTGTTCGGCGAGCCTGCTCGAGCAGCCGCAGCTGCCCAAGCCGCGCCTGCCGGAGGTCGCCGGACCTGCCGCAGCTCGAGCGCCTGCAGCAGGAGTTCGAGGCGCTCGGCTGCTATCTCACCGCGCATCCGCTCGAGGGCTACCGGGCGAGCCTCGCCAAGCTCGGCGTCACGCCCTCGGACCAGCTGGCGCTCTGCGGCGGCCTGCGGGTCAAGCTCGCGGGCGTCGTGCTCGGCAAGCAGGAGCGCAGCACCGCCCGCTCGCGCTTTGCCTTCGTCCAGCTGTCGGACCCGGCGGGCGTGTTCGAGGTGACGCTGTTCGCCGAGCAGCTGGCCGGGCGCGCGAGCTGTTCGAGACCAGCCAGCCGCTCCTGGTCGAAGGCGAGGTCCGCCTCGACGGCGATGCGGTCAAGGTGCTGGCGTCCTCGGTCTCAGGCGCTGGACGCGGCGCTCGCCAATGGCGGCCGCGCGGCTCGAGAGCCGGATCGAGATCCGGCTCGCCGACGCCGGCGCCGCCGCCGGCCTCGCGGATCTGCTCGGGCCGCATGGCGACGGCAGCGCCCGGGTGCGCTTCGTGCTGCCGCTCGAGGCCGAGGAGGTCGCGATCGAGCTCGGCGACGCCCACCGCCTGGCGCTCGTGCGGCGGATCGATCTCGAGCGCCGCGCGGGCGTGCTCAGCGTGGTCGACCTTTGAGCCGCCGCGTGGCGCGCCGCAGGCTTGCCAAAGCCGCGCCGCAGTCACTAAACAGCTGGCCATCTCTCACGCGGGTCGCGAGGCGCAGCGCACAGGCTGGCCTCGTGTTCCGGTGTCCGCAGGATCGGACCAGACCCGCGGCGGCCAACCGGAGCTTGGAAGCGATCTCATGGCGATCCCGACCTTCACGATGCGCCAGCTGCTCGAGGCTGGCGTGCATTTCGGCCACCAGACGCGGCGCTGGAACCCCAAGATGGCGCCGTATCTGTTCGGCGTGCGCAACGGCGTGCACATCATCGACCTGACCCAGACCGTGCCGCTGCTGCACCGGGCGCTGGTCGCGACCCGCGACGTCGCGGCGGCCGGCGGGCGGATCCTGTTCGTCGGCACCAAGCGCCAGGCGCAGGAGCCGGTGACCCGCGCGGCCAAGCGCTCGGGCCAGTACTACGTCAACCACCGCTGGCTCGGCGGCATGCTGACCAACTGGAAGACGATCTCGCAGTCGATCCGCCGCCTGCGCGAGCTCGAGGGCCGGCTCGCCGAGGGCACGGTCGGCCTGACCAAGAAGGAGACCCTGCAGCTGACCCGCGAGCGCGACAAGCTCGAGCGGGCGCTCGGCGGCATCAAGGACATGGGCGGCCTGCCCGACCTGATCTTCGTGGTCGACACCAACAAGGAGGCGATCGCGGTCGCCGAGGCCAAGGTGCTCGGCATCCCGGTGGTCGCCGTCGTCGACAGCAACTCGACGCCCGACGGCATCGCCTATCCGGTGCCGGGCAACGACGACGCCTCGCGCGCGATCAACCTCTATTGCGATCTGATGGTCGGCGCGGTGCTCGACGGCATCCAGGCCGAGATGGCCGCATCCGGCGCCGATCATCGGCGAGATCGAGAGCCTGCCCGAAGAGCTCGATCGACCGACGGCGAGCGACGGCCGAGGCCGATGCCGCGCCGAGGCGGCGGCGGAGGCGGCCGCGAACGGCGACGGCCGCGAGGCCGAGCAGCCGGCGCCGACGCCGTCCGCCGAGGGCGTCGGCGTCCCGGGACCGGACCAGCCGTCGCGCAGCGGTTCCTGACGGCGCGAACGCCGACCGCGCGCGCGGGTCCCGACGCGATCACACCAAGCGAGTACGAGACCCGATGGCAGAAATCACCGCAGCTCTCGTCAAGCAACTGCGCGACCAGACCGGCGCCGGCATGATGGACTGCAAGGCGGCGCTGACCGAGACCGGCGGCGACCTCGAGGCCGCGACCGACTGGCTGCGCAAGAAGGGCCTCGCGGCGGCCGCCAAGAAGGCCGGCCGGCTGACCTCCGAGGGCCTGATCGGCGTCCAGGTCGAGGACCGCCGCGGCGCCATGGTCGAGATCAACTCGGAGACCGACTTCGTCGCCCGCAACGAGACCTTCCAGAACCTGGTGCGCACGGTCGCCGCGCTGGCGCTGCGCCGCCGGCGGCGACCTCGACGCGCTGCTGCAGCTGCCGGTGCCGGGCAGCGGCCGCAGCGTCGCCGACGAGATCGCCCAGGCGATCGCGGTGATCGGCGAGAACATCAACCTGCGCCGGACGCGCGCTGGTCGAGGTCGAGCGAGGGCGTGGTCGGCTCCTACGTGCACGGCGCGCTGGCGCCCGGGCTCGGCAAGATCGGCGTCCTGGTCGGGCTGCAGTCGGCCGGCGACGCCGAGCAGCTCGCGCGCGCTCGGCAAGCAGCTCGCGATGCACATCGCCGCCGCGCAGGCCGCAGGCGGTCAGCGTCGACCGGCTCGATCCCGCGCTGGTCGAGCGCGAGCGCGCGATCTACGCCGAGCAGGCGCGCGCCAGCGGCAAGCCCGCCAACATCATCGACAAGATCGTCGACGGCCGGATGCGCAAGTTTCACGAGGAGGTCGTGCTGCTCGAGCAGCCGTTCGTGATCGACCCCGACCTCAAGGTCAAGGACGCGATCGACCGGCTGGCCGAGAAGCTCGGCAGCTCGATCGTGGTCACCGGCTTCGTGCGCTTCGCGCTGGGCGAGGGGCTGGCGCCGAAGACCGTCGAACCTGGCCGACGAGGTCGCCGCAGCTGGCCGGCGCCTGAGGTCCGGGCGGTGCGCGGCTGCGGCAGCCGGCGCCGCGTCGCGGCCGCTCTTAACGTCGACCTAACCGCGCCAGCGTAGCACGAGGCTGATCAGCGCCGATGACCGAGGTGACCGAGCCACTGCCGCGATTTCGCCGGGTGCTCCTGAAGATGTCCGGCGAGGCGCTGATGGGCGATCGCGGCTTCGGCCACGATCCGCTCGACGCTCGCCCGCCTCGCCGAGGAGGTGCAGAGCGTGCACGCGCGCAGGGCGTCGAGCAGTGCCTGGTGATCGGCGGCGGCAACATGGTGCGCGGCGAGCAGTACGTCGCCAACGGCATCGAGCGCACGACCGGCGATTACATGGGCATGCTCGCGACCGTGATCAACGCGCTCGCGGTGCAGAGCGTGCTCGAGCAGTCCGGGCTGCAGACCCGGGTGCTGTCGGCGATCCCGATGGCGTCGGTCTGCGAGCCCTACATCCGCCGCCGCGCGATCCGGCACATGGAGAAGGGGCGGGTCGTGATCTGCGCCGCCGGCACCGGCAACCCGTTCTTCACGACCGACACCGCGGCCGCGCTGCGCGCGGCCGAGCTGGGCTGCGACGTCCTGCTCAAGGGCACCAAGGTCGACGGCGTCTACTCGGCCGATCCGATGCGCGATCCCGAGCGCGGTGCGCTTCGACCGGCTGACCTACCACGAGGTCCTGGCCAAGGATCTCAAGGTGATGGATGCGTCGGCGATCTCGCTCGCGCGCGAGAGCGCCATCCCGATCATCGTGTTCTCGCTGCGCACGCCCGGGCGCGCTGCATGCGCGTGTTGCGCGGCGACGGCCCGCATACGATGATCACCGAGGAGGCGCCGAGAACGAAGGAGGGTAGGTCATGAGCGGCTTCGACATGGCTGATCTCAAGAAGCGCATGAACGGCGCCGTCGAGGTGCTGCGCAAGGAGTTCGCGGGCCTGCGCACCGGGCGCGCTTCGGCGAGCCTGCTCGAGCCGATCACGGTCGCAGGCCTACGGCAGCGAGATGCCGCTCAACCAGGTCGGCACGATCGGCGTGCCGGAGCCGCGCATGCTGTCGGTCCAGGTCTGGGACAAGGGTCTGGTCAAGGCGGTCGAGAAGGCGATCCGGACCTCCGATCTCGGCCTCAACCCGGCGGTCGACGGGCACCCTGATCCGGGTGCCGATCCCCGAGCTCAGCGAGGAGCGGCGCGCCGAGCTCGCCAAGGTCGCGGCGCGCTACGCCGAGGCCGCGCGGGTCGCGGTGCGCAACGTCCGGCGCGACGGCATGGAGCAGCTCAAGCGGCAGGAGAAGGACGGCGAGATCTCGCAGGACGAGCACCACAAGGCTGGCCCACCAGGTGCAGGAGCTGACCGACAGTGAGATCAAGCAGATCAACGACATGCTGGCGGCGAAGGAAGCCGAGATCATGACGATCTGAGCCGGCGATGCCCTCGCGAACCTCGATCGAACCGGTGGCGCGCGACGCCGTCGCCCGAGACCGCCGCGGCGGACGGCGGCCTCGAGCATGTCGCGATCATCATGGACGGCAACCGGCGCTGGGCGCGCGCGCGCGGCATGCCGCCGGTGTTCGGCCATCAGCGCGGCGCCGAGGCGGTCCGGCGGACCGTCGAGGGCTGCCGGGAGCGCAACATCCGCTATCTGACCCTGTTCGCGTTCTCCTCGGAGAACTGGCGGCGGCCGGCGAGCGAGGTCAACGAGCTGATGAACCTGCTGCGCTTCTATCTGCGCCGCGAGATCAACGAGCTGGCCCGCAGCGGCGTGCGCCTGCGCTTCCTCGGCGAGCGCGAGCTGATGGCCGGCGACATCGCCGAGATGATGGCCGAGGCCGAGCGGCGCACCCAGCGCAACGCCGCGCTGACGCTGACCATCGCGCTCAACTACGGCAGCCGGCGCGAGATCGCCCGGGCCGCGCGCCAGCTCGCCGAGCGCGCGGTCGCCGGCGACGCTCGAGTGCGCGGCGATCGACGAGGACCTGTTCGGCCAGCACGCTCAACACGCTCGGCCTGCCCGATCCCGATCTCCTGATCCGGACCAGCGGCGAGCAGCGCCTGTCCAACTTCATGCTCTGGCAGATGGCCTACACCGAGCTGGTGTTCCTGCCGGTCCACTGGCCCGAGTTCGACCAGCGCCACCTGGGCGAGGCGATCGCCGAGTTCCGGCGGCGCGAGCGCCGCTACGGGGCGTCGAGTGGCTGAGCGCGACCCGGCGCTCCGGCTGCGCGTGCTCTCGGCCCTGGCGCTGCTGCCGATCGCGCTCGCCGGTGGTCGTGCTCGGCGGCTGGAGCTTTGCCGGCTGCGTCGCGCTGATGGTCGCCCTGATGGCGCTGGGAATGGGCCGCGGCTGTGCGGCCGCCGCTTCGGCCGGCGGAGCGGCCGGGTCGCGGGCGGCGGCGGTGCTCGTGGTCGGCGTCGGCGCGGTCCTGCTGATCGCCGCGGGCCGCGCCGGAGGCGGCGCTGCTCTGCCTGCTGGGCGGCGCGCTGCTCGCCGGCGCTGGTCGCCTGGGCGGCCGGCGGCCCGCCCGGCTGGACCGGCGCTCGGCGTCGTCTATGTCGGCCTGCCGGCGCTGGCGCTGATCTGGCTGCGCGCGGTGCCCGATCTCGGGCTGCGGCCTGCTGCTCTGGCTGCTGGTCGTGGTCTGGACCACCGACACCGCCGCCTACTTCGCCGGGCGCGCGCTCGGCGGGCCGCGCCTCGCGCCGGCGATCAGCCCGAGCAAGACCTGGTCCGGGCCTCTGCGGCGGCGTGCTCGGCGGCGGCGCTGGCGGGCGTCGCTCGCCGCCTGGCTGCTCGGCTCCGGGCGCCTGCTGCAGGCGGCCGGCCTCGGCGCGCTGCTGGCGGTCGTCTCGCAGCTCGGCGACCTGGTCGAATCGGCGTTCAAGCGCGCGCGCCGGGGTCAAGGACAGCGGCACGCCTGATTCCCGGCCACGGCGGCGTCCTCGACCGGGTCGACGGCCTGCTGTTCGCGGCGCCGGCGCTGGCGCTGCTCGGCCTGATCGCCGGCCCCGAGGGCCTGCCATGGCGGTAGCCCTCGCGAGCCGAGCCGCCGCGCAGCGTCACCATCCTCGGCGCCACCGGGTCGGTCGGCCGCAGCACGCTCGATCTGATCGGCCGCGCGCCCGAGCGCTACCGGGTCGAGGCGCTGACCGCGCAGCGCAACGTCGACGCGCTGGCCGCGCTGCGCGGTCGGCCATCGGCGCGCGGCTCGCCGTGATCGGCGATCCGGCCGGCTACCGCGCGGCTGCGCGACGCGCTCGCCGGCAGCGGCATCGAGGTCGCGGCCGGCCCGGACGGCGCTGATCGAGGCGGCCGCGCGCCCGGCCGACTGGGTGATGGCGGCGATCGTCGGCGCCGCCGGCCTCGGCCCGACGCTCGCCGCGGTGCGCGCGCGGCGCCATGGTGGCGCTCGCCACCAAGGAGTGCCTGGTCTGCGCCGGCGCGCTGCTGATGGCCGAGGTCGCGGCGCAGCGGCGCGGTCCTGCTGCCGGTCGATTCCGAGCACAACGCGATCTTCCAGGCGCTGCGCGGCGAGCCCACCGAGCGCCGTCGAGCGCCTGATCCTGACCGCCTCGGGCGGGCCGTTCCGCAGCCGGACGCTGCGCCGAGATGGCGGGCGTCACGCCGAGCCAGGCGGTCGCCCATCCCAACTGGTGCATGGGCGCCAAGATCTCGGTCGATTCGCGCCACCATGATGAACAAGGGCCTCGAGCTGATCGAGGCCCATCACCTGTTCGGCCTGGCGCAGGAGCAGATCGAGATCCTGGTCCATCCGGAATCGATCGTGCACAGCCTGGTCGCGTTCCGCGACGGCTCGGTGCTGGCCCAGCTCGGCCAGCCGGACATGCGCATCCCGATCGCCTACACGCTGGGCTGGCCGGAGCGGATCAGCGCGCCGACCCCGCGGCTCGACCTCGGCCGCGATCGGCCGGCTGACCTTCGAAGCGCCGGACCACGAGCGCTTCCCGGCGCTGGCCTCGCCGCGCGAGGCGCTGCGCGCAGGCGGCACCGCGCCGACCGTGCTCAATGCCGCCAACGAGATCGCGGTCGCCGCGTTTCTCGCCGGCCGGATCGGCTTTCTCGACATCGTCGGCGCGTGGTCGAGGCGGTGCTCGAGGCCTGCGCCGGCCGCGGCCGCGGCGAGCCTGGACGAAGTTCTGGCGGTCGACGCGCGAGGCGCGCCGCCGGGCCGAGGCGCTGGTGGCCGGCTGGCCGCGCGGCGTCGGTCGGCAACGGCTGTGAGGAGCGCACATGGCATCTGCTGACGGATCATCGGCACCTATCTGGTCCCGTTCCTGGTCATCCTGTCGGTCGTGGTGTTCGTCCACGAGCTCGGCCACTACCTGGTCGCGCGGCGCAACGGCGTGCGGGTCGACGTGTTCTCGATCGGCTTCGGTCCGGAGCTGTTCGGCTTCAACGACCGCGCCGGCACGCGCTGGAAGTTCAGCGCGCTGCCGCTCGGCGGCTACGTGAAGATGCACGGCGACGCCGATCCGACCAGCTCGACCATCGATCTCAGCGCGCGCCCGGATCCGGACAGCTTCCCGGCCAAGACGCGTCTGGCAGCGGATGGCGATCGTCGTCGCCGGGCCGCTCGCCAACTTCGCCTTCGCGATCGTCGTCGCTCGGCCTCCTGTTCGCGACCGTCGGCCGGCCGGTGACGCCGGCCGAGGTCGGCGAGGTCCAGCCCGGCAGCGCCGCCGAGGCCGCCGGACTGCATGCCCGGCGACCGGATCGTCGCGGTCGACGGCGACGCCGATCGCGAGCTTCGAGGAGCTCCAGGTCGTCGTCCGCGACAGCCCGGGCGTGCCGCTCGACCTTCACGATCGAGCGCGCCGGCCAGACGCCTCGATCTGCACGGTCACGCCGCGCAGACCGAGATCACCGACCGCTTCGGCCAGGTGCACCGGATCGGGCTGATCGGGGTCAGCCGCTCCGGCGTCGAGTTCCAGCGCTCCAACCCGCTGCTCGCGCTGGTCGAAGGCGGCGGCGAGACCTTGCGGCTGATCGGCGGCACGCTCTCATGCGCTCGGCGAGATGATCATCGGCAGCCGGACCACCGAGGAGCTGGGCGGGCCGCTGCGCATCGCGCAGATGTCCGGCGAGATCGCCAAGGACGGCGTGGTGCCGCTGATCTGGTTCACGGCCGTGTTGTCGATCAACCTCGGCCTGATTAACCTGTTTCCGATCCCGATGCTCGATGGCGGCCATCTGGTGCTGTATGCGATCGAGGCGCGTGCGCGGCCGGCCGCTCAACGAGCGCAGCCAGGAGGTGGCCTTCCGCTTCGGCCTGGTGCTGGTCCTGACGCTGATGGTGTTCGCGACCTGGAACGACCTGGTTCAGCTGAACGTGATCGAATTCTTCAAGGGCCTGGTCTCCTAGGGAGACAGGGCCATGCCGCCAACGAAGCCGACGGGAGGAACGATGGCGCCGCGTCTGGCCGCGTGTGCTGGCGGTTGCCTGGCTGGTGTTCGGCGGGCTCGGCGGTGGCCTGAACCCGGCCCGGGCGCAGCAACCGGCCGGCATCAGCGCGCCGGACGGCAGCGCCGAAGGCGTCATCGAGGAGATCCGGGTCGAGGGCAACCAGCGCATCGAGGCGGCGACCATCCGCAGCTACATGGTGGTCGCGATCGGCGACCCGTTCGATCCGGCCAAGCTCGATCAGTCGCTCAAGAACCTGTATCGCCACCGGCCTGTTCGACGACGTCACCCTGCGCCGCGAGGGCGACACGCTGGTCGTCACCGTGGTCGAGAACCCGATCATCAACCGGATCGCGTTCGAGGGCAACCAGCGCCTCGACGACGAGACGCTTGAGCAACGAGGTCCAGCTGCGGCCGCGCGTGGTCTACACGCGCTCGCGGGTGCAGAACGCGGTCAGCCGCATCCTCGAGCTCTATCGCCGCAACGGCCGCTTCGCCGCCACCGTCGAGCCCAAGGTCATCGAGCTGCCGCAGAACCGCGTCGATCTCGTGTTCGAGATCAACGAGGGCGCCGCTCACCGAGGTCTCGCGGATCGTCTTCATCGGCAACAAGGCGTTCAGCGACAGCGACGCTGCGCGGCGTCATCCAGACCAAGGAGGCGGCCTGGTACCGCTTCCTGAGCAGCGACGACACCTACGATCCCGACCGGCTGGCGTTCGACCAGGAGCTGCTGCGGCGCTTCTACCTGGCGCGCGGCTACGCCGACTTCAACGTGCGCTCGGCGATCGCCGAGCTGACCCCGGACGGCACGCAACTTCGTGATCACCTTCACGGTCGAGGAGGGCGAGCGCTACAAGTTCGGCACGATCGACCTCGAATCGCGCCTGCGCGATCTCGAGCCCGAGCAGCTGCGCAGCCTGCTCAAGACCGAGACCGGCGATACCTACAACGCCGACCAGGTCGAGAGCTCGATCATCGCGCTGACCGACGAGATCGGCAAGCTCGGCTACGCCTTCGTCGAGGTCGAGCCGGTGCCGCACAAGCACGAGGCCGAGCACGTCGATCGACATCAACTACGTGATCAACGAGGGCCCGCGGGTCTACATCGAGCGGATCGACATCACCGGCAATGTGCGCACGCTCGACAAGGTGATCCGGCGCGAGTTCCGGGTCGACGAAGGCGACGCCTTCAACACCGCGCTGCTGCGCCGCTCGCGCCAGCGCATCCAGAACCTCGGCTTCTTCGAGAAGGTCGACATGAAGACCCAGCCGGGCTCGAGCCCCGACAAGACCAAGATCGAGGTCGAGGTCAGCGAGCGTCGACCGGCGAGCTGTCGTTCGGCGCCGGCTATCTCGACCTCGGACGGGCCGCTCGGCGACATCCGCCTGAGCGAGCGCAACCTGCTCGGGCGCGGCCAGTCGGTCCGCGCCGACTTCACGATCTCGGCGCGCACCCAGCAGATCGATTTCAGCTTCACCGAGCCCTATTTCCTCGACCGCGACCTTGCCGCCGGCTTCGACCTGTTCGCCGCACGACCAATTTTCAGAGCGAGGGCTCGTTCGATCAGAAGTCCACCGGCGGCACGCTGCGCGCCTCCTATCCGCTGACCGAGCACTGGCGGCACGGCGTGCACTTCACGCTCCGCCAGGACGAGATCAGCAACGTCGACAACAGCGCCTCGCGCTTCATCAAGGACGAGGAGGGCACCAGCCTGACCGCCCTGATCGGCCAGGACCTGACCTACGACGTCCGCGACACGCGCTTCCTGCCCTCGGACGGCTACATCGATCCGGCTCGACCAGGACGTCGCCGGCCTCGGCGGCGACACCCAGCTATCGTCCGCCACGAGCTGAACGCCTCCTACTACTACCCGTTCACGCCCGACTGGGTGCTCAACCTGGCTGGCCGCGGCGGCTACATCTTCGGCTATGGCGGCGAGGACGTGCACCTGTTCGACCGCTTCTTCCTCGGCGGGCAGACGCTGCGCGGCTTCAAGTTCGCCGGCGTCGGGCCGCGCGACACCTCGACCGGCGATGCGCTGGGCGGCAATCTGCTCTATACCGCGACGGCGGAGCAGCGCTTTCCCGCTGGGTCTGCCGGAGGAGCTGCGGATCTTCGGCCGGGTGTTCGTCGAGGCCGGCACGCTGACCGACGTCGACGTCCACGGCCCGAGCGTCGAGGACAGCGGCGAGCATCCGGGCCTCGGCCGGCGGCGGCCTGTCCTGGCTGTCGCCGCTCGGCCCGATCGCGATCGATTTGTCGCAGGCCTTCCTCAAGGACAGCGAGGACGAGACCGAGCTCTTCCGGATCAGCTTCGGCACGCGCTTCTGAGCAGAGGACGAGCAAGCCGTGTGGCCCGATCGACGATCGCTTCGCGGAGCTCCTGATCGGCGCGCTGCTGGCGGCCGTCCTGGCTGCGCCCTGGCCGATCGGCATGGCCGCGCGCGCAGAAGCTGCCGGCCGCCGTCGCCGCGGTGATCGACTATCAGCGGATCCTGCGCGATGCCGCCGCGGCGCGCAGCATCCGCGACCAGATCGAGGCCCGGCGCAAGGCCTATCAGGAGGAGATCAGCAAGCAGGAGCAGCGGCTGCACGAAGCCGACAAGGCCGTTCGCCAAGCAGCGCTCGCTGCTGACGCCCGAGGCCTTCGCCGAGAAGCGGCGCAAGTTCGAGCAGCGAGGTCGCCGAGGTCCAGAAGCTGGTGCAGGAGCGCCGGCGCGCGCTGGACAGCGTCTCCGCGGCGGCGCTTGAACGAGGTCAAGAAGGCGCTGATCGAGGTGGTCACCGAGCATCGCCGACGAGCGCGGCTTCAATCTGGTCCTGCCGAGCTCGGACGTGCTGTTCTTCGCGCGCAAGATCGACCTTACCGACGAGGTGCTGGCCAAGCTCGACGCCCGCTTGCCCGACGTGCGGGTGCCGCAGGCCGCCGACTAGGGCGATGGCCGACGCGCGCTTCTTCCGGGCGGCCGGGCCGTTCACGCTCGGCGCGCTGGCGAGCCTGGCCGAGGCCCGCCTGATCGGCGGCGACCCCGACGCCCCGATCACCGACGTCGGCGCCGCTCGATCGCGCGGCGCCCGATCAGATCACCTTCCTCGACAACCCCGCTACCTCGACCAGGCCCGGGCCACCCGCGCGGCCGCCTGCCTGATCCGGCCGGAGCACGCCGGCCGCTGCCGGCGCGGGTGGCGCGGCTGCTGACCGCCGAGCCCTACCATGCCTATGCCCGGGTCGCGGCCGCCTTGCATCCGGACGCCGCGGCGCCCGGACCCGGCGCATCCGCCGGCCGCGGGCATCGCGGCGCGGCGCGCTGATCGACCCCGCGGCGCGGCTCGATCCGGGCTGCCGGGTCGCGGCCGGCGCGGTGATCGAGGCCGGGGCCGAGCTCGGGCCGCGCTGCCGGATCGGCGCCAATGCGGTGATCGGCGCCGGCGTCCGGCTCGGCGCGGACTGCGTGATCGGCGCCGGCGCGACCCTCAGCCATTGCCTGGTCGGCGAGCGGGTGGTGATCCACGCGGGCGTGCGGATCGGGCAGGACGGCTTCGGCTTCGCGCTCGGCGCAGCGCGGCCATCTCAAGGTGCCGCAGCTCGGCCGGGTGCTGATCGGCGACGACGTCGAGATCGGCGCCAACAGCACGATCGATCGCGGCAGCGGCCCCGACACGGTGATCGGCCGCGGCTGCAAGATCGACAACCTGGTGATGATCGCCCATAACGTCAGGCTCGGCGACGGTTGCGTCGTGGTCGCCCAGAGCGGCATCTCGGGCAGCACGACGATCGGCGCCGGCAGTATCCTTGCGGCTCAGGTCGGTGATCACCGGCCACCTCACCATCGGCCCGCGGGTGCAGCTGGCGGCCCGCAGTGCGGTGATCCGCGATCTGCCCGGAGGCGACACCTATGGCGGCGCGCCGGCCATCCCGATCCGCCAGTGGCGGCGGCAGATGGCGGCGATCAGCCGCCTGGGCAGACGAAAGGTGGCGAAGGATGAATGACGAGATCCAGGCCGGGGCCCGCTTGGACGATCTGGACATCGACGCGATCCAGCGGATGATTCCGCACCGCTATCCGTTCTTGATGATTGATCGGGTGGTCGAGATCGAGGCCGAGACCAGCGCGGTGGGGATCAAGAACGTCACGGTCAACGAGCCGTATTTCGAGGGCCATTTTCCCGGCCGGCCGATCATGCCGGGGGTGCTGATCATCGAGGCCATGGCGCAGACCGCGGCCGCGCTGGTGGTCGCCAGCATCGGGCCGGCGGCGGCGGGCAAGCCCGTCTATTTCATGACCATCGATCAGGCGCGCTTCCGGCGCCCGGTGGTGCCGGGCGATCAGCTGCGCATCAAGGTGGTCAAGCAGCAGAAGAAGTTCGGCGTGTGGAAGTTCGTCGGCCAGGCCACGGTCGCAGGACCAGCTGGCGGCCGAAGCGATCATCAGCGCCAAGATCATGGACCTTTGATGGTCGAGATTCATCCGACCGCGATCGTCGATCCGCGCGCCGAGCTGTCCGAGGACGTCTTCATCGGGCCCTATTGCGTGATCGGGGCGGGCGTCCGGCTGGGCGCCGGGGTCCGGCTGGACTCCCATGTCGTGATCACCGGCCGGACCACGCTCGGCGGCGGGCTGCCGCGTGTTTCCCTTCGCCTGCCTCGGCCATCGGCCCCAGGATCTGAAGTATCGGGGCGAGGACACCGAGCTGGTGATCGGCCGCAACAACCAGATCCGCGAGCACGTCACCATGCATCCCGGCACCGCCGGCGGCGGCGGCATCACCCGGGTCGGCGACGACGGCCTGTACATGGCGGCGATCCACGTCGCCCACGACTGCCAGGTCGGCGACGGCGTGATCATGGCCAACAACGCGACCTTGGGCGGTCACGTCGAGGTCCAGGACCATGCCTATCTGGGCGGCCTGTGCGCGGTCCATCAGTTCGTCCGCGTCGGCCGCCAGGCGATGGTCGGCGGCCTCGCGGGCGTCGAGCAGGACGTCATTCCCTATGGCATGGTGCTCGGCAACCGGGCCTATCTGAACGGCCTCAACATCGTCGGCATGAAGCGGCGCGGGGTGTCGCGCGAGGAGATCCAGGACCTGCGCACGGCCTACCGGCTGCTGTTCGCGCCGGAGGGCGCGTTCGCCGAGCGCCTGGCCGAGGTCGCCGGCCAGTTCGCGGATCATGCGCGGGTGATGGAGATCGTCGACTTCATCCGCAGCGCCGACAACCGGGCGATCTGCATGCCGCGCCAGAACCGGATCGGCTGACCATGGCCGGCAGGCTCGCGGTGCTGGCGGGCAGCGGGCCGCTGCCGCGAACAGGTGGTGGGCGCGGCGCGCGCCGCCGGGCGCGACGTCTTCGTGCTGGCGTTCGAGGGCGAGACCGATCCCGCGGCGGTCGAAGGCGTGCCGCACCAGTGGGTGGCGCTCGGCGCGGTCGGGCGCACGCTCAAGGCGCTGCACGCGGCCGAAGCCGAGGACGTGGTGATGATCGGGCCGGTGCGCCGGCCCTCGCTCGCCACCCTGAAGCTCGACTGGCGCGGCCTTCAGCTGCTGACCAGGCTCGGGCTCGGCGCCGGCGCCGGCGACGACCGCCTGTTCAAGGCGATCGTCGGCGAGCTCGAGGCCGAAGGTTTCCGAGTGGTCGGCGCCGACGAAGTGGTCGATGAACTATTGGCGCCCGCTGCGCTGTTGACCAGGGCAGGGCCGGACGAGGTCGCGGCGCGCGACATCGCCCGCGGCGTCGAGGTCGCGACGCGCCTGGGCGAGCTGGACATTGGTCAGGCGGTGGTCGTGCAGCAGGGTCTCGTGCTCGGGGTCGAGGCGGTGGAAGGCACCGATCAGCTGCTGGCGCGCTGCGCGACCCTGCGTCGCGACGGACCGGGCGGCGTGCTGGTCAAGCTCAAGAAGCCGAAGCAGGAACGGCGGGCCGACCTGCCGACGATCGGACCCGACACGGTGCGCGCGGCGGCGGCGGCGGGGCTCGCCGGAATTGCCGTGCATGCCGGGAACTGTCTGATCATCGACCGGCCGGGTGTGATCGAGGCCGCCGACCGCGCCGGCCTGTTCGTGATCGGCGTCCGCGTCGGCGGCCGCGAGTGAGCGGGACGGGGAGGGCCGGATGCGGCGGGCGGAGGTCTTCGTGCTCGCAGGCGAGCCGTCCGGCGACATGCTGGGCGGGCGGCTGATCCAGGCGCTCAGAGAGCAGGCGGGCGACCGCCTGGAGTTCTTCGGCGTCGGCGGGCCACGCATGGCCGAGCGCGGCCTGGTCAGCCTGTTCCCGATGGACGAATTGTCGCTGATGGGCTTCACCGAGGTCCTGCCGCATCTGCCGCACCTGGCGTGCCGGCTGTGGACGACCGTGCGCGAGATCCGCCGCCGACGGCCGGCGCTGGCGCTGACCATCGACTCGCCGGGCTTCGCGCTCCGCCTGCAGCGCCGGCTCGCGGGCCTGCCGCTGCTCCGCCTGCACTATGTGGCGCCCCAGGTCTGGGCCTGGCGCCAGCAGCGCGCCGCGCGGCTCGCGGGCGACGTCGACCACCTGCTGGCGTTGCTGCCGTTCGAGCCGCCGTTCTTCGAGCGCTACGGCCTCGCCTGCAGCTTCGTCGGCCATCCGATCACCGAAGAGGCCGGGCGACGCGGCGATGGCGAACGCTTCCGCCGGCGCTACGAGGTGCCGGGCGATGCGCCCCTGATCTGCATCCTGCCGGGCAGCCGGCGCAGCGAGGTCAGCCAGCACCTGCCGCTGCTCGGCGAGACGGTGGCCCTGCTCTGGCGGCGCTTCCCCCGCATCCGGCTCGTGCTCCCGACCCTGCGGGCGCTGGTGCCACTGGTCAAGCAGCAGGTCGCCAAGTGGCAGCTGCCGGTCATCGTGCTCGAGGACCGGGTCGAGCGCTTCGATGCCTACGCCGCCAGCTGGATCGCGATCGCCGCCTCGGGCACGGTCTCGCTCGAGGCGGCCTTGGCCGGCCTGCCGCTGATCACCATCTACCGCACGGGGCCCATGACCGCCTGGCTGGCCCGGCGCCTGATCAAGGTGCCGCACGTCAATCTGGTCAATCTGATCCTCGGCCGACCGGCGGTGCCGGAGCTGCTGCAGGAGGATTGCCACCCGGAGCGGATCGCGGCCGCGGCGCAGCGCCTGCTCGAGGACGAGGAACTGCGCGCGAACCAGCGCGCAGCGCTCGCCGAGGCGGTGGCGAGGCTCGGCGCGGCCGATGGCCGCCCCCCGAGCCAGCGCGCCGCGGCCCGGGTTCTGGAAATCCTGGCCGATGCACAACCGAGGAGGACCGCATGACCAGCGACACCGGCAAGTTCCGCCTGCTGCACACCATGCTGCGGGTCAGGGATCTGGACGCGGCGATCGATTTTTACACCAACAAGCTCGGCATGAAGCTGCTGCGCAAGACCGATTTCCCGAGCGGCGAGTTCACGCTCGCCTTCGTCGGCTACGGCCCCGAGGAGACCGAGGCGGTGATCGAGCTGACCCACAACTGGGGCCAGCACGACTACGAACTCGGCACCGCCTACGGCCACATCGCGATCGCGGTGCCCGACATCTACAAGACCTGCGACGAGCTCGCGGCCCAGGGCGTCAAGATCCCAAGGCCCGCCGGCCCGATGAAGCACGGCGGCCGCCCGATCGCCTTCATCGAGGACCCCGACGGCTACAAGATCGAGCTGGTCGAGCGCGGGTGACTGATCTGGTGCCGGGCTGAGCGCGACCCGCTGACGCCCGGACACTCATGCTCGGCAAGCGGCTTGATGCGCCGCGGCAGGCTGGCGCGACCGAAGGCGCGGCGGGCGCGGCGTTCGCTGGCCGGCTTCAGCCGCGCTGGGCGATCGGGACGTAGGGCCGCTGGGCCGGGCCGGTGTAGAGCTGGCGCGGCCGGCCGATCTTCTGCTCGGGGTCCTCGACCATCTCATTCCACTGCGCCGCCCAGCCGACCGTGCGCGCGAGCGCGAAGATCGCGGTGAACATCGAGGTCGGGATGCCCATCGCCTGCAGGATGATGCCCGAGTAGAAGTCGACGTTCGGGAACAGCTTGCGCTCGACGAAATAGTCGTCCTCAAGCGCGATTTTCTCGAGTTCCATGGCGATCGGCAGCAGCGGATCGTCGGCCTTGCCGAGGTCGATCAGGACCTCATGCGCGCTCTCGCGCAGGACCGCGGCGCGCGGATCGTAGTTCTTGTACACCCGGTGGCCGAAGCCCATCAGGCGGAACGGGTCGTTGCGGTCCTTGGCGCGGGCGAGGAACTCCGGAATCCGCTCGACCGAGCCGATCTCCTTCAGCATGTTGACCACCGCCTCGTTGGCGCCGCCGTGCGCCGGCCCCCAGAGCGAGGCGATGCCGGCGGCGATCGCGGCATAGGGGCTGGCCCCGGTCGAGCCGACCAGGCGGACCGTCGAGGTCGAGGCGTTCTGCTCGTGATCGGCGTGCAGGATGAAGATCCGGTCGAGCGCCTTGGCCAGCACCGGGTTGACCTTGTAGGGCTCGCACGGCACCCCGAACATCATGTAGAGGAAGTTCTCGGCGTAGGTCAGATCGTTGCGCGGGTACATGAACGGCTGGCCGACCGAGTACTTGTAGGCCATGGCGGCGATCGTCGGCACCTTGGCGACCAGCCGGTAGCTCGCGATCATCCGGTTGTGCGGATCCTCGATGTTGAGGTCCTCGTAGTAGAAAGCGGACAGCGCGCCGACCACCGCGATCATCACCGCCATCGGATGGGCGTCGCGGCGGAAGCCGCGGAACAGGTACATGACCTGCTCGTGCACCATGGTGTGGTAGGTGACGCCGGCCACGAACTTCGCTTTCTGCGCCGTGGTCGGCAGCTCGCCGAACAGGATCAGATAGGCGACCTCCAGGAAATCGCTGTTGGTCGCCAGATCCTCGATCCGGTAGCCGCGATGCAGCAGAACCCCCTCTTCGCCATCGATGAAGGTGATCTTCGACGAGCAGCTCGCGGTCGACGTGTAGCCCGGATCATAGGTAAAGCGTCCGGTGTCCGCGTACAGCTTGCGGATGTCGATGACATCCGGCCCGATCGTGCCGGTGAGCAGAGGCAGCTCGGCTCTCAGCCCGCTGTCGTCCGACAGCGAGACCGTCTGCAGAGTCGATTCGGTCATGGCCTACCCCCTCATTCGTGCTTCCCGACCGCCCGGCGGACCCGTGGTGATCGAACGAGGTTAAGGAACCTCCACAGTGACTGTAATTGGCGGTCCGCCGGCGATCAATCGCTATGTTGCAGTGCGGCATGGCGACCCTCGACGGCGTCGGCGATCCGCGCCAGCGTCTCCTCAGGACCCAGCACCGCCATCACCTCGAAGATGCCGGGCGAGGCGGTCGAGCCGGTGAGCGCCGCGCGCAACGGCTGCGCGACCTGGCCAAGCTTCAGGTCCAACGCCAGAGCGTGTTCGCGTACCACCTGCTCCAGCGCCGCCGGCTGCCATTGCGCGACCGCCTCGAGCGCCGGGACCAGGCCCGCCAGACGCTCGCGGCCCGCCGCGTCGAGCAGCTGCGCCGCCCGCTCGCTCAGCGCCAACGGCCGCGCCGCAACATAGAATGTGGCGCTCGCAGCGAGCTCGACCAGGGTGCTCGCGCGCGGCTTGAGCCCGGGCATGCCGGCCTCGAGCCTGGCGAGCGCCGGCGCATCGAGCCGATGTCCCTGGGCTTCGAGGCGAGGTGCGATCAGCCGGGCCAGGGTCCGGTCATCGATCGCGCGCAGATAGTGGGCGTTGAGGTTGGTGAGGCGCGCCATGTCGAAACGCGCGGCACCTTTGCCGACCGCGTCGAGGTCGAACCAGGCGATCGCCTGCTCGGTCCCGATGATCTCCTCGTCGCCATGGCTCCAGCCGAGCCGGAGCAGGTAGTTGCGCAGCGCCTCCGGCAAAAAGCCCATCTCCCGATAGGCGTCGACCCCGAGCGCGCCGTGGCGCTTCGAGAGCTTGGCGCCGTCGGGGCCATGGATCAGCGGGAATGTGGGCGAACTCCGGGACGGGCCAGCCCTGCGCGCGGTAGAGCTGGGTCTGGCGGGCGGCGTTCACCAGATGGTCGTCGCCGCGGATGATGTGGCTGACGCCCATGTCGTGGTCGTCGACCACGACCGAGAGCATGTAGGTGGGCGTGCCGTCGGAGCGCAGCAGCACCATGTCGTCGAGCTGGGCGTTGTCGAAACGGACCTCGCCCTGGACCCGGTCGGCGATGATCGTCTCGCCCGTGCGCGGCGCCTTCAGGCGGATCACCGGCCGGACGCCCGCGGGCGCCTCGGCCGGATCGCGGTCGCGCCAGCGGCCGTCGTAGCTGGTCGAGCGGCCTTCGGCGCGCGCCTGCTCGCGCATCGCCTGCAGCTCCTCGGGCGTGCAGTAGCAATGGTAGGCGGCGCCGCGCGCCGAGCAGCTCGCGGGCGACCTCGGCATGCCGCGCCCTGCCGCTGGGACTGGAACACCGGCAGCTCGTCGCCGATCAGGCCGAGCCAGCCGAGGCCGTCCAGGATCGCCTGGATCGCGGCCTCGGTCGAGCGCGCCCGGTCGGTGTCCTCGATCCGCAGCAGGTAGCGGCCGCCGTGATGGCGCGCGAACAGCCAGTTGAACAGCGCGGTCCGCGCGCCGCCGATGTGCAGGAAACCGGTAGGAGAAGGAGCAAACCTTGTAACTACACTCATGATTGATAGACTGGACCTCATGCCGTCGCCACGCCGCTCTGTCGTCTAGCACAAACGCCGCCATGGCGCACCGCTCCCTCGGCCTGTCGCCCGCCTTCCCCGGCGTCCGGCTGGCGCTCGCCCGGCGCGCGCGGGCTGGGGATCGGGCTCGCTCCCGTGGGCTGCAGCCTGCCTGCTGGTCGAGCGCGAGCGCTGGCTGCTCTGGCTGCCGGTCGCCATCGGCCTCGGCATCGGCCTCTACTTCGCGCTGCCGGTCGAGCCGCCGCTCTGGCTCGGTCCGCTGCTGCTGCTGCCGATCGCGCTCGCCGGGACGTGGCCCGCGGGTGGCGCGGCGGGCGAGGAGCCCGGCTGGCGCCGGCCGGCCGCGCTCGGTCTGGCGGCGATCGCCGTGGGCTTCGACGCTCGGCCTCGATCCGGACCCAGCTGGTCGCGGCGCCGGTGCTGGAGCGGCGGGGCGCCTACGTGGTCGAGGGACAGGTGCTGCTGGTCGAGGAGCAGGTGCGCGGGCGCGCGCCTGACGCTCGGCGACCTCGCAGATCGAGGGGCTCGAGCCCGGCGCCACGCCGGCGCGAGCTCAGGGTCAGCCTGCGCAGCGCGCGCGCCGGCGCTCCGGCCGGGCGACCGGGTGCGCCTGCGCGCGTTGCTGATGCCGCCCTCGCCGCCGAGCGAGCCGCACGGCTTCGACTTCGCGCGCCAGGCCTACTTTCTGCGGCTCGGCGCGGTCGGCTATGCGCTCGGCCAGCCGCGAGCGGATCGCGCCGCGCCGGGGCGCGCGGCTGGCGCTGTCGGCCTCGCGGCGCCTGCGCCAGACGATCGCGAGCGCGAGGTCGCGAGCGCGGTCCCGGGCGCCGCCGGCGCGATCGCGGTGGCGCTGCTGACCGGCCTGCGCGGCGCGCTCGCCGGATCAGATCTGGCACGACAGTGGGCGATCGCCGGCATCGCCCATCTGCTGGCGATCTCGGGCCTGCATCTGGGCCTGGTCGCCGGCACCCTGTTCTTCGTCGCGCGGATCGCGCTCGCGCTCGCGCCGCCGCTCGCCCTGCGCCTGCCGACCAAGAAGGTCGCCGCCGCGCTCGCGCTGCGTCGGCGCCTTCGGCTATCTGCTGATCTGAGCGGCGCGACCGTGCCGACCCAGCGCGCCTTCATCATGACCGCGCTGATGCTGCTCGCGGTCATGGTCGACCGCAACCCGTTCTCGATGCGCCTGGTGGCCTGGGCGGCCACTGGTCGTGCTGCTGCTGCAGCCCGAGAGCCTGCTCGGCGCCTCGTTCCAGATGTCGTTCGCCGCCGTGGTCGCGCTGATCGCGGTCTACGAGACCGGCGTCGGCCGGCGCCCGGCCGGCGCCGCCGGCCTGGACTGGCGCCTCGCTGCTCTACGTCGGCGGCGTCGCGCTGACCACGCTGGTCGCGAGCGCCGCGACCGCGCCGTTCGCGATCTACCATTTCAGCCGCCTGCCGACCTACGGCATCGTCGCCAATCTGATCGCGGTGCCGCTGACCGCCGTTCTGGATCATGCCGCTCGGGCTGCTCGGCCTGCTGCTGATGCCGCTCGGGCTGGGCGATCCCTGCTTCGTGCTGATGGGCCAGGGGATCGAGCTGATGCTCGCGGTCGCGGCACGGTCGCCGGCCTGGCCGGGGGCGGCGCTCGCTGGTGGCGCAGCCGCCGCTCGCGGCCCTGGTCGCGACCGCGCTCGGCGGCCTCTGGCTCTGCCTCTGGCGCACCCCCTGGCGCCGGCTCGGGCTGATCGGCGTCGCGCTCGGGCTGGCCTGCTGCCTGCTCGACCGGCCGCCCGGACCTGCTGATCGACGCCCGCGGCCAGATCGTCGCGGTGCGCCTCGACAGCGGCCGCCTGGCGCTCTCGCCCTGGGAGCGCGACCGCTGGATCACCGACGGCTGGCTGCACGCCGCGGGCAAGGCCGCGGCCGCACCCTGGCCGGCGGTCGGCGCAGGGCGGCGAGGGCGGCCTGCGCTGCGATGCCGAGGGCTGCGTGCTCAGCCGCAACGGCCGCAAGGTCGCGCTCGCGCGCCGCCCCGAGGCGCTGGAGGCGGACTGCGCGCGCGCGGATCTGGTGCTGAGCTACCCGCGCCTGGAGCGCTGCCCGAACGGCGCGCCGCTGATCGGGCCCGGACGCGCTGCGCGCCGCCGGCGGCCTCGCGCTCTGGCTGGAGGCCGCCGGCATCGAGAGCCTGAGCGTGCGCGAGGTGCGCGGCGACCGGCCGTGGAGCCGCTGAGCTCAGGCGGCCGATGATGACCCAGGGCTCGCCCGGGGCCGGGCCGCAGCAGCACGCTCAGATGGTCGAGATAGGCGGGCGCGTGACGCCTGCGGCCAGGCGCGGGTCGCGCTGCGGGCGCGCCGACCATCGTGCCGAGCGGCAGGACGCCCGCCCAGACCGGCAGCGCGTAGTCCTCCTCGTCGTCGACCGGCGGGCCGGTGCGGATCTTGGCCGAGACCTCGTCGAGGTCCATCCAGAGCACGGTCGTCGCCTTCATCTCCTGGCGGGTCGGCGGCCGCAGCTCCGGCCAGCGGCCCGGGAACAGCCGCTCGACGAAGTCCTCGAGCACGGCGAGCTTGTCGTCGTCGGGCACCAGCTGCGCGGTGCCGAACGCCATCACCGAGCGGTAGTTGATCGAGTGGTGGAAGCCCGAGCGGGCGAGCACGAAGCCGTCGAGGTGGGTGACGGTGACGCAGACCGGCACGCCCCTGCTTCAGGTGGCGCAGCATGCGGCTCGCCGAGGAGCCGTGCCAGTAGAGCCGATCGCCCTGGCGCCAGTAGGAGGTCGGCGTGACATAGGGCTGGCCGTCGATCACGTAGCCGACATGGCAGATCACGCCGGCATCGAGCACGGCGTGCACGGTCGCGGGGTCGTAGTGGCCGCGCTTGGGCAGGCGCTTGACGCGGGTCTTCGAGGTCGGCTGGGAACGCTCCGCCATGCCGGGTTTCTCCACTTGGGTCCGGCGCGAGGCTAGAGAGCGGACTGGCCCTGATGAAAGGGCCATTTTCGCTGGATCGACAGTGCCATTATCCGGCCTCCGGTCTTCCAGCCCGGAGGGTCAGTCGCCATGACCGGCCCAGGCCAGCGTGCGCAGCGCCCGGAGCGTGTTCCAGCGGCTCGGCTCGTCCGCTCGCTCGGCCAGGTCGAAATCGAGCACATCGGCGTGCGGGTGCGAGCGCCAGCGCCCGTCGCTGCGCCGGTTTTTCTCGACCAGCTCGATCGCCTCGGCGACCCGTCGTCAGGCTCGACGCCGGCGCTGCGCAGATAGTCCAGCCCGCGCAGCACGTCGTAGTGATACCCGGGAGGGAACGAGAACCGGGTCCAGTCGCGATTGATCACCTCGCCGGACGACAGCTTCCGGAACAGGCGGCGCTCCAGGAGATACGCCTGCCCCGGGCCCGGGCCGCCGTCACCGCAGGCGTGGCGCCGTTCGCTCGCTCGTACTCCAGGAGCCCCTCCAGGACGCAGATCGTGCTGTGGAACGAGGAGCGCACGCTCGGCGGCGCCTCGCAGTTCCAGCCGCCGTCGTCGAGCTGCTCGCCGAGCAGCCGCTCCAGAACCTCGCAGGGCTCGCCGAAATAGGCGCCAAGGTTCAAAAGCCGCCCGTTGATGCAGGCCTCGACCTCGCCTTCGAAGAAGGGCTGGCCGCCCTCGGAGAGGGTGATGTGGTCGCGCACCCGGCCCACTGCGCGCCGCGCCTCCGCGCTCGCCGGGTCCAGCCCCATCTCCCGCAACAGGATCAGCGCGTGGCAGGCCTTGCCGTCCGGGCTATCGATCCAGCGCGTATAGCCGCTCTCGCCCCATTGTCCGTCGGGTGTCTGGCGCTCGAGCAGGCGGGCGCCCCAGCCTTCGGACGCGACCCGCGCGCGCTCGGCAGCGACCACGTCGTCGGGCTGGTCGGTCAGATCGCGCAGCACCTGCCAACGGATCGACGGGTCGGAATCCAGCAACCACTCCACGACGTCATGGCTCTTGCCTCCCCTCACTTGCAGCCGATGACGACCCTGGCCCCGAACTAACCAACCCGGTGCAGGAAGGCGAGCGTGCGTTCCTTGAGCAGAAGGGCGGCCGCCTGGTCGTAGTCGCCGAGGCTCGGGTCGGCGAACAGGTGGGCCGAACCCGGGTAGAGGAACAGCTCTGCGGTTGGAATCTGCTCGATGACGCCTGGGCCACGGCTCTGTCTTCTTCGGTCCAGGCGTCGGCGTCCATCGTGTGGATCTGGAGAGGGACGTCCTGGGGCCAGGAGGTCCCGAACTCGGAGGGCGACACGCAACCCTGGAAGAGCAGCGCCCCTCTCGCCCCTGGACGCGTCTGCGCCAGAGCCTGCGCCGGCATCACGCCCAGGGAGAAGCCCGCATAGACGATGTCGGCGGGCAGGTCGCGGGCGGCGTCCGAACCGCGGCGGATGATCTCCGCAAAACCGACCTGCCCGGCGTAGGCAACACCTTCCCTGAGCTCGCGGAACGTGCGGCCGCCATAGAGATCCGGTGCATGGACCGTGTGGCCGGCGGCCCGCAGATCGTCGGCAAACGTCAGGAACCCGGGCGTCCGCCCGTGGGCGTGATGAAACAGGAGCACCCTTGCCATCAGGGCACCCTAGCCAGTCTCCGCCCCGACGGTCAAAGCCGCACGCCCGGAGCACCGCGACGTTCTCGTTCCGTGCACAGGGCCCAAAACCCGCGAAGCGGCATCTCCGGCGCGCGCTGCAGCCAGTTGTCCGCACTGTAGCGTGCCTGCCCGTCGATCACGTGCAGCGCATAGGCGTGGCGCGAGCGGCTCGAGCGGTTGGGCGCGCTCCAGTGCGGCAAGGGCCCGTGCAGGACGACGAGCGTGCCCGCCTCGACCTCGAGCGGCACCAGGTCCGTGCTCGGCAGGGGCGCCGGGTCGAGGACGACCGTCTCGGTCCGCATCCCATGTCGCAGAAAACGCGAGCGCAGCGGCCCCTCGTGGCTGGCCCGGTGCGGCGTGCAGGCAACCGTTCTCGACCGTCGCATCCTCGAGCGCGAACCAGAGGCCGACGACGCTTTGCGGCTCGGTGTGGAGAAAGGCCGCATCCTGATGGCAGATCACCTCGCCGCCGATCCGGGGCTGCTTGAAGATGTACATGGACTGGAGCAGCAGCGGCCTGGCGATGCCGAGCGCGCCGACCAGCGCCGCCAGCGCCGGCCGGCGCGAGAAGCGGTCGAACACCGGGTCGAGATCGTGGAGCGCGTGGCCGACCTTGTTGATCGAGCGCTCTTTGCTCTGGCGCAGCCGTCCTGCCTCGTCGAACGCCTCTTCTTCGAAGAAAAACCGGATCTGGTCGCCCAACTCGAGGAAATAGCGGTCCTGGGCATGGTCCCGCCTCGTGGTCGAGAAGATCGACGCCACCTCACCGGGCTCGAACGCGTCGACCAGCGCCGCCATCCGCGCCCGCAACGCCGCGCATTCGGCCGTCGGGACGAAGCCGGGCAGGACGAGGTAACCGTCGCGCTCGAACCGCGATCGTTCGCCAGCGGCAACCATGATCCGTGCCTCCGACCGAAATTGACCCTGGATTCCCCGGATGAGTTGAATGTTCGGTGACGTCGTAGCCGGATTCTGCTATTGAAATCATGATGTTGGACGCGACTGTCGTGCCACGCCTTTCGCCACAATGCGGTGCGGCTCCAGCTTCACGCCCTCGCCTCCAACCTGGCCAACTTCCTGCGCACGTTGGCGCTGCCGGAGGAGGTCGAGCAGTGGTCGCTCACGACGCTGCGGGGCGCAAGCCCGAAAGAGCGGTTCTGCGCAACCCCGGGGCTCGTGGCGGCCGCGTTCCGGCCATTGCAATCTTGGCTCCCGCGTTGGAACGGCGCATGGTGGGCCTTCGGGAGCTGTGATCTGGGGAATCCATGTTTAGAGGAGACGCAGCATGGACCGATTCACCGGCGGTTGCCTGTGCGGCAACGTCCGAATTGTGGCGTCGGGACTCCCATACCGGGTCGGCCTTTGTCACTGTCTCGACTGCCGCAAGCATCATGGGGCCCTTTTTCACGCTTCCGCGGTGTTCCCTCAGGATGCGGTGACGATCGATGGCGAAACACGCGACTACGCCGGGCGGTTTTTCTGTCCCCGCTGCGGCTCGTCCGTTTTCGGACGCAGCGCAGACGAAATCGAAGTGAACTTAGGATCCCTGGATGCCCCTGACCAACTGATGCCAACCTACGAAAGCTGGATCGTCCGTCGCGAGTCCTGGTTGCCGCCGTTTCCGCTCACGAGACGATACGACCGCGATCGCGACGCCACGGGTCGCTTTGAGGAGTAGGTCGCACGAACGGTGCGAAGGCGCCGTCCCGTAGAGAACTCCGGGTCAAATATCAAACTAACATCATTCCCATGGTTCGCACCCAAGTCTACTTCAGCGACGAGCAACACCGCGCGCTCCGCCGCACCGCCGGGCGTGAGGGGATCAGCATGACCGATCTTCGACAGTGGGCGGGGGAGATCGGGCGGTTTTGGCCGCCAATTGATTGATTTTGTTGAAGCGAGACCGGCGGCGGTGAAGGGATGTGCTGCTAAATAATAGCTCTAGAGAGCGCTTTTATATTGACATTTTGGCCGGTTCGTGTGCTGCTTTGCGGCATGTTCGTCCGCGAGAAGCAGATCGGCCCCTACCGCTACCTCTACCTGGTCGAGAGCGTCCGCGAGGGTGGCCGTACCAAGCAGCGGATCATCAAGAACCTCGGCCGCAAGGAAGCCGTCGACGCGAACGGCGACCTCGATCGGCTCGCCCGTTCCGCCGCCCGCATGGCGCAGCGCTCGATGGTTCTCTCGCTGCTCGACCAGGGCAGCGTGCCGGCGCTCGCTACTCACCGGATCGGACCGCCGCTCGCCTTCGAGCGGCTCTGGCGTGAGACCGGCTGCCGGGCCGTGATCGAGGGCTTGGCCGCCGAGCGCGGCTTCGGCTTCTCACTCGAACGCGCGTGTTTCCTCACCGTGCTTCACCGGCTGATGGTCTCGGGCTCGGACCGCTCGGCCGATGCCTGGCGCGAAGACTACCGGATCGACGGCACCGACGACCTCGCGCTGCACCATCTCTACCGGGCGATGGGCTGGCTCGGCGCGGAGCTGCCGGACGCCGAGCAGACGGACCGCACGCCATTCGCCCCGCGCTGCCTCAAGGATATGGTGGAGGAGCGGCTGTTCGAAGCCCGCCGCGACCTGTTCAGCGAGCTGTCGGTGGTCTTCATGGACACCACCAGTCTCTACTTCGAGGGCGCGGGCGGCGAGACCCTCGGCCAGCGGGGCCACTCCAAGGACCACCGGCCCGACCTGATGCAGATGGTCGTCGCCGTGGTCATGGATCAACGTGGCCGGCCGCTCTGCTGCGAGATGTGGCCGGGCAACACCACCGACGTCACGGCCCTGATCCCGGTGGTCGACCGCCTGCGCCGGCGGTTCGGGATCGCTCGGGTGTGCGTGGTGGCCGATCGCGGGATGATCAGCGCCCAGACCCTCGCCGCTCTGGAGGCGCGCGGCCTCGAGTACGTGCTCGGGGTCCGCGAACGGACCACCAAGGAGGTTCGCACCCTGGTGCTGGACGACGACGGCCCGTTTGTCCCGCTCACCATCCCGCGCCAGAGTCGACCGGACACCGAACTCGAGGCCAAGGCGGTAACCCTCGGCGGCCGCCGCTACATCGTCTGTCGCAACCTGGCCGAGGCGGAGAAGGACGCCGCCGACCGGGAGGCGATCGTGGCCAGCCTGCGCCGAGCACTCCGGCACGGCGACAAGGCGCTGGTCGGCAACCGCGGCTACCGGCGCTTTCTGAAGGCGCCTGAGGTCGGCTTTGCGATCGACGAAGCGCGGATCGCCGAGGACGCGCGCTTCGACGGGATCTTCGTCTTACGCACCAACACCACGCTCGACCCCCTCCAGGCGATGCTGCGCTACCGCGAGCTGCAGGGGGTCGAGCAGCTGTTCCGAAGCGCCAAATCCCTGCTGGCGACCCGGCCGATCTTCCACAAACGCGACGCGACCATCCGCGGCCACGTGTTCTGTTCGTTCCTCGCCCTGGTGCTGCAGAAGGCGCTCCGCGATCGCCTGGCGGCAGCCGGCCTCGACTTCGAATGGGCCGACGTCCTGCGCGACCTGGATCGTCTCCAGGAGGTCGAGGTCGAGCAGGACGGCAAACGGTTCGTTCTCCGTACCCCGACCGCCGGCTCGGCCGGCAAGCTCTTCCAGACGCTGCGCGTCGCGCTGCCGCCGAACCTCCGCGACGCCGCCTCCCAGCCCGACGACACTCCCGCCGAACCCGCCCTCTTGTAGTGCTAAGCCCATTCTCGCGCGCTGTAAGCGTCTGAGAATCCGATCTTTCTCAGATCGCGGTGTCGAAGATCGGCATGACCGCCCTCCTGCGGCGCCTCGTCGAGCGCGAGCTCCTGGGTCGGAACGCGAGGCCAGACTACGACAAGGATGCGGTCATGGCGATCGTTGGGCTGGGCAGCGCCGAGCCGGCCGATCTGTCCGAACGGCATGACGAGGCGTTGGACGAAGCGTTCCGTGGCTGACGTCTTCGTCGACACCAGCGCGTTCTTTGCTTTAGCCAATCTCGCGGACCGGCATCACGGCGAAGCCGTTGCCGCCTATCAGGCGACCGTCCGAGAGGAACTCAAGAAGCGATGACGAGACTTGGTATCGCTTGCGGTCGCGGCTCGGGCGAGCGCGGCCATGGCGTTCGGGATGGATTCACGCGCCGGCCGCGAGATTGCGCGCGAATGGCCCGATCGGACGTTCAGCATCGTCGATTGCACCAGCTTTGCCCTGATCGAGCGCCTCGATATCCGCCGGGCGTTCGCATTCGACAGGCATTTCCAGATCATGCGCTTCGGCTGGCGGCGCCAGCGCGCGTTGCAGATCCTGCCGACTGATCGGCAGCAGCCAGCTGCTTAGTCAGGCCGCGGGCGGATCTTGACGCTGAGGACGCTGCCGGCGAGCGCGAGGCCGGCCATGGCGAAGAACGCGCGGCCGCCGACGGCGGCGTAGAGCCAGCCGGCGACGGGCGTGACCAGGCCGAACAGCAGCGCCGTCCCGATCGCGGCGTAGAAGCCCTGGGCGCTCGCCAGCAGCTCGGGCGGCACGCGGTCGCGCAATTGGTACATGACCGCGAGGTGCGCCGCGCCGAAGCTCGCGCCATGGAGGGCCTGGGCCGGGATCAGCAGCCCGAGGTCGCTGCCGGCCGCGGTCAGGCACCAGCGGAGCACGGCGAGCCCGCCCGCAAGCGTCAGCAGCCGGAGCGGAGGCAGTGTTCGCAGCACGCTGCCCGCGGCCGCGAACAGCAGCACCTCAGCAATCACACCCTCGGCCCAGAGCCAGCCGATCAGGGTCTCGCCAAGGCCGGCCGCGCGCCAGTGCAGGCTCGCGAAGCCGTAGTAGAGCGCGTGGCTGACCTGGATCAGGCCGGCGGCGAAGACCAGCTGGACCAGGCCCGGCAGGCGCAGCAGCTGCCCGAGCCGCGGCGGCTCCGCCGGGCGCCGGAGCGGGCGGTTCTCCGGCAGCTGCAGGCAGGCCAGAAGGTTGAGCGCGAGCAACGCCAGCAACAGCCCGAGCACGCTGCCGGGGCCGTTCCGCCCGATCCACCAGCCGCCGCCGATCGCCGCCAGGATGAAGGTGATCGAGCCCCAGAGCCGGACCGGGCCGTAGCCGAAGCCCTCCGCCTTCAGCTCCTCGAGCGCCAGCGCCTCGCCGAGCGGCAGGATCGCGGCCCAGCTGGCGCCGGTCACCAGGCTCAGCAGCAGGAGCGACCAGAGAGCGTGCGCCAGCGCGAACAGCGCCATCCCGGCCAGGGTGACGCCGGCCATGACCAGCATCAGCCCCCGGCGCCGGCCGAGGCGATCGGCGGCCAGCGGGATCGCGACGCTGGTCAGGACCCGGGGCCAGAAATTGGCCGCGAGCAGCAGGCCGATCTCGGAGGCGCTCAGGCCCTGGGCCGCGAGCCAGACCGGCCAGTAGGGCAGCGAGATGCCGATCGCGGCAAAGCCAGCACCGTAGAACAGCGCCAGGCGGAGACGGAGCGCGCGGGCCATGGGCGATCCCGGCTGCTGTCAAACGGGCGGGTTTGCGCCAAGATAGGGGCGTCGTGCAAACCCGCCGCTGGAGGTAGCAGCGATGGCCGCCCGGAGCGAGAGGATCACGTTCGCCAACGCCGCCGGCGAGCAGCTGGCGGCGCGCATCGACTGGCCGGATGGCCCGACCGGCGCCTTCGCGCTGTTCGCCCATTGCTTTGCCTGCTCCAAGGACAGCTTCGCCGCGGCGCGGATCAGCCGGGGTCTCGCTGCCCACGGCATGGCGGTCCTGCGCTTCGACTTCACCGGTCTCGGCTCCAGCGAGGGCGAGTTCGCCAACACCAATTTCTCCTCCAATCTCGAGGACTTGGCGGCGGCCGCCGACTTCCTGCGTCAGGTCCATCAGGCGCCCAGGATCCTGATCGGCCATTCGCTCGGCGGCGCTGCGATGCTCGCGGTTCTGACGGCGATCTTTGCCCGTGGCCGAGCGCCGATCGCCGGACCGATCGCAGCATCCTCGGTCCCGGCCACGCCGCCTCGTCTGAAAATCGGATACCGACGCCCCGGTACCCGGGGCATGAGTACTCGAGGCCAGCGGCGAGTGCCCGAAGTGATCCTGGGCAGGCTGACGCGTCAATGAGGCGTCTATCGGTATCATGGGCGGCATCGGTAGATAATCAAATCTGGTCCATAGGGATCTTGTCGTATCGCCGCAGATTGCCGTCTCGACCCCGTCTTGTTTTATCTTGAGCCGTCTGTGATGAGACATCAGCGCTGAGGGCGCGATCGCGATATAGTCGCTGAGAGCTCCGGAAAGATCCAGGAGACTCGAATACGATTGCTGGCCCAAGGTAAGGACATATACCATCAGTATTAAAGTCCCACCGGCTGGCAGCGTGTGGAAGTGCCTCTGAATTGCGGTGAGAACCGCGTTCTGGCGCTCGAAAGCAGTGATCCAGAACGATGCAATCGCGTAGTTCACGAGACACGCGCTCATTGCGAGCAGTGCCACGAGTGATCCGAAAGCAGCCCGACGGAGGTACTCGGTGGACAGATGGGAACAATCCACCTATCAGCCGACAAACACGACCGCGATGCCGGCCGCGGCCGACATGGAAACCGGTTGCCAATTCCTGCGAACGTGAACTGAATGTTAGACACGATGAAAAAGATCGCGTAACCGGCGAGGGAGACCCCCAGCCCCGCCGCCATCATCCGGCTCCATTCCCTCGGACGGACCAACGCATCGGGTTCCCGGATCGCGGCGCCCCACACATAAACGAAAACTACGCCTCCCAGTACACTCGCCACGACGACCTCCGGCCAAGCGATGTATCGGCGCAGCAACGCTTCAAGGGCGACCAGAGAAGTTTCAGGCCGCGGTCGATGAGGTCAACTTCTAGAAACTGCCAGATGTTGAAGCCGTAATCGGTCTATTTAGACGAACGGCTTGATTGCATGGTACGCGATCCGCATGGATATATCATGAAGTTCGCTCTGGTAATCTCTACTTCATGGCGCTGATTGACGACAGCCTTGACGCGAATGCCATCGCGACGGACAGATTACCCGTATAACGTCAAATATGCGGACCTGCATCTCGCTGTCACGGCGCGCACCGCCTTGCATCCTTGACGTACCGTACCAGCAGTGGATTGATCAAGAATAAGAAAAGCGTCGTCTCGTAGGCAAGTGTACTGCAGAGCAGCGCTCCTATGCTGAACGCTTCCAGGCCGCAGCCAGCGATCGGCTTCGAACGCTTCAATCGCAGTACAAGTTGAGACAAGCCATGCCGGTCTGGGGCTCCTCGGGGTAGAGGTGGGCGAGGCGGTTGCGGATGAGCGAAATGCCGGAACCGACGGCTGACGGGATCGCGCAGACGATCGCACAGCTCGGCCAGATCCCGGCGCGAGAGCTCGCGCGGATCTTCGCCCTCGCGGATGGCGAGGCCCACGAAAACCTGGTCCTGGAGCGTCAGCACCAGCTGCTCGAAGCCGCTTGAGAAAGGCGTCGATATCGTCCTGACGCCGGGGACCAGGCTCTGCAGGCCCGCGGCATCGATCGGGAACAGCGTCCGCAGCCGGTCAACGATCGCTGGAGGCGCACTGCGCAGCGCTCGGTCGCGACCAGGCCCCGGCGCAGCAGGGCGGGCTCGGGCGGGGTCACAGCAGGATCCCGTCGCGGCGCGCGATCTGGTCGATCGGCCGAGCGGCCGGCCGCGCTCATGCAGCACGACGTCGACCTTGAGCTCGTCCAGCGGGCGCTCGATCAGGCCGCGAAACCGCATCTCGTTGGCGAGGGTCGCCTGGCCCGGCTCGACCTCGAGGTGGAGGTCGAGGTCGCCGCCCTTGAGTGGTCCAGGGCCCGCGAGCCGAACACGCGGACCGTCGCGCGCGCGCCGAACACCGCCAGCGCCGCCTGCCGGATCGCCTGGATCTCGTGTGGCTGCGAGCCGCATGGCGGCATCCTGGCACGGGCTGCGCGCGCGGCAAGCGCAAAGCTCGCACCCGGGGCGCCGGCGGCCACGGCGGATTCGCAGTTGGCAAGGGCGCGATCCGGCGCTACCCCTTAGGCTCAGAACAAGAACCAGCTCAGGGAGTAGCAGGCGTGACCAGCAAACTCGCCACGGCTGCCGTCGCTTGCGGCTGCGCTGGGCTTCGCCGGCTCGGCGATGGCCCAGGACATGCGCTTCGTCGTCGTCACCCACGGCCAGGCCTCCGACCCGTTCTGGTCGGTGGTCAAGAACGGCGTCGACCAGGCGGCCAAGGACCTCGGCGTGACCGTCGAATACCACGCGCCCGACACCTACAACATGGTCGCAGATGGCGCAGCTGATCGACGCCGCGGTCGCCTCGCAGCCCGACGGCCTCGTGGTCTCGATCCCCGACGCCGAGGCGCTCGGCGATTCGATCAAGAACGCGGTCGCCTCCGGCATCCCGGTGGTCTCGATGAACTCCGGCTCCGACGTCTACGAGGAGCTCGGCGTCCTGGTGCACGTCGGCCAGACCGAATACGAGGCCGGCCTCGGCGCCGGCAAGAAGATGAAGGCGGCGGGCGTCACCAAGGCGCTCTGCGTCAACCAGGAGGTCGGCAACGTCGCCCTCGACCTGCGCTGCCAGGGCTTCACCGACGGCCTCGAGGGCGACCGGTCGAGGTGCTCGCGGTCAGCATGGACCCGACCGAGATCGGCAATGCGGTCAAGGCCGCGCTGACCGCCAACCCCGACACCAACGGCATCCTCGCGCTGGGCCCGGCGGCCGCCGAGCCGACGCTCGCGGCGCTCGAGGACAGCGAGATGCTGGACAAGGTCAAGTTCGGCACCTTCGATCTGTCGCCCGCGGTGCTCAAGGCGATCGACGACGGCAAGATGATGTTCGCGATCGACCAGCAGCAGTTCCTGCAGGGCTACCTGCCGATCCAGTTCCTGAGGCTGTACAAGCTCTACGGCACGATGCCGGCCGGCACGGTCATGACCGGCCCGGGCTTCGTCACCAAGGACAATGCCGCCCAGGTGATCGAGCTGAGCAAGCAAGGGCATCCGCTAGACCGCGACCACGCAGGGGCCCGCCGCTGCGGCGGGCCCCGGTCGACCGACGGGCAGCGATCGGAGGAGGCCTGCCATGGCCGCGACCAGAACCGCAACCGCTGATGAGCGGGTCGCCGAGACGCCGCTCGTGCGCAAGTTGATGGCCCGGCCCGGAGCTCGGCGCGGTGGCCGGGACCATCCTGGTGTTCATCTTCTTCGCGCATCGTCGCCGGCGGCAGCGGCCTGTTCTCGGCGCCCGGGCATCCTCAACTTCCTCGAGGTCTCGGCCCAGCTCGGCATCATCGCGGTCGCCGCCTCGATGCTGATGATCGGCGGCGAGTTCGACCTCTCGATCGGCTCGATGATCGGCGCCGCCGGCGTGATCATCGCGATCCCGGCGGCGCAGTGGGGCTGGCCGCTCTGGCTGCTGCATCCTGCTCGCCTTCGCGATCGCCTGCCGTGGTCGGCTACATCAACGGCCTGATCGTGATCAGGAGCGGCCTGCCGTCGTTCATCGTCACGCTCGGCGGCCTCTTCATCCTGCGCGGCCTGACCATCGGCTTCACCCGCCTGATCACCGGCCGCACCCAGGTCTCCGGCCTCAAGGCGCTGGCCGAGCACGACTGGCTGGCGCCGGTGTTCGCCGGCGAGGTCGGCCACGGCCTGATGGTCTGGCTCGCCAACATCGGGCTGATCGGCACCCGCGCCGACGGCGCGCCCGCGATCTCCGGCATCCCGATGTCGATCGTCTGGTGGGTCGTGCTGACCGCGGTCGCGACCTGGATCCTGCTGCGCACCCGGGTCGGCAACTGGATCTTCGCCTGCGGCGGCGACCCGAACGCGGCGCGCAACGTCGGCGTGCCGGTCGCGGCGGTCAAGATCGGCCTGTTCATGTTCACCGCCTGCGCCGCCACGCTGTTCGCCTGCGTCCAGGTGCTCGACGCCGGCTCGGCCGACACCAAGCGCGGCCTGCTCAAGGAGTTCGAGGCGATCATCGCCGCGGTGATCGGCGGCTGCCTGCTGACCGGCGGCTACGGCTCGGCGATCGGCGCCTCCTTCGGCGCGCTGATCTTCGGCACGGTGCAGATGGGCATCTTCTACACCGGCGTGAACACCGACTGGTTCAAGGTGTTCCTGGGCGTGATGATGCTGATCGCGGTGCTGTTCAACAACTACATCCGCCGCAAGGTGACCGAGGCCCGCTAGCGGAGCGCGCGCAAAAGGAGACGAACCATGGCAGACCGGACCGATGGCAACGCCCCGCCGATCGTGGAGCTGCGCGACATCGTCAAGCGCTTCGGCTCGGTGATCGCGCTCAACGGCGTCACCATGGAGGTGCACGCGGGCGAGGTGATGTGCCTGCTCGGCGACAACGGCGCCGGCAAGTCGACCCTGATCAAGACCCTCTCGGGCGTCCATCAGCCGACCGAGGGCCAGATCCTGATCGACGGCGAGCCGGTCGCGATGGACAGCCCGCGCGACGCGCTCGATCGCGGCATCGCCACGGTCTACCAGGACCTGGCGATGATCCCGCTGATGAGCATCACGCGCAACTTCTTCATGGGCCGCGAGCCCGGCGCGCGGCAAGGGCGCCTTCGGCGGCTTCGACGTCGGCGACGCCAACCGGATCGCCAAGGAGGAGATGGGCAAGATCGGCATCGACGTGCGCGATCCGAGCCAGGCGGTCGGCACGCTGTCGGGCGGCGAGCGCCAGTGCGTCGCGATCGCGCGCGCGGTCTATTTCGGCGCCCGGGTGCTGATCCTCGACGAGCCGACCTCGGCGCTCGGGCGTCAAGCAGGCCTCGGTCGTGCTGCGCTACGTCGCCCAGGCGCGGGCGCGCGGGCCTGGGCGTGATCTTCATCACCCACAACGTCCACCACGCCTACCCGGTCGGCGACGCCTTCACGATCCTCAACCGCGGCCGCACCTACGGCACCTTCCCGAAGGCCGAGGTCATCGCGCGAGGAGGTCCTGAACATGATGGCCGGCGGCAAGGAGCTCGACGAGCTCTCGGCCGAGCTCGAGGAGTTCTCCCGCGCCGACGCCGGCAGCAGCTCGAAGCTCGACCCGGCGGCGCCGCCGAGCACGCGATCGCCGAATCCCTGCACCGGGAGGCGGAGTCGCTGCACAAGCACTGAGCGTTACCGCGAAGGCGGCGTTCCCCCCTCCCGGGATCAGGCGCTCGGGCGCCTCGCGGCTTCGGCAGCGGTCGTGCGCTCGTAGATCTCGGCCAGCGTCATGGCGGCGCCGCCGGCCGCGAAGCCGAGGCGCAGATCCGGCTCGTCGAGGATACGGTAGCGCCAGCCGCCCTCGTCCCGCTCGTAGACGCTGATCCTGATCTCCTCCTGCGCGATCAGCACGTACTGCCTGAGGCTCGCGATCTGCTGATAGGCGTCGAGCTTGGGGCCGCGATCGAAGCCCTGGGTCGAGCGCGACAGGACCTCGACCACGATCTCCGGCTCGGGCACGACGTCGCTCCGGCCCGATCCGGGCGTGCAGGTCACGACCACGTCGGGATACATGGTCGCCGACGCCGAGACGACCTTCACCCCTTCCATGAACACGCGACAAGGGCCGCCACG
Organism: uncultured Alphaproteobacteria bacterium; assembly: GCA_963753685.1. Classification (GTDB taxonomy): domain Bacteria; phylum Pseudomonadota; class Alphaproteobacteria; order Geminicoccales; family Geminicoccaceae; genus DATAOG01. The sequence goes on from CAVWDE010000019.1 coordinate 47,345, forward strand.
AAGCTGCGAACGCAGGCCGCTGAACACGTTGCAGGCGATCGTGTTGTGGTCGAGCGTGTCGCCGACCATCACCCGGATCACCCCGCCGACGTACTCGTAACGCTCCTCCTGCTCGCGCTCCCAGGCGAGGAACTCCTCGACCGTCCAGGGCTCGGGCAGGTCGGCTCGTGCGCGTGCCAACTGTCTTGTCCTTACTCGCCGGCGCCCAGCCTACGCGCCTCGCCCGCCGCCCGCGAGCCGAATTCCCACGCGGCGGCGGGCCGCTCGCCCGCAGGCGGCCACCGCGCCGCGCGCCATCGCCGGGGCAAGCTTGTCCCCTCGGGCAATTCCGACTAGCTTGCCGCCCGTCAAAAGCGGCGGGAGGAGCGACATGGCGAAATGCGCCTTCATCGGGCTCGGCGTCATGGGCTATCCGATGGCCGGCCATCTCCAGGCCAAGGGTCACGAGGTCACGGTCTACAACCGCACCGCGGCCAAGGCCGAGCAGTGGGCGAAGCAGCACGGCGGCCGGCAAGCGCGGACCCCGCGCGAGGCGGCCGACGGGCGCCGAGTTCGTGTTCATGTGCGTCGGCAACGACGACGACATGCGCAGCGTCGTGCTCGGCGACGACGGCGCGCTCGCCGGCATGGCCGAGGGCTGCGTCCTGGTCGACCACACGACCGCCTCGGCCGACATCGCGCGCGAGCTCGCGGCGGCGAGGCCAAGGGCGGGCGACGACTTCATCGACGCTCCGGTCTCGGGCGGCCAGGCGGGCGCCGAGAACGGCCAGCTGACCGTGATGTGCGGCGGCGAGCCGGCGGCCTTCGACCGCGCCAAGCCGGTGATGGACTGCTACGCGCAAGGCGGTCACGCTGATGGGCCCGGCGGGCGCCGGCCAGCTCACCAAGATGGTCAACCAGATCTGCATCGCCGGCCTGGTCCAGGGGCTGTCGGAGGCGCATCAACTTCGGCATGCGCGCCGGCCTCGACATGGACAAGGTGATCGACGGTGATCTCCAAGGGCGCCGCGCAGTCCTGGCAGATGGACAACCGCGCCAAGACCATGGTCGCAGGGCAAGTTCGACTTCGGCTTCGCCGTCGACTGGATGCGCAAGGACCTCGGGATCTGCCTGGACGAGGCGCGACCGCAACGGCGCGCGGCTGCCGATCACGGCGCTGGTCGACCAGTTCTACCGCCAGGTGTCAGGAGCGCGGCGGCGGCCGCTGGGACACCTCGAGCCTGATCCACAACCTGCAGCTGCTGGACTGAGAGCGCCGGCTCGGCAGCATGCCGAGCTGGCGACATCGCCCCTGCGACCGCCGTCGGCCGCATCGCGAGCGTCGTCGCCGGATTCGTCGGCGTCGTCTACGTCGGGATCATGGTCGCGATCGTCACCCGCGCGCTGGCCCAGGCGGTCGAGGAAAAGCAACGCCACTGCCGGGAGAGCCGGGCAGACCGCTCTGGGCAAGCGGCCTGAGCGCAGCGGTCATCGGGCGGTGCCCTGCGCCGGCGCGCTGCCTCGCTCAGCCGCCGCGGGGCTTTCCAGCTCGTCGAGCCTTGCGCGCGCCGCACTCAGCGCCTGGGTGGTCCGATGCAGCTTCGCCGCGAGCGCGCGCATCACCTGGACGCCCACCTGCGGAAACTCGGCAACCAGGTGGAAGAACCCCTCCCTCGACAGGCGCAGCGTATCGAGGTCGCCGTGCGCGACCACGGTCGCGCTGCGCGGCACGTCGCACAGAATCGCGATCTCGCCGATGATGTCGTTCTTACCCAAGGTCGCAATCTTGAGCGCCTTACGCGGCGCATCGACCAGGATGTCGGCCTCACCTTCGAGGATGACATAGGCGGCGTCACCGTAGTCGTCCTGGTGAAACAGCTCGTTGCCCGCCGGATGCGCTAGGCGTTCACTGGTGAACGCCAGCAACTTCAGTCTGGTCGGATTGATCTTGGCGAACAGCGGAATGTTGCTCAGGATCTCCACGTCTTGGGCCAAGCTCATGGGACCGCCTCCTGGCTCGCAGTTCATCCAGCCACTGCCAGGGCAGCCTAGCGCACTGTCGGTGCCGCCCGATGTGAGCTGCTTCACAGTCTGATTGCCAAATCAGCCCGCATCGCGCATTCTGGTCGGCCTTGAGCTCAGCCCACCGGGCCGCGGCAAGACGGAGCGGCGGGTCCCGGCTCATTCAGACGGGCGTACCTGGCGCGGCAGCTCCTTAACCGTGACCGTCCGGTCTTGAGGCGCACAGCCGCAGCAGTTCAGCTCGTAGCCCACGAGCCGACACACTCCACGGCATCTGGCTCACGCCTTCAGCTCGCGCTTGAGCTCGTTCAGGAAGCGCCAGTCGGTGCCCTCGTCAAGGATCGCGTTCGGGATGGAACTGATCATGCCGACCTCGTGGAGGCGCAGCGCGAAGAAGCGCATCGTGTCCTCCGAATCGTACTCATGCCAGCGGTCGTACGGAACTTCCTGGATCGTCTGGAGCGCGTAGTCGTAGCGCTCGGTGAACCCGCCGTCGACCAGCCGGCGCGCGGCGGTTCCGGGCTCGGCGGTGCAGAACTCGGCAGCCTTGAAGGTCGCGCGCAGGAACCGCTTGGTCGCGACCGGATGGGCGCGCACCCAGGCGCGGTTGCCGTAGAGCATGCAGCAGAAATACTGCGACCATGGCTGGTCCGTGACCGTGTTGAGAATGACGCGGCCGATGTTGCGGTCGCGCAGCTCCTGCGGCTCGGGCGGAAAGCCGAGAAAAGCATCGGTCTTGCCGGCGGCGAACAGCTCCTTGGCGTTGCCATCCGTCGGCACGATCCACTCGATGTCCTGCTTGGGGTCGAGGCCGACGTGCTTGGCCATGATCGAGAGGTAGAGGTGCCCGCTCGAGGCCAGCGTTTGGATGCCGACGCGCCGGCCCTTCAGGTCGCGGATGCTGCGGACCGGCGCGTGCGCGAACAGCTCGTAGCAGCCGACGTGCAGGCCCCCGACCGCGGTGATCGGCAGGCCGGCATCCAGATGGTAGACGACCGTACCGGCGAAGCTGGCGCCGAAGTCCACCTCGCCCTTGGCCATCATCTGCGGCGTGCTGAAGCCGCCGGCGGCTCTCACGTACTCGACGTCGGTGAAGCCTTCGGCGCGCAGGAGCTCCGCGGCGACGTCGAGCGGGGCGAAGCAGATCCCGGTCGTGAACGCCAGGCGGATCGTGGTGGTCTCCGGCGGCGCTTCGTCGGCGAGCGCTGTCCGGCCGCCAAGGACGCCAGCGGCGCCGGCGGCGGACAGTCCGGTCAGAAAATCGCGGCGACTTTGAATGATCTGCATCGGTATGGCCTCCGCCATGTCTGGCCCGGGTCTTGGCCCGAGACCCAGGTTCACCCCTTCAGCTCGCGCTTGAGCTCGTTGACGAAGCGCCAGTCGGTGCCGACGGCAACGAGCGCGTTTGGGGTGGAGCTGATCATCCCCGCTTCGTGCAGCCGAAGCGCGTAAAAGCGCATCGTGTCCTCCGGGTCATATTCGCGCCATCGATTGTACGGCACGTCGGTCAGCGTCTCGAGCGCATAGTCGTAGCGCTGGGTGAACCCGCCCTCGACCAGATCTCGCGCCGCCCGCTCGGGCTCAGCGGCGCAGATATCGGCAGCCTTGAGGATGGCTCGCAGGTAGCGCTTGGTCGCGACCGGATGAGCGCGGACGAAGTCCCTGTTGCCGAACGCCGTGCAGCAGAAATACTCCGACCAGGGCTTGTCCGTGGCCGTCTTGAGGATCACGCGGCCGATCTTGCGGGCGCGCAGCTCCTGCGGCTCGGGCGGAAACCCGAGAAAGACATCGACTTTCCGCTCGGCGAACAGCTGCAGGGTGGTGCCGCTCGGACCTGGGGTGACCCAGTCGATGTCCTGGTGGGGGTCGAGCCCGACCTGGGCTGCCATCATCGCGAGATAGAGATGGCTGCCGGAGCGGAGCGCGCGGATGCCGACCCTCTTGCCCTTCAGGTCGCTGATGGTTTGGACGGGCTGATGAGCGAACAGCTCGTAACATCCCGGATGCACGCCCGCCAATGCCGTGATCGGGTCGCCGGCATCCAGACGCGACACGATAAATGCCCCGGTGTCCGCACTGAAGTCGGCCTCGCCGCGTGCGACGGCCTCGCCACCTGCTATCGTCCGCAGATAGCGGACATCGGCGAACCCCTCGGCACGCAGGAGCTGGTCGGCGATGTACCAAGGTGCGGTACAGATGCTCGGGTCATAGGTCAGCCGGAGTGTGGTCGTCTCAGGGGGCTCCTCGGCGGCAAGCGATCCCCGGGCGCCCAGCACCCCCGCGGCCGCGGCCAGCGACGCATGGGTCAGGAAACGGCGGCGAGACTGAATGATTTGCATGCGAGTCCCCTCAATGAGATTTCGGGGCCGATGTCAATCGAGTTACTTCCCGCGAACGGCTTGACCACCGACACCGCGGCAGCGCGAACTGAAAGCTTTATTCGGCTGTCACGGCGGCATGATGCCAGGGTCCGGATGCCAAGCAAAGCTTCTTCTTGGGCCAGCGTTGGCCCTCGGTTGCCCCTCCGAGGTCTTCGATGGCGCAGCAGGTGAGCGGCGGCGGCCGGCGAATCTGGGCGACCGTCGCCGTACCCCGCCTTCGCGAATCCGGATCGGGTCAGGTCGGCCCCTTCAAGGGTCGCACGCGTCGGTTCCCGCTTCTTGATCCGACGGGAGACATTCGCACGCAGTCCCGACAGAGGGATTGTTAAGGAACAGTTACCGCAGCCGGAGGTCGAAGGGCGCCGGCTGGTCCCAGGTCCAGGCATTCCCAACTTTGCGCATCTCGACGAAATGGCCGGGGACGATCCGGTCGGCCCGCGCCAGGATCGCGGCGATCGAGGCGCGGCTGGCTTCGAGCGTGTCGAGCACCAGATCGCCGACCCCGATCATCACCTCCTTGGGGTACTTGATCGCATCGCTCGCCAGCACCACCCGGCCGCGCGTCCGCGGTCTCGAGCGCCAGCGCATAGAGCCCCGGGGTGTGGCCGGGCGCCGGGAATGCGGTTAGGCCGGAGCCGATCTCGGTCGGGCCTTCGAGCAGGGTCACCCGGTGGCGCTGGAGCTCGTCGAGGATGCCCCAGGGCAGGTGCGTGTCCTCGGCATGCGGCGCCTGCGCGTAGTCGAGCTCGCGCCGGCTCACCAGGATCTCGGCGCCCCGGAACAGATCGACGTTCAGGCTGTGGTCCCAGTGCAGGTGCGAGAGCATGACCCGCGGCACGTCCTTGGGCTTAAGGCCATGGCGGGCGAGGCCGCGGAGCAGGGCGGGGCGGTTGCCGTAATGCCCGGTATCGAACAGCAGCGGCCCCTCGGCGCCGGTCACCAGGACGACGCTGCTGATGCCGAGCGCGCCGTCGGCGTAGGCGAGATTGTTGCCGGTGATCAGGACGTCGTAGTCGGTCATGGTGCCGCCTCCTTGCTCGGGATGTCTTTCCGCGCGCCGGGCAAGCGGTGCGATCCGTCGATGCGCATGCCGCCGCGCCGCGCTCGCTCGCCGTCCCCGACAGCGGATCCCAACTGCGATCGTAGCTCATCGAGGGCGTCCTGGACCGTGCGGTTCGCTGTGTCGAGGACGATCCGCGGCCGGTCCCAGGCTTCGTACTCGCGCTCGACGACATCTCGCCAGGCAGGCAGCGCGAGACCGGCCAGATCTGCCCTGCGGGTCTCGACCCGGCGGCGATGCTCGATCGGGTCCGAGCAGACGACCTCGATCTCGGCGATGTCCGCTGAGGTCGTGACCGCCACCCGGCGCCACGCAGCGCGCGTGACGGCCAGAGGGTTGACCGAATCGGCGACCACCACCCGGCCAAGGCGCAGGTTGCTCTCGGCCAGCGCGTAGGCGACCAGATATCCGCTCGGACCGACATCGCCCGCGAACGTCCCGGACGACCGCAACGCCTGCTCGATCGTGTCGATCCTCCGTTATGAACGTTTTGATGACTTGGTCGCACGGACCAAATCCGGAGCGGCATTTTGGCAGTTATTGTAATTCATCCGGGAAATGGGCTGCTCCTTCATCTCGCCTCGGTGGCGCGCCAGGCGCGACCGAGAAAGACTGACAAAACTGCGTGAAGCGCAACCGCGGGCCATAGCAGGACGCCAGCCAACCCACCTGCGAACCCGAGGTAAGCAAGATATATCGCGACCACTGCGCTGTAGGTCAACATGCCGATCAGCGGCGGGCCCGGCCAGCAGGCGAATCGCTAAAGCAACCAGGGCGATGCCCGCGACGCGCGCAACCGGTATGGCGACGCCGATAAGCTCCTCACCCAACAACAACTGCCCGACCAGCGAGGGAGCAATCAGCAACGCCAATCCGGTCGCGGCTTCGCCGACGGCCGCAAGCATGAGCACCTTTTTCATCAGCCATTGGCGCCCAGGGCGGCCCGCGCGCGGGCCGCGCCGCGGTTACTGTTTCGCTGCTGACTGCCCCTCGCCGAGTTCGAAGGTCAGCTGGTCGATCTTGCCGGTGAACTTGAACGGCACATCGTAGCGATACTCCAGCAGCGCCAGCGGGGTGCGGGTGTCCTGGCCGATGTCGAAGGTCTCGTCTTCCGGAAAGGTGATCGGGGTGGTGTGGTCCAGGGAATTCCTCGCCACTTCCTTGCCGTCGACAGAAAGCACGCCCGTGCCGCCCTTGCCCAAACCGGGACCCTCCGGCTTGAAGTCGAACACGATCGTGTGCTTGCCCGCTGCCAACTCAGGCCCCTCCCACGCGGTGCGCTTGAGGTCGAGCAGGTTGTACAGGAACACGACCTTGCCCCGATTAAAGCCGAATTCGCCTTTGCTCAAGAACAGACCGTAGCCACCGAAGCGCCCGCCCTCGGTGACGATCATGCCTTCGGCGCCACCCTCGGGAATCTCGACCTCGGCCTTGATGGTGTACGACTTGTTCAGGATGTCCGGGGCCGTGCTGGCCGGCACGCCCGTCAGTTCGCCGGAATAGGTGAAGACCGTCCTGCCTGCCGTCAGGCTCGGGCGTGGCGTATTCCAGCGCGCAAGCGTCGAGTTGTCGAGCGGCAGCACGTTGTACGTCTGCGCCTCGGCATAGAACAGGTCCTGCATCTGCTTGAGCTTGTCCGGCATCTTGGCGGCCAGGTCGTCGGCCTCGGTGGGATCTTTCAGGACGTCATAAAGCTCCCAGTTGTACCCGGTGATCACGTCGGGCGGTGTCTTCGTGCTCAGTTCCCACGGCAGCGTCACCGGCGTCGTGCACGCCACCCACCCGTCATGATAGATGGCGCGATTGCCCAGCATCTCGAAGTATTGCGTCGTGTGCCGGGTCGGGGCGTCGGCGTTCGCCTTGTCCCACGTATAGACCATGCTGACGCCTTCGATCGGGCGCTGCTTGATGCCGTTGATCATCTCGGGTTGCGGAATGCCGCTCGCTTCCAGGATGGTCGGCACGATGTCGATGATGTGGTGAAACTGGCGGCGGATGCCGCCCGCATCCTTGATGTGACCGGGCCAGGACATGGCCATGCCCTGGGCCGTGCCGCCGAAGTGCGATGCCACCTGCTTGACCCACTTGAACGGCGTGTCGAACGCCCAAGCCCAGGGCGCCGCAAAGTGCGGATAGGTCCGGGCGGACCCCCAGAACTCGTACCAGAGGAACTGGTCCTTGACCGGCACTTCAACGCCATTGAAGGTGGTGAACTCGTTCGGCGTGCCGTTCAGCATTCCTTCGGCGCTCGCGCCATTGTCGCCGCTGATGTAGATGATCAGGGTGTTGTCGAGTTGGCCGAGGTCTTCGACGGCCTGGATGACCCGGCCGATCTCGTGGTCGGTGTAGGCCTGGTAGGCGCCATAAACCTCCGCTTGCTTGATGAACAGCTTCTTCTGCTCGAAGCCGAGGGAATCCCACTGCGGCAGCTCTTTCGGCCAGGGCGTCAGCTTGGCGTAGTCGGGCATGATGCCCAATCGTTTCTGGTTGGCGAAAATCGTCTCCCGCAGCTTGTTCCACCCGTCATCGAACAAGTGCATGTCGCTGATCTTCTTGATCCACTCCGGCGTCGGATGATGCGGGGCGTGGGTGCCGCCCGGGACGTAGTAGACAAAGAACGGTTTGTCGGGCGCGAGCTCCTTGAGCTGTTTCATGTACTGGATCGCGTCATCGGCCATGGCCGTGGTCAGGTTCCAGCTGGGATGGCCCTGGAAGGGGTAGATGGCCGTCGTGTTGCGGAACAGGTTCGGCTGCCACTGGCTGGCGTCGCCGCCGACGAACCCGTAGAAATAGTCGAAGCCCATGCCAATCGGCCACTGGTCGAACGGCCCGGCCTGGCTTGCCTGATAGGACGGCGTGTTGTGGTCCTTGCCGAACCAGGCGGTAGCGTAGCCGTTTTCCTTCAGAATCGTGCCAATGGTGCCGTTCGCGTGCAAAATGATCGAGTCGTAGCCTGGATACCCTGTGCCAATTTCATCCACGACCCCGAAGCCGGCGACGTGGTGATTGCGGCCCGTGATCAAGGCGGCCCGGGTCGGCGAGCACAGCGAAGTGGAATGAAAGTTCGTGTAGCGCAACCCGGCCTTGGCGATGCGATCGAGCGCCGGGGTCGGGATGACGCCGCCGAAGGTGCTGGGCGCGCCGTAGCCGTCGTCGTCCGTCATGATCAGCAGCACGTTGGGCGCGCCCTTCGGCGGCACGACGCGGGGCGCCCACCACGGCGTCAACTCCGAGGCCCGCTCCTTGATCACCCCGCCGAACTTGGGATCGGGCGGCGGAAGTTGCCCGCCCTCGATCGTGGTGGTGGCGGCGGGTGAGCCTGGCACGCCCGTGATCTGCTGAGCCGACACCGAGACGCAACTGACGGCAAGAAAGCCTGCGGCCGCAAGCACGCTCCGGATCTTCACGGCGGACCTCCCGTTGAGGTGCTGTTCCTTGGCAAGGAAGCTCGCGCGAGAGTGGTCGCATAGGGCGGTCCACACTTTGACCCACATCAACCCGATGACCGGCTTGCTGACCGCGGATCCTGCACGGATCCGAGCCCGGTCATCCGCAATCAAGCTTGGCTTGCCACGGTGGCAGGGTGCGCGCCGTCAGCGTGCCGCGGGTCGGGCCGACCGGTGCGAAAGCGGTCGCGGTAGTCCGAGGGCGTGACCCCGATCCAGCGCAGGAAGCTGCGGCGCATCCGCTCGTCGTCGCCGAACCCGCACTGGCGCGCGACCCAGCCGATCGGCCTGGAGGTCTCCTCGAGCAGGCGTCTCGCCGCCTCGACCCGCATCGCCTCGACCGCCTTCGCGGGCGTGGCCCCGGTCGCCGCCGCATAGGCGCGGGCGAAGTTGCGCGGGCTCATGGCCATCCGCTCGGCCAGCCGCTCGACCCTGAGGTCGCGTCCGAGATCGGCCGAGATCCAGGCGTGCAGATCGCCGAAGCGGCCGTCACCCAGGGCCTGCCCGGCGAGCGGGGCGCTGAACTGGGCCTGACTGCCCGGCCGCTTCAGGAACACGACCAGATAGCGCGCGACCTCGATCGCGGCGGCATGGCCGAGGTCGGCTTCGACCAGGGCGAGCGCCAGATCGATGCCCGCGCTGACCCCGGCCGACGACCAGATCGGCCCGTCCTGCACGTAGATCGGATCGGCCTCGACCCGCACCTTGGGATAGTGCGCCTGCAGCGCGCTCGCCCAGCGCCAGTGGGTAGTGGCGCGCCGGCCGTCGAGCAGCCCGGCGGCGGCCAGCAGGAACGCCCCGGTGCAGACCGAGCAGGTGCGGCGCGCCAGGGTCGCGCGGCCGGCGATCCAGGCGACCATCTCCGGGTCGCGCCGGAGCGCATGGACGCCGGGGCCGCCGGCCACGATCAGGGTGTCGATCGGCCGGTCCGCGAGGTCCGCGAGCGCGTCCGTCACGATTGCGATGCCGGTCGAGGTCGCGGTCGGACCGCCCGCCTTCGTGACCAGGGTCAGACGATAGGGCGGCGCCGCGTCCTGGGGCGCCAGGGCCGCCGCGGTCGTGAACGCCTGCGCCGGACCGGCGACGTCGAGCAGGTTCACGCCCGCGTAGGCCAGGATGACGACCTCGCGGCTCGGGGGCGGCGCGGGCGTGGCAGGAATCGTGGTCATATTGTCCTTTATGCCACAACCGCGCGCCGCTACAAGCCGGTGATCGCCGCCTGCTGGCGCGCATCGGGGGTGAAGAGGGGACCATGACCGGGGAAGCAGGCCTGTCGCGGACGGCCATGCTCGCGATCGGTTGCGGCTCGGCCATGGTGCTGCTGTCGTTCGGCATCCGCTCGAGCTTCGGCCTGTTCCTGCAGCCGATGAGCCTCGATCTCGGCTGGGGCCGCGAGGTGTTCGCCTTCGCGATCGCGCTCCAGAACCTGGTCTGGGGCGTCTCGCAGCCGTTCGTCGGCATGCTCGCGGACCGCTACGGCAGCGGCCGGATGCTCGCGGTGGGCGGCCTCCTGTACGCGCTCGGGGTCTTCCTGATGTCGACGACGAGCACGCCGCTCGGGCTGCATCTGAGCGCCGGCGTCCTGCTCGGCCTGGCGCTCGGCGGCACGGGCTTCGGGGTCGTGCTCGCCGCGGTCGGCCGCAGCGTCGCGCCCGAGCGGCGCTCGATGGCGCTCGGCATCACCACGGCGCTGGGCTCGCTCGGCCAGTTCCTGATGCCGCCGATCGGCCAGGCGTTCCTCGCCGCCTACGGCTGGCAGACCGCACTCATGCTCATGGCCGCGGGCGCGCTCGCCATGGTGGCACTCGCAGCCGGCATCCAGGGCCGCCCCCAGGCCGCACCCGGCGATACCCAGACGCTGCGCCAGGCCCTGACCGAGGCGCGCCGGCACTCAGGCTATCTCTACCTGACCGCGGGCTTCTTCGTCTGCGGCTGGCACGTGGCCTTCATCGCCGTCCATCTGCCGGCCTACCTGGCCGACGGCGGCCTCTCGACCCAGACCGCGGCCTGGTGCCTGGCCCTGATCGGCCTCTTCAACGTCATCGGCTCCTACCTCTCGGGCCTGCTCGGCGGCCACCTCAGCAAGAAATACTGCCTGAGCTTCCTCTACACCGCGCGCGCGGTCCTGATCGCGGTCTTCATCGCGGTGCCGCTCTCCGCCACTTCCGCCCTCGTCTTCAGCGCGATCATGGGCCTGCTCTGGCTCTCGACCGTGCCTTTGACCTCGGGCCTGGTCGCCCAGATCTTCGGCCCCCGCTACATGGCGACCCTTTTCGGCTTCGTCTTCCTCGGCCACCAGCTCGGCAGTTTCTTGGGGGTTTGGCTCGGCGGCTGGCTGTACGACCGCTACGGCAGCTACGACCTCGTCTGGTGGCTCTCGATCGCGCTCGGCCTGATCGCGGCCCTCCTCCACTGGCCGATCGACGAACGCGCGGTCACCCGCCTGCGCACCCAGAGCTGAGGCGGCGCACCCGGCCACCACGGCCCCACGCCAGGCGCGGCGCAGCGGTTCTCCTCCTGGCCGCCGGATCGCACCGACGACCTTACATTCGACCGGTGCGGCCATCTCATCCGCATGAAACGCCCTGCTGCGCGCGGGGTATCGAGGCGCACGAGCCGCGGCGTCCGGCAGCGGGCACTTCACATCCGGCGGCCACCAGGCAGCGGCCGGCGCCGGCATCGCGGCCGACCGTGACATGCACCGAGCCGTGTTCTCCCGCGTTCGTTCTCGTCGGTCGTCAAAGCCGTCAAGATCGTGCTTCCCGTTGGGCCCTCAGAGTCTCTGTCCATGTCCAGAAGTTGGCCACCAGAGGCCCGAACACGGTGTGACACAGACTGAACAAAGCGCCAGGCAGAGCAACAACCGGACTGAAGTGGATGGTCGCCAGGGTGATCGCCAGGCCGGAGTTCTGCATACCGACCTCGAAGCACATGGCTTTCTGATCGGCGACCGGCATCCGCATGACGCGCGCGATCAGATAGCCGGCGCCGAAGCCGAGCAGATTGTGGGCGACGACGGCGCCAATCAGGGACGCTGGCATCGTACGGAAATGTTCGTAGTTCGCGCCCATCACGAAACCGACCAGCAACATGATCGCGAGCACCGAGATCAACTGAAAGGCTGCGCCGATCGGCTCGACCTTGGCGCCAAGCATGGCATGCACCAGTACGCCCAAAGCCACAGGTACGATGATGATTTCGACGATGGAGAGAAAGAGGGCGGCCGCCGAGACGTCGATCATTGTACCCACCAGCCAGAGCGTGAGGAGCGGCGTCATCAGGGGTGCAATCAGCGTCGAGATCGATGTGATCGCCACCGACAACGCAACATTGCCCCGGGCGATAAAGGTCACCAGGTTCGAGGAGGTGCCCCCCGGGCACGCACCGAGCAGCACCATCCCGATGGTGAGGTCGGTCGACAAGCCAAACATCAGCGACAGGGCGATGGCGAGGAGCGGCATCACGAGGTATTGTGCGGCAACACCTGCGAGTACTTTCCACGGCTGCAAGAGCAAGGCCTGGAAATCACTCCTGCGCACCGTCACGCCGACCCCGAACATGACGAGGCCGAGTAACAACGATATGTTCGGCCCGACCCATGCGAACGCCGCCGGCGCGTACCAGCCAAACGCTGCGGCCAGAATCACCAAGATCGCGAAATACTGCCCGGCAATCAGAGCAGCTGTACGCAGTAGTCGGGTCACGGGTTGGCCACTCCGATGGGATGACGGTCCACGAGGTCGCTCAGCCGCGGCAGGCTCTCGGCCAGCGATCACACCGGGGTCGAAGCCCCATGACAACCTCCCTTCTCGAATTGCTGAGGCCAGGGCCAAATCTGCACCCTATCGGCGGAACGAACAATCCCGGCAAAAACCTACGCGGGCCAGGAAACGCGATCAGTCGGGCAACGGCGTCACCCGCGATCGTCAGGCGCAGGGAAACCACGACCGCGACCCAGGCCGGGTTCCTCTCAGCCAGGTCGATCATCGCACGGTCGCGGGTGATCTCCGCCCTCCGCCACTGGCCAATCGACGAACGCGCGGTCGCGCGCCTGCGCACCCAGAGCTGAGGCGTCCGCCGTTGCCCTTGGCAGATTCTCTGACTATAGTCAGAGAATGGACGCGAGCAGCGTTGCGCGGGTTCGCAGCTTCAACCGGACGGTCACCCAGCGGATCGGCGCGCTGGACGACCGCTTCCTCGGCCGCGGCCGCTCGCTCGGCGCGTCGCGCCTCTTGTTCGAGATCGGCCTCGAGGGTGCCGGGGTCCGGGAGCTGCGCGCGCGGCTCGGCCTCGATTCGGGCTACCTCAGCCGGCTTTTGCGCACGCTCGAGCGCGAACGGCTGATCGAGGTGCGCCGAGCCCGGCCGACCGGCGGGTCCGCGCGGCCCGGCTGACGCCCGCCGGCCAGGCCGAGCTCGCCCTCCTCAACCAGCGCTCCGACGAGGACGCGGCCTCGCTCCTGGCCCCCCTGAGCGAGGGCCAGCGCGAGCACCTGGTCGCGGCCATGGCCGAGGTCGAACGCCTGCTGCTCGCCGCCGGGCTCAGGGTCGAGGTCGAGGACCCGACCAGCGCCGCCGCCCGCTGGTGCCTCGAGCAATACTTCGACGAGCTGCGCGCGCGCTTCGAGCACGGCTTCGACCCGGCCCGCAGCATCCCGGCCGACGCCGCACGATCTGGTACCGCCGGCCGGCGTCTTCCTCATCGCCAGGTCCTGCGGCCAGGCTCTCGGCTGCGGCGCCCTCAAATCCGGAAAAAACGGCATCGCCGAGATCAAGCGCATGTGGGTCGCCCCCGCCGCGCGCGGCCAGGGCGTCGGCCGCCGCCTGCTCGAAGCGCTCGAAGACCACGCCCGCCAGCTCGGGCTCGCAATCCTGCACCTGGAGACCAACCGCGCGCTGCACGAGGCCCAGGCGCTCTACCGCCGCCACGGCTACCAGGAGGTCGCGCCTTTCAACGCCGAGCCCTACGCCCACCACTGGTTCGAGAAGCGCCTCGACCCGGCCGAACCCGCGTAGTCGAGATGCCATACCTCGTGCGCCAAGCTTCGGCCGCCGATTAAGCCGCGACGACGTGGTGAGGCAGTCTCTCTAGGCTGCTGGTGCCATCGATCTGCCTGCGGCCGTTATATTCCGCAGATGTCGCTCCAGGTCGAGCTCGACATCGCGTTTACCGCGGATGGTATCATCGTAGAAAATGCATCGGTAGCTGCTGATGTCGAATGGCAGCTGCGTGCTTCGGCTGGCCAATAAGATCGTCGGTTTCCCCAATGCGTGGGCGTAGCCAAGCTCATAAAATACGTTCCCGTTCACCGGCGTAATTTCCGCTATGATCACGTCAAACTCGACAATTCCGCGAACGATATCCTGAAGAATGATTCCTGGCTTGAAGACGTCATCCGCCCGAAGAACCTCGAGGCCAGATCGCTCAGCGATCGGTTTGATGACCTCTCGGTAGAGATTGTCATAGGGCTCGGAAAACTGCATAACCACGAATGCACGGGGTTTGTCGGTTGTGAAGCGAAGATCTTCAAATCGGACTGGTTTCTTGCCCCAGGCCATGAGGCCGATCTGATCACCGGACATTGGATAGGGCAGAGTGGTCTCCATGACCAGAATGTCGTCGACGATCAGACCGACGCTCTGGCCTTGCAGGGTCACGCTGACCCGATAAGGCCTATTGGGCTCTAGATTGGCGACGTCGCCGCCGGTTTTTAGGCCCTTCCAGCCTCGTCCCTCGCGGTACTCGTCGATCACATAGGCGAAGCCGTAGCCCCCGAGCCCGATCGAGAAATAGGCACTTGTTGCGGGATTATAGCCGATGACCAAGCGAGCCGCTGCCTCGCCGGGGTCCTCGAAGCTGACGACCACGGAGATGCTGCCTGCTCGGAATTTTCCGCGTGCCAGAGCGATGCCGACAGGTGACCGCAAGTCCTGCGGTTTCAGAAAGACAGCCTCAGAGCCATCGAACTTCCAAGTGCCCGTCAACGCCGCCCAGTTCAACGCATGCTCCTGATCGCAGCCTGGTTTCCTCACGGCAGTGCCGCGTCTCGTATCAGGATCGGCTGTATTGTCAACTGTCGAGGAAGACGGCTCAGGCGCGGCGCCGCCATCAGAAGACCTCGACGGCATCCCGAAGCACGGCCGCGCGCAGCCGCGGGCGCATCGCGTCGGGGAAGGCGAGGTCCACCGGACGGCCAAGGATCGCCGCGAGATCAGCCTTGAGATCGACGAAGGCGAACAGGCCGAAGGGACACGCGGGATCGACCTCGATCAAGAGATCGACATCGCTCGAAGGCCCCAGGTCGCCGCGCGCCGTGGAGCCGAACAGGGCAAGCCGGGTCAGACCGCGCGCCCGCAGCTCCCGCTCGTGCCGCCGCATCACCCCGAGAACGCGCGCCCGCTCCTCAAGGCCGGCGGTGATCGTTTCGACAGGAGCCGCCATGGCAGTCGCATGCTGCCACGCAAGCCGCGCACTCGTCGAGTCGCGCGTCGCCGAAGCGGGCGTCGGGCCGTCACGCCCGGAAGCACAGGCGTCCAGCAGGGAGCCCACCGGATGACGCATCCAGCGCACCGAAGGGGCTTGGCCTTGACGGCAGGGGGCCGCAGGCCTCCCAAACGGACAAAGTCAGCCGGAGGCTGGTCGCGCTATCTTGCGCGAGGGATCGTCACCGAACGGCGGAGACCCGGCGAAGCCGAGGGCGCAGATGGGCTCCGGGAGCGCCGTCAGGCGGCGCGAGTAGAGCCCGATCCGGCGCAGCCGGACCTGCCCGGACGCGACTGTTTCCGATCTATATAGGCTTCCCTCCTAGTCATCCTTCGACATGAGGTGACCGCAATAGCTGCACAAGTTTGAATTATGCGGATCGACGTTCTCGGGCGTCAGGCCGGTCATGCATCGCGCGCACTCGTCAAGGATCAACCCGCACGATACGCAGCCGACGCGCTCGTCGGTCAACAGATAGGTGGTAAGACCGCAATCGGAGCAGGTCTGGACAGGCTGCTCCCCGCCGTCCGTCATGGCGATATAGCTCTCGGTTTCAAAATGCGCCTCAATAGCGAGTTCGAGGGCTTTTTCCGATGGGATGCGTTCTCCGCATGCCCGGCAATGGCAATCGGCACCCTCGTGGTTTGTATTTTGCGGATCATCCTGCGCCACGAGATCGGAGTTGCATTGCGGGCATCTGAAGTGAGTTCCGGCCAGGCTCGCGAGCGGCCATTCGAGGTTTCCGAAGGTCTGCCTGCACGCCTCGAGTTCCCGCTCATAGACGGCACGAACGTCGAGCATGATCCGCCACGCATCGCCAAGGACTTCGGAGGGTACCTCTTCGGCCAGGCGGAACAAGTCTGCAACCACCGGGAAAGCTTTGGCGATCGCCTCACGCACTGCCTCGCGCGGCTTGTCGGTATAGTAGTGCTCAACATCGGTGCGGATGCGCTTGAGGTCGTCCAGGGCCAGCTTGTTGATCGGCAGACCGAAGTCGGCAAAGCGCGTGCCGATGGTCTCGAAGTCGATTGTCCGGCGGGAAGCGGGAGTGAACTGCACGCCTCCGCTTTCGTCCGAGATAGGCTTGTAGTGGACGCCCAGAACCTCCGCCGGGTTCGCGTTCGGCGCAGCACGGACGAGAACCTCTTTCGCAAGGAGAAGGACGCCGGCATAGAAATTCCGGACCGCGGAAACCGCTCGCCTGGGATCGTTCGATTGATAGTCCTCCACGCCGAGCTGGATCGACTGGACCGCATTATCGAACAGGCTATTCACGGGCGGCCTCCATTATGGACTCTGTCAGAGGAACGGCGCCAGAGCTCTTTCGACGATCTGCTCGGCGATGTTCGCCGGAGCCGTGAACGTCTGCCCGCTGTTCCATCGGAAGGCACCATTTCGCTCAAATCACCTCCACGCACGGTTCCATCCTACCCCGGATTGCCGCCCGACGCGAGCGCTTCCCGATCCTTCGCGCCAACTTTCGGATCGAGCGGAGGGTCCCACCCATTCCGCGCCGCACGCTCGCCGAATGCGCCACAGGTCACACTTCCGTGCACCCCTGTCGCCTGGAGAGCTCGCATCAACCGCCTCTCAATTGGTCGCGTTTACTTATCGCTACTGTCCGATGCGAGAAAGTGATGCCAAAATTCACAATTCAGTAAATACAACATAAAACAAGTATAGATAACCATTACTTGATCTACTCTAGGATTGATGCGCGCTTGATGCCATGGATTTCGCGGTTTGACTTGCCGGCGGTTGCGCCACATGTGAGTTAAACGCGTCGCACTTGTGCGCCACCGCAAGCAAAACATGCGACAGTTCCGTGTCTGTCGCAATCAACCGTTCACGCTTCGTCTGCCCGCCGGACAATGCCGGTGACGATCTGGCCCGCGGCGGACTGTGCGAAATCGAGAGCCGGCGTCCGTCCGTCTAGCTACGAGGCGATCGAAGATAGACATTGATGCGCCGATCATTGGTCGTTGATTTGCGATCACATCACGCCGGCAGCCCGATCGGGCGCCAAGTCGAGGCCCAGCGAATACTTTCAAGATCAAGCGGATGGAGCCTGTTCACCCGCTTCAGGCGCGCAACCTCAGGTTGTGCGGGTCGTAGGGCGATTCGGGGATCACGGTCACCCGGCGCGTGTCGCCGAGGATGTCCATCGTGAGCTCGGTGCCAGGTTCGGAAAGCTCGGGGCGGACCATGGCCAGCGCCAGCGATTTGCCCAGGCGGAAGCCGTAGTTGCCGCCGGTCGCGCGCCCGACCAGTTTTTTCCCACGGTAGATCGGATTGTTGCCGAGCGCGTCGGCATCGGCGACGTCGTGGACCTCCAGGGTCACGAACGCGTTCGAAAAACCCCGCTCGCGCCAGCGGACCAGCGCGTCGCGGCCGATGAAGTCGCCCTTGTTGGGGTGCACGAAGCGGTCGAGGCCGGACTCGTAGGCGGCGTACTCGATCGACAGCTCGGTGCCGATCAGCCGGTAGGATTTTTCCACTCGTAAGGGAATCCATGGCGCGGATGCCGAAGGGCTTGAGGCCGAGGTCGGCGCCGGCCGCCATCAGGGCATCGAAGATGTGGTTCTGGTACTCGAGCCCGTGGTGCAATTCCCACCCCAGCTCGCCGACGAAATTGACCCGGAGCGCCTTGGTCGGCGCCAGGCCGACCGTGATCTCCCGGCCGGTCAGCCAGGGGAAGGCGGCGCTGGAAAAGTCGGCCTCGCTGACCCGCTGCAACAGCTCGCGCGACTTCGGCCCGGCCACCACCAGGACGCCGATCGCGTTCGTGAGGTTCTGGAACTGGACCGAGCCGTCGCCCGGCATGTGCTTCAAGATCCAGTCGTGGTCGAGCCGCTGCCAGGCGCCGGCCGACACGAGATAAAAGCTGTCCTCCCCCTCCCGCAGGATGGTGAACTCGGAGTGCACGCCGCCCCGGCTGTTGAGCGCGTGGCAAAGGTGCACCCGGCCGATTTTTCCCGGGATGCGGTTGGCGACCAGGTGGTCCAGGAACGCTGCGGCCCCGGGGCCGGAAACCCTTGCCTTGGCGAACGCGGTCATGTCCAGCAGGCCCACGTTCTCCTGCACGTTCCAGCACTCGGCGCCGACGTGCTCGAACCATTTCGAGCGCCGGAACGACCAGTCGTCGACCTGCGGCGTGCCCGCGGGCGCGAACCAGTTCGGCCGCTCCCAGCCGAACTTCTGGCCGAACACGGCACCCAGATCCTGCATGCGCTCGTAGCAGGGCGCGGTGCGCAAGGGCCGGCCGGCCGGGCGTTCCTCGTCCGGGTAGTGGATCACGAACACGTGGGCGTAGGCTTCCTCGTTCTTGGCCTTGAGGTAGGCCTTGGTCGCATAGTCGCCGAAGCGGCGCGGGTCGACCCCCAGCATGTCGATCGTGGGCTCGCCCTCGACGATCCATTCCGCCAGCTGCCAGCCGGCGCCGCCGGCCGCGGTGATGCCGAAGCTGTGGCCCTCGTTCAACCAGAAGTTGTGCAAGCCCCAGGCGGGGCCGACGATCGGGCTGCCGTCCGGGGTATAGGGAATCGCGCCGTTGTAGACCCGCTTCACCCCGACCTCGCCGAACGCCGGCACGCGATGGATCGCGGCCTCGATATGCGGCGTCAGGCGCTCGAGGTCGTCTGCGAAGAGCTCGTACTCGGCATCCTCGCGCGGGCCGTCCGGGTAGCAGCAGGGGGCGCCCTTCTCGTACGGCCCGAGCAGCAGCCCGCCCGCCTCCTCGCGCAGGTACCAGGAGCCGTCGCTCTCGCGCAGCACCCCCATCTCGGGCAGGCCCTGCGCGTGACGCGCGACGATCTCGGGATGCGGCTCGGTCACGATATACTGGTGCTCGACCGGGATCACCGGGATGTCGAGCCCGACCATGGCGCCGGTCCGGCGCGCGAAATTGCCGGAAGCACTGACCACGTGCTCGGCCAGGATGTCGCCCCGGTCGGTCTGGACCAGCCAATCGCCCGACGGCTTGCGGGTGATGCCGGTGACCCGGGTCTGGCGGTAGATCTCGGCGCCGCCCTGGCGCGCGCCCCGGGCCAGCGCCTGGGTGACGTCCGCCGGCTGGATGTAGCCGTCCTCGGGGTGCCGGATCGCGCCGACGATGCCGTCTGTGTTGCAGAGCGGCCAGATCTCCTTGACCTGTCTGGCGGTCAGGAACTCGACCTCAACGCCGATCGTCTCGGCCACGCCCGCGTATTGATGGTACTCGTCCATGCGGTCGCGGTTCAAGGCGAGGCGGATGTTCGAGACCTTCGCGAAGCCGACGTTCTGGCCGGTCTCCGCCTCGAGGGTCTGGTAGAGGGCGACCGAGTGCTTGTGGATCTGGCCGACCGAGTAGCTCATGTTGAACAACGGCAAGAGGCCCGCGGCATGCCAGGTCGAGCCGGAGGTCAGCTCCTTGCGCTCGACCAGCACGACGTCCGACCAGCCCTTTTTCGTGAGGTGATAGAGCGTCGCGACCCCGACCGCGCCGCCGCCGATCACCACCACCCGCGCCTGCGTCTTCATGACCTGCCCCCGCTCTACCGCCTCGTCCAGCGCCGCCCCGCCTTCCTAGCGCCGCACCATACCGCCGCCTTGGCCCAGGCGTCCAACCCTTGCCCCAGAGCGGCACGGGGCAGGCGCACCCCAGCTCGCAACGATGGGATAGCATCTCCGACAGGCTTGAACCGGCGTGCCGCGCGTATTCTCGAGGGCGATGCGTGCCGGTCCGGGATGGTGAAGCCGAGCGCTGCCGAGGCTTGAATGCGATGCCTCGCCGAGCCAGGTATCGAGCAGCAGCTGGTCTGCCGGCCGTCAATCCTTGCCTTCGAAGCCGGCGAGGATGTCGGGGCAAAGGCGCGTCGAAGTTGTCGGCGACCCGGACCTTGCCTTCCCAGCCGCCAGGCTCGCGGAGTTCGCCACGGCTGGCCGACGGCATCAACCGCGCCCTGGGCTTGCCTGCCTTGGCGATCGCGCGCACGAAAGCCTCGCCGGGCGGCCGACCGTGGTGTCGCGGCAAGGCCGCTATTCGTTGGCGATCGCGTAGACCTTGCCCTTGTAGGGGGCGTTCTGCTTGTCGTCGACCGCCATCACGTAAACGGTCTTGCCGTCGGGGCTGAAGGTGAGGTTGGGCGCCGCCGGCGAGGGGACTTCGAGCTTGCGCACGAGCTTGCCCTCGGTCGTGATCACGAGGATGCGCCCGGCGCTGTACTGGCCGATGTAGAGATTGCCGTCGGGGCCGAGCTTGATGCCATCGGGGTAGGCGTCCACCGGCTCGCCCAACGCGGTCAGCCGGACGAACAGCCGCCGGTCGGCGAGGCTGCCGTCCGTCTGGACCGCGAAGGTGATCACGCGCCCGGCCTCGGACTCGTTGACGTAGAGGAGCTTGCCGTCAGCCGCGAGCTGGATGCCGTTGGCATAGTGCAGGTCATCCGCGACCGGCGTCAGCGTGCCATCGGCCGTCAGATGATAGACCTTGCCGACGATCGGCGCGCTTTCCCAGGGTCCAGACGCGGTGACAAAGGCGCCGCCATGGCCGTCCGACGTTTCATCATTGGGGCCCTGCAGCGCGGCCCCGGTCGAATCCTTGTCCCAGACCCGCTGGGTCTTGCCGTCGGCGTTGAGCTTCACATAGCTGCCATTGTCGTAGCAGGTCACCAGCATGCCGTCCCCGAGCGGCATCACCGCCGACGGGCCGCAACCGTCCTGGGTCCAGAGCGTGCGGTTCGACGTCCCGTCCCAGACGCTCACGCGGTTGCCGCCATATTCGGCGTAGGTGAGCTTGCCATCGGCCCAGAACGGACCTTCGGGAAAGGCCGCATCGCCATTGATGACCTCGGCCTCGCCGGCCCAGAGCGGCGCGGAAAAGCTCACGAAGCAGGATAGAATCAGAGCTGCGAGGCGCACATGGCCGCGACCCTGATGGTTCCGACTGCTCCAAGATCCTGACGCCACGCCGCCGCCGATCACCACCCGCGCCTGGTTCTTCATGACCGCCTCCCGCTGCGCCTGCCGCAAACCTTCGCAGCATCTTAACCATACCTCTGCCTTGCCCGGGGCGTCCAACCCTTGTCGGCGAGCGCCACCGTCGGCGGGACCCACCATATTCCCACGGAACGACGATCCCGGACCCCACAGGGCCCCAGGAACGGACCAGAACCGGCGGCCCGCAACCGGGCGCCGGCTTGCGGTTCACTCGAACTTGGCCGGCGAAGAGAACGGCTTGGTGGCATCCACCACGAACATGACCAGCGCACTCAGATCGCTCGTGCCGCTGCTGGAGACTTCCATTGCCATGCCGGCGCCATGTCCCGGCATCGCCTGGCCAGCCTCGACATGGATCACGCCGGACGGCGTCTTCTGGCCCAGCTGGCCGGTCAGCACGTAGAAGGTTTCGGAGCCCGGATGGTTATGCACCGGCGTCTTGACCCCGGGCGGTCCGCTCGCGTGATTGATGCGCAGCAGATACTCGGGCGCGCTGATCGTGGGCACGGGCCCGATCTCGGCGACCTCGGCGGCGCCGGGCGTCGAGCCGCCTTTGGGGCCGAGCGTGAACAGCCAGACCTTGCCCGCGACGTCCGCGGCCAGGGACGCCGGGCCCGCGGCGGCCTGCGCCTTTGCGAGCGTGGGAAAATTCTCGATCCGCCAGTACAGCGGTCCGGCCGGCAGTTGCTTGAGCTTCTTCTCGGCGACCTTCTTGATGACGAATTTCTGTTGCGCCGTGGCGGTGGACGGCGCCACCCACAGGCCCATCACACCTAGCGACAGCGCCAGGACGATGATGCGCCGGGCACTGGGCATTCGCAGGTTCATCCCTGTCCTCCTGGAATTGATCGTCCGGGCTCGCCGCTGCGAGGCCCGGCCATGCCGCGACTTTCTCAGTCTCCCAACGTGGAACAGACGCAACCTTGGCCGCCTGGCCGGCGGTTGCCGCAATAGAGAAACTCGCTCCCATCCTTTCCAAGTGAATTTTCGCTAATGATTGAAGCGCTGGGGTCAAATGTCGCGGGCCATCGCAGCGACCACCTCGAGCGAGGCCGGCACCGGAAACACCGGGCGGCTCGCGTTGACGGCCGGGCCGGCTGGTATAGGATGGCGCGAAACGGCGCCCGCGGGCGGCCAGGGGGGAAGGAATGGCATGAAGATCACCGCCGTCGAGGCGCTCTATCTGCGGCTGCCCGAAATCCAGGCGCGCACCGACAGCTCCCAGGACGCGCTCCTGATCCGGATCGAGACCGATGCCGGCATCACCGGCTGGGGCGAGGTCGACGGCTGCCCCTGGGTCGTCAAGGCGATCATCGAGGCGCCGATGTCGCACACGCTGGTGACCGGCCTGCGCGCGCTGCTGATCGGTGAGGATCCGCTCGAGACCGCCCGGCTCTGGCAGAAGATGTACCAGGGCACGCTCTACTATGGTCGCGAGGGGGCGGTGATCCAGGCGATGGCCGGGATCGATCTCGCACTCTGGGACATCAAGGGCAAGGCGCTGGAGCAGCCGGTCTGGAAGCTGCTCGGCGGCCGCCATCGAGATCGCCTGCGGGTCTATGCCTCGAACATGTTTCAGTTCACCGTCGAGGCGACCGCGGACCGGGTCCGGAAAGCCCGGGATGAAGGGTTCACCGCTGCCAAGTTCGGCTGGGAGCCGTTCGGGCGCGACCCGAAGACCGACTGCGCCTATCTGGAGGCGATGCGCAAGGCGGCCGGCGACGACTTCGACCTGATGCTCGATGTCGGCCTCGTCTGGGACGCGACCACCACGATCCAGCGCGCCAAGTTGTTCGAGCCCTACGGCCTGTTCTGGATCGAGGAGCCGCTGCCGCCGGACGACCTCGAGGGCTACGGCCGGGTCAGCCGCGCGATCCGCCAGCGGCTTGCCGCCGGCGAGGAGGAGTGCACGCTGCGCGGCTTCAGGCGGTTGATCGACGAGGGCGGCATCGGCCTTGCCCAGATCGACATGACCCGCTGCGGCCTGACCCAGTCGATGCAGATCGCGGCCCATGCCGCGAGCCGCGGCGTGCCGGTCGCCAACCACAACTTCACCACCGACATCAACACCGCGGCCTCGCTGCACTTCCTGGCGGCGGTGCCGAACGCGCTGGTGCTCGAGTACTGCGTCGAGCCGTCCGAGATCTCGCGCCGCCTGATCAGGAACCCGATCCGCCTCGAGGACGGCCACATGCGCGTGCCCGAAGAGCCGGGGCTCGGCGTCGCGCCGGATCTGGCAGTGATCGAGAAATACCTCGTGCGCGATTGACGGCACCTAGCACAAAGGAAAACCTGGGCGCCGCGACGATTGGCTGAACCTCAGCCGAGCGGGTCCGGTGCTCGAAGATGGAGGAGGAAAGGCGCATGCGTTGTCTGATCGTTGGTCTCGCAGGACTTGCCGCCGTGGTCGCCGGTGGGGGCGCCCCGAGCGCCCAGGCGGACGAGTTCTACCAGGAAACCAAGCCGATGTTCGAGAACTGCGCCGACGGTTCGCTCGACCGGGTGCGCAAGGACGGCATCGTGCTCGGCGAATCGGCGATCGCGCCGCATTCGATGCTCGATCCCAAGACCAAGGAGGCGAGCGGCATCGACGTCGAGATCAACAATGCCGTGCTCGACTGGCTCGGGGTCGAGAAGCGGACCTTCGAGTGGATGCCCTGGGAGTCGCAGATCCCGTCCCTGCTCTCCAAGCGGACCGACGTGATCGCGCAGAACATTCACGTCAACCCCGACCGGGTCAAGGTGATCAGCTTCACTGGCCCCGCCTGGTGGTATGGCCCGGTCGTGCTGGTCCAGAAGGGCAACCCCACCGGCATCAAGTCCTACGACGACTTCAAGGGCCAGGCCGTGGGCGCGATCTCGGGCTCGGCCGCCGAGAACTATCTGCGCCGGATCGGCGCCAACACCCAGCCCTTCAAGGCGCCCGCCGAGGAGCTCCAGAGCCTGGACCAGGGCCGGGTCAAGTCGGTGGTCGAGGACGACGTCATCTACACCGTGTACGCGAGCGAGAACCCCAACAGCAACGTCGAGGCGCTCTGGAACATCGCGACCCCGGACGACATCGTGTTCGGCGGCGGCTACGGCAACGCCCGCTACGGCATCCGCAAGGAAGACTGCCAGCTGCGGGTCGCCTACACCGCAGCCCTGGCCGAGCTGCGCGCCAACGGCTTCGTGAGCTCGGTGCTCAAGAAGTACGGGCTGTCCGATCGCAACCTGTTCTGGTTCAAGCTCAATCCTTGAGCGTGCGGTCCCGGGGCGGGCATTCCTGAAGCTCGCCCCGGGACCCGCCCGGGCGCGTCCCTGACATGGAGCTGTTCAATCCCGAGGTCGCGATCGAGGCCTTCGGCCCGCTGCTCGCCGGCCTCCTGATCACCTGCGAGCTCACGGTCGTCGTCATCTGTCTCAGCCTGATCCTCGGCCTGTTCGCAGCACTGGCCCGCATGTTCGGCCCCAAGCCCCTGGTCTGGCTGGTGATCGGCTACGTCGAGGTGATGCGCAACACGCCGCTGCTCTTGCAGCTGGTCTATGTCTACTACGTCCTGCCCGAGGTCGGCATCCGGCTCGACAGCTTCACGGCCTCGGTGATCGCGCTCACCCTCAATTACTCGGCCTATATTTCCGAGGTCTACCGCTCGGGCATCCAGGGCATCGGCCGCGGCCAGAGCGATGCCGCCGCCGCGCTCGGCATGACCCGGGCGCTCGCGCTGCGCCGGATCATCCTGCCGCAGGCGGTCCGCCTCGTGGTCCCGGCACTCGGCAACTATCTGATCTCGCTGTTCAAGGACACAGCGCTCTGCTCGGTCGTGAGCGTGCAGGAGGTGCTGTTCAGCGCCCAGCTGATCGCCGCCCGCAACTACCAGTATCTGACCCTCTACACGGTCGTAGGCGTCCTCTACTTCATCGTCGGGTTCGCCGCGGCGCGGCTCGTGAACCACCTCGAGGCGCGCTCGCGCCAGGGCTATCGCCGCCGGAGGCGGCCGGCGTGAGCGCTCAGACCCACGACCGTCAGGCCCCGGACCGGCCGATGATCGAGGCCCTGGACCTGCACAAATCGTTCGGTCCCATCGAGGTCCTGAAGGGCGTGAGCCTGAGTGTCGCGCGCGGCGGGGTGATCTGCGTGATCGGCCCCTCGGGCTCCGGCAAGTCGACGCTGCTGCGCTGTCTCAACTGGCTCGAAGTGCCCGAGCGCGGCCTGATCCGGATCGACGGCGAGCCCGCCTACCGCGAGCAGACGGACGGCCACCTTCGGCTGCAGGCGCCCAAACGCATCGCCGCGATCCGGGCCCGGGTCGGCATGGTCTTCCAGGCCTTCAACCTGTTTCCCCACCTGAACGCGCTCGAGAACGTCATGGAAGCGCCGGTCCACGTGCTGAGGCAGCCCAAGCGCGAGGCGCGGGACGCAGCGCTGACCTTGCTCGCCCAGGTCGGCCTCGCCGACCGCGCCGACCACTACCCCGAGGAGCTCTCCGGCGGCCAGCAGCAGCGGGTCGCGATCGCGCGCGCGCTCGCCATGGGCCCCAAGGCCATGCTGTTCGACGAGGTCACGAGCGCCCTCGATCCCGAACTGGTGGGCGAAGTCCTGAACGTGATGCGCGACCTCGCCTCGCGCGGCATGACCATGATCGTCGTCACCCACGAGATGAACTTCGCCCGCCAGGTCTGCGACCGGGTGATCTTCATGGACCAGGGCGTGATCGCCGAGGAGGGCATTCCAACCGAAATCTTCACCCGCCCCACCGAGCCCCGCACCCGCGCCTTCCTGCGGGAAATCCTCGAGCGCTGATTTTTCCGACCCCCGGGCGGCGGGGCCGAACCTCCATCGTCTCCATCCCCGCTGGAGATTGATCCGGATTGATCCGGACTTAAAGTGGAGCGACTGGCGGCGGTGACACTCTTTCATCTTCGGCGATTCTTGGCAATTTGAAATCACGTTCCCAACATGGCCAGCAATGCCCGTCGGATTGAAAGACGAATGCTGAGAGTGGAATAACGACGATGACTTGGAAAGTTCTAAAGCTGACAGTCGCTCACATGTGGTGCATCTTATACCAGGTAGCGGGCAAAACTGTCGCATGGTGATACAATTGTGGCGCATCCATGACTTGCGATATTGGTAGATTAAAGACTCCTCCATGGCCTCAATTCCAGCGACCAAGTTTGGTTCATCGCATGCTCAATTCGAGGATTTTCGCGGGCCGGGTTTCTCCAGCCAAGCTGCCCCGGATTGACATGGAGGCGGCGAGGCTGGCGATTGATGCGCCTCGCTGGTACAGATGTTGACGCATCGGTGCCCTACGATCGGGTCCCCGCCCCACCGACGTGCATCTGAGATGACACCGGGATCGAAACCCCGATACGAGCGAGGCGCTACGACGCACCCAGATGTCCCGCTCTGGGCCGCGTCGGCGAGCAGTCCTACGTCGTCGCCTGCGCGTTGGCCAGGGCGACCGCCGCCTGATCAGCGCGTCGAAGGTCGGATCGAATAGGAGAATAGGAGGCATCACTCGGCCGAGGAGTTCGAGGGCATGGCCGCTGGCGGTGACCATGTGGCGACGCGCGCCGAAGCGCCGGAGATAAAGCCAGAAGGCCGCCGCCAAAGCCGGGTAGCAAACCCGTCGCAGAGATGCATATTGTGTCCCCTTTTAACCCTGCCATATTGGGTCCCCTTAACCCCGTCTATTCACCCATGGTTACGTATCTAAGCCGCACCGTCGCCCTCTATGAAACGCGCTTCAGACCTATATTTGCTGGTAACTCCCCAGTCCCAATAAGCCGAAGGTACAGCTGCGCTTGTTGTTGTCTCTTGCGAACGTCCTTTCGCATTATTTCCGCCGCATATTGTGCACCAGCCTCTACATCGGGATCAGGATCGGGGGCAACTCGAAATCTTCCGGGGTGGGTGGTTAGCATTGTGAGATGAAATGCGCCCATCTCGGGGGTGAGACCACCCGTCAGTTTGCGATATAGTAGCAACGAGAAGCCGATGTTTACCTCATATCCTTGTATCGGCAAATCAGTAGCAAGCGTACTGGGGTCCCGATCGGCGTGCTTCAAGAAGTTCGCGAGCTCGCGATACTTTTTTCGAAGCTCGCTTTTGAGGTAACCTTCCATGGGATCATCTTCGCTAGTTTCATTGGCATGTTTGGAGAGATCGTAGAAAATCCCGAAGGCTGCCATGGTCAGGGTATGAATAGCCAGTGGATCACGGTCCTCAAGCCATAAACGAATTGCCTCATCTAGCTGGCGTTGCGCAGCTTCCAGCTTGCTGATCTTGGATTTCAAGCGCCCTCTCCCGCCCAGAATAGTGACGGCATTCCCGGCCGCCGCTTCCTAAGTACGACCGCCTGGTTCCGGGGCAGGTTCTCTAATCGCGATCTTGCATTCAAACCTGCCAGAAAAGACCGCGCCCGTCAGACCCAGATTAGGTCGAGGCTGTAGGGCGCGAGGCGGCGGTCGTGGGTGACCAGGGTCAGGCGCTCGCAGATGGCCTGGGCGACCAGCATGCGATCGAAGGGGTCGTTGTGGTGGTGCGGCAGGGTCGCGACGATCTCGGTGTGCTGGAAGGCGACGGCAGCTTGTCGAAGCGGCTGGCGACGACGCCGGCCTCGAAGCTCTCGGGCAGCTTCAGCTTGCCGAGGGCCACCTTGATCGCCGCTTCCCAGGCGCTGGCGACGCTGACGAAGACGAGGCTCGCCGAGGCGATATGGCGGCGGGCATCGGCGCCCAGGCGGGCGCTGTTCTCGCGCCACCAGATGAAGGCGTGGGTGTCGAGGAGCAGCTGGTCCGCCAAGGATCAGTCCTTGCCCTCGAAAGCTGCGAGGATGTCGGCCGGCAAGGGCTCGTCGAAGTCGTCGGCGACCCAGACCTTGCCTTCCCAGCCACCGCGCTGGCGCGGCGCCGCGCGGTCGGCCAACGGTACGAGGCGCGCCTTGGGCTTGCCGGCCTTGGCGATGATGTCTCCTCGCCCGCCGCCGCACGCTCGACCAGCTGCGAGAGCGAGGTCTTGGCCTCGTAGAGATTGACGATCGCGTTGGTCATCGAGGGGGTCCTTGATCAACTCGACCAACATGGGGTCGATGCGGCACCAAAGTCAATCGCAGGGTCGCGGTCGATGACCTTGAGGAACGCGGCGTAGTAGCGCTCGGGGCGGCGACGGCCCTGCTCCGGTTCTGCGCCGCGTCGAGGCCGAAGCCGAAGCTCTTCGAACTCGGCCTCGGTCACGCCGAGCTTGCGGCCGATCGCCTTGACGTCGACTTCGGCCCGGACAGGGACGCGCCAAAGTCGAGGGATTGGTCTCGCCCCGGGCCATCGGGATCGTATTCTTGTGCCCTGCCTTGATCTTGTCGAATGCGTGCTTGCGGGATCAGACCTGGCAGCCGGTGCGGACGGGCGCTGGGGCCACCGTCAGCGGCGGAACCAGGGACCAAGCAAGGTTGCGGCCGAGGCCTTCCAGGCGAAGCCGGCGATCTCGGCCTTGGCGCCGAGCCAGTACCAGACGAACAGCCGAAGCGATGGGAACGCGCGGCGATCGAACGGGCCGAGAAGCTTGGCCAGGACGATCGCGGCCAGGTGCTGCGCCCCCACCCGATCGCGGCCCCAGAGCCGGCTCGGCTGCAGCCGCGTCTGCAACCGGCGTTGCCGGATCGACTGGCGCAGACGGGCGATCGAGCGCCCGCGATTGAACTGCCAGGCCAGGTAGGGGCCGAGGCGGTCGGCGCGGCGCAGATGGGTGACGTGCACCGGGACGTAGACGAAGCGGGCGCCAAGCGCTGCGATGCGGGCGTTCATCACCAGTCGCCGGCGCTCGGGCGGCGCTCGTCGAACACGAACCCGTCGCGCTGCCGGACCGTCTCGAGGACGGCGCGGCGGTAGACGACGTTGGCCGCGTTGCCGACCAGACCGCCAGGATCGAGGGTGACGCCCTCGGGCAGGCGCCCGCGCAGCCGCCGCGCCGCCTGAAGCAGCGGGTCGGTCTCGACCATCGAGCCGCCGGCGCCGGCGGCATCGTGGCCATCAAGCGCCGCCACCAGCGTGGCGAGCCACTCGGGCGGCGGCAGGCAGTCGTCGTCGGTGAATGCGACGAGATCCGCCGCGGGCGCGACCGATGGCCTGGTTGCGCGCCCAGCCCGTGCCGCGACGCTCGTGATCGACGACCGTGATGACCTCGTCGGCCGGCCGGGTCTGGGCGGCAATGGCGGCCAGGCACCGATCCAGGGTGCCCCGACCCGAAGGTTGGAATCAGCACGGAGATGACGTGACCGTCGGTCGACAACGGCCGCTCCTTCCTTGGACGGCGGGCGCGGTCCGGGTCCATAGCGTGGTTCGCGGGCGTGGGCCAGCCGAAAGCGGTCCTGCCAAGACGGCATCCTCAACCGAAGCCCTGAAGCCCCGGCGAGCCGCACAACCCGGGCGCCTCCTCCGCGCGTCACCTCCCGGCTCGAAAAGCTGCAAAGCGACGGCGGTCGGGGCCTTCGGTGCGAACCGACGGCCGCTTCAATAGAGCCCCGGAATCAGCCGTGACGTGCGGGCGCGGTAGGCGTCGTACTCGGCGCCGAACTGGGTGCGCAGCAGGGTTTCTTCCGACCGGATGCGGGCGAGGAGGACCGGGATCAGGAGGGCTGCGAGCAGGACGCCGACCGTCGAGCGGAAGGTAAGCGCCCAGCCCAGGGAGTTGACGAGGAGGCCGAGGTAGCTGGGGTGGCGGATCAGGCGGTAGATGCCGGTGGTGAGCAGGGTGTGGCCGGGCTGGATCGCGACCAGGCCGCTGAAGCGGTGGCCGAGCACGAAGACCGGCCAGAGGCGGAGCGCGCCGCCGGCGGCGAAGAGGGCGAGGCCGAGCCAGCGGATGGTGTCGCCGTCGAGGGTCAGGAAGTTCATGCGGTCGGTCAGGGCCGGCAGCCAGGCGGCCAGCGCCCCGATCACGCCGAGCGCGACGATGACCCAGCGGTTGGCGCGGTCCTCGCGCACGCCTGGGCTGAGGTTGCCGCCGGCGGCCATCGCCGCGCCGGCGAGCGCCACGGTCACGATCGCGAGCGCGGTCCGCGCCGGGTCGGCGAAGAAGGCCGCGAAGCCGCCCCAGCCGAGGATGGCGAGGCCGAAGTAGAAAGCGGTGCCCAGGACGATGAGGGTCGGTCTGATGATCGGGATCATTGGATGGCTGCCTCGACGATTGCTCCCACTCGGCGAAGCGCCGGGTCGTGCGTTCGGGCATGGGCCAGGGCGGCGGGGCGGCCGCTACTGGTAGGGCACCAGGAGGTCGGCCAGCATCGGGAAATGGCGGGCGTTGCGGGTCACGAGGCGGGCGCCGTGGACCTCCGCGGTCGCGGCGATCAGGGCGTCGGGGATCGCGACCCCGTGGCTCTGCCGGTACTCCCGGCGAAAGCGGCCGGCGAGCCGGGCGATCGCGAGATCGACGTCGCGGACCAGCAGTCGGGTCAGCACTGCATCGACGCGCGTCTGTTCCGCTTCATCGCGAACGCCGGCATAGAGTTCCGCGGTCGTGATCACGGACACAGCCGCGCGCTCTTGCATCCGGTGCAGGAAGTCGGTCGCCGCCGGCCGGTTGCGCAGGTAATCGATGAGCACGCAGGTATCGAGCAGAAGCCCTTTCATTCGCCATAGAGCCGCTTGAGGCGCCGCTCCCAGTCCTCGCGCAGGTCGGCGTAGAGCTCGTCGAGGTCGTCGCGGTCGGCCCACATGCCGCGCACGCCCTCCAACGCTGCGCGCCAGTCCTTGGGGTGGTGGTCGGCGAGCAGGCGGTCGACGGCTTCGCGGATCAGCTCGCTCTGCTTGCGGCCGCTGCTCTCCGCAAGGCCTTTGAGGCCGCGGTCCTGCTCTTCGGTGAGGTAGACCTGGGTCCGCACCATGGCTCGTGCCTTCGCGACATATATGCCAGACATATATGTCAACGCGCGCCGCGGCGAGCAAGGCCTCAGGCTGGCGGTTCCACCTGCACACCATACTCCAGGCCGGCGTCTTCCAGCCAGGTCCAGAGATAGTGCGAGAAAGAGCGGGCGACGTAGAGGTCGAAGGTCGGGCCGGTGTGCGGGATCGTCGGCGCGCAGGTGGAGCAGGATGTTCGCCTTGGCGAGCAGGGTCTGGGCGCAGTGGCCGGGCTTGAAAGCGCGCGGGTGGAGATCGAGCGGGCAGCCCTTGGCGAGCAGGTCGCGGGCGCTCGGGCCGGCGAGCGCGAGCGCGATGCGGCCGTCGGTCATCTCGGTGAGGGCGGCGTGGCTGCCGGCGAGCGCCTGGCGCAGCGTGTTGAGGAAGAAGGCGACGTCGTCCGCCGGGCAGGTCAGGAGCCACTGGTCGGGGCCCAGCCAGAGCGCGGTGATCGCGTTCTTGGCGGCGGAGGTGTTGGGCTCGGTCGGCAGCAGGAGGTCGAGGACGCGGCCGATCGCGGTCATGAAGCTGCGCTCGGACGGATCGCCGCGCAGGTCGATCTTGCCGAGGCCGGTGCGCTCGGCAAGGCGGATGCCGCGCGGTCGGAGCCGCTCTGGCGGCAGGGCGGAGTCCCGGACGAGCCGCTCAGCCATTGAGCCTGGCTCCTTCCTTGTCGAAAAAGACGGGCTCGGTGACGGTCACGGCGAGGGTCCGGTCCGAGCAGCGGGACGTAGAGCTTCTGGCCGAGGCGCGAGCGGCCGTCCTTGAGCAGGGCGAGCGCGAAGCTGCGGCCGAGGTTGGGGCTCAGGTAGGCGGACGTGACGTGGCCGAGCATGGTCATCGGGATCGCCTCGGCGGGACCCGCCACGAGCTGGGCGCCCTCTTCCAGGAGCGCCTGCGGATCGTCGGGCAGCAGGCCCACGAGCTGCTTGCGGCCGTCCTTGCCGAGGTCGGCGCGGGCGAGCGAGCGCCGGCCGATGAAGTCCGGCTTCTGCTTGCCGACGATCCAGGCCATGCCGAGGTCGGCGGGCGTGACCGTGCCGTCGGTCTCCTGGCCCGCGATGATGTAGCCCTTCTCGGCGCGCAGCACGTGCATCGCCTCGGTGCCGTAGGCGGTGATGCCATACTTTTGGCCGGCGGCGATGCAGGCCTGCCAGAGGGCAAGACCGTAGCTCGCCGGGATCTGGATCTCGTAGCCCGCCTCGCCGGTGAAGCTGATCCGGAACACGCGCGCCGGCACGCCCAGCACGTCCGCCTCGCGGACGCTCATGTGGGGAAAGGTTTCCGGGTCGAGGTCGAGGTCCGGGACCAGCTCGGCCATGAGCTTTCGAACATCGGGGCCGGACAGGCCGACGGTCGCCCACTGCTCGGTGACCGAGGTGCAGAAGACCCGCAGCTCCGGCCATTCGGTCTGCAGCCATTCCTCGAGCCAGGCGAGCACGCGGGCAGCACCGCCGGTCGTGGTGCTCATCAGGTAGTGCTGCTCGCCGAGGCGCGAGGTGACGCCGTCGTCGAACACCATGCCGTCCTCGCCCAGCATCAGGCCGTAGCGGCAGCGGCCGATCGCGAGCTTGCTCCAGGCGTTGGTGTAGATGCGATTGAGCAGCTCGGCTGTGTCCGGGCCCTGGAGGTCGATCTTGCCGAGCGTGCTGGCGTCCAGGATGCCGACCGCCGTGCGCGCCGCCTTGACCTCGCGCGCGACCGCCGCGGCCATGTCCTCGCCGGGGCGGGGATAGTACCAGGCGCGCTGCCATTGGCCGACGGGCTCGAAGACGGCGCCCTGGGCCGCGTGCCAGGCGTGCATCGGCGTGCGCCGGACCGGGTCGAACAGGGGGCCCGCGTTGCGCCCGGCGATCGCGCCGAAGCTCACCGGGGTATAGGGCGGGCGGAAGGTCGTGACGCCGAGGTCGGCAAGGCTCTGGCCGGTGATCTCGGCGACGATGCCGAGCGCGTTGACGTTGCCGGTCTTGCCCTGGTCGGTGCCCATGCCGGTCGTGGTGTAGCGCTTGACGTGCTCGATCGAGCGGTAGCCTTCGCGCAGCGCGAGCGCGAGGTCGGCGGCGGTGACGTCGTTCTGCAGATCGACGAACGCTTTGGCCCGATGGGGCGGCTGTGCCTGACGGGACCTGCCAGAGGAGCCGGGCGGGCGCCTCTTCCGGCTCGACGAAGCGGGGCAGCTCGGGCATTCTGGCGGCGAACCCCGCGGCCTGCGGCGGCGGCGATCCCGGCGCGCGCCCCCTCCTCGAGGCAGGCGTCGAGGCGGAACGCGCCGTTGCAGGCGCCGGCCGAGCGCTCGGCCTGGACGGGCTCCCCCGGCAGGAAGATGCCGCGCTCGGGCTCGTAGCGGGGCCGGGCCCGCGATTGCGATTGCAGGTGGATGGTCGGGTTCCAGCCGCCGGAGACGCAGACCAGATCGCAGGCGATCTTTTCGGGATTGCCCTGGACGCCGTCGCCGGCGTCGTTCAGGGCCTGGATCTGGACCGCGCTCACCCGCCGGTGGCCCTCGGTGCCGGTGATCGCATGCCCGGCCCGGACCTCGATGCCGGCGGTGGTGGCCTGCTGCGGCAGAGACCCGGCAGGCTTCGCGCGCAGATCGATCACGGTCACCATGGCGCCCGCGGCGCGCAGGTCGAGCGCGGTCCGGTAGGCGCCGTTGTTGTTGGTGAGCAGCACGGCGCGTTGGCCGGCTTGTACCGCGTAGCGAGTTCAGATAGCTCCGAACGGCGCCGGCCAGCATGATCCCGGGCCGGTCGTTGTCGGCGAACACCAAGCGGCCGCTCGAGCGCGCCGGTCGCCAGCACCACCTGCCGCGCGCGCACCTTCCAGAGCCGCTGGCGGGGCAGGTGAGGGGCGGCGGCGGCTCCGAGATGGTCGGTCACCCGCTCGACCAGGCCCAGATAGTTGTGGTCGTAGTAGGCGAACGCCGTGGTCCGGGTCAGGACACGCAGCTCCGGCAGGGCCCGGAGCTCGGCCGCCGACCTCCGCGAGCCAGGTGGCGCCCGGATGATCCGGAGGCTCATCGAGCAGCGCGCCGCCAGGCTCGGGCTCCTGCTCGGCCAGGAGCACGCGCGCGCCGCTGCGGCCGGCCGCGAGCGCCGCCGCGAGGCCGGCGGGCCCGGCGCCCACGATCAGGACGTCGGCATGGGCGAAGCGGTGCTCGTAGCGGTCGGGGTCGGGCTCGGTCGGCGCCTGGCCGAGGCCCGCCGCCCGCCGGATCGCGCCCTCGTAGACGCTTTGCCACCAGGACGGCGGCCACATGAAGGTCTTGTAGTAGAAGCCGGCCGGGAACAGCGGGCTCAAAAGGTTGCTGAGCGCGCCGATGTCGAACTCGACCGAGGGCCAGCAGTTCTGGCTGCGCGCGGTGAGGCCCTCGTAGAGCTCGATCTGGGTCGCCTTCGGCGTTCGGCTCGGTGCGAGCGCGCTCGCCGAGCTGGACCAGCGCGTTCGGCTCCTCGGCGCCGGCCGCGACGATGCCGCGCGGCCGATGGTACTTGAAGCTCCGGCCGACCAGGTGGATGCCGTTCGCGAGCAGGGCGGACGCCAGCGTGTCGCCGGCGAAGCCCTGGTAGCGGATGCCGTTGAAGGTGAAGCCGAGCGGGCGCGAGCGGTCGATCCGTCCGCCTGCGGGCAGGCGGTGGCCCGGCCGCTCATGGTCGTGCGTGCTCATGACGGCGGATCGTCGGCTGCGGCGGCCGATGCCGGCGGGGCCGGATCGACCGTCGGCCGTGGCTCGCCCATCCGGTAGACCGCGAGGATCCGGTCGGTCACGGTGTCGCGGGCGAGGTTGAACCAGCGCCCGCAGCCGTTGATGTGGCGCCAGCGCTCGAAGTGCCGGCCCTTGGGGTTGGTGCGCATGAACAGATAGTCGGCCCACTGCTGGTCGGTGAGCTCGGCCGCGCGCTTGGGCCGGACGATGTGCGCCTCGCCGCCGCAGTGGAACTCGGTCTCCTCGCGCTCGCCGCACCAGGGGCAGGGGATCAGGAGCATGGTGCGATCACAGCGTAGGGTCCTCAATGCCATGCATGTTGGCCGGGTACCAGTCGGGATCGAGGACCTGATCGAGCGTGTAAGGGCAGTCGACGGGAAGCGCATCGCTGCGCACGCGGTCCTTTTCGAGCTGGCGCGCGATCGGCCGGCGAAGGCCGCCGTACAGCGCCGGCAGCTCTGTCTCGAGGTGATTGCGCAGCGTCGTCGTCAGCTTTCGAGCAAGCTTGGTCCGTTGCTTGTCGACGGTCACCAGCCAGCCCCGTCTCGGACGCTCGGCAGGGGAGAAAGCCAGCTTCAGGAGATGCTCGATGATCGTCTCGACGAGGCTCTCGACGGCATCGCGCTCACGCCGGCTCAAATCCTCGACCTCCTCGATCAGATTCTCGAGGTCGAGTGCCTCGAACCGGCCCGCGCGCAGCAGCGC
Source organism: uncultured Alphaproteobacteria bacterium (assembly GCA_963753685.1). Taxonomy (GTDB): domain Bacteria; phylum Pseudomonadota; class Alphaproteobacteria; order Geminicoccales; family Geminicoccaceae; genus DATAOG01. The sequence continues at coordinate 82,985 of CAVWDE010000019.1, forward strand.
CGCCTGGCGCTCGGCCCAAAGCGGAAAATCTTCCTCGTAGAGGTCGCTCGTCTGGCGGGCGCGAGAGGGTCTTGGCCATGACATGACTCCTCAATGCGCCACGGCGGCGGCGCCGTGCTCGTCGACCAGGTCGCCGCCCGAGAAGCGCTCGAGCGTGAACGGGGCGGCGATCGGATGCGGCTCGCCCTTGGCGATCGTGTGCGCGAACACGTGGCCCGAGCCCGGGGTCGCCTTGAAGCCGCCGGTGCCCCAGCCGCAGTTGATGAAGAGGTTCTGGACCGGCGTTTTGCCGATGAGCGGGCTGCGGTCGGGAGTGACGTCGACGACCCCGCCCCACTGGCGCAGCATCTTCATGCGCGAGAAGCTCGGAAAGAGCTCGACGATCGCCTGCAGCGTGTGCTCGATGATGTGGAAGGAGCCGCGCTGGCTGTAGGAGACGAACTGGTCGGTGCCGGCGCCGATCACGAGCTCGCCTTTGTCCGACTGGCTGATGTAGCCGTGGACCGCGTTCGACATGATCACGGTGTTGACGCAGGGCTTGACCGGCTCGGAGACCAGGGCCTGCAGGGGAAAGCTCTCGATCGGCAGGCGAAAGCCCGCCATCGCCGCGAGCACGCTCGAATGGCCGGCCGCGACCAGGGCGAGCTTGTCGCAGGCGATCGCGCCGCGGGTGGTCTCGACGCCTTCGACCTGGCCGCGCGCGCGTGCGGATGCCGGTCACCTCGCAGTTCTGGATGATGTCGACGCCCATCGCGTCGGCCGCGCGGGCGTAGCCCCAGGCGACCGCATCGTGGCGGGCGGTGCCGCCGCGCCGCTGCAGCGACGCGCCCAGGATCGGATAGCGGGCGTTTTTCGAGACGTTGAGCAGCGGCTCGAGGTCCTTGATCTCGGCGGGCGTCAGGAACTCGCTGTCGATCCCGCTGAGCCGGTTGGCGTGCAGGCGGCGCTTGACCTCCTGGAGGTCGTGCACCGAATGGGCGAGGTGGAGCACGCCCCGCTGGCTGAACATGACATTGTAGTTCAGCGCCTGCGACAGGCCCTCCCAGAGCTTGACCGCGTGGTCGTAGATCGCGGCGCTCGCGTCCTGGAGATAGTTGGAGCGGATGATCGTGGTGTTGCGGCCGGTGTTGCCGCCGCCGAGCCAGCCTTTTTCCAGGACCGCGACATCGGTGACCCCGCACTCCTTGGCGAGATAGTAGGCGGTCGCGAGCCCATGCCCGCCGGCGCCGACGATGATCACGGCGTAGCGCGGCCGCGGCTCCGGGCTCCGCCACACCGGCGCCCAGTCCTGATGCCCGGAGACGCGTTCCGGGCGAGCGACCAGATCGAGTACCGGCTGGTGCGCGTTCGTACTCGAAGGTCTGTGCTGCTCATCTGATCACTCATGACTGGCGATGAACTCCTGGCAAAAATCCAGGAAGCCGCTCAGTTGATGCCGTAGCTCGATAGCGTCGCTCGTGAGATTTCGTTGTGCCCGGCCATAATCCGATATGATTCGCAAATCATAGGCGGCACGAAGCGCACGGCTGTGGAGCGGGCCGCGAGCGGGGTCGTGCCGCCGCGCCAGCGTGGCAAAGCTCGCGGCAACCCGTCCATGATTGGTCGGTGCCGTTCCATTCGCGGCCAGGAGCGCCGCCCGGGCTGCGTGGTGCATCGAATAGTAAGCGGTGTGAATGACCACCTCAAAATCAATCGGGTCGTGTTTTCGGGCGAGAGTCGCGAAACGAAGCGCAACCGCCATACTGTCAGCGGCATCACTCATAGATCGGCACGCCGTCACGGCGAATGCTGCGGATGAACTCGTCATCGGCCTGCCAGCGCGCCGCCGGCAGGGCCATCGATTGGATCATGGCGCCGGTCTGACACATGACGTCGTGTCCGACCTCGGACACGACGCGTTGGTCGGCAGCGGTGATCGCGCGCTTCAGAAAGACGGCGACGTCCCAATCACTGTCTTCGTGCTCCTCCCCACGTGCCCGTGACCCGAACAGGACCACCCGATCGAGGTCACGACCAAAACGTTGCAAAACGAGTTCGCGATACAAGGCGAACACGCGCTCCGCCCCGGTTTGATCGGCGTCATCAACGCTGGCAGGGCTTCGCATGTCGAGGCTCCATGATCGCTCCACGGCCCGTCTTACCGACGGTAGCGGCCGATATCCTCATGCATCTTACCAGCGATTCAATTCACCTAGAACAGGCCCTCGACCTGGCCCTTTGCGTCGATCCGGATGCTGTTGGCGGCGGGGACGCGGGGCAGGCCGGGCATGGTCATGATGTCGCCGCAGATCGCGACCACGAACTCGGCGCCGTTGGCGAGGCGCACCTCGCGAATCGGGACCACGTGGTGCGAGGGCGCGCCCTTCAGGTTCGGGTCGGTCGAGAAGCTGTACTGGGTTTTCGCGACGCAGATCGGATAGTGGCCGTAGCCCTGGTCCTGGAGCTCGGCGAACCGGGCCCGGATGGTCTTGTCGGCGATGATGTCCTCGGCACCGTAGATCTTGGTCGCGATCGTCTTCATCTTGTCCCACAAGGGCATGTCGTCCGGGTAGAGCAATTGGAACCCGAGACCGTCGAGACGGTGGCCGCTCTCGCATAAGGCGACGATGTGCTCGGCCAGGCGGAGGGTGCCGGCGCTGCCCTCCGCCCAGTGGCTGCAGACGATCGCCTCGACCCCCTGGGCGCGGCAGAGTTCCTGGACCAGCGCGTGCTCGGCGGCCGTGTCGCCGGTGAAGTGGTTGATCGCGACCACCGCCGGCACGCCGAAGCGGCGGACGTTCTGGACGTGGCGGGCGAGGTTGGCCATGCCGCGCCGGAGCGCTTCCAGGTTCTCCTGGCCGAGCTGATCGCGGGCGACCCCGCCGTGCATCTTGAGCGCCCGCACGGTCGCCACCACGACCGCGGCATCGGGCGTGAGACCCGCCTTGCGGCATTTGATGTCGAAGAATTTTTCCGCACCCAGGTCGGCACCGAAGCCCGCTTCGGTCACCACGTAGTCGGCGAGCTTGAGTGCTGCCTTGGTCGCGATCGCGGAATTGCAGCCATGCGCGATGTTGGCGAACGGCCCGCCGTGGATGAAGGCGGGGTTGTGCTCGAGCGTCTGCACGAGATTCGGCATCAGCGCGTCCTTGAGCAGGACCGCCATCGGCCCCTCGGCCTTGAGGTCGGCCGCGGTCACCGGGCGGCGCTCGCGGGTGTAGCCGATGATGACGTTGCCGAGCCGGCGCTCGAGGTCATGGATGTCGTGCGAAAGGCAGAAGATCGCCATGACCTCGGAGGCGACCGTGATGTCGAAGCCGTCCTCGCGCGGATAGCCGTTCGCGACCCCGCCCAAGGAGCTGACGACCTGGCGCAGCGCCCGGTCGTTCATGTCCATCACCCGGCGCCAGGTGATCCGGCGTGCGTCGAGCCCGAGCTCGTTGCCCCAATAGAGGTGGTTGTCGATCAGGGCGGCGAGTAGATTGTTGGCGGCACCGATCGCGTGGAAGTCGCCGGTGAAGTGGAGGTTGATGTCCTCCATCGGCACGACCTGAGCATAGCCGCCGCCGGCCGCCCCGCCCTTCATGCCGAAGCACGGGCCCAGGGACGGCTCGCGCAGGCAGATCGCGGCACGCACGCCGATCCGGTTGAGGCCATCGCCGAGGCCGACGGTGGTCGTGGTCTTGCCCTCGCCGGCCGGGGTCGGATTGATCGCGGTCACCAGCACCAGCTTGCCGTCCGGCCGGTCGCCGAGCTGCTCGAGAAAGCCGAAGCCGATTTTGGCCTTGTCGGGCCCGTACTGATAGAGCGCCTCGCCCGGAATCCCGAGCCGCTCTGCGATCTCGCCGATCGGCAGCAGGCTCGCCGCCCGGGCGATCTCGATGTCGCTGCTCATTTTGGTCATGGCCATGCGCGCTCCGGCCTCCCCTCCCGCGGATGCAGATGCCAGGAGCGGTGTAGCACCGCATCACCGGCGGCGACACCGGCTATCTCGGTCGCGACATGAGGTGGCGTGGGGTGCGTGCGGTTGTCTTTGATCGCGGATCGGTCGATATTGGCTGCCGACTGTCGAGTTTGCGACATCGGTGTCGCTGCCTTCGCGAGGAACCCGCGGATGGCCCGAGGCAACGGGCATCAGGAGTGGCAGGCGTCCGGTCGACCGGAGCGGACGCGCTCGCCCGAGCGTTTCGCCTTCGTGCTGGTGCCGAACTTCTCGATGATGGCGTTCGTCTCGGCGCTCGAGGCGCTGCGGATCGCCAATCGCATGGCCGGGCAGACCCTCTACAGCTGGCAGGTGGTCGCCAAGGAGGTCGGCACGGTCCGGGCCAGCAACGGCTGCCTGGTGACCGCTGACCAGAGCCTGGCCGACGTCGATATCGGGCCGGGGGGCGACCAGCCGACGATCATCCTGTGCAGCGGGCTCGGGGCCGAGCGGATCACCGATCGCGAGCTGTTCGCCTGGCTACGGCGCGCCGACCGCTCGGGCGCGGTGGTAGGCGCGCTCTGCACCGGCGCCCATCTGCTGGCCCGGGCCGGGCTCCTGCACAACCACCGCTGCACGATCCACTGGGAGAACCTGCCGGGCTTCATGGAGGAGATTCCCGGAGGTCGAGGTCAGCGCCGATCTGTTCGAGGTCGACGGCAAGCGCCTGACCTGCTCGGGCGGCACCGCGGCGCTCGACCTGATGCTGCACCTGATCGCGCGCGACCACGGCCAGGAGCTCGCAGTCAAGGTCTCCGAGCAATGCCTGCTCGATCGCATCCGCCAGCCCCACGATCACCAGCGCATGCCCTATCGGGTTCGGCTGGGCATCCATCACGCCAAGCTGATCGGCGCGATCGAGATGATGGAGAGCAACGTCGAGGAGCCGCTCGACCAGGAGATGCTGGCGCGCTACGTCGGCCTCTCACGCCGCCAGCTCGAGCGCCTGTTCAAGAAGCACCTCGGGCGCACGCCCGCGCAATACTATCTCGAGCTGCGCCTCGAGCGCGCCCGCCACCTGCTCTACCAGACCACGATGCCGGTGATGAACGTCGCCTTCGCCACCGGCTTCGTCTCGGCCTCGCACTTCTCCACCTGCTACCGGCAGATGTACGGCAAGACCCCACGCGCCGAGCGGGTCGGCCTCGCCTGAGACGAATGCCGGCCCGCCGGCGAGCTTGCGTCCGACCTCAGATTACCCCCACCACCCGCCTCATTGTGGCAGTCCCGCCTTGGCCGTGTTGTCGCGAATGAGCTTGTTGACCGCCGGGTCCTTGAAGCTGGTCAGCACGGAGTAGCCCTCGACTGTGAAATCGGGATGTTTCTCGAGCAGGTCGGCGACCATGGCCTTCGCTTCTTCCAGTCGGCCAGCGGTCGCCGACGCGTAGATGATCTCGACATAACCGTCGGTGTCGTCGGGATTGCGCTTGTGGTATTCATGGAACGCAGCAAGCGCTTGGTCATAGTCGCCGAGCGAGTAGTTCGCCTGACCGGCCGCTTCCACGAACCAATCGGGATAAGCGCGATTGAGGCGCATCGCTTTGGTGATCAGTTCCAGCCCTTCCTTCGGCTGCGCCGCAATTAAGTTCAAACGCCAACCCAGAACAGCATTCATGTCGGCGTCACTAGGAGCGAGCGCGACGGCCTTCTCCGCCAGGGCAACCGACTTTGCGGGATCTCCCCGAGATGCCTCGATATGTCCCAACAGCGAGAAGGCGTACGGATTGGCCTCATCAATGGCGAGCGCTCTCTCTGCCGCTTCAGTGGCGTGGGCCCAAGCCGCGTCGATATCCTCGACCCATTGAGCTCGGGCTTGCTCAACGTGGGTTTGCCCCAGAGCTACCACGACAGTCGCAAAATCCGGGTCCAGTGAGAGCGCCTTCTCATAAAACTTCTGGGCTTCAACCATGTCGTTCTTCTCGAAAGTGAAGAAATGCTCGCGGCCCTGGAGGTACGTTTGGTACGCTTCCAGATTGTTCGTCTGCCGGCGCCAGATCCGCTGTTGCTCCTCAGGGGTGAGCTGGACCCCCAGTGAGGTCACGACTTGACGGGTGATCTCGTCCTGGAGGTCGAAGATCGCTGTCAGCTCGCGATCGTAGTTGTCGGACCACAGGGTCTTGTCGCCGGTGACATCGCTGAGGCTGGCGGTCATGTGGACGCGATCGCCGGACTGCTGCACGCCGCCTTGCAACACATAGCGCACGTCCAGATCTTTGGCGATCTCGGGCAGAGGCTTGTCCTGGCCGGCGGCGGGGGAACCGCCCGCGACGACGAGCAGGCCGCCGACCTTGGACAGGATCTTGACGGTGTTGTCGGTCACGACCTGGCTCAGATCGTCCTGCGCGGCGTCGCCACTCAGGTTGGCGAACGGCAGGATGGCGACGGCCGGTGGCTCCGCGGCCGCAGGCGACAGGGTGGCTGTGCTGAAGGCCAGGACGAGGAGAGCGGCGCTGAGGAGCGAGCGCCTCAGAAGGTCGGTCTGCATGGTTAATCTCCCGCTTCTTATGAAGTGTCGTCGCGGTCTTCGCCAGCTGGCGATCAACGAGGTCGGCCGCGAGACCCGAGCGAAAGACTGGGATTTGATCTTATCTGATCTACGGTAGCGGGGGTGGATTTGCAGGTCAAGTGAGACGCCGAGTTGACGAGTAGAAGAAGGGCGAGCCATTTCGCGGCGCGGTGGCGGCGATCGGTCGGGGAGGTCGACCGGCGGCGCCCTGGTGGAACCGGGAATGGTGCGTCGGCGTTGAATTGGTCGGAGCGCCGGTCGTCATCGCAGCGACCCGTCAGCCAGTGCTGCGCTCCGATCGGAGATGACGATGGAGCGCGACGATTCCGTTCTTCTGCACGAGCCGGATCTGATGCTCGCGGTGCTGCGGGTGGCGGCGGCGCGGGCGGGCACGCTGGACGCCTGCATCGATCATCTGCGGGCGCTGCGCGATCGGGCTGAGGTCGAGCACCGGGTGCCGGAGGCGGATGTGCGCGCCGAGCTGCAGGCGATCACCGCGAAGCTCGATCGCGCGAGCCTGATCGAGTGGCCGGCGGCACGGCGCTTCCGGATCACCGCTCGCGGCCGGCAGGTCCTGGCGGATCATCCCTCAGGGGTCGACGACGGCGTGTTGATGCAGCTGGAGGCGCCGCGCGCCCCCGCCGGCCAGCGCGGGGCGGCCCTCGGGCCGCCGGCGCTGAGGGCGTCGGCGTACGATGCCGGCTACGAAGCCTATGGCGAAGGGTGTGGTCTTGCGGACAATCCGCACCCGTTCGATGCGCGCGCCCATCTCGACTGGCAGAACGGCTGGTCGCAGGCGCGCGATCAGGCGGCGCGGCGGCGCCGCGATCTGCTCTAGGCCATGCTCCCGGGCGACAACGGGGCGGGGCGCGGCCGCTTCGATCCCGCGCCGTATCGGGTCGGTTTGCGCCCGCGGCCGGCCGTGAGCTGGACGGGGAGGACGGCCCTGGACGATCTCTGTCACGGCACCCCCGAGCTGGCCGGACCCGGCGACGACGGGGCGTCGACACCGAGCTACCCGGGGCCCGACGGCACCGCGGCCAGAACGACGATCGACGGGCTCGTCGATGCGCTGATGAGTGCCTGGAACCGGCACGATGCCGCCGCCTTCGCCGCCGCGTTCGCGGAGGATGTCGAATTCACCAACGTCTTTGGCCTGACATTTTATGGGCGCGCCGCGATCGAAGCCTCGCATGCCGCGATCTTCCGCACGCTGTTCAAGGACAGCGCCCTGATCGCGACCGACACCAGCGTCCGCTTCGTTCGCGCCGATGTCGCCGCAGTCGACCTGCGCTGGGAGATGACCGACACGGGCCGTGACCCGGAAGGCCGCGCGTGGTCGAAGCGCCATGGCCTGATGAGCATGGTCGCGACCGAGCAGGCGGGTGCGTGGCACGTCACCGTCTGTCACAATCAGGACCTGCCGCCACCCGAACGCGTGGCGGAGATCGCCGGTCTGCTGAAGGGTTACGGACGCGGGGGTTGAGCTACCCATCGCATCCCTCGGCGGATCGCGTTCGTGCTCTTGCCCATCGCTCTGACGATGGTTCTGGGCTAGCCTGCGCGCGCGACCACAAAGGGGCCGGGCGAGGCGATGTTCAGGGGCATCGGGCAGATCCTGCCGTGGGCGGCGGCGCGCCACGGCGACAAGACCGCGCTGATCGTCGGTGAACGGGCGCTGAGCTACGCCGGGCTCGACCGGGACTCGAACCGGCTCGCGAATGCGCTCTCCGGGCTCGGGGTCGCGGCGGGCGACCGGATCACGCTCTATGGCCTGAACTCGGCCGAGTGGGTGGTCGGCTACCATGCGCTCGCCAAGCTCGGCGCGGTGATCAACCCGATCAACGTCATGCTGACGCCCGAGGAGGTCGGTGTTCGTCACCCGCGACTGCGAGGCGCGTGCGATCCTGATCGGCCCGGAGAAGCTCGAGGCCTTCCTCGACGTGGCGCGGGACACGCCGGTCCGCCAGATCGTGGCGCTCGGCAGCGCGGAGCAGGCCGGGGTGCACGACTTCGAGACTCTGCTGAGCAAGGCCTCGGACGACTTCGAAGTCCGGGAAGTGGCGCCCGATGCGGTCGCGACCATCGGCTACACCTCGGGCACGACCGGCCACCCCAAAGGCGCCATGCAGAGCCAGCGCGCGGTCGCCGCCAACATCGCGCTGACCGCGACCATGCACGTCAAGACCGCCGCCGACACGGTCGTGACCGCCCTGCCGCTGCCGCACGTCTACGGCAACGTGGTGGTCAACGGCGGCCTCTTGACCGGCATGACGGTGGTCCTTTTGCCGCGCTTCGAGGAGCGCGCCGTGCTCGAGGCGATCGAGCGCGAGCGCGCGACCATGCTCGAGGGCGTGCCGACCATGTACCAGTACCTGCTCAACTCGCCCGAGCTCGCGCGCCATGACCTGTCGAGCCTGAACCGCTGCACGGTCGGCGGCCAGACCATGCCGGTTGCCAAGATGGAGGAGGTCGAGGCGCGCCTCGGCTGTCCCTTGATCGAGCTCTGGGGCATGACCGAGCTCGCCGGGCTCGGCACCACCTTCCCGGCTTATGGCGAGATCCGTCACGGCTCGATCGGTGTGGCGCTGCCGACCGTCCAGGCGCGGATCGGCGCGATCGAGGAGCCGGCCCGCTCGCTGCCGGAGGGCGAGATCGGCGAACTGATGATCAAGGGCCCGATCGTGATGCTGGGCTACTACGGCAATGAGGCGGCGACGCAGGCGGCGATCGAGCCGGACGGCTGGCTGCACACGGGCGATCTCGCCCGCACCGACGCCGACGGCTACATCTATATCGTCGATCGCAGCAAGGACATGATCAACTGCGCCGGCTTCAACGTCTATCCGGCCGAGGTTGAGCGCGTGCTGGCGGCGCATGCGAGCGTCGCCATGGTTGCGGTCGGCGGCCAGCCCGATCCGCTCAAGGGCGAGGTGCCCAAGGCGTACGTGGTGCTGAGGCAGGGGGCCGCGGGCGATGCCGAAGCGCTGCTCGGCCATTGCCGCGCCCATCTCGCCGCCTACAAGATCCCGCGCAGCGTCCAGTTCGTGGCCGATCTGCCCAAGACCAGCACGGGCAAGATCATGCGTCGCGAGTTGAGGACCCTGGACCCGCCGGACCCGAGCTGAGCCAGCGATCGAGGAAGCGGTCGAGCCAGCGGTCGGTCATCGGGGCGAAGCGGTCGTAGCTCTCGAGCTGGGCCTCGCGCGGCTGGGCCCCGAGCAGGGTGATCATGGCGCTGCCGCGCTCCGAGCCTGACCAGCGCTCGATCATGGTGCGGGTCATCTCGGGGTGGAACTCGATCCCGAACACCCGGTCCTGGTAGCTGAACATCTGGGCATCGAAGGCGTCGTTGTGGGCGAGGTGGACCGCACCCGCCGGGATCGCGAAGGTCTCCTTGTGCCACTGGTAGAACATGGTCGGGCCGTCGAAGTGGCTCTGGCCGGAGGGCGTCGGGTAGATCGGGTGATAGCCGATCTCGACCAGACCCTCGGGATGGCGGCCGACCTTGGCGCCGAGCACGCGCGCGATCATCTGGGCGCCAAGGCAGATCCCGAGCAGGGGCGTGGCGCTCGGCAGGGCCACCGTCTCCAGCCAGTCGAGCTCCATCCGGATCGCCGGTCGGTCGTCGTCGTTGGCGCTCTGGGGCCCGCCGAACACGATCGCCGCGGCGTAGTCCGAAAGGTCGTCCGGCAGGGGATCGAACAGGTTGGTGCAGCGACGCTCGAGCGTGCAGCCGCGCGCCTCCAGGTGCTCGCCCACCCGTCCCGGGGTCGAGTGCGCCCCATGAACGACGATCAGAACCCGCCTCGTCATGCGTTTCCCCGACCGTTGTCGCTTCACCGCCATCCGTATCTCAGGACCTGCTGATAGCCGATGAAGATGTAAGCCGCAATTTGCGTGCCACCACTCTCGCGACACTTGCGGCCGCGCCCGCCATTGACGGCCGGGCGTTGGCGCTTCTAGCGTCAGCATCGTCGAGGCGGAGGGCGAGGGCGATGGCGATGGCGGCCAACGACGATCCAGGCAGCGCGGGCGAAGGCTGGCAGGCGCGCCGGCGCGAGCTGCAGGCCGCGGTCGAGCGGCACATGATCCGCTATGTCGGCGACTTTCCGCCGTTCTTCGTCGAGCGCGCCGAGGGCAGCTACGTCTACGACGACCGCGGCCGGCAGATCCTCGACTTCACCTCGGGCCAGATGTGCGCGACGCTGGGCCACAATCACCCGGCCGTGGTCGCTGCGATCCGGCGCAGCTGCGAGCGCGCGATCCACCTGTTCAGCTGGCTGCTGGCGCCCGAGGTCGTGGAGCTCTGCCAGGAGCTCGCGGCGCTGCTGCCGCCGCAGCTGCAGAAGGTGATCCTGCTCAACACCGGCAGCGAGGCCAACGAGGCGGCGCTGCGCATGGCCAAGCTCGCGAGCGGCGGCCACGAGATCGTGGCACTGAGCGCGTCCTTCCATGGTCTGACCGGTGGCGCCGGAGCCGCGACCTATTCGGTCGGCCGGCGCGGCTACGGTCCGGGGGTGCCCGGCAACCTCGCGATCCCGGCGCCGAACGCCTATCGCTGCCCGATCCGCCATTGCACCGAGGCCTGCGACCTTACCTGCCTCGAGGTCGGCTTCGAGCTGATCGACAGCCAGACTTCCGGTCAGCCGGCGGCCGCGATCGCCGAGCCGATCCTCTCGACCGCCGGCGTGATCGTGCCGCCCGCGGGCTATTTCCCGCGTCTGAAGGAGCTCTGCGAAGCCCGCGGCATGCTTCTGATCCTGGACGAGGCGCAGACCGCATTCGGCCGGGTCGGCGCCAACTTCGCCTTCGAGCAGGATGGCGTGGTGCCGGATTTTCTCGCGGTCTCGAAGACGCTCGGCGGCGGCATCCCGCTCGCCGCCGCGGTCACCAGCGCCGAGATCGAGGAGCGCTGCTACCAGCGCGGGTTCGTGCACGTCACCTCGCACGTCTCCGATCCCTTGCCGGCGGCGGTCGGGCTCGCGGTGCTCGAGGTGCTGGCGCGCGAGCGGCTGGCCGAGCGCGCGGGGGTCCTGGGCGAGCGCCTGGCGGACGGGTTGCGCGACCTGCAGCAGCGCTACGAGGTGATCGGCGATGTGCGCGGTCGGGGGCTGCTCTGGGGGGTCGAGCTGGTGATCGACAGGCAGAGCCGGACCCCCAACCCCGGGCTCGGGGCGAAGATCACCAATCGCTGCCTGGAGCTTGGCCTGTCGATGAACATCGTGTCGCTGCCGGGCCTGGCCAGCGTCTGGCGGATCGCACCGCCGCTGACTGCGAGCGAGCGCCAGATCGACGACGGCCTTTCGATCCTCGATCAGGCGATCCGCGACAGCCTCTGAGGGCGGTCGCGCGCGTCGTTCCTGAGGTCCGGCGTCAACCACAAATGGGCCCGGCGTTAACCACAAATTAAGAGCTTTCCGCTTTCCTGCAGGGACCGCATTGGCACGATCGATCCCTGCGGGCGCGGGTGGTTCCATGATCCTGGCAAAGGGGGCACGCCCCCGGGCCGTTCTTTCGCGGCTGCTGCCGATCCTGATCGGCGCCGGTCTCTTCGCCGGCTGCCAGAGCGCCAGCGAGGTCGCGCCACCGGCGGTCCGGGCCGCCGACTGGCGGGTGATCGAGCGGTCGGGTGAGGCGCGCTACCTCGCGCCCGGCACCAGCAGCTGGGCGGCGGTGCTGCCGGCGACCCCGCTGCCGGCCGGCAGCCAGGTGGTGACCGGCGCCGGCGGCCGCCTGATCCTGGCGCGCGCGACCGATCAGATCAGCGCCGGCCCGGCCAGCCGGTTCGACCTGCCGGACGGGGCGTCGGGGGCGACTCTGGCGCAGACTGCCGGACGGTTGCGCTACCGCCTGGGCGAGGGGGCGTCATTCGCAGTCGCAACCCCGGCGCTCGCGGTCCATGTCGCGGACAGCGCGTTCGACGTGACGGTCGGGGCGGATGCCACCGAGGTGGCGGTCGAGCGCGGCCGGGTGCGGGTCGCGACCCCGGACGGCCAGCGCGAGATCGAGCTCGGGGCCGGTCAGTCAGCGCAGGCGGGCGGACCAAGGCCGCTCGCCTTCCGGCGCGCCAGCGGCCAGCCATTGCAACCGGTCGAGCGGACCATCCTGCCCGCGCTCCAGCCGCTGTCCGAGCTCCAGCCGCCATCTGAGCTCCAGCCCCTGTCTGGGCTCCGGCCCCTGTCTGGGCTCCGGCCCCTGTCTGGGCTCCGGCCCAAGTCGGCCCTGGCCAACGGCGTTGCGCCCGGAGCGCGGCCGCCGGCCGCCGGCGCGACCACGGACCAGGCCTCGAGCTCGGCCGCCGCCAGCATCGAGTCGGCGGTCATGGTCGCCCCCACGCGCCGGACGACCACGGGCTCGACCGATGGGACGGCCGCGCCGGGCGCTCGCCTCGCCCTGCCGGCGACCGCCGAAGCCGCTTCCGCGCCGATCGGCGCCGGGACCGCCGAAGCCACCTCTACGCCAATCGGCGCCGGGACCGCCGAAGTCACTTCCGCCCTGATCGGCACCGCGCCCTCCGAGGCCACCTCTGCGCCGATCGGCGCCGCAACCGCCAAGCCCGTGCGCGATGCGGTCGCGGCCGACCCGGTGAGCGCGTCCGCGGCGGCCGACCAGCCGGCCACCGAGGAGATCGGCGAGGATCCGCGCCTGCTGTTCGACCGCCTGACCGAGGGCATGGTCGATGCCGTTCCCGCCGACCGCGCACCCAAGGATCCGCGGGCCCATGCGCGCCGCATCTGAGCCGCGCCCGAACCTCGGGGTGGCGATTGGCCGGCCGCCGGTGGCCGTCGACGGCGGCGGCCGACGCGGGGCGTGGGTCGGGCCGGTGGGCGTGCTCGCGGCGCTCGTTCTGATCGCGACCTTCGGTGTCGCCGCGGCGCAACCGGCCGATTCGATCGCGATCCCGCTCGACGAGGCGAGCCCCTTGGATACCAGCCAGGCGCCCCTGGAGGGTGACTGGGTGGTCGTGGCGGCGGCCGGGGAGGCGACCTGGCGCCCGCAAGGCACCGCACGCTGGCAACCGGTCGCGGTCGGCCGGGTGCTGCCCGCTCCGAGCGAGATCGAGACCGGACCCACAGGCGGCGTCACCCTGGTGCTTGGCGGCGACCGCCTGGTGGTCGCTTCGAACAGCCGCCTGATTCTGATGGCCCGTGGCCGTGGCGAGGACCAGCGACTGCGGCAGGAGCGCGGCCGGCTGCGGGTCGACATCGAGCAACGACCCGGCCGCGCCGTCGAGGTGCGGACGCCGCTGCTCAGCCTCGGCATCAAGGGCACGAGCTTCGAGGTCGCCGTCGACCAGTGGCAGAGCAGCGTCCTGGTGCTCGAGGGCCAGGTCACGGTCAGCACGGCGAATGGTGCGCCCGTGCGCCTCGGGCCGCGCCAGGGTTTGAGCCAGCCGGCCGATTCCAACCGTCCGGCGAGCCCGTTGGAGCTGACCGATCTGGCGCCGGTCAGCCGCACCGGCCCGGTGCGCTGGCACCTGGCGGCGCCGGACGCGCCGGCGCCGACCGCGCCCGCGGACGCCGGCGGCGCGGACCCGTCGATCCCCGGCGCCTCCGGATCGATGGTGCTGCGCGTACCCGGATCGGTCGTCCTCGGCACACCCATGGCCCAGGCGCGCACGCCGGCGCGAAGCTGGCTCGGTGCCTGGCTCGACGACGACCGGCTCCTCTTCACCCTGGTCCTGGTGGTCGGCGGCGGGCTGGTGCTCCTGATCGTGCCCGGGTTGGTGCTGGGCCAGAACCTGCGCCAGCACTGGCTCGATCGGTCGACCGGCAAAGGCAAGCGACGGCGTAGCCTGATCCGCGGCTGGTGAGCATGCCGCGCCCCCGGCCCCTTCTGCTGGCCCGCGGGTCGCTGAGACGTGCCGCGAAGTGGGCGGGCGTGCCGCGCCATCGGCCGTTTCTGCTGCTCGGCCTGCTGGTGGCAACGCTGTACCTGGGTGGCTGGCTCGAGCCGATCGAGCGCAACCTGCTCGACCTGCGTGCACATGTACACATGCGGCCGGCGTCCGGCCAGCTGGTGGTGGTGGCGATCGACCCGGCGAGCCTGCAGGCGCTGCAGCGCTGGCCATGGCCGCGCCGCTACCATGCCGAGGTCCTGAGGCGCCTGCTCGAGGCCGGTGCCCGCCGGGTCGCCTTCGACATCGATTTCAGCTCGTCGTCGACCCCGGAGGACGATCAGGCCCTGGAGCAGGTCCTGGCCGCGGCCGGGCCGGACCGGGTGGCGCTCGCGGTCCATCGTCAGTGGGTCCGGGACCAGATCTTCGACACCGCGCCCTTGCCCCGGTTCCACCGGCATGTCAGCTCGGCGTCGATCAACGTCCAGCCGGACCCGGAGGGCCTGGTGCGCGGGGTGCAGACGATTTCGCCCTGGGCCGGCGGCAGCGTGCCGGCGATGCCGGCTTGGCTGGCGGGCGAAACCGGCGGCAGGGGGCGCGAGGTGCTGATCGACTTCAGCATCGACCCGGCCACGATCCCGACGCTGAGCTATGTCGACGTTCTCGATGGGCGTTTTGATCCGGCCGCGGTCGCAGGCAAGGCGGTTCTGGTCGGCGCCGCCGCGATCGAGCTCGGCGACTGGCGCAGCGTGCCCGGCTACCGCGCGCTGCCGGGCCCGCTCTTGCAGGCCCTGGCGTTCGAGACCCTGATCCAGGATCGCGCGCTTCGGCGCCTGAACGGTTGGCCGATCGCGCTCGCCAGCGGCCTGCTGGCGCTACTGGGCGGTCCTCTGTTCCTGGGCCTGCCCTGGCGGCGCGGTCTGCTGCTGCTGACGGTGAGCGGCGCGGCGATCGCGACCGGCGCCGGAATCCTGCAGCCGGTCGCCGCCTGGGCGGTCGACACGGCCGCGCCGCTGCTCGGGCTGCTGCTCGCGTTCAGCGTCGCGATCCTGCTGCGGGTCGAGCGCCAGGCCCGGGCCCTGGTCGGTCAGATCGGCGCCCTGCCGGCCACCGACGACATGATGCGCCAGCTGGTCGACAGCAGCTTCGACGCCATCATCACCTTCGCCAACGACGGCCGGGTGCTGTCCTGCAACCGTGCGGCCGAGCGCATCTTTGGCGCCCCCGCGGCGGCGATCATCGGCGGCCCGATCACGGTCCTGCTCCCCGATCCCCTGAGCCTGCCGCTCGAGGCGCTGGCGCAGGCCGGCGGCAGCCGCGAGTTGCGCGGCCGGGCCCAGGACGACCGGCGCTTTCCCGTCGAGGCCACGTTCAGCCGCATCCGTCTCGACGAGAAATGGGTCGGGATCGCGATCCTGCGCGACATCACGGAGCGCAAGGCGCAGCAGGCCGAGCTCGAGCGCCTGGCCCTGCACGATGCGCTGACCGGGCTGCCCAACCGGACCCTGTTGAACAACCGGATCGATCACGCGATCGGGGCTGCCAGGCGGGCGAACCTGGCGATGGCGGTGCTGCTTTTGGATCTCGATCGCTTCAAGGACGTCAACGATACCCTGGGCCACGACGTCGGCGATCTGCTCCTGATCGAGGTCGGCCCGCGCCTGCAGCAGCCGCTGCGCGCGGCCGACACGGTGGCGCGGCTGGGCGGCGACGAGTTCGCGATTCTGCTGCCCGGGCCGATCGATCTGGCGACCGCCTGCGGGGTTGCCGAGCGGATCGTCGACGGCTTGCGCCATCCGTTCGACATCCGCGGCCTGATTCTCGAGGTCGGGGTCAGCATTGGCGTGGCGCTCTACCCCGAGCACGGGCAGACCGGGCACGAGCTCCTGCAGCATGCCGACGTCGCGATGTATGCCGCCAAACGCGGGCCGACCGGCTTCGTCGTCTACAATGCCGAGTCGGATACCAACAGCGTCCGCCAGCTGACCCTGACCGGGCAATTGCGGCGCGCGATCGAGCACGACCAGATGCTGCTCGAGTTCCAGCCGAAGATCGACGCGCGCACCGTCACGGTGGCCGGGGTCGAGGCGCTGATCCGCTGGCAGCATCCCGAGCTCGGTCCGATCCCGCCCGACGAGTTCATCCACAGCGCCGAGCAGACCGGCCTGATCAAGCCGCTCACGCTCTGGGTCATGAATGCCGCGCTGTGCGAGCTGGGCCGCTGGACCGACCACGGCCACGACTTCGGGGTGGCGGTCAATCTGTCGGTCAAGTCGCTGCAGGATCCGGAGCTGCCCGAGGCCATCCGGCAGCTGCTCGAGTTCGTGGCATCAGCGCCCCGAGCGCCTGACCTTCGAGATCACCGAGAGCGCGCTGATGGCCGATCCGGCAGCGGCGCTCGACGTGCTGGAGCGGATCGCGGCGATCGGCTGCAAGCTGTCGCTGGACGACTTCGGCACCGGCTACTCGTCCTTGGCCTATCTGCAGAAGCTGCCGATCGATGAGCTCAAGATCGATCGCTCGTTCGTCACCGCGATGACGCGCGACGACAGCGCCGCGGTGATCGTGCGTGCGGTGGTCAAGCTGGCCAAGGGCCTGGGGCTCGACGTGGTCGCCGAGGGGGTTGAGAGCGAGGCCGCGTTCGAGCGGTTGCGCGCGCTCGGATGCGACCAGGCGCAGGGCTACTGGTTCGGGTCGGCGATGACCGGCGACCAGCTGCTGGCCTGGCTCAAGGAGGCGCGTTGGCCGGGCGCTCGTCGGACGCAGGCCGGTCAGGCGGCCGCGGTCTGAGGGTCCGGGCCGAGTCCGGCGCCAGGCCCAGCGCGGCCAGATTGGCCTGCGTGGCGGCATCCAGCACCAGCGCGTTGCCAAGGGCGACGCCGGCCGCCCGACGCAGCACGGCATCGAAGCCGTCGAGGGTCGAATCGATGCGGATCGCGCCCCCGCGCCCGCCGCGCAGCGTGAGTTGCAGCCAGCCGTCCCGGCGCGCCCGGCGCGGGGCGTAGTAGGCCAGCTGCAGGCGCCCCAGCTGTTGCCAGGGCAGGCGCCGGTTGATCGGCCCGCAGAGCGCGATGTCGGTGGCCGAGAGCTCGATCCAGCTCAGCTGGCGGAGCGCGGTGCGCACGCCGAACCAGGCGAACAACAGCGCCAGTGCGGACAAAAGGACCGCGATCACCCGCGCCAGATCGAGCGCCAGCAACGGGCCCGCGGTCGCCAACAGCCCGAAGGCGGTGCGCAGATAGTCGGGCACGACGGTCGTTGCCGGATAGCGGTAGTGCTCCATGCGCCGCTCCGCGCAAGCCCGGCCGCAGCCGGCCAGGGTGATCCCGCGATACCGCAGCCGCGCCGGCCGGCTTGTCAATCGGATAAGTCCGGCGGATAAGTCCGGCCCCTCGGGTGGCTGGGCGAGCCCGGCCGAGGGTGGCACTGCCGGTCCCGGGTTAGGGGTTCGTTAAGGGTCTGCGACCTAGGGTCTGTGGTGACGGCCGGCCGCCGCTCGCGACCAGCATCGAAATCGGGCCGACCGCAGTCCCCGCCAGGGCCTCTCCTCAGAGCATGCTTGAACCGACTGATCCTGCAGGTGAAAGGCCGATCGAAGCCGTTTCGGGCCGGCGCCCGCCGGCGCTCGCAGGCATCGGCGCGGGCGGCCGGCCGCTCGCCGGCGACGCGACCGGCGGCGGGGGCCGGGCGAGGCGGCTCGGCGAACGCGGCCTGCCGGGGCTCGGCTCGCCACGCCTGAGCCACGAGCTCAGGACGCCGCTGAACGCGATCCTCGGCAACACCGAGTTGCTGCTCGACGGCTCGGCCGGGCCCTTGTCGAACGAGGCGCGCACCTGCCTGGGCGACATCCAGGCTGCCGGCCAGCGGATGCTGCGCCAGGTTCAGCTCCTGCTCGATCTCTGTCACGCGCGCACCCGGCCAGCGATCTCCGAGGGAAGCCTCGATCTGATCGCGTTGCTGCGCGCCGCGCAGGCCGCGGCGCCGCGCGCCGGGCCCGGCCCGGCTGTCCGGGCCCTTGAGGTCGCGCCCGCCCACGCCCGCTGCGTGCTGCGCGGTGATCCCCGCTGGCTCGGCGCGCTCGCGGTCGCGCTGGTCGAGCTTCATCTGGCCGATGGCCAAGCCGCCGATCCGTTGCTGGTCAGCGTCGCGCAGTGCCTGGCGCCGGCCGCCGGCGGCACGCTCCGTCTTTGGTGGCGGCATTTTCATCCCGATCAAGTGGCGGCGCTGCCGATCGCCTTGATCGACGCTATTCTTGACTTACATGGTGGTAGGGCGGCCTTGACCGCGCACGGCCTGCAACTCGACTGGCCGGCGCCACGCGTGGTGCAGGTGGGGCCGTCGGGGGCCGGGTGCGGGCGCCATCAGAATGGCTCATGAATGCTGCTGGTCACAGCAAGTATTCGGCAGTGCCCGGCTCGAAAAAGGGTTGTCGTTTGCGCCCGAGGTCCCTATTGTCAATCCAACGAAGCTGCCGACGTGCAGTTCGTCCGGCATTGTTGCGTTCATCTGAACCGGGCGGAAACACGACCCTGGTTGAACTTGTCCAGAGCAGGTTGGCAACGGTCGCTGGGACGGTATTGACGGGTGGCTCGGCCAGCGATTGGGGCGAGCGGCCGGGCGCGTGAGTTGGCGCTGATGGTTGACCAGGGTCGTCGCCAATGGCCAGGGTCGTCGCCAATGGAGTGCTGGCTTGGCTTGGTGCCGCGGCCGCGAACGGCCGGACCCGGACCGGGCGGCAAGCCAACGTATCAGAGCGGAAGGTTGACGCATCAGATCTGTCGACAAGGGCGGTCGGCGAAGGTCATGAAGCGGCGTCGACACGCTGCCAAGGGGATCGGCCGGGGCTTTCGAGCCTGAGCCAAGCCGCGAGCGCGCGGTGATTGTTGTGGAAGGCTGTGGGCCGACGCCCACGATCACGCAAAGGACTGTATCAGGTCGATGCAAAATCGCAGCATGTTCCCCTATCGGCGACATGGTCCCAAGAAACGGACCAAGGGTGGGCCGATACGCAAGCCGCACGGACCACAGAAGGCACTGCCGAACTCGGCCCGTGATCTGTTGCCGATGCTCCAGCCTGCGACCAAGGCTCTGGCGCAGATGCTGGCGGGGCGGACCCAGATGTCGGGTCAGCTGGAGCAGGCCCGGGCGATGCTGGGCCAGGCCGAACGGCTGATCGCGGACCGCGTGCACAACCGTCTGAACCCGGCCGAGCGCGAGGAGTTCTTCGAGCAGATCGCACGCCTCAGGCTGACCATCGCCGATGCCGAATCCGAAGCCGAGGTCAGGGCGGCCGAGCAACAGGTGCCGCGCCCGGTCCTGCCACCGATCGGCCACGAACGCCTGAAGGAGGTGGCGATGGCGCTGGCGACCCCCGAGGGGCGCCGTCGTCCGCCAGGCAGTGACGATGCCGGCGTTGCGAGCCCGCCGGTCGAGGTCACGGATCGGCCCGCCTTCGAGCCTGGGGCCGAGAGCCGCGGCGCCGAGGCTCGACCCGCGAGCGCCGACCGACCTGACGACGCCGCACCAGGAGAGGCGGCGCCGGCGCCCGCGCCGGCCGTCGAGGGGCCCCGCCGGCTGCTGGCGATCAACAAGCCTGGCCGCCTGGAACTGCCCAAGGACGCGGCGCTCAACGTGCCCCGCAACCTGTCGATCGTCCGCGACCGCGGCATCGGACGCCGGCGGGCCAGCGGCCTCGGCCCACGCCCAGCCGCAATGTTGCCGGCGCCGCCCGAGGCCGCCGGCCAAGTGACGCCGCCCGCCACCGCTCACGATCCCGCGGGCAATGGCGCCGCGGATAAAGTGAAGGCGACCCGCCGCAGCCGCAAGACTCAGCAAGGTCTGCCCGAGGGGTGGATCATCGACGACGAAGGTTTCGTCGTGCCCGGGCCCGACTGAGCGAGCACCGACCCGGGCATTCGGACGTTCCCGTCCCAGGCTCGCCGGCCGCCCCATGGCGACCAGGTGGGCGACCAGGTGGGCGACCAGCGGTAGGCGATCGGTGGACGCCGGGCGCGTGACGTCTGGCGATCGGGGCTTGGTGCGTAGGGCAAAACGCCGCGGCCCGGACGAGGCCCAAGGCGACCGGTAGCAGAACCTGAGGTTGGCGTGGCCGCCCGAGGCGCGGGCGCGGTTGACTCTTCGCTCATGCAGCATTACGTGTGCACTGCAGCAGGACTGGCCGGCCGGAGGGTCCGGTGCGGCTCGGGAGTGCGCGTGATCGGGTCGCGAGACCCCCTAGCCCAGCGAGGGAAGCGATGGCCGCCGACAATGTGACGTC
Source organism: uncultured Alphaproteobacteria bacterium (assembly GCA_963753685.1). Lineage (GTDB taxonomy): Bacteria > Pseudomonadota > Alphaproteobacteria > Geminicoccales > Geminicoccaceae > DATAOG01. Next base: position 103,569 of record CAVWDE010000019.1, read on the forward strand.
GATTCAGCAGATGCAAGATCAGGTCCGGGTCGGCTATGCCGACCTGACGGCGCTCTACAAGGGCAACATTGAGGCGCTGATGGCGTCGAGCCAGGCGCTGATCGGCGGCTGCCAGGCAGTGACCGCCGCCCAGCTCGCGTTCATGCAGAGCCGGGCCAAGGAGGGTCTGTCGACCGGCAAACGTCTGGCCGAGTGCGGCTCGCCCGAACATGCGGCCGAGATCCAGCTCGACTTCGCCAGGGCGACGTTGCGCGCCTACACCGACCAGTTCAACACGCTGGGCGAGATGACCAAGCAGGTGCTGACCGAGTCTTATGGGCCGTTCGAGCGGCAGGTCGCGGCGGTCGCCAAGAGCGCGGCCGACAGCGTCGCCGCGTAGCCCTTTCGGCCGGTCGGACCTGGCCGAAGCGGTCAGGTCCGGCCCGGATTCACAACTGGTGCGCTCCTGCCCGGAGCGATCGAACGGGCCGAGCGGTTTATGCTGCGATGCAATATTAGTGGCCTGCCCCTGGCGGGCTACGTTGGCTACAGAGGAGATGCTTGCCGATGGCGAGAACGAGCCAAGCCAAGGGCGGCGAGGCCGCTCGCGGCCAGCAGCCGAGGGCGTCCGTAAAGCGCGCGGCCGCCCGGGGTAAAGCAAACCAGGTAGCCGCCGCGGTGACCCGCGTCGAGCTGCCGCCGCCAGCGGAGGCCGAGCCGGTCGCGACGGCGCAGCCGGACGTGGTGGCCGCGGCGGCCGCGCGCCCCAAGTCGCCGCCGACGCCTGAGGCCGCGGCGCCCACCGGCGGCGAGGCCGCTGGGTCGCCGCCGGCCGAGCCCGAGCCGGTGGTCGACGATCCCGAGCCGGCGGCTGAGATCGCCGCCGATGAGGCCCGGGTCGCCGCCACGGTTGTCGAGTCGCAGCCGGTGCTGGAGACGCCGGTGCTGGAGACGCCGGTGCCAGCGACGCCAGTGCCAGAGACGCAGCCGCTCGGGACCGCCGGCCATGTGCCGGATCCGGCGGCGATGCTGGGCGCCGGCCACAGCCTGGTCGAAGGCACGCTCCGGGCGCACGGCCAGATGATCGGCTTCACCTGCCGCCAGGCGGAGCATGGCCTGGCGGTCGGCCGGGCCATGCTGACCAGCGGCTCGCTGCCCGCGGCGCTGGCGCTGCAGGCCGAGTACGTCGGCCGGGCCTTCGACGACGCGCTCGCGCAGACGCTCGAGCTGTCCCGCCTGTCGACCGACCTGATGCGTGCGAGCCTGCGCTCGCTGGGCCGCCGATAGACGAGACCAGCTCGCGCGCGGGCCGGACGTCACGCCGGGCGCGGCGCGCACGGCCTCCGGCCCGGCTCGTGCTCGCGCAGCGCCACCGGCAGTCGCCGGCGGCGGACGTGGCGGGCTTGCCCGCCTTTGAGCCCAATTCCTCGGCGCGTCCGCGGGGTGCGCCGGATTGGGCTTTTCTTCGACCAATGAAATCCCTTATCATGGCGCCGGGTCGAACCGGTGAGGACGAACGGTCGCGAGCATGAGCAACCGAGCGCATGATCCCGATGCCGGCACGGTTGGGCAGATCGTCACCAAGCCGCGGGACAAGACGCAGAAGCCGTCGATGTACAAGGTGATGCTGCTCAATGACGACTACACGCCGATGGAGTTTGTGGTGCACGTGCTCGAGCGGTTTTTTGCCAAGAGCCAGGAGGACGCGACCCGGATCATGCTCCACGTGCACAATCACGGCGTTGGCATCTGCGGCGTGTACACCTACGAAATCGCGGAGACCAAGGTGACGCAGGTGATCGACTTTGCCCGGCAGCACCAGCATCCTCTTCAGTGCACGATGGAGAAGGACTAGCGGACGGCGCGGATGCCCATGTTGTCGCGGAACCTGGAAAAGACCCTCCGTCGAGCCTTGGCGTTAGCCAATGCCCGTCAGCACGAATACGCGACCCTCGAGCATCTGCTCATGGCCCTGCTCGACGATGAAGACGCGGCCGCCGTGCTCAAGGCCTGCGCGGTCGAAATCGACCGGCTGCGCGCCAGCCTGAACGACTTCCTCGACCACGACCTGACCAGCCTGGCGGTCGACGGCGTGGTCGACGCCAAGCCGACCGCGGGCTTCCAGCGGGTCATCCAACGCGCCGCGATCCATGTCCAGAGCTCCGGGCGCAGCGAGGTCACCGGCGCCAATGTCCTGGTTGCCCTGTTCTCCGAGCGCGAATCCCACGCCGTCTATTTCCTGCAAGAGCAGAACATGTCGCGGCTCGATGCCGTCAACTACATCAGCCACGGCATCGCCAAGCGGGCCGGCATGAGCGAGAGCCGGCGGGTCCGCGGCGCCGAGGAACCCGAGGAGCGGCGCGGCAACCGCCCGACCGAGGCGCTCAACGCCTATTGCACCGATCTCAACGCCAAGGCCAAGCAGGGCAAGATCGACGTCCTGATCGGCCGCGATCTTGAGGTCGAGCGCACCATCCAGATCCTCTGCCGGCGCTCCAAGAACAATCCCTTGTTCGTCGGCGACCCCGGGGTCGGCAAGACCGCGATCGCCGAGGGCTTGGCACTCCGGATCGTGCGCGGCGAGGTCCCGGACGTGCTGCGCAAGGCGGTCATCTTCCAGCTCGACATGGGCGCGCTCTTGGCCGGCACGCGCTACCGCGGCGACTTCGAGGAGCGGCTCAAGGGCGTCTTGACCGAGCTCGAGGCCGACGATCGCGCGATCCTGTTCATCGACGAGATCCACACCGTGGTCGGCGCCGGCGCCACCAGCGGCGGCTCGCTCGATGCCTCCAACCTGCTCAAGCCGGCGCTCGCCAGCGGCACGCTGCGCTGCATCGGCTCAACGACTTACAAGGAATACCGCAACTACTTCGAGAAGGACCGCGCCCTGGTCCGCCGCTTCCAGAAGATCGACATCCACGAGCCGACCCAGGACGAGACCTTCAAGATCCTGATGGGGCTCAAACCCTCGTTCGAGGACCACCACCAGGTCCGCTACACGGCCAACGCGATCAAGGCCGCGGTCGAGCTGTCGGCGCGCTACATCCACGACCGCAAGCTGCCGGACAAGGCGATCGACGTGATCGACGAGGTCGGCGCCGCGCAGATGCTGAAGCCCGAAGGCCAAAGGCGAAAGACGCTGGGGGTCAAGGACATCGAGGAAGTGGTCGCCAAGATGGCGCGGGTGCCGGTGAAGAACGTCAACGCCCGCGACAAGGAGGTGCTGCGCAATCTCGACGGCGACCTGAAGGGGGTGGTGTTCGGCCAGGAGCGGGCGATCGAGGCGCTGGCCAGCGCGATCAAGCTCGCGCGCGCGGGCCTGCGCGATCCGCAGAAGCCGATCGGCTGCTACCTGTTCTCCGGCCCGACCGGGGTCGGCAAGACCGAGGTCGCGCGCCAGCTCGCCCGCATCATGGGCATCGAGCTGGTCCGCTTCGACATGTCCGAGTACATGGAGCGCCACGCGGTCTCGCGCCTGATCGGCGCCCCGCCGGGTTACGTCGGCTTCGACCAGGGTGGCCTGTTGACCGACGCGATCGACCAGCAGCCACATTCGGTCCTGCTGCTCGACGAGATCGAGAAGGCGCACCCGGACGTCTTCAACATCCTTTTGCAAGTCATGGACTACGGCAAGCTCACCGACAACAACGGCAAGACGGTCGACTTCCGCAGCGTGATCCTGATCATGACCACCAACGCCGGCGCCTCGGACATGAGCAAGCCCGCGATGGGCTTCGGCCGCGGCCAGCGCGAGGGCGAGGACACCGAGGCGATCAAGCGGATGTTCACGCCCGAGTTCCGCAACCGCCTGGATGCGACCATCGGCTTTGCCGGCCTGACGCCGGAAATCCTGGCCCACGTCGTGGAAAAATTCGTCCAGGAGCTGGCCGCCCAGCTCGCCGACCGCCGGGTCCATCTCGAGGTCGACGCGCAGGCCAAGGCCTGGCTCGGCGAGAAGGGCTACGATCCGCTCTACGGCGCGCGCCCGCTCGCCCGGGTCATCCAGGAGCACATCAAGCGGCCGCTCGCCGATGAGCTCCTGTTCGGCACGCTCGCCAAGGGTGGCAAGGTCGTGGTCACGATCCGGGACGGCCAGCCGGCCTTCGACTGCACGCCGACCACGCCGCCGGCGCTCCTGCCGCCGCCCGGTGCCGATCCCGAGCTCGCGACCCTGGATGACGAGGAGCCGGACGACGAGGCCGGCGATCAGGAATACCTGACCGAAGAGCCGGTGGCCTAGGCCGACCCGGTCCGCGCGCTCTGAACCGCTGCCCACTTGCCGTTCCGGTGACCGTTGCCGGGCGAGGGTGGCGCGCGCCGGGTCCGCCGCGCTGACACCCGCGCCGCACGACCCAACGAGCGGTGATGATGCGCAAGGGCGCGGCCGCCGATCGCCGGGCGCGCCCGCGGGTAGAGGAGGCGGATCGTGCTGACCGACGAGCAGGAGCAGACCGCCAAGGCGATCGTCAACGTCTTCGAGACGGGCAGGGTGCGGGGCGACTACGCCAACGTGACCCTGATCCCGGGCGATAGCGGCCAGCTCACCTACGGGCGCACCCAGACCACGCTCGCGAGCGGCGGCCTGCACGAGCTGATCCGCGCCTACACGAGCGCGCCGGGCGCCGTGTTCCGGAGCGACCTCGAGCCCTTCCTTGGGGCGCTCGAGGCCCGCGATCCGGCCCTCAACGACAATCTCTACTTCCGCAATCTGTTGTCGGCGGCGGCCGACGATCCCGTGATGCGCCGGACCCAGGACGACTTCTTCGACCGCACCAAATGGCGGCCAGCGAACCAGGCGGCGGCCCGGGACGGCATCGTCAGCGCGCTCGGCACCGCCGTGGTCTACGACAGCGTCGTGCACGGCTCATGGCAGACCCTGCGGGCGCGCGCCAACACCGTGGCCGGGTTGGCGACCGCGATCGGCGAGCGCGCCTGGATCATGGCCTATGTCCGCGAGCGCCGGGCGTGGCTCGCCGGCAATCGACGCGCCGATCTGCGTCGAACCGTCTACCGCATGGACGCGTTCCTCGGGATGCTCGATGGCGGCGACTGGGATCTGCCTCTGCCCCTGGTCGTGCGCGGTCTGGAGATCGACGGCGCGGCGCTCCGGGCGGCGCCGGACGGGGTCTACGACGGGCCGCGGCCGCGCTCACGCCCGCTGCGCTTAAGCCAGCCGATCGTCCGCGGCCTTGACGTGCGCCTGGTCCAACTCGCGCTCTCCCGGCCCGGCAACCGGTCGAACGTCGACGTCGCCGCCGACGGCATCTACGGCCGGCGAAGCGAGCAGGCGGTTCGCAGCTTTCAGGAGCGGACGGGTCTGGGGGCGACCGGCGCGGTCGACGATTCGACGTTCGAAGCGCTGCAGCTCTAGCAGACAGCCTCACTCAAGCTGAGGCCAGCGACCTCCTCGAGCTTGCGGGCTGGGCTCGAACCCTGAGGCACTAAGGTGGCGGCCGGCTCGGGACGGCGGCGCCCGCTTGACAGCCGCCGGCGGCGCGCGAAGCTTGCGGGGCGCATGGGAGGCGGCGATGCAGTTTCAGGATCGGCTGATCGTGATCACTGGCGGGGCGGGCGGGATTGCGCGCGCGACCGCGCCGCTTTTGCTGGCCGAGGGCGCGAGCCTGCTCCTGATCGATCCCGACGGCGACGCTCTGGAGCGCGCGGCGGGCCAGCTCGAAGCCGGCCGGCGCGTGCGCACCGTGCTCTCAGCGCTCGACACGCCGGATGCGTGCGCGGCGGCGCTCGCGGGTCTGGACCGGCCGATCTATGGCCTCGTCCACCTCGCCGGGATCTTCCGGGCCGACGCCCTGGACGCCGGCCACCGCCCGCTCTGGGACGAGGTCATGGCGGCCAATCTCACCAACGCCTTCGACATGGCGGCCGCGTGCCGGCCACGGCTCGATCCAGATGCGACCGCACGCATGGTGTTCGTGAGCTCGCTCGCCTTCCGGCGCGGCTCGTTCGACCACATCGCCTATACCGCGGCCAAGGGCGGCATCGTCGGGCTGGTGCGGGCGCTCGCCCGGGGCTTGGCGCCCAAGGTGCTGGTCAACGGCCTCGCACCCGGCATCATCCTGACCGGCATGCCCGATCACATCATCGAGGTGCCGGAGCGGCGCGAGCGCCTGCTCGCCGAGACCGCGCTCAAGCGTTTCGGCGAGCCGCACGAGGTCGCGACCGTGATCCGTTTTCTTTTGAGCGACGATTCGAGCTTCATCACCGGCCAGGTGATCAACGTCGATGGCGGCGTGGTCAACGGCTGAGTTCGCGCAGGCGTTCGGGATCAGGTGAGGCGATTCTCGAGGTGTCCGGGCAGCGACCCGACGACCACCTGCCTTTCGTCCTCATCCCAAAAAAAGTAGATACGCAGGCATCTCGTCGGATCACGTGTGTTGCCACCGTTCTTCAGGTGCATGTCGAGCAGCCACCGTTGCTCCCGCCAGTGGGCCACGTAGGTGTCCCCGAACTCCCCATAGCCGGGGCCGCTGAACGTCGGCTCACAGCGCAGCCCCAATTCCCGTAGGGCCGCTTCGAATGCCACCTTCTTTTCCTTTCCGCCGGTAGTCCTCATATCCCGGTATTCATTCGCTAATATGAGCAAGGCCTTAAACACATGCTCAGGGTCTCGATAGGCGCCCTGTTTGGCCGCCTTGATCGCCCTCGGCAAGATCGTCAATCGCCCTGGCACCACCTGATGGGTCCAGTCGCCAATCCGCCCCAGATCGTCTGGAAAGGGGATCGGAGCGTCAGCGCGAGTGCCGGTGATCCTCTGCAACTCATGGCGTAGCCGGTCGAGTTCACCCCGCATCCAGTCATTTTGTGTTCTTAGCTGATCGGTTTCGTCCTGCAGATGGGCCCGTCCATCCATCTCCTCCGTCGCGAGGGCCTGCCAAGCTTCGCCCTCACGGCTCAATTCTTTGGTCTGCGCTTCGAGATTGGCGATGATCGCCCGCTGATCGCCGGCACGTTCAAGGTCGTCCTGACGTCGCAACAGGGCGATCTTTCGGACGCGGGCGAAGCTGGGCAGCCGGTCCTCCAGGTCCGGTCGGCGAACGCTGCATTCGTATGCCCGCCGAACCAGAAGTTCCTCGAACCCATTCGCGCCGCCTCCGACCCAGCCGGCAATCCGGGCGGCCAGCGCCAGAGGGTGTTTTCTTGGGACCTGGTCCTCGACCGCGAAGCCGGGCAGGTAACTTCGCACCGCGCCATTGAAGACCGAGTGCTCTTTGCCGACGCGGTCGCTGAGTTCGAAGGAAAGCGGAGAGGATAGAATAACGACGTGAGCGATGCCCAGGCAGCGCTGGGCGAGCGCGCGGCTATCAATAGCAGCGGATGCCGGGTCGATCTCGCCGTCTGGCAGTGAGACGACGTATACGGGCCTAGTCCGCTTGGGGTTCTTGAGCAGAGCCAATAGGCTATCGACGTCGTCGACAGACCCTAGTAGCCATGGCTCGGGGTTAAGCCGGACGCCAAAATCCTGCAGGCCGGGCCGGTCTGCGACCTGGCGTACGATTCCTGGCGTGGCCAGCTCGATCTCGGGGTTCTCAGCCCGACTGACACAGCTCACTCGGATACCGAATTGCCCCCCCTGGGGCGACACTCCCACTGACACTTCGGTCGACCAAGTGCGCCCCGGCACGGTCGCATCAGGGTGATCAAGACGTGCGACCCAGTAGGGGGTGGGCTCGGAGAGCGAGACCGCGAACGCACTGTGGCCTGGAGCCACTTCGCGCTCGAACGTTTCGCCTTGCCAGGCCTCGGCGGGCAGCGGACCCGCTCTCTTGTGAAGCCAGCGTAGGGTTTCCTGACGAGCCTCATCGGCAGCCACTTGGCCATCCTGCCCGCCCAAGAACGCCGTAATTTGAACGATTTGGCGGACTTGAGGCTGATAGAGCCGGGCACGCTCGACATATGGCCGCAACTGCTCGGCAAGCGTAGCTGTCATGAGCGCTCGTCCCGAGAGTGGATCCTGGCGCACGATATAATCAACTAATGGGAGATCTCCAGGGATGATATTCGCGTGTCCGACACAACATGTGGCCTACGTCTGGATGGACGGTGCTTGGCGCAGGTCGTCCGGGAAAACCTGGTTGAGGAGCGGCTGGCCGGTCGCGAAGCGTTCGAGGTTGTTCCCGACCACCGCGAAGCGGCGGGTCATGAGGCCCTCGGTCCAGCCCGAGCAATGGGGCGTCATGACCACGTTCGCGAGCTCGTGGAAGGGGTGGCGCGAGGGACGCAGCGACGGGTCGTCGGCGCGCGGGTAGCGGTACCAGGTATCGAGCACGGCGCCGCCGATGGTCCGCTCGCTGAGCGCCGCGAACAGCGCATCCTCGTCGACGATCGGGCCGCGCGCGACATTGATCAGGACCGCGTCCGGGCGCATGCGGGCGAGCTCGGCGCGCCCGATCAGGCCCTGGGTCGCTTCGGTCAGAGGGCAGGCGATCACGACGAAGTCGGAAACCTCGAGCAGGTGAGCGAGCTCGCCCGGCCCGGCCAGCCAGTCGGGTGCCGGCTCGAGCGGGCGCGGCGTGCCGGCGATCGCCATGACGCGCATGCCGAAGGCGCGGGCGCGCAGCGCCACCGCCTGGCCGATGTGCCCGTAGCCGACGCAGCCGACGGTCTTGCCGGCGAGCTCCGGGCGGAAGGGGGCCAGGAGGCGAGGGCTGTCGGCCCAGCTGCCGGCCTTGAAGCGCACATCGCGGCCGGCGAGACCCACCGTCCAGTGCAGCATCGCGGCCAGCACATACTCGCTGATCCCGATCTCGTGCTCGAAGGTGTTGCAGACCCGGCAGCCCACCGGCACGGCGTCGAGGTCGACCGCGTCCAGGCCGGCGGCCGGCAGATGGATCAGCCTGACATTTGGCATGGGCGGCAGGCCACTGCCGAGCTCCACGGTCACCAGCACCTCGGCCGCGGCGAAGGCGGCAGCGCTCGCCGCCGGGTCCGCGACTTCGACGATCTGGAGCCCGTCCCCGAACCGGGAGCGGAGCAGCTCTGCGCCCTGGCGGGCAATCGGACCATTGAGCAGGACGGTCATGGGCCGAGGCAGGGGCGCGGGCATGGTCAGCGGGCCGCCGCCGTCTCGGGTGCGGCGCCCTCCGACAGATCGACCGCTGCCCCGGAGCGCGGCGCCTCGGCCGGCAGGCCGGCGAGCGCCAGCCCGGCGCGCATGTGCTCGCGGTCGCTCGCCGCCTGAAACGGCAGGGTCGCCAGGAAGCGCTCGATGGTCATGTCGGGCCGCTCCTCGAGAACCTTTTTGACCTCGGCCGCGGCATCGGCCGCGCGCCCGAGCTGACCATAGCTCGCCGCCAGGTACAGGCGGTGATCGAAGCGGGGCTCGCTCATCCGCCGGACCATGACGATTGCGTCGTCGTAGCGCCCGACCAGGTAGAGGTTGAGGGCCAGATTGCCGAAATAGCGCTCGGGGTGGCGCGGGTTCAGGCGCATCGCCTTCTCGACCAGCGCGATGCCGTCTTGGGCCCGGCCCGCGGTCGGCAGCAGCCAGGCGCCATAGTCCTGGAGCAGCTCGGGGTCGTTGGGGTTGAGGGCGAGCGCCCTCTCGTAGGCCGCGAGCGCCTGCTCCGCCTCGCCCTTGGCCTGATAGGCGTCGCCCAACACCCAGTGGGCGTTGTATTCCTGCGGATCGGCGGCGACCGCCTTGCGCGCCCAGTCGAGGGCGAGCGTCACCGACTGACCCGGATCCTCGCTCCACGACCACCAGAATTCCGCCATGTAGGTCCAGGCGACGTAGGCATGGGCAAGCGCGAAATGCCGGTCGATCGCGATCGCCTTGAGCGCCGCGGCGCGCGCCAGGAGGTTCGCGTCTTTGGTGAACTGGTCGTAGTAATCGGCTGCGCGCAGGACATAATCATAAGCGTCCAGGCTGGTGGTCGGATGATGCCGGATGCGCTCCTGGTCGGCGGCGGTGATCGCCGAATCGGTGCCGCCAAGGCTGCCGACGATGCGCTCGGTCAGCTCGTCCTGGACCGCGAAGAAGTCGGTCCATTGGCGCTCGTAGCGTTCCGCCCAGACGTGATAGCCGGAGGTCGCGTCGATCAGCTGCGCGTGCAGGCGCAGCCGGTCGTTCTCCCTGCCGAGGCTGCCCTCGAGGACGTAGCGGACCCCGAGCTCGCGCCCGACCTGGCGGACGTCCGGGTGCTGTCCCTTGTAGGCGAGGCTGGAATTCGAGGCGACCACGAACAGATTGGGAAACCTGGACAGACCGCTGACGACGTTGTCGAGCAGGCCGTCGGCGAAGCGGTCGAGCTCGGGATCGTCGCTCAACCGGGTGAACGGCAGGACCGCGATCGAGGGTCGCTCCGGCAGGGGCTGGCTGGTCCGGACCGGAAAGCGCCCGAGCGGCAATCCGTGCAGGTCGGGCCCGACCCACCAGACGCCGGTAAGGATCGCGAGCAGCATCAGGCCGCCGGCGAGGACCGCGGGCCGGCCGAGCCGTTGCGGCAGGCGCAGCGACCGGAGCGAACGCCACGCCGCCCGGTCCGGCCGGCGCCAGCGGTAGACCCGGATCGGCCGGTCGAGGTTGCGGAGCGTCTTGCGCCCGACGAAGTCGAACCGGTGGTCGAGCTTGCCCTCGATCTGGTCGAAGGCGCTGCCCGAGATCATCACGCCGCCGGGCTCGGCCATAGCTTCCAGGCGGGCGGCGACGTTGACGCCATCGCCCAGCAGGTTGTCGCGGTCGACCATGACGTCGCCGAGGTTGACGCCGATCCGGTAGTACACCTGCCCCGGCCGCCCGTGGTCCGCATTGATCGCCGCGATCGCCGCCTGGATCTCGAGCGCCGCCCGGACCGCCTCGACCGCGCTCGCGAATTCCGCGACCAGGCTGTCGCCGGCGCTGCCGAACACCCGGCCGCGGTGCCGGACGACCAGCTCCTCGATCAGCGCGCGGCAGGCGTTCAGGGTCGCGAGCGCCGCCTCCTCGGCATGCTCCATCAGCCGGCTGAAGCCGACCATGTCGGCCGCCAGGATCGCCGCGATCCGGCGCTCGACATGGGGCTCAGTCATGATGGGGCTCAGTCATGACCAGCCGGTCCGGGGAGTGACGGGCACCGGCGCCGCCACTCGGCTCCTCCTGCCAACATCACACCAGCATATCGGAATTTGGCCCGGAGCGCACCAGCGCGACCCAGCGCAGGCGGCGAGACAGGTCGCGGCCGTTCGGCCTGCCCCTAGCTGCTGCGGGCTCGTTTCAGGGGGCAACGCGCGGCTTGGCCGGGTCCTCAGACCGTCTGGAGGCCAGTCGCGATCTCGGCATCGGGCACGCCCACCGAGCGCGCGGCGGTGCGCAGCTGGTCGAGCGTGTTGCCATCGAGCGGCAAGCCTTCGGCCAGACGCTTGGCCTTCAGCCGGCGCTCGGGCTCGCCCGGGAACAGGATCTCGCCGCCAGGCTTCGCCGGGGGTGACGCCTTGACCCAGCCTTCGAGGCGCGCAAGGTCCGCGGTCACCCTGGCGAGGCCCGCCATGCGCTCGGGGTCGATCAGGATCGAGAGCATGTTGTTGACCACGCGGTCGGCATCCGGGTTGTCGGGATGGCTGCTGCCGCCACCGGTCAAGGCGCCCGCCAGGACCTCGCAGAAGATCGACAGGCCGTAGCCCTTGTGGCCGCCGACCGTGAGCAGGGCGCCGGGCGGGTCGGCGAACAGCGCGGCCGGATCGCGGGTCGGCTGGCCCTGGGCGTCGATCAGGCAGCCCTCGGGCACCAGCTCGCCCTTGTTCTGGGCGACCCGGACCTTGCCGGCGGCGATGATCCCGGTCGACATGTCGTGGATGATCGGCTCCGCACCCGGGCGCGGCACGCCCATCGCGATCGGGTTGACCGAGAGCCGCCGGTCGCTGCCGCCGAAGGGCGCGACCAGGATGCCGGCGCCCGAGGTGTTGACGAAGTGCAGCGAGATCAGGCCGGCGGCCGCCGCCTGCTCGGCCCAGGCCCCGATCCGGCCGATGTGCGAGGCGTTGCGCAGCCCGACCACGGCGACGCCGTGCTGTCGCGCGCGCTCGATCCCGAGCGCGATCGCCTGCCTGGCGACCACCTGGCCGTAGCCCTGCTGGCCATCGACCGCGATCAGGGCGCCGCCATCCTGCATGATGCTGGCCTTGCGGTTGGCGCGCACGCCGCCCTGCTGCAAAAGTTTGAGGTAGGGAAGAATCCGGATCACGCCGTGGGAATCGTGGCCGACCAGGTTGGCGTCGATCAGGTGCTCCGCGATCGCCTCGGCCTCGTCCACGTCCGAGCCGGCGTGCCGGAAGATGCTGACGACGAGACCCTTGAGCGGCTCGGCGGCGATCGCCATGACGGTGCTCCCTGCTGTGCGGTTAGTTACTTGAGGTTGGTTACTTGCGGTGCGGGCGCGCGGCCGCGAGGCGCAGGGCCAGCTCGATCGCCTCGAGCATGCTCTGCGGGTTGGCGATGCCGCGGCCGGCGATGTCGAAGGCGGTGCCGTGATCGACCGAGGTCCGGACGATCGGCAGGCCGAGGGTGACGTTGACGCCCGAGAGCGCGGTCATCCGGCCGGTCGCCGGGTCCATGGCGAAGCCCAGCGTCTTGACCGCGACGTGGCCCTGGTCGTGGAACATCGCGACCACGGCGTCGAACTGGCCGCCGAGCGCCTTGACGAACACGGTATCGCCCGGGACCGGCCCCTCGAAGCTTTTTCCCTGACTCTGGAACTCCTCGATCACGGGCCGGATGATGTCGATGTCCTCGCGGCCGAACAGGCCGTTCTCGCCGGCGTGCGGGTTGAGGGCGGCGACCCCGATCCGCGGCCGCGCGATACCGAGATCGAGCATTGCCTGGTGAGTGAGCGCGAACACGCGGCGCAGACGCTCGGGCGTGATCCGCTTGGGGACGTCGGCCAGCGCCAGATGGGTCGTGACGTGGCTGACCTTGAGGCGGTCGTGGGCGAGCAGCATGCAGCTGCCCTTGGAGCCGGTGAGCTCGGCCAGGATCTCGGTGTGGCCGGCGTAGGCGTAGCCGGCGGCGTTGAGCGCCTCCTTGTTGATCGGCGCGGTCACGATGCCGTCGATCTCGCCGGCCATGGCGAGCTGCACCGCCTTCTCGATCGCCGCGAACGCGAGCCGGCCGGCTTCGGCGCTGAGCTCGCCCGGCGCGATCGGCGTGCGCGCCGCGGCCGCTTCGATCACGCGCACCTGCGGCCAGACCGCCGGCGCTTCCGCGCCGTCGAGCTCGATTCCGAGCCCGAGCCCGCGCGCCGCGGCCGCGATGCAGCTGGCGGTGCCGACCACCACCAGCTCGAGCTCGCCGGCGGCCACCCGCTCGCGCAGGAGCTCGAGCGCCTTCAGGATGATCTCGGGCCCGATCCCGGCGGGATCGCCCATGGTCAGGCCGAGGATCGGTCGGTGTTCGGTCATTTGGGTCACCCTTTGGGGCGGACAGCCTTGGCGCAATCGGCGAGTTGGATCAAGAGGCCAGACTCGCCGAACGCGCCGGATTTGGAGATCACCTCGCAGCCATCCCAGCCGCCGCCCCGGATGCGCGAGCGTGCGATCCCGGGCAGCGGCTCGCCGGTGACCAGCAGGGCGTCGGCTTCGAGCCTCTGGACCAGGCGGTGCAGGGTGGCGCCGCCGGTGACGATCAGGGAACGCGGCGGCAGCAGCTCCTGGCGCGCACGGCCGAGGATGCGATCGAAGATGGGCCCGGCGACCGCTGGTCCGGTGCCGTCGGCGATCTCGATCCAAAGCGCCGCGCGGCCATGGCGGTCAAGCGCCTCGGCGACCTCCCGGATCGCGGGTCCGGCGGTCCTGGTCGGCGGGACGCGGATCAGGACCTCGGGCGCCTGCGCGGTGAGCGCCTCGATCTGGGCGAGGGTCACCGGATGGTGGCTGCCGAGCACGAACAACAGCGGCGGGTCGAGCCGGGGCAGGGCGCCCGCTTGCGGCGCGCCGGCGAGCGCCCGGGCCAGGCCCGCGCTGCCGCACCAGAGGACCGGCGGCTGGAGCCGTCGTCCGGCGTCGACCAGGGCGGCGAGATCGTGCTCGCTCACAGCATCGCAGAAGAAATGGCCGCCGCCCGCGAGCGCCTCGGCGCCGGTAGCGAGGCGAAGGGCCACACCCCGGTCGCGAAGCTCGGCCCAAAGATCGCAGGCCACGGCCTGCCAGGGCAGGGCGCCATCGGCGCGCCAGTACTGCCGGCCGCCCGCGGTGATCCGCTGCTGGGCCGGAAAGGCGGGCGCGATCACGGCGCTGGGAAAGCGGCCGCTCGCCAGGCAGGCGGCAACCTCTAGGGCGGTGTTGCCGCGCAGCAGCGAATCGATTTTCTTATACGCGAGATCCGCGCCCGAGAAGGCGTCGAGCCAGTCGGCGCCAGGCGCGTCGACGTCCCGGGATTCGGTATCGAGAGCGAAGCTGCCGGCCGTAGCCGCGGCTTGCGCCGGGTTCCAATAGACCGGCAGCGGGCCGGCGAGGGCGACCAGGGGCGCCGCCGTGTCGAGGGCGCCGGTCAGGTCGTCGGCGACGATTCGAATCTGCATCGACCACGGCCCGCCGTTTAGAGTTCGCTTAGAGTTGACGGCGACATTGAGCGGCTTTGTAGAGGATGACGAGTCGAAAGGCAGTTGCGATGTCGAGCGGGTCCGCAAAGCTGGCCTTGGGCCGTGACGATCTCGAGCGGGCGGTCGCCGCCGGCGTGCTCGGCGCCGCCCAGGCCGAGGCGCTCTGGCGGTTTCTCGGCAGCGGGGCCCGGGGCCCGCGGCCGCGGTTCGATCTGGTGCACGTGCTCTGGTACGCGGGCGCCCTGATCGTGATCGGCGCCATGGGCCTCTTCACGACGCTCGCCTTCGCCCGGCTCGGCGGCGGCGTGCTGGCCCTGATCGCGGTCGTCTACGCGGTGCTGCTCACTGGCGCCGGCCGGCATCTCTGGCAGCGCGAGATGCGCATCCCGGGCGGTCTCCTGATCGCGGCCGCGGTCACCATGGCGCCCTTGTTCACCTATGGCGTCCAGGACGCGCTCGGCTGGTGGACCCATGCCGAGCCCGGCAACTATCGGGATTTCTACATCTGGATCAAGGCCAGCTGGCTGCCGATGGAGCTCGCGACGATCGTGGCCGGCGTGGTCGCGCTGCAATTCTGGCGCTTCCCGTTCCTGATTGCGCCGATCGCGTTTGCGCTCTGGTTCATGTCGATGGACCTCGTGCCCTGGGTGTTCGGCGAGGACTGGGACAGCTGGGACCAGCGCCGGATCGTCTCGCTGTGGTTCGGGCTTGGCATGCTGGTCGTCGCCTGGGCGGTCGATGTCCGTGCCAGGGGCGACTTCGCGTTCTGGCTGCATCTGTTCGGCCTCCTGGCGTTCTGGGGCGGTCTCACGCTCCTGGACAGCCAGAACGAGCTCGGCAAGGCGTTCTACTGCCTGATCAACCTCGTGCTCCTGCTGCTGGCGCTGTTCCTGGAGCGCCGCGCCTACCTCGTGTTCGGCGCGCTCGGCATCGCCGCCTACCTTTGTCATCTGGCGGGCGAAGTGTTCCAGGACTCGCTGCTCTATCCGTTCGCGCTGTCGCTGATCGGCGTCCTGGTCATCGGCGCGGGCCTGTTCCTCCATCGGCGCGAGGCCGCGATCACGCGGATGCTGGCAGAGCACCTGCCGCCCGCTCTCAAGGCCATGCGCCCGGCTCATGCCCGCTGAGGCTTGGCTTCGGACTCCCGGACCTACCCTGCAAAGATGCACCTGAACGACTTGGAACGGCGGATGCTTGGCGGCGAACTCGGGTCGCCCAGGCGCTGGGCGATCGAGCAGCAGATCGCGGTCGGCGAGTTCTTCGATGCCGACGACTTCGTGCCGGTCAGCCAGGTGCACATCTGCGCCGATACCGAGGCGCTCGGCCCCTCGGGCGTCGCGTTTCTGGAGCAGCTGGCGGGCGCGCCGGAACCGGAGCGCTGCGTCCTGGCACCGACCGTGAGCGATCCGCGCGGCGCCGATCCCGCGCGCGCCGCCAGGCTCCGGCAGCCGGCATGGATCCTGGAGCTGGAGCGGCGCGCGGCCGACGCCATGGCGGCGCTCGGCATGCTGCTCACCAACACCTGCATCAACTACCAGAGCGTGTTGCCGCCGGTGCGCGGCGAGCATCTCGCCTTCGGCGATACGGGCTCGGTGATCTATGCCAATTCGGTGTGCGGCGCGCGCAGCAACTACGAGGGCGGGCCGGCGGCGCTGGCCGCCGCGCTGACCGGCCGGGTGCCGCGCTACGGCTTCCACCTCGACGCCTGCCGCCGGGGCAGCCGGCGCTACCGGTTTGTCGATCCGCCGCGCGACCTTGCCGACTGGGGCGCGCTCGGCGCTCTGATCGGGCGCGAGCAGGCGTCCTACTGGCGGGTGCCGATCATCGAAGCGGGCAGCGCCCGCGCGCCGAACTCGGATGAGCTCAAGCACTTCGGGGCGGCGATGGCGAGCTACGGCTCGACCGCGATGTACCACATCTGCGGCGTCACGCCGGAGGCGCCGGAGGCCGCTCCGGGGGCCGCTGCGACCGCGCTCGGCCACGCCGACATCGATGCCTTCTACGCGAGCTTCGTGCCCGCGGACGATAGGCTCGACGTGGTGGTGTTCGCCGCTCCGCAGCTGTCGCTGCTCGAGCTGCAGAGCCTGGCCGCCTTGCTGCGGGGCGCGCGGATCGCCCGGCACACCGCGCTCCTGGTCGCGACCTCCCCTGAGATCGGGCACGCGGCTGAGCGGATGGGGATCACGGCGATCATCGAACAGGCGGGCGGCGTGGTCCTCAAAGGCGTCTGCTTCTATCAGATGCACGCGCGCGTGCTGGCCGAGGCGAACGGCTGGCGGACCCTGATGACCAACTCGGCAAAGCTGGTCAACATCGTCGCCGGCTACGGCTACGAGCCGGTGCTGGCCCCGATGGCCCGTTGCGTCGAGTCCGCGATCGCCGGGCGCATCCAGAGATGACCGTGCTGCGCGGGCACCCCGGGATCGGCCAGCCGGTGCGCGGTCCGGCGCTGGTCGCCGCGGACAACTTCAGCGCCAGATACGATCTGGATCGCGAGCAAGGGGTCTTTTCGCGCTCCACCCACAAGCTCCATGGCCTGAGCTATGTGGGCAAGATTCTGGTGCTGAACGCCGCCAAGGGCGGGGTCGCGACCTCCTGGATGCTGGCCGAGATGGCGGCGCGCGGCATGGCGCCGCTGGCGCTGCTGCTCAACGCCGCGAACCCGATCATGGCGCAGGCCGCGGCCTTCAGCGGCATCGCCCTGATCGACCGCTTCGATGGCGACATCACCAAGGCGATCGCGACCGGGGATCGGGTCGAGGTCGATCCGGCGGCAGGTCTCGTGCGCGTGCTTTCCTAGTCGAGACCGAGAGCGCGGCGGTTGAGCGCCTGGTCGGGGCTGCGCATCATGGGGGCATCGAAGGGGCGTTCGGTGACCCGGATGATGTGGTCGCGGATGAAGGCGGCCCCTTCGCTTGCACCGTCCTCGGGGTGCTTGAGCGCGCATTCCCACTCCAGCACCGCCCAGCCGGGGTAGTCGTTGTCGGCGAGGCGCGTGAAGATGCCGCCGAAGTCGATCTGGCCGTCGCCGAGCGAGCGAAAGCGCCCGGCGCGCTCGGACCAGCCGAGATAGCCGCCGTAGGTGCCGCTGCGGCCGTTCCTGCGGAACTCCGCGTCCTTGACGTGCATCGCCTTGATCCGCTCCCGGTAGCGGTCGAGGAAGTCGAGATAGTCGATCTGCTGCAGGAACAGATGCGCCGGGTCGTAGAGGATGTTGCCGCGCGGATGCTCGTGCACGACGTCCAGAAAACGCTCGAAGGTGGCGCCGTCGTGCAGGTCCTCGCCGGGGTGGAGCTCGAAGCAGAGATCGCAGCCGGTCTCGTCGAAGGCGTTCAGGATCGGCCGCCAACGTCGCGCGAGCTCGGCGAAAGCCGTCCTCGACCAGGCCCGAGGGCCGGGGCGGGTAAGGATAGAGAAAAGGCCAGAGCAGGTTGCCCGAGAAAGTGACGTGGCGCTCGAGACCGAGGTTCTTCGAGGCCTTGGCGGCCAGCAGCAGGCGCTCGACCGCCCAGGCCTGGCGGGCGGCGGGCCGGCCGCGCAGCTCGGGCGGCGCGAACACGTCGACGATCGGATCGTAGGCCGGATGGATCGCGACCAGATGGCCGATCCGCTGGCTCGCGAGCTCGGTGATCACGAGGCCGTGGCCGGCCAGCATGGCGGTCAGCTCATCGCAATAGCCTTCGCTTTCCGCGGCCTGGCGGAGATCGATCAGGCGGTCGTCGAAGACCGGCACCTGGAGCCCGAGGAAGCCCAGCTCGGCCGCCCACTTGGCGAAGGAATCCAAGGCGTTGAAGGGCGGATGCTCGCCCAGGAACTGAGCGAGGAAGATGGCCGGGCCCTCGATCGTGCGCATGGGTCGTCTCCAGAGTTCAGGTGCCGGCGCGCAGGCGGCGTTCGCGGGCGAAGCTGTAAATGCCGCTCGCCGCGATGATCGCCGCTCCGGCCACGGTCGCGAGATCGGGCAGGTTGCCGAACACGAGGAAACCGACCGTGGTCGCCCAGATCAAGGTGGTATAGCTGAACGGCTGCAAAACCGAGGCGGGCGCCAGCTGCAGGGCTTTGATCAGGAGGAAATGGCCGCCGGCGCCGAGGCCGGCGACCAGGGCGAACAGCGCCCAGCCGCGGGCATCGGGGGTGGTCCAGAAGAACGGGCCGATGAGGGTCAGGCCGATCGTGCCGACGACGGCGGTGTAGAACAGGGTGGTCATCGGCGAATCGTCGCGGCTCACGATCCGGGTCAGGATCTGGTAGCACGCGAACATCACCGCGCAGAGCAGTGCCAGCGGCGCCATCGGGTGGATGACGCCAAGGCCCGGGCGGAGGATGATCAGCATGCCGATGCAGGCGACGCCGATGGCACTCCAGCGGCGGACGCCGACCCGCTCGCCCAGCAGCGGTACCGACAGCGCGGTGACGAGCAGCGGCGTGACCGCGAGGATGGCATGGGCATTGGCGAGCGGCATCCGCGAGATGGTCAGGATGAACAGGCCGATCTCGACCACCAGCAGCAGGGAGCGCGCGCCCTGCAGCCAGAAATGGCGGGTCCGGAGCGCCGCGTTGCCGCCGCGCCGGCGCGCGAGCCAGGCGGCGATCACCAGCAGCGAGGTGAAGCGCAGCCAGAGGATCTGGACGATCGGGTAGCCGAGCGCGAGCTCTTTGCTGCCGGCATCCATGCAGGCGAACAGGAGCCAGGCGGCGAGGACGCAAACGATGCCGCGGCCGGTCGCGGCGGCTGCCTGAGGCTCCAGGGCGAGGATGCTCGCGGGCCCGCTCACGCCAGGCGCCGGTGCGGTTGGAGGACGCTCGAGAGCGCCATCCGGATCATGATCGAGGCCCCCGCTTCGGTTGCATCGGGCCACCGGGAGGGGGGATCGCTATGACCGCCCATGGGCCAGACCGGGGTTGTCCGCCACGATGGCTCGTCGGGGCAGTAACCAGTCGTTAACGATTGCCGGTTAACCCCTTCTTCGGCTGGTCCATGCGACCCTGGGACTCCGTCCGCGGCTCAGGCCGGCGCACGCCGGGGAGTCCCAGGATCGCATGGACCCGTTGATGCTGCCATCTTCTCTGGCAAGGGTGTTGAGGAATAGATTGACCGGGCCAGCACGGGCGCGGCTTCGACGCTTGGCGAGCGAGCTGGCCGGGCGCATGGGCCCCTGGGCGGGCACCTGATCCCTCGGGTCGCACCGATCGCGCGCCAGGCATATGGTGGTCTTCCGCTCAGGGCCGTGCACGTCGGCCGGATCCGTCGGTCGCCCCGCGGCGTTCCCTGGCGCCGATCGGTTCGCAGGCTTGGTGGTGCGCCGGTCGGTGTCCTGGCGCGTGAGCGGCCCGTCGGCCTCGGTGCCAATCAGTTCTGCTGGCGTGGGTCGGTGCACCGGGCGCTGCCCCGCCGCGTGAGGGGCTCGCGGGCCTCGGTGCCGATCAGTTCTGCTGGCGTGGATCGGTGCACCGGGCGCTGCGCCGCCGCGTGAGGGGCTCGCGGGCCTTGGTGCCAATCAGTTCTGCTGGCGCGGTGGGTGCACCGGGCGCTGCGCCGCCGCGCGAGGGGCTCGCGGGCCTTGGTGCCAATCAGTTCTGCTGGCGTGGTCCGTGCACCATGTCCCAGCGCGTGAGCGTCCGGCAGGCGTTGGCGCCGATCAGTGCACCGGTCGGTGATGGGCGTCCGGGCGTCCGGCAGTCCCAGGTACCGATGGGTCCGCGGACGTCGTCGGGCGCTGGGCGGTGAAGCGCCTGAAGTCGCAGTCCATGCGCTGCGCGCTGGCCAGTACCCGATCATCCGGGGGCATGACACCGACCGGGCAAGCCGGCGCCATCGGCGCCCTATGCCGGGACCGGGGCGTGGCTGGGCAGCAGGCCCTCGTGCTTCAGTTCGGCCCAGAGGTCCGCAGGAATCGCGGTCCGCAGGTGGGCGACGTTGGCCAGCACTTCGCTGGCGCTGATGGCGCCCGGGATGAGCGTGCTGATCGCCGGGTGGGCCAGCGGGAACTGCAGCGCCGCCGCCGCGAGCGCCACGCCATGGCGCTGGCAGATGGCCTCGATCCGGCGCACGCGACCCAGCAGCTCGGGCGGCGCCGGCCGGTAGTTGTAGGTCGCGCCCGCGATCGGCCCGGTCACGAGGATGCCGGAATTGTAGGGACCGCCGACCAGAATGCCGATGTCCCGCTCGAGGCAGAGCGGCAGCAGCTCGTCCAGTGGACCCTGCTCAAGCAGCGTGTAGCGGCCGGCCAGCAGGATGCAGTCGAGATCGGCATCGCGGGCGAAGCGCAGGCAGGGCTCGACGTCGTTGACGCCGATGCCGACCGCCTTGATCACGCCTTCGCTGCGGAGCCGGTCGAGCGCCGGGTAGGCGCCCTCGAGCGCTTCGCGATAGCGCTGCTCGAAGCCCTCGCGGCCATGGGTCGTAAGGTCGACGTCGTGGATCAAGAGGATGTCGATCGCGGCGAGCCCCAGGCGGCAGTGCGACTGCTCGACCGCGCGCAGGACGCCGTCGTAGCCGAGGTCGTAGGTCGGCTTGAAATCGAGGCCGCCGGCGCGGGGCGGCGCTTCCCCGGGCCGGACCGGGGTCAGCCAGCGGCCGACCTTGGTCGAGAGGGCGAAGGTCTCCCGCGGCACTTGACGCAGGGCCTGGCCGACCCGGAGCTCGCTCCGGCCGTAGCCGTAGAGGGGCGAGGTGTCGAACAGGCGGACGCCGGCATCGTAGGCCGCGCGCACGAGCCCCAGCGCCTCGTCCTCGGCGATGCGGGCGCGAAAGCCGCCGATCGGGCCACCGCCGAGGCCCAGCTGGGTGACTTCGAGCGGCGCGCTGCCGAGCTTGCGGCGAGCGGTCGGATCGTAACCCATGGGCTCAGGTCTCCAGCTGCCGGCGTGCGCGCGGCTGTCCTGGCCATCCTCGTCATCCCGAGCCCCTGGTCATCTTTGTCCAGTTCGCATGATTCGCTACCGATCCAACGCTCGGCTACCCGATCTCGCCGAAGAACCGGAGCTGGGCCTCGATCTGGTGGTCGACCATCGCCCGGCCGCCCATGGTGCGGCAGCCGAGGTCGGCGGCAGCGCGCCTGAGCGGCGTGACCTCGACCGCGGCGATGATCTCGATCACGTCCATGGCCGGCGTGAGCAGGTTGGGATCGAGCGGCAGGGGGTCGGCCTCGTGCAGGCCGAGCGAGGTCGCGTTGATGATCACCTCATGGCCGCGCGGGTCGGGCGGCCCGACCTCGACCCGGACGCCGGGGATGCCCCTGGCGAGATCGGCGGCCAGCGCCTGCGCCCGGCTGGCAGTGCGGTTGGCGAGCGTCAGCGCGCGCACACCCTCCCGGGCAAGCGCGAAGGCGATCGCCCGGCCGGCCCCGCCGGTGCCGATCAGCAGCACCTTGCGGCCTTTGAGCGTGATGTCGCTCGCGAGCGCGCCCTGGACCAGGCCGATGCCGTCGAACATGTCGCCGACCGTGCGTCCGTCCGGCTCGAAGCGCACCGTGTTGACCGCGCCCACCAGCCGGCCGTTGGCGCCGAGCTCGTCGCACAGCCCGGCCATCGCCTCCTTGTGCGGGATGGTCAGCAGCAGGCCACGCAGGTTGCGGAGTTTCTGCAGCCGCGGCACCACCTCGGCCAGATCCTCCGGCAGGACATGCAGGGGCACGAGGACGGCATCAAGGCCGTGGGCGTGGAACGCCGGGTCGAAGAACTCGGGCGCCCGGACATGCGCGACCGGATGCGCGAGGATGGCGTAGAGATGCGTCTTTCCAGATAGTTGCATAGCTATCTTTCAGTTAGACATAAGCTCAGGGCCGGTTAGCCGACGGTCTCCGGATCGAGGGTGTACAGCTCCTGCGGGCGCTGGACGCCGCGCAGCGCGTAGCGCCCGACCGAGACCAGCCGGCCGCGCTGGGCTCCGGCCGCCTCGGCAAAGGCAGAGGACAGGAGCACGTCCTGGTCGACCGCGCGGCACATGGCAGCGATCCGGCTCGCCTCGTTGACCGCCGGGCCGACCACCGTGAAGTCGAGCCGGTCGACGCTGCCGATGTTGCCGTAGAAGACCTCGCCGGCGTGCAGCCCGAGATAGAAGCGGGTGACCGGCAGGCCCGCGGCCTTGCGGCGCTGGTTCAGTTCGGCGACGCCGCGCCTGGCGTCGGCGGCGGCATCGAGCGCGCAGCCGCAGGCATCGGCGGCTGCGGCGGCATCGAAGATCGCGAGGATGCCGTCGCCGATCAGCTTCAGGACCTCCCCGCCCTGGAACTGGATCGCCGAGACGATCGCATCGGCATAGTCGTTGAGCAGCGGGATGATCTGCTCGGGCGGGGCGGTGTCGGTGATCCGGGTAAAGCCCTGCAGGTCGCTGAACCAGAGCACCGCGCTGATCTTGTCGGCGACGCCGCGCTCGATGTGGCCGCGCAGCACCCGGTGGCCGGCATCGCGCCCGAGGTAGGTCTCGACCAGGGTTTCGGCGATCCTGGCGATCGAGGCGCTCTTGATCGCGAGCGCGAGGCTCGGGACCAGAAACTCGAGCGCCTCGAGGTCGGCGTCCGCAAAGCCGCCCTCGCGGTTGGTCGCCCAGGACGAGAAGGTGCAGTCCATCATGCCGATCGCACCGTCGGCGCCGAACCGGTTGACGATCGCGACGTAGTCGGTCATGCCCTGCTGGCCGAGCTCGTCGAGCACCGGGAACTCGCCGGCCGGGGCCGGCAGCCGCCGGCGCATCATCGTCACCCCGCTCTCGTACAGGTGGAAAAACGGGCTCTGCCGCCAGCTGGCGTCCGAGGCGCCGGGGTTGATGCGCCCGTACTCGGATTCGCCGGGGGCTGCATTGGCCTCCCAGTGGAAGATCCGGCCTTCGAGGACCGGATGGAGGGTGTCGACCCCGAGCACGGCGCGCCGGAGCGGCAGGCCGGCGGCGCCCGCCCGCTCGCAGAAGCCCTGCAGCAGGTGGAGCTCGCGCCGGCCCGACAGTCCGGCCTCGGCGATCCACGCGAGCAGGGGCAGGAAGCGTTGGTGATCCATCATTCGCGGCAACTTCGGCTGGGATGCACCTGGTCGTGCGGTCAACCTACCGGCTCGCGCGCGCGAAGTCAGCCGGGCATCGCGACGCGGGCATGGCTCGGCGGTCTGATCCCGGTTCCGCTGGACCGCTTGCCATCTTGCTCAACCTCTCGATGGCGCTCTCTTTGCCTTGCCAACCTGCGCCCGCGGCGCCTGGCGGCGGGATCAAATGATGATCAATAGTTGAACAGTACAGGGACAATATCGCCTGCAATCGACAATAGAAGACACGCGAATAACCGCTCGGCAACGCGATCGGAGTATCCTGCCTCTCGCATCAGAGACTGCGGGAGGCAATGGCATTGGCGCGCGTTGTTCCGTTCAGCCGCCGGCCACGGCGGAAGCGCAGGCCATGGCGCTGGCCGGCGCGGCTCAGGCAGCTGCCCTGGCCACCCCTCGCGGCGCTGGTCGGCGTGGCCGCGGTCCTTTGGATCACGGCCGAGCTGCACCCGAACGCCCTGGGTGGACCAGGCGCCTTCGCGCTGACCGGGAGCGGCGCCCTCGCGGCCGGCGTCACCGGCGGCTTCACGCTCTGCGCCCGGGCGCGCCGGCCGGACTGTGTGATCGACGGCGACACCATCCGCTACGGCGGGGTCAAGATCCGGCTCGAGGACATCGACGCGCCCGAGGTGTTCTCGCCGAAGTGCCCGTCCGAACTGGCCCGCGGCAACCGCGCGACCCAGCGCCTCCTGGAGCTGATCAACCAAGGGCCGTTCGAGCTGGTCCGGACCGGCACGCGCGATAAGGACCGCTATGGGCGCAAGCTGCGCACGCTCGAGCGCGCCGGCCGCTCGCTCGGCGCCACCCTGGTCGCCGAGGGCCTGGCCCGCCCCTGGGACGGCGCCCGCCACCCCTGGTGCGGCTGACGCCGACCATGGGCCTGCCCGACGGCCTGGCCGCCGATCTCCTCGAACTCTCAGATCGCTTCCTGCCCCTTGCCCGGCCGCGCGGTAAGGCTCGGCCCACCGCCGGCATTGTCAAGCGGCGCCCGATGAGCGCAAGGTGGCGGTCGTGAATCCGGTATCTGAGGAGGGCCCGGATGAACATCGCAAGCGTGCTCGCGGTCGAGCTCGGCGAGCGGCTCGCCGCCAACTACTCGGGCATCTTCGGCCACGCGCGCCCGGAGCTCGCGGACCTGTTGCGCACCATGGCCTACATCGGCATCGAGCGGATCGCGAATACCGACGCGCTCTACCACGACGCCGACCACACCATCCTGGTGACCATGGTCGGCCAGGCGATCCTCAAGGGCCGGATCCTGGTCGAGCAGGTGACCGCCGACGACTGGCTGCATTTCACGACCGCGACGCTGGTCCACGACATCGGCTACCTGCGCGGCATCTGCCCGGGCGATCGGGACGGCCGCTACGTGATCAACGAGGCGGGCGACACGCTGGCTTTGCCGCGCGGCGCATCGGATGCCGCGCTTGCCCCCTATCACGTCGATCGCGCCAAGATCTTCGTCCGCCACCGGCTCAAGGAGACCCCGGTGCTCGATGTCGAGCGGATCGCCTGCGGCATCGAGCACACGCGCTTCCCGGTGCCCAGCGACGACGACTACCAGCACACCGCGGACGAGCCTGGCCTGGTGCGCGCGGCCGACCTGATCGGCCAGCTCGGCGACCCGTTCTATCCGTGCAAGCTGAACGCGCTGTTCTACGAGTTCACCGAGATCGGGATCGCGCGGGAGCGCGGCTACGACAGCCCCGCCGACCTCGCCGAGAACTACCCGCGCTTCTTCTGGGGCTGCGTCGAGCCCTACGTCCAGGACGCGCTCGGCCATCTCGATCGCACCCAGGAGGGCAAGATGTGGCTGGCCCAGCTCTACAGCCACGTCTTCGTCGAAGAACACGCCCGCCACCGCCACGGGCCCGAACGCGCGCACAACGCCGGCGCCGGCGACGTCCCGATCACCACCGCCTGAGCCGCCCGGCGCCGCTTCCATGACCGACCCCTGGCACTACCAGCTGCGCATCGACCTGCCGGACGAGCTCGCCCAGCTCGCGCGCCGCGACCCCACCGCCCCGGCGCTTCAACCGCTCGCGGCGATCCTGGCCCGGCACCACGCACAGCTCAAAAGCCAGTACGACGCGTTCGCCGACTACGTCGCCGAAGCGGAACGCCAGGGACCGGAGAAATACCCGCTCTACCAATGGACCAAGGACACGATCGAGCAGCCCGCCAAACGGCAAAAGTACCAAAAATCCTTCACCCTCTATGTCGACGGCGCGGAGGTCTATGACCGGGAACGAGCCGACGCCCTCGAAGCCGACCTCCGCCCGCTGGTCGGCGGCCCCCTGATCACGCGGCTGGCCAAACACGACACCAACCCCGCCAACAACCCCCAGATGCCGGCGCGCTATCGGAGGTGAATGCCAGCGGGAGCTCAGAGGCTGCCGCGCTCTGGGTACAGCCGCCGTTCCCGACATGCTGGATCCGGGAAAGCTTGATTTTCAGACGGTTGGTAGCCATAGATGAACGCATGAGCACGATGCTGGTCGAGGTCTACGACGCCCTTAAGGAGGCTGGCGCCTCCGAAGAGAAGGCGCGCGCTGCGGCCGCCAGCCTCACCGGCCGCGACGAGCGGTGGGACGAGGTCGACCTACAATTCCGCCGTACCGGCGAGCGACTGGACGGCCTCGGGCGCCGGTTCGACCTCGTCGAGCAGGCGCTCGAGGCCCTGACCAAGCGGCTCGGCACGCTCGAAGAGAAGATCATCGCGCTCGCCCAGGACGTCGCCGTGATCAAGGCCGAGTTCGGCCTCATGAAGTGGATGCACGGCATCACGATCGGCGGCGTCCTCGCGCTCCTGGTGAAAGCGTTCTTCGGGTGACGGTGCGGGGGTGCCAAAGAGGTTCCTGACGCCTTTGCCCTCCTTCAAGTCTGGCGCAAAACCCGTGGTTGATCGCCGCCCACATTCCGAGACCAGATATCTGAGGGCATTCGAACGCGTGCGCAAGCGAATAGGGAAGTTTTACGCACCAGACCTAATCGTTTTCGCGCTATCCAGATTGCATTCCCCTCGCAGCAATGATATCGAAGTCATGCGGCAGCAACCGCCATGGTTCCTCCTCCTGCTGATCAAATGGATCATCATCTATGGTGATTATCGGGCAACGAAGAGACAAAGGCAACTGGACGACAGAAATTTTAATCTCCTCATCAATTTAATGCACAAGACCGATGCTTCCCTTCGCCCTCCATCTGAGTATATTAGTAAGCTTATGTTTCTCCGCGGCATGGCATATCAGCAATTTTGGCATCAGGAGAAGCCGTCCAAATCAGACATCAGTAGACAGGCAATTATTTTCGGTCATTTAGACCAATCACATCGCTTTCGATCCTGGTTTATCGAACAAGTCGGAATGTCAATCAATGATTGGACGGACTTCTCTTTTATGTTGCTATCTGCTTTTCTGTCTGGAGACCGTCACTGGGTCGCGGAATCATACTTTGACCCTGTGGTTGATCGTTTTACATCGGACCAGATTCATAAGTTCTTTGGCTCGATATCAAGAGACCTTTCCGGGCTGAGAAAATATCTAAGAAGGATGCAAGGAGAGCAACGGAAAGATTCCTCCGAATTCAGAGAGAGATCTCCTCTCTTAAAATTTCCTTTAATCCAGCTCGATGGTGAATATTATTACTACTCGATTCCATTATTAATGAAATCGCTGGGTAATTTCGTATACGACAGCTTAAGAGCGAGAAATGTGCAGCAATTCATGGACATCTTTGGGGCGTTGTTTGAGCGTTATGTAGGACGAGGAATAGAATATCTCGGTGAGTCGTATCTGACGGAATCGGTTATCGCGAAGCGGGCTGATGGTTCCAAAGTTGTGGATTTTGCTATTCTCGGGCAAGACGCAAACATTTTGATAGATGCAAAGGGTGTGGAGATGACGCATGGAGGCATGACGAGCCACCGATCAGAGATCATTACGGGACAAATTAAGTCAAGTATCCTGAAGGGCATAGAGCAAGGTATAAAGACAGCGCAATCATTGTCCAAAGACGATCCCGTGAGATGGGATAGAAAGAATAATTTTCTGCTAATTATAACATTTAAGGAACTCTATCTTGGTACGGGAGCAGATTTCAGCAAGTATGTCGTGGCGGAACGTTTGAGGAGTAGCTTAGGCGGTGGTGAGATCGATGAGAGTATCATACCTCTTGAGCATATATATTTCGTGTCAATAGACGAGTTTGACTATCTTGTCCACGCGCTCAGAACGAGCAACATTGCATTGGGCAGATTTCTTCGCGATATAAGCATCGAGGATGGGAATCCTGAAACGAAATGTATTGTAGTGATGCAGCATATATTGAGACGATGGTCCGCGCCATCAGTTCCGGGATACATCGAGAGTGAATTTGACGCGTTGTTTGAGCGTGCGGCGCGAGCGCTAGGTGTGAAAGAGGCGCGTTCCTAAGAGGAAGAGGGTTTGATCCCGATGGATGGGGTGCGGCGGTCGGCAGGAGGCGTCTAAGCGCTCCAAGCAGTTACAGCACCTCGCGGTTGACGACCATCGAGGGGTCGAGCTTGCCGTCCAGAGCGGCCAGCGCGTTGCGGGCGGTGGAGATCGCCATGCGGATCGCGGCTTCTTTGCTCAAGCCCGCGCTGTGGGGGGTGAGGAGCACGTTGGGAAGTGTGAACAGCGGGTGATCTGAGGGTGGGGGTTCCTGGTCGAAGACGTCGAGGGCGGCTGCCGCTATTTTTCCCGATGTGAGGGCGTCGTAGAGGGCCTCTTCGTCGATGATGCCGCCGCGGGCGGCGTTGATCACGAAGGCGTGCTCCGGAAGGGCGGCAAGCTCCTTGGCGCCGATCAGGCTTTTGCTCTCCGCGCCCAGAGGCATGTGGACCGTCACGATGTCGGTCTCGGGAAGAGCGGCTTCGAAGTCGGGGATCGAGCGGTAGTCGCCGGACTGTTCGATGGTGTTGGCCTGGACGTAGGGGTCATAAATTGTGACCGTCATGCCGAAGGCGGCGCAGCGTTTGGCGACCTCGCGGCCGATCCGGCCGAAGCCCATGACCAGGACCCGGCGGCCGAGCAGGTCGACCGCTTCCAGGCTGTTGCGCACCGACCAGCGGTTTTCGCGGGTTGCGCGGTCGTAAGCCAGGCCCTGCTTGGCCAGTGCCAGCATGAAGTACAGAACATGCTCGGCGACTGCGGTCGCGTTGGCGTCGGCCGCGATCGCGAGCGGGATGCGGCGGCGGGTCAGCGCATCGACGTCGATGTTGTCGTAGCCGACGCCGTGGCGCGAGACGATCTTGAGGCGTTCCGCCTGGTCGATCACGGCGGCCGGCAGGAGGGCCGTGCGGATGGTGACGGCGTCGGCGTCCTTGATGCGCGCCGCGAGCTCCGCCTGGTCCGCGCCGTCGACGATCTCGAGGGTGATCTCGGGGCGGGCCTCGAACAGCTTCATGCCGTCCGCGTGGAAGGCGCCGATGATCAGGATTTTAGGCATTCTTCTTTTTTCCCACTTTACCAACCAGGGGCTGCAGCTCGTGATTCTGACCCAGGCGTGGGGGCCGACACAAGCCGGTGTTCGGAAAAAGGGAGGATCACCGTAGCCGGCAAGAAATCCGCCGAGGCGGAAAAAGTCACGCGTCCACGGTGCCGGTGCGCACGAAGCGGCGCAGCACGTCGCAGAACTCCTGGGTCGCCGTGAACAGCGGCACGTGGCCGTAGCCTTCGAAGGCGTAGAGCTGCGCGCCCGGGATGTGCGCGGCCAGGTATTCCGCCGCCGCGAACGGCACCTGGCGGTCCTCGGTGCCGTGGGCGATCAGGGTCGGCACCCGGACCGCGGGCAGCAGCGGCCGGATGTCCATCTCGGGGTCGCGGTCGTAGAAGCTGAGCGCGGTCTCGCGCGGCATCTCGAGCCATCGGTTCAGGCGGCTGGCCGCCAGATCCGCGACGTCGGGCTCGGAAAAGACCCGGCCGATGTGATAGCGCATCAGGCCTTCGAAGTCGCCCTCGGCCAGAAAAGCGGCGGTCGCGTTCAGATACTCGGGACGTCCCGCCGGACTGTCGCTGGTGCCGATGTCGGTCGGCGCTCCGATCAGAACCAGCCGGCGGATCAGTCCCGGGTGCGACTGGGCGAGCCGGACCAGGAGGTTGCTGCCGCGCGAGATGCCGACGCCGGTGACGGCGCCGACGCCGGCCTGCTCGATCACGGCGCGCACGTCGAGGGCGTGCTGGGTGAGGCCATAGGGACGCTGCAGCGGGTCCGAGGAGCCGGTGCCGCGCGGGTCGATGGTGACGATCCGGAACTCCTGGCACAGCCGCTCGACGAGGGGCTGAAACACCTCGAGGCCATAGACGACCGGATTGACGAACAGGAGCGTCTCGTCGCCGCCGCCGTGCAGGTAGTAGGCGATCCGTGCGCCGTCGCGGATCGCCATGCCCGGCCGGTGCCGCTTGCTCTCGATGCGCTGGCGCCGCTCGCCTTCGGCGGCCAGCGCGATCGCGGCGTCGTAGCTCCGGTTGGCGACCTCGAGCTCGCCGAGCAGGCTGTGCAGGTCGCCCTGGAGCTCGAGCGCCTGCGCGTGCGCGGCTTCGAGCGCCGGATCGCGCTCGCTGATCGCGCCGGCCCTTCTGCGCGAACTCCAGGGCGGTCGCATAGGTATAGCGCCGCTTCGCCTTGTCCGCCGCGCGCAGGCAATAGTCGGCAGCCTGCGGCCACAGGGCGGCCTGCTCGAAATGGTGCGCGAGGGTCTCGACGACCTCGTCGAGGTGACTCTTCGTGGCGCGCCTCGAGGGCTTCGGCGACGCGCGCGTGCAGCCCCCGGCGGCTCTCGTGGAGCAGGCCGTCGTAGGTGACGCGCCGGGTGAGCCCGTGCCGGAAGGCGTAGGCGATGTCCGGGAACAGCCGCGCTTCGTACAGGAGCTCGCGGGCTCTGAGCCCGGCCAGCGCGGCGTGCAGCTCGTCCGCGGGCAACTCGGACAGGGCCTCCAGCAGCGTCAGCGGCACGTCCTCGCCGATCACCGCGGCGAGCTGCAGGACCGACTTCTCCGCCGTGCCGAGCCGGTCGATCCGGGCTGCGATGATCGCGGCGACGCTCGCCGGGACCTCGATCTCGCCGGGTTCGCGGACCAGGCGGCAGGCGCCGCGCGCGCCGGCCAGAACGCCCGCATCGAGAAGGTTGCGCACGCTTTCCTCGAGGAACAGGGGGTTGCCCTCGCTCGCCACCAGGAGCCGCTGCCTGAGCCCGGCGAGCCCGCGGTCGTCGCCGAGCAGGCTCGAGAGCAGCTTTCGGCGCCGGCCGCGGCCAAGGGGTCGATCCGCAGCTGCGTGTAATGGGCCCGGCTGCCCCAGCCGTGCCGGTATTCGGGGCGGTAGTTGACCAGCAGCAGGATGCGGCAGGTCGGCAGGCTCTCGACCAGGCTGTCGAGCAGCGCCTGGGTCTCGCCGTCGATCCAGTGCAGGTCCTCGAGGATCAGGGCGAGCGGCTGGCGCTGGCTTTCGCGCACCAGCAACCCCTTGAGGCCGTCGAGGGTCCGCCGTCGCCGCTGGGGCGGGCCGAGCGCCTGCCAGGCGGCGTCCTCGACCGGCAGATCGAGCAGCGCCAGCAGCGCCGGCAGGACCGGCTTCAGCGCCTCGTCCAGCATCAAGACCTTGCCCAGGACCTTCTCGGCGCTGCGCCGCCGGTCGTCGCCGGGCGCGATGTCGAAGTAGGCCTTGAGCAGATCGATGACCGGCGCCCAGGAGCTGGCGCGCCCCGAGGACACCGAGGTGCCCTCCAGGACCAGCCACGGGCGCATCCGGGAGCCGTGCGTGAGCTCGTAGAACAAGCGCGACTTGCCGACCCCGGGATCGCCGACCAGGGCGACCATCTGGCCCTGTCCGGCGGCGGCCAGCTCGCGCGCCCGCTCGAGCGTCGCGAGCTCGTCCTGGCGGCCGACGAAGGGCGTGAGGCCGCGCCCGGCGGCTGCCTGGAGACGCGTGCGCGCCGCGCCGACGCCCGCCAGATCGAACGCCTCGATCGGCTGCGACAGGCCCTTGACCGGCACCCGCCCGAGCGCCCGCAGGTCCAGGAAGCCCTCGGCGAGGCGGGCGGTCGCCGCGGTCAGCCGGACGGTGCCGGGGCTCGCCAGCTGCTCCATGCGGCTCGCGAGGTGGACGGTCGGGCCGATCGCGTCGTAGTCCATGCTGAGGTCGTTGCCGATCGCGCGGACCACCACCTCGCCCGAATGCAGGCCGACCCGCGCGCTGACCTCGAGGCCATGGCTCTGGCGCATGCGCTCGGCCTGACCCGCCATCGCCTTCTGAATCGCGAGCGCGGCATAGCAGGCGCGCACCGCATGGTCCTCATGCGCGATCGGCGCCCCGAACAGCGCCATGATGCCATCGCCCAGCACCTTGTTGACCATGCCTTCGTAGCGATGCACGGCGGTCATCATGGCGCCGATCGCGGCATCCAGGATCCGGCGGGCGTCCTCGGGATCGAGCGTCTCGATCAGGGCGAGCGAACCCTTGACGTCGGCGAACAGCACCGTGACCTGCTTGCGCTCGCCTTCGAGGGCGGCGCGCGCCCCGAGGATGCGCGCGGCCAGGTGGCGGGGGGTGTAGGCCTCGGGCATCGGATCGACAGGTAGCGAACGCGCACCGCCGTCCGGGCCGAGATCG
Organism: uncultured Alphaproteobacteria bacterium; assembly: GCA_963753685.1. Lineage (GTDB taxonomy): Bacteria > Pseudomonadota > Alphaproteobacteria > Geminicoccales > Geminicoccaceae > DATAOG01. The sequence continues at coordinate 135,740 of CAVWDE010000019.1, forward strand.
GCGATCGCCGCGAGCAACCGCTTGCGATGGCCGAACGATGCGATGCCGAGCTCCTTGAGGTCGTCCGCGGTCAGGCCGCGCAACAGCTCGCCATCGATGTGGTTCGAGGCGAAGACCTCATGATATTGGCCGAGACCCAGGCCTTCCAGCCAAGCGCCGACGTCCATGGCGCATCTCCCACCGGTTTCAGTATAACAAGCCTGGGGCGCCTTGGACAAACTGTACGTGGCCGCGTAGTCTCGGCGGCCAACCGAAATCAGGGGAGAGGAACGAGCCATGAGCATCAAGCGGGTCGACGTCGGGCCGCGGATGAGCCAGATGGTGGTCCACGGCGATACGGTCTATCTGGCCGGCCAGGTCGCGCGCAACGCGGGCGGCAAGTCGGTGGCCGAGCAGACCAAGGACATCCTCGGGCTGATCGACGGCCTCCTGGCCCAGGCCGGGACCGACAAATCCAAGCTCTTGTCCGCCAACATCTGGCTCACCGACGTCAAGACCTTCGACGAGATGAACAAGGTCTGGGATGCCTGGGTCGCACCCGGCAATCCGCCGTGTCGGGCGTGCGTCGAGAGCAAGCTCGCACTGCCTCAATACAATGTCGAGATCATGGTGACCGCAGCGCGCGACTGACGGGCTGCCATGCATGTCCTGATCCTGGGTGCTGGCGTCGCGGGCGTCACCGCCGCCTGGCAGCTGCTCGAGGACGGCCACGAGGTGACGGTGATCGACCGCCACCCCGAGGCGGCGTCCGAGACCAGCTTTGCCAACGCCGGTCTGGTGGCGCCCGGCCACGCCTTCGCCTGGGCCTCGCCCAAAGCCGCAAAGATCCTGCTCAAGTCATTGTTCCAGAAGGACCAGCCGCTCCGGTTCCGCTTCCGGGCCGAGCCTGCGCTCCTGCGCTGGTCGCTGCAGTTCCTGGCCCAGTGCACGAGCGAGCGAGCGCGTCGCAACACGCGCATCAAGCACCGGCTCTGCCGCTATGCCCAGGCGGCGCTCCAGGACGTCGTCGCCCGGACCGGGGTCGCCTACGACGGCGAGCGCCGCGGCGTGCTCTATCTGCACCGCTCGCAGGCGACCCTCGATCGGGGCGCCGCCAACATGCGGATCCTGCAGGAGGCCGGGCAGGAGCTCGAGGTCATCGATCGCGACCGGGTCGCCGAGATCGATCCGGCGCTGGCGCCCGCCAAGGACAAGGTCGCGGGCGCGATCTACAGTCCGGGCGACGAGAGCGGCGATGCCTGCAAGTTCACCCGCGCGCTCGCTGACCTGTGCGCAGGGCGCGGCGCCAGCTTCCGCTATGGCACCAAAATCCGGGCGATTGAGGCGAGCGGCGATCGGGTCGAGCGGGTCCTGACCGACCGGGGCGAGCTTGGCGCCGACCTTTACCTTTTGGCCTGCGGCTGCGACAGCCCGCTGCTCACGCAGCGGGCTCGGCGAGCGGCTCTCGGTCTACCCGATCAAGGGCTATTCGGTGACCTTCCCGATCGCTGGCGCCAACAATCCGCCGACCGTCGGCGGGGTCGACGAGGACAATCTCTGCGCCTACGTCCGGCTCGGCGATCGGGTGCGCTCGACCGCGGTCGCGGAGTTCGCGGGCTACGATACCGGCCACACGCCTGCCGACTTCCGCAGCATGTTCGCGGCGCTCCGGGATCTGTTCCCGAGCGGCGCCGACTATGCGAGGCCCGAGTATTGGGCCTGTCTGCGGCCGATGACGCCCGAGGGCACGCCGGTGCTCGGCCGCGGCCGGTTCAGGAATCTCTACTACAACACCGGCCACGGCCACATGGGCTGGACCATGGCCTGCGGCACGGCGCGGATCACCGCCGACCTGATCGCCGGCCGCAGCCCCGACCTGCCGCTCGAGGGTTTGACGCTGCGTTAGCCAAACATAGATCTATGGCGCGGGGCGCTTGAGAAGCCCTGGCACGAACGGGGAGGTGGAGGGATGGCGCGCGTCGAGTGGGAGATCCGGGGACCGGAGCTCGCGAGCTGCAATTGCGACTGGGGCTGTCCCTGTCAGTTCAACGCGCTGCCGACCCATGGCCATTGCCGGGCCGCGGTCGCGATGCGGATCGAGCGCGGCCATTTCGGCGACGTTGCGCTCGACGGGCTGGTCTGGGCCGGCATGTTCGCCTGGCCCGGCCCGATCCACGAGGGCAAGGGCGAAGCCCAGCCGGTGCTCGACGAGCGCGCGGACGCCGGTCAGCGCGAGGCGATCCTGAAGATCCTGGCCGGCGAGGAGACCGAGCCCGGGGCCACGATCTTCAATGTCTTCGCGGCCGTGATCGATACCGTCCACGAGCCCCTGGTGAAGGCGATCGAGTTCGAGCTCGACATCGAGGCGCGCACCGGCCGGTTTGCCATCCCGGGCCTGATCGAGACGGTCGGCGAGCCGATCCGCAACCCGGTCACCGGCGAGCCGCACCGGGCGCGGGTGGTGTTGCCCCATGGCTTCGAATACAGCGAGGCCGAGTTCGGCAGCTCAACGACCAAGGCCACCGGCAAGGTGCCGCTGGACTGGACGCGCGGCCACGGCCATTTCGCGATGCTGCACCTGACCGGCAACGGTCCGGTCCGCTGAGGCGCACGGACGGCGGCGGCGCTCAGTTGTCGTCGATCCGGTCGACGTCGATCTGGCCCGACATGCGTCGACTGATATGCGCCCAGGACATGCCGATCGCGAGGATGGTCGCGACCACCACCAGGAGCAGCCAGGTCATCAGAGTCGTCTGGTGCGGGTCGAGCCAGCCGTAGAAGATCAAGACCCAGAGCGCCGCGGCGAAGAACAGCGCCGCCAGAAACAGCCCGAGAGCGCCGATCGCACGCCAGGTCGAGAGCAGAAAGATCACGTAGAGGATCAGCAGGACCACGCCGGCGAGCGCTTTGAGCGGCATGTTGTCGCCCGGCCAGTCCGCGAGCAGCCAGTTGACGTAGGACCAGGAGGTCGGATTGAAGGTCACCAGCACCAGGGCCAGCGCGGCCAGCCACCGGGTGAGGAAACCGCCCGCGGTGAATTCTGCCTGTGCCATCGACCCTCGTCGCCTGGGATCTGCTGGATCGCTACATAGCGCCGCCGTTCGCCTGTGAAAAGCAGGTTCGAGCTTGCGCGCTCGCGGCTCGACGGAGTCCCGGACAGAAGCTAAGATCCCTGCCCAAGGGAGATTGCCATGGCCTACATCGACTGGCTGATCAAGGGGCCCAAGATCGCGTCCTGCAATTGCGACTACGGCTGTCCCTGCGAATTCAACGGCCGCCCGACGCGGGGCGTATGCGAAGGGCTCGAGGCGCATCTGATCGAGGAGGGCCATTTCGGCGAGCTCCGTCTCGATGGCCTGGTGATCGCCGCCCGCTATCGCTGGCCGGGCCCGGTGCACGAGGGCGGCGGCACCGTCGAGGGCATCATCGACGAGCGTGCGAGCCCGGCGCAGCGCGACGCCCTGCTCACGATCCTGGGCGGCAAGGAGCAGGCCCCGACCACCGTCTACAACATCTATGGTGCGACCGTCGCGCGCGAGCTCGAGCCGGTGTTCGCGCCGATCACGTTTGCCTGCGACCTCGCGGCGCGCACGGGCAGGCTCGAGGTCCCGGGCGTGATGGCGCTCGCCATCGAGCCGATCAGGAACCCGGTCACCGGCCGGCCGCATCGGGCGCAGATCCGCCTGCCCGAGGGCTTCGAGTTCCGCGAGGCCGAGGTGGCGAGCGGCAGCTTCACGGGCGAGGGCGACGAGCTCGCGTTTGCGAACCGGGACTGCTACGCCTGCCTGACCCACGTCGCCTACGGTCCCTACGGGATCGTCGAGGGCTGACCGATGGCCCGGAACACGGCCGAGCGCACCGTCGACGGCGAAGCGATCCTGCCGCTGATCCTGCGCCGCGACCGGCTGCCGGCGCTGGTCGGCCTGGGCGGGGTCACGGTCGTCGCCTGGATCTATCTGGTCTGGCTGGCGGTCGGTATGCGCGCCATGGGCGGCATGGACAGCGGCGTGTCGGCAGGCGGCATGAGCGGCATGCCCGGGACGTCGGCGGGCGGCATGGCCGGGATGGCGATGCCGGCGCTGCAAGCGTGGACCGCGGGCTATTTTGTCCTGATGTTCCTGATGTGGGCGGTGATGATGGTCGGCATGATGCTGCCGAGTGCGGCGCCGATGATCCTGCTCTACGACCGGGTGCGCGAACGTCAGGAGGCCAAGGGGGCAAGCCTCGCCGCCACCGGCGTGTTTGCGCTCGGCTATCTGGCCGCCTGGGCGCTGTTCAGCCTGGCCGCCGTGATCGCCCAATGGGTCCTCGAACAGGCGGCGCTCTTGTCGCCGATGATGGTCAGCGCCAGCCCGTGGCTGGGCGGTGGCCTTTTGATCCTGGCCGGGATCTACCAGTGGACGCCGCTCAAGAACGCCTGCCTGGTGCATTGCCGGGCGCCGATCACCTTCCTTGCCCACCACTGGCGCCCAGGTTCCGCGGGCGCCTTCCGGATGGGCCTGCACCACGGCCTGTTCTGCGTCGGCTGCTGCTGGGTGCTGATGGCGCTCCTGTTCGTGTTCGGGGTCATGAACCTGCTCTGGATCGCAGCGCTTGCGATCTTCGTGCTGTTGGAAAAGATCCTGCCGCGCGGCGATCTGGTCGGACGCGCGAGCGGCGGCCTGATGATCGCGGCCGGACTCTGGCTGATGCTGGCCGGGTGAGGCGGCCGCGGACATGGCGACCCGAACTCGACGACCTCCGGATCAACGAGCAGCAGCTCCCGCATTGTCTCGATCGCGGCATCGCCGAGCGCGCGGCGATCGGCTTGATCGTGCTCGCGACCGATCAGACCCTGGAGCACGAATGCCGCCGGCTCCTGGATCTGCCGGGGGTCGCCTTCTACGAGAGCCGGATCCTGAACGAGGCCGCGATCACGCCCGCGACGCTCAAGGCCATGGAGGCGCGCCTGGCCGAGGCGGCCGGGCTGATCCTGCCGGGCCTGCCGCTCGATGTCGTGGGCTTCGGCTGCACCTCGGCCTCGATGGTGATCGGCGAGGAACGGGTGTTCGAGCTGATCCGGAGCGTGCGCCCGGAGATCGCCTGCACGACCCCGATCACCGCCGCCTTCGCGGCCTTCCGGGCGCTGGATGTGCGGCGGATCGCGCTGCTCACCCCCTATCGGGACGACATCAACCGCTTCATGCGGGATTACATCGAAGCGCGCGGCTTCGCGGTCCCGGTGATGGGCTCGTTCAACGAGGAGGACGACCGGCGTGCGGCGCGCATCGATGCCGCCTCGATCCGGGACGCAGCACTCCGGCTCGGCCGGATCGGCCGGGGTCGACGGCGTGTTCGTGTCCTGCACCAGCCTGCGCCTGGTCGATGCGGTCGCCGCGATCGAGGCCGGTCTCGGCAAGCCCGCGACCTCGAGCAACCACGCGCTCGCCTGGCATTGCCTGCGCTGGCCGGCATCGACGAGCCACCGGCCGGCGATTCGGCCGGCTGTTCGAGCGCGGGCTCGCCTGAGGGCGCGATCCGGCGTCCGCGGCAACCGTCGCCCGCACGCGGTGCTCAGCGGTCAGGGCCACGAGTTCGGTGCGCGCTAGCAGGCGTATTTGTTGCTGTGGGGCTCAACCCGAGCCAGAACCGTCGCCGGCGGCTCCGGCAACTGCACTTCAAGCCACATCGTGACCGGGTGGCCGGCGACGATCTCGCGGACCGTAGCCATGCTTTCACAGTCGGGCACATCGCTTGCCCCGTAGGCTACCCACCGCTGTTGATCGGATTCCACAGCGATGGCGATCTTGACTTCCATGGCGACTCCTCCCTCTCAGAGAAAGACCGATGACCTGACCCCACCGGCCGCACCGGGGCGAGCTGCGGCCAGGCGATCTCCGGCAGGAGATTGCGCAGCGTCGCGTCCGTAAGATGCTCGAACTCGCACGAGAATTGTCCATGGGCGGCAACTGCGTCGTTAGCGGCTACCGCCAATCATTTGACATTTCCGGCCATCGCGTCGGCAGGGTGCGCTGCACGAAGGAGGACCGGACGTCGGGGCATCCTTCGGCGTGGCCGGCGACATGCCTGCGTCTGACGGTCGGCACGGACGCCGGTGTGGAAGGGGGGCTTCTTTACGCCAGTGGTGGTGGTGATGCCGGCGACTGCGGAGCGTGTAACTCCGCCCGCCACTCCGAGGGCGTCCGACCGGTCCATCGCCGAAACGCCCGAGTGAACGCGCTGAGGTCGCTGTAGCCGAGCAGGTAGGTGATGCGGCCGAGCGGGAAGGCACGCTCCGCCAGGTATCTGTCGGCGAGCTGCCGGCGCAGGTCGTCGACCAGCCCGGCCGGCGTCAGGCCGTCTTCGGCCAGCCGCCGCGCCAGGGTCCGGTCGCTCATGCCGACGCTGCGGGCCAGGCGGGTCACTCCGACGTGGCCGGTATGGAGGTTCTCGAGGATCCAGCGCTCGGCCCGCGCCACGAGGTCGTCCTTGCCCGCGCGCCGGGCCAGCACGCCGTCGGCGTAGCGCCGCAGGAGCTCGAGCAGGCGGGCGTCGGCGTTGACGACCGGCGCCGCCAGGGAGGCGGCATCGAGGACCAGCGCAGAGTGCGGCTGGTCACCCGTCACCGGCACGCCGAGATGGCGCGCCAGCATGGCGCAGGCGGGATCGTGACGCAGCTCGATGCGCACGGGCCGCACCCGGTGACCGGTGATCGCGTCGCAGATCCGAACCATCAGCGTGACGCCGAACTCGGGCAGCTGCCGGCTGCCCATCCCTTCGGGAGCCGCCGGGGAGAAGAGCAGCCGCACCTCGTCGGCCTCGCGGCGCAGCTCGCACACATACCCCTCGGTCAGGATCGGAAGATAGCGGCACAGGTTGCGCAGCGCACCGCCCAGATCCTGCGAATTCAGGGTGACGTAGGCGAGCAGGCCGGCCTCGGTCAGCTCGACCGTCGAGCCCAGCCGGTAGCCGAAGCACGGCTCGCGCAGAGCGCGCGCCGCGTTCTCGAACAGCGTCACATGGGCATCGAACGGGATCAGCGCGTCGGGCTCGGCCAATTGCTCAGGGCGCAGGCCCACGGCGCTCAGGAGTTCGGAGGCGGCAAGTCCTGCACGGTCGAGCTCAGCCACCACCCGGCGTGCCCAGACGGCGTCGACGAGGAGCACAAGGGGCTTTCGCGGGCCACGAACCTGGCGCATGCGCGGGTCTCAGGATCGCATGGAGCCGGCCCCCGACGGATGCAGCGGCTGACCAGGTTAGTTGGCGGCGGCCGACCGTTGGCCCTGGACCGCGAAGAAGGAGGCGAGCTTCGGTTGCTCCGGCAACTCGATCATGCCCTCGGTCAACCTCGCCTTCCGGCTCTTCTGGCCGCGCACGATCAGGCCCTCGTTCGGGTTGGCCATCGGGTTGCGGGCGAGCGGGAAGGCATCCGCGGCCGTGTAGACGCAGATGTAGAGGCCGCGCGGCCGGTCTGAGCGGTTGGCATCGGAGCCGTGGGCGAGCCGGGTGTGCATCAGGCAGACGCTGCCGGCCGCCCCGGTGATCGGCACTTCCTCGGCCTTCAGCCCGGCCACGATCTCGGGCGCGATGAAGCCGCTGAAGCGCTCGCCCTGAAACAGGGAAAAAATCGGGCCCCGGTGCGAGCCGGGCACGACCTGCAGGCAGCCGTTCTCGAGCGTCATGTCGTCGAGCATCAAAAGGGCCGTGACCACGTCGTCGTTGGTGTGCGGCGTGTAGGCGAAGTCCTGGTGGTAGCCGACCTCGGTGTGCGAGCCGGCCAGCTTCAGATTGATCTTGCAGTGGTGGAACTTGACATTGGGGCCGATCAGGTCGGCGACCATGTCGACCATCGCCGAGCGTTCCATGACGGTGCGGAAGGCGGCCGAGATGTCCGAGGGGTTGTTGACCCGCCGGAGCGCCGGCCGCTCGGCCGAGTGCTCGGCGCCCATGTCGAAGCGCGGCCGCTGATCCAGGGTCGGCGGGCCGAAGGGGGCGCTGTGCGCCCGGCTCGCCTGGACCCAGCCGGCGATCTCGGCCCGCATCGCTCGCGAGTTCCGCTGCCGTGACGGCATCCTCCGCGACCAGATAGCCGTCCCGCCAAAACTGCCGGGTCTGTGCTTCGCTCAACATCCCAGGGTCTCCTCAGGCGAGCTTCGCGAGCTCCGCCAGCAGCCGCGCGTGGGTCCGCATGCCGCCCTCGAAGCAGCGGAGCTCGAACTTCTCGTTCGGCGAATGCACCAGATCGTCCTTGAGCCCGAAGCCGATCAGCAGCGACTCCGTGCCGAGCAGCCGCCGGATCGCCTCGACCGCAGGGATCGAGCCGCCCATCCCGATCAGGAACGGCTGGCGGTCGAACACCGCCTGGAGCGCTTTGGCCCCGGCGCGGACGTAGGGCGAGTCCGCCGCCAGACGGATCGCCGGCGACAGTCCGTGGACGGCGATCTCGTAGCGGCAGCCGGCCGGCATGCGCGCGTCGAGGAACTGCCTGAATGCGGCCAGCACCCGCTTCGGGTCCTGCTCCGGCACCAGCCGGAAGCTGAGCTTGGCGGATGCCTCGGCCGGGATCACGGTCTTGGCGCCCGGTCCGGCGTAGCCGCCCCAGATGCCGTTGATGTCGCAGGTCGGCCGCGACCAGACCCGCTCCAGGGTGGTCCGTCCGGCTTCGCCCACCGCCGTCTCGACGCCGGCGCTGTGAAGGAAATCCGCCTCGTCGAATGGTAGCGCCGCCCATTCCCGGGTCTCTTCGAGCTCGAGGACCTGGTCGTAGAAGCCCGGAACCTGCACGCGGCCGGCCGGGTCGTGGAGCTGGCCCAGCACCCGGCAGAGCAGGTTCAAGGGGTTGGGCACTGCACCGCCATAGATGCCCGAGTGCAGATCGCGCGCCGGTCCCCTCAGCTTCAGCTCCAGGTACAAGAGGCCGCGCAGCATGGTCGAGATCGCCGGTGTGTCGATGTCCCACATGCCGGTATCGGAGACCACGCAGACGTCCGCGCGCAGCTCGTCTACGTGGGCTTGGAGGAAGCCCTCGAGGCTCGGGCTGCCGGACTCCTCCTCGCCCTCGAGGAACACGCTGACCCGGACCGGCAGCATGCCGTGGACTTCGTGCCAGGCGCGCAGCGCCTCGAGCCAGGTCATGACCTGGCCCTTGTCGTCGACCGCGCCGCGCGCGACCATGCGCTGCCCGCGTTCGCCGTCCACGAGGGTTGGCTCGAACGGCGGGCTCTGCCAGAGCTCCAGGGGCTCGGCCGGCTGGACGTCGTAGTGCCCGTAGTAGAGAACGTGGCGCCGGCGGTCGCCGCCCGGGCCGGGGTGGTGCCCGACCACCATGGGCTGGCCCGGGGTCTCGCGCAGGGAGGCCTCGAAGCCGATCTGGCGGAGCTGGGCCGCGACCCATTCGGCCGCGCGGCGGGTATCGGCGTGGTGCGCGGGGTCGGTGCCGACGCTCGGGATGCGCAGCAGCTCCTGCCAGCGCCCGATCGCGGCATTCCGGTTGGCGTCGAGCCTGGCAAGCACGGGGTCGAGGGGCAGCGACATGCGGATCCTCCGGTGGCGGCGGGCGCCTGGGCGCCGAATGTCGCGCAAGCCTGGGCGCGACGCAACCGGCGAGCTTGCCAACCCGGACGACGGCCGTGCCGGTGGCGAGATCCGCGCCTTCGGGCACACCTTGAGGGCGATCGCGCCTATGGTGCGGCGCGTCGGACCGGCGCGATACGGGAAGGGCTGGGGGGCTGGGGGCTGGCGATGGCGGACTGGCGGCGACGAGCTCACGAGATCCTCGATCAGACCAAGGCGTCCGATCGCCCGGCCGCCCTGCTGTCCGGCGCGCTGATCGTGCTGATCACGGCCAATGTCGGCGCGATCGTGCTCGCATCCGAGGCCGGCATCGACGCCGCCTGGCACGGCTGGTTCGACCGCTTCGAGCTGATCTCGGTCGCCCTGTTCACGATCGAATACGCGGTCCGCGTCTGGGCCGCGGTCGACCGCCAGCAACCCCGCTACCACCCGCCGGTGCTCGGCCGCATCCGCTATATGCTGACGCCCTTGGCCCTGGTCGACCTGGTCGCGATCCTGCCGTTCTATCTCGGCATCCTGACGCCCGTGGACCTGCGCTTCATGCGCGTCTTTCGGCTGTTCCTGATCTTCAAGCTGACCCGCTACCAGGCGTCGATGACCCTGCTCGCCAACGTTCTGCGCAACGAGGCGGGGCCGATCGGGGCCGCGATCTTCGTGCTCGCGATGCTGCTGGTGGTGGCGGCGAGCTTTGCCTATCTCGCCGAGCACGAGGCGCAGCCGCAGGTGTTCGCCAGCATTCCGGACGCCATGTGGTGGGCGATCGTGACCATGACCACGGTCGGCTATGGCGACATGGTGCCGATCACGCCCTTGGGTAAGGTCGTGGGCGGCGTGATCGCGATCATCGGCCTCGGCATGGTCGCCCTGCCCGCGGGCCTGCTGGCATCGGGGTTCTCCGAGCAATTGCACGAACGCCGGCGCGAGTTCGAGGCGGCGGTCAGCCGCACCCTTGCCCGGGGCGCGATCACGCCGGAGGAGGGCGACGAGCTGAAGGAGATCCGCAGCCGGCTGGGCCTGTCCGACCATCAGGCCGCCGAGATCGTGCGCCTGATCGAGCATCGGCGAAGCCTCGGGCGGTGCCCGCATTGCGGCGCGCCCCTGGCATCGCCGGAGGTCGCACCGACCGACCCCGACCGGGCGTGACCATGAACGCGCAGGCGGCAGGAACCTTGGCGAGCCAACGGCCCGGCTGGGCTTGGTCGTAGCGGCGGGCGGCGGTAGGATGACGGAGGGGCCAAGTGGCGAAAAAGATGGGCCGGTGTGACCTGGATGTGGTGGTGGTCGGCGCGGGGTTCGCCGGAATGTACATGCTCCATCGGCTGCGGGGCATGGGATTGGCCGTGCGCGTGCTCGAGGCGGGGAGTGGCGTTGGCGGGACCTGGTATTGGAACCGCTATCCGGGGGCGCGCTGCGATATCGAGAGCATGGAGTATTCGTACCAGTTCTCGGACGAGCTGCAGCAGGAGTGGGCGTGGAGCGAGCGCTATGCGGCGCAGCCCGAGATCCTGCGCTATGCCAACCATGTCGCCGACCGGTTCGAGCTGCGCAAGGACATCCAGTTCGAGACGCGGGTGCAGGCGGCGGTCTTCGACCAGGCGGCGGGGGGATGGCGCGTCGAGACCGAGGCGGGCGAGGAGGTTTTCGCGACCTTCTGCGTCATGGCGACCGGCTGTCTGTCGTCGCCCAACCGGCCGAAGTTTCCGGGTCTGGAGCGGTTCGAGGGCGAGGTCTACCACACCGGCAGCTGGCCGCATGAAGGCGTCGATTTTTCCGGGCTGCGGGTCGGGCTGATCGGCACCGGCTCGTCGGCGGTGCAGTCGATCCCCTTGATCGCGGCGCAGGCGGAGCGGCTGTTCGTGTTTCAGCGGACGCCGAACTATGTTGTGCCGGCCCGCAACGGGCCGCTGGAGCCCGCGGTGCAGCGGAAGATCAAGGCGGACTATGCGGTGCTCAGGGCGCGGGCGAAGCTCGGGCGGACCGGGTGCCTCTATCCGATCCGTGAGGAGCGGGCGCTCGAGGTGAGTGCCGCCGAGCGCGAGCGCGAGTACCAGGCGCGCTGGGACCGGGGCGGGCTTGGCTTCCTCGGCGCGTTCGCGGACCTGCTGGTCGATCGCGCCGCCAACGACACCGTCGCGGCCTTCATCCGCGCCCGCATCGAGGCGGTCGTGCGCGACCCGGAGGTCGCGGCGAAGCTTTTGCCGCGCTCGCTGTTCGGCTGCAAGCGGCTGTGCATCGACACCGGCTACTACGAGACCTTCAACCGGCCGAACGTCACCCTGGTGGACGTCAGCCGGACGCCGGTCGAGGCCGTCACGGAGCAGGCCGTGAGGATCGCCGGGCGGGACCATGCGATCGATGCGCTGGTGCTGGCGACCGGCTTCGACGCCATGACCGGGGCGCTGCTGCGGATCGACATCAGGGGCACAGCTGGCCTGCGGCTCGGGGAGAAATGGGCGGCCGGGCCCAGGACCTATCTCGGGCTCGCGATCGCGGGTTTCCCGAACCTGTTCACGATCACCGGGCCGGGCAGCCCGTCAGTCCTGAGCAACATGCTGCCCTCGATCGAGCAGCATGTCGACTGGATCGCGGGCTGCATCGGCCATGCGCTGGCGCGCGGCGCCGCGCGGATCGAGGCGACCGCCGAGGCGGAGGACGCCTGGGTCGCCCACGTCAACCAGGTCGCCGAGGCAACCCTGTTCCCATCCTGCAACTCCTGGTATGTCGGCGCCAACGTGCCGGGCAAGCCCCGGGTCTTCATGCCCTATCTCGGGGTTCCGGCCTACGCCGCGAAGTGCGCGCAGGTGGCGGCGGACGGCTACGACGGGTTCGCGCTCAGCGCGGGCTGACCCGGACAGGTCCCAGGACAGGCCGCATGAACGAACCCTTCCGCCCCGCGCAGACGCTCCCCGAGGTCGCAAGGCAGGCGACGCTCGAGCCGCTGCCGCTGGGCGACCCGCGCTACGTCGACCTGTCAGCGGGGCAGGAGACGCGGGATCTGAAGCTGCTCCGGCAGTATGTCGAGGAGCAGAGCGCCGACGATCGGCGGTATGCGCTGGCGGCCTTCTCCGGCCACCGCGGCTGCGGCAAGACCACCCAGCTGCTGCGCCTGGAGCATGATCTGGCACCCCGCTTCACCGCGATCCACGTGTACGCGGACGAGACGCTGCTCCAGGACCCCGACCTCGACTACCCGGACCTGATGCTCTGGCTGGTCGACCGGCTCGTGCGCGAGTTCGACCGGCTCAAACACCCCATCGATGAGAAGTTGCTCGCCGACGTGGTCGAGTGGTTTGCCTCCCGGACGCAGGAGGACGTGAAGACCCTTCGTGCCGAAGCCGCGGTCGAGGCGCAGGCTGAGACATCCGGCAAGGTCGGACTTTATCTCATCAGCCTGAAGATGCTGGCGCGGATCAAGTCGATGGTCCAGGGCAGCGTCGAGCGGCGCCAGACCATCCGGCGCGAGCTGCAGCGCTACAGCGCGGACCTGCTCGGCCGGGTCAACGAGCTGCTGGACGGGGCGGCACGCGTGCTGGAGCGGCACCGCAAGCCGCCGGACCTGCTGATCGTTCTGGACAATCTCGATCGTCTCGATGCGGAGCCGGCCGAGCGGCTGTTCATCGAGAAGGGAGATCTGCTCGGCAAGCTCAACGCGCATGTGATCTGCACGGCGCCGGTGGCGATGGTCCTGTCGGCGGCGGCCAATACCGGCCAAGTCTTCGCGCAGCGCTTTACGCTGCCGATGGTCAAGGTGCAGCAGAAGAGCGGCCAGGCTTACAAGAAAGGCATCGACGCGCTCGTGGCTCTAATCGCGGCGCGCGCCGACCTCGACCGGATCTTCGTCGATGCCAGGGTGCCGCAGTACCTGGCGCGCATGTCCGGCGGCAGCGTGCGCGACCTGATGCGGCTCTTGTTCCAGGCCCAATCGCTCGCCCGGGTCGATGACAAGGACCGGATCGATCAGGCGAGTGCCCGAGAAGGTGCCAAGCGGATCAGGCTCGACCTCGAACGGACGCTCTGGCCTTTCCGGGCGCTCGCCAGAATCCACGAGTTGAAGAGCCTGCCCGAGCCGGAGGCCGCCGACCAGCAGCAACTCCAGCGGGCGCGCGCCTTTTACGCCGACCTGCTGATCAAGGGCGTGGTCCGCGAGTACGACGGCGGCGAGTGCTGGTACGACGTGCACCCGATTATGCGCGACATCCCGGCGTTCAAGGACGCCCTGAAACGTGGCTAGAGCCCTGGCACGACCGCGGAGCAGGCGGAGCGGCGGCCCGGAACATGAGCGCGAGCTGAAGCGTCTCTGCCTCTCGGTCTGCGACGACGTCGGGTTTCGGCTTTACGTGGCTACGTACGATCAGCCCAAGCGCCGCGATGAGCTGATCGCGCGGCTCAGTAGCAAAGCAAGAGCGGGGAAGGTGCGGATCACGCGGCTGGAGATCGCCGGAGCGGCGCCGGAGACCAGCCTCGTCGGGCTGCTGCGCGCGCATCTCCGGGGAGCGGACCTGCCGGCCGGCTGGCGCCGGGCGGTGATGGTGACCGGCATCGAGCAGCAGTTGGACTATTCGAGCGGACGCGAGGGCGTCGCGTTCCTGCACCAGGCGAACCTGCTGCGCGATGCGCTGCCCGAGGCGGCGCCGGTGCCTGTTGTGCTCTGGCTGTCGCGTCTGGCGAGCTCGGCGATGCAAAAGGAAGCGCCCGATCTTTGGGATTGGCGCGCGGCCAGCTTCGACTTCACGGGCGATCTCGCGCCGCGAATCGAGGCCTTGCGTGAGATGACGTCGCTGCGTCCCGAGGACGACCTCAGACTGTCGGGCGAGCGACGGCAGGCGCGCGTCCGAATGCTCGAGGATCTGCTTGCCGAACTCGTACGAGCCGGGCCGGCGAAATCCAAGCGGCAGGTGGCGGAGCGCGCGAATCTCCTCCTTGAGCTCGGGATCGATGAGGCGCGGCTGGGACGTGCGGCCGAGGCGACGGCTCGCTTCGAGCGCGCGCTCGACCATTTTCGGGAGATCGGCGACCGGCGGGGCGATGGCAGAGCGCTCGGCAATCTAGGCAATGCCTATGCCGATCTGGGCGAGCCGCGGCGGGCGATCGAGCACTATGAGCAGCAGCTCACGATCGCGCGTGAGATCGGCGATCGGGAGAGCGAGGGCGCCGCGCTCGGCAATCTGGGCGTTGCCTATGCCGATCTGGGCGAGCCGCGGCGGGCGATCGAGCACTATGAGCAGCTTCTCGCGATCGCGCGCGAGATCGGCGACCAGCGGGGCGAAGGCAACGCGCTCGGCAATCTAGGCAATGCCTATGCCGCTCTCGGCGAGCCGCAACGGGCGATCGGGCATTATGAGGAGTGGCTCGCGATCGCGCGCGAGATCGGCGACCGCCGGGGCGAGGGCAGCGCGCTCGGTAATTTGGGCAATGCTTATGCCGCTCTAGGCGAGCCGCGGCGGGCGATCGAGCACTATGAACGGGTGCTGGCAATCGCGCGCGAGATCGGCGACCGGCGGATCGAGGGCGACTCGCTCGGCAATCTGGGCAGTGCCTATTCCGATCTGGGCGAGCCGCGGCGGGCTATCGTGCATTATGAGCGGCAGCTTGCAATCGCGCGCGAGATCGGCGACCGCCGGGGCGAGGGCAATGCGCAATTCAATTCGGCATTGGCCCTAGATCAGCTCGGCGAGCGCGACGAGGCGATACGGCGAATGCGGGAGGCGGTATTCATCTTCAAGCAGATCGAAGATCCGTGGCGAGAGCGCGCGGGCGCGATGCTGAAAGAGTGGCAGGGCGAGAATATCCCTGGCGAGCCACACGGTTCGTCGGGCGTCGGCGGCAAACAGGGGAGAGCATCACCATGAGCAGGGAGATTCTGGCGCAGCTGGCGGCGGCGCTGGCGAGTGGGAAAGTGCGGGTAGTGGATCTCAGCCAGACGCTGCGGCCGTCGACGCCGGTGATCCAGTTGCCGGCTGAGTTTGCGCCGTCCAGTCCGTTCCGGATCGAGGAGATCTCGCATTACGATCAGCGCGGGCCGGGGTGGTATTGGAACAATATTGCCTGTGGCGAGCATACCGGAACCCATTTCGATGCGCCGGCGCATTGGGTCACGGGTAAGGATTATGCGGACGGGTTCGTCGACACGCTGCCGGTCAAGCGGTTCGTGGCGCCGGCGGTCGTGATCGACTGCTCGAAGGAAGCGGCGGCGGACGAGCGGTTCGTGATGGAGCCCGGCCACATCCAGGCGTTCGAGGCGGCGCACGGGCGGATACCGGCGGGGGCGTGGGTGTTGATGCGCACCGACTGGTCGAAGCGCAGCGAGCCGGCGGCGTTTCTCAACATGAAGGAGGACGGGCCGCATGTGCCGGGGCCGAGTGCGGCGGCGGTGCGGTTTCTGGTCGAGCAGCGGGAGGTCAATGGCTGGGGGGTCGAGGCGGTCGGCACCGATCACGGTCAGGCGTTCGCGTTCGAGCCGGCGTTTCCGGCGCACCATCTGATGCATGGCGCGGGCAAGCTCGGGCTCGCGTCCTTGTGCAACCTCGACCAGATGCCCCCGACCGGCGCTGTGCTGATCACGGCGCCGCTCAAGATCGAGCAAGGCTCGGGCAGCCCGTTGCGCGTGCTGGCGCTCGTGCCCGGCTGAGGGCGTGCCCGGGCTGGCGCCCGGCTGAGCGGCGTCGCGGTCGGGGATAGCCGCCGTCCAGGCGGGGGGCACAGAGCGGCCGCGGGACGCCGGTGTGCCCGGGCGGTCGGGTGCGGTGCGCCGTGGTTAATCGTTCGTTAGCGGTTGCCCTCTAGGCTCGATCTCCCAGACCCGGGTCGGGAGCTCGACGGATGGACAGGCGAAGCTTCGGGGTGCGGGCGGCGCTGGCGGCCGGCTGGCTCGGCCTCTGGCCCGACGCCGTGTGGGCGCAGGCGGTGGCCGAGCCCTGGCAGCGCCAGGCGCGGCGGCTGAGCGGTATCCTCTGCCATCGGGCGAGCGCTGAGCGCGTCGGGCGCGCCTACCTGCGGGCGCATCCGGCCGAGGCGAGGATCGAGGTTCTGGTCGCGGGGCTCACCGCCGGCTGGGGCGAGGATCCGGCGTGGCTCGGGCAAGCGGGCTCCCAAGCGGACTCCCATGAGTTGCGAGCGCGTCTGCAGGCGCAGGTCCGGGCCGACTTCGCCGCGAGGCGCACGGTCAGCGTGCGCGGCTGGGTGCTGGCCCTGAGCGAGGCGCGACTGTTCGGGCTCGCCGCGCTGAGCGGGGCCTGAGCGCCGCCATGCTGATCGATGCGCGTGCGCTCGAGGCGGGCACCCTGCTCGAGGGCGACCTGTGCGTGGTCGGCGCGGGTGCGGCCGGGATCGCGATCGCGCTCCGCTTCGCCGACACCGGCCACCGGGTGCTGCTGCTCGAGAGCGGCGGTCTGGAGTTCGAGGACGCGACCCAGGCCCTTTACGAGGGCATCAGCGTCGGCCAGGCCTACTACGACCTCGACGTCTGCCGACTGCGCTTTTTCGGCGGCACGACCAACCACTGGGAGGGCCGCTGCCGGCCGCTCGACCCGCTCGACTTCGAGGTCCGTCCCGGGGTGCCGCACAGCGGCTGGCCGATCAGCCGCGCCAGCCTCGACCCGCACTACGCGCGCGCGCAGGGGCTCTGCCAGCTCGGTCCGTACGACTACCGGCCGGAATTCTGGCTCCTCCCCAGCGAGGCGGCGCTGCCGTTCGATCCGGCCAAGGTGACCACCGGGCTGTGGCAGTTCAGCCCGCCGACCCGGTTCGGGGAGGTCTACCTGAAGCCGCTCACCCGGGCCGCCAATCTGCAAGTCGTGCTCCACGCCAATCTGGTCGACATCGAGACCGGAGCGGATGGCGCGGAGGTCCAGGCGCTGCAGGTGGCGACCCTGACCGGCCGGCGGTTCCGGGTGCGCGCCCGGGCTTATGTGCTCGCCTGCGGCGGGCTCGAGAACGCGCGTCTGCTGCTGGCCGCCAACCGCCAGGTCAACGTCGGGCTCGGCAACCAGCGCGGCAATGTCGGCCGCTATTTCATGGAGCACCCGCATCTGCCGGGCGCCAAGGTGCTGGCCACCGAACCGGCCGGGATCGACTTCTACAGCTTCGACGCCCGCCGCCCGCGCCTCGCCGGCAGCGGGGTCTTGGCCCTGGGCTATCTGAGCCCCGGTCGGGAGCTGCAGATCGAAGGCGGTCTTTTGAACTGCGACTGCTGCTTCGTGAACGACAGCGTCGGCAGCTCGGGTTATGCCGCGCTCCGACGCCTCTGGAATTCGCTCCGGCACGCCGAGATGCCGGACGATCTGCTGGCTGATCTCGGCCTGGCGCTCGAGAACTTCGAAGACACCTTTGCCGGCCTGCTCGGCCGGTCGGGTGTGCACGAATACCGTCCCGACCGGGCCCGCTTCGTGATGTGGAGCACGGCCGAGCAGGCGCCCAACCCGGACAGCCGCGTCACCCTCGGCCATCAGACCGACGCGCTCGGCCTGCCCCAGCTCCGGCTCGACTGGCGGCTGAGCGAGCAGGACAAGCGCAGCCTGCAGGAGGTCCATCGCACGATCGCCGAGGAGTTTGGCCGCCAGGGCCTCGGCCGGCTGCGGATCGAGGAGTGGCTGACCGCCGATCTCACCAGCTGGTCGCCCACGATGATCGGCGGCAATCACCACATGGGTACGACGCGGATGAGCGACGATCCGGAAACCGGCGTCGTCGATCGCGACTGCCGGGTGCACGGGATCGCCAACCTGTTCGTCGCCGGCTCCTCGGTGTTCGCGACCGCGGGCTGCGCCAACCCGACCTTGACGATCGTCGCCCTGGCCGTGCGCCTGGCCGATCACCTCCAGGAGCATGTGATGGCGGCGGCCTGATCTAGGCCAGCCGCGCCCGCCCGCCTCGGTCGCCGTCAGGCCCCGTCTCCGCCTGTTGCTGCCCTCCGCCTTGTGCTAAGCGGGCCGGGCGCAAGCAGGGAGCCCATCGGAATGCTACAGGACGCGCGCGCGCTCGAGGATGGCGCGCGGATCGAGTGCGATCTTGCGATCGTCGGCGGCGGGGCTGCCGGGATCACGATCGCGCGCGCGCTCGCGGGCGGCGGGATCAAGGTCTGCCTGCTGGAGAGCGGCGGGCTGGAGCTCGAGGCGCCGGTCCAGGACCTCTATCGGGGCGCCAATGTCGGCCTGCCCTATTTCGATCTCGACGTCTGCCGCCTGCGCTTCTTCGGCGGCTCGACCAACCATTGGGCGGGGCGCTGCCGGCCGCTCGACGAGCTCGACTTCGAGGTCCGGCCGTGGGTGCCGCACTCCGGTTGGCCGCTCACCAGGGCCGACCTCGACCCCTGGTATCGCGAGGCGCAGAAGATCTGCCAGCTCGGGGCCTTCGACTACACGCCGGGGCCCTGGCTCGACCCCGGCCAGGCGGCGCTGCCGTTCGATCCCGCCAAAGTCCTGAGCCGGGTCTGGCAGTTCAGCCCGCCGACCCGGTTCGGCGAGGTCTACCGGCCGGAGCTGGCGGCCGCGAGCAATGTCGACGTCCTGCTGCATGCGACCGTGGTCGACATCGAGGCGAACGAGGCGGGCAGCGAGGTCTCGGGGCTCGCGGCCCGGACCCTCGAGGGCAAGCGGCTGACGGTGCAGGCGCGCGCCTACGTGCTCGCCTGCGGCGGTCTCGAGAACCCGCGCCTGCTGCTGGCCTCCAACCGCCAGGTCAAGGTCGGCCTCGGCAACCAGCAGGGCCTGGTCGGGCGCTACTTCATGGAGCACCCGCATTGCAACGCGGCGCGCGCGCTGGTCGCCGATCCGGCGGTGCTGAGCTTCTACACCTTCGGCCAGGGCGGCGGGCACGCCGAGGGCATCGAGGTGCTCGGCTGTCTCAACCAGAGCCCGGAACGGCAGCGGGCTGAGGAGCTGTTGAACTTCGACAGCCTGTTCACGGTCGACGACGTCGGCGATTCCGGGTTCGCGGCGCTGCGCCGGATCTGGACCGCAGCCGGACACGGCGAATGGCCGGACCATCTCGCGGCCGACCTCTGGCAGGCGCTGATCGACATCGACGATACCGCATCAGGCCTCATGGGCCGGCTCGGCCTGCACGAATACCACCCCAGCAACGCGGGCTTCCGCATGTGGTGCAGCGCCGAGGCGGCGCCCAATCCGGACAGCCGGGTGCGCCTGGGCGACCAGCTCGATGCCCTGGGCATGCCCCGGATCGCGCTCGACTGGCGGCTCACCGAGCTCGACAAGCGCTCGCTGCTGGCCGGCTACCAGGCGGTTGCCGAAGAGCTCGGCCGGACCGGGCTCGGCCGCCTGCAGATCGCCGACTGGCTGACCGAGGTCGACAACAGCTGGCCGCCGACCGTGGAAGGCGGCGACCACCACATGGGCACCACCCGGATGAGCGCCGACCCGAGCCAGGGCGTGGTCGATCCGAGCTCGCAGGTGCACGGCATCGCCAATCTCTACATCGCCGGCAGCTCGGTTTTTCCGACCTCCGGCAGCGCCAACCCGACGCTCACTATCGTCGCGCTGGCACTCCGCCTGGCCGAGCATCTGAAACAGCGCCTGACGGTCTAGCGGTCGAAATCTGACGGACGATACCCGGCCCTAATCCCGCGCGGTGTCGGGACGCACGGAGCGGCCGGCCGGAACCCATTTCGGACTTCCCGGTCACCGCATCGACAACCGCCCTACCGCCACGAAAGCCTCACTCCGCCCTCAGGCGGCGCCAGCGAGCGGTCACCGGGATGGTCCGGCCCTGGAGGATCAGGGACGCGGTCACCTGCCGGAGCGGTCGACAGCGCCGCGCCCGCGTGCGAGGATGCCACAGTCGCTACAGGGTGTGGCGGAGAATGCGGTGCCACAGGGAGCGCCAGGCGCGTGGCTGCACTTTCGTACGACAAGAACCCCAACGTCATGATCGTGGGCGTCGGGCTCATGGGCCAATACCTCGCAACCCACGTCGGCGAGTGGCTGGGCGCTGCCAAGCTCGTTCTCGTCGACGGCGCGCACGCGATCGCCGTCGCAGGCCAACGTATGGCCCTTACCGATTTCGCCCGGTCGATCGCCGCCGCCAATCCAGCCCTCGAGGTCGTTGCGGAAACCGTCGATGTCACCAGTGAAGACGCCATCGCCGCCCTCTTCGCGCGCCACGGCAAGATCCGCTATCTCCAGCACACCGCTGGCATCTCGCCCAGGCCGCTGACCCCACCCGAGCAGCTCAGCAAGGAAGACATCCTGCGCGCCTGCGAGGTGAACCTCTGGGGCGCTCACAATGTGCTGAAGCAAGGCATCCACGCCGGCGCCTTCGCGCCCCGCACCCACGGCGTCATCCTCCTCTCGACATCGGCCACCGTCGGCTCGGAGGGCCGCGCGAGCGTCGCCTACGAGGCGTCCAAAGGCGGTCTCCTCAACCTTTTGATCCTGCAAGCCCGCTACTTCCTCGAAGCGCACGGCCTGGTCCTGAACGGCCTCGCACCCTCACCGTTGCGCGGACCGATGGCGGCGCAGAACGAGATCGCCGCGGGACGCCTTCAGGCGGTGGCGGACAGCACACCCATCGGCGGCCTGACCGACCCATCGCATATTGCCGCGGCCACCATGTACTTCTGGTCGAACGAATGCTGGTGCGTGGGCGAAGTCCTGACCATCGATGGCGGCTATACCAAGCACAGGCCGATTTATGGGGCCCTCTGAGGCCGTCTGGCGGGTGGTCGGGTTATGGTCAGGTGACCCCTGCGCAACCCTGCATCGAGCGCACCCATGACGGCGCGCCTGATGCGCTCCGCGCCGTTTGTCGCCTAGTTGACGACATCCTTGGGCACGTACTTGCCGCCCTGCCAGACGTACCAGACGAAGGTGGCGTGGCCGGTGACGTCACCCTTGGCGTCGAAGCCGACCCGGCCGAGCACGGTATCGATCTCGTGCGTGCGCAGCGCCGTCGCGACCACCGCGGCCTCGAACGTCCCGGCCTGCCTGACCGCCTCGGCCCAAGCCTGGACGGCCGCATAGGAACGAAATGGCGGTCGGAGGCCTTCGGTGAATTTGGCCGCGAACGCGGCCGCCTCTGGACCGCTCGGCGATGGAAAGTTCGTCATGAGGGTCCCGTCCGCGGCCGGACCGGCGATCAGCCCGAAGTCCTCGTTGCTGATCCCATCGCCCGCGACCAGTTGCAGATCGTAGCCGTGCTCCTTCGCCTGGCGGATGATCAGCGCCGCCTCGTGCATGTAGCCGCCGTAGTAAAGCACCTCGATGCCGCGCGCGCGCATCTTCTGGACGACGTCACCGTAGTCGGCTTTGCCCGGATCGATCGCTTGGAACATCGCCTCGCTGATGCCGCGCTGGTTGAGCCGTTTTTTGGTCTCCTCAGCCAAGCCCTCCCCATATGTCTGACCGTCATGAACGATGGCGATTCGCCTGTTGCCCCAGCGCTCGGCGAGAAGATCGCCGGCGATCCGGCCCTGAACGTCGTCCCGGCCAATCATGCGGAACACGTTGGCAAAGCCCTGCTCGGTCAGCTTCGGATTGGTGGCGCCGGTCGAGATCATCAGGATTCCAGCGTCGGCATAAACCTTCGAGGCCGGGATCGCGGCACCCGAGCACTGATGGCCAAAGACCGCGACGACGCCAGCGGCCACCAGCTTGTTGGCGGCGGCCACAGCCTGATCGCCGTCGCAATAATCGTCGGCTTCGATCACCGCCACCGGTTGGCCGAGCACGCCGCCCCTGGCATTGAGGTCGGCAACCGCGATCTCGACGCCCTCCTTGGTTGCTGCGCCGGCCCAGGCATAGGGGCCGGTCAACGGCGCGGCCAGACCGATCGCGACCTCGGCGCGGGCGGGTGCCGCTCCAGCGAGAGCAAGCGCAAGAACAGCGCAGAGCCGAATTCGGAAACGTCTCATGACCGCGGCCTCCGCCGGACGACTATCCGCCTTGTCCATACCACAAGTCATCCGGTTGCGGCGGCCAAGTGCCCGCTCACTCGATTGCACCTCCCGACGCGTGTTGCGAGGCGGTCCGGTATCCCGGCAGATCAGGATGCGGCCTCCGTCAACGCCGTGCCGACGCCGATCCTCGTCGCGCTGGTCTCGCCGCACATCTGATAGGGCGTCCGCTGGCGCAGGCTCGACACGCGCAGGGCGCATGAGCGGCCTTGAATTTGCGCGTGGTATGATCTCTTGACGGCGTCCGCAATCATTGACTAATTTGATCTCATCGATTGCGGAGCAACCCATGGCCAGCATCACCATCAGGAATCTCGATCAGGCGATCAAGGCGCGCCTCCGGCTGCGTGCGGCCACCCATGATCGGTCCATGGAAGAGGAAGTGAGGGAGATCCTGCGCGCCGCGCTCTGCGAGGAGCCTGGCCCCAGTCGCGATCTGGCTGCGGCGATCCGGCGCCGGCTCGCTCCGTTCGGCGGCGTCGAGCTGTCGCCCCCTGAGCGCGATCCGATCCGCGAGCCGCCAGTCTTCGATTCCTGACCGCCGCGACCCGCGATGATCGTACTCGACACCAACGTGCTCTCCGATCTCATGCAGCCACGGCCCACCCCAACGGTCGAGGCATGGGTAGCGGCGCAATCGTCGGCCAGCCTGTTCACGACCGTGATCACCCAGGCGGAAGTCCTTTATGGTCTGGCGCTGCTGCCGGCCGGGCGGCGGCGCAGCGGGCTGGTTGAGGTGGCCGATGCCATCTTCGACGTCGACCTCGCCGCCCGCGTCCTGCCGTTCGACAGCGCGGCCGCGCGCGAATTTGCCATGATCGCGGCGAGCTGCCGCCAGACGGGGCGGCCGATATCGCAGGCAGATGCGCAGATCGCTGCCATCGCCCGTTCGCGCGGGGCTGCGCTGGCGACCCGCAACGTCGCCGACTTCGAGCGCTGTGGCATCCGCGTGATCGACCCCTGGCACGCCTGAGCCTGCGCGCGCCGCCGGCGCTTCCCTTCAGCCGTGGCCCCGCCGGCGCCATGGGTTGACGCGGACCGCATGGAAGCACACCTGTGGCAGGCGCGTGTGCGCATGGGCCGGGGGCATGGACAAGAAGAGTCACTTCAACGCCTGGTATGTGATGATCGCGGTCCTGGCGATGCTGGTCGTGCAGGCGATCATCCAGGAGACGCGCCAGACCGAGGTTCTGCCGTACAGCCAGTTCCAGTCCGACCTCAAGAACGGCAAGGTCGGCGACCTGGTGATCACCGAGAGCCGGATCATCGGCACGCTCAAGGATGCCGGACCCAACGAGCCGAGCCATTTCGTGACCACCCGGGTCGATCCGAATTTCGCCGCCGAGCTGGCGAAGTACGGGGTCGAGTTCAAGGGCGGCAGCGATCAGAACTTCTTCACGACGCTGCTCTCCTGGGTGCTGCCGGCGCTGATCTTCTTCGGCATCTGGATCTTCCTTCTGCGCCGGATGTCGATGGGCGGCATGGGTGCTGGCGGCCTGATGTCGATCGGCAAGAGCCGCGCCAAGATCTACGTCGAGAAGGACACCAAGACCACGCTCGCCGACGTCGCCGGCGTCGACGAGGCCAAGGCCGAGGTCCAGGAGATCATCGATTTCCTGAAAGACCCGAAGAGCTACAGCGTGCTCGGGGCGCGGCTGCCGCGGGGCGTCCTGCTGATCGGCCCGCCCGGCACCGGCAAGACCCTTTTGGCGCGCGCCGTGGCCGGCGAGGCGGGCGTCACCTTCCTCTCGATCTCGGGCTCCGAGTTCGTCGAGATGTTCGTAGGCGTCGGCGCCGCGCGCGTGCGCGATCTGTTCGAGCAGGCGCGCAAGATGGCGCCCTGCATCATCTTCATCGACGAGCTCGACGCCATGGGCCGGGCGCGCGGCATCGGCCCGATGGCCGGCGGCCACGACGAGAAGGAGCAGACGCTCAACCAGCTCCTGGTCGAGCTCGACGGTTTCGATCCGAGCCAGGGCATCATCCTGCTCGCGGCCACCAACCGGCCCGAGATCCTCGATCCGGCGCTGCTGCGGCCGGGCCGGTTCGATCGCCAGATCCTGGTCGACCGGCCCGACAAGCAGGGCCGGATCCAGATCCTCGAGGTGCACGCCAGGAAGATCAAGCTGGACGTGAACGTCAGCCTCGAGCAGGTGGCCGCGTTGACCCCGGGCTTCACCGGCGCCGATCTCGCCAATCTGGTCAACGAGGCGGCGCTGCTCGCGACCAGGCGGCGGGCGAGCGCAGTCACGCTTGCCGATTTTACTGCGGCGTTCGAGCGCATCGTCGCCGGGCTGGAGAAGAAGAACCGGCTGCTCAATCCCAAGGAGCGCCGGGTGGTCGCCTACCACGAGCTCGGCCATGCCCTGGTCGCCCTCACCCTGCCGGGGGTCGATCCGGTGCACAAGGTCTCGATCATCCCGCGCGGGGTCGGCGCGCTCGGTTACACCCTGCAGCGGCCGATCGAGGACCGCTTCCTGATGACCACCGACGAGCTCGAGCACAAGATGGCCGTGCTGCTCGGCGGCCGGGCCGCGGAGGAGCTGGTGTTCGGCGAGATCTCGACCGGTGCGGCCGACGATCTGATCCGGGTCACCGACATCGCGCGCAGCATGGTCACCCGCTACGGCATGGACCCGACGCTCGGCCAGGCCGCCTACGAGACCGACCGTGGCAGCTTCCTCGGCCTGCCGAGCGAGGGCGGCGGCCGGCGCTTCAGCGAGGACACGGCGCGCGAGATCGACGTCGCGGTGCGTGCGCGGCTCGAGCGGGCCTACCAGCAGGCGCTCGAGATCCTGAAGAAGCGGCGCAGCGAGCTCGAGGCGCTGGCGCGCAAGCTGCTCGAGAAGGAGACGCTGACCGCTGACGAATTGCCCCGGCCGACCCCGCCGCCGGAGGCCGAGGCGGCCTAGCCGCGCCCGGTCGTCCGGGTGCCGCCAGCATGGGTGCGAAGGCGCGCCGGCCGTGGCGCGCCGGTGCTGGTCTGGCCCTGCTCCTGGCACTGACCGGCTGCGCCCGGCTCGACGTCGAGCAGGCGCGGCTGTGCGAGCGCGTGATCCCCGGGGTCGAAGGCATCGATGCGCCGATCGAGGTCGTGCGCAGCGAGCCCGACCCGGGCGCCGCCCATGGTGTGATCGTGCACTATCGGCTCGCCGGGCCCGAGGGCCAGGCGGCCGAGCGCTGGCTTGCCTGTCGCTTCGGCGGCGGCGGTTTCCAGCGCGATCGCCTGAAGCTCGTCGGGGTCGCGACCGACCAGGAGGGCGAGCTCTCGGACGTCCAGGTCTACCTGCTCCGGCAGTACTGGCTCGGCCTGTACGAGGCCGAGGCGGAGGCCGCGGCCGGCGTGCACCGGGGCGGCCCGGCGGGGCCCGGGCGCGACCTGCTCTACGCCCTGCAGCTCGGCGTCGACGCGCTCGCCGTCGGCTGTCTCTATGGCCTGCTCGCGATCGGTTACAGCCTGGTCTACGGCATCGTCGGCAAGATCAATCTGGCGTTCGGCGAGATCGCGATGGTCGGCGCCTACGCGACCTTCATCGGGGTCACCGGGCTCGCCCTGATCGGCGCCGGCACCCTGCCGCTGGCCCTGCTCCTGGTCCTGCTGGTGGCGGCCCTGGTCGGTGGCGTGCACGGCCTGGTGACCGAGCGGCTGGTGTTCCGGCCACTGCGCGAGACCCCCTCCCAGGCGCCGCTGATCGCGACCATCGGGCTGGCGATCCTGCTCCAGGAATACCTGCGCCTCAGCCAGGGCGCCGCCGACCGCTGGATTCAACCGGTCTTTTCCGAGGCGCACACGCTCGCCGGGGGCGGCGGCTTCACGGTCACGATCAGCACCTCGCAGCTGCTGATCCTCGGCTTCACGGCCGCGCTCTACGGCGGCCTCTGGCTGCTGATGACCCGCAGCCCGTTCGGGCGCCAGGCGCGGGCCTGCGCCGACGATGTCGAAATGGCGGCGTTCTGCGGCATCAATGTCGAGCGGGTGATCGCCCAGACCTTCTCGCTCGGCGCCGCCTACGCCGGGATCGCGGGCTTCGTGGTCCTGCTCCGCTACGGCGGGGTGCGCTTCTACGACGGCTATCTGCTCGGCTTCAAGGCGCTGACCGCGGCGATCCTGGGCGGCATCGGCTCGGTGCCGGGAGCGATGCTGGGCGGCCTGCTGATCGGGGCGCTCGAGACCTTCTGGGCCGGCTATCTGACGATCGCCTATAAGGACGTGGCCGTGTTCGGCCTGCTCGCCGCGATCCTGGTCTGGCGCCCGCAGGGCCTGCTCGGCCAGCCGGTCCGCCTCGCCAACGACCGCTTCGGCCAGCGCCGGCCCTGACCTCGCTCCGTCGGGGCGTGACCTCGCGGACCTTTACCGAGGGACCGGACTTACGGCGCGCGGCGCGGGAGCCACCCCTCGCCGCTCAAGGCTCGACCTCGAGATCGAGCGTGATCGTCTCGGCGCCGTGCCAGGGATCGCCGGTGATCACCTCGATCGTCGCCCGACCAGCCTGTCGGGCCGCCACCAGGACCACGTTCGGCGCGCCCATCGGGGTCAGCACGCTGCCGTCGGACGCGACGAGCGCCTGATTGAACGGCCCGAGCAGCTCGACCACGCCCGAACGCGACCCGATCCGCCCGCCGGAGGCGTGGAAAAGCAAAAGGTCCCCGGCGCGGAGCAACAGTGGCGAAGCGCACTGACGCACATCCTGGACTTCGATCAGCCGCATCACCTCGCTCCACGCCGGGCTTGGTCCTGGCTTGGCAAAGCGCAACCGTCAGGCGAAGACGTCCTCGACGTCCTCGGTCTCCGGCCACTCGTCCTTGTCCCGGCGGTCCGTGCCCTCGGTGCCGAGGTCATGGCCGCGCCGAGGATAGATCGAGCCGCAGAACGCGTAGTCGAGCTGGTTGATGTCGAGCCCCCCGCGGATCGGGTTGCCGTCGCGCGTGATCTCGCCCGGTAGCTGGTAGCACATGATCGAATCCTGGTCGGCGTTCGGGGTGCCGAAGATCGACTGTTCCTGGAGCGGCGTCAGCACCTGGGCGTCGACCGTCGGCCGGTCCCAGCCCTGCGTCCGCAGGAAGTACGCATAAGTCCGCTCACGGTCGAGGCGGGCGATCAGCTGCCGACGCATGTGCTCGTGCGGGAAGCCCAGCGTGTGCCCCGTCTCATGCCGGACGACGCGTTTGAACTCCGACTCCGGGGTGTTGATCGTGAAGCCCTGCAGATTCATCGTCTG
Source organism: uncultured Alphaproteobacteria bacterium (assembly GCA_963753685.1). Taxonomy (GTDB): domain Bacteria; phylum Pseudomonadota; class Alphaproteobacteria; order Geminicoccales; family Geminicoccaceae; genus DATAOG01. The sequence continues at coordinate 163,397 of CAVWDE010000019.1, forward strand.
GCGATTGCGCGGGATCATCATGATGTCGGTGCCGAGGTACGAATAGTATCCGCCGGGGCCGCGCGAGATCCGCACTTGACCGACCCCTTCCGTAAAGGCGAACTCGATGCATCCCGCCTGCGTCCAGGCATTCATGTGGCTGACGATCTTCCGCCGCAGCTCGGCCTGGGTGGTTTCCGTGAAGCTCACGGTCAGCTGGCGCGGCTGCGGCCCCCAGTACTTCTGGACGAGGACCGAGAGACGAGCTGGATCTTGCGGCAATTCGGGCGCCACCTCCGCCAAGCGGCCGAACGTCAGCCCGTTGACCGGGTTCATCTTCACTGCGTGCTGGGCGGCCTTGACCACCAGCCGCCGCGGCACCGCTTTCACCGTGCAGCCATATTGGGCCGGCTCGTGATCTCCGTCGTGGTCGACCCCTTCGTGATCGCTGACCCCGCTGTCCACGGCGTTACGCGCCAGCTCGGCAATCTTGGCGAGCGTTACTTCAAGTTTTTCCTCATTGCTCATGGTATTGACTCCTCAATTCAGGCCGCAGCGACGGCCTGTGCAAGAGCGACGATAGTGCGCTTCGATGGTTTCGACCTGTGACCTGCTTCACACCCGCAGTTGCGGGCGAGCGAGGCGAGGGTGACAGTCGTTACCGGTCAGCGAACGCGAGCTTGGCGCCGAGCGCGACGAAGGCGCCGGCGAATGCGCGGCGCATCCAGGTCAGCACTCGTGGCCGTGAGATGACGTGGTTGCGGATCCTGGCGGCGAACAGCCCGTAGCCGACGAAGACGACGAACGTCAGCAGCATGAACACCGCGCTCAACTCGAACATGCGGGCGAGCGGATGGGGTTCCCTGGCACTCACGAACTGCGGCAGGAAGGCGAAGAAGAAGATCGAGAGTTTCGGATTGAGGAGGTTGATCAGGATGGCGGAGACGATCACCTGGCTCGCCGAGCGGGGGCCGGTCTCCGGCTCGACCCTGAGCGCGCCCCGCTCCCGCAGCGTGTGCCAGGCCATGTAGAGAAGATAGGCCACGCCCAGGTATTTGAGCGTCTGGAACGCGAGCGCGCTGGCGTGCAGAAGGGCTGCGAGCCCGGTGATCGCCGCCGCCATGTGCGGGACGATGCCGAGCGTGCAGCCGAACGCCGCGACCACGCTGGCGCGCGAGCCGCGCGACAGACCGGCCGCCAGGGTGTAGAGCACGCCGGTGCCGGGCGAGACGACGACGATCAACGAGGTTATCAGGAAGTCGATGCCCACAAGACGCCCTCCCGGCACGATGGCCATTGGCGCGCTGGCAGCGCAGGCGGCCCTATCATGGAGCGCCAGCCAGGGGGCACACGCTGTTGCTCGCAGGCCTGCTAAGGCAGGATCTGCCTTACGCAGGCCGTGCCCAGGATCCGCACCGATCCCGGCGGCGGTCAAGGATCTGCGACCGGCGCAGCCGGCGCGCTGCGCGCGTCCTTGACCGCCGCCGGGATCGGTGCACAAGGCCCTGACGCCGTGTCGCAGGCGTTTCGGTCATTTCTGCAGCCGGGCCATCCACAACTCGACTTCGGGGGACCTCAGCGCGGCAGGAGGGCGTCGATCTTGGCGAGTTCGGCCGGCGTCAGGCGCCAGCTCGCGGCCTTGGCGTTGGTCGTCACCTGCTCGGGCGCGGTCGCGCCGGCGATCACCGAGGCGACCTCCGGGTGGGCGAGGAGCCAGGAGAAGGCGAGCTCGAGCAGCGTGTGGTGGTGGCTCTCGGCGAAGCTGAACAGGGCTTCGACCACATCGAGGTTCGCGGCCGAGAGCAGATCGCCGAAGCGCTCGCCGGCCTGGATTCGGGCGCCCGCGGGGGCCGCCTGTCCGCGCCGGTACTTGCCGGTGAGAAGGCCGCTTGCGAGTGGGAAATAGGGGAGGAAGGCCTGGCCTTGGCGGGTGCACTCGGGCAGGACCTCGGCTTCCGGGTCGCGCTTGAGCAGGCTGTATTCGTTCTGGACGCTGACGAAGCGGGCGCCGCCGGGCGGCACCGCCGCCTCGGCCTCGCGCAGCTGCTGGGCGGAGAAGTTGGAGCAGCCGATTTCCCGGACCTTGCCGGCGCGCACCGCCTCGTTCAGGGCGCCGAGCGTGTCGGCGATCGGGACGCTCGGATCGGGCTGGTGGAGCTGGTAGAGGTCGATGCGGTCGGTCCGCAGGCGCTTCAGGCTGTCGTCGAGCGCGGCGCGCACGTACTCGGGCCTGGCACCCTTGCGCTGATCGTCCACGGCCATGCCGAACTTGGTCGCGAGCACGACCTTGTCGCGCCGGCCCTTGAGCACCTCGCCCAGGAACGTCTCGCTCTTCGTGCCGCCGTAGATGTCGGCGGTATCGAGAAAATTGATGCCGGCATCGAGGGCGGCGTCGACCACATGCGCGGTCTGGGCGGCATCGATTCGCCAGCCGAAATTGTTGCAGCCAAGGCCGACCACCGAAACATCGAGCGCACCGATGCGTCGCCTGTCCATGAGCGTTTTTCCCCGTTGTTCGGCTATCGGCCGGGCACCGGCCACGGATTCAGTTAGCGCGGCGACCGCCGGCGGCGAGCGAGCCCGGCCGCCGTCGCCCGGTCTGTGCGGCGCAGGCGGCTCAGCCCTTGGTCGCGCCGGAGGTCAGGCCGGCGATATAGTAGTCCATCAGGAAGGCGTAGATGATCACCGGCGGCGCCGCCGCCAGCAGGGCGCCGGCCATCAGGCCGCCCCAGTGGTAGACGTCGCCCCGGATCAGCGTGGTCACGGTGCCGGCGGTCAGGACCAGCTGGTCCTCGCTGTAGATGAAGGCCAGCGGGTAGAGGAACTCCGCCCAGGAGACCGTGAAGGCGAAGATGGTCGCGGCGATGATCCCCGGCAGGGCGACCGGGATAAAGATCTTGATCAGCATCTGGAAGTGGTTGCAGCCGTCGATCAGCGCCGCCTCGTCGAGCTCGCGCGGGATCGAGCTGAAATAGCCGATCAGGATCCAGGTGCAGAACGGCACCGCGATGATCGGATAGACCAGCACCAGGCCCCAGTAGGTGTTGAGCAGGCCGAGCCCGCCGACGATCTGGAACAGCGGGATGAACAGCAGGGTCTCGGGCACCAGATAGCTCAGGAACACGCCGGTCGCGAGCAGCGACGAGCCGAAGAAGCGCATCCGGGCGAGCGAGTAGGCGGCGAGGATGCTGACCACCATCGAGATCGCGACCGTGCAGACGGTGACGATCGCCGTGTTCTTGAAGTAGACCGGGAAGGAGGTGTTGAACAGCAGATCGGTGTAGTGCGACAGCGTGATCTTGCCGTTGATGATCCAAGGGTTGCCCGCCAGGCTCGAGATCTCCTGGTCGGTCTTGAGCGAGGTGATCAGCATGTAGTAGGGCGGGAACAGGAAGAAGATGATGAAGAGCATCAGGAAGAAGTACGAAGCGTAGAGCGCCCAGCGGCGATCGCCGCTGGCCTTGCCGCGGCTGAAGGCGCCGGACGCGCTGGTAGCGACTTGGGTTGCCATTACACTCGACTCGCCCGGTTGCGCACATCGCGCAGGATGAAGAAGGCGAACACGGCCAGGATCGGGAACATGAAGAGCGCGACCGCAGCGCCGAGTGGGACATCGCCGCTCTGGATGCCGAGGTGGAAGGCGTAGGTGCCGAACATATGGGTCGTGTTGCGCGGACCGCCGCCGGTCAGCACGCGCACGATGTCGAAGTTGGCGAAGGTCACGATGGTCGAGAACAGCATCGTGATCGCGACGATGTTGCGCAGCATCGGCAGCGTCACGTAGACCAGCCGCTGCCAGGCGGACGCGCCGTCGACCTTGGCGGCGTCGTAGAGCTCCTCCGGGATCGACTTGAGCGCCGCGAGATACATGATCAGGAAGAACGGCGAGCCATACCAGATGTTGACCAGGATGACCGCGGTCCGCGCCCAGAAGGTCTCGCTGAGCCAGGCGATGTGCGGCCCGCCGACCGCCGCCAGCAGCCAGTTGATGGCGCTGTAGGTCGGGTCGAACAGCCACCACCACCCGAGCGTCGAGAGCGCCGGCGGGATCACCCAGGGGACCAGCGACAGGCCGCGCCAGATCCGCTGGCCGCGCTCGTGGACGTTGTGGATCAGATGCGCGCAGATGAAGCCGATCAGCGCCTTGAAAAACACCGCGGTGAACGTAAACAGGACCGACTGCCGGACCACCATCCAGAAGGTGCTGCGTCCGAACAGGAAGACGAAGTTGTCGAGCCCAATATAGTGAGTCTCGGCCTTGTTCAGCAGCGAGAGATTGATCGAGTAGAGGAACGGATAGACCACCAGGCCGCCGATGATCAGGATCAGCGGCATGCACATCAGCAGGGCGAGGGTCGAACGCTGATGCCAGAAGGCGCGCATGTAGGCGCCGAAGCTCGGCGCCGCCAGTGTGGTCTGCCGGCCCTTCAAGACTGCACTGGTTCGAGCCATGGCCCCGCCTCCGACGCCCTGCCGATGTCAGCGGTCGGGACGGCCGGGAGTCGAAGCCCCGCGCGTCCCGATCCGATCCGCTACGACGTCGCCGCAGGCCAGCGCCGGCCGCCGGCGCTGGCCCGGGCGCGCCTCGTCATCCGCGCAGATAGCCCTCGAGCTCGTCGTTCGCCCAGGCGATCGCGTCGTCGAACAACTCGCCGGTCTGGGTGACCCGCGCGACCATGTAAGGCACCAGCGCCTCGTTGTAGATCTGGGCGGCGACCGCGGGCGGCGCCGGATAGCCGGACACGATCGCGTGCTCGTTGCCGCGCCCGGGATAGTTGTAGAGCGTGCCGGCGGGCGGGCTCTCGGTCTCCCAGACCGGGTTGTCGAAGAACGCCGGCTGCAGCGGCAGATCGTAGCCGTGCGAGGCCTTGACCAGCTCCGCGACCTGCTCCTTCTGCGACAGGTAGAGCAGCAGGTCCTTGGCGGCCGGGATGTTCTGCGAGAAGTTCCAGATGCCCCACATATAGGGCAGGCTGCCGCGGTAGCGGCCCTTGGGCCCGGCGGGCGTGTCGTGGTGCCAGAGCTGGGCGCCGACCGCGGGCTGGTCCTTCACCGCCACCGCCCAGGCCGAGGGCGGGTTCTGGATGCAGGAGCCGGTGCCGGAGATGATCCAGCGGTTGTTGCCGGCATCGTCCCAGGCGTAGACGTCGGGCGGCATGTATTGGGTCAGCTTCTTCATGTATTCGAGGGCCAGCCGGGTCCCTTCCGAATCGACCGTGATCTCGCCCTCAGCGCTCACCATCTGACCGCCGAACGACAGGAACAGCGGACCCAGCCAGTCCTGGCTGTCGCTGGTCGGACCGATCGGGTTGCCGAAGTCGTGGCCAGCCTTGTGCAGCTTCTCGGCCGCGACCAGGAACTTGTCGTAGGTCCATTCGGCATCGACCTTGGCCTGGTCGCGCGGGCCGGCCGGGAACAGATCCTGGAGGTCGACGCCGGCCGCCTTGAAGTAGTCGAGGCGCGAGACCATCGGATAGGTATGCGAGCCGGTCGGCGCGGGCACCGCCTTCCAGACGCCGTCGTGCTTGCACAGGTAGGCCGCGCGGTCCTCGTACGGGCCGTACTTCTTGGTCAGCTCGGCCATGATGTCGTCGACCGGCTCCAGCAAATCCTTGTGGATCGTGACGTCCCAGGTCGGCAGGGCGAAGATGTCGTGGCCGGTCTTGGCGCGCGCCTCGGCTGCGGCGGTCACCTGGTTCTTGAAGCCGATCGAGGTGATGAAGTCGATGGTGATCGCGACGTTGTTCTTCTGGGCCCAGTCCTTGCACATCTTGTCCAGCACGGCGTTGGCGCCGGGGACCCAGTGGTCCCACATGCCGAGCGCCAGCGTGCCGGCGGAATGCGCGGTCTTGACGTAGGGTGCTGCGAGCGTCGCGCCGGTCGCGAGCGCCGTCGTCTTGAGGAACTTGCGCCGGGTCGGTGTCCAGAGTGCCATCAATGCTCTCCCTCTTGAGCGCGGTTGTCCAGCCAACCGCCGGCGCAGAAGTCGTCAACAGGGTCTTCTCGCCAGCACGCCGCTGTCTTAGTAGTCTCACAGAGACGAACCGGGCGGAGGATACCCGGACCAGTCCGAACGGACAAGCCCGACCCGGGCTCGGGGCGCGGAAAAGAAGGAGGCGACGGCAGATGCAGATCGCGGCGGACCGGTTGCGCCGGCTGGCGGCGACCATTCTCGAGGCGGCGGGGTCGGCGCCGGAGGAGGCGGAGGCGGTCGCCGAGCGGCTGGTCGGCGCCAACCTCGCGGGCCACGACTCGCACGGCGTGATCCGGGTACCGCAGTACGTCGACCAGGTCCGGGCGGGTCAGATCCTGCCCAACCAGAGCGCCGACGTGGTGTCCGAAACCGAGGTCGTGACCGTCCTCGACGGCCGCGGCGGCTACGGCCAGATTGTCGGCGCGCAGTCGGTCCAGGCCGCGATCGACAAGGCGAAGAAGCATGGGATCGCGCTCTCTGCCCTGCGACAATCGGCGCATCTCGGCCGCCTCGGCGACTGGCCCGAGATGGCCGCGGCCGCCGGCATGGCCTCGATCCATTTCGTCAACGCCACCGGCATTCCGCTGCGGGTCGTGCCGCACGGCGGCCGCGACGGCCGCGGCACCACCAACCCGATCGCGATGGGCATCCCGGTTAAGGGCGGCGACCCGGTGGTGCTCGATTTCGCGACCTCGGCGGTCGCCGAGGGCAAGGTCCGCCTGGCGCGCAACAAAGGGGTCGCGATCCCGCCCGACTGCCTGCTCGACGCCGATGGCCGGCCGACCACCGATCCGAATGCGCTGTACGCCGATCCGCCGGGCAATCTGGTGCCGTTCGGCGGCGCCGTCACTGGCCACAAGGGCGGCGCGCTCTGGCTGATGGTCGATCTCCTGGCCGGCGCCTTCACCGGCGGTGGCTGCTCGCGCCTGCCCGAGGGCGAGCCGCGCTTCACCAGCAACATGCTCTCGATCGTGATCGCGCCCGAGGCCTACCTCGGCGCCGGGCTCGCGGCCGAGATCCGGACCTATCTGGAGTTCGTCAAAAGCTCGCGGCCAAGGGATCCGAACGGCGAGGTGCTGCTGCCGGGCGAGCCCGAACGGCGCGCCCGCGCCGAGCGTCTGGCGCACGGCGTGCCGGTCGATCCGACCACCTGGGGCCACATCCTGGCCGCGGCCGAGCGGGTCGGTCTCGCGCGCGGCGACCTCGAGGTGCCGGCCGCCTGAACGCCCGGCTTGATGAACGGGCGCAGACGCGCCATGATCGCGCCAAGCCAAGGTAGTGGTCCGGGGGCAATGTGGGGAGCGGCGGGCGATGGCATCGGTCGACATCGGCAAGGTCGATAAGTTCTTCGGCACGACCCAGGTCCTGTACGGGGTCGAGATCGAGATCGCCGACGGCGAGTTCGTGGTGCTGGTCGGGCCGTCGGGCTGCGGCAAGTCGACCTTGCTGCGGATGATCGCGGGGCTCGAGGAGATCAGCGCGGGCGAGATCTCGATCGGCGACCGGGTGGTCAACAATGTGCCGCCCAAGGACCGCGACATCGCGATGGTCTTCCAGAACTACGCCCTCTACCCGCACATGACGGTCTACGACAACATGGCGTTCTCGCTGAAGCTGGCGAAGGCGCCCAAGGACGAGATCAAGAAGCGGGTCGACCGCGCGGCCGAGATCCTGGGCCTGGGGGAGTACCTCATGCGCTATCCGCGCCAGCTGTCGGGCGGCCAGCGCCAGCGGGTTGCCATGGGCCGGGCGATCGTGCGCGATCCCCAGGTGTTCCTGTTCGACGAGCCGCTCTCCAACCTCGACGCCAAGCTGCGCGTGCAGATGCGCACCGAGATCAAGGAGCTGCACCAGCGCCTCAAGACGACCTCGGTCTACGTCACCCACGACCAGATCGAGGCGATGACCATGGCCGACCGGATCGTCGTCATGCACGACGGCGTGGTCGAGCAGGTCGGCGAGCCGCTCGAGCTCTACGATCACCCGGCCAACCTGTTCGTCGCCGGCTTCATCGGCTCGCCGGCGATGAACTTCATCGAGGCCACGATCCGGCGCAATGGCGGCGCGCCGTCGGCGGTGACGCCGGATGGCAGCAAGCTGCCGCTATCGGCGCAGGCGGGCGGCCGCGACGGCCAGCAGGTCGTCTACGGCATCCGGCCCGAGCACCTGGACCTGATCGACGGCGGCGGGCTGCCGGCGGAGGTCGTGGTGGTCGAGCCGACCGGCGCCGAGATCCTGGTGTTCACCCAGCTCGCCGGGCAGGAGGTCGCGGTCGTGTTCAAGGAGCGGCACAAGTTCCGGCCGGGCGACAAGATCGGCCTGACCCCGCACCCCGGCACGATCCACCTGTTCGACAAGCAGACCGGGCAGCGCGTCCCGAGCTGACGGGCGCAGGCGCGCCGGGGTCGGTGGTGCCGGACAGGCTGGCGCCGGCGACCCTGGGGCGGCTGGCACCCGCGATCGAGCGGCCGCGCTACGAGCGCTGGCGCCTGCCGGTTGGAATCATCCATCTCGGCCTCGGCGCGTTCCATCGGGCGCATCAGGCGGTCTACACGGAGGAGGCCCTCGGCCAGGCGTTCGGGCCCTTCGGGATCTGCGGGGTCAGCCTGCGTAGTCCAGCGGTGCGGGAGCGCCTCGCGCCCCAGGACGGCCTCTACACGGTGGTCGCGCGCGGCGCAGATGGCGAGCAGCTGCGGGTCGTCGGCTGCCTCAGGGAGGTGCTGGTCGGACCCGAGGACCCGGCGGCGGTCGTGCGCCGGATCGCCGACCCGGCGGTCGCGATCATCTCGCTGACGGTCACCGAGAAGGGCTATTGCCACGATCCGGCGACGGGAACGCTGGACGCCGGTCATGCCGACATCCGCCACGACCTCGAGCACCCGCAGCGGCCGCGGAGCGCGATCGGCACGCTGGTCGCGGGCCTGGAGCTGCGCCGGCGGCAAGGTCGGCCGCCGCCGACCGTGCTCTGCTGCGACAACCTGCCGCACAATGGCCGGACCCTGCGCAGCGTAGCGCTGGCATTCGCGGCCCTCAAGGACGATCACGGGCTCGCGCGCTGGCTCGAGGCCGAGGTCGCCTTCCCCTGCACCATGGTCGACCGGATCGTGCCGGCCACGACCGAGGCGGACATCGCGGCGGTCGAGGTGCTCCTCGGTCTTCGGGACGCGGCCCCGGTGGTCGCGGAGCCGTTTCGGCAATGGGTGATCGAGGATCGCTTCACCGGACCGCGGCCGTCCTGGGAGCGGGTCGGCGCGGAGCTGGTCGCCGATGTCGGCCCTTATGAGGAGATGAAGCTCCGGCTCCTCAACGGCAGCCATTCGGCGCTCGCCTACCTCGGCTGGCTGGCCGGCTTCGAACACGTGTCCGAGGTCATGCAGGCACCGGCGTTCGTGACCTTCGTCAGCCGGATGATGGCGCTCGAGGTGGCGCCGACGCTGGCCGTGCCGGTCGATCTCGCCGCCTATCAGGCCCGCCTGCTCGAGCGCTTCGCCAACCCGGCGATCCGCCACCGAACGGCCCAGATTGCCATGGACGGCTCGCAGAAGCTGCCGCAGCGGCTGCTCGGAACGGTCCGGGATCAGCTGCGCGCGGGCGGGCCGATCGGGCACCTGACGCTCGCGGTGGCAGGCTGGCTGCGCTACGCCGCCGGGCAGGACGAGCAGGGGCGGCAGATCGCGGTCGCCGATCCGCTGGCCGGGCGATTGCTGGCGATCGGCGGGCGCGCGGGCGGCGATCCGGATCGCCTGGTGGCGGGCTTCCTCGCGCTCCGCGAGGTGTTCGGCGACGATCTGCCCCGTGATCCGCGCTTCGTCGGCGAGCTGACCGGCGGCCTGCGATCGCTGATCGAGCGCGGCGCCCGGGCCACGGTCGCGGAGCGCGCCGCGAGCGAGCGTTAACCGGGCGTTAACGGTCTGGCGTTAACCCTTTCTCCGGCTGGTCCATGCGACCGTGGGAATCGGTGCCCGGATCAGGGGTGGGGCGGGCGGCGGGCCCGACATGGGGCGGGCCGATGCGAGGGCCGGGTCGGGGGACAGCGGAGCGAACACGTAGGTTGGACCGAAACATGGCAGGGCCGAACGTGGGTGAGGCCGAACACGAGGGGAGGCCGATAGCAGGCCGGGCCGGCGGACCGGCCGGACCAGCGCCGGATCAAGAGGGGCGCGCTACTGGCCCTTGAGGGTGACGATCGGCTGCGCGAACTTGGGCTCGGTGTCCCAGGGGAACAGGATCCAGGTGTCCTGGCTGACTTCGGTCACGAAGGTGTCGACCACCGGTCGGCCGGCGGGCTTGGCGTAGACCGTGGCGAAATGCGCCTCGGGCAGGAGCTCGCGCACGATCCGCCCGGTCTGGCCGGTGTCCACAAGGTCGTCGACGATCAGCCAGCCGGCGCCCTTGCCGCCGCCCTTGACCCCTTTGAGGACCTCGGGCTGGCGCTGGACCTCGGTGTCGTAGGACGAGACGCAGACCGTGTCGATCAGGCGGATGTCGAGCTCGCGGGCGACGATGTGGGCGGGCACCAGGCCGCCGCGGGTGACCGCGACGATGCCGGCGAACGGCCCGCGCTCGGCGAGCCGCCAGGACAGCGCCCGGGCATCGCGATGTAGCTCGTCCCAGGACACCGGAAAGTAGCGTCTTGCGCCTTCACTCACCGCGGAGGCCTCCTGCTCGCCCGGCGTCGGGATCACGCCGGCACCCGATCCGACCCGCGCCGGGATAACGCCGGCGCCCGGCCCGGCTTGTCAAGCCCGCGCCCGCCCTGCGCCCCAAACAGGCGTTCCGTCCGGCCGGCAAACCGCCTAGATTGCCGCCAACCGTCGCTGCTCTGAAGGGGAGGCGCGCATGCAGACGATCAAGGGGCCGGCGATCTTTCTCGCCCAGTTTGCGGGCGACGCGCCGCCGTTCAACTCACTCGCCAGCATCGCAAAGTGGGCAGGCGACCTCGGCTATCTGGGGGTGCAGATCCCGAGCTGGGACGGGCGCCTGTTCGATCTCGAGAAGGCGGCCTCGAGCGATGCCTATTGCGACGAGGTCAAGGGCACGCTCAAGGACGCGGGCGTCGAGCTGACCGAGCTTTCGACCCATCTCCAGGGCCAGCTGGTCGCGGTCCATCCGGCCTTCGATGCGGGCTTCGATGCCTTCGCGGCGCCCGCGGTGCGCGGCAATCCCAAGGCGCGCCAGGAATGGGCGGTGCAGCAGATGCTGCTCGGCGCCACGGCGTCCAAACGGCTGGGCCTGACGTCCCACGTGAGCTTCCCGGGGGCACTCGCCTGGCCCTATCTCTATCCCTGGCCGCCGCGCCCGGCCGGGCTGATCGAGACCGCGTTCGACGAGCTGGCAAAGCGCTGGCGACCGATCCTCGATGCCTACGACGAGGCCGGCGTCGACATCGGTTTCGAATTGCATCCGGGCGAGGATCTGTTCGACGGCGTCACTTTCGAGATGTTCCTCGCGCGGGTCGGCAACCATCCGCGCTGCGGCATCAACTACGATCCCAGCCACTTCCTCCTGCAGCAGCTCGACTACTTGGGCTTCATCGACGTCTATCACGAGCGGATCAAGGCGTTCCACGTCAAGGACGCCGAGTTCAACCCGAGCCCGAAGCAGGGCGTCTATTCCGGATTCCAACCGTGGCTCAACCGGGCCGGACGGTTCCGCTCGCTCGGCGACGGCCAGGTCGACTTCGTCGGCATTTTCTCGAAGCTTGCCGCCTATGACTACGCGAGCTGGGCGGTGCTCGAGTGGGAGTGCTGCCTGAAGCACCCCGAGGACGGCGCCCGCGAAGGCGCGCCGTTCATCGCCGAGCACATCATCCGGGTGACCGAGACCGCGTTCGACGACTTCGCCGCCGGCAGCATCGATGCCGCCGCCAACCGGCGCATGCTCGGCATCAGCTGAGGGGCAAGCGCGCTCGGGTCATGCAGCGCCTACGCGTGAGCCAGGACCCGGCGCATTCGCGGAGTCGATCCGCCCGCTCGTCGGCTGCGCACCGACGGCCCAAATCGGCATCGGTTGGTCGAGGCCGCGCACGGTCTGCGCTTGATGGAGGCGCAGGTCGGCGATCTCGGCCGCGGCGTCGGGGAGTTCCGCCTTGATGGCGGCAACGAGAGCATCGCTGACCACGACGCTGGCGTCGAGCCCGCGGGCGAGACCCTCCAGCCGGCTGGCCAGATTGACGGTGTCGCCGATGGTCGCGAACTCGAGCCGCCGCTCGTCGCCGATGTTGCCCAGGAGCGCCGGCCCGTAGTGGACACCGATGGCAATGCCGATCTCCGTGCCGCCCGCGCGCCGTCGTTCGGCGTTGAGGTCGCGGGTGGCTTCCACCATGGCGCGGGCGCAGCGCAGGGCATTGGTGGCATCGAGAGCGCCGCGCGCCGGCGTCCCGAAGGTTGCCATCAGTCCGTCGCCGATGAACTTGTCGAGCGTTCCGCCGGCGGCGAACACCTCCTGCGCCATCCGACCGTGAAACTGGCGCAGCAGCGCGAAAATCCTCTCCGGTAACTCGGACGCACACAGCCGAGTGAAGCCGATGATGTCGGCAAACAGCACCGCGACCGGTTGCTCCCGGGGAGGGCCAAACGGATCATCGGTGCCCGCCAGGGTCTCGACCAGGCTGGGCGCGAAGTAGCGGGCCAGATTGGCGCGCGCGCGCTCGGCCTCGGCCCGCATCCGGAAGGCCTCGCGCAGCAGATCGAGCTCATCTAACGTCTTCTTTATGGTCACCAGCAAATCGGAGAAGTCAATCGGCTTCGTGATGAAATCGAAGGCGCCATGGTTCATCGCCGTGCGAATGTTGTCCATGTCGCCGTAAGCGGACACCATGATCGTCTTCAACTGCGGCTCGAATTCGCTCAAGCGATCGAGGAGCGCGAGGCCATCCATGCCGGGCATATTGATGTCGCTGAGGACGATGTCGATATCGCCTTCGCGGTCAACGGTGCCAAGTGCCCGCTCGGCATCCTCTGCGAACAGGAAGGCAAACTCGCCCTGGCGGATCTCGCGCCGAAACTTGCGCAGGACGAGCGCCTGGACATCGGCCTCGTCGTCGACCACCAGGATCTTGGCTGCCATCACGCGTGCCCGGCCGAGTGGATCAGCAAGGGCATCCGCGTCTTGAGAAGGTCGAAATCGATCGGTTTGGCCAGAAAATCGATGGCGCCATCATCGATCGCCCGCTGGCGGCTGTCCGGGTCGCCGTAGGCGGTGATCATCGCAACTGGCAGGTCCGGTTTGAGCTCCTTCACTCTGCGCAACAGTTCCATGCCGCTCATCCCCGGCATGTTGATGTCGGACAGGATGAGCATGAGTTCCGGCTCGATCCCCTGCTCGAGCAGGGTCAGCGCCTCCTCGCCGGAGGCCGCGAAATGGAAGACATAGGCCTGACTGCGCAGCTCACGCCGGAAACGCCGTCGAAACAGTTCGGCGATGTCGGGTTCGTCGTCGACCACCAGAATGCTGACCGTCATGTTAACCTCGTTTGATCGCTGGGGCGGCATCGCCGTCCGCCGGCAGAGGCAGCCCGACGACGAACTCGGTGAACTCGCCCTCGCGAGTGTCGACCTCGAAGCTGCCATGATGATTGTGCACGACGATATCGTAGCTCAATGAAAGGCCGAGGCCGGTCCCTTCGCCCGTCGGCTTGGTGGTAAAGAACGGCGTGAACAATTTGTCCTTCGCATCGGATGCGATGCCCGTGCCGTTATCGCGGACACGAACCTCGACCGAGTCACCAAGCCGGCGGGTCGCCACTCGGACCTCCGGCCGGTAGGACCCGTCGGCCGATCCGCTCTTGCGTTGCCTGGTCGCGTAAAAGGCGTTGCCGAACAGGTTAACCAGGACTCGCGTCATCTCCTGCGGGTTCAGCTGGAGGACGCCGACCGACGGATCGAGGTCCGACGTCATCTCCACATTGAACTGGGGATCGCGAGCGCGTTCGCCGTGGTAGGCGAGATTGAAGCTTTCCTCAACCAGGGCGTTCAGATTTGTCAGCTGTCGCTCGCCCTTCTGGCCGCGCGCGTGCAACAACATGGTCTGGACGATACTGTCAGCGCGGCGTCCGTGCTGGGCGATCGTGCCAAGGTCCGAAGTCAGAGTGCTGAGGAGTTCGTCGACTTCAGCGCGATTTTCATCATCGAGCCGATCAAGCACTGGTGCAAGCAAGCTACGCAGGTCCTCGAGCAGCTCAGCCGAGGTCTCCGCGAAGTTGTTAATAAAATTGAGAGGGTTCTTGATCTCATGGGCGATACCAGCGGTCAGCTGGCCGAGTGACGCCATTTTCTCCGCATGGACCAAGCTTTCCTGAGCTTCGCGGAGCGCCACCAGAGACCGTTCAGCCTGCTCGCGCGCCGCGTCTGCCGCCTGCTGCGCCAGCTTGAGCTCAGTGATCTCGGTGAAGACGCCGACCGTGCCGCCGGCCTGCGTCTTGCGCTCGCTGATTTGAACCCAGCGCCCGTCACTTTGCGGCTGCAGGTGGGGCCCGCTCGGGTTGCGATGCTTCGCCAGTCGGTCTTGAATCCATTCCTCGATTCGGCCAGCAGCATCGGCGACGATCCCCCGCTCAGCCACAATTCGGATGATGCGCTCAAATGATATCCCGGGTTCGATGATGTCAGCAATGCCCGGATACAGCTCCTTATAACGTCTGTTGCATAGGACCAGGCGATCGTCGGCGTCGAACAGGAAAAAGCCCTCCGAGATGGTCTCTAGCGCATCGACGAGCCGCTGCCGGGCCTCGAGCAACGCCGCCTCTGCCCGTTTCATCTCTGTTATGTCGCGAATCACGCCCACGAGGATCTTGTTGCCCGCACCATCGTCGAACGCCCATTTCTTCGTTGCAATGAAATGGGTGACGCCATCAGCGCTGGTGAACAGCTCTTCATTGAAGTTTGGTTTTCCAGTCAAGAAAACTTCGGCGTCCTTTTTTCTAAAGATATCAGCTTCTTCCTTCGGGAAGATGTCATAATCACTCTTACCGATAAGATAGTCTCTCGGATAGCCGGCGAAATCAGCATGCAGTTGATTCATCGCGATCCAATGGTATTGTTGATCCTTGACAAAGATCGGATCGGGAACGGTTTCAATTATGCTGTTGGCAAAAAGCTCAGAGTACTTGTAATCGGTAATGTCAACGGCGGAGCCACGGTAACCAATAAAGTTGCCGTTGGAGTCGAAGATCGGCATGCCGCTCAAACTCATGGACCGTTGGCGGCCATCATCATCTTTGATCACACATTCGAGATTACGAAATGGACGCCGCTCCTCAAGATCAGCAAGGCGCAGGGACACCGAGACTGGCTGGTTTGGTTTGTCGATCTGGCCGACCATTGCCAGCAGGCTCTGGCCAATCAGACTGGCTCGGCTCTCGCGCTCTACCTGGGCGTCCGGCCCGCCAATCTGGGTGAAGCTCAGGTCCGAGCCGGTCTCCCAGAACCAGTCGCACGCGTAGCGGACGATATCCTTGAAGCGCTGCTCGGCCTCTCGGCTGTCGGCCGATGCCGACTCTGCTGCAATGCGAAGACGATGCGCCGCCTCGAGCTCGGCGACGAGCTCAGCTTTAGTCTTGGCGAGCCAATGTTCCGTATATGAGTCTGGCATGTTTGTTTGGCTGTCAGCTCCTGCGGCCAACCGCCATGGGAGTGTACGGGCAGGTCGCAGTGTTTTCAAGCGGCACGGCTACCGCGTCCGTACGGTGCCGCAGGTCCGGTCGAGCAAGAGGTGCCGGAGGATGCAACCGCCCGCGAGGGCTATCAGGCCTTGATCTGACGGTCTAACTTGACGCAACGGATGACGGTTGACGGGCGTTTTGAATGCGGGGGCGGAGATGGCGATCGACGGCAAAAGTGGAAAAAACGGGCGGCGGCTGCGGCTCGGCATGGTTGGCGGCGGCCAGGGCGCGTTCATTGGTGGCGTGCACCGGATCGCGGCCCGGCTGGACGACCGCTACGAGCTGGTCGCGGGCGCGCTCAGCGCCGATCCCGCCAAGGCCAAGGCGTCGGCGGCGGAGCTTCGGATCGCGCCGGATCGCGCCTACGGCAGCTTTGCCGAGATGGCGGCCAGGGAGGCCGCGCGCGCGGATGGCATCGATGCGGTCGCGATCGTGACCCCGAACCACGTCCACCATCCGGCGGCCAAGGCCTTCCTCGAGGCCGGCATCCACGTCATCTGCGACAAGCCGATGACCACCAATCTCGAGGACGCCCTCGACCTGGTTCAGACCGTGAAGCGCACCGGCCTCGTGTTCGGGCTGACCCACAACTACACAGGGTTTCCCATGGTGCGCGAGGCGCGCGAGCGCGTGCAGGCGGGCGAGCTCGGTCAGATCCGGGTGGTCCAGGCCGAGTACCCGCAGGACTGGCTCACGACCAAGCTCGAGGACAGCGGCCAGAAGCAGGCCGCCTGGCGGACCGATCCGGCGCAATCCGGCGGCGGGGCGATCGGCGACATCGGCAGCCACGCCTTCAACCTCGCGGCCTTCATCACCGGCCTGGAGGCGGAAGCTTTGCTCGCCGACCTTTCGACCTTCGTCGCCGGCCGGCGGGTCGACGACAACTGCAACATCCTGCTCCGATACACCGGCGGCGCGCGTGGCATGCTCTGGGCATCCCAAGTGGCGCCCGGCAACGACAACGCGCTCCGCATCCGGGTCTTCGGGGAAAAAGCCGGCCTCGCCTGGCACCAGGAGTTCCCGGATTTTCTCGAGCTGTTCCCGCTCGGCAAGCCGCCGCAGCGGATCGTCCGCGCCCACCCGGGCACCGGCAAAAGCGCCGGCCGGGTGACCCGTATTCCGCCCGGCCACGTCGAGGGCTACCTCGAGGGCTTCGCCAACATCTATGCGGACTGCGCCGAGCTGATCACGGCGAAACTGGAAAGCCGGGCGCCCGACCCGGGAGCGACGCTTGTGCCTTCGGTCGAGGACGGTGCCAAAGGCGTCAAGTTCATCACCGCTGCGATCAACTCCAGCGCGCGTGGCGGCGTCTGGACCGATCTGAGGATCGAGCCGTAGCGCGGCGCTTGGGAGGTAGGGACGTGACACAAAACCGGCTGACGTCCGGCGGCTGCCTGTGCGGGGCCGTTCGCTATCGACTGCACGGTCCGTTGCGCCCGATCGTCTACTGCCACTGTGGCCAGTGCCGGCGCACCCACGGCCATTTTGCCGCCTATACCAGCGTGCCCGCAAAGGCGCTGGAGCTGGTCGAGCAACGCGGCCTCGCTGGTTTCCGATCGTCGGTCGAGATCGGTCGAGGCGGAGCGCGCCTTCTGTCGGGAGTGCGGAGCGAGCCTGTTCTGGCGCAGGGTCGGTGGCGACGACTGCGCAATCGCGGCGGCCTCGCCCGACGATGCCGCTGGCATCAAAGCCGCTGCCGACATCTTTGTTGCCGACAAGGCCGCTCCGGCGCTTGGGGCCGATCTTATTCGGCCGCATCCGGCACGCGATGCGCGCTGACAATCGGCTCTGTCGTAGGTGTCCGCGGCCGCTCCCCCGACGTGCAGGTGATCTTGAGGTAGTGAGCGCCGTCGAGATAGTCGGCGATCGCGCCGCCGGCGATATAAGCTTGGCCGTGGAGGCCGCATTCGACCAAGCTCGTCGCTTCGGGGCCTTGAACCACCGCATCTGCGGTCTCCGGCGAGCATTCAGGCTGCGGAGTGCCGATGGCGCAGACCAGAAGCAGTGTCCTCAGCATCTCAGCACCTTTCGCATCGTTTCGATCATAGTCCCAAGGGCAGCCTATGCCGCCCCGGGAGACGATGTCTTGGTCTGGCGCGAACCGTGGCGGGCACGCGTGAGGCCGCAAATTGCACACCCTTTCCGCGCGTGGTAAGGACTGAACCGTTGGCGTGCCAGACTTGTTGAAGTCGGTTCACCGAACGGGACCCGGCGCAATGACCGTCCGACCAGACCCCATTCGCGCGTGGCGGGAGGAGTACGCGCGGCGCGTTCTCAGTATCGATTTCCGGCCGCTGTCTGACGCGCCGTTTCATGCTTCAGTTGAGCCGATCGTCGCAGATCTCCGGATGGTCCGGGCGGCATTCGGCCCTGGCGTGACATTTCGCGATCAGGAGATGGCCAGGGATGGCGACGACGCCCTCGGCCTGATGATCTCCCGGTCGAGCAATATCCAGATCACGCATCGGGGGCGCGACCTCCGACTTGGCCAAGGCGACGCCACGCTGTTGCACGTGTGTTCGCCAGGCCGAGTCGGTTCGCAAGAGCATTTCGGCTACATCGGAGTGATGATACCGCAGGTCGAACTTGAAGCGCGCGGCACCCGCCTCATCGACGCCGTCATGCAACGCCTGCCGCGGCGTTCGGAGGTTCTAAAACTGTTGCGGGGCTATATTCGTTTTCTGGAGGCATCCCCGGTCCGGGCAAGGGCGGATGCTCGCACGGCAATTCAGGCCCACATCTTCGATCTTGTTGCCATGGCTCTGACGATGGGCGGCGCCGTTGGTGAGAGCAGCGTGAGCGCGGTCGTGGCGTCGCGCCGCGCCGCCGCTCTCGCCCAAATCGCCGCGTACTTTCAGGACCCGGAAATCAGCATTGCAAAAGTGGCGGACAGCCAGGGCATCTCGCCCCGCTACCTGCAGCGCCTGTTGGAGGGTTCGGGCAAGTCGTTCACCGAGCATGTGACCGAGTTGCGGCTGCAACGGGTGCTCACGCTCCTGTGTGGACCCGACCCACGCCGGATTTCCGACATCGCGTTGGACGCCGGTTTCTCCGACATCTCTCATTTCAACCGCTTGTTTCGCTCGTTTTTTGGCGACACGCCGCGTGGCGTACGCGCGCGGGGCCGCATAGCGCACCATAGCATACACGACCGCACGGTCGCCCAACCGCAATCCCGAGAAAGCGCAGCCAGCTAAGCTAGCGATCGGCAAGCGCGAGCTTGGCGCCGAGCGCGGCGAAGGCGGCCGCGAAGCGGCGGCGCATCCAGGTCAGCACGCGCGGGCGCGAGATGACGTGGGTCCGCACGGCCGCGGCGAACAGGCCGTAGCCGACGAAGACGACGAAGGTCAGCAGCATGAAGATCGCGCTGAGCTCGAGCATGCGCGCGAGCGGATGCGGGTCGTGGGTGCTCACGAACTGCGGCAGGAATGCCAGAAAAAAGATCGAGAGCTTGGGGTTGAGGATGTTGATCAGGACCGCCGAGGTGATCACCTGGGCGGCCGAGCGCGGCCCGATTTCTTTTTCGACTTGCAGCGCGCCCCGTTCCTTGAGCGTGTTCCAGGCCATGTAGAGGAGATAGGCGACGCCCAGATATTTGAGGGTGTGGAAGGCGAGCGCGCTCGTGTGCAACAGCGCGGCCAGACCCATGATCGCCGCCGCCATGTGCGGGATGATGCCGAGCGTGCAACCGAACGCGGCGACCACGCTCGCGCGCGAGCCGCGCGACAGGCCGGCCGCGAGCGTATAGAGGACGCCCGTCCCGGGCGACACGACGACGATCAGCGACGTCACGATGCCCATGTGGTGCTCCCCTAGCATCCGATCATGCTAGGGGACGCGGTCACCGAGCACCAGCCGCAGGGCGGGCAATCGCGACCGTGCTTCACTCTCCGTGCCGCCGCCACGCAGATCAGCCTGATCTCGGCGCCGGATATGAACCTCAAGGAGAGGGCCCGCTATGCGCAAGAGAGCTGAACCGATCGCGACCTTCGCGAGCAAGGCCGAGGAGCGGCGCTTTTGGGAAAGCCACGACTCGACCGGGCACCTGGACTGGAGCAAGGCCGAGCGCGTGCGGCTGCCAAACCTCAGACGTTCGACGACGTCGATCTCGCTGCGCCTGCCGGTGAGCCTGCTCGAGCGGATCAAAGTCGCCGCCCGCAAGCGCGACGTGCCCTACCAGTCGCTGATCAAGACCTGGCTCGCCGAGAAGCTCGACGCACAGTGATGGCGCCCGGCGACAGCGCGGCGCAATGCCGGACCGAGGTCATTGGCCGAGGTTGCCGGGTGATGTCTAGAACGCCGGCGGGGTGACGCCGGCGGCTTGGAGGTTGGTGGCGATCTGGTGCTTGAGGCGGGTGAGGGCTGCCTCGTTGGCGGCTTCGGCGCGGGCGACCAGGACGGCTTGGGTGTTGGAGGCGCGCAGCAGCCACCAGCCGTCCGGCGTCATGACGCGGACGCCGTCGATCGCGTTGACCTTGGCGCCCTCGGCCTCGAGCTTCGCCTTGACCTTTTGGATGACCTGGAACTTGGTCTCGTCCGGGCAATCGAAGCGCAGCTCGGGCGTGTTGACCATCGGCGCCATCCCGTCCCGCCATTCGGCGAGGGTGCGATCGCTGCCGGCGAGGATGCTGAGCAGGCGGATCGCGACGTAGAGGGCATCGTCGTGGCCATAGAAGCCGTCGGCATAGAAGATGTGGCCGGACATCTCGCCCGCAAGCGGCGCTCCCATCTCGGCCATCGCGGCCTTCATCAGCGAGTGGCCGGTCTTGGACATCACGGGCTTGCCGCCGAGGCGGGCGATCTCGTCGAACAGCGCCTGGCTTGCCTTGACGTCGGCCAGGATCGGGCTGCCCGGGCGGCGCGCCAGCACCTCGGCCGCCAGGATCTGGAGCAGCTGGTCGCCGAACAGGATTTTGCCGTTGCCGTCGACCACGCCGATCCGATCGCCATCGCCGTCGAAGGCGATGCCGAGCTCAGCGCCCTCGGCGTGCACCGTCTCGATCAGGTCCTCGAGGTTTTCCGGGATGGTCGGGTCGGGGTGGTGGTTCGGGAAGCGGCCGTCGATCTCCGCGAACAGCAGCTTATGCCGCCCTGGCAGACGGCCGGCGAGCGTGGTCAGGACCTCGCCGGTCGCCCCATTGCCGGCATCCCAAACCACCGCCAGCTCGCGCCCGGGACGGAAGTCGTGCAGCAGCCGCTCCACATAGGCATCGAACACCGGGCTCTCGATCAGCCGGCCGGCCCCGGTCGCATAGGCGCCGGACGCAGCGATCCGGCCGAGCTCCTGGATACGCGCGCCGAACAGTGAGCTCTTGCCGAGCATCATCTTGAAGCCGTTGTGGTCCGGCGGGTTGTGCGAGCCGGTCACCTGCAGGCCTCCGTCGGTCCCGAGCTGATGGACCGCGAAATAGAGCATCGGCGTCGGGCCGCGGCCGATCCAGAGCACGTCGACCCCGCCGGCGCGCAGACCTTCGCCCAGCGCCAGGGCGAGCTCGGGCGAGCTCAGGCGGCCATCGAAGCCGAGACAGGCGCGCCTGCCGCCCTCGGCGCGCAAAAGTGTCGCGTAGGCCTGGCCCAGCGCCCGGGCGTCGGCCGCAAACAGGGTCTCGCCGACGATGCCCCGGATGTCGTACTCCCGGAGCACGGTCGGATGGAACCGGTGCCCGCGCGGGCCAACCGCCGCGCTGCCGACCCCGCTCATGCGCTCTTCCTCGTCTTGGGGTCGAGCGCGGCGTCCAGGACCGGCCGGCCGATGCTGCTGTAGCTGAAGCCCTGGGCGATCATGTCGCCGGGCTCGTAGATGTTGCGCAGGTCGACCACGATCGGCCGCCTGAGCAGGCTCCGTACCCGCTCCAGATCGAGGCCCCGGAACTGGTTCCATTCGGTCAGCACGACCATGGCGTCGGCGCCCTCGGTCGCGGCGTAGGCGTCGTCGCACCAGACCACCTCGGGCAGGGCCGCCGCCGCGCTCGGCATGCCCTCGGGATCGTAGGCGCGGACCAGAGCACCTTCGGCCTGGAGCGCCGGCACGATCACCAGGCTCGGGCTGTCGCGGATGTCGTCGGTGTTGGGCTTGAAGGTGACGCCCAGGATCGCAACCGTCTGGCCGCGCACCGAGCCGCCGCAGGCCTGGACGATCCGGCGCACCATGTTGCGCTTGCGGCCCTCGTTGACCGCGACCACGCTCTCGATGATGCGCTGCGGCACGCTCGCCTCCTCGGCGATCCGCAGCAGCGCGAGCGTGTCCTTGGGAAAGCACGAGCCGCCGAACCCCGGCCCGGGATGCAGGAACTTGCTGCCGATCCGCCGGTCGAGCCCGAGCCCGCGCGCCACGCCCTGGACGTCGGCACCGACCCGTTCGCAGAGGTCGGCCATCTCGTTGATGAAGGTGACCTTGGTCGCAAGGAAGCTGTTGGTCGCGTATTTGATCAGCTCGGCGGTCTCGAGCGAGGTGAACAGGATCGGCGTCTGGATCAGGTTGAGCGGCCGGTAGAGCCGCTCGAGCAGGTCGCGGCCGGCCTCGCTTTCGACCCCGACCACGACCCGGTCGGGGCGCATGAAATCCTCGATCGCCGAGCCCTCGCGCAGGAACTCGGGGTTCGAGGCGACCTCGATCTCAAGGTCGGGACGCAGCTTGGCGAACAGCTGTTGCAGGCGCCGGCCGGTGCCGACCGGCACGGTCGACTTGGTGACCACGAGCGTGCCCCGGGTCAGCCCCTTGGCGATCTCCTCCGCGGCCGCGAACAGATAGGTGAGATCGGCATGGCCGTCACCGCGGCGCGACGGCGTGCCGACCGCGATGAACACCGCGTCGACGTCGCTGAGCGCGGCCGTGAGGTCGGTCGTGAAGGTGAGCCGGCCGGCGCCGGTGTTGCGCTCGACCACCTCCTCCAGCCCGGGCTCGTAGATCGGGATCTCGCCGGCCTTCAGGCGTGCGACCTTGTCCCGATCGTTGTCGACCGCGGTCACCTCGACCCCGAACTCGGCGAAGCAGGCGGCGGACACGAGGCCGACATAGCCGGTGCCGATCATCGCAATGTGCATGCAACCTCCATGGGTCCGCCACCTTCCACCGGTCCGGCCGGCCGCCGCGGTTCAGCGAGCGCCACCTTTGAGCTCGGTCAGCGATGGCGATCGAGGATGGCACGGATGCCGGGGCGCAGATCGTCACGCTCGAGCGCGCAGGCGATGATCGCCTCGAGATAGCCGAGCCGCGCACCGCAATCGAAGCGCCGGCCCTCGAACCGCAGGCCGTGGAACGGGCTGTGGCCGATCATCCTGGCCATGGCGTCGGTCAGCTGGATCTCGCCGCCGGCGCCCTTGTGCTGCAGGGCGAGGTGATCGAACACCTCGGGCATCAGGATGTAGCGGCCGATGATCGCGAGCCGCGAGGGCGCCTCGGCCGGGTGCGGCTTCTCGACCAGACCCTTGATCTCGACCAGCCGGCCGTCGTCGGACGCCGGGTCGAGAACGCCGTAGCGGTTGGTGTGCTCGGCCGCGACCTCCTCGACCGCAACGATGCTGCCCCGGGTCGCGGCATGGGCCTCGACCATCTGGGTCAGGCACGGCACCTGGCCGAGGATCAGGTCGTCGACCAGGATGACGGCGAACGGCTCGTTGTCGACCAGCTCGCGCGCGCACCAGACGGCGTGGCCGAGGCCGAGCGGTTCCTGCTGGCGGGTGTAGCTGAGCTCGCCCGGGCGCGGGACCCACGCGGACACCGACTCCAGCTCGGCCCGCTTGCCCTTCTTGACCAGGGCGTGATCGAGCTCGTAGGCGCGGTCGAAGTGATCCTCGATCACGCTCTTGCCGCGTCCGGTGACGAAGATGAAATGCTCGATGCCGGCCGCGCGCGCCTCTTCGAAGGCGTATTGGATGATCGGCTTGTCGACCACCGGCAGCATCTCCTTGGGGATCGCCTTGGTGGCCGGCAGCATGCGGGTGCCCAGTCCGGCGACGGGAAAGACGGCCTTGCGGATCACAAGATATACCTCCGATTGGCTGTGGATGGCCGCCCAACGTTCGACCGCCGGCCGGCGTTCCCGCGGCGCGCGCGCAAATCGCCGCGCCGGCCCTTGGCACCACGCCCCTCTCATAGCGGCGCGAGGATTAACAGTTCAACAGCGCCGACCGATGCGCGAGGCTAGCACGCCGGCCGCGCCGATGGCAGGTGCCCGCATGCCGCAGCGCTTGCCGAGGGCCCACCACGGCCCGTCTCTGCGGTCAACGTTGCCGGCTCAGCAGATAGTCCTTCGCCTGGTTGAGCTGCGCCGCCAGATAGCTCGAGCCGCCGTGGTCGGGATGCAGCTTGGTCATCAGCCGGCGGTGCGCGGCCTTGATCTCGGCGACGCTCGAGCCGGGGGCGAGGTCGAGGACCCTCCAGGCGGTGGCCTCGTCGATGCCGGGCGGCGCGCCCGCGCCCGACGCGTGGTCGCCGCCCGCGGCGCCGCCGCCGGCGTCCTGGCTGCGCCAGTCCGGCGTGCGGCGGTCGAGATAGGTCTCGAGCAGCACGACCGAACGCGGGTCCTCGCGCCGGCAGTCGGCCAGCAGCTCGAGCAGGTCGGTCAGCCCGAGCGAGGCGAGCGGCCGGCCGGCGAAGCGACCGCGCCGCACCTCGCCCTCGAGCTCGCCGGTGCGATGGTCGAGCTGCATGCGCAGGGTCTCGGTCTCGACCTCGGAGCTCGTCTGGCCGGGCCCCTGGCCGCCGAAGCTGCCGGCCGGGCTCCTGGCCCGCGACATCGCACGCAGCGCCCAGAAGGTGGCGCCGATGGTGATCACCGCGAGGCCCAGGCGGCCGGCGAACAGGAGTCCCGTGCTGGCGAGCATGCTGAACGCGGCGATGAAGGCGCGCATGCCCTGGGCGAGATGGGCGGGGCTCGCCTGGACGAAGCCGCGGGCGGCGAACAGGACCAGGACCAGGAGGAACACCCCGAACAGCAGGTACAGGCCCATGGCGCCAACCGCTAGCGGACCTGGCTCACCAGCAATCGGACCTCGGGGCCGGAGTGCCTGGACAGATCGGCGAGCGCCCGCTGCCCGCCCGCGGCGTAGGCGGCGACCGCGCCGAGCAGGTCGCGGAGCTGTTGCGGGCTGCTGGCATCGAACCGGCAATGGGCCCCGTTGGTCAGCTTGGCGACGTTGCGGAAGGCCCGCTCGGCGTTCGGATCGCGGCCTTCCTGGAACAGGAAAGCGCGCACCCCGAGCAGGCCGAGCTGGCCGGCGATCTGGCCGACCTGGTCGAGGTTCTCCTCGAAGCAGTCGCCGACGAACACCAGCGCCGCGACCCGCTTCTTCTCGGTCTCGCGGACCGCGTGGCGCAGCACCCGGCCGAGCTTGGTCTGGCCGGCGAGGCAGAACACCTTGCTCATCAATCGCACCAGATCGCGCGGATTGTCGACCCAGCGGCTCGCCCGGCACTCGTCGAAGCCGCGGTAGTAGACGAGCTGGACGTCGAGGCCGCCGAGTGCCGCGGTCTCGAGGAACATCTGGCCCTGGACCTGGCAGGCGTGGTCCCAGGTCGGCTCGCGCGATGCGGTCGCGTCCATCGCGAAGATCAGGCGGCCGCGCCCGCGCCCCGGCTGGGGTGGCGGCGTGCCCGCGACCTCCTTGAGGAAGGTCTCGACCGGGTCAGCGCCCGCTCGCGGCGTCGGCAGATCCTTGCTGGTCATGGCTCCTTATGTTTGTTGGCGACGGGTCAGATCCCAGACGCAGGAAGCATCATAGCACGAAGCGGCCGGCCGCAGGTCGATGCGCGCTGGCCAGCACGCTGGCCAGGCCGAGCGCAAGGATGCCGCAGAGGATCACGGCCTGGCTGACGAGCGCGGTCGCGACCGTCGCCGGCCAGGGCAGCCCGGCGAGCCGGAGTGCCGCCGCCCAGGCCGCCTGCGGCGGGCCGAGGCCGGCGATCACCGGGACCGGCAGGGCGAAGGCGAGGTTGCTGGCAGCGGTGGCGAGCGTGGTCGCGACCGGGCTGATGCCGCGGATCACCGCCGAGGCTGCGAGCCAGCCGAGCACCGCATGGGCGAGCCAGATCGCGAGGGTCAGGGCGAAGGCGAGGGCGCGCGCCCCCGGAGCCTGCAGCATCGTCGCGCCCCACAGCAACCTTTGCGCGATCGGCTCGAGGCGGGGCGCGCGGGCGGCCGCCCGGCGCAGCGGTGGCGCCGCCGAGATCAGCACAAGAGGGGCGATCAGCAGGGCCGCCCCGGCAGCGAGCAGCGCGGGGTCGGACCAGCCGAGGGCGCCCTCGGGCAGGAACGCGCCGGCGGCTAGGCAGAGCAGCGCACCGACGGTGCTGAGATCGAGGCCGCGCACGACGACCAGGATCCCCGCGGAGCGCGTGTATT
The DNA here is from genome assembly GCA_963753685.1 of uncultured Alphaproteobacteria bacterium. Taxonomy (GTDB): domain Bacteria; phylum Pseudomonadota; class Alphaproteobacteria; order Geminicoccales; family Geminicoccaceae; genus DATAOG01. The sequence continues at coordinate 189,354 of CAVWDE010000019.1, forward strand.
CGATGTCGAACGCGCGCCGCATCATCAGCGGGAAGCTCAGCTCGCCGAGCTTGAAGGGCAACAGGAAATTGTAGACCACGAGCCGGACCGCGACCCGGACCAGGGCTCTCGACGGCAGATCCGGCCGGCCGGTGAGCACGACCCCGAAACGCCAGGCGCGCAGCCATTGAATCAGCGGCATCAGGAGCAGGGCGAGGCCAAGGCGCCAGGGCGACGCATCGCCGAGCGCGGCGAGCAGCGCTGTCCGATCGATGCCGGCCAGCAGCCACCACAGCACAGCACCACTCACGGCCGCGGCGAGCGCGCTCGAGGCCAGCCGCCGTCGGACGACGGGCTCAGTCACCCGTGGTCTTCTCCCGGATCAGGGCCTTCGGCTCGGCACCGGGCGCACGCGAGTTGATCAGCTCGGCGAGGATGCCAAAGAACAGCACCTGCAGCCCGAGGATCACCGCCATCACCCCGAACAGGAGCAGCGGCCGGGTCCCGATGTCGGCGCCGGTGACGATCTTCAGGCCGGTGAGATAGCCGAGCACGCCGAGCCCGAAGAGCAGCAGCAGCGTGCCGGCGCCGCCGAACAGGTGCCCCGGGCTGCGCGCATAGCGGGTGACGGCGAGCACCGTGAGCAGGTCGATAAAGCCGTGCAGGAAGCGACCGGGCCCGAACTTGCTGCGGCCGAAGCGGCGCGGGTGGTGCTGCACGACCAGCTCGCCGATGCGGAAGCCGAGCGAGCCCGCGAGCACCGGCACGAAGCGGTGCAGCTGGCCGTACAGCTCGACCGAATCGAAGACCTCGCGCCGGTACGCCTTGAAGCCGGAGTTGAAGTCGTGCAGCGGGACGCCGCTGAGATGGGCGGTGGCGAGGTTGAACAGCCGGGACGGCAGGGTCTTGCTCAGCGGATCGTGACGCACCTTCTTCCAGCCCGAGACCAGATCGCAGCCGGCAGCGAGGGCCTCGACGAAGCGCGGCAGGTCCTTGGGGTCGTCCTGCAGATCGGCGTCCATGGTGACGATGATCCGGCCGGTCGCGACGCCGATCCCGACGTTCAAAGCGGTCGCCTTGCCGAAGTTGCGCCGGAGCCGGACCCCGATCACGGGCCCATGCGCGGCCGCGAGCCTCTGGATGGCCGGCCACGAGCCGTCCCGGCTGCCGTCGTCGACCAGGATCACCTGCCGGAGATCCAGGGCGTGGTCGCGCGCGACGGCCAGGATCTGCTCGACCAGCACCGGGAGCGACTGTTGTTCGTCGCAGACCGGAATCACGATGCTGAGGTCGCTGCCGCTCTGCGCCCCCGCCATCGCCGCGTCCGGCATCAGCGGCACTCGCCCAGACCCGGATCGAGCAGCCGGTAGTCGAGCGCGTAGCGCCGCGTGGCCGAGCCCATCATCGCCGCCTCGATCCGACCGGCGCGCCAGCCGGCGGCCGCGGGCACGCCGAACGCCGTCTCGACCTCGTGCTGCAGCCCGGCCTCCCGGGCGCCCGCGTCGGCCTGCCAGACCGCCAGGCACTGGCCGTGGCCGGTCGGCGCCGGCCAGTCCGAGGACGGATAGGCAGGATCGACCACCCGGCTGGCCGGAAACGCGACCCGGAGATTGCCACCGATGTACGGGTCCTCGGTGACGATCGTGCCGTGCGCGAAGCCGGCCTTGCGCAGCTGGTCCGCAAGTGCTGTGAACGGCACCAAGTCGCGGCAGCGCCCGCAGTGATCCGCGCCCAGGACGTAGTGCAGGATCCGGGCGCCGAGCGCGGCCGCCGTCACCAGGCCGAGCAGGACGAGATAGGCGGTCAGCGCCCGCGGCGTCGGCCGGCCGCGCTCGACCAGTGCGAACAGGAAGACCGGCAGGATCATCAGCGCGGGGTGCAGCCAATGCTCGGTGAAGGCCACAGCACCAGCGGTCGGGATCAGCAGCCAGTGCAGCGCGAGGATCAAGGCGATCAGGGTGCCGAGAAAGCCGGGCGTCACGGAGTGCCAGGGCGGCTCGGCGCCATCGGGATCGCCCGCCGAGCGGGCGCGCCAGAGCGCGCCGCCAAAGGTGACGAGGAAGAGCACCAGGAACGGCATCGGATAGGCAAGCGTGGCCCGCGCCAGCTCGACGGTGCCGATGGCGAGCGTGCTGAGGAAACCGCGCCCCGGCCGGTCGACCAGCACCGCGGTCGCCGCGGAGCCAACGCTCTGCTGCTGACCGAAGATCCAAAGCGTCGTCGGGACCAGGATCAGGGTCATCGCCGCGCATGCCAGCAGCACCTTCGGATCGAGCACCAGCGGCCGCAGGTGGCGGTCGAGCAGGCAGGCGAGCGGCAGGCCGAGCGCCAGCATGACGAAGTTCCACTTGGCCAGCAGGCCGAGGCCGAAGCAGGCGCCGAGCAGCAGATAGCGCGCCGCGCTCGGGCGCTCGACCAGGCGGGCGAAGGCGTAAAAGCTGGCCGCGATCGCGGCCGCGAGGGCTGTGCTGTGGGTCAGGTCGTGGTGGGCGTAGTAGCCGAACATGTAGATCGCAGCGAGGCTCAGGACCGCGAGCGCGGCCAGGCGCGGGTCGGCGATCCAGCGCCGCGCGACCCCGTACATGCAAAAGAAGGTGACGCCGAGCAGCAGATAGCGGACCAGGCTGAGCGCCAGAAGGTTGGGCCCGAGCAGGCCCATCACCGGCAGCAGCAGCCAGGTGTAGAGGGGCGGCTGGCGGACCTCGTAGCCCCAGGCGAAGCGCTGGGCGAGCAGCGCCTGCTCGGCGTCGTCGACGCCGAGCGTCGGGCTGGTCAGCAGCCGGATGGCAAGATGGGTGAGGAGCCAGCCGAGGATCAGCAGGCCGACGACCGTGCTCGATGCCAGCCAGGTGGCCGCCGGCCTCGGCATCGGACTGCGCGCGCCGGGCGAGGTCGGGAGCGGCTCAGTAGGTTGCGCGGCCACCCGAGAGATCGAACACGGCGCCGGTCGTGAAGGAGTTCTCCGCCGACACCAGCCAGGCGACCATGGCTGCGATCTCCTCGACCTTGACGAACCGGCCGCGCGGGATCTTGGCCAGCATGTAGTCGACGAACTCCTGGGTGATCTGGTCGAAGATCCGGGTTCGGGCGGCCGCCGGCGTGATGCAGTTGACCGCGATGTCCTGGGTCGCGAGCTCCTTGCCCAGAGCCTTGGTCAGGGCGATCACGCCGGCCTTGGCGGCAGCATAGGCGCTGGCGCTGGGGTTGCCCTCCTTGCCGGCGATCGAGGCGACGTTGACGATCCGGCCGTAGCCCTGCTCGATCATCCGCGGCACGACCGCGCGGCAGCAGTAGAAGACGGCGTTGAGATCGATCTCGATCACCTGGCGCCAGGCGTCCGGCGGGTATTCCCAGAGCGGATGGTTAGGCCCCGCGATCCCCGCATTGTTGATCAGGATGTCGATGCCGCCAAGCGCCCCGACCGTCGCTGCGGCCGCGCCTTCGACCGCGACCAGATCGGTGACGTCGACCGCCTGCGCCTGGACCCGGCCCTCGGTCGCGAGCTCGGCCGCGGTCGCCTCGACCAGGGTCTGGTCGCGATCCCACAGCGCCACCGCCGCGCCGGACGCCAGCAGGCGCAGGGCGATCGCCCGGCCGATGCCCTGAGCGCCGCCGGTCACGACCGCCCGCCTGCCGTCGAGATCGATCCAATTCACTGGCCTTGCCTCCCTTGCCTGAAACCGCTTTGCAACATACCCAGGCTCGGCCGTGAAAGCGACCCGGTGCGCGATTGCCGGCGGCGCTGTCTTGGCTTTGTCACAATCCTTCTGATCCTGGAAGATCGACCGGATGGCACCGGGGCCTATGGGTCTGATCTCGATCATGAGGGGCGCGACGATGAGCGAAGCGGGCGGCCAGGATCTGCGGGCCCTGCTCGAGCGGATGCGCAGGCTGCGCGAGCAGGTCGCGGGCCAGGCGGAACACCACTTGCGGGCTTGGCCGACCGAGGCCGAGCGCACGGGATTTGGCGCGAGCCGGGCTAATCTCGCGCACTATCTGGCGCTCCGCCAGCACGACCTGCGCCCCCTGCAGGCCGCGCTGCAGCCGTGGGGCGTGTCGTCCCTCGGCCGCAGCGAGAGCCGGGTCCTGCACAATCTCGACGCGGTGATCCGCGCCCTCGATGCCCTGTGTGCGACCACCGACGGCGCGAGCGCCAGCGAGGTGGCGTCGGGCGCGGCGGCGGGGCTGCGCCAGCTGCGCGCCAACGCCGAGGAGCTGCTCGGCCCGGCCAGGGAAGGCCGTGAGACGCGCATCATGGTCACGCTGGCGCCCGAGTTCGCGCTCGACCTCGAGGCCATGACCCGGCTTGCGGAGCAGGGCATGGACTGCGCCCGGATCAACTGCGGCCACGATTCGGCCGCGGTCTGGCAGGGCATGATCGAGACCGTGCGCGCGGTCGAGCGCCGCACCGGACGGCCCTGTCGGGTGCTGATGGACCTGGCCGGGCCGCGCATGCGCACCGAAGCGGTGATCACCCCCGACGACGGCCGCAGGGTGCAGGAGGGCGATCGGATCCTGATCACCTTCGAGCCGCCGGTGCCGCGGCCGGACTTCGCCTTCCAGGCGAGCTGCGGCGAGCCCGAGGCGCTGCGTGGCGTTCCGGTCGGCACGCCCGCCTCGATCCGGGACGGACGGATCGTCGGCGAGATCGTCGAGCGCCGGCCCGAAGGCCTGGTGCTGGCGGTCGCCCGCGCCGGCCCCAAAGGGCAACGGCTGCAACCCGATCGCGGCATCAACTTTCCGGGCAGGGCGCTCGCGATCTCGCCGCTGACCGCGGGCGATCTTGTGGATCTCGAGTTCGTCGCCGCCCACGCCGATGGCGTCAGCTACTCGTTCGTCCAGCGGCCGGAGGACATGGCGCGGCTGCAGGCGGAGCTGAAGCGCCTGCGTCCCGGCCGGCCGGCCCTGCCGATCGTGGCCAAGATCGAGACCCGCCTCGCGTTCGCCAACCTGCCCGACATCATCGTCCAGGCCGCCGCCGCCAATCCGTTCGGGGTGATGATCGCGCGCGGCGATCTCGCGGTCGAGATCGGCTTCGAGCGCCTGGCCGAGGTCCAGGAGGAGATCTTGTGGCTGTGCGAGGCGGCGCACGTGCCGGTGATCTGGGCGACCCAGGTGCTCGACCGCCTGGTCAAGAAGGGCACGCCCACGCGCGGCGAGTATACCGATGCCGCGATGAGCTCGCGCGCCGAATGCGTGATGCTCAACAACGGCGACTTCATCGAGGCGGGCGTGATCGCGCTCGACGACATCCTGCGCCGGATGGAGCGCCATCAGAGCAAGAAGACCGCGCAACTGCGGGCGTTGCACGCCTGGCACTGGGACGCGGTCTGATAGGTTCTGCGCGAGATGCGCGAGGTTGCTGGCCTCAGGGCTCCAGGCCGTGCCGGCTCGCCGGGTACCAGCCGTGGCGGAGCAGGTCGGCGAGCGCGTAGGGGCAGGTCTCCGGCAGCGCCTCGGCCGCCGCCTCCTCGCCGTAGGCGCGCAAGCGAGTCCTGGGCGGCGCGCCACGCCTGGCCATAGAGCTTCGGCAGATTGCGCATGAGATCGCGACGCAGGCTGCGCGACAGCTGGTCCTCGATCTCGAGGCGGCCGTCGATGATCAATCCCGCCAGCCGGGGCGCGCATCGCGCGCCGGCGAATGCTCGAGCTTCAGGCAATGCTGCAGGATCCGACGCAGCTGGCTCGTGACCGCGTCGCGCCGGTTGGTGCCCAAATCGGCCACCTCCTCGATGAGGTGCTCGAGATCGATCTCAACGTTGGCCCGGGTCAGGTCCAGGCGTAGAAATCGTCGTCGTAGAGCTGCTGGGCCCGGGTCACCATGCCGTCGGTTCCCTCCTGACATCCTCCTTCTATCACGTCCGTGGCGGCGCTGGGCAAACCCTGCTCGCGGCGCTACATTGAGGAGGGTCAGGCGCGAGCTGATCCGCCCCCGGGGTTCGCGGGCGATCCGGTTCCGGCGAGCTCGTAGCGGACGCAGGGGAGAGGCAGGACGCTCATGACAGTGCTCACGACGCTCCTGGTGATCGCCATGGCGGCGACGCTAGGGGTGCTGATCGTCGGGCTCGTGGGCTTCTTCCAGGGCGGCGAGTTCAATCGGAAGTACGGCAACAAGCTGATGCAGGCGCGCGTCGCGCTGCAGGCGGTCGCCGTGCTGCTGTTGCTGCTGGTCCTGCTCAGCAGCCGTTGAGCGCGCGCCTCGAGGGCGCCATCAAGCCAGGGGAGCGCCGGGCGCCATGGTCACGCTGACCCGGATCTACACCAAGGGCGGCGATCGCGGCCGGACTTCGCTCGGCGACGGCAAGCGGGTCGCCAAGCACGATCTGCGGGTCGCCGCCTACGGCACCGTCGACGAGGCCAACGCCACGCTCGGGCTCGCGCGCCTGCACACCGACTCGGTCGCGGACGCGATGCTGGCCCGGATCCAGCACGACCTGTTCGACCTCGGCGCCGATCTCTGCCGGCCCGGCGCCGACCCGGACGAGGCCGGCGTGCTGCGCATCCAGCCGCAGCAGGTGCAGCGCCTCGAGGACGAGATCGATGCCCTCAATGTCGCGCTCAACCCGCTCAGCTCGTTCGTCCTGCCGGGCGGCAAGCCGGCCGCGGCGTTTCTCCACCTGGCGCGCACCGTGGTGCGCCGCGCCGAGCGCCTGACCGCCGAGCTCGCGGCGGGCGAGCCCGTGAATCCGATCGCGATCCACTACCTGAATCGTCTCTCGGACCATCTCTTCGTGCTCGCCCGCTACCTCAACGACAAGGGCGCGGCGGACGTCCTCTGGGTCCCCGGCGCCAACCGGTAAGGTCGGCGAAGCTGGTCAAGCAGCGCCTCGGCGTTCTTGAGATCGGCGGTCTCGATGCTCTGGGCGGACACCAATACGCACGGCGCGACGCCGCTGCGCCGCGGGCGCGGCGCTCAGGACGCCCAGGCGCGGCCGGCCAGCAGGCGTTTGGCGCTGCTGATCGCCTGCAGCTTGCCCACGGCGACCGCGCGCGGCAGATGGCTCATGCTGTCCGAGGTCGTGATCATGGTCTGCTCCGGCGCGAGCCAGCGCAATCTGGCGACCCGCTCGGCGATCGTCTCCGGCGTCTCGACGCCCATGTCCCGGACGTCCGCCGCGCCCACCGCCAGCTGTTTGTTGCCGAGCAGGCCCTCGTAGCTCGCTGCCATATCGTGCTCGACCAGGACCACGTCGCAGTTGGTGTCGCAGATCAACTCGGCCGGATGACGGCGGCTGCCCGGATCGCCGCTGTAGACGCTCTGACAGACATGCATTTGGACGTGCATCTTCAGGCCTTCGACCGCCAGGTTGATCGCGTCGATCGCGCCCTGGATTTCGTCGTCGTCGGCGATCGGGAGCAGATGCTCGCTGATCTGAACGTGCCTGCACCCGGCCTCTTTCAACTTGCTGAAATTGTGTCTGATCAGTTTGCCAAGATCGAGCATCATCTTCTTGATATCGCTATAATATTCGTCATAAGCAATCTTAGGCAGCATGTGCGGACCGGTGATCGTCACCTTGACGTCATGGCGGGCATAGTGACGGACGAGCCGATATTCATCGACCAGCCCGAGGTCCGCGTCGTCGGTGATCTTCCCGCGACAGACCGCGGTCGGGTGGAGCCGGGTGGCGTCCGCGTTCGTGATCGCCCTCGGCATGGTCCGGTCCTGGAACGCCGGGATCTTCTGCCAGAAAAAATCAAGCAAAGTGCACGCCGGCGCGTGCCGGTAGTCGGTGCGCCGATGGACCTCACCGCCGCTGACGATGTCGATGTCGGCGATCTCCTGATCCAGGATCGCCGCCTGGGTGGCCGCACACTGGGCCTCTCTCATGTCGGCCGCGGGCAGCGAACCGGCCGCGACCAGCTTTTCGAGCGCTGTGTACCAGCCCGGCACGCTGTGACCGCCGACCACGGTGGTCGCATATTTCGGGTAGCAGCCCATCACTCTGTCCCTAATCCCCAGCAACGCCAAGCCTTCGTTATTTAACGTTGACGTTAACGTTAGATCAGTTGGCTGTCACCGCGTTTATGACAACGTAAGGTCGATCGCCCTCGGGTAGGCCCCAACCGATCGGATGATAAACGTTGGCTAAGATTTTATCTTGTGCTTACACTTCGGAATGAGGTGCGCCGCCGCCGTTTCTCAGCATTGCAACCGTTCGGGCGAAGGGGGGCCACCGTTGGTCCACAACTCGGCGCGATGAGCGATCCGGCAACCAACCCGGGAGCGTCAGAATTCAAGATCGGTGAGGTCGCGCGCCAGCTCGGCACGACCGTGCGCACGCTGCGCTACTACGAGCAGCAGGGCCTGCTGACGCCGCCGCGCAGCGCCAGGGGCACGCGCCTCTATGGGCCGCGGCACGTCGCGCGCTTCCGCGCCGCGCTGATGCTCACGGGCCTCGGGCTGCCACTCCGGGACGTGGTCACTCTGACCCGGGCGCGCACCGGCGCGCCGGCGGGCAGCGTCGCGAGCCGCAAGGTGCTGAGGGCGCTGCAGGGGCTGCGCGCGACCGTGCTCGACCGGCGGGCAGGCTTCGAGCGGCTGCTCGCGGAGATTCACTGCGCCGTCGAGATCGTGAGCACCTGCGGGCAGTGCATGAACCCGCCGACCGACGCGGCATGCCCGGACTGCCTGTGCTCGCGGCGGTTCGACGAGGTCTCGCTGCTGGCGCTCACCTGGTCGGTCGACGACTAGCAGGCGTCCGCCACGACAGCTGCCCGAAAAAGCGCACCTCAGACGAGGCCGCTTCGGAAATCCGCCGTGCCGCCCGCTTGAGCGTGGGCACGCGTCGCGGCGCGCGGCGGCGGGTCGGCTCAGCCCTTGTGGCCCTGCCAGTAGCGGTTGTCGTCGAACGACGGACCCCAGATCATGCCCTCGACGTTCGCCCGTTCGGCGATCACCTCGATGTCCTGGAACATGATCACGAACGGGCCGCCCGCCAGCACCTTGCGCTGCAGGTCGCGGTACATCAGGGCGCGCTGGTCCTGGTCGCGCTCGAGGACCGCGGCTGCGGTCTCGGCGCTCAGCTCCGGAATGTCCCAGGCGTTGCGCCAGGCGAGCTTGCCTGTGAGCCTCGCCTCGTCCCGGTTGTCGGGGTTGGAGGCGAAGCTCGAGGCGTTGGTGTTCGGGTCCTGGTAGTCCGGGCCCCAGCGGCCGATGTAGATGTCGTGGGTGCGGGCCCGGTACTTGGTCAGCGTCTGCTTGTTGTCGCCGGGCAGGATCTCGAGCTGGATGCCGGCCTTGGCGAAGCTCGCCTGGATCACCTGCGCCATGTCGAGGATGGGCGAGCTGTTGCGGGTGTCCATGGTGACCTTGAAGCCGTCCCCGAGCCCCGCCTGCTTGAGGAGATCCTTGGCCTTCGCGACGTCGAGCTTGTAGGGATTTTCGTCGAGCGCGCCGAGGAAACCCTTCGGCAGGAACGTCTGGTGGACCACCGCCGAGCCCTTGACGATCGTGTCGGCGATCTCCCGGTACGGGATCAGATATTTGAGCGCCAGACGAACCTCGGGCTTGGCGAGATACGGGTTCTTCTGATTGAGGCCCAGATAGTAGATCGCACCCTTAGGTACCTGCTCCAGGACAACGTTGGGATTGCCCTCGAGCGCCGCCATCTGGTCGGCCTCGAGGTTCCTCGCGATGTCGATGTCGCCCTTCTGGAGCAAGAGCATCTGGGTCGCGGGCTCGGCGATGTGCCGGGTGATCACCCGCGCGAAGCCGACCTTGCCCTGCCAGTAGTCCGGGTTCCGCTCAAGGATCAGGCTCTCGTTCGGCTTCCAGGAGCGCAGCTTGAACGGCCCGGAGCCCGCGGACGCGGTCTTCAGCCACTCATGGCCGAGATCGCCATCCTTCTGGTGCGCCATCACCAGCTGCCGGTCGACCACCGAGCCCACGGTCGCGGTCAGACAGTAGAGAAAGAAGCTCGGCGCATAAGCCTGGTCGAGCTGAACCAGGAAGCTCTGCCGGTCGATCGTCCGGATGCGCTCGTCGACGTTCTCAGGCGTGAAGCCGAACTGGGTCAGGATGAAGGCGGGCGTCAGGTTGAGCTTGACGACGCGCCGGAGGGAAAAGACCGCGTCCGCGGCGGTCAGCGGATTGCCGGACTGAAAGGTGATGCCATCGCGGACCTTGAACGCATAGGTCTTGCCGTCGTCCGCGATCGTCCAGCTCTCGGCGACGTTGCCTTGCAGCTTCGCGACGTCGTCCGGCGGGTAGGTGACCAGCCGGTCGTAGACGTTGGCGGCATATTCGGCGCCCGAGAACTCGAACACCTCGGCCGGATCGAGGGTGATGATGTCGTCGATCTGGTTGGCCATGACCAGCGTGTCTTGGGGCGGCGCCGCATTCAGCGCCGGCATGAAGAAATACAGCGCCAGGAAGACGAACACGAAAAACCAGAACCGCGATCGCCTCATGGCCGCTCTCCCCGCCGCGCGCGCTCATTGCCTGGCGCCGCGCCCGCCGCCTCAGTTCAGCTGAGCCTTGACCTTGATCCCGCGCCTGTCAACCGCCCAAGCCGTCGTCCCGGCAGCACCCGAAAGCACCATTTAACCGGGCGTTAACGATTGGCCATTAACCCAATCTTCGGTGGGTCCATGGGACCGTGGGAATCCGTGCCCGCATCAGGGTCAGAGCGGGAGGCGGGCGAGGCGTTCGGTGAGGAGGCTGAAAAAGCCGTCGGCGTCGAGCTCGGAGAGGACCTTGGCGTTGGCGGGCTGGGGGGCCCGGTCGAGGCGGCCGCGACCGTGCCAGTCGACCACGGTCCGGCCGAAGGTGAGATCGCTCCGGGTCTCGACCTCGACGTGGCAGTCGCGGCCTTGGAACAGCTCCGGCCGGAGCAGGTAAGCGATCACGCAGGGGTCGTGCAGGGGCGCCCCGAGCGGGCCGCCGTGGGTCTGGTCGCCGTTGTAGGCCTCGAGCAGGCCCGTGACCGCCGCGCCCACGGCCGTGCCGAGCGCCCGGATCGCGGCCAGGCGCGCGGGCGTGACCCGTGCCTGACGGGTGAGGTCGAGGCCGCACATCACGATCGGCGCGCCCGCGCGGAACACCACGTCCGCAGCCTCCGGGTCGACGAAGATGTTGAATTCGGCCGCCGGCGTCGCGTTGCCGAGCCCGATGGCGCCGCCCATCAGGACGATCTCGCGGATCCGCGGCACGATCTCGGGCGCCTTGACCATCGCCATCGCGATGTTGGTGAGCGGCCCGAGTGGGCAGAGCGTGATCGTACCCGCGGGCCGACTGCAGAGCAGCTCGATGATCGCATCGACCGCGTGGCCCGCGGCCAGCGGTGCTCCCGGCTCGGGCAGCTGGTAGCCGTCGAGCCCGGTCACGCCGCCGTAGCCGGCGTTGATCGCTGCTCGCACCAGAGGCCGCGCGCAGCCGGCGTAGACCGGGACGTCGGTCCGGCCGGCCAGCTCGAGCACCTTGCGCGCGTTCTTCTCGGTGAGCGCCAGCGGCGCGTTGCCGGCGACCGCGGTGACCGCCAGCAGCTCGAGCTCGGCCGGCGAGCCGAGCGCCAGCAGCAGCGCCAGCGCGTCGTCCTGACCGGGGTCGCAGTCGATCACGATCGGCCGGGGCGTCATGGCACGTTCGCCGGTCGACCAGCTGCCTCGCGCGGGTCAGGCTCGCCGGCGAGCGCGTCGAGCAGCGGACAGCCCGGGCCGCCGTCCCGCTCGCAGGCCGCGATCAGCCGTACGAGGGCGCCCCGCCACTCCTGGAGCTCCCGGATCTGGCGCTCGAGGACCTCGAGGTGGAGCACGGCCACCCCCCGGACCGCAGCGCAGTCGATGTCGCGCCGATCGGTCAGGGTCAGGAGGTCGCGGATCTCACCAAGACTGAAGCCCAGCTGGCGCGCGCGCCGGATCATCAGCAGGCGTTTGCGGTCGGCCTGGCTGTACTGGCGATGCCCACCCGGGCTGCGCAGCGGTCGCGGCAGCAGCCCGGCCCGCTCGTAGTAACGGATCGTGTCGACCGCGCAGCCGGCGCTGGCGGCGAGCATCCCGATGGTCGCGGCCAGGATCGTTTTCCCTCTTGAACCTGGAGCAGCTCCAGGATGCATCTTAGTCAGGCCTCGCCCGCCTGGCCAGCGAGGCTGGTGGGATCGCGCCGGAGGTGATGCCGATGACCGATCGCAAGCTGCTTAGGTTGGGCCTGGCCGGCAGCTTGGTCGCGGCCCTTTGCTGCTTCACTCCGATCCTGGTCTGGGCGCTCGGCGCGCTCGGCCTCGGTGCCCTGATCGCCGGCCTCGACGACGTCCTCTGGCCGGCGCTCGTCGTGTTCGTCGGTCTGACCCTCTACGCTCTCATTCGTAAGCAGCGCCGGACGGCCGCGGCGAGGGCGCCCTCCCGATGACCGAGATCCTGCTCGAATCGACCCTCATCTGCCCGGATTGCGGCCGGTCAAGCGTCGAGGTCATGCCGACCGACGCCTGCCAGTATTTCTACGACTGCCCGGGCTGCGGCAGCGTGCTCAGGCCTAAGCACGGCGACTGCTGCGTCTTCTGCTCCTACGGCACGGTGCCCTGCCCGCCGGTCCAGGCGGCGCGCCGTAGCGGCCAATCGTCGGGCTGCTGCAGCGAGGACGCCTGAGACCGGCGCGCGCAAACCGGCTCGCCGGCGGCGAGCTGAACCGGGGCATTATCGCTCGGATGCGATCATGAAGCTGCGGAGCGCCGGCGCCACCTGGGCGGTCATGACGGGACCGGTGAACAGATCGTAGTGGGCGGCACCAGGAAGTGTCAGCCGGGCGCGTCGGGCGTCGGCGAGAACGGGAGTCAGAGCGTGGGCGGCGTGGGTCTGGCCGGGGCCGACCAGGGCGTCCGCGGCGGCCTCGACGGTGAGCAGGGCGGTGCTCTCGATGGCATCGGGGCGCACCGGCCGGCGGCCGAGCCGAAAGCCGCCATCGAACAGCACCGGCGCGTGGAAGACATCGCGCAGCACCTGGAGGACCAGCTCGGCCGGCACGTCGATCAGCGCGTGCAGGTCCTCGAGGCTGCGCAGGCAGCCGGTCCCCTGCGCCCCCGCCAGTTCGAGAAAAGCGCCGAGCTGGGCGTTGAGGTAGGGCTCGGGGTGGGCGGTCGCGAACAGGAGGAAGTGGTGCAGGCTCGGGAGGACGCGCCGGCCGGCACCAGCGTGGTGGGCGTCCACGGTCCGGAACCAGCTCGCCTCGAGCGCGTCAGGCCGGATCGAGAGCAGGAGGTGGTTGGCCGGCGTCCGGTTGATCCGCGGATCGATCGGGCCGCCGAGCAGGCTGAGCGATGCGGGCGCCGCCCCCGGCGCGGCCGCGGCGAGCGCTGCGGTCGCGAGCAGCGCCGGCACTGCCGCCTGCGACAGGGCCACCACATGCGAGGCCGGGCCCGCCTCACGCATCAACCGCTCGAGCAGGCAGGTCTGAGCGGCGAGATCGATCGGCCCGGCCGCCACCGGCACGAGGCGGGCGTCCCGCCAGTCGGTGACGATGACCTCGGCATCTCCGATCAGGGCCGCGATCAGACCGGAAAGCACGGTCGTGGCGTAGCCGGAATAAGGTGCCGCCAGCAGGATCCGCCGATCGGCCCGCGCGCCCTCGAGGCGAAGCGCCCGGACCGCCGCGAACGGGTGATCCTGCAGCGTGGCCGCCACCACCGGGCGACCCGCATCGCGCTCGACCGCCGCCCGGAGGTCGCGCTCGATCGGCTCGCCGACCCCGAGATTGATCAGCGCGAGGTCGGCGAAGGCGGTGAGCGGGCCGGCGAACGGCGTCCAGGCGGCGCGGCTCAGCGTCAGCCAGGACCTGAGGCCGGCGCGCTGCCAGTCGGCAAATGCGGTGAGCACGCGAGGCGGGCGTCGGGGGCTATTCGGCCGTCGCCGGATGGCGCGCCAGATCGCGCTCGATCGCGGCCAGCGCCGCCTCGGCGCGCGCGCCATCGGGGCCGCCGCCCTGGGCGAAGTCCGGGCGGCCGCCGCCTCCCTTGCCGCCGAGCTCGGCGACGCCGGTGCGCACCAGCTCGACCGCGTTGATCCGCGAGGCCAGATGCTTGGATACCGAGACCACCAGCGAAGCCTTGCCGTCGATCACACCGACGATGGCGGCCACGCCCGACCCCATCTCCTGGACGATGGCGTCGGCTATACCTCGTAGCTCCTTCGCCGACACACCCTCCAGCTTGCGGGCGTCGTAGTCGATGTCGCCAACGCGCTTACGCGCCGCGCCGACACCCTGCACCGTGGATGTTCCACTGGCCGTTCCGGTGGCGCTCACGATGCGCTTGCGGGCCTCTGTGAGTTCACGCTCCAGCCGGCGCCGCTCCTCGAGAAGAGATGCCACCCGCTCGGGTAGCTCCTGCGGTGCCGCCTTGAGACGGCCGGCCGAATGAAGCGTTAGCTGCTTCCACTCTCTCATATGCTGGTAGGCGGCCTCGCCGGTCAGCGCGTCGATCCGGCGGATGCCGGCCGCGACCGCGCTCTCGGAGGTGATCTCGAACAGCGCGATGTCGCCGGTCCGGCGGACGTGGGTGCCGCCGCAGAGCTCGACCGAGGTCGTCCGGCCGTCGGGCTCGCGGCCCATGCGCACGACCCGGACCTCGTCGCCGTACTTCTCGCCGAACAGCGCCATGGCGCCGGCGCCGATCGCCGCCTCGCGGTCCATCAGCCGGATCGTCACCTCGTCGTTTTGACGCAAAAACGCGTTGACCTCGGCCTCGATCGCGGCCTGCTCCTCGTGGGTCACGGGCTTCGGATGGCTGAAGTCGAAGCGCAGCCGGTCGGGCGCCACCAGCGAGCCTTTCTGGGTCACGTGGTTGCCGAGGTGGCGCCTGAGCGCCGCATGCAGCAGGTGGGTTGCCGAATGCGCCCGCCGCAGCCGCGAGCGACGCTCGGCATCGATCGCGAGCTGCACGGTATCGCCGACCTGGAGCGGACCCCCTTCCAGCTTGCCGATGTGGACGTAGAGGTCGCCGCCCGCCTTCTTCTGGGTGTCGCTGACGCTGACCACGGCCGGCCCGCGCCGGATCGTGCCGAGATCGCCGATCTGGCCGCCCAATTCGCCATAGAACGGCGTCTGGTTGGCGACCACCATGACCTCGCTGCCGGGCTCGGCGCGCTCGACCGGCCGGCCGCCGACCACCAGCGCCCGCACCTGGCCCTCGGCCTGATCGGCCTCGTAGCCCAGGAACTCGGTCGCCCCCAGCGTCTCGCGCAGCTCGAACCAGATGCGTTCCTCGGCGAGCTCGCCCGAGCCCTTCCAGCTCGCGCGCGCCTCGGCCCGCTGGCGCGCCATTGCGACCTCGAAGCCCGCCTTGTCGACGGTCATACCCCAGGCGCGGAGCGCATCCTCGGTCAGATCGAGCGGAAAGCCGTAGGTGTCGTAGAGCCGGAACGCGGTCTCGCCGGGCAGGACGCCACCGGAGGACAGCCCCGCGGTCGCCTCCTCGAGCAGCCGCAGGCCACGCTCGAGCGTGTCGCGGAAGCGGGTTTCCTCCAGCCGCAGGATCTCGGTGATCAGCGCCTCGGCGCGCAGGAGCTCGGAGAACGCCTGGCCCATCTCGGCGACCAGCACCGGTACGAGCCGCCACATCAGGGGCTCCTTCGCCCCCAGCATATGGGCGTGGCGCATGGCCCGGCGCATGATCCGGCGCAGCACGTAGCCGCGGCCCTCGTTCGAGGGCATGACGCCATCGGCGATCAGGAAGGCGGATGCCCGCAGATGGTCGGCGATCACCTTGTGCGAGGGCCGGTTGGCGCCGATCGCCCGGGTGCCGGTCAGCTCCTCGCTGGCGCCGATGATCCGGCGGAACAGGTCGATGTCGTAGTTGTCGTGGTGGCCCTGGAGGACGGCTGCGATCCGCTCGAGCCCCATGCCGGTGTCGATCGAGGGCCGGGGCAAGGGCTCACGCCTGCCGGGCTCGATCTGCTCGAACTGCATGAACACGAGGTTCCAGATCTCGATGAACCGGTCGCCGTCCTCGTCCGGGCTGCCCGGCGGCCCGCCCGGCACCTCGGGCCCGTGGTCGTAAAAGATCTCGGAGCAGGGGCCGCAGGGGCCGGTATCGCCCATCTGCCAGAAATTGTCCGAGGTCGGGATCCGGATCACCCGGCTCTCGGGCAGCCCCGCGATCTTGCGCCAGAGATCGAACGCCTGGTCGTCCTCGGCATAGACCGTGGTCAGGAGCCGGTCCGGGGCGAGGCCGTATTCCTCGGTGACGAGCTTCCAGGCGAGCTCGATCGCCAGTTCCTTGAAGTAGTCGCCGAAGCTGAAGTTGCCCAGCATCTCGAAGAAGGTGTGGTGGCGGGCGGTGTAGCCGACGTTGTCGAGATCGTTGTGCTTGCCGCCCGCGCGCACGCATTTCTGCGAGGTGGCGGCGCGCCGATAGGGCCGGCGCTCGAGCCCGGTGAACACGTTCTTGAACTGGACCATGCCGGCGTTGGTGAACAGGAGCGTCGGATCGTTGTGCGGCACGAGCGGGCTCGATGCCACGACCTCATGGCCGTGGCGGGCAAAATAGTCCAGGAAGGCCTGGCGGATCTCGTTCGAGCTGGGCATGGCGTCTCGGGCGGTGCCTGGGTGCGTTCGTTCTAGATAGCCGCCCCGGCTCGACGGGAAAAGCCCTCGCTCCGCGAAAGCGCTGCTTGCCGATCGGTATGGCGAGGGAAGCCGTGGCCGCGCCGTAGACTAGGGGGCATCCGCGCGTGTGCCAACGGCCGTGTGCGCTGGAGGTGCGTGTCCACGCGGACTTGTCGGTGACGCCCAGCGATTGCGTGCTCATGGAGATCACCGGGCCGGAAACGGTCTCCGCCCGGACCATGAGCGCCGCGGGTCTGCCGGCCGGACGCCGCCCGAATCCTGCCGCCGCGCCTCGTGCCATTTCGCTTGGGACGACCGACCAGTGTAGAGAGCGTGGCTCCAGCGACAGGCTACTTGACCGCGCCGCCGGTGATGCCGGCGATGAAGCGGTCGAGGAACAGGGTGTAGGCGATCGCCACCGGCACGCTGGTGATCAGCGCGGCGCCCATCAGCTCGCCCCAGTAGAAGATGTCGCCGCGCACCAGGTCCGTGACCACGCCTAGCGTCACCGGCTTCTGGTCCGACGACGAGATGAAGGTGAGCGCATAGACGAATTCCTGCATCGCGAGCGTGAACGAGAAGATGACCACGGTCAGGATCGCGGGCACCGAGATCGGCAGCACGGTCTTGAAGAAGGCGCCGACCAGCGTGCAGCCGTCGACGATCGCCGCCTCCTCGATCTCGCGCGGCACCGACTTGAAGAAGCCCATCAGGAGCCAGGTGCAGAACGGGATCGTGAAGGTCGGATAGACGACCACCAGCGACCATAGGGAATCCTGCAGGCCGAGCATCGAGACGACCCGCGAGAGCGGCAGGAACAGCATGGTCGGCGGCACCAGGTAGGTGAGGAAGATGCCGATACCCAGCGTCTCCGAATTGCGCCCGGCCAGCCGCGCGAGGCTATAGCCGGCCGGCAACGACACCACCAGCGTGATCAGGACCACGCAGACGCCAATGATCAGGGAGTTGATCAACCACTGGACGAACAGGGTCTGCTCAAACAGATAGCGCAGGTGACCCAAGGTCGGGGCGGCGTTGAACCAGTACGGGATCGACTTGAGATTGTAGAGGTCGCCCTCGGTCTTGAACGTGGTGATCAGCATCCAATAGAACGGGAAGGCCGCGAACACCACCAGAAACGACAACAGGCCGTAAAAGCCGGTCTGCTCGCCGATCCTCTTCAGAGTTCGCGACATGTCAGATCTCCCGGCGCCGCAGGAACCTGAGCAGGGTGATCACGGCGATCAGCAGGAACGGCAGCAGGAACAGGCAGATCACCGCGCCGTGGGCGACGTCGCCCGAGAGGATGCCGACCTGGAAGGCGTACGAGCCCAAAACGTGGGTGCCGTTGATCGGGCCGCCCTTGGTCAAGAGGTAGACCACGCTCATGTCGGTGAAGGTGAAGACCGTGCCGAAGATCAGCGCGATCAGCATGATCGGGGCGATGATCGGCAGGATGATGATGTAGGTCCGCCGCCAGAAGCCGGCGCCGTCGACCGTGGCGGCGTCGATCACGTCCCGCGGCACCGAGGTCAGCCCGGCCAGGAAGATCACCGCGGCGAACGGGAACAGCCGCCAAGCGTGCACGATGGTCACCGAGAGCATCGCCAGATCCTCCTGGCCCAGCCACTGCGGCCAGTGGTTGGCGTCGATCAGCCCGACCGCCTGCAGCGTCCAGTTGATCACGCTGTAGAGCGAATCGAACATCCATTGCCAGGCGAGCGTGGCGAGCGCCACCGGCACCGCCCAGGGCAGGATGATCAGGGCGCGCGCGATGGTCTTCCCTGGGAAGTCGCGCATCAGCAAGAGCGCCGCGATCTTGCCCAGGATGAGCGCCAGGATCTGCGAGGCGAACGTGAAGATGAAGGTGTTGATCAGCGTCCTGCGGAAAATATCGTCGTGGATGACGTCCCAGAAATTGCTCAGCCCGACGAAGGTATAGCTGGGATTGTAGATGCTGTAGGCGCTGACGCTATAATAGATCGTGAGAAAGAAGGGTAGGGCCACAAGGAGCACGATGTACAGGATGGCGGGCGCCATGAACAACGGGCCCAAGAACTCGCTGCGGTCGAGAAAGAACCGGCTCTGGCGGTACGGCGCCGGTTCGACGATCGTGGCCATCGCTCTCTCCTAACGCTCAACCGTCCGCTCGCCTGAGGTCTGATCGAAGTAACGCAGGTTCGACCGGCGCACCGCAAAGTCATGCCGCTCACCCTCCTGCAGCCCGGGCAGGTGCACGTGGGCCGGTAGCTTGCACATGACTTCCAGGTCCGGCGGAAAATCGTCGAGCCCACCGTAGAGGATGCGTTCCGAGCCCAGGTACTCGACCCGGTGGACGCAGAACGTGAAGTCCATCAGCTCACCACCGTGCAGCAACTCCTTGGGCAGCAGGTGCTCCGGGCGAAAGCCCAGGATCGCGCCGTTGCGCTTGACCAGGTTCATGGGCGGCGTGCCCAGGAAGGTCGCAACGAAGGTGTTGGCCGGATCGTCGTAAGTCTCGGCCGGCGTCCCGACCTGACAGATCTTGCCGTGGTCGATCACGGTGATGCGATCACCCATGCCCATGGCCTCGACCTGGTCGTGGGTCACGTAGATGGTGGTCGTGCCGACTTTCCTCTGGAACTGCTTGAGCTCGTTGCGCGCCGAGGTGCGCAGTTTGGCGTCCAGGTTGGAGAGCGGCTCGTCGAGCAGGAAGACCGTGGGCTCGCGCACGAGCGCGCGCGCCAGCGCCACCCGCTGGCGCTCGCCGCCCGAGAGCTGGCGGGGCTTGCGCTGCAGGAGATGATCGATCCCGAGCAGCTGCGACGCCCAGGCGACCTTGCGGCCGATCTCGTCCTTGGGAGTGCGCTGGGTCTTCAGGGGAAAGGCGATGTTGCTGCGGACGCTGAGGTGCGGGTAGAGGCCGTAGCTCTGGAACACCATGGCGATGCCGCGGCCGCGCGGCGGCACCTCGTTGACCGTGCGGCCGTCGATCTCGATCGTGCCCGAGGAGGGCTTCTCGAGCCCGGCAACGATGCGCAGGAAGGTCGTCTTGCCGCAGCCGGACGGTCCGAGCAGGACCATGAACTCCCCGTCCCGCACCGACAGGCTGATGCCGTCGACCGCGGCCACCTCCCCGAACAGTTTCTTGATTTCGTTCGTCGCTATGTGCGCCATCGTCGCCCCTTCAGCAGGCGCGCGGCCGGTCCGGTGATCCCGGCCGTGCACCCCTTACCGCAAAGCGCCGTCCGGGGCCAGCGCGGCGAACCGGTTCCCCGGCCGCCCACGCCCGCCTCGGACGGGCCCCTTGCAAGCCTGTCGTCAGGCAGACCCGCGAACGGGTCCGTCCCGCCCTACGCCATCCACTTCTTGTAGATGCCCTGGATCTGCTTCTCGGCCCAGGCTACGGCCTCCTCCGGGGTCATCTTGTCGGTCGCGGCGCTCGCCATCATGTCGGGGATGACGAACGAGTTGGCGACCTCGTCGGGGGCCGGGCCGGCGGGCCCGGGATAACCGAAGACCACGTGCCAGTCGTTGGCGGTCTCCAGGACCTTGAGCTTGTCCGCCGGGTGCGAGGTCGGGTCGTTGGACAGGATCGGCATCGGCTGCGGCACCACGTTCGGGAAGATCGGGTGGTTGTAGCCCGTGCTCGCCTTGAAGCCCTCGACCCAGTGGTCGGCGTAGTAGCGCAGGAACTCCTTGGCGGCGTCCTGGTTGCGCGCGAACTTCCACATCACGTACGAGTTGGGGGCGCCGGCGACCAGCCGGCCCGCCGGTCCGGCCGGCGTCTTCCACAGGAAGATCTTGTCGGCGAGCTCCGGGTTCGACTTCTGGGTGCTGCGGTAGGCCGAGATCGGGTTGTGGATCCAGGAGCCCCTGCCCGAGGCGAGGAAGCGGTTGTTGCCGGCATCGTCCCAGGACAGCACCTCGGGGTCCATGGCCTCCTTGTACAAGGCCTTCGCGAACTTGACCGCCTCGAGGGTCTCCTTGGAATTGATCGTGACTTCCCTGCCGGTCTTGTCGCACACGGTGGCGCCGTACGACCACATGACCCCGCGCCAGCTGTTATTGGGGTCGTTGCTGTGGCCGAGACCGATGCCGACCGGATTGCCCTTGGCCTTCAGCTTGGCGCCGCCCTTGCGGATGTCCTCCCAGGTGTCCGGCTGCATGCCGATCTCGTCCCACAGATCCTTGCGGTAGAGCCCGGGGAAGCGGATGTAGTAGTCGGGAAACGCGGGCCAGCTGTCGGTCTCGGTATCGTAGGCGATCTGCCGCCCGATCGGCTGGACCTTGCCGTATTTCTTCTCGATCTCGGCGACCAGCGGGCCGAGGTCGATCACGCTTTTACTGTACAGGTGGGGGCCGCCGGAGCCGTTGAACGCGAACAGATCATGGCCGGCCTGGGCCGCGACCTCCGCCGCCGCGCGCGCCGGCAGCTCCAGATGGGGGATGTGATCGACGGTGACGTCGACGCCGTTCTTCTCGCCCCAGCCCTTGGCGAAGGCGTCGAGCCAGGTGTCGTATTCGGGAACGAAATGGCTCCACTGGATGATCTTGAGCGTTTTGTCCGCGGCGCGCGCGCGCGACACGAACGGCGCCGAGATCGCCGGCGCCAGGCCGGCGAGCGCCAGACCGGTACCTGTGTTCGCCAAAAAGCGCCGCCTGGAGACACGACGCCCGTTCTCTCCCTTTGACATCTCATGCACTCCCGCTCGGTTGTGGCCAGCCATCGCTTGATCCGAGATCCCCGGATGCCGGCTTCTGGAACGTGAAATAGACCGCCCGCCGCGACCGGCAAGCCCCAAGAGCGGCAACCCGCCCCGTGGTCGCCAAGGCCCATTTTGTCGCCCTGCGCCCGTCACCTGGGTCTGGTTCGAGCGGCTCTCGGTCGGGCATGGACAGAACTCAGCCGGCGCACGCACACCGCGCCATCTCGCATCCAGCGCGCGATGCGATAACATGCCTGAACGGCGGGCGCGCCGCCGTCATCAAGGGAGGCAAACATGCGCACGGATGTCGAGTTCGGGACCGAGGACGGGGTGATCCTGCGGGGCTGGCATTACCGGCCGGAGGGCGGCCGCGGGCCGTGGCCGACGATCGTCATGGCGCACGGCTATTCGGCGGTCAAGGAGATGTACCTCGACCGCTTCGCCGAGGTGTTTGCGGCCGCGGGCCTGGCGGCGATCGTGTTCGACAACCGCAATTTCGGGGCGAGCGATGGTGAGCCGCGCCAGGAGATCGACCCCTGGCGGCAGATCAGCGACTATCAGGACGCGATCAGCTTTGCCGAGACCCTGCCCGAGACGCGGGCGGACCGGATCGGCGTCTGGGGCTCGAGCTACTCGGGCGCACACGTCCTGGTGCTCGGCGCGATCGACCGGCGGATCAGATGCGTCGCCTCGCAGGTGCCGCTGATCAGCGGCCATCGTAACGCGCGCCGGCTGATCCGGGCCGACATCGTGGCTGGCGTGGAGGCGGCCTGCGCCGAGGATCGCCGTGGCCGCTATGCCGGCAAGCCGCCGGGCATGATCCCGGTGGTCTCGGAGGACCCGGCCGGGCCGGCGGCGCTGCCGACGCCCGATTCCTGGCGGTGGTTCACCGAGACCGGCCGCAGCCGGGCGCCGGTCCTGGAAGAACGAGGTGACGCTGCGCTCGGTCGAGCTGTTCCTGGCCTACGAGCCCGGCGCCTACATCGGCTATGTCAGTCCGACGCCCTTGCTCCTGGTCGTGGCGCTCGGCGACCATCTGACGGTCGTCGACGAGGCGCTCAGAGCCTACGAGCAGGCGCTCCAGCCGAAGAAGCTCGTGGCCTTGAAGGGCGGCCATTTCGATGCCTACGTCGCCGACTTTGCGGGCGCCTCGGCGGCGGCGCGCGACTGGTTCGTCGAGCATCTGTCGGGCTGAGTTGCGCAGCCACGCCCCGAGCCGGAGGCCGTCGTGGCCGAGCCGGTGCCACCGCGAGCGGGCGGCCGGAAGCCACGACACCTCCGGCAGGGCAAGCGCGCCGAGGTACGCGAGCCCACCGATGATGCCGGCCCGCGCCTCTTATCTGCTCGCCGGTGGTCCCGGCAACCAATTATCCCGCGGGCTTGATGTTCTGGTTGAGAGCAAAGAAGTTGGTCGGGTCGTATTTGTTCTTCACTTCAGCAAGACGAGGATAGTTCTCGCCAAACGCGGCCCGGATCGTGTCCGCACCTTCCTCGCTCAGAAAATTCAACAGATAACGGCCGCTCGAATAAGGACTGAGCGCGTCCGACATGGCGCGCGCCCAGGTGACATGGCTGTCGGCCTCGGCCGGATCGGTCCATTGCGCCATGAAGCCGACATCGTACTCCGCCTGACGCTGGGCAAACGCGGTTTCGGAGGCGCCGACCCGGCTCGCGGCGCCGCCGTAGAATTCGATGACGACGGCCGACAAGGGCGATT
Source organism: uncultured Alphaproteobacteria bacterium (assembly GCA_963753685.1). Classification (GTDB taxonomy): domain Bacteria; phylum Pseudomonadota; class Alphaproteobacteria; order Geminicoccales; family Geminicoccaceae; genus DATAOG01. The sequence continues at coordinate 212,275 of CAVWDE010000019.1, forward strand.
GCATCCGGTTGCTGTGCTCGACGATCAGGTCGATCGCCTCGTCGCTCAACCCCGTGACGAAGGTCGACTTCCAGTAATTGTAGGTGCCATCGGGAAAGGCGCCGTCGAGCAGCTTCTGCATCGTCGGAAACGGCATCGGCTGGACCGCGTCCATGAGCGGCGAGCCAAATTGGCGCAGCGGCCTGATCACCCGTTCCCCCTCCGCGAGGTCGCCGCAATAGCAGGGGATCACCGCGACCGCGGGTTGGCCATCCGGTGTCGAGATCAGGGCCGCGTAGGCGGTGAGCTCCTCGGGTGCCGAGACCAGGAAGTCCCGGTAGTGGCGGATCACCTCGCGAGCCTGGTCGCGGCCGTGCACGATCAGCCCGCCGAGGACGGTGGCGACGGGATGGGCTCGAAACAGGAACGACGTGACGATACCGAAGTTGCCACCGCCGCCGCGTAGCGCCCAAAAGAGGTCCGGGTTCTCCTCGGCGCTCGCGGTCAGGAGCTTGCCTTCGGCAGTGACGACCTCGAAGGAGAGGACGTTATCGCATGTCAGACCATATTTCCGGACCAGCCAACCGACGCCGCCGCCAAGCGTCAGGCCGGCGATCCCGGTCCGCGAGACGACACCCGCGGGCACCGCGAGGCCGTGCAGATGCGTTTCGCGATCGACATCGCCAAGGGTCGCACCTCCCTGGACCCGCGCCGTACGCCGGCTGGGGTCGACGAAGACACCCCTCATCGCGGACAGATCGATCACGATGCCGTCGTCGCACAGGGCGCGCCCGGCGACGTTGTGGCCGCCCCCCCGGATGGCGACGAGCAGGTCGTTGGCGCGCGCGAACTCGACCGCGTGGACGACATCGGCGGTGCCGCGGCAGCGGACCACCATGCCTGGACGTTTCTGGACGCTGGCGTTCCAGATCCGCCGCGCGCCGTCATAGTCGGGGTCCGTCGGCAGGATCACCCGGCCGGCGATGGCGCTCGAAAACTCTTCGATGGCTCCCTTGTCGATCGAAGCGCCGCTTCGGTTCTTCGGACCTGCTGTCGCCACTGCTCCCTCCCAGACGAAAAGACGCGGCCGCGGAAGTCAAATCCTCGATATGCCTCCGAGGCTGAAGCCGATGGTGGCGAGTATTGGGCCCTCACGCAAGCCGGGCGCGGGCGATGGACGGTTGCCAAGCCGACCCATGCATGACTGCCGAGGGCACGAGCGAGGTCGCGATCGGCAAGCGCTGCGCGCCGGGCGGTATGGTCGGCGTGCAGACCGAGGTCTCAGCGCGGGCGGCGGGCGGCGCGGGCGGTGGCGACCAGGCAGAGGAGCTCGAACATCAGGTTGGCGGCGTTGATGCAGGTGATGCCGGTCGGGTCGAGCGGCGGCACCACCTCGCAGACATCGCCGCCGATGATCTCGAGGCCGGTCAGCGCGCGCAGCAGGACCTGGCTGTCGCGCATCGAGAGGCCGCCCGGCTCGGGCACGCCGGTGCCCGGCGCCTCGGTCGGGTCGAGGCCGTCGATGTCGAAGGTGAGATAGGCGGGGCCGGCGCCCACCACGTCCCTGATCGCCGCGCCGACCTGGTTGCGGCCGAGGCGCTCGTAGTCGTCGATCGTGATCACGCGGATCCCGGCTGCGCGGCTGTAATCGAGGTCGTCCGCGCCGTAGCGGGTGCCGCGCAGGCCGATCTGGATGCTGCGGGCGGGCTCGATCAGGCCCTCCTCGATGCCGCGCCGGACGAAGGTCGCGTGGTTGATCCTGCTGCCCATGAAGTCGTCGAACACGTCGGCGTGGGCATCGAACTGGATCAGCCCGACCGGGCGCTCGCTCGCGATCGCGCGCAGCACCGGCAGCGGTACCGTGTGATCGCCGCCGATCGCTACCGGCGCCGCCCCGAGTGCCTGGATCCGTTCGAAGAAGGCTTGGATCAGGGCGACGCTCTGGACCACGTCCAAGGGGTCGGTCGGCGCGTCGCCGACGTCGGCCACGTTGCAGAGCTGGAACGGTGCCACGCCGGTTGAGGGGTTGACCTGGCGGATCAGGCGCGAGGCCTCGCGGACGCCTGCCGGTCCGTGGCGGGCGCCCATGCGGTAGGTGGCGCCGAGATCGAGGGGCACGCCGACCAGCGCCACCTCGAGCGGCGGCGCCAGCTCGGCCCGGGCCGCGCGCATGAAGGTCGCGATCTCCTGATAGCGCGGCACCTGGCCGGAGTTGAACGGCGCGAAATCGCCTTCGCCCGGCATGGCTCGCGCCGCCCGCCCGCCTTGCGCCGTCCCGGGCCGGCTGGCTAGATCCGCGAGCCGGGCAGGAACGGATCCAGGAGCGCCCCGGTGAGCGGGTTGTGGGCCGGCACTTCGGAGGCCGGCAGCTCATGGGCGTGGATGTCGTCGGCGCCGCTCTGCGCGAGGATCGCCAGCGCCCGGCGCTCGTGATCGTCGTCGCGCAGAGCCACCCAGAGCAGCAGCCCGCCGTGGTCGAGCTGATCCCGCAGCCGCCGGGCCTGGTCGCGGCCGAGCAGGCGCGCGGTCCAGGCACCGAGCAGGCCGCCGCCGCCGCCGGCGCAGATGGCGGCGACGATGGTCGCGGCGAGCGCTCCGCCCGAGGCGACGACCGCCCCCGCCGCGACCGTCGCGCCGACGTAGGCGAGCCCGCCGATGATCCCGATCCGGCCGATCGAGAGCGAGTGGTTGCCGACGAAGGCGGCGCGCGGCACGGCGGCGTCGTCCTCCAGCTCCTGGACCTTCTGATAGGCGTGGCCGAGCTTTTGCTCGATCGCCTGCGCGCCGGCCAGAAGACTGAGCTCCGAGCGATCGAAGCCCGCGTTCAGCAGGTCCTCGACCGCATTCTGCAAGCCCTCGCGGTCATGGAAGACCCCGACCGCCTCGCGGACCCCATGGGTCACTTTGGCCGCGTCCATCGCCGACCTCCGATCTTTGTGCGGCGCCAGGACACGAGAACGCGCCGAGCCCGCGGCGGGTGCCCTCGCGCGCCCTGATCATGGCGCAGAAGGCCGCCGTTGGCCAGCAGGAAGCGCATCGATGGCTTGGCGCCCGACCGGACAAGGGGCCCGGCCGCCAGCCTCGCGGAGGTCGAGCCGGGCTACGACTTCTGGAGCAGGGGGTCGATCAGGCTCGCGAACTCGTCGATCTCGCGCGCGCCCGCGTAGGTCTTGCCGCCAATGATGAAGGTCGGGGTCGAGCTGACCTCGTGCTGGCTCTGGGCATCGAGCCGGCTCTGGAGGATCCGGTTGGTCAGGTCCTGGTCGGCGAAGCAGGCGTCCATCTGCTGGTCGGTAAGGCCGCCGAGTTTGCCGATCCGTTTGAGCGCCGCCAGGTAGTCGTCGCCGCGCGCCCAGCTCTCCTGGGTCTGGAACAGGACGTCGAGGAAGCCGAAATAGCGCTCCGGGCCGGCGCAGTGGGCGAGCACGGCGGCCGAGAGCGCCCGTTGATCGAGCGGAAAATCGCGGAAGATCAGCCGCACCTTGCCGGGAGCGATGTAGCGCTCCTTGAGCAGGGGCAGCACGTCCTTGTGGAAATGCGCGCAGTGCGGGCAGGTGAGCGAGGCGTACTCGATGATCGTGACCGGCGCGTTCGGATCGCCGATCGCCTCCTCCTGCGGCTCGGCCGCGGAACTCTGGCCGAGGACCAGGGGCAACCACACCAGGGTCCACAAGCCGAGTACCGCGATCAGGCTACCGGACAGCCGCAGCACGACCTTCTTCACCTGCCCCTCCTCGATTCCAACCCGAGCGCTCGCGCCAAGGATAGGTCGGCACCTCGTGCGCGACAACCCGAGGCAATCTATCAAAATTGCCTTAACCGGCCCTGAATGGCCCCGCCACTGCCTGGTCGGATCGCCTCAGCTGGCCGGCGGCCGGTGATCGTCCGGGTCGGGGATCTGCGCCTTGACCGTCCGGCCGAGGGTGCCGAGTGCCCGCCGCAGGTCCGGCGCGGTCACCGGCTCGACCAGCGCCGCCAGCGCTGCCAGCTCGTCCGCCGCCAGAGGCCGCATCGGGCGCGCGCCGCGCCGCTTGACCGGGCGCACCGGGGGTGCCTGAATCAGGCGCAGGCGGGCGACCGCCGGATAGCCGAAGAAGCCGTTGATCCGCTCGAGCAGCTGCGGCGTGCTGTGCTGCAGCTCGGGCGCAAAGGCGCCGCCGACATGAACCGTGAGCACGCCGCCTGCAGGGCCCTCTGCGCCGCTGAGGCGGACCGGCTGACAGCGCGCCCCGAGCTGCGGCCCGATCACCAGCGGCCAGTCGGTGAGCAGCCTCGCCTCGGCCAGCCCGCGCCGGCGCGCCGACGGCTCGAGCAGCCGGCCGAGCAGCTCGGGCAGGCGCCGCAGCCCGCCGCCCCGGCGCGCGGTCTCCGGCCTCGCTCGCAGCTTCCGGCGTCGTCGGTGCGACATCGGCTGGGCGCTCTGGCTCCAGGTTGCGCAACCATGGGGGACCGGATCGCGGCCGATCACCCCGACCCATGGTCCTCCTCTTAAACATGGGCGGCGTACCGCCGCGGGCAAGTGACCCCCGGCCACCGCCGGTTGCGATGCTGATCGATCGCCTGCTCGCCTGGTACGATCGCCATCGCCGCCGGCTGCCGTGGCGGGCAGCGCCCGGAGCCGCGGCCGAGCCCTATCACGTGCTGCTGAGCGAGATCATGCTGCAGCAGACCACCGCGGCCACCGTCAGCCGCCGTTTCCCGGATTTCCTGGCGCGCTTCCCGAGCCTCGATGCGCTCGCGGCCGCGGACCAGACCGATGTCCTGCACGCGTGGCAGGGTCTCGGCTACTACCGCCGGGCCCGCGCCCTGCACGCGCTCGCCCGGGTCGTCATGACGCAGCACGGCGGTCGGTTGCCGATCGACGAGGCGGCGCTGCGGGCGCTGCCGGGGATCGGGCCCTACACGGCGAACGCGCTGCGCGCGATCGCGTTCGGGCAGCCCGCGGTGCCGGTCGATGGCAACGTGCTGCGCGTGTTGGCGAGGCTGCACGGGATCGAGGTGCCGCTGCCGGCGGCGTTGCCCGAGCTGAACGCGCGCGCGGCGGCGCTCGCGAGCGACCATCGCCCGGGCGACCTCGCGCAGGCGCTGATGGACCTCGGCGCGACGCTCTGCCGCCCGCGTCAGCCGCGCTGCGCGGCCTGCCCGTGGCGCTCCGCCTGCGCCGCCCATGCCACCGGCAGCGCCGAGCAACTGCCCAGGCGGGCGCTGCGCCCGGTCCGGCCGATCCGGCGCGGCCTGGCCTTCCTGCTGACCCGCCCCGACGGCGCGATCCTGTTTCGCCGCCGGCCCGCGGACGGCCTGCTCGGCGGCCTGCACGAGCTGCCCTCGAGCCCCTGGCAGGAGGGTGCGCTCGCGCTCGACGCGGCGCTCGGCCACGCGCCGGCCCCGGCCGACTGGCGCCTGCTCGCGCCGCCGGTCCGCCACGCCTTCACCCATTTCCTGCTCGAACTGACCCTCGCCCAAGGGACCACCCAGGCAACCCCGAAGGCGATCGCCCTGGCGATCACCAAGGTCGGGCCGGGCGCGCTCTGGTGCCGGGCGGACCAGTTGGATCGGCTGGCGCTGCCGACCGTGATGCGTAAGCTCCTGCGCCGGGCCGGCCTTGACGGTCAGGCGCGGACCGTCTCACCAGCGCCCTGATCGGGCAACCGCTCACTTGGCAGGCGATCCGCGCCGGTGGGCGTCGTTTGCCCCCGTGCGCTCAATTCTGGCGTGGGCCGGGAGCGAAAACTATCCCGAAGAGTGAACCAGGTCACAAGCCAGACGGGCCGGGATCGGTCAGGGTCTTGGACGGACATTAACCATGCAGGTGTTACCAGGATCGATCCCGAGCCGGCACCTGGCCGGAGGCACAGAGTGCTGGCCGCCGCCGCTGCCGGGTTTGGCCGCGCTGCGGACCTGGCTCCTGGTCTGGCTGCTCCTGGCGCTGCCGCTCGCGCTGCTGCTGGCATCGGCCACGGCGGTCGGACAGGCAGCACCGCAGCCGGCGCCGCCCGACCCCTGCCAGATGGCGCCGAACCTGCCCTATTGCCCCTAGCGGAGACGCAGATGGGAGATTCGTACAGCCGCCGCTACCCGCGCCTGGCGCTGCCGGCGCTGCCGCGGCTCGAGCTCGCAGGCTTCTGGCGGCAGCGGCGCGCGGTCCTGCTGCCCGCACTCGGGCCGCTGCTCGGCGTGCTGCTGCTGCTCGCAGGCGGGCTGTTTGCTTCCGATCAGTACGCGAGCTTCAAGGCCGAGGTGCGGCGCGCCGAGACCGGGCGCTATCTCGCCGAGTTCCGCGAGCCGCCGGTGGCCGACGCCTGGGCGCGGCTGGGCGCTGCCTGGCAGTCCGAGCAGGATCGCCAGCGCCGGCTGCTGGAGCGGGTCGCGGCGGCGTCCGGCGAACGGTTCGAGGTGGCGGTGCGCAACTATCGGGACTTCGTGCTCGACACGGTCGCCGACCATCAGTTGTCCCAGGACATCCAGACCGTGCAAGCCTTCTTCGTGCGCCTTGGGGTCTGCATCCGGATCGGCAGCTGCGACCCGGCGGCCGCGGCGGCGCAGCTCGGGCCGGCGGTCTGGCAGTTCCGCAACCAGCACTACTACTACTTCGCGGAGGAGGGCCTGGCCTCGGAGGTCGACCAATCGGCGCTCCAGATCGCGCCCCCCGCGCGCCGCAGGCCCGCCGCCTGAGGGGCTCAGCCGCCGCCTGGCGTGGCCTCGCGCTTGTAGGGATGGTGCTTGCGCCAGTGGCGGGCGATCTCGGCGCGAGTCGTGATCCAGACGTGGTCGTGGCTGCGGGCGTAGTCGAGGAAGCGGGTCAGCGCGGCGCTCCGGGCCGGCCGTCCGACCAGGCGGCAGTGCAGCCCGACCGACATCATCTTGGGCTGGCGGGCGCCTTCCTCGTACAGCACGTCGAAGGCGTCGCGCAGATACTGGAAAAACTCGTCGCCGTGGCTGAAGCCGTTGTTGATCGCGAATTTCATGTCGTTGTTGTCGAGGGTGTAGGGGATCACCAGATGCGGCCGGCCGCCGACCTCCAGCCAATAGGGCAGGTCGTCGGCGTAGGAGTCGGAATCGTAGAGGAAGCCGCCCTCCTCGACCACCAGACGGCGGGTCTGCGGGCTGTTGCGGCCGGTGTACCAGCCGACCGGGCGCGTGCCGGTGGTGCGCTCGATCGCCTCGATCGCGCGCTTCAGATGGGCGCGCTCCTCGGCTTCGGGCATGTCCTGATAGTCGATCCAGCGCCAGCCGTGGCTCGCGACCTCGAAGCCCGCGTCGACCATCGCCCGGGCGGCGGCCGGGTTGCGCTCGAGCGCCATGCCGACGGCGTAGACGGTGAGCACCAGGCCGCGCTCCTGGAACAGGCGCACGATCCGCCAGAAGCCGGCGCGGGCGCCGTACTCGTAGATCGACTCGACGTTCAGATTGCGCTGGCCCGTCAGCGCCGGCTGGCCCGGGATCTCGTGCAGATAGGCCTCGGAGGCGGGGTCGCCGTGGAGCACGCAGGCCTCGCCCCCCTCCTCGTAGTTGAGCACCATGCTGAGCGCCAGCCGGGCGCCGTTCGGCCAGTTGGGGTGCGGCGGATGGCCGCCGTAGCCGACCAGATCGCGCGGATAGGGCTCGGTCATTGTCGGATCCTCCCGGGCGCGTCGGAGGTTTGCGCTCCCGATCGCAGGCGCCGGTTTAGCTTTCTCTCCTAACTTGTCTATAATAAAGGATCTATCGGCAAGCAAGCGACAATCCACAGGGGCCGATCGAAGCGGCCCGGGCGGCATGGCCGGTGCCGTCCCGCAGATCAGCGCCGCCGACGCCCGGTTGCCAGGCCACGCGATTAACCTATTGTCCGTCTCGGACTGACAGGCTGCCGATTTCGCCGGTACGTCGCAGAGGGCTCATGGATCGACTGTTTCAACCTTCGACCCGCCGGACCTTTGCCGCTCTCTGGGCGGTCGGCTGGCTCGGCGTCGCCGCGCTGCTCTTGCTACCGCTGCCGGTCAGCGCCCCGGACGGCACCGACAAGCTGGCCCATTTCCTGATTTTCGGCGGCATGGCCTTTGCCGCCCTCAGCTTCAGCCAGCGCGCCGGTCCCTTGGCCGGATTCGCTCTCCTGACCATCGCCGGCGGGACCGCGCTCGAGTTCGCGCAGCGGCTGACCACCTGGCGCACCTTCGATCTCTCCGACATCGCCGCCAACGCGGTTGGCGCGACCTCGGGCTACGCGCTCGCGTTGATCATCCTGCTGTACTGGATCCGGCCGGCCGATCCGGCCCAGCCGGCGCAGTTCTGAGCGGCGATCTAGCGCGCCTCGATCTTCTTGAGCATCCCCCCGAGCGGCGCGCCGCCGAAAATGTGAACGTGAAAATGCGCCACCTCCTGGCGGGCGTCGGCGCCGCTGTTGGCGAGGAAGCGATAGCCGCTGGCCGCCACCCCGAGCCGCCTTGCGGTCTCGCCGACCGCGCGGAAGAAGCCGGCGATCGCCTCGGGCGGCGCCTTGGCGGTGAAGTCGTCCATCGAGACGTACTCGCCCTTGGGCACCACCAGCACATGCACCGGAGCCAAAGGGTTGATGTCGCGGAAAGCGAGCGCGTAGTCGTCCTCGTAGACGCGCTGGCACGGGATCGCGCCGCGCAGGATCTTGGCGAACACGTTGTCGCGGTCGTAGACCATGGCGCCGGTTCCTCCGGGTGGCATCGCGGGGCTCCGGTATGGACAAAGCGTGGCATGCCCGGCAGTGTCAAGCTCCGGTCGAAAGCGCGCGGGCCCGCCGGCGCGACCGTGGAGAGACCGAGATGAGCCTGGCCGTGGCGATCCAGATGGATCCGATCGAGCGGATCGACATCGACGCCGACAGCACCTTCGTGCTGGCGCTCGAGGCGCAGCGGCGCGGCCACGGGCTCTACCACTACCTGCCGACCGATCTGAGCTACGACCACGGCCGGATCAAGGCGCTGGCGCGGCCGCTCCAGGTGCGCCGCGAGCGCGGCCGCCACGCGACCCTGGGCACGCCCGAGATGCTCGACCTGCGCACCCTGGACATCGTCCTGATGCGCCAGGATCCGCCGTTCGATCTCAACTATGTGGCGAGCACCCACCTGCTCGAGCGGGTGCACCCGGACACCCTCGTGGTCAACGACCCGGTCGCGGTGCGCAACGCGCCGGAGAAGCTGTTCGTGACCCAGTTCGTCGACCTCATGCCGCCGACCCTGATCACCTACAGCCACGCCGAGATCAAGGCGTTCCGGGCCGAGCACAAGGACATCATCGTCAAGCCGATCTACGGCAACGGTGGCGCCGGCGTGTTCCACATCGTTCCGGACGACGAGAACCTGAACAGCCTGCTCGACCTTTTGACGGCGACCGTGCGCGAGCCGTTGATGGTGCAGCGCTACGTGCCCGAGATCAAACAGGGCGACAAGCGGATCGTGCTGGTCGACGGCGAACCCGCGGGCGCGGTCAACCGGCTGCCGCCGCCCGGCGATGCCCGGGCCAACCTGCACGTCGGCGGCAAGGCCGAGAAGTCGACGCTCACCCGGCGCGACCACGAGATCTGTGAGGCGCTGGGCCCCGTGCTCAGGGCCCAGGGGCTGGTGTTCGTCGGCATCGACGTGATCGGCGGCTGGCTGACCGAGATCAACGTCACCTCGCCGACCGGCCTGCAGGAGATCAACCGCTTCGACGGCGTCGCCCTCGAGACCCGGATCTGGGACGCGATCGAGGCCCGCCACGCGGCGCGCCACCACGAGCTGCCGACCTGATCAGGCGCAGTATCCCCCCGCATCGAGCGGGCGCACCAGCAAAAAGGGGTCCGAAGACCCCCTCTTGCCGGCCGCAGGGCGGTGATCAGGCAGCTTGTTGGCCGAGCACCTGCTGCAGCTTGGCGGTCGCCATCTGCTCGTCGATCCGCTCGATCGCCGCGACCTCGCGCGCCAGGCGCTCGAGCGCGGCCCGGTACATCTGGCGCTCGCTGTAGGACTGCTCGGCGTCCTCGGCGCGGTGCAGTTCGCGCACCACCTCGGCGATCGACACCGGATCGCCGGAGTTGATCTTGGCCTCGTATTCCTGGGCGCGCCGGCTCCACATCACGGCGCGCTTGGGCCGCGGCCGCGCCTTGAGCGCGTTCATCGCGGTCTGGATCTTGTCCCGGCTGCTCAGCTTGCGCATCCCGGACTTCGGCGCTTTGGCGACCGGCACCCTGAGGATCAGCCGGTCCTGCTCGAACGAGACCACGTACATCTCGAGCAGGTCGCCGACGATCTCCTGGGTCTCGATCGCGGTGATGCGGCCCACGCCATGGGACGGATAGACGACGTAGTCATCCGGGGCGAAGGCCAGATTCTTGCCCATCGAAGTCGTTCTCCCACCTACCTCAGCACGGCCGCGCGACCGCCACCAAGCCCGCCGCGCGCCCAGACGTCGAACGCCTGCACCCGGCCGATCCGCCGGATCTTCGCACCGAAAGCTTTCCGTAACGTTAATGGAAATTAATGCTAAACATTCATAGCATGCTTCGACAGAAATGGACAGCCCCTTTGCACTCCCGTCGCGGCGCCGGTTCGTCGGCCCCACTCCGGGGCAAGACCCCGGGGCCGGCGGCCGCGGTCAACGGTCCTGGCCGGGCTTCGGGCTAAAGTAGTTGTCGAACTTGCCTTGCAGATCCTTGAAGTCGTCAGCGTCGGCTGGCGGCTCCCCCTTCCGCGTAATATTGGGCCACGGACCGGTCGAGTATTCACGATTGAGCTCGAGCCAGCGCTCGGCCTGCTCTTCGGTATCCGGCAGAATCGCCTCGACCGGGCATTCGGGCTCGCAGACCCCGCAGTCGATGCATTCGTCGGGATTGATCACCAGCATGTTATCGCCCTCGTAGAAACAATCCACGGGGCACACCTCGACGCAATCCATGTACTTGCACTTGATGCATGCTTCGGTGACGACGTACGTCATCAATCACTCCAGAGGGTCGGGGGCGGCCGGACTACACGCCAACTGGGGACGTCCGTCATATGTGGCGCGCCGCGTTAAGCTTGTCCAGGGTCGCCGGGCGCGGTCCCGACAGCGGCAATTGGCCGCGCGGCGGCCACGGCGGTCACCTTCCCGGCGCGGCCAGCCCCGGCGCGCCGGGCGAGCGGCGCTCAAACCGGCGCTTCCGGCCGATCGCGTCAGCGCCGGCCGAACCGCCGCTCCCCGGCCAGCGGCGTCAGCGGCGGCCAAACAATCGTTCGATGTCGGCGCGCGACAGGCTGACGTAGGTCGGCCGGCCATGGTTGCACTGGCCGCTGTGTGGGGTCGCTTCCATCTGGCGCAGGAGCGCGTTCATCTCGGCCAGGCTGAGGCGGCGCCCGGCGCGCACGCTGCCGTGACAGGCGAGCGTCGCGCTCACCCGATCGAGCGCGGTGCGCAGGCTCACCGCCTGCTCGATCGCTGCCAGGTCCTCGGCCAGGTCCCGGACCAGGCCGTCGACGTCGGGGTTGCCGAGCAGGGCCGGCAGCTCGCGCACCAGCACCGCCTCGGCGCCGAACCGCTCCAGCACCAGGCCGAGCTCGGCGAGCTCGGCGCGCCGCTCATGCAGCTGCTCGACCGCGGCCGGATCGAGCTCGACCACCTCGGGCAGCAAGAGGCCCTGACGGGCGACGCCGTTGGCCGCCAGCTCCGCCTTCATGCGCTCGTAGACCAGGCGCTCGTGGGCGGCGTGCTGGTCGACCAGGACCAGGCCGTCGCTGGTCTGGGCGAGGATGAAGGCATCGTGCAGCTGGGCCCGGGCGGCGCCCAGAGGATGCTGCTCGAAGGTCCCGTCTTCAGCCCCGCTCGCGCCCTCGTCGCGCGCCGCGGGCGGCCCCAGCTCGAGCCGCTCCCCGCTCACGGGGGCCTGAAAGCGCGCCGCGGCCTCGGCCAGGCCCGGCCCGGGATAGCCGCCGTTGGCGGCTCGGCCGCGCCCCCAGGGCAGGCCGCGCGCCGGCCGGAAGGCGTCGAGCGCCGCCTCGCCGAGCGTGGTCGCGGTCCGGCCGCCGGCCGCCAGCAGCGCCTGCCGGAGCGCTCCGATCACCAGGCCGCGGACCAGGCCCGGCTCGCGGAACCGGACCTCGGCCTTGGTCGGATGGACGTTGACGTCGACCCGGTCCGGCTCGAGCTCGAGAAACAGCACCGCCATCGGCTGGCGGTCGTGGAACAGAAGGTCGCCGTAGGCCGCGCGCAAGGCGCTCTTGAGCAGGCGGTCCTGGACCGGTCGGCGATTGACGAACAGATGCTGGAAGCGGGCGGTCCTGTGGCTCGCGGTCGGCAGACCGGCGAAGCCGAGCAGGCCAAGGCCGTCGCGCTCGGCCCGGACGGTCAGCGCGTTGGCGGCGAACTCCTGGCCCATGATCTCGCCGAGCCGGGCGGCGAGCCTGGTCTCGGCATCGCCGCTCGCCGGCTCCAGCCGCAGCACCCGCCGGCCGTCGACCACCAGCGTCAGCGCGACCTCCGGATAGGCCATCGCGAGGCGCTCGACCACCTCGCGCGCGGCCTGGGTCTCGGCGCGCTCGGACTTGAGGAACTTGAGCCTGGCCGGGGTCGCGAAGAACAGGTCGCGGACCTCGACCCGGGTGCCGAAGGCGCCGGCCGCGGGGGTCGGCGCGCCGCAGGCACCGCCTTCGGCCGACACCGCGAAGGCGCTGTCCTGCGCCCGCGGCCGGCTGGTGATCAGAAGCCGACTGACGCCGGCCAGTGCCGCCAGCGCCTCGCCCCGAAAGCCGAGCGTGCGGATCCGGACCAGGTCGTCGTCGGGCAATTTGGAGGTGGCGTGGCGCTCGAGCGCGAGGGTGAGCTCGGCCGGCGCCATGCCCTGGCCGTCGTCGGTGACCGCGATCAGGGCCGCACCACCGCCGGCAAGCTCGACCAGGAGCCGCCCCGCGCCGGCGTCGAGCGCGTTCTCGATCAGCTCCTTGACCGCGGCGGCGGGGCGCTCGACCACCTCGCCGGCGGCGATCCGGTTGACCAGGTTCTGCGGCAGACGACGGATCGGCGCCACGATCCAGGTCCTTCCTCGAGCCTCGCCCCCGCCGCGCGCACCCCCGACGAGGGTCGGCTCAGCCTTCGAGCCCCTGCGGCTGGCCGACCACGACCACCAGCAGCTGGTCCGGATGATAGAGCCGCGCGGCGACCCGCTGCACGTCCTTGAGCGTCACCGCCTCGATGTAGTCGTTGCGCCGCTCGAGATAGTCGATCCCGAGGTGGTCGACCTGCATCCCGACCAGCATGCCGGCGATCGCGTCGTTGCTGGTCAGGCGGAGCGGGAAGGAGCCGGTCAGGTAGGTCTTGGCATCGTCCAGCGCGGCCTGGCTGATCTGGCCCGCGGCCATCGCGGCGATCTGGGCGCGTACCACCTGCAGCGCCTCGCCGACCGCGGCGTTGGCGGTGCCGAGCCCGCCCAGCCAGAGCGGTGCTGAGTCCATCGGATAGAGGTAGCTGTAGACCGAATAGGCAAGCCCGCGCTGCTCGCGCACCGCCTCGGTCAGGCGCGAGGTGAAGCCGCCGCCGCCGAGCAGGTGGTTGGCGACGTAGGCGGCGTAAAAGTCGGGATCGTCGCGGGCGAGGCCGACCTCGCCGAACAGCACCTGGCTCTGGGGTACGTCTTTGCGCACGACCACGATGCCGCCGCGCGCCGGGAGGGCCTTGGCGAGCTCGAAGGGCGTGCTCTTGGCCGGCAGGTCGCCGAAGGTCTGATCCAAGAGAGGCGCCAGCTCGGCTGCGGTGATGTCGCCCGCGACCCCGATGATCAGGTTGTCTCTCGCGAGCCGGTCGGCAACGAAAGTCTTGAGGTCCGATGGCGTGATCGCACCCACGCTCGCCACCGTGCCCTGGCTCGGACGGCCATAGGGGTGGTGCGGGAAGGCGCTCTCGAACCAGGTCCGGCCTGCGACATAGTCCGGGTCTTCCTCGCGCTGGCGCAGGTTGGCCTGGATCTGATTGCGGATCCGCTCGACCGGCTCGGCATCGAAGCGGGGCGCGGTCAGCGCCAGATGGAGCAGCTCGAAGGCGCGCGCGCGATGGACGGTCAAAGTCTTGAGCTGGCCCGAGAGCTCGTCGCGCCCGGCATCGAACGACAGCCGGACCGCCAGATCCTCGAGTTCGGTGCGAAACGCCTGGCTGTCGAGGTCGCCGGCACCCTCGTCCAAGAGGCCCGAGACCATGTAGGCGAGACCCTCTTTGCCGGCCGGATCGAGGGCGGCACCACCCCGGAATTGGAGCGACAGGGACAGAAACGGGATCGAGGGTTCGCGCAGGAGATAAGCCTCGATGCCGCCCGGGCTCACCACCCGCTCGACCTTGGCCGCCGCCTTGGCAGCCGGCCCCGGGCTCAACGCGCCGACCGCGACCGAGAGGCTCAACAGTCCAGCCCCGATCCGGCCGCTAACCATGACCGTCCGGACCGCCGGCGTTGATGTCCGGCTCGCCGAGCGGCGGCGCCGGCGCGCCAGCGGCGGGCCCGGCCGTGGCCGTGGCGAGCGGCGCCGGGCTGAGGCGGCCGGTGACCGAGCGCCCGGGGTCGAGCACATAAGCCGCGGCGGCGTTGACTTCGGCGGGCGTCACCGCACCGATCCGCTCGGGCCAGGCTTCGACGTCCTCGACCGTGCGCCCGGTCGCGAGCGCCGCGCCGAAGCTGCGCACCGCGGTCGACAGGCTGTCGCGCGCATAGACCGCCTCGGCGGTCATCCGGCTGGTCGCACGCCGGACCTCGTCGGCCGTGACCGGCTCGCTCTTCAGACGGGCGAGCTCGGCGTCGACCGCCGCCTCCAGGTCGTTCAGGCTGACCCCCGGGCGCGGGCTGGCGTAGACCCGGAAAGTGGTCTGATCGAGCGACGTGCCGTGATAGTAGGCGCCGGCCGAGGTCGCGACCTTCTGCTCGATCACCAGCGAGCGATAGAGCCGGGACGTGCTGGTGCCGCCCAGGACCTGGGCCAGCACCTCGAGCGGGTAGGCGTGCACGGTCTCGCCGGCGGTGAAGCTCGGCGCGAGATAGGAGCGGATCAGAGACGGTTGGCGGACGCGGGGGTCAGAGAGGTCGACCTCGCGCGGCGCGTCCTGCGGCGGCTCGACCAGCCGGTGGCGCTCCGGCACCGGGCGCGCCGGGATCACGCCATAGTACTTTTCGGCGAGCGGCCGCAGCTCGGCGGCGTCGATGTCGCCGGCGACGATCAGGACCGCATTGTTGGGTGCGTACCAGGTCCGATAGAAAGCGAGCGCGTCCTCGCGGGTGTAGCTCGCCATCTCGTGGCGCCAGCCGATCACCGGCAGCCGATAGGGATTGTTGAGGTACTGGGTGGCGTTGACCAGCTCGCCGAGGCGCGAGCCCGGATCATTGTCGACCCGCATCGAGCGCTCCTCCAGGACGACGTCGCGCTCGGTGCGCACCTCCTCGGGCTCGAGCTTGAGATGGGTCATGCGATCGGCCTCCATGCGCATGACGGTCTCGAGCCGGTCCTTGGCGATGGTCTGAAAATAGCCGGTGTAGTCGGCGCCCGTGAAGGCGTTCTCGTTGCCGCCGTTGCGCGCCACGATCTTCGAGAACTCGCCGGCGGCGAGCGTATCGGTGCCCTTGAACATCAGATGCTCGAGGAAATGCGCGAGCCCGGACTTGCCGACCGGACTGTCGGCCGAGCCGACCTTGTACCAGACGTGATGGCTGACCACCGGCGCCCGGCGGTTGGTCACCACCACCACCTGCATGCCGTTGGAAAGCGTGAAGGTTTCCGGATTGAACACCGCCGCCTCGCCGCTCGTTCCCGATGCCGTCAGCGTCAGGACCAGCGCGGCGCCGGCGCCGCATGCCCTGGAAAGCGCCATCATGGTCGTCAGAACACCTTGCTCACCAGGGCGCCGAGCGGACTCTGGCGGCGCTCGACCACCGTCGGGGTGTCACCCGCGGTCGGCGGCGCGCCTTTCGCCCGGTTGGCCTGCAGGCGCGCAGTCTCGGCCGGCGCGTCGACGGTCGCGCCGAGCGTGCTCGGCTCGCGCCACTTCATCACCCGCGTGAACAGCGCGTCTTCGACCAGAGCCAGCGACTGGTTCTCGACCGCGATCTCGCGCCGGATGTTCGGATCGCTCGCGCCGGCGCCGGCCTCGGCCAGCAACGCCTGTTGGCCGGGAGTCTCCGCCGCGCCCTGAGCTGCGACCGCGGGCCGGATCGCGGCCGGTGCCGTGGACTGCCCGAACAGCTTTACACGCGCCTGATCGCCCGCGGTCCCGGCCGCTGGCGGCGCTTCCCCGGGCACAGGCGGACGGAGGTCGAAGTCCGGCGGTATGATCAGCGGCGCGCGCGCCGCCACCGAGTATTCGTCGGGCGAGCGCTTGCCCATGCCCAGCGCGTCCTGAACCGCGCCGCGTGCGCAGCCCGCGAGCGCCAGGACGCCCATGGCGAGCGCGCCAATTCCCAGGCGCGCGATTGCCGGCCGAATCGCGCCGATCGTTTTGGTCACGATGTCGATCATCCCCCAGCTGGGCGGCGCCTGCCCCCCCTCCGAGGCCTTATGTAGGCTGGCGGCGTCGTGCGAGCAAGCCGTCCGCGAGCATCAGCACCGCACCGACGCAGATCCCCGCATCGGCCAGGTTGAAGGCCGGCCAGTGCCAGCCGGCGAGATGGAAGTCGAGGAAGTCGACCACGGCGCCGAAGCGGATGCGGTCGATCATGTTGCCGAGCGCACCGCCGATCACCAGCCCGAGACCGAGCCCGGTCAGCAGCTGGTCGCTGCGCTTGAGCCAGACCAGGAGGCCGACGACCACGGCGAGCGCCAGGCCGGACAGCAGCCAGGGGGCAAAGGCGCCGCCCGAGTTGAACATGCCGAAGCTGACCCCGCGGTTCCAGACCAGCACGAGGTTGAAGAACGGGGTCACGCGCTGGGGCGCGCTGCCCAGGTCGAGCGCGGCCAGCGCCGCCGATTTGGCGAGCTGATCGAGCACCAGGGTGGCGAGCGCGACCGGCAGGCCCCAGCGCAGCATCGACGGCCGCCCCCGGCGCGCTCAGGCGGCGGCCAGGGCGGCAACCGCGTCCTGGCAGCGCCGACAGAGGTCGGGTGCCGCCGGCTCGGCGCCGACCTCCGCGAGCACCTGCCAGCAGCGGGCGCATTTGGCGCCGTCCGCGCGTCTCGGCACGACCCCGACCCCCGGCACGTCGGCGAGCGTGAAGGCGGCAGGCGGCGGCGGGGCCACGATGGTCTCGACGCCGCTGGTGATCGCGAGTTCGGCCATGTCCAGGCCGGCCACGACCTCGGCGTCCGCAGGATCGAGGTAGACCGCCGGCGCCGCCTCGAGCGAGGAGCCGATCCGCTTCTCCTGACGCTCGACCTCGAGCGCGCCGGTGATCACCCGCCGCACCCGTCGGACCCGCTCCCATCTGGCGCCGAGCGCCGGGTCCAGCCAGGCCGCCGGCAGCTCCGGGAACCGCCGCAGATGGACGCTGGCGCCCTCCGACGGATGGCGGCAGAGCCACGCCTCCTCGGTCGTGAACACCAGGACCGGGGCGAGCCAGGCGGAAAGGCACTCGAACAGCCGGTCGAGCACGGTGCGCACGGCGCGCCGGCGGCGGCTGTCCGGCCGGTCGCAGTAGAGCGCGTCCTTGCGGACATCGAAGTAGAAGGCCGAGAGATCGGTCGCGCAGAAGTTGTGCAGGGCCGAATAGAGGCGCGGGAAATCGAAGTCCGCGTTGGTCGCGCGCACCAGCCGGTCGAGCTCGGCCAGGCGATGCAGCACCCAGCGCTCGAGCTCCGGCAGCTCCGCCGCCGGCAGGCGCTCCTTGGCCTCGAAGCCGGCGAGCGAGCCGAGCAGATAGCGGAGCGTATTGCGCAGGCGCCGGTAGGCGTCCGCCTGGCCGGCCAGGATCTCCTCGCCGATCCGCAGGTCCTCGGCGTAGTCGGCGCCGACCGCCCACAGCCTGAGGATGTCGGCGCCGCGGGTCTTCATGAGATCGAGCGGCGAGACCACGTTGCCGAGCGACTTCGACATCTTGCGGCCGTGCTCGTCGACCACGAAGCCATGAGTCAGCACCGTGTCGTAGGGCGCGCGGCCGCGGGTGCCGCAGCTCTCCAGCAGCGAGGAGTGGAACCAGCCGCGGTGCTGGTCCGAGCCCTCGAGGTAGAGCGTGGCAGGCCAGCCGAGCTCGGGACGTTGCTCGAGCACGGTCGCATGGGTGCAGCCGGACTCGAACCAGACGTCGACGATGTCGGTCACCTGCTCGTAGTCGGCGGGATCGCGACCCTCGCCAAGGAAGCGCCCGGGCGGGCTCGTGAACCAGGCATCCGCACCCTCCTGCTCGAAGGCCTCCGCGATCCGCTCGTTGACCAGCGGGTCGCGGAGCGGCTGGTCGTCGGCCCGGCGCACGAACACCGCGATCGGCACGCCCCAGGCGCGCTGGCGCGAGATGCACCAGTCGGGTCGGCTCTCGATCATGCCGCGGATCCGGTTATTCCCGGACGCCGGGACCCAGCGGGTCTCTTCGATCGCTTGCAGCGCCTTGGCGCGCAGCCGGCCCTCGCCCTCCATGGGGATGAACCACTGCGGCGTCGCCCGGAAGATCAGCGGCGCCTTGGAGCGCCAGGAGTGGGGGTAGCTGTGGGTGAGCTTGCCGCGGGCGAGCAGCGCTCCCGCCTCGATGAGCGCGGCGATCACGGGCTCGGCCGCCTTGAACACGTGCAGGCCCGCGAACAGCGGCACCTGCGCCGTGTAGACGCCGTCCTCGGCGACCGTGTCCGGGACCTCGAGACCGTTGGTCGCGCCGAGCTCGAAGTCGTCGGCGCCGTGCGAGGGTGCGATGTGCACGAGGCCCGTGCCATCCTCGGCGCTGACGAAATCGGCCGCCAGCAGCGGCACCTCGAAGTCGTAGCCCTGCCCCCGCAGCGGATGCCGGCAGATCGTGCCGGCGAGCGCCGGACCGGGCAGTTCGGCGAGCGTCCGGTAGCCGGTGATCTTCGCTGCCGCGGTCACGTCCTCGGCCAGCCGCGCGGCCAGCAGCAGCTTCTCGCCGACCACCGCCCGCGAGCCTTCGCCCACCCCCTGGACCTCGATCACCCGGTAGTCGACCTCGGCGCCATAGGCGATGGCGCGGTTGCCGGGCATGGTCCAGGGCGTGGTCGTCCAGATCAGGACGGCGGCGCCGCCGAGCTCGGGAACCGACGGTCTGACCACCGGAAAGCGCACCATGATCGTGGTCGAGGTGTGGTCGTGGTACTCGACCTCGGCCTCGGCGAGCGCGGTCTTTTCCACCACCGACCAGAGCACCGACTTGAGGCCGCGGTAGAGTTCGCCCGCCTGCAGGAACTTCGCGAGCTCGCGGAAGATGCCGGCCTCGGCCTTATACGCCATGGTCGTATAGGGATGCTGCCAGTCGCCGACCACGCCCAGGCGCATGAACTCCTGGCGCTGGACCTCGATCCAATGCTCTGCGAACTCGCGGCACTCGCGCCGGAACTCGGCTGCCGGCACCGCGTCCTTGTCCTTGCCCGCCTGCCGGTAGCGCTGCTCGATCTGCCACTCGATCGGCAGGCCGTGGCAGTCCCAGCCGGGGACGTAGACCGCATCCTTGCCCAGCATCTGCTGGCTGCGGTTGACCACGTCCTTGAGGATCTTGTTGAGCGCCGTGCCCATGTGCAGATGGCCGTTGGCGTAGGGCGGGCCATCATGGAGGATGAATTTTTCCAGGCCTTTGGCCTGCTCGCGCAGGCGCCGGTAGAGGTCAAGCTCGGCCCAGCGCGCCAGGATCTCGGGCTCGCGTGCCGCCAGGTTCGCCTTCATCGGGAACGCGGTCTTGGGCAGGAACACGGTCGCGCGATAGTCGGTGCTCATGGGCGGGCTCTTGCAGTTCCTGCGGGGGCGTTGCCGGCGGCGGAGCGGGCGGGTTCAGGTGCCCTGGGCTTCGGAGGTGAGCGCCATGTAGGGCTCGGCGGCGTGCCGCGCCAGGGCGGCCCGCGCCTGGATGCAGTCGAGCGCCATCTGTTCCTTGAGCGCCTCGACGTTTTCGAACTTCACCTCGGGCCGCAGGCGGGTGACGAAGGCGCAGCAGATCCGCTGGCCGTAGAGATCGATCTCGCGATCGAACAGATGGACCTCGAGGCGCAGATCCTGGCCCGCGAAGGTCGGGCGGACCCCGAGGCTCGCGACCGCGTCCTGCCAGACCGGCTCGCCAGCTTGCCGCCAGCCCGCGCGCACGGCATAGATGCCGGCCGCCGGCCAGAGCGCCTTCCGCCGCGGCGGCCGGAGATTGGCGGTCGGATAGCCGAGCGCGCGGCCGCGCCGCTCACCGGCGACCACCCGGCCCTCGACCATGAACGGATGCGCCAGGAGATCGCGCGCGAGCGCCACCTCGCCCTGCGCGATCGCGGCGCGCACCCGGCTCGACGAGCAGACCTCGCGCTCCCAGGCGACCGGCTCGACCCGGGTGACGCCGAAACGGTAGTCCGGGCCCAGCGCCGCGAGCGTGTCGACGTCGCCTGCGCGCCGGTTGCCGAAGCGGAAGTCCTGGCCGACCACGACCTCGCGCACGCCGAGCCCGCCCGCGAGGACGTCGTGGACGAACTGGGCGGGCGTCTTCTGGCGGAGATGGTCGTTGAAGGCGAGCGCGAACAGATGCTCGACCCCGAGCTCGGCCAGAAGCCGCGCCTTGACGCGAAAGGGCGTGAGCCGGGGCGGCGCCTGGTCGGGGGTCAGAACTTCGCGCGGGTGCGGCTCGAAGGTGATCACGCCAAGAGGAGCTTTGAGCGCCTCCGCCTGGGCGCGCGCACGGGCGATCAGGGCGCGGTGGCCCCGATGCACGCCGTCGAAGTTGCCGATCGCGACCACCCCGTGCAGGGCAGCCTTCGGCAAACTCCAATAGCCACGGTGGATCTGCATGGCCGCCTTATGCCCGCGCCCGGCGGGCGCTGTAAAGAGCACAAGCCGCTGTAGCGCTGCGCTCAGGGGGCACCGGAGTCAGGGCGAGAGCCCGTGCCGGCTCGCGGGATACCAGTCGTGGCGCAGCAGGTCGGCGAGGCGCCAGGGGCAGGTTTCCGGCAAAGCGTCCGCGGCCTCGGGCTCACGGTGGAGACGGAGCGAAGCGGCGGCGGTGCGACGCGCCTGGTCGTAGAGCTTGGGCAACCGCCGCTGAAGGCCGCGGCGCAACGTGGCCGTGAGCTTGTCCTCGAGCTCGATCCGCGCGTTGACGATCGTCTCCTGCCAGCCGGCGCGGGGATCGCGGGCGGGGGAATGCTCCAGCTTCAGGCAATGGTCGATGATCCGGCGCAGCTGGCTGCGGACGGCGTCGCGCTGGCTGGTGCCCAAGTCCGCCACCTCCTCGATCAGGTGCGGGAGATCGAGCGCCAGGTTCGGTCGGGTCGCGGCGAGGCGGCGAAGCGCCTGCGCCTGATTGCGCGTCCAGGCGTAGAAGTCGTCTTCGTAGAGCTGATCGAGGCGCGATGCCATGCGAGCCGTCTCAATCGTCGTGGAGGCCATGGCGGTTGACCGGCCACCATTCGTCGGCGATCAGATCGTCGAAGGCATACGGACAATCCGCCGGCAGCGCCCGCGCCGCGTCCTTCTCGCTGTGGGCGCCAAGAGCGAGTTCCGCCTTACGGCGCGCGCGCCGATAGCGGTCGGCAAGGCCCCGCTCGACCTCATTGCGGATGGTCGCGGTCATCCGGCGCTCGATCTCGCCGCGCGCATCGACGACCGAGATCATCCATTGCCGCCTGGGTTCCGCGTTCGACGAGTGCTCGAGCTTGAGGAGGTGCTCGATGACGCGCTCGAGCTGGCTCTCGAGCGCCCATTGCTGCTCGCTGCCCAAGCTCTCCACCTCCTCCGCCAGGTGTTCGAGGTCGAGCGGGCCATTCCAGCGCTCCGCGGCGAGGCGGCGGAGCGCCTGCGCCTGGTCGCGCGTCCAGGCGTAAAAGTCGTCCTTGTAGAGCTGCTCCGGTCGGGTTGCCATGGCGGCCCCTTCAGTCGTCGTCGCGCACGCCGTGCCGGTTGACTGGCCACCAGTCGTCGTCGATCAGGTCGTCGAAAGCGTAGGGGCAATCCGCCGGCAACGCCCGCGCGGCGTCCTTGTCACCGTGGGCCGTCAGATCGCGGATGACCTTGCGTCGGGCCCGGTCGAACAACTTCGGCAGCATCGGCTCGACCTCGGCGCGGATCGCTGGCGTCAGCGCCGCCTCGATCTCGCCGCGGGCATCGTCGATCGAGTTCAGCCAGCCGACGCGCGGGTCGGCCGCGGGCGAATGTTCCAGCTTCAGGGCATGCTCTAGGATCCGCAGGAGCTGGCTGCGGACGGCGTTGCGCGCCTGGATGCCGAGTTCGTCCACTTCATCGGCCAGGTGCTCGAGGTCGAGCGGGCCGTTCCAGCGCTGCTCGGCGAGGCGGCGGAGGGCCTGCGCCTGGTCGCGGGTCCAGGCGTAAAAGTCGTCCTTGTAGAGCTGCTCCGGTCGGGTCGCCATCGTGAGGTCTCCGCTGCGCCCTCGTTCTAGCACGTGGACGACAGAGGGTCACCTGGCGCTACACGACCGGTTCGGTGCGGAAATGGCTCGGCCCGGAGTGCGCACCGGGCACGGCCGGCGCTGGCTCAGATGCCGTTCGGCTTGCGCGGCACCATCAGGACCGCCTCGCCGTCGAGCACCTTGCGCTCGCCGACCGTGCAGATGGTCTGCAGGCGCACCCGGTTGCGCTCGGGGATCAGCTCGGCGACCGAAGCGCGGGCGATCACCGTGTCGCCGATCCGCACGGGTGCCAGGAACTTCAGGCTCTGGCTGACGTACACGGAGCCCGGCCCGGGCAGGCGGGTGCCGAGCACGGTCGAGACCAGGCTCGCGGTCAGCATGCCATGCGCGATCCGGCCCTCGAACATGGTCCGGCTGGCGAAGTCCTGGTCGAGGTGGATCGGGTTGGTGTCGCCGGAGACGCCGGCGAACATCAGGAGATCGGCCTCGGTGATCGTCTTGCTGAACACCCGGGACATGCCAAGCGTCAGATCCTCGAAGAAGTAACCGTGGCGATCCATCGAGCATTCCTCTCCCGGCCGGCTCCTCCGCCGACCGTGCCGTTTGCTTGTGCGCCGCATCACATAGGCAACAACACCCAGTCAGGGCAAGGGTTCGCGAATGCGGCGTCGCAACACGAAAGATGTTTATGAGACGATAACGCCGAGAGATTGCGCGAGCGTTAAGGCGACCTCGTGGCGGACGAGGAGCGGACCCTAAGGGCTTGTCTTGGGCGCGGCGTCGGGGCACAAACGGCGCCGGACGACCCGAACCGCGTTGAGGTGGCGATGGAAGCCCTCGAAGCCGTTATGAGCCGGTCCTCGGTGGCGCCGGCGTTCCTCACCGAGCCGGCGCCCGAGGGTGCTACGCTGGCGCAGATCCTGGCGGCGGCGGCCAGCGCCCCCGACCACGGCCGGCTCCGGCCCTGGCGTTTCATCGTGATCCGGGGACCCGCCCGTGCGCGCCTGGGCGAGGTGTTCGCCGATGCGCTGCGCCAGCGCCAACCGGATGCGCCCGAGGCGGCGCTCGAGCAGGAGCGCGCCCGGCCGCTGCGTGCGCCGCTCCTGATCGCGGTCGTGGCCAGGCTCGATCCGCAGCATCCGAAGATCCCGGAGATCGAGCAGATCCTCTCGACCGGCGCTGCCGTCCAGAACCTGCTGCTCGCGGCCCACGCCCAGGGCTTCGGCGCGAAATGGCTGACCGGCGCCAACGCCTACGACGAGAACGTCAAGAGGGCCCTCGGCCTGGCTCCGGACGATCGCCTGGTGGGCTTCGTGCATCTCGGCAGCATCGAGGGCAAGCCGCCGTCGGTGCCGCACGCCGATGCGGCCGAGCTCACGGTCGAGTGGGCCGGCTAGGCAGCCTGATGGGCGCGCCTGGAGGCCAGCAGCCGGAGGATCTCGCGGGCGGCCTTCGGGATGTTGGTGCCGGGCGGGTAGATCGCGCTGACGCCCGCCTCGCGCAGGAACTCGTGATCCGCGGGCGGCACCACGCCGCCGACCACCACCAGGATGTCCTCGCCGCCCTGGGCGCGTAGCGCCTGGATCAGCTCCGGCACCAGCACCTTGTGGCCGGCCGCGAGCGTGCTGACGCCGATCACGTGGACGTCGTTCTCGACCGCCTCGCGCGCGGCCTCGTCCGGGGTCTGGAACAGAGCGCCGATGTCGACGTCGAAGCCGATGTCGGCGAACGCGGTCGCGATCACCTTGGCGCCGCGGTCGTGGCCGTCCTGGCCGAGCTTGGCGACCAGCAGGCGCGGCCTGCGGCCCTCGGCCTCGGCGAACGCCTCGACCTCGCGCTGGATGGTCATGAACTCCGGGTCCTCCTTGAAGGCGCCGCCGTAGACGCCTGCGATCGTGCGCACCTCGGCGCGCCAGCGGCCGAACACGCGCTCCATGGCCAGGGAGATCTCGCCGAGCGTGGCGCGCGCGCGCGCCGCCTCGATGCCGAGCTCGAGCAGATTGGCATCGCCCGCGGCACCTTCGGCCAGAGCCTCGAGCGCTGCCTGGCAGCGGCCCTCGTCGCGCCGGGCGCGCACCTCGGCCAGACGCTTGAGCTGGGTCGCGCGCACCGCCGTGGTGTCGATGTCGAGCAGCTCGACCGGCTGATCCTCGGCCGGCTGGTACTTGTTGACTCCGACCACGACCTCCGCGCCCCGGTCCCAGGCCGCCTGGCGGCGGGCGGCCGCGGCCTCGATCTGGGCCTTGGGCATGCCGGCCTCGATCGCCCTGGTCATGCCGCCCATGGCCTCGACCTCATCGATCAGCGCCGCGGCGGCCTGCACCAGGCTCGCCGTCAGCTGCTCGACGTAGTAGCTGCCGCCGAGCGGGTCGACGACGTGCCGGATGCCGGTCTCCTCGGCCAGGATCAGCTGGGTGTTGCGGGCAATCCGGGCCGAGCGGTCGGTCGGCAGGGCCAGCGCCTCGTCGAAGGCGTTGGTGTGCAGCGACTGGGTGCCGCCGAGCACCGCGGCCAGCGCCTCGATCGTGGTCCGGACGACGTTGTTGTCGACGTCCTGCGCCTGCAGCGAGACGCCGCTGGTCTGGCAGTGGGTGCGCAGCATGAGCGAGCGCGGGTCCTTGGGCTGGAACTCGCGCTGGATCAGCTTCGCCCACAGGAAGCGCGCGGCGCGCAGCTTGGCGATCTCCATGAAGAAGTTCATGCCGATGCAGAAGAAGAACGAAAGCCGTGGCGCGAAGGCATCGATCGCGAGCCCGCGCGCGACCGCGGCGCGCGCATAGTCGAGGCCGTCGGCGAGCGTGAAGGCGAGCTCCTGGACGAGCGTGGCTCCCGCCTCCTGCATGTGGTAGCCGGAGATCGAGACCGGGTTGAAGCGCGGCATGTGCTTGGCCGCATAGCCGATCACGTCGGCGACGATCCGCATCGAGGGCGCGGGCGGGTAGATATAGGTGTTGCGGACCATGAACTCCTTCAGGATGTCGTTCTGGATCGTGCCGGCGAGCTGGTCGGGGCCGACCCCCTGCTCCTCGGCGGCCACGATGTAGAACGCCATCACCGGCAGCACGGCGCCGTTCATGGTCATCGAGACGCTGACCCGCTCCAGCGGGATCGCATCGAACAGGATCTTCATGTCCTCGACGGTGTCGATCGCGACGCCCGCCTTGCCGACGTCGCCCGCGACCCGGGCATGATCGCTGTCGTAGCCGCGATGGGTCGCGAGGTCGAAGGCGACCGAGAGCCCCATCTGGCCGGCCGCGAGGTTGCGGCGGTAGAAGGCGTTGGACGCTTCGGCGGTCGAGAAGCCGGCGTATTGCCGGATGGTCCAGGGATGCCCAGCGTACATGGTCGCGCGCGGCCCGCGCAGGTACGGCGGCAGGCCGGGCAGGCCGTCCATGGTCTCGAGCCGCTCGAGGTCGGCCGCGGTGTAGAGCGGCTTGACGGCGATGCCCTCGGGCGTCGACCAGACCAGATCGGCCGCGCGGCCATTGGTTTCCCGATCGGCCAGGGCCTGCCAGTCGGCAAGCGTCGCCTTCGGAGATCCGTCCCAAGATCCGCCCATTGACATGCCTCCGCGGCCGAACTGGTCGCTACTATGTGGGCAGCGACGCGCAAGCGTCAAACCGCCGCCGACGCGGGCGGGTTCAGGCAAGCCGGACGAGGTCGCTCCGGACTGCAGCATGACCGTGG
The DNA here is from genome assembly GCA_963753685.1 of uncultured Alphaproteobacteria bacterium. Taxonomy (GTDB): domain Bacteria; phylum Pseudomonadota; class Alphaproteobacteria; order Geminicoccales; family Geminicoccaceae; genus DATAOG01. Next base: position 238,350 of record CAVWDE010000019.1, read on the forward strand.
CCCTCACGTGGCCAGCCACTCCCAACCCGCGCAGCGCCCAGGGATAGGCAGCGTCGGTGATCGGCCCGAGCTCGGCGTCGATCACCTGCTCCCGCGGGCTACGGAGCGGTTTTTTTGTTATGTTTATAACTATTGTCGACAAATTCATCTTTGCCAGATGTTAATCTCTGTGTGCAACTCATTAACGTGCGGTATATGCACGAGGTTGCACCATGTTGATGGCAACGAATAGATTTGATCGTCTGCCATGACTGCTTCGCTAGACTGCGATCGCTGGTCAAAGCTGAGACCGGGGTGGTCGCGGTTTACGTGGCGCTCACCATCCCCTTATTCGTCGGCGGCGCTGGGCTCGCGGTCGACGCGACCAGCTGGTACCGAGCCAAACGCAACATCCAGTCCGGGGCCGATGCGGCGGCCTATGCGGCAGCCATCAATCTCGCCCGACAGGGTTTGACCCAGGGGGCCGATCCGGTCGCGTTGCAGGCGGCCGCCGACGATGCTGCGGCGCGCAACGGCATGCTGGACCCCGTCACGATCCACAGCCCGCCCTCTTCGGGGATCGCCATGGGCGATGCTCAGTCGGTCGAGGTCATCGTGACCGAGCCGGCACCGTTGTATTTCGCCCGGATGTTTCTCGCTGCCGTGCCGCAGATCACCGCGCGCGCGGTGGCCAAGGCGGTGGTCGCGGATGCCTGCGTCTGGGCCCTGCACCCCACGGCGACGGGCGCGCTCACCGTCTCGGGCACCGCGGACGTCAACCTGAACTGTGGCGTGGTGGTCGAATCGAACGATCCGGCGGCGGCCCTCTACCAGACCGGCTCATCCGGCCTCTCGGCGACTTCGGTCAGCGTTGGCGGCAACTACTCGGGCGACTGCGTCTCGCCCGAGCCGGAGGTCCAGGTGCCGGCCTACGGGGATCCGATGAGCTGACTCGCCCCGCCCACCGTTGGCAGCTGCACCTACGCCACGCTGCAGATCATCGGTGGTGGCGGTGGAGGCCGCGGCGGCGGCGGGGGCGGGACGCCCGTCACCCTCTCGCCGGGCGTGTACTGCGGCGGGCTCGACATCAGAACCGACGTGGTGCTCCAGCCCGGCCTGTACATCATCAAAGGCGGCTATTTCCGGATCGCCGGCACCGCGACGGCGACCAACACCGAGGACGCTTCGGGTGGCGTCAGCTTCTACCTGACCGGCAGCGGCAGCAACTACGCCACGGCCACCATCCAGGGCGGCGCCAACATCACCTTGACGCCGATGACCACAGGACCGCTCGCCAACGTCCTGTTCTTCCAGGACCCGAACGCGCCGTCGAGCGGAACCAATCTGATCGCCGGCGGCTCGACCATGCAGCTCACCGGGATCATCTATTTCCCGAGCCAGCACGTCGGTTTCACGGGCGGCTCCAGCGTCGCCGAGTCGGAAATCCTGCTGCTGGCCAGCACGATCACCTTCACCGGCACCTCCTATCTGGATGCCGATTATGCCAACAGTGTGCTGCCCCAGGAGCAGTACGCGCGTCTGGTGGAGTGAGGAAGATGAGCACGCGACTGGCCAAGCTCGCTCGGACCGCGCGCAGCGTCCTTCGGGGCCAATCCGGCAATTCCGCGGTCGAGTTTGCGTTGGTAGCACCGATCTTGATCGCCTGCGGCATCGGCGCCTTCGACTACGGCCAAGCTTACGTCGAAGGGGTACGGCTGAGCGGCGCCGCGCGCGAGGGCGCCCAGCAGGCCCTGTACCAGCCCGTCAATTGGCAGGACGATCAGCTGATCGAGCAGGCTGCCCTGGAAGAGTACGTCGGTCGCGCGCTGACGCCGGATGAGATGAGCACGCTTCCGGTCGCCGCTAGCTCGCAGGCATTCTACGCCTGCGAGAACGGCGCTGAGGTGACGGACGGCGCCGCTCCTTGCCCGGACGGCTCGCTGCCCGGTCGGTATGTGCGGGTCAGTGTCACGAGATCCGTGCCCCTGACAATCTCTTATCCGTGGTCGAGCGCGGGCAGCACAGCCGTCGCTGGCCAGGCGGTTGTCCGCGTCCGATGAGCGCTTCCTTGACGCGAGGTGATGCGATGCGTGCCCTCGATCTTGCGGCCCGCGTGACGGACCTCCTGCGCGCGCTGGCGCAGGATCGGCGGGGCGCCACGGCGATCCAGGCCGCCTTTACCCTTCCCCTGGTCATCATGCTCTCTCTCGGCGCGATCGAGATCGGGCGGGCGGTGGCCGCCAAGGCATCGATCAATCACGCGGTCGAAGAGACGGCCCGCTTCGCCGCCGTGCGCGGCACCGCGAGCGGCACGGCGGCCACTCAGGGTCAGCTCGAGACGATGGCTCTTCAGCTGGCTGAACTGCCCGCAGGCACGCTGGTCGCAGACGTAACCTGGGCCCCCGACAACGCCCCGGGCAGCGTGGTGACCGTACAGCTGCAGCACACATTCACACCCGCCGCCCTGCCGTTCGCTCCGGGCACCTTCACGTTCTTCTCAACCGCCTCCATGACCATCATCCGCTAGAATGTGCCGACGGCGGCGCCCGGGAAATCCCAGAGCCTGGGCGATGCGGTCGGCGACTCTCCACTATGTGGGCGGGGGCTTGGCGCCGTCAAACCTGCGCGCGGCGGGGAGCGCTTCGACCCGGTCCTCGCCCTCCGCCAGCGCCGCGACCGCGTCGTGCAGCCGGTCGGCGATCTGGCGATGGCGCTCGCCGTTCGGCGCCGCGCGGTCCGGCTCGAACGCGAGCGGCCGGCCGAAGCGGACCCGGATCGGCCTCAGGCGAGGCCAGGCGCGCTCCGGCGGCCAGGCGGCAAAGGTGCCGCCGATCCAGACCGGCACCGCCGGTACGCCCGCGCGCTCGATCAGGAGGCCGGCGCCGGGCAGAAAGCGATGCATCTGGCCGTCGGTCGAGCGGGCGCCTTCGGGGAACCAGACCAGGGCCGAGCCGTGCTCGAGGGCGGCAAGGCCAAGCGGCAGGGTCGAGGTCAGGCCGCGCTCGGGATCGACCGGCAAGACCCGGGTGGCGCGGCTGAACAGCCGGGTGAGCGGGCCGCGGAACAAAAGACCGGTCCAGCCGGCCCAGTAGAGCCGGCGGAGCTGGGACCAGGACAACGCTGCGGCGATCGCGAACGGGTCGAGGTAGCTCGCGTGGTTGGGGGCGAGCAGGAAGGGGCCCTCGGCCGGCAGATGCTCCTTACCCTCGACCCGGAGCCGGAACAGGCCGCGCATGATCAGGCGGTCGAGGGCGAACAGGACCGCGGCCAGCGCCCGCAGCGGCCAGCCTTGAGGCTGCAGCCAGCGCTCCTGCTCGGGGCTGAGCTCGCGGATCTCAGCTGTGGCCCCGGCGCTCTCGGTCGCGCGCTCGATCTCGGCCAGAAGGTCACGCAAGGTCGTCACGCGGGCGACCGCATCCTCGCTCAGCTGAGCGCCGAAGCGCTCGCCGAGCTCCATGGTCAGGCTCATCCAGTCGAACGAATCGAGGCCGAGGTCGAGCTGCGGGCTGCTGTCGAGCGTGATCGGCTTGGGCGCGAAGCGCTCTTCGAGCCAGTGCCAGACCTGGCCGAGCTCGGCCGAATCGAGCAATGCCCGGTCGCGCGCGGAGAGCTCCTTCGGGGTCGTGGGCGCGCCGGCGCCCGCCTTGGCGCGCTCGAACAGGGGGCCGAGCTCGTGCCGGCGCAGCTTGCCGATCTGGGTGCGCGGCAGGGCCTCGGCAGTGATCGCGAAGTCGCTGAGCCGCTGGTAGGAGGCGAGGCGGCGCGAGCGCTCCTCGAGCTCGGTGCGCAGGCGCTGGCGCAGCGCGTCGCCGTCCCCGGCCCGGAGCGCCTCGATCTCGGGCACGATCAGGCCGACCAGGCGGCCGCCCTGCTCCAGGACAGCGAGCTCGTGGATCAGCGGGCTGTCGGCGTAGACCGCCTCGACCTCCTCCGGAAAGATGTTCTTGCCGCCGGCCAGCACGATCAGCTCCTTGCTGCGGCCGACGATGTGCAGGTAGCCCTCGGCGTCGAGGCAGCCGAGGTCGCCGGTGCGGAAGAAGCCCTCGGCGGTGAACGCCTCGCGGGTCGCCTCGGGATTGTGCCAGTAGCCGGCGAACACGTTGGGGCCCTTGGCCTGGATCTCGCCTTGGCCCGGCGGGGCGTCGTCCTGGGGCGCCAGGCGCAGCTCGACGCCTGCGACCGGCAGGCCGGCGCTCTCGAGGCGGGCGCGGCCGGGCGGATTGAAGGTCAGGATCGGCGCGGTCTCGGTCAGGCCGTAGCCGGTCAGCACCTCCCAGCCCAGGCCCTCGAGCTTCCAGGCGACCTCCGGATCGAGGCGGGCGCCGCCCGAGGCGAGCAGGCGGAGCGCGGGCCCGAGCTGGCGATGCAGCGGCCAGAACAGGTGGCGTCCGGTGCGCCAGCCGAAGCGGCGGCGCAGCTCGATCGAGAGCGCCAGCAGGCGCCGGTAGCCTTGCCGGACGACCCCGGCGCGGCCGTTCACCCGGCTCTCGATGCCGTTCAGCATGGCCTCGTAGAGCCGCGGCACGCCGACCATGATCGTGCACCGGCAATCGGCGAGCGCGTGGCTGATCTCGGGCCCGCTGATGCCGCTCGGCAGGACCACCGCGGCGCCCGCCGCCAGGCCGGTCAGGAGCCCGACGGTCAGCGGGTAGGCGTGGTGCAGCGGCAGCGGCAGGAGCACCCGGTCGTCGGGTCCCGCGAGGCGCTCCTTGAGCAGCGCGTTGATGTTGGCGGTCAGGTTGGCGTGGCTGAGCGGCACCCCCTTGGGCGTGCCGGTGGTGCCGGAGGTGTAGACCAGGACGGCCAGCTGATCCGGCTCGAGCTCGGGCAGGGCGGCCGGGTCGTCGCGCAGGAGCTGCCGCCAGTGGTGGCCAGCGCCGGCTGGCTCGGGGGCGCCCCTGGCACCCTCGTCCTGGCGGTCGAGGCGGATGATCGAGAGGTCGCCCCGGCGGTCGTCTTCCAGGCCCTCGAGGACCGGGACGAACGGCTTGGTGGTACAGATCCGCCGGCAGCCGCTGTGGCGCAGAATCCGCGCGAGCTCCGAAGCCGTGATCTGCTCGCCGAGCGGGAGGGCGATCGCCCCGGCGCGGACGATGGCCAGCAGCGCCAGCACCCATTCGGGCCCGCTCGGGGCCAGCAGCCCCACGATCTCGTCGCTTACGAGACCGCTCTGCCGGAGGCCCGCGGCGAGGGCGCGCGCCCGGCCGGCGAGCTCGCCGCCCGTCCAGGCCTCGGCGCCGCCCTGACGATGGGCGATCACCGCCGGCGCCGCCGGCTGGCGCTCCAGCCGCTCGATCAGGCCGGCCAACGTCGTCAGCGCCATCGGCGATCGTCCTTCGGCAAACGCGCCGCCCCGCGCCGACCACCACGGTCGGGCCGAAGGGCGAAGACCTCCGCTGGTCGCTCCGGAGCGCCGCGCGGGCGGAGCCAGACAGGACCTAGCGCATCCTCGCCCGACCCGCCAGATCCCGCGCCACCCGGGCGGTGAACCTGGTGCTGCCGGGTGACCGATGGCTTAACGCTCGGTCGTGCTCGATCCGTCGGGCCGGCGTGGGCGTGGCGGGTCGGCCTGCGTTGAGCGCCCCGGCCCAGGATCGGCGGGTCGTCCCCAGGACTTGCGGGAGGGCGGCACCATGGCTAGGTAAGCGCGGCCGTTGCGCGCCGGGCGCCAACGGAGGGGTGCCGGAGCGGTCGAATGGGGCGGTCTCGAAAATCGTGGGATCAACCCGAAATTTCGCGACGGTCGCATCCATGGAAACCGAAGGTTACTTCGAAATTTTCCGGATTCCCTAAGATCTTCGCGGGTTTTAGGGCATCGCTCGGGTACCAGTCCATCCCGGCCCAGCCCACTCCGTGCCACCGAGTTGGGTGGCAAACGGGTGGCAAAAGGGCGACAACAACTTTGGAGTGCCTACGTAGAGTGAGCAGCGCGAGCGCCAGGGCGATCGTCCTCACGGTCGGGTCTCGCTCGCTACGCCGCCAGCGGCGCGCCGCGCCGGCGGACGCGCCCGGTGCCGCGGCGCCGAACTCATCAGCGCAGCGGCACCTCGAGCTGACACGTGAAGAGGTGTTGGAAGAGTTGGTTGCGGGGGGACGCTACGATCATTTCCGAACGCCCGCCGTGGACGTGCCGCTCGCGGCGTAGCGAGAGAGGCACATGACGATGGCGAATCGCGGTGGCGCTGCTCGGTTTGACGGCCGGTGCCAGCCGGGGAGTTGCAGCTCCCGGCGAGGAGTCAGCGACCACGAGTGGTCATCGAGCGGCTGCTCGGCGGGACGTGCGATGACTTCCGGGGCACGCTGTCCGAACGGCTGACCATCGGCAGCGACGGCGTCGGCAGCCTTCGGTCGCTGCAGGGTTTAAGCTGCTGGGGTAACCACCGTGACAAACTCCGGATAATGCGGCATATAGGCGCTGTTCAGGGGCTGCGATCCCGGGAGGCCCGATGCCGGCGGCCTCGTCCATTGTCGATCAGGCCATCGAGCGCCGCCAAGCGACGGTTCTCGCGGCCGACGTGGTCGACTACAGCCGGCTCATGGGCGAGGACGAGCTGGACACCCACGCCCGGGTCAAGGCTCACCTGAACGAGGTCGTCGAGCCCGCGATCCTTGCGCATGACGGGCGGATCGTCCGGCTGATCGGTGACGGCATCCTCGCCGAGTTCGGGCATGCCCCGGCGGCGCTCGCCTGCGCGCTCGAGATCCAGCAGCGGGTCGACGTCCGCAACCGGGCGGTCCAGCGCGGCCGCCGGATCGCCTTCCGGATCGGCATCAACGCCGGCGACATCCTGGTCGACGGCGACGAGGTCTACGGCCATGGCGTCAACGTCGCGGTGCGGCTGGAGGCGCTGGCCGACCCGGGCGGCGTGTTCGTGTCCGGAGCGGTGCACGACCAGGTCGAGCCGGGCCCGTTCCGGACCGCCTTCCTCGGCGAGCAGATCCTCAAGAATATCGCCGAAGCGGTGCCGGTCTACCGCGTGCTGTTCGACCCGCTACCGAGCGCCGACGCCTACCCCCGCGAGGCGCTCGGGCCGGCCGCGACCCTGCCGGCGGCCACGCCGGTGCCGCCTTGCCCGTATCGGGGGCTGCACGCCTTCGGCGAGCCGGACGCGGCGTTCTTCTTCGGCCGTGATCACACGGTGGCCGAGCTCGAGCGGGCGGTGCGCCGGCGCTCCCTGGTCGCCCTGCTCGGACCCTCGGGCAGCGGCAAGTCCTCGGTGATCTTTGCCGGCCTCATGCCGAGGCTGTGCGCCGAGGGCGGCTGGCGCTTTGCGTCCTTCCGCCCCGACGAAACCCCGCTTCGGCCCCTGCTCGCCGCTCTGCTCGGGCTGCTGCCGGAGCCCGCCGACGCCGCCCTGCGCGGCCGCGAGATCAATCGTTTGCTCGGCGAATTCGAGCGCCACCGCCCGGTCGTCGACGAGCTGATCGGCCGGCTGCAGGCATCCTCGGCCACGACCCGGCTGCTGGTCGTGGCCGACCAGTTCGAGCACATCTACACCTTGTGTCAGCGGGCGGACGAGCGCCAGCGCTTCCTCGAGGTGTTCCTGGGCCTTGCCCGGGTCGAGCGGGTGGTCGTGGTCCTGACGCTGCGCGCCGACTTCCTCGGCCAGGCGCTCCAGTCGCTCACCTTCGCCGATGCGCTCCAGGGCGCCGATCTGAAGCTCGGGCCGATGACCGAAGACGAGCTGCGGGCGGCGATCGAGAACCCGGCGCGTAGCCAGCGCGTGCGCTTCGAGATGGGCCTGGTCGACCGCATCCTCGCCGACGTGCGCGGGCAGCCGGGCGGCCTGCCGCTGCTGGAATTCGCCCTGACCGAGCTCTGGGGCCGCCAGCGCCACGGCCGGCTCACCCACCTGGCCTACGAGGAGATCGGCGGCGTCGCGCTCGCAATCGCGGGCTACGCCGAGGACGTCTACCGCGCGCTCAGCCCGGCTGAGCGCGAGCGGGTGAGGGGCGCCTTCCTGCAGCTCGTGCGCCCCGGCCAGGGCACCGAGGACACCCGCCGGATCGCCAGCCGCGCCGAGATTCGCGACGAATACTGGTCGGCGGTCACGCGTCTCGCCAATGCCCGGCTCGTGGTCACCCAGCACGACGAGGCGAGCGGCGAGACCACGGCCGAGGTCGTGCACGAGGCGCTGATCCGCGAATGGCAGCGCCTGCGCGACTGGATCGAGACCGACCGCGAGTTTCTGGTCTGGCGCCAGCGCCTCGCCGAGGCGCGCAAGGAGTGGCAGGCGCGCGCGCGCAACGAGGGCTTTCTGTTGCGCGAGGCGCCCTTGATGGTAGCGCTCGAGCGGCTGCGCGGCCGCGGCACCGAACTCGCCGAGGCCGACCGCGAGTTCGTCCGGGCGAGCGAGGTCCGCCGGCGGCGCGACCAGCTCGCCCGCGAGAGCGGGCGCCGGCGCTTGCTGACCGGGCTCGCGGCGGCCGCGGCGGTGTTCTTCCTGGTGGCCGCGGGCGCCGGCTATTTCTGGTACGATGCGCAGGATCAGAAGGCGATCGCGGATCAGGAGCGCGATCGTTCGGATCAGCTGCGGGTCGGCGCGCAACGCACCGAATCGCTGTTCCTGGTCGACGTGGCCGACCGGCAGCTGCGTGCCGGCCACGTCGAGCCCGCGATCCTGTTCGCGCTTGAGGCGCTGCCCAAGGACCTCGCCGCGCCCGAGCGGCCCTACGTGCCCGAGGCCGAGGCCGAGCTCTACGGCGCGCTCGACGCCTATCTCGGGACCTCGATCCTGGGCCGGCTCGGCGGCGCGACGTGGGCGGGCGCGCTCAACGCGGCGGGCGATCGGCTGGCGACCGGCGACGACCGGGGCGAGGTTCGGCTCTGGCACCTGCCGGTCGCCGGCCAGGCCCAGGGCTCGCGGCTCCTCGGCCGCCATCAGGGGCCGGTCCTGAGCGTCCGCTTCGTCGCCGGCGGTCGCCTGGTGCTGAGCGCGTCCGCAGACCACACCGCCCGGCTCTGGCCGGTCGACGGCACGGACATGCGGGTGCTTTCAGGCCATGGCGACGCGGTGGTCGCGGCCGATTACAGCGCCAAGACCGGCTACGTCGCGACCGCGTCGCGGGACGGCACGGCGCGGATCTTCGATGCCGGGAGCGGGGCGCCGGTCGCGACGCTGGTCGGCCACACGGGCAGCGTGGTCGATGTCGCCTTCGCGCCGGCCGGCGATCGGGTGGTGACCGCTTCGGCGGACGGCACGGCGCGGCTTTGGAGTGTGCCTTCGGGGAACGCCCTCGGCCGGCCGCTGGACGCCCACAAGGGCGCCGTCTGGAAGGCCGTCTTCAGTCCCGACGGCCGCTACGTGCTCACGGCCTCGGACGATGCGACCGCGCGGGTGTGGGACGCGACCACCGGCGCGCCGGTCGGCGAGCCCATGGCGGGCCACGCGCACGGCGTGCTCGACGCCGAGTTCGACCCGGTGCCGCAGGACGGCCGCTGGCTCGTGGTGACCGCCTCGGAGGACGGCACCGCCCGCCTCTGGGACCCGCTGATCGGCCGGCCGCTCGCGGTCCTGAAGGGGCACGACGGCGCGGTCGTGCAGGCCTCGTTCAGCGCCGACGGCGGCACCGTGGTCACGGCCTCGCGCGATGGCACGGTGCGCCTGTGGGATGCCGGGACCGGCGCCCAGCTCACCTTCGCCCGTCAGCACGCGGCCGCGGCGCTCTGGGCGCGGCTCAGCGCCGACGGCGGGCGGCTGGTGACCGGCTCCGAGGACGGACTGGTCAAGCTCTGGGATGCGCAGCCGGGCCGGGAGGCGTTGGTGCTGAGGAGTCCGGGCGGGCCGATCGGCCACGTCGAGTTCAGCCCCGACCAGCGCTGGCTCGTGACCACGGCGGAGGAGAAGACCGTGCCCGGCGCAGTCCGGGTCGGCGACTATCTGGCGCGCATCTGGGACGCGGGCTCAGGCGCCGAACTGGCCATCCTGCAAAACCATGGCGGCGACGTCTACCATGCCGCCTTCAGCCCCGACGGCGCCTATCTGGTGACCGCCGGCGCCGGCGGCGAGGCCCTGCTCTGGGACTTTGCGCCGCTCGGCAAGGAGCCGGCGCCGGGCATGGTGCCGCGGCTGGCGCCCTGCGCTTCGTTGGCGGGCCACCAGGGCCTCGTGCTCTACGCCGAGTTCAGCCCCGATGGCCGGCAGGTCGCGACCGCCTCGGCCGACGGCACGGCGCGCCTCTGGTCGGTCGCGAACGGGGCGCCGGTCGGGGCGCCACGCATCCTGCATCATGGCGGCCCGGTGCGGCGCGCGATCTTCAGCCCCGACGGCGCGCGCCTGCTGACCATCTCCGACGACACCACGGCCAAGCTCTGGGATACCGGCACGGGCGCCCAGATCGGCCGGGACATGCCGCACGGCGCGGTCGTGACCCATGCGGCCTTCGGTCTGACGCCGTGGGACCCGGCGCATCCTCTGCGTATCGTCACCGGCGCGCGCGACGGCAAGGTGCGCATCTGGGACGGCGCGACCGGCGCGCCGCTGCAGACGCTGGACGCCCACAAGGGCTTCGTCACGCGCACGCTGTTCAGCCCCGACGGCCGCCGCGTGCTGAGCAGCAGCATGGATCACACCGGGCGCATCTGGGACACGGCGAGCGGGCGCGAGCTCGCCGTCCTGCGCGGCCACACCGAGGGCATCTACGCCGCCGCTTTCAGCCCTGATGGCAGGCGCGTTGCCACCGCGTCCTATTGGGACCGCACGGTCCGTCTCTGGGACGCGGCCTCCGGCGCGCCGCTCACCGTGCTCGTGGGCCACAGCGGCGGCATCAAGGACGTGGCGTTCCGGGCCGATGGGCGGCAGGTGGTGTCGGCCTCGATCGACGGCACCGCCAGGCTGTGGGACGTGCTGCCCGAGGGTGAGGAGCTGCTCGATCTCGCCCGCACGATCGTGACCAACGATCACCTCCGCCTGACGCCGGAGCGCCGCCACGAGTTGGTTGCCCAGCACGTCGACTGAACCCATGCCCCCTGCCCGCTCGCTCACCTTCCTTGCCGCTGGTGCGCTTGCCGTCTGGGCGGGTGGGGCGCCGGCCCGGAGCGATGAGCCCGGGGTCGCCTGCGGGCCGGCGGTGGCCGAGATCCTGAGCCCGAAGGACGGCGCCAAGGTGCCGCAGGACGGCGTCGACCCGCCGTGCGACCACCCGGGCTATTGCAAATGGATCACGGTCGAGGGCCGCATCGGCAACTGCTACTGGCCGTTCGTCGGCGTCACGCCGCGCGAGACCAAGCCCCTGTTCTGGATCCAGGCGCGTATCCAGCACGTCGATCGCGCGACCGGACGGTTCTCCCTGCGGGTCCGGCTCGGCGACGGCCGAGACGGTCTGAACGAGGAGTTCGAGATCTTCGTCATCGGCCACCGCCAACAGAATCGTTTTTACGACGACCAGAGCCTGTTCGGCCTGCCCGAGGAGTGCCAGACGGCGGCGAAAGATGCCGCGGCCCCATGCATCGCGAGCAAGGTCGTGACCGTCCGGCGGGTCCGTTAGCCGGGAGACACCTGGTCTCGAACGGGCTGCCGCCGATCGCCACGCGTTTCCCGACGGTGCCACGCCCGAGCTGCTGGACCTGATCGAAGATCACGACTTCGACATCCTGGTCGCGGCCGGCTCGCCGGGCGCTTCGGCTTGACTAAGGCTTCCATTTCCATAGCGGGCAGCCAGCCGCCTGCTCCAGGGACCACGACCTCGCCGACCGCCCTGCCGAGTTCGCCCACTTGCCGGCTGCGGGACCACCCCGCATGCGACCCGCGGCGCGAGCGGTGGCGGGATGGTCGTGGCGATTCGTGCGGAGGACGCGGCGGCCGGAGTGACGGCATCGCTTGCGGGAGCCGCTGGTTCCGACGCCCGCAGTCGCGCAGTCGAACATACTCCGTTCGCACGCAGGAGCACCGCCTCACCGCCTCACCCAGCGCCCCGCCGAGTTCCCCACGACCGGCGGCGGGACCACCCCGCATGCGACGGGCGGCGCGAGCGGTGGCGGGATGGTCGTGGTGATCAGCGGGACCTATTGCGATAATTGCTTCATCTCACGGCCGCGGCGTCGCCGACGGATACGAACGGTGTTCAAAGGCGTCTTCAACGAGACGCCGCCTGCCCACGCCCCGGCGCCGTGCTGCGCTGCCACGTCACCGATGCCCCCCTCGAATTCGAGGCGGGCGACGGCGCGCTGCAGGATGGTTCGGTGGTTGGGAGCCAGCGAACCGATGGCGCGTCAGCAGACGGCAGCGCTGGACGGCATTCATACGCCACCTCAAATTCACGGCCTGGTGATAGCGGGCCCTACAGGTGTCGGTTGGTGGGGTGCCGAGGGATGCTCGGGCTAGGGTGGCTCATGCGGAGCCGCTCCCTTGAGCCCTATGTGGCGAAGCGCTCGCAACGAGGGTGTAGACGCGTGCGCGCGCGCCGCAAGTGCTGCACTACCACAACGGGAGATGGTCATGGCGCTGATTGGCCTGCACGGACGTGATGCATCAGGCGCCGCGGTCGTAGGTGACGGTGTTTGCTTGGGCGTGGCGGCGATGTGGCGTTGTCGATCCAGGTGAGCGGAGGTGACAAGTGAGCGGCGGCGCCAGCCAAGCTATCATTGCGCGCAAACTACACATGAGACGCTGTCGTTTACAGTGGATTCCACCCTGCTGCGCGAGCAGCGGCCCGGGACGATCCTGTCGCGCGGCCAGCTCGAGGAGGCGATCTACGGCTGGGGCGAGGAGATCGAGAGCAACGCCATCGACGTGCTGATCCACTACCTCCGCCGCAGGTTCGACAAGGAAGTGATCGCCAACATCCGGGGCAGCGGCTGGATGGTGTCGAAATGACCGGCACGATATCGCTCCGCGGCCGCCTGACCCTGTGGTTCACGTTCCTGCTGGTCGCGATGGGTCTGATCGGCGGCATCGCCGCCTATCTGATCACCCGCCACGATCCGGACCGTTTCGTCGACGATCAGCTGCGGCAGATCGCGCTCGACATCGGCGATCCGACCGGCATCGCAGCGGCTCCGGCGCGCGCGGGCCTCGATCCGAACGACGTCATCGCCGTCCAGGTCTGGGACGCGGCCGGCCGTGTGCTGCGGGACACGCCGCCGGGCATCGCCTTGCCGCGTCAGGCCGCCACCGGCTTTTCCGAACTGACGAGTGCTGGCGAGCGCTGGCGGACCTACACGCTTGCCGGCCTCGAGCGGACCATCCAGGTGTCGCAGCGCCTGGCGGTGGTCCAGGAGATCGCGCTCGGCGCGGCCTGGCAGGCGATCGCGCCCGTGCTGCTGCTGATCCCCTTGTCGTGGCTCCTCGTCCGGCTGCTCGTTGCCCGCATCCTGCGGCCCCTCGACGCGCTCGCCCGTGAACTGGAGCAACGCGCGCCCGATGCCCGCGCGCCGCTCGCAGCGCACGGTATTCCGAGCGAGGTCGCGCCGCTCGTTGCCGCTGTCAACGCCACCCTCGCCCGCCTCGCGGAGGCGCTCGCCCTCCAGCGCCGGTTCGTCTCGGATGCGGCGCATCAGCTGCGGACGCCGTTGACCGCGCTCCGCCTGCAAGTCGGCAACCTCAAGCGCCCCAGGGGGGAGCACGACCCCGATCTGCTCGACGACATGGAACGGGGGCTGAAACGAATGTCGGCATTGACCGCGCAACTCCTGGCGCTCGCCCGCGCCGAGGCCGGCTCCGCCGCTGCCGAGTCGGTCAGCGCGGATCTGTCGGCCGCGATCGACGAGGCGATCGCCGCCACCGCGCCGCTCGCCGCTGCCCGCGAGATCGCGATCACGGCGTCGCCGGAGGCCGATTTCGAGGTCGTCGCGGCGCCGCACGAGCTTGCCGTGCTGGTCACCAACCTGATCGACAATGCGGTGCGCTATACCGCTGCCGGCGGACGGGTCGAGATCCGGCTCGAGCCGGGCGGTGACATCGTCGCGGTCGAGATTTGCGACACCGGCCCCGGTCTGCCGGAGAACATGCTGGGCCGGGTATTCGAGCGCTTCACCCGCCACGCCGAGGACGGCGAGGGCACCGGTCTCGGCCTCGCCATCGTCCGAGCGATCGCCGACCGCGTCGGCGCCCGGGTGTCGTTACGCAATCGCGGCGGCGCCGGCGGTCTGGTCGCCCGGGTCGAGCTCAAGGCGGCCGCGTCGCCCACTCGGCCACAGCGCGCGGTCGTGGGCAGCCGATCTGCTGACCTCGTAGCGCAGTCCGCCGGACGATCACGCAGCGGGCCTGCGGTTGCTGAAGCCCGCCCGGAGACGGCCCAGGAGCGTATCGGCATGACGACCAGGTGCCGGCTGGTTGTCGTACTGGCCGCGATCCTCGGGGTCGGGGCCGCCGCCGGCTTGGGCGTCGACCGGCTCGGATGGCTGCATCGGACAGAGGCTCGCGCCGAGCCGGCCGAAGCGGCGGTTCCGGTCGTCGCCAGTCGGGTCGGCCGGGCCGATGTGCCGATTTACCTGACCGGCATCGGCACCGTGCAGCCGTTCAACAGGGTCGTGGTCAAGACCCGCGTCGACGGCCAGATCGTCGGGATCGATTTCGGTGAAGGACAGGACGTTCACGCCGGCGACGTGCTGGCCGAAATCGACCCGGCGCCATTCGCGGCCGCGCTCGCCCAGGCGCAGGCGATGAAGCTCAAGGACGAGGCGCAACTCGACCACGCCCGCCGCGATTTCGCGCGCGCGAGCCGGCTGGCCGCTGCCGGCAACGAGGCGATCCAGCAGCTGGACGCGACGCGTTCGCTGGTCGCCGAGCTCGAAGCGAGCCTCAAAGCCGACCAGGCCGCGATCGATGCGGCGCAGGTTCAGCTGGACTACACGAAGATCCGGTCGCCGATCACCGGCCGCGCCGGCATGCGCACGCTCGATCTCGGCAATATCGTCCGCGCGACCGACACCGCCGGAATCGTGGCCGTCAACCAGATTCACCCGATCTCCGTCACCTTTTCGCTACCTGCGGATAGCTTGCCCTCGCTGCGGGACGCGATGAAGCAGGGGGATGTCGAAGTCGATGCCGAAGCGAAGGACGGACATCGCCTCGCCACCGGCAAGCTCGCCGTGATCGACAACCAGATCAACACGGCGACGGCGACGATCGGCTACAAGGCGGTCTTCGCGAATGCTGACGACGGGCTGTGGCCGGGACAATTCGTCGACGTCCGCGTCCTGGTGGGCGTCCGCCGCGGTGCCGTCACGGTGCCGGCAACCGCCGTCCTGCGCGGCCCCGACGGGACCTACGCGTTCGTCATCGGCCCCGACCGCAGGGTCCTGAAGCGTGCCGTCAAGGTCGCGTGGTCCAACAACGACCTCGCGGTCATCGATGACGGACTGGCACCCGGACAGCAAGTGGTGGCGGACGGACAATACCGCATCCAGGCCGGCACCTTGATCGATGCCGTGCCCGCCGCGGCCGGGGCCTCGCCGTGAACATTTCCGCGCCGTTCATCCTGCGGCCGATCGCGACCACCCTCCTGGCGATCGGGCTCGCCGCGATCGGTGTGGTCGCCTACGTGCTGTTGCCTCGCTGATGGCGCTGACGATCGCCGTCGGCTTCATCATCGACGATGCGATCGTCATGGTCGAGAACATCATCCGCCATGTCGAGGCGGGCGAGCCGCCCCTGGCGGCGGCCTTGGCAGGATCGCGCGAGATCGTGTTCACGATCCTATCGATGACGTTGTCGCTGGTCGCGGTCTTCATCCCGCTCCTCTTGATGGGCGGACTGATCGGGCGGCTGTTCCGCGAATTCGCGGTCACGATCGGCATTGCGCTGCTGATGTCGGCCGTCGTCTCGCTGACCGTCTCGCCGATGATGTGCGGCTGGATGCTGCAACCTGCCGAGCGCGTCAAGGAGGGCCGTCTCGCTACGGCGCTCGAGACGGCCTTTCGGCGCGCGCTGGGGTTCTACGACAAAGGCTTGCGCTGGTCGCTCCGTCACCCGCAGGTGATGATCGCGGTCATGGCGGCCGCAATGGTGGCGACCGTCTATCTCTATCTGATCGTCCCCAAAGGGTTCTTTCCGCAGCAGGACAATGGTCTGATCGTCGGCACGACGGAGGCGGCGGCGGACATTTCCTACGCCGCCATGGTCGAACGCCAGCACGCGCTCGCCAAGGTGGTCATGGCCGATCCCGATGTCGGGAGCGTCTATTCCTGGGTCGGCGGCGGTTCGGGCCTCAACAGCGGCCGCATCATGATCGACCTGAAACCGCGCGCGGAGCGCCGCGCCAGCGCGACCGAGGTCCTGGCCAGGCTGCGCAAGGCCGCGACCCAGGTCCTCGGCATCGCGCTGTTCGGGCAGGCGCGCCAGGACGTGCAGATCGGCGCCAAGATCAGCAAGACGCAATACCAGTACACCCTGCAGGACCCCGATGTGGCCGAGCTGTTCCAGTGGGCGCCGATCGTTCTGAAACGCCTGGCCTCGCTGCCCGAGCTTCAGGACGTGACCGGCGACCTCGAGACGGCGGCGCCGCGCCTGATGCTGAAGCTCGACCGCGACACGCTCGGGCGGCTCGGCATCACGCCCCAGTCGGTCGACGACGTGCTCTATGACGCCTTCGGGCAGCGGCAGGTCGCGACGATCTTCACGCAATCGGACCAGCGTCGGGTGGTGCTGGAAATCGATCCCCGCGCGCAGGAGGATCCCGACGCGCTGACCCGGCTTTATGTGCGTTCCACGACCTCGGGCGAGCTGGTGCCGCTGGCGGCGTTGACCGCGCTGCAGACCTCGCTCGCCCCGCTCGCGGTCAACCATCAGGACGGGTTTCCGTCGGTGACGTTGTCGTTCAACCTCGCGCCGGGCGTGTCGCTAGGCCAAGCGGTCGCCGCGATCGAGCCGGCGGAACGATCGCTCGCCCTGCCGGCAGCACTGACCACGCGGTTCGAAGGCGCCGCGAAAGTCTTCACGACCTCCCTCGCCAGCCAGCCCTATCTGATCGCCGCGGCCATCCTCGCGGTCTACATCGTGCTCGGCATCCTCTACGAGAGCTTCGTCCACCCGATCACGATCCTGTCGACCTTGCCGTCAGCTGGCGCCGGCGCGTTCGCGGCATTGATCCTGTTGCACTACGAGTTCACGCTGATCGCCCTGATCGGGGTCATCCTCCTGGTCGGCATCGTCAAGAAGAACGCGATCATGATGGTCGATTTCGCACTCGACGCCGAGCGCCGGCGCCAGCTCGCGCCGGCGGCCGCGATCTACGAAGCGGCCCGGCTGCGCTTTCGCCCGATCATGATGACGACGATGGCGGCGCTGCTCGGCGCCCTGCCGCTCGCGCTCGGCACCGGCGCCGGGTCGGAGCTGCGCCGGCCGCTTGGCATCACGATCGTCGGCGGTCTCCTCGTGTCGCAGCTCCTCACGCTGTACACGACACCCGTCGTCTACCTTTATCTGAGCAAGTTCGCGGCACTGAAACTGTGGCGGTTCCGGCGGCACCGACATCTGGGCGCGCAGGCTCCAGCCCCGATGGCTCCGGCGTCCGCCGCGGCGGTATAGAGGCGCCGATCGACTGCACCTCGGCAAAGCGCGATCAGAAAAACCTCCGTTTCGGTGACGGCAGGAAACGCCGCGAGGTGCCGCGCCGGTTGTAGCACTTGACGACGCGCGCCGCCGGCCACGCTGGGTTGTCAACTGCTCCGCGACCGCAGCGGCGCTCTGGACCAAGCGCGCGAGTGCGCCCGCAACTCGACATCGTGCTCGACGAGCACCTGGTGCGGCACGCCGAGCGGGCCCGGACCGGCATGTCGCAGCTCGGTCGGAGCGGGCGGCGTCACCGTTCTCGCGGGCTTTCCTGGCCGTAGCGCAGAGAGGAGGTAGTCGATCACCCGTCGGGTGCCGGTGTTGATCTCGACCGTTGCCGCCATCCCGGGTCGGAGGTCGACCGGCTTGCCGTCGATTTGGATGGTGGCGCGGTCCAGCGAGATCCGGGCCGTGTAGTCGCTGCCCTTGGATCGCCATCGATCCGGGACGAGTTCCGCCGCCTGGTCGCCACAGTCGCCGACGAGGCCGCCGCATAGGTGGTCGCCGCGCTCCCGGTCACGCCCGTGCATTCATCTCTCCGGCCCGATGACCACGCCATGCTTGAGCATTTCCGGGTTATGGCCACCGATGCGCGCAGTCGGCGGCAGGATCAGTGGCTGGTGGTGAACGTCTCCAGCTCGGTGCGGGTGTCCTCCTCCACCCCGACGATCTGCCCGACCCCAGGCTTGTAGTACTTGAACTCTTCGGTATCGGGCTCGAGCGGCGAGAACTCACGGGTCACGAGGCAGTCGCCGGTGCACTTTTCGTTCGCCTGCGGCGCCAACTCCGTACTATCGGTCGTGCTGGTGACCTCGGCCGCATCCTCGGCGGTGCCGAGCAAGAACTCCTGTCGATAGACGTCGCCGACCTTCGGATTGGCCTCGATGAGGATCCCGGGCTTGGCGCCCTCTCGCCCGGTCTTCCATGAGCCTTCGATGTCCACGAGCTCGGGGTCCGGCGGGTTGTCGCCCTCGAACGTCTCGAGGGTCAAGGAGATCTCGCCGCAGTACCAGACGTTGCCGTCCTTGTCCTGGGCATACCAGTCCTGGGTGTCCTCGACGACGACCTTACTGTTGTTGTCCGCGACCTGGTCGGTCACGACCAGGCAGGTGACGTCCCCGATCAGCTTGGTCTTGCCGGTCACGATCATCGTGTCCGTCTGGGTGTCGCCGATCTTGTAGACCCATTGGTTACCCTGGACCAACGGGAAGTAGGGGTTGGCCGTGGCGGCAGTTATCCCGAGCGGGTCGACGAAGTTGTCGGCAGTGAAAGCGGGGTCGTAGGCGTCCTCGCCGAGCGCCTGGCAAAGCTGGCGGCGCGCGCTGCGCTGTTGCTGGCAGAGCGTTCTGTCGTCCTTGCGGGTGCTCTGGGCATCGGCCACGCAAGCATCGCGCTTCGCGGGATCGGACAGGTTGAGGCAGGTGCCCTTGGCGACCAGGAAATTGTCCTGCGCGTCGGCGAGGCAGGCGGTGAAAGCTACCGCCGTGGTATTCGTGCACGGCCCGGCCGCGGCGTCGGGCGCCGCCAGGGCCAACGCCGCGGCCGCGCCGAGCAGCGACCATGCGATCCGCCCCGACCCGAGCATGCACCGGTCGGCCACCGACCGCAGGTACGTACATCCGTGTCCTCTTGCCATCTCGGCCTCCCTTGCGGTCCGTGCCGAAGGGATCGGCACGGCCGGCTTGGTGAGTATCGACACCGAACCTGACGCCATGCTGACGCATGGCCGTCCTGCAACGTCGTCAGCCAATGGTCAGGATGCTCGCCTAGCCTATCTCTCAGTGAGTTTGGCGGCGGCATGGCGACTCGGATGAGGGTGCTGTTGCTCGAAGACCATGCGGCCTTGCGCGAGATGATCGGGGATCACCTGGCGCAAGGGGGCTTCGCGATCGACGCGTTCGAGCGGGGCGAGGAGGCGATCGAGGCGGCCGCGATTGCTTGCTATGACGCGATCATCCTCGACCTCGGGCTGCCCGACGTCGACGGCATGGAGGTGTTGGCCAGGATTCGGGCGCGCTCCGAGGGCGCGCTGCCGGCCGTTATCGTGACCGCCCGCGACGCGGTCGATGATCGGGTGCGGGGATTGAACGCCGGCGCCGACGACTATCTGGTCAAGCCGTTCGCGCTGGTCGAACTCGAGGCGCGGTTGCGCGCGGTGCTGCGTCGACCGGGGCCGCGAACCGAAGTCGTCTACGCCTGCGGCAGCCTCACCTTCGACGCGGCCTCTCGCCTGGCGACCGTGTCGGAAACGGTGCTCGATCTCTCCCGGCGGGAATCGGCGCTGCTCGAGGAATTGCTGCGCGCCAGAGGCCGGGTGGTCATCAAAGACGTGCTCGAAGAACGCCTTTACGGCTTCGACCAAGTGGTCACCCGCAATGCCCTGGAGGCGACCGTGTCACGTCTGCGCCGGAGGCTCACCGAGGCCGGAGCCCAGGTGCGGATCGAGACCAAGCGCGGCATCGGCTACCGTCTGGTCGCGGAGGAGCCGCGATGAAGCGCGATTTCAGCCTGCGCGGGCGGCTCACTTCCTCGATGCTTCTGGTCTTCACCCTCGGACTGGGTGCTTCAGTAGCGTTGTACTATCTGGAGGCGCGCGCAGACCGGCAAGATCTGCGTGAGCGCACACTCGAGGAGCAGGCGGGCGATCTCCTCGCGGGCTTGCGGTTCGGGAAGGACGGCAGGGCCAAGTTCGCCCTGCCGGACGACTGGGCGGATGCCTATTCGACGGCCAGCTCAGGGTTTTACTTCACGCTGTTCGATGCCAGCCGACGGCCCGTGATGGCATCGCCGAATCTGGCGGTGCCGTTGCCGTTCGTCGAGCTTTCCAGCGGTGACGCTCGCGACCGGCTGGAACGCGCCGGGATCGATGCGGGGCGTCTTGCGGTCAGTGCGGCGGCGGGGCCCCATGGCCACGTCCTGATCGTCGGCCGTGGGCCGCCGGCCCCGGATACGCTCGCCCAAAGCCTGCTGGACGACGACTACGTGCAGCTGGCAGTGATCGCGCTGTTCGTCATGGCTTCGCTCAGCGTCATTCATGTCATCAGTGGTTGGGCTCTCCGCCCGATCGCACGCGCATCGCGCGAGGCAGCGGGCATCGGTCCCGCCAATGTCTCGGCGCGCATCGCCACCGAAGGGCTGCCGAGCGAGGTCCGGCCGCTGGTCGAGGCGGCCAATGCCGCCCTCGAGCGCCTCGCGCGCGCCTACGTGGCGGAGCGGCGGCTGACGGCCGACGCGGCGCACGAGCTGCGCACCCCGCTCGCGGTGCTCAGCCTGCGTCTGCAGAAGGCGAAGCTGGGTGCCGCGCTCGACTGGCCGACGGTCGAGGATGATCTGGCTCGGCTGAGCCGGCTGGTCGGTCAGCTGATGAATCTGGCGCGCAAGGAAAACCCCGCCCGGACCGACGGCATGGCCGACGTCGGGCGGGTCAATCTGGCGCGCGTGGTCCGCGAAGCGGCGGCGCTCATCCTGCCGCTCGCCGAAGAAGCCGGGCGACAGGTCGAAGTCGACGCGCCCGACGTCGTTGGGATCAAGGGGCACGCGGATGACCTGCGCGACATGGTGACCAATCTCCTGGACAACGCGCTCGTGCACGGCCGCGGGACCGTGCGTGTCGGCGTGCATTCGGGCGAGGAATTCGATCGACACACTGTTGTCATCGAGGTCAGCGACGAGGGTCCGGGAGTACCAAGCGCACTCGGCGATGAGGTCTTCGATCGCTTCCGCAAGGGCCAGCCGGCTTCGCCCGGGGCCGGTCTGGGGCTGGCCATCGTCCGCCAGGTGGCGCGCAGCCACGGCGGCGACGCGCGTTTTCTGCCGGGGCCCGGTGGCCACGCGCAGGTGTCGTTACCGATCGCTGATGAGCCATGACGATCTTCCACGAAGGTCTCGAGGCCATTGCGGTGGCGATCGCCTACAGCTCGATCGCCTACGTCGCATTGACCCTCTGGCGTGTGCTCGACCTGTACGGACGGCAGCAGGTTCGGTGCCAGAACCGCCCGCCGATCACCATTCTCAAACCGGTGTGCTCGCCCGAACGGTCCTTGTACCAAAACCTCCGTTCATTCTGCGAGCAAGACTATCCTGCCTACCAGGTCATCTTCGGCGTGCGCGATCCAGGCGATCCCGCGATCGCGGTCATCGAACAGCTGATCCGCGATTTGCCGCATCGCGACCTCCGCCTGGTCGTCGATGCCCGGATCGTGGGTGCGAATTACAAGATGAGCAATCTCGCCAACATGCTGGCCACCGCTGACCACGATATCCTCGTCGTAGCGGACAGCGACGTGCGGGTCGGCGGTGACTACCTGACGGCCATCGCGGCGCCATTTGAGGATCCCAGTGTTGGCGCGGTGACGTGCCTTTATGCGGGGGTGCCGGTCGAAAACTCGTCCTCGATCCTGGCATCGATGTTCATCAATGAGTGGTTCTTCCCCACGGTCCACGTCGGTTTGTTGTTTGAAAAGCTGCGATTTTGCTTTGGCGCGACCATGGCCATCAGACGCAAGGCGCTGGAAGCGATCGGCGGCTTCGAGGCCCTGGCTTCCTATCTCGCCGATGACTACATGTTGGGAAAACTGACGAGCGACCATGGCTATAGAATCAAGCTGTCACCCTACATTGTCGATATTGTGGTCGACGAACTCACCTTCAAGACGATGTTTTTGCATGAACTGCGCTGGGCGCGAACCATGCGCGCGGTTCGGCCGGCCAGCTTCGCTTGCACGTTCTTGACCGACGCGGTGCCGGTATCGATCATCGTCGCCATGGCCTTTGACCTGGACGCGGGTGGTGTCTTGCTGATCGGCTTGGCTTTGGCCCTGCGGATCGGGCTGCACTACGCGGTCCGCGCTCCGCTTCACGTCGCCGCGCCGGCACGACCCTGGCTTGTGCCGGTGCGGGACCTGTTGTCGTTTGCCGTTCGCATCGCCAGTTTCTTAGGGCGCTCGGTCTCCTGGCGCGGGCAAAAGTTTCGCGTGAGATCGGATGGCCAGATGCTGGTCGCCAAATAGAGGCAAGATCACGAGGCCGCCATGAAAACCCTGTTTCTGAACCCGCCCTCGTTCGAGGGCTTCGATGGCGCCGCCGGATCCAGGTATCAGGCGCGACGCGAGGTCCGCTCCTTCTGGTACCCGACCTGGCTGGCGCAGCCGGCGGCGCTGGTGCCGGACAGCCGCCTGATCGATGCGCCGGCGCGCGGCCTGTCGCTCGACGATCTGCTGCCGCTCGCCAACGACTACGAACTGCTCGTGCTCTACACCAGCACCCCTTCCTTCCGCTCCGACGTGAAGATCGCCGAGGCCTTCAAAGCCGCCAACCCTGGGCTGCGGATCGGCATGGTGGGCGCCCACGTGGCGGTCTCGCCCGAGCCGTCGCTGCGGGCTTCCGATGCCATCGACTTCGTCGGGCGCAGCGAGTTCGATTACACGATCAGGGACGTAGCCGAGGGGCGACCGCTCGCCGACATCGATGGCCTCAGCTACAAAATGGACGGCCGGGTGGTGCATAACCGCGAGCGCGCCCTGATCGAGGACATGGACCAGCTGCCGTTCGTCGTCGACGTTTACCAGCGCGATCTGGTCATCGAGGACTATTTCATCGGCTACCTGCTGCACCCGTATCTGTCGCTTTATACCGGTCGCGGCTGCAAGTCGCGCTGCACCTTCTGCCTGTGGCCGCAGACCATCGGCGGCCACCGCTACCGGACGCGTAGTCCGCACAGCGTGGCCGCCGAGATCGCTCTGGCCCAGCGCTATTTCCCGCAGGTCAAGGAATTCTTCTTCGACGACGACACCTTCACCGACGACCGGCCCCGGGCCGAGGCGGTCGCCCGCCTGCTCGGCGCCCAGGGCGTCACCTGGTCCTGCAACGCCAAGGCCAATGTGCCCTACGAGACGCTCAAGATCATGCGGGACAACGGCCTTCGCCTGCTGCTCGTCGGCTACGAGACCGGCAGCCAGCAGATTCTGTACAACATCAGGAAGGGCATGCGGCTCGAGTTCGCCCGCCGGTTCAGCGAGGACTGCCACAAGCTTGGCATCACCGTTCACGGGACCTTCATCCTCGGCCTGCCGGGCGAGACGCAGGCGACGATCGAGGAGACCATTCGCTTTGCGCGCGACGTGAACCCGCACACCATCCAGGTGTCCCTGGCGGCGGCCTACCCGGGGACCGAGCTCTACCGGCAGGCGCAGGAGAACGGTTGGCTGCTCGGCGACGGGCAGCGGCTGGTGAGCGCCCAGGGGATTCAGATCAGCTCGCTCAGCTATCCTCATCTCCCGCACGACCAAATCTTTGCCGCGCTCGGCCACTTCTACAAACGCTTCTACTTCCGGCCCGGCAAGATGGCGGAGCTCGCCTATGAGATGATCCGTAGTCCCGAGATGATGAAGCGGCGGATTCGCGAGGGTGTGGAGTTCTTCCGATTTCTGGCGCAGCGGGAGAATCAGGTCTGAAGAAGCTCATTGTGACCGCCGATGACTTTGGCCTCGCGGTCGCGGTCAACGAGGCGATCGAGCAGGCGCATAAGAGGGGAGTTCTTACGACCGCGAGCCTGATGGTCGGGGCCGAAGCCACCGCCGATGCGATCGCCCGGGCCCGCCGCCTGCCGGCCCTCAAGGTGGGCCTTCACCTGGTGGTCGTCTGCGGTCGTCCGACCCTGCCGCCGGAGCGGGTTCCAGACCTCGTCGGTCCGGATGGCCGGTTGTCGAACCGTCTGGCACGGGCCGGTCTCGATTTCTTCTTTCGTCCCGCGGCCCGCCGACAGCTGAGGGCGGAGATCCAGGCCCAGTTCAAAAAGTTTGGCGAGTCCGGGCTTCGCCTCGATCACGTCAATGCCCACAAACACATGCATCTCCACCCCACGGTCCTGAGCCTGATCCTCGAGGTGGGACGCGACTTCGGCCTGCAGGCGGTGCGTTTGCCCTACGAGCCGTTCGCGCATTCCTGGCGGGCGACACGCGAGGGCTTGCTCGGGCGCCTGTGGGCCGAGGTCTTCCTGACCCCGTGGCTCGCCGTCATGAGGCGGCGCATCGGCAGATCCGGCCTGCGCTGCAATGACTATCTATTCGGCATCCATGACAGCGGCCGCATGCGTGAAGAGCGCGTGCTGAAGTATCTCGGCAACCTGCCGCAGGGTGTCTCGGAAATCTACTTCCATCCCGCGCTCGGCTCCTGGTCCGATGGCGCGCCACCGGCAGCCGACTACCTTTATGAGCAGGAGTTCGGGGCGTTGACCAGTCCGAAGGTGGCGGCGGCGATGCACGCGTCAGGCATTGAGATGGTTACGTTCGGCGATCTGCGGGACTGACCGGCGATGCCCTCGCCGGACGGCGCCAGGTCTGCGACGCGTGCCTACGGTCGCCAGGGGCCTTGCCGATGCGGCGCCAGGCAGGCCTGAGCGTCCGTGGGCTCGCCGACCGCAGATGGCTGCCTGCCGCCGTGACCCTGAGACTGGCGGCGGGACTGGCCGCTCTGGTCGGTCTCCTCGTTGCCATCGGGTTGATCGCCCATCAGGGTTTCGAGCCGGTCCTGGGCTTGCTCTTCAGAGTCCGATGGGGCGTGCTCTGGATCGCACTCTTTCACCTGATCCCGCTCGCTTGCCTGGCGCAGGCCTGGCAATCTCTGCTGGTCACCAGATGGCGCGGATCGATCGGGATGTTCCTGCGGGCGCGCTGGATCCGGGACGCGGTCAACGATCTGTTGCCGGTCGCGCAGGTCGGCGGTCAGCTGATCGGCGCCCGGATGCTCACCTTTGACGGCGCCCCTGCAGTCATCGCCGTCGCCGGCGCGGTCGCCGACATGACCATCGAACTCCTGGCCCAGCTCCTGTTCACCCTGGTGGGGCTGGCACTCCTGCTGCAGAGCGCCAGCTACGACCACACCGGTGATGGGATCGTGGTCGTGGTCGCGGTGGCGGTGCCGGCGCTCTTGGGGTTCGTGCTCGCCCAGCGATGGGGGCTGTTCAAGCTGGTCGAGATCATGCTCGAGCGCCTGGCCGAGCGGTCGACCCGGATCCCGATCGGCCGCGTCACCGGGCTCCATGACACGATCCACGCGATCTATCGCGACCATCGGGGCCTTTTGTCGAGCACCGCCTGCCACCTGCTCGCCTGGCTGCTCGGCGCCGGCGAGGTCTGGTTCGCGCTCCATCTGATGGGCAGTCCGGCGGGCCTGCGCGCGGCGGTCATCCTGGAGAGTCTCGGCCAGGCCATCCGCAGCGCCGCCTTCGTGGTGCCGGCGGGGCTCGGCGTGCAGGAAGGCGGCTACATGCTGCTGGGCGGCATGCTCGGCCTGGGCCCGGAGGTGGCGCTCGCGGTCTCGCTGGTCAGACGCGCGCGCGACCTGCTGCTCGGGCTCCCGGCTCTCCTGGTCTGGCAGATCGCCGAGGGCCGGTTGTTGTGGCTTGCCTTCAGCCGGGAGCGCCGGCGCGGCGACCAGCATTGAGCCGGACGACCGGGATCGCAGATCCCGGCGCGCCACCGCCTGGCCAAGCGCCCCTGCGCAAGCGCCGTTGCTAGCCCGGATTTCTCACAGCGGATAGGTGCGGCTGGCGGTTGGGCAAGTCGCAGTGAGGAGCGTCGCGCGGTTGGCGGTTGGGGCTCGAGATCGGTGGCCGAGCCGAATTTTGGGCGTGCCACAGCGGCTCGCGAGCGGGGCGCGAAAGGTTGGCAGGGGCGGTCAGAAGGCGGCGGCGCGCTTCAGGTAGAGGTAGGCGAGGTGGGACTCGGTCTGGAACGGGCAGGCCGAGGCCATCGCGACCTTGATCCGGCGCACGCTGCGGCGGACCTGGGCACCGATCTTCAAGAGCTTGAGGCGGATGGTGCCGCAGGTGGCGGTGGCGAACTGGGTGAACCGGAGCCCGATCCGCCTGAGCGCCTCGATCAGGACGTAGGCGAAGGACGCGAACCAGAGCCGGAGCTGGTTGGCACGCATGGTCGCCGCTGAGGTGCGACCGGCGAACAGGTCGAGCTGCTGCTCTTTGATGCGGTTCTCGACCTCGCCGCGGGCGCAGTAGACGTCCTCGTAGAGGGTGCGGGCGAGGCTCTCGCCTGCCGGCAGCGAGGTCACGACGAAGCGCGGGTTCGAGCCCTTGGGCAGGTGCTCGGCCTTGGCGACCACGCGCCGCGCGCGGCTCCAGCTGTCGAGCGTGCGCCAGGCGAAATCGGCGAAGCGCCGCGCGGGGCCACCTCGGGCCAGACTCTCGGCCGCCGCCGCGGCAAGATCTTCGGTAAGCGCGCCGACCAGACGGTCGTTGCGGGCGAGGCCGAAGAGGTAATCGACGCCGTGCGCTTCACACCAGGTCATCAACTCGTCCCGGGCAAAGCCCGAATCGGCCCGCAGCACGATCTTCACCCGCGGCCAGCTCTCGCGGATCTGGCCGACGAGGCGCTCGACCTCGTCGACAGCACCCGCTGACGCAGCGATGTTCGAGCGCCGGAGCTTGGCCGCCAGCAGATGCCGGCCGCAGAAGATGTACAACGGCAGGTAGCAATAGCAGTCGTAGTAGCCGTGGAAGAACCGGCCCTCCCGCGGCTGGCTCCCAGGGGCGACCACCGGAGGTCGCCCCGGAGCGCCGCGCCCGTGCAGCGGGTCGTCGGTGGCATCGAGATCGAGAACGATCCTCTCGGGCGGGGTCCTGTGCGCTTCGAGAAAGAGGGTGACGAACAAGCCCTCGATCGCCACCGCGTCGTGACCGATCTTGTGGTAGCGGCAAGGCGTCGAAGGGGCGTGCTCGAGCCGGTTGAGCGTGCTCTTGCCGGCGAGCGGCGCACAATCCTGGCGCCGCGCCGTGAGCTTGCCGGCCAGCGTCGCCAGCACCGGGTCGTGGCGCAATTGGTCGTGATCGACCAGGTCCTCATAGCCGAGCGCGATGCCGAACACCCGCTGCGCCACCATCGCCGCGACCGAGTGCTCGACCTGCGACTGGACCCGACCGTCATCAAAGGAGGAAGCGAACCTCGCCACCAAGCCGATCGCGCGATCGGTCGCCCCAAGCAGCAGCGCCCCGGCGTCCGAGGTGACCTCGCCGCCATCGAACGCAGCCACCACCTGGCGGCCTTCGACCACTTCATAACCGAACAGGTCGCGGTTACACTCTGTCGGCATCGGGGGATCTCCTCTGATCGGCTTCAAGTCATTCCGGCAGAACGACTTTCGCCGATTCGAGGCCCCGATGCACCTATTCCCTGTGAGAAATCCGGGCTAGAAGCGGACCAGCCAGGGCAGCTCTTCGACGACCGCTTTGATGGAGCCCCAGTTGCCGGTGCGAGTGAGCGCCTGGGCCGCCTCGCGCACACGGCCGCCCTTGAGCGCCCGCCAGGTGTCGTGCGCCGAGACGGCGACATGCTGCATCGTGCTCGAGTCGCGATAGCAGTCGATCATGCAGCGCGTGCAGCCGTCGCGCACCAGCCGCGTCTCGTCGAACTCGTAGATCGAGCACATCGGCGCTTCCCAGTAGTGGCAACGCCACAGCATCAGCTGCCAGTCGAGGTAGAAAAATCGATAGCCGCCCAGGCACGGAAACCGCTGCGGCTCGTGCCGCAAGTAGCGCTGCATCTCCTCCAGGGACGGCGTCGGATTGACCACCAGCATGCGCTTTTTCAGCGCCTTGATCCGATCGAAGCTCGCGATCAGCTCCTCGCCGGTCTGGTTGACGAGGTCGGACTTTGAAAAGCCGAGGAAGTTCGAGGCCAGGTGGGTCAAGGGGTACGAGAACGTGACCGCGGCGAATCCCAGATCGGCCAGGAACTCCGGCAGTCGCTCGTAATCGACCAGGCGGCTCATCGTCACCGACGCCGTGGCGTGCAGGCCCAGGCGAGCGATCTCCTGATTGGCCACGCGGATGCGTTCACAGACGCCGGGCAGGCCGCGATTGCGCTCGTGCGCCTCTGCCGAGGCGGAATCGACGGAGATGACGAAGCTGGAAAGGCCCGCGTCGGCGAATTCCCGAATGCGATGCGGCTTCAGCAAGCCGCCGTTGGTGACCAGCATCACCTTCATCATCTGGTCGGCCGCGTGCCGGATGATGGCGGTCACATCCGGATGCAACGTGGGCTCGCCCCCGGTCAGGACGAGGTAGCGAATCCCTTGGCGGGCCAAGATGTCGATGGCATCGAAGGCACCCTGGCGCGCGACGGATTGCCACTGGCTCTTCGGCAGCTGGTCGCGCGCGAAATTGCAGAAACCGCAATTCGCATTGCATGCGTTGGTCAGAGCGAACTGGCAAAAGCCCGGGCCACCGTCCTTGAAGATCAACCGAACCGTATCCCAGACGCCCGAGCGATCTGGTTTCGGCATCCCTTGCTCGATATCCTCGCACGACACGGCTATCTCCTTGCAACTCCTGCGATGCTGCTCCGGCACCAGACCGAGTGCCGGAACCTCGGCATCGCTCGTGACGGTGACCGCTGACCGACGTCGCCCGCTAGCGGGTCAAGCAGCTCATCGCCCGGACAGCGAGTTCAGCGGCTTCTCCGACGCTTGCACGTGGCCGGACCATCCGAGGAAGCGCGACGTCGAGCACTACGTCAACCTCCGACGCGACGCCGCCGGGATCGGCGCCGACGAGTGCCCCATGGCCGACCGCTGCGTGCTCTCGGCGATCGACCAGGACCTGGCGGTGCTGCCCTCCCCGATCGCCAGCGAGCAGGATCGGCCCGACGCCCCGAAGTTCCTCGGCCACTGGGTCGGTGGCGTGCACCAGCCGCAGCACGTCTCGTTCGAGGACGACCGCCGCGCCAACGGCGGGGTCCGCGTGACCGGCGGCCTTTGCGGCGGCAAGCTACACGGCGTCCGGGACAGCTGGATCATCAAGCGGGGGCTCGGCACGGACGCTGCCGCAGTCGCTGGCCAGCCCCGGAGCGCGATCACCGATCAGCAGCGGTCGGAGTGGCTGGCGCCGAGCCCGATCGGCTGGGCCAACGAGTCGTTCGCGATCGCGACCGATCCCACGGTCGGGTACTGCGTCCGAACCGCGGCGGGCTGCTGGTACGACCGCGACCGGGAGCGGCTGGAGGCTGGTCGGCCGGAGAAGAACCGTGCTCGTTGACGGCACGTAGATCGAGGCGCAGGCGTCGCGAGCACGCCCACGCTTGAAGCAGCGGTCCGAGTCGGGGTCCGATCGACCGCATCCCACCGCGGAGGATATGGCGATGGTGTGGCCGAGCCCGTGCAATCAATTGCACCTGACGCCGGGGCCACCCACCGCCTCGACAGCGCGCAGCGCTGGGTGGTCTCCTGCGGGCGCAGAACAGAACAAGCACTAGCCGATGGACCACCCCTCCTTCCGCGGCCAGCTCGCGTTCTCGATAGGACGACGGGAGATTTGCCCGACTGCTCTCCAAAAAAGACGACGAAGACTACGGTGTGTTTCGGGCCGATACACTGGATCTTGTCTATGTCCAGGACCGGGCTTCTGCGATTGCCGCCGCGCTTCAGATCCTCGATCAACGTGCCACCGAGCCTGCTGGCCGACAGAGCCTCAAAAAAATCAATCATCCGCCGGAGCAGGATCTGGACAACGAAAGCGTCTACCAGGTGACCCCGAAAGCCCTCGAGCAGGCTCGCGCCCTCGGGATCGAGGCCGACATCGAAGGGCAGCTCCAGCGCATGGCTTGTGATGCTACCGCCTGTAGTGACAAGCGCGCGACCGTTCGGCTCGGACGCTTCATCATGCGCCTGGAGGGCAACACCGTGACCTGGATCGGCGTCGTCAATCCGCGACGCGGTCGCGGCAAGAAGAAGTAACCGCATTTCGAACCTGCGGGCCGTCGGGTCCGCCGGCTCGAAGTTATGTCCGAGTTCTTCAAGCATCAGGACATAATCAAGGCCGGAGACCCGCACCGGTCAGAGTTGGATAATGCCATTCAGGTATTGGTTGCCCGAGGTGCGACGAGGCCTGAAACCTCCGGACCGACACCGGCGCTCACCCGAAGCCGCTGAAGACGCGACGGAAGATCGACCCGGCGAGCAAGGCGCGGATCGCGCTCGCCGCGGTCCGCGATCTTCAACACCGATCAGGGCCGCCAGTTCCCCTCAGGGTGGTCGCAGCGGCAAAGCCTGCATGGTCACCGAGGACGTCATCGATTGGGACGCCGACCCGGGCACCATCCAAGAGCGGCTGGACGCGATGCTCGCGTCCGACCAGAAGTTCCGACGGACCTGGGAGCACGACCGGCCCGACATGGCTGACGATTCGTTGAGCACCTACGACATGTCGCTCCTGTCCCAGGCGGTGCTGGTTCACGCGTGGTTGCACCCGACCGACCTCTACCTGTTGCTGCGCCTCCACCGGGAGCACTGGGGCAACGCCGGGGACAAGAAGAAGGCCGTCAGGCGGGACTACGTCTGCCGCACCGTCGGCAGGGCCTTGGCGAGGCTCCAGGAGGATGAGGAGGACGAGGACGAGGACGTGATCAGGCTCAGCCCTGGGCGGCTGCCCTCGATCATGGCCAAGGCTGCGGCCAACCTCGGGCGCATGACCCGTGCCGCGCCCCTCAAAGGAGTCTATCGCCGGGGGGATCAGATCGTGCAGGTCGTGAGGATGGCTGACCACCCGGGCGCCAAAGAGGGCGGGTCGCTGGTGATCACGCTGGTGGACCCGGATGCCTTGCAGCTGGCGTTGGCGCAAATCTGCCGGTGGCAGCGCTACGCGGCCCTCAAAGGTGGTCGCAACCGACGTCCCGGACACGCTGGCGAGGAAGCTGCTGGCGACCGCCGTGACGTGGTCGAAAGAAATCCCCGTGCTCATGGGCATCGTGGAGGCTCCGACGCTCCGGTCGGACGGCACGGTGCTCGATCAGCCCGGCTACGATGTCGAGACGGGCCTGGTGTTCGATCCCGGTGGCATCGAGTTCCCGCCGGTGCCGGAGGCGCCGACCCGCGAGGACGCGCTGGCAGCGCTGAAGAAGTTCACCGATCTCCTGGCCGGCTTCCCGTTCGTCGACGAGGCCAGCCTGAGCGTCGCCTTGGCCGCGATCATCACGCCCTTGGTCCGGCATGCCTGCCGGGCCGTGCCCATCATAGCGATCACCGCGCCCAAGATGGGAAGCGGCAAGACCTTGCTCGTGACCGTGGTGGGCTACGTCTACATCGGCCGGCCGCCGTGCCTGATCAGCGAGGCCGGCAGCCAGGAGGAGGACAAGAAGCGGCTGCTCGCCATTCTGATGGAGGGCGCGCCTCTGATCGTGATCGACAACGTTGACCGGGAGCTGAAGTCGGCTCCGCTTTGCACCATCCTGACCGAGCCGTCCTATTCCGGCCGGCTCCTGGGCGTGACCCGGATGGCGACAGCGCCGTGCAGGGCGACGTTCTTGGCCACGGGCAACAACCTGGTCCTCGCGGGGGATCTGACGTCGCGGGCGCTGGTCTGCGCCCTGGACCCGCAATGCGAGCACCCCGAGGAGCGGGCCTTCGACGTCAACCTGCACGAGGTGGTGCCGAAGCGCCGGGCGGAGCTGGCGGCGGCGGCGCTGACGATCGTCCGCGCATATCTGGCCGCCGGTGAGCCGAGGCCGAAGGTCCCGAACTTCGGTCGGTTCGAGGACTGGTCCCGTTTCGTGCGCTACCCCCTGATCTGACTCGGCATGGCTGACCCGTGCGCCGGACGCCAGCGGATCGCGGCCCGCAATCCGGGCCGAGAGCAGCACTTGGCGTTGCTCAAGACCTGGCACGACCTGTGCGGGTCGGACGCGATCACGGTCAAGGAGGCGATCGCGGAGGCCACCCGGGATCTCGGCAAGTCCGACAGCCAGCGCGCAGAGCGCGAGGCGCTGCACGACGCCATGATGGAGGTTGCCGGCCGGTCGGGCGTGGTGTCGCCCACGGCTTTGGGCAAGTTCATCGCCCGGTACGAGAACCGCATCGAGGGCGGGCTCCGGTTCGAGAAGGCCGGCAAGGCGAAGTGCGCCGCGCTGCGGCGGGTCGTGGCGATGGACGACCACGGCTCGGGGCCGAGCAAGGGTGACGATGGTAAGGTTGGTAAGGTTCTGTCGGTACAGAATGTTGTGACGATCATCAAGACAGGTATCGGACCGGGCAAGATCACGGTCAAGAGACCGAAGAAGGTTTTGGAGGGTCTTGGGATCGGGAGTCCGGTTCCGACCGGCAAGAACTGACAATACCAAGGTCAACATCCACACCGGGGGATCTCGAGGGCAGCGGGGTCATCCGCTCGTAGGCACCGTAGTCCACGCGTGCGGCAGGTGGTCCGAGCAGGCAGCGGTCGGCACGGCTTTGGAGCCGCCTGTCGCGGCCTCGCGAAGTCGGAAGGTCAACAGCTTCCCGAGTCAGCAATGCCGGCGACCCGAGCCACGCTCAAACCGCAGCTGTTGCACATTGCCGGTATGGCAAACAGCGGCCGGCGCCGTTTGTGCAATCGATTGCACAGCAGGGCAGCAGCCACGGCGGCGATCCAACAGCCGGCTCGTGCCCCGGCCTCCTGGTCGCAAGCGGGGATCGGCCGGCCGGACGCAGTTCATCGGCCAATCCGCAGTCGGGCACCTCACCGCAAGGCGATGCGCGCCGGCGCTTCCCAGCTTCCCATCGTGGCAAGCGGCAATGACGTCAGGACGTGATGAAGCCTATGGGTATTGGCTCGACGGCGTGCAGCCGGCATGGACGTCGCTGCCGCCGGCGGTGCTGACGATGCTCGAGAACGCCCGGATCGGCGAGACAGGCGTCCTGTACATCTCGTACGCGCCCTCCTGCTGGCTGGACCATGTGCCCGTGCTGCGGCTTGCCCGCCTGCTGCTCGAGCGGCTCTCCGGGTGATGTGCGTGGACGCCGGCTGCGCCACCCAGGACGTCTACGCCTGGGTCCGGCAGCACCTGCAAGCGGGCTGGGGGAGACGCAGGCCGGCTCGGCTGCCTGGCCACGCGGATGAACCACCCGGCGGCGTTGACGACCCCACAGAACGCTGCTCAGTTCCAACGACACGTCGATCCCGGGACAGTGCTCCCGGGCTGTCCCTCGACGATGATCGGAGCTGAACCCTTGGGACCCCGATCATACCTCGTCACTCTGGGGGACAGCCGCCCCGCCGGTCACGCTCTCGCGCAGGCCCACTGCGGCAGTTAGGATGTCGCGCTGCAACAGCCTGAAGGCCTGCGGCCCGCCATGTTCTTTGCAATCGCGCGCGCGCCGCTTATCCTCGCCCGGCGACTATCGACGGTTCGGAGCGGCTACCACCGTTCCGGGACGCCGCGCTTGCGGTGGGCCGGTCGCGAAGCGCGCGGCCCGAGGCGAATACAGAACAGAGGAGGCAACCATGAAGCGTGCGTTCCTGGCGGCGCTGATGCTGACCGCATCGTTCGGCACGGCGGGCGCCGCCGACAAGACGCTGGTCATCTCGATCCAGGCCGACCCGACCGGTTTCGACCCCGAGGCGGTGCTCAACAACACCTCGGGCTTCGTCATGGCCACGATCTACGACGGTCTGGTGCGCTACAAGCCCGGCACGGTCGAGGTCGAGCCGGGCTTGGCGGAAAGCTGGGGCATCTCCGATGACGGCCTCACCTACACCTTCCATCTGCGCCAAGGCGTGACCTTCCAGGACGGCACGCCGTTCAATGCCAAGACCTACGTGCAGGGTCTGGATCGCCTGTTCAAGAAGGACGCTCCCGACTACATCTACAACAGCGGCCCGGTCGAGACCATGGCCGACTTCACCTACGAAGCCGTCGACAGCTATCGCGTGGTCGACGACCATACCGTCGAGTTCAAGCTCAAGCATCCGTCGGCACCGTTCCTCGCCAGTCTGGCGATGGTCTGGAACGGCGTCGTCAGCCCGCCTGCGGTCGCCAAGTTCGGCAAGAACTTCCGGAACAATCCGGTCGGCACCGGCCCGTTCATCTTCAAGGAGTGGGCGCACGGCGATCAGGTGACCTTGGACGCCAACCCGAACTATTGGGGCGGCAAGCCGAAGGTCGACCGCCTGATCTTCAAGGTCATCCCGGAGCCGCAGGCGGCGTTCCTCGCGCTCAAGAACGGCACCGTGCAGATCATGGGCGACGTCGTCACCCAGGTGATCCCGGCGATCAAGGGCGATTCCAATCTCGAGCTCCTGACCCAGCCCGGCCTCACGATCAACGGCATCGGCATGCCGACCGACGCCAAGCCGTTCGACGACGTGCGAGTCCGCCAGGCGCTCAACTATGCGGTCGACAAGAAGGCGATCAACGACAGCCTGTACAAGGGCCTCGCGGTCACCATGACCTCGCCCCTGCCGCCCGCGGAATGGGGCTTCGACGAGAGCCTCAAGGGCTATCCCTACGACCCCGAGAAGGCCAAGGCGCTCCTGAGTGAGGCGGGCTACCCCGACGGCTTCAAGACGGAGCTTTTGGCCTACACCTCCGCGCGCGGCTACAACCCGGCCGGCCCGCAGCTGGCCGTGGCTGTCCAGGGCTATCTCAAGCAGGTCGGCGTCGAGGCGAGCGTGCAGCAGATCGAGTTCGGCGCTTATCTGGCCAAAGCCCGCTCCGGCAACTACGACGGCATGTTCATGGTCGGCTGGTCGGGCGACAACGGCGACCCCGACAATTTCGTGGGCGAGATCTTCGGCAGCGAGCACATCCCGGTCACCAACATGGCGCGCTACCACAACCCGAAGCTCGACCAGGTGCTGCTGCAGGCGCGGCGCGAGAGCGATCACGACAAGCGCGTCGAGCTGTACCAAGAGGCGCAGGCGATGGTCGTCGAGGGGGCGCCCTGGATCATGGTCAACTCGACCCTCCAGGTGCGCGCGGAGCGCAAGGAGGTCAAGGGCTTCCAGCTCAACCCGACCCAGATGTTCTTCGACATGGAGAAGGTCTCGCTCGAGCCCTGAGCGAACCGGCGCTGGCGGGCAGGGGCGGGTGGCCAGGGTGCCGGCGCTCCTGCGCCCGCTGGCATGCGCGGGTCGCGCGAGCGACCGGCGCTGACGAGCGGGGTCCAGGGGATTGGCCGAGTATCTCGTTCGACGGCTGATCCAGCTCGCCTTCGTGCTGGTCGGCGTCAGCGTCGTCGTGTTCTTCGCCATGCGGGTGCTGCCGGGCGACGTCGCGCAGCTCCTGCTCGGCGAGCACGCGACCGCCGAGCAGCTCGTGCGCCTGCGCCACCAGCTCGGGATCGACCAGCCGATCTATGTGCAGTACGAGCGCTTCGCGCTCGACGCGCTGCACGGCGACTTCGGCACCTCGACGCGCACCAACGATGACGCCCTCCACGCTGTGCTGATCGCCTTCCCGGTGACCCTGCAGCTCTCGCTCGCAGCGCTCGTGATCGCGGTCGCGATCGGCGTGCCCACGGGCGTGCTGGCGGCGAGCCGGCCCTATTCCTGGCTCGATAACCTGGTCATGACCGCATCGCTGTTCGGGGTCTCGATGCCGATCTTCTGGCTCGGCCTGATGCTGATCCTGG
Organism: uncultured Alphaproteobacteria bacterium; assembly: GCA_963753685.1. Taxonomy (GTDB): domain Bacteria; phylum Pseudomonadota; class Alphaproteobacteria; order Geminicoccales; family Geminicoccaceae; genus DATAOG01. Next base: position 274,214 of record CAVWDE010000019.1, read on the forward strand.
TGTTCGCGAGCTTCCTCAACTGGCTGCCGCTGGGCGGCGTGCTGCCGATCGGCGCCGAGCTCCAAAGGGTCACCGGTGCGCCGGTGGTCGACAGCCTGCTCGCCGGACGGCTCGACCTGTTCGGGCTGGCGCTCGAGCATCTGATCCTGCCGGCCTGCACGCTCGCCACGATCCCGCTCGCCCTGATCACCCGGATCACCCGCTCGGAGATGCTGGCGGCCCTCGGCCAGGACTACGTCCGCACCGCGCGCGCCAAAGGCGTCGCCGAGTGGAAGGTGATCTTCAAGCACACGCTGCGCAACGCGCTGATCCCGGTCGTGACCGTGATCGGCCTGCAGCTCGGCCTCTTGCTCTCGGGGGCGGTGCTGACCGAGACCATCTTCGCCCTGCCCGGGCTCGGTCGGCTCGTGGTCAACTCCGTGCTGAGCCGCGACTATCCAGTCGTGCAGGCGGCGGCGATTGTGACCTCGCTGCTGTTCGTGCTGGTCAACCTCGTGGTCGACGTCAGCTACGCCTACCTCGACCCGCGGATCCGCTACCGATGATCGCGGCCGAAGGCGCCGCGCCGCTGCCCGCCTCGTTGCGGCGCCGCAACGCGCTGCGTCTCCTGCGCCGCCCGACCGCGCGCATCGGGGCCGCGATCGTCCTTGGGTTCCTGCTGCTGACGATCGCGGCGCCTCTGCTCGTGCCCTACGGCCCGCTCGACCAGGACTTCCTGCAGCCGTTGGTGCCGCCCTCGGTCGCGCACCTCCTGGGCACCGACCAGTACGGCCGCGACCTCTTGAGTCGCGTCATCTATGGCTCGCGCACGGCGCTCATGTCGATCCTGGTCGCGGACGGGCTCGCGCTCGTGCTCGGCAGCGCGCTCGGTCTCGTCGCCGGCTTCTACGCCGGCCGGGTCGACAGCCTGGTCATGCGGCTGATGGACGTCCTGCTCGCCTTCCCCTACCTGCTGCTGGCGCTGATCATCGTCGCCGCGCTCGGCCCCAGCCTCCTCAACTCGATGATCGCGATCGGCATCGTCTACACGCCGCAGTACGCGCGGCTGATCCGCGGCCAGGTGCTGGCGGTCAAGGCGCAGGACTTCGTGCAGGCCGCGCAAGCGCTCGGTGCCAGCCGCATGCGCGTGATGCTGCGCCACGTCCTGCCGAACAGCTTCACGCCGGTCCTGGTGATGGCGACCCTGCAGGCGGGGACCGTGGTCGTGGAGACTGCGGGCCTGTCATTCCTCGGCCTCGGCGCGCAGCCGCCGTCCCCCGACTGGGGCGCCACGCTCGCGGACGGCCAGGGCTATTTCCTCACCGCGTGGTGGATTGCGACCTTCCCCGGCCTCGCCATTCTGATCGTGGTGCTGGGCTTCAACCTTCTGGGGGATGCGCTGCGCGACCACTTCGACCCGCGCCGCCGCTAGGCGGCCCGGTCGCCCAGGAGCTCGAGGTAGCGCAGCCACGCGCGCAGGCCCTCGTCGAGCCGTTGCAGGCGGAAGAATTCGTTCGGCGCGTGGTAGTCCTCGTCCGCCGTCGAGAACGAGAAGAACACCGTCTCCTGACCGAGCAGGCTGCGGAAGGCGTCGCAGACCGGCAGCGTGGCGCCCATGCGCACGCGCAGCGCCGCGCGGCCGTAGATCTCGCCCAGCACCCGCTCGGCGAGGCGGAGCCCCTTGTGGTCGTCCGGGATGGCGTAGGCGCGCGCCCCCTTCTCGACCGGCGGTACCTCGAGCCGCACGCCCGGCGGGCAGTGCCGGTGCAGGTGCGCGGCGATGGCGGCTGCGATCGCCGCCGGGTCCTGGTCCGGCACCAGCCGACAGCTGATCTTGGCGTGCGCGGCCGCCGGGATGACCGTCTTGCCGCCGGCCCCCTGGTAGCCGCCGAAGAGGCCGTTCAGCTCCAGCGTCGGCCGCAGCCACTGCCGCTCGAGCAGAGCGTAGCCGGCTTCCCCGCCGCCAGGCGCGGCGCCGATCGCGCGGCAATAATCCGCTTCGTCGAACGGCAGGGCGCGGATCGCGGCGCGAATTTCGGCGTCCGCCTCGCGCACCTCGTCATAGAAGCCAGCGACCGCGACGCGGCCGCTTTCGTCGTGCAGGCTCGCGACGAGGCGTGCCATCGCGTGCAGGGGGTTGGCGACCGAGCCGCCGTGTCGCCCGGAGTGGAGGTCGCGCCCGGCGCCGAAGACGCTGAACTCGAGCGCGACCAGCCCCCGGCCGGCCAGGGTCACCGACGGCAGGTCCGCTCGCCACATGGCGCCATCGGCCGAGAGCACCCAGTCGGCGGCGAGGTCTGCGGCATGGCTCGCGAGGAACGGCGCCAGGCTCGGGCTGCCGCACTCCTCCTCGCCCTCGACCAGGAAGCGGAGGTTCACCGGCAGCTGGCCCGTGGCGCGCAGGCAGGCCTCGGCCACGGCGATCGGGATCAGGAGCGGCCCCTTGTCGTCGGAGACGCCGCGGCCATAGATCCGGCCGTCGCGCACCACGGGCTGGAAGGGCGGGCTGGTCCAGGCGTCGAGCGGGTCGGGCGGCTGCACGTCGTAGTGACCATAGACCAGGAGCGTCGGCGCACCGGGCGCGCCCAGCCACTGCCCGGTGACCACCGGATGACCCCGGGTGGCGTGCATCCGCACCGCATCGAGGCCGGCCCGGCGCAGGCGTGCCACGACCCATTCGGCGGCGCGGCGAACCTCGGCGGCGTAGGCGGGGTCGGTGCTGACGCTCGCGATGCCCGCGAAGGCAACGAGATCGTCCAGCACGTCCGCGCGGTGCGCCTCGAGCCAGGCGGCGGGTGTGGGATCGCTCACCTGCCGCCATCCACGCTCAGCACCTGGCCGGTGATCCAGCCGGCGAACTCGGAGGCGAGGAACAACACCGCGCAAGCGATGTCCTGGGCGCTGCCGAGACGCTTCAAAGCGATCGCCTCGATCAGGCGGCGCTGCCCCTCCTCGCCGTAGGCCTCCCACTGCCGCTCCGTGGTCGGATTCGAGCGGACGAAGCCGGGCGCTACGCTGTTGACGGTGATGCCGAAGGGCCCGAGCTCGTGCGCGAGCTGGCGGGTGAGGCCGATCTGGCCGGCCTTGGCCGCGGCGTAGGCCTGGATGCCGGTGAGGCTGACGCCGAGCCCGGCGCCACTCGAGATGTTGACGATGCGCCCGCCGCGAGCCCGCTTCATCGCCGGCGCCACGGCCTGCGCGCACCAGAAGGTGGCGCCAAGGTTGACGTCGACGATCGCCTGCCAGTCGGCGGGCGTGATCTCCTCGAGCGGGCGCCCGCGCTGGCCCATGACGCCACCGGCGTCATTGATCAGGACATCGATCCGCCCCGAGGCGGCCTCCGCCTCCTCGACGAACGCCCGCACGGCGTCTCGATCCGTAACGTCGACCGTGCGCACCCGCGTCGCAGGTCCGCACAGGCCAGCCGTCTCCGCAAGACCCGCCGCGTTGATGTCGCAGGCCCAGAGCGTCGCCCCGCGTTCGGCGAAGGCCTGCGCGATGGCGCGGCCGATGCCGTGCCCGGCGCCGGTGACGAGGGCCGTGCGGCCTTCGAACGTGACGTTCATGCATCCACCGTCGGCGGTGAGACGCCGGGCTCCCTCGCCGCCAGCGCGTCGAGGACGTCCCAGCCCTGGGCGCGCTTTTGCGTCTCGAGATCGCCGATCAGCGCGATCAGGCGGGCGACGAGGGGCGTCTGCTGGCCGTGCTCGCGCGCGACCCTAGCGATCGGGCCCAGCTGCGCCGCGGCTTCGGTCGGGCGCCGGCGTACCGCGATGTCGCGCCAGATGCCGCTGTGGGTCTTGGCCGAGCGGCGGTTGAAGGCGACCAGCGCGTCCAGTGAGCGCGCGGCGACCGCATCGCCTGCCTCCGGCGCGAACGCGCCCGGATCGAAGCCGTCGAACGGCTCGAGCCGGATGCCCTCCGCCTTGGCCACCGCCACCACCTCGCGCGCCAGCGCGATGAGGATCGGACGGTGCTCCTGCGAGGCCAGGACGTCGGCGATCGGTGCGTCGGTCAAGGCGGTCGCGAACAACAGCGCGCCATAGGCGAGCTTGCTCCAGAGGTAGCCGAAGACGTTGGCGCTGAGGATCGCCCGGTCGTCGAAGTCGCAAAGCAGCGCGTGCAGCCGCGTCGCGCGCGGCGTGATGCTGCCGTCGATCTCGCCGACCACGACCGTGCCGCGCCCGCCGTAGTGGATCACGCCGGGCTCGATGTAGTCGGCGCCGAAGTTGACAAAGCAGCCGACGGTGCGCGCGGTTCCGACGCGCTCGGCGATCACGAGCTCGTTGAGCCCGTTCTGCACCGACACCACGCAGCCGTCAGCGTCGAGGTGGGGTGCCAGGCTCGCGGCCGCCGCGGCCGTGTCCTGCGCCTTGACGCAGAGCAGCACGGTCGTGAGCGGCCCCTCGACCCGATCGGGCGTGAGCGCTGCCGCCGGCACCCTGAACTCCGCGAGCGGCCCTGTGATCCGGCAACCGCGCTCCGCCAGCGCCGCAACATGCTCCGCGTCGCGGTCGACGAACAGCACCGCGTGGCCGGCGCGGATCAGGTGCGCGCCGATCGTACCGCCGATGGCGCCCGCACCCCAGACGACGACCGGCTCCGCACTCACGTCCAGCCCTGCTCCAGGAGCTCCCGCGTCTCGGCGACCGCGACCTGCCAGAGCGCCAGCACCTCCTCGTCCGGCCGCTCGTACAGACCGCCGAAGTTGCCGTCGCCCAGGTAGCGCCGCACGCCGTCCGGATCCATCAGCCGCATGCGCTCGATGTCGATCATCGTCTTCTGCTCGCGCGGCATGGCAACGCCCGCGAGCCGCGTCCAGGGGAAGTTCTCCATCCAGGACGCGTGCGAGGCGACGGGGTCGATCTCCTGCACCTTGGCCCAGGTCTTTGGCGCATTGAACCAGTTGTGGAAGCGTACCTGCACGCCCGGGCGGCGGCCCATCCACTCGATTCCCTGCGACTGCGCCGGCTGGTTGCCGCCATGCCCGTTGACGATCAGGATGCGCCGGAAGCCGCTACCGGCAAGCCCCTCCAGGAGGTCGTCGACGACCCGCAGGTAGGTCTCGACGCGCAGGCTGAGGGTCCCGGGGTAGGCGCGAAAATAGGGCGTGATGCCATAGTTGAGCGGCGGGAAGACCGGCACGCCGAGCGGCTCGGCCGCCTCGCTCGCCACCCGCTCGGAAAGGATGCAGTCGACGCAGAGGCTGAGACGTGCGTGCTGCTCGGTGCTGCCGAGCGGCAGCACGGCGCGATCGTCGCGGCGCAGATACTCTTCCACCTGCATCCAGTTCATGTCACGGATCTGCAAACCGGAAGCCCTCCCTCCGGCGCCGCATCGGGCGACGCACGCCATGGCAAGATCGTTGCACCGAGCTATAACATTGGCGCTGCCGGGTGCCGAGAGCAAACACGGCCGTACCCGCGGCCGCCATGGCGGCCCATGGCCCCCGGACGCCCTGCCTAAGGAGCGCGGATGGACGCACGACGCCTTTTGGAAGTGCGCGATCTTGCGGTGCACTTTACGAGCGAGGATGGCGTCGTGCGTGCGGTCGATGGCATCTCCTTCGACATCGACCAGGGCGAGGTCCTGGCGGTGGTCGGCGAATCGGGCTCCGGCAAGTCGGTCACCAGCCTTGCCATCATGCGCCTCGTCGCGAGGCCCGCGGGGCGGATCGTGAGCGGCAGCGTGCGACTGCGCACCAAGGACGGGACGGTGCGCGACCTCGTTGGCCTGCCTGAGGCCGAGATGCGGCGCGTGCGCGGCAACGACGTCGCGATGATCTTCCAGGAGCCGATGACCTCGCTCAACCCGGTCTTCACGGTCGGCAATCAGGTGATCGAGGCGATCACCCTGCATCAGGGCCGCTCCGGGCGCGAGGCGATGGAGCTCGCGGTCGAGACGCTGGCCCGCCTCGGCATCCCCGAGCCGCGCCGGCGCCTGCACGATTACCCGCACCAGCTGTCCGGCGGCATGCGCCAGCGCATCATGATCGCCATGGCGCTGTCCTGCGGCCCGGCGCTGCTGATCGCCGACGAGCCGACGACCGCGCTCGACGTCACGATCCAGGCGCAGATCCTGGCCCTGATCAAGGACCTGCAGCGCGAGCTCGGCATGTCGGTGCTGTTCATCACGCACGACCTCGGCGTCGTCGCCGAGATCGCCGACCGGGTGGTCGTGATGTACGCGGGCGCCGCCGTGGAGACGGCGCCCGTGGACGCGATCTTCGCGACGCCCCGCATGCCCTACACCGTGGCGCTCCTGGGCTCGATCCCGCGCCTCGATCGCGCCCGTGAGGGCGAGCAGCGGCTCGAGACGGTGCCCGGCAACGTGCCGAGCCCGCTGCGCCTGCCGGCGGGCTGCCGCTTCCATCCACGCTGCCGCCACTTCGCGCCGGGCCTCTGCGATGCCGGGCTGCCGGCGCTGGAACCCTGCGGCCACCAGCACCGGGTGCGCTGCCGGCGCTGGCGCGAGATCGCCGCGGAAACCGCCTGATGCCGGCGCAGGCCGCCGCCTCGCGCCTGGTCGAAGTGCGCAACCTTCGCACCTGGTTTCCGGTCCGCGGGGGCCTGCTCTCGCGCGCGCGCCAGCACGTCAAGGCGGTCGACGACGTCTCGCTCGACGTCGAGCGCGGCGAGGTGCTGGGCCTGGTCGGCGAATCAGGCTCGGGCAAGACCACCGTCGGGCGGAGCATCCTGCGCCTGGTCGAGCCGACGGCCGGCACCATCCGCTTCGACGGCAGCGACGTCACTTCGCTGTCCCAGGCGCAGCTGCGCGCATTCCGCCGGCGCGCCCAGATCATCTTCCAGGACCCGTTCGCCTCGCTCAACCCGCGCATGACGGTGGCCGACATCGTGGGCGAAGCGCTCGTCATCCATGGCCTCGTGCACGGCGCGCGCGGGCGCGCCCAGCGGGTCGCGGAGCTGTTGCGCCTGGTCGGCCTCGCGCCTGAGCACATGGCGCGCCATCCGCACGAATTCTCGGGCGGGCAGCGGCAGCGCATCGGCATCGCCCGGGCGCTCGCGGTCGAGCCCGAGTTCATCGTCGCCGACGAGCCGGTCTCGGCGCTCGACGTCTCGATCCAGGCCCAGGTCGTCAACCTCATGCGCGAACTCAAGGAGCGCCTCGGCCTGACGCTGCTCTTCATCGCGCACGACCTCGCGGTGATCGAGTACGTCTCGACTCGCATCGCCGTCATGTACCTCGGCCGCATCATGGAAGTGGCGCCGGCCCGCGAGCTCGTCCGCAATCCCAAGCACCCCTACACCGAGGCGCTGCTGTCGGCGGTGCCGGTCCCAGACCCCAGGGCCCGGCGCGAGCGCATCGTGCTGAAGGGCGATATCCCGAGCCCGATCGATCCGCCCTCCGGCTGTGTCTTCCGCACCCGCTGCCCGTATGCCATCGCGGAGTGCGCGGCGCGGGTGCCGGAGCTGCGCGAGGTGCGCCCTGGCCACATCAAGGCCTGCATCCGCGATGACATCCTCTAGCAGCAAGCGCAATAGTCGCGAGAGGCGGTCAGTAAGCAGAGGTGGCCCGGCCGAGGCCAATCCACACCGGTAGCGTGAAATACGATCTCCGAATGATCAATAGCAGGCCGTCGAACCCGGCCGCTCCCTAGCCGATATGCGACAGCCGATATGCGCCGTCACCAACTGATATTACTCGACGTCGGATGCCAGGCGGTTGGACGCGTCACCTCGAGGCTGACCCAGGCTTCAGCCTTTTCCGCGGGGCGCAACGAGAGATGCGGTGCGCCGCGGCGATGCGTGTCCAGCAGGCCGTTTCCAGGCCAGGTCGTGTTCGGCTCGATGCCGATCAGATGCGCCCTGCCGCCCCACGGTGCATCCTGGGTCGCGCCGAGCTCGCACCAGAGCCAGGCATACGGGAAGACCGAACCGTCCCACGACAAGATCGCCGCGATCGTATTGTCCAGACGGCGGATCCAGGCGGACGGGCTTTCGAAATCTGTAAGATAGCCCATGGCCGCCATCGGAGCACGTGGGCGGCTGAGATTGTAACGCCCGGCCTTACCCGGGACATTCGGCCAGTCTCCCGTCCCTCCCGGTCGCAGGGGATTGAGGGGCAGATCGAAACGATCATCGACCAAGACGCGGCGTGCGCTCGTGCCGATCACGAAGGGACCGTCGAGCAGGTCGGAGCCGAAGGTGGGATGATGCCCCCACATGACAGAGATGGTGCTGTCTCCGCGCATTGTGACCCGCTCCCGTATGGTGAGTGCCTCGCCTTCGACGGTGAGTTCCCGTTCCATCTCGACCGGCGCCGTGGCGAAGCGCCGGTGCAGGCGCAGGCGTCCCGCAGCCTGCTCGGCGTCCCAAGGCGCCAGAGAGGCCTCGCCATGGAAGCCGTGGAACACGCCGTCGAACGTGCAGGCATCGCCGCCATTTGGAAACAGGATCGGCCAGCCGCCGGAGTAGTACCGCAGCCAGGCATTCTCATTGGGCGCGGCATGGGTTGCCGCCGGCCCGGGTCTCGGCGTCCAAGGCACCGTGCCGAGCACCGAAGCACCGGTCGGCTTGTGCACGATGGAGGTGATCGTGCCGCCGATGACCGTATCCACGACGACGCGGAGCGCGTCGCTCTCGAGGATGATCTGTCCGGCGGTCACTTCACGGCGCCCGCCATCAGTCCGCGGATGAAGTATTTCTGGAAGGCGATGTAGAGGATCAGCATCGGCGCCGTCGCGATCAGCATGCCGGCCATCACCAGTGGAATCTGAGCCTCGTAGCGGCCCTGGAACACGCTGATCCCCGCCATCAGCGTCCGCTTCGCGTCATCCTGCAGGAAGAGCACCGCAATCAGCAGGTCGTTCCAGACGTAGAGCGCGTTCACCACGACCAGGGTCAGCAGCGCAGGCAGCGACAGCGGCAGGACGATCCGCCAGAGGATCAGGAAGTCGCCCGCGCCATCGATCCGCGCCGCCTCGAACAGCTCCTTCGGCAGCGTGCGGAAGAAGGTGGTCAGCAGGTAGACCGAGAACGGCGTCACCAGGCCAGCATAGATCAGGATGGCGCCCTGATACGTGCTGATCAGATCGAGCCGGGTGTAGAGCACGAAGAGCGGCACGATCATGACCACCGGCGGGATCGCCATCAGCGCCACCGAGAGGGAGAACAGGAGCTGACGGCCGGGGAACTGCATGCGCGCGATGGCGTAGGAGCCGAGGCAGGAGACCGCCGTGCTCAGCAGCACCGATCCGCCGGCCAGAATCGCGCTGTTGCCCATCCAGGCGAAGAACGGACTGTCGAACAGCACGAGATCGAAGTGGTCGAAGACGAGCGCGTGCGGCAAACCGATCTTGTTGAAGGTGTACTCGTCGTCGCTCTTCAACGCCGTCATCACCATGAAGATGGTCGGCACCAGGGCGATGAAGACGGCGAGCAGCAGCACGCCGTGCTTCAACAACAGGTCGGGCTTGAGCGGCGCCTCCTTGGGCACGACGAGAACGGCGGCGTCGGAGACCTGCGCCATGGTCAGGCGACCTCCTCCTCGTTGGCGCGGCGGCGGACCGCGAAGAGCGGCACGATCAGCAGCAGCGAGACCAGGAACAGCAGGACCGAAACCGCCGCGGCGATGCCGGGCAGGCTCTGCCGCACGATCGCGCTGAAGATGTAGAGCTCGATCACCATGGTCGATGTTCCCGGCCCGCCGCGTCCGCCACCCATGATATAGACGTAGGAGAAGACCGAGGACAGGATGGTGATCACGCTGACGACGATGTAGAACTCGATCACCACCTTCATCTGCGGCAGGATCACGTAGCGCACGCGCTGCCACCAATTGGCGCCGTCGAGGCGCGCCGCCTCGATCAGGCTTTCGTCGAGATTGAGCAGGCGCGCCAGGAACAGGATGATGCCGAGGGCGGATTCGCGCCAGATGATCAGCAGCATCACGGTCCACAGCGCGTAATCGGAGGAGCCGATCCAGTCCAGCGCCAGGAAGTCGGCGCCGATCCAGCGCAACGCCTCGTTCACCGGCCCGTTGAACTGGAACATCTTCTTCATGATGACGGCGATGATCGGAATCGCCAGGATGTAGGGTACGAAGATCAGGACGCGGTAGAATTTCCAGCCCTTCAGCCGGTCATAGAGCAGGATCGAGACCAGCAGAGACCAGCCGACCATGATCGGGATCGCGATCAGCAGTTGCAGGTTGTGCCGGACGCATTCCCAAAACAAGTCCTGGGAGAAGATGAGCTGGTAGTTCCGGAAGCCGATCCAGGGCCCATCGATACCGCGGATCTGCTTCATGCTGAACTCGAAGATCTGGACCAGCGGATAGCCGAAGACGAACAGCAGCAGCGCCACCAAGGGCGCCACGTAGAGATAGGGCTTCAAGCGCGAGGCCTGGTCCATCGGGGAATTTGGTTCAAGCTTGCGGCCGGACGCAAGCCCGAGCGTGGTCGAAGGGTGCGCCGCGGGCCGGGCGCGTCGGCGCCCGGGCCGCGGATGGCGCGGGGATCAGCCGAGATCCTTCGCCCACTTCTTGTAGTTCTCGACCATGTCGGGGTTGAAGTCCCGCCACTCCTTGGTGACCTTGGCGGCCAAGGCGCCGGCTTGCGCGCCGGTCATCTTGCCGGCCACCACCTGCTGGGCGGTCGGCAGCAGCGCCTGCTCATAGAACTGGCCGGGCACCACGTTGGAGAGATAGGGGATGTTGTCGCCCTGCCCCCAACGCTTCCACAGATCGACCACCACGGGGTCGGTGATGACCGAGGTGTCGAAGTTGACGTTGGAGGGCAGCCAGCCGGTCTTGTCGTGCAGCGCCTGCAGCCGCTCCGGCGACTGCAGATACTCCAGGAAGGCTGCGGCCGCCTTCGGATCCTTGCAGTCCTTGGCAATGCCGAGGCCCTGGGTATCGAAGATCGGCTTGCCGGCGAGCTTGCTCTTGCCGAACGTCGGCATGACCATCGGCGCGATCCGGCCCTTGGTGGTCTCGCTGTCCTTCGGCATGCGCGCGCCGATCGACTCGCCCATCGCCACCTTGCCGGCCACCGTCAGGTCGATGCCCGGATAGAGCTCGGTCGAGGACATTTCCGGGTTGAGGAAGTCGTGCTTTTTCAGCTCCTCGAGCCGCGCCCACGGCTCATAGTATTTCGGATCCTCGAAGGACAGCTCGCCGGTGAAGAGCTGGACCGCCTGACCCGGCGTGTCCACGATCTGCGACATGGCATGGCCCCAGTACCACTCACCCCAATAGCCGTCCTGGATGCCGCCGCCGACCGGCGAGATGCCGGCCGATTTCAGCTTGCCGCAGGCGGCGAGGAAGTCGTCCCAGGTCTCCGGCGCCTTGTCGGGATCGAGCTTCGCCTTCTCGAAGCAGTCCTTGTTGTAGATCCAGATCATCGGCAGCGGATACCAGCCCACACGATAGATGTGGCCGTCGAAATGGCTGAGCAGGGTCGGCTGCGAGGCCTTGATCACATCGTCCTTGACCAGCCCGTCCAGCGGCATCACGTAGCCGAGCCAGACGCTCTCCATGTGATAGATGCCGTTCCAGAAATACTGGATGTCGGGCGCCTTGCCGGCGGCGGCGGCGGTCTGGAACTGCGAGATGACGACCGCAGTGTCCTGCAGCATCGGTTTGACCGTCGCCGCGGTGTAGTTCTTGACCGAATCGTCGACGAAGGCCTGCAGGCCGGGAAGCTCCTGCTCGCCCCACCACCACATGACGAGGTCCTCCGCCGCCCGGGCGCGCCAGGCGGGGAAGGCGCTGCCGGCCAGAGCGCCGGCACCCAATGCGGCCGTGGCCTGGAGCATCCGGCGGCGTGAGATTTCAGTCGATCGGTTGCGTTTGCTTGTCATGGTTGCTGCCTCCCTCTCTCCTGCGGTTGTCGTTTTTGGTCCCTGCCGATCCTAGAATGTGGTCATCAATCCGCCGTCGACCACCAGCAACTGCCCGGTCATGTACCGGCAATAGGAGGAAGCGAGAAAGATGACGGTGCCGGAGACATCCTCCGGATAGCCGGTCCGGCGCAGCGGGATCTTGCCCCGCTTGACGTACCATTCGATGAAGTCCGGGGTCTCCGTCTCATCGACGCCGTTCACGATTGACATCGGCGTTCGCATGAAGCCGGGCGCGACGGCGTTGACCAGGATGTTGTACGGCCCGAGCTCCACCGCCATGGACTGCGTGTAGGCGATGATCGCGCCCTTGGCGGCGTTGTAGGAACCGACCTCGCCCGAGGAAGCGAAGCCCTGGATCGAGGCGACGCTGATGATGCGTCCGCTCTTTCGCTCCACCATGTGCGGCGCCACCAGCTTCGAGCC
>CAVWDE010000020.1:0-431317 GCA_963753685.1 uncultured Alphaproteobacteria bacterium
TCGCGGCAATCCCCAGGCGGTCGAGCAGCTGCGGGCGCCGCTCTACGAGGACAAGGTGGTCGACTTCATCCTGCAGATGGCGACGGTCACCGAGCAGAGCGTGCCGGTCGAGGAGCTGCTGCGCGATCCAGACGACGACGCCGCGCCGACCGCGGCCGCCGAAGCTTAGGGCCCGCCGCGGCGATGGCGGCGCGCCAGCAAGAGGTCACTTGAGAGCCATGAGCCAGCCGTTCAGCCAGTTGGTGCCGATGGTGGTCGAGCAGACCAGCCGCGGCGAGCGCGCCTACGACATCTTCTCGCGCATGCTCAAGGAGCGGATCGTGTTCCTGACCGGGCCGGTCGACGACAACGTCGCCGCCCTGATCACCGCCCAGCTGCTGTTCCTCGAGGCCGAGAACCCGGAGAAGGACGTCTCGTTCTACATCAACTCGCCGGGCGGCATGGTCAGCTCGGGGCTCGCGATCTACGATACCATGCAGTACATCCGGCCCGACGTCTCGACCTTGTGCATCGGCCAGGCGGCCTCGATGGGCTCGCTGCTGCTCGCCGCCGGCGCGCATGGCAAGCGCTTCTCCCTGCCTCACGCCCGGATCATGATCCACCAGCCGTCCGGCGGCTTCCGCGGCCAGGCCTCCGACATCGAGATCCACGCCCGCGAGATCCTGGCACTGCGCGCCCGGCTGAACGAGATCTACGCCCGCCACACCGGCCAGGACCTGGCGGTGATCGAGGCCAACATGGAGCGCGACACTTTCCTCTCCGGGGAGCAGGCCAAAGAGTTCGGCCTGGTCGACGACGTCGTGTCCCAGCGCACCCGGCCGACCGCCGGACTGAGCCCCGCGGCTCCGGCAACCGGGAGCGGCGATGTTGCGACGTTTTTACAGAATCGTGACGCTTGCGGCGGCATGCTCGATCGCGCGCGCCGACCGTGGTGCTGCGGGCATCGGAGGGCGAGGATTTCGATGGTTGTTCGGCTGGAGGACGCCCGTTAACATGCCGCTCTGTTCGCTCGTCGGAACGAGGTGCCGATGACCAAGCCGAGCGGCAACTCGAAGAACACGCTCTATTGCTCGTTCTGCGGCAAGAGCCAGCACGAGGTCCGGAAGCTGATCGCCGGCCCGACCGTGTTCATCTGCGACGAGTGCGTCGAGCTCTGCACCGACATCATCCGCGAGGAGCACAAGAGCGCCCTGGTCAAGAGCCGGGCGGGCGTCCCGACGCCGATCGAGATCAAGGGCGTTCTGGACGACTACGTGATCGGGCAGGAGACGGCCAAGCGGGTGCTGTCGGTGGCGGTGCACAACCACTACAAGCGCCTGGCGCATGGCTCCAAGGGCGGCGAGGTCGAGCTCGCGAAGTCGAACATCCTGCTGATCGGGCCGACCGGCTGCGGCAAGACCCTGCTCGCCCAGACGCTCGCGCGCACGCTGGACGTGCCGTTCACCATGGCGGATGCGACCACGCTGACCGAGGCCGGCTACGTCGGCGAGGACGTCGAGAACATCATCCTGAAGCTGTTGCAGGCGGCCGACTACAACGTCGAGCGGGCGCAGCGCGGCATCGTCTACATCGACGAGGTCGACAAGATCAGCCGCAAGTCGGAAAACCCCTCGATCACCCGGGACGTGTCGGGCGAGGGGGTGCAGCAGGCGCTCTTGAAGATCGTCGAGGGCACGATCGCGAGCGTGCCGCCGCAAGGTGGCAGAAAACATCCGCAGCAGGAATTCCTGCAGGTCGACACGACCAACATCCTGTTCATCTGCGGGGGCGCGTTCAACGGCCTGGAGCGGATCATCAGCGCGCGCGGGCGGCAGCGCTCGATGGGCTTTGGGGCCGAGGTCCAGGGTCCGGACGAGCGGAAGACCGGGGAGCTTCTGGGCGAGGTCGAGCCGGACGATCTGTTGAAGTTCGGCCTGATCCCGGAGTTCGTGGGCCGGCTGCCGGTGGTCGCGACCCTGACGGATCTGGACGAGAAGGCGCTGGTGCAGATCCTGATCGAGCCGAAGAACGCGCTGGTCAAGCAGTATCAGAAGCTGTTCGAGATGGAGGACGTGCGCCTGACCTTGACCGAGGACGCGCTGAAGGCGATTTCGAAGAAGGCGATCCTGCGCAAGACCGGGGCGCGCGGGCTGCGCTCGATCATGGAGACGATCCTGCTCGAGACGATGTTCGAGCTGCCGTCCCTGCACGGGGTCGAGGAGGTCGTGATCAACAAGGAGGTCGCCAACGCCAACGCCAAGCCGCTGATGATCTACGCCGATCGGCCCGGGGACATGGGCTCGGCATCCTAGTCGTCACGGCCGCCCGCCGGGCCCGAAGGGCCGGCGGGTGGGACGCATAGGGTGGTGTGCCGGCCGACCAGGCGCCCTTGAAATCGGGGGCGTCCTTGAGCCATGTCCTGAGCAAGCGTTAGGTAACCAAGGGCAATCGGGCGACCGGGTTTATGCGGTCCGGTCGCCGGGTGTCAATCCGGTAAGGTGTCATGATCGAAACGCCCAAGGCCTCTTTGTTCCCCGTGCTGCCGCTGCGCGACATCGTGGTGTTTCCCCACATGATCGTGCCCCTGTTCGTCGGCCGCGAGAAGTCGATCCGGGCGCTCGAAGAGGTGATGCGCGACGACAAGCAGATCCTGCTGGTGGCGCAGAAGAATGCCGGCCAGGACGACCCCGGCACCGACGACATCTACCGCGTCGGCACGGTATCCAGCGTGCTGCAGCTCTTGAAGCTGCCGGATGGCACGGTGAAGGTGCTGGTCGAAGGCAACGCGCGCGCCGAGATCGACAGCTTCATCGACAATCCGAAGTTCTTCCAGGCCCACGCCCAGGTCCTGACCGACCTGGCCTCCGATCCGCGCGAGCTCGAGGCGCTGGCGCGCGCCGTGGTCAGCCAGTTCGAGCAGTACGTCAAGCTGAACAAGAAGGTGCCGCCCGAGGTCCTGGTCTCGCTCAGCCAGATCGACGATCCGAGCAAGCTGTCGGACACCGTGGCGGCCCATCTCTCGCTCAAGATCTCGGACAAGCAGGAGCTGCTCGAGACCCACTCGCTGGTCGAGCGCCTGGAGCGCCTGTACGGCTTCATGGAGAGCGAGATCAGCGTCCTCCAGGTCGAGAAGCGGATCCGCTCGCGGGTCAAGCGCCAGATGGAGAAGACCCAGCGCGAGTACTACCTGAACGAGCAGATGAAGGCGATCCAGAAGGAGCTCGGCGAGCTCGAGGATGGCCGCGACGAGGTGTCCGAGCTCGAGGAGCGGATCCGCAAGACCAGGCTCAGCAAGGAGGCCCGCGACAAAGCGACCGCCGAGGTCAAGAAGCTGCGCAGCATGAGCCCGATGTCGGCCGAGGCCACCGTGGTCCGCAACTACCTGGACTGGATGCTCGCCATCCCCTGGAAGAAGCGCTCCAAGATCAGCAAGGACATCCGGCGCGCGCAGCAGATCCTGGACGAGGACCATTTCGGGCTGGAGAAGGTCAAGGAGCGGATTCTCGAGTACCTCGCGGTCCAGCAGCGGGTCGAGAAGATGAAGGGGCCGATCCTGTGCCTGATCGGGCCGCCAGGCGTCGGCAAGACCTCGCTCGGCAAGTCGCTGGCGCGGGCCACGGGGCGGAACTTCGTGCGTGTCAGCCTCGGCGGCATCCGCGACGAGGCCGAGATCCGCGGCCACCGGCGCACCTACATCGGCTCGATGCCGGGCAAGATCGTCCAGTCGATGAAGAAGGCCAAGACCTCGAACCCGCTGTTCATGCTGGATGAGCTCGACAAGCTCGGTAACGACTTCCGCGGCGATCCGTCCTCGGCCCTGCTGGAGGTTTTGGACCCGGAGCAGAACAGCAACTTCAACGACCACTATCTCGAGGTCGACTACGACCTGTCGGACGTGATGTTCGTGTGCACGGCGAACACGCTGCGCATGCCGCAGCCGCTGCTCGACCGCCTCGAGGTGATCCGGATCCCGGGCTACACCGAGGACGAGAAGGTCGAGATCGCCAAGCGCCACCTGGTCCCCAAGCAGCTCGAGGCGAACGGGCTCAAGGGCGAGGAGTGGTCGATCTCGGACGACGCGCTGCTCGACCTGCTGCGCTACTACACGCGCGAGGCCGGCGTGCGCAATCTCGAGCGCGAGCTCGCCAACCTGATCCGCAAGGCGACCAAAGAGATCCTCATGGAGGCCAAGACCCAGATCCGGGTCAGCCGGCGCAACCTCGGCCGCTTCGCGGGCGTGCGCAAGTTCCGCTACGGCGAGGCCGAGCACGAGGATCTGATCGGGGTCTCGACCGGTCTCGCCTGGACCGAGGTCGGCGGCGAGCTGCTCTCGATCGAGGCGGTGACGTTGCCGGGCAAGGGCAGGATGACGATCACCGGCAAGCTCGGCGACGTCATGCAGGAGTCGATCCAGGCCGCCAAGAGCTACGTGCGCTCGCGCTCGATCGAGATCGGCATCATCCCACCGGTGTTCGAGAAGACCGACATCCACATCCACGTGCCCGAGGGCGCCACGCCCAAGGACGGGCCGTCGGCGGGCGTCGCCATGGTGACCTCGATCGTCTCGGTGCTGACCAAGATCCCGGTCAAGGCGAGCCTGGCGATGACCGGCGAGATCACCTTGCGCGGCCGGGTGCTGCCGATCGGCGGGCTCAAGGAGAAGCTGCTCGCGGCGTTGCGCGGCGGCATCAAGACCGTGCTGATCCCCAAGGAGAACGAGAAGGACCTGGCCGAGATCCCCGACAACGTCAAGAAGGGCCTGACCATTCTCGGCATGACCACGGTCGACGACGTGCTGCGCCGGGCCCTGGTGCGGCAGCCCCAGCCGGTCGAATGGGCCGAGGTCGAGGCCCAGCCTGTGCCGGCGCCGGCCGTCGAGGCGACCAAGGAACCGTCGGCACGCCTGCCGAACTAACGTTGTTAGCGAAAAAAAAGCGCGACGAGGCCGCCGAATCGGCAAAAAAACTGGGATTCGGCGGCCTCGGCCGTTGACGACTTGGTTGCGCTCGCTTTACTTTACGCCGACTTGCTGGAGAATTGCTCCGGCAGGATGGGTCATTGTCAAGGGGGTTGCACGGTGAACAAGAACGATCTGGTCGTCGAGGTCGCCAGAAAATCCGGCATGTCGAAGGCCGACGTGACGAAGGTGGTCGATGCGACGCTCGAAGCTATTACCGACGCGCTGAAGAAGAACGACGACGTTCGGTTCGTCGGCTTCGGCACCTACACGGTGACCGAACGGAGCGCCACCGAGGGGCGCAATCCGCGCACCGGCGCGCCCATCAAGATCCCGGCATCGAAGCGGGCAAAGTTCAAGCCGGGCAAGGGGTTGAACGACGCCCTTAACTAGCCGATGCCGGCCGCCGGACGACCGGGCCGACGGGCGTTGCCCGCGATGCCCGGCCGTTGAGGCGGCCGCTCGCCGGCAAGGTCGGGATGGTGCGGGCGGAAGGCTTCGAACCTCCGACACCGGCGGTGTAAACGCCGTGCTCTACCCCTGAGCTACGCCCGCCCCGCGGTCCTGACAGAGTAGGCGGTGCCCCCGCCCGGAGCAAGTCGGCCGGCTGCGGGCAGGCTTGACTCCGCCTCTGGCCTTGATTACCTCCAGCGGCGATCGATCCGGGGGGTGTAGCTCAGTCGGTTAGAGCGCTGGCCTGTCACGCCAGAGGCCGCGGGTTCAAGTCCCGTCACTCCCGCCAGCTTCCCCGACCTTGCGCGCCGCGTCGCCGCCGGCCACGCCCGTATCGATCGCGGGGGGCAGCCTTGCGAGGGTTCGCCACGGGTGCTAGGTAGGCGCGGGCCTCCCCTGGACTCTGCCCCGCTCCGATCTATGGTTCCGTTGGCGGGCAAGGCAGCCGGTTGACCGAGGAAGGGCGCCGCGATGAATGCGTTGTTGGCGGACTATCTGCCCATCCTGATTTTCCTCGGCATCGCCGTCGGCCTGGCCGGGTTGATCCTGGCGGCGTCGTTCGTGATCGCGCGCCAGCGGCCGGATGCCGAGAAGCTCTCGCCGTACGAGTGCGGCTTCGCGCCGTTCGAGGATGCGCGCGCGCGCTTCGACGTCCGCTTCTACCTGGTCGCGATCCTGTTCATCATCTTCGATCTCGAGGTCGCTTTCCTGTTTCCGTGGGCCGTCTCGCTCGGCAACATCGGCCTGCTCGGCTTCTGGTCGATGATGATCTTCCTGGCCGTGCTGACCATCGGCTTCGTCTACGAGTGGAAGAAAGGGGCGCTCGAATGGGAGTAGCAACACCGGCGACCGCCCTGGAGCGGGCGCCAGCCGCCGACCCCCGCCTGTTCGAGCGGGTCAACCAGGGCGTCCAGGACAAGGGCTTCTTCGTCACCCACCTCGACAGCCTGGTGAGCTGGGCGCGGGCGGGCTCGATGTGGCCGATGACCTTCGGTCTCGCCTGTTGCGCGGTCGAGATGATGCACGCCGCCGCCTCGCGCTACGATCTCGACCGCTTCGGGGTGGTGTTCCGGCCGAGCCCGCGCCAGTCGGACGTCATGATCGTCGCCGGCACGCTTTGCAACAAGATGGCGCCCGCCTTGCGCAAGGTCTACGACCAGATGGCCGAGCCGCGCTACGTCCTCTCGATGGGCTCCTGCGCCAACGGCGGCGGCTACTACCACTACTCCTATTCGGTCGTGCGCGGCTGCGATCGGATCGTGCCGGTCGACGTCTACGTGCCCGGCTGCCCGCCGACCGCGGAAGCGCTGGTGTACGGGATTCTCTTGCTGCAGCGCAAAATCCAGCGTACCGGTACGATCGAGCGCTGAGGCCGCCGGTCGCCGCCCAACCCGAGCGCATGGAAGCCATGGCCGTCCCGACCCTCGCCGAGCGCGAAGAAGCCCTGCGCGAGCTCCTGGACGAGATCGCGCCCGCGCTTGGCGACGCCCTCCTGCTGGAGACCGCCGTCACCCGCGGCGAGCTGACGCTGCGCGTGCAGACCCATGCGATCACGCGCGTGCTCACCTATCTGCGCGACGCGCCCCAGTGCCAGTTCAAGATGCTGGTCGACCTCTGCGGGGCCGACTATCCGGAGCGCGAGCAGCGCTTCGAGGTCGTCTATCACCTGCTCTCGCTCAGGCACAATCAGCGCGTCCGGGTCAAGGTCGCGACCGACGAGGCGACGCCGGTGCCGTCGGCGGTCGAGGTGTTCGGCTCGGCGATGTGGTACGAGCGCGAGACCTGGGATCTGTACGGCATCTTCTTCGCCGACCACCCGGACCTGCGCCGGCTGCTGACCGACTACGGCTTCGAGGGTCATCCGCTGCGCAAGGATTTCCCGCAGACCGGCTACGTCGAGGTGCGCTACGACGACGAGCAGAAGCGCGTGGTCTACGAGCCGGTGAGCCTGCGCCAGGACTGGCGGAGCTTCGACTTCCTGAGCCCCTGGGAGGGCGGCGGCGTGCTGCCGGGCGACGAGAAGGCGACCGATGGCGCGGGTGGCGCCGGCTGACCGGAGCCAAGCGATGCCCGACCTCACCCTCCAGAACTACACCTTGAACTTCGGGCCGCAGCATCCGGCCGCGCACGGCGTGCTGCGCCTCGTGCTCGAGCTCGACGGCGAGGTCGTCGAGCGCACCGACCCGCACATCGGCCTGCTGCATCGCGGCACCGAGAAGCTGATCGAGTACCGGCCCTACATCCAGAGCGTCGGCTACTTCGACCGCCTCGACTACGTCTCGCCGCTCTCTCAGGAGCACGCCTACGTGCTCGCGATCGAGAATCTGCTCGGGATCGAGATTCCGGTGCGGGCCAAATGGATCCGGGTCCTGTACGACGAGATCACCCGCATCCTCAACCACCTCCTCAACATCACCACCCTCGCGCTCGACATCGGGGCCATGACGCCCCTGCTCTGGGGCTTCGAGGAGCGCGAGAAGCTGATGGAGTTCTACGAGCGGGTGTCGGGGGCGCGTCTGCACGCCAACTACTACCGCCCGGGCGGGGTCGCGCGCGACCTGCCGGACGGGCTCGAGGGCGACATCCGCGCCTGGATGGCGACCTTCCCGGCGCTGGTCGACGACATCGAGCGGCTGATCACCGACAACCGGATCTTCCGCCAGCGGCTGGTCGACATCGGCGTGATCACCGCCGACGAGGCGCAGGACCTGGGCTTCACCGGCCCGATGCTGCGCGCCTCCGGCCTCGCGTGGGACCTGCGCAAGAGCCAGCCCTACGAGGTCTACGAGCAGCTCGACTTCGACATCCCGGTCGGCCGCAACGGCGACTGCTTCGATCGCTACATGGTGCGCATGGCCGAGATGCGCGAGTCGCTCAAGATCATGGCCCAGTGCCTCGACCAGATGCCCAAGGGGCCGGTCAAGCTCCAGGATCAGAAGATCACCCCGCCCAAGCGGGCCGAGCTCAAGCGGTCCATGGAAGCGCTCATCCATCACTTCAAGCTTTACACCGAAGGCTTCCATGTGCCGGCCGGCGAGACCTATGCCGCGGTCGAGGCGCCGAAGGGCGAGTTCGGCGTCTACCTGGTCGCCGACGGCACCAACCGGCCCTACCGCTGCAAGATCCGGGCGAGCAGCTACCCCCACCTCGCGGCGCTCGAGAAGATGGCCAAGGGCCACATGCTGGCCGATATCCCGGCGATCATCGGCTCGCTCGACATCGTGTTCGGGGAGATCGACCGGTGAGCGCGCCCCCGCCTGTCGCCGCGACGTCGGAGCCGTTCGGGTTCACGGCCGAGAACGAGGCAGAGGCCAAGACGGCGATCGCGCGCTATCCGGCGGGCCGCCAGGCGAGTGCGGTGCTCGCTCTGCTCACGCTCGCCCAGAAGCAGTGCGGCGGCTGGCTGCCGCAGCCGGCGCTCGACTACGTCGCCGATCGCCTCGCAGATGCCGACCATCCGGGTCTACGAGGTCGCCTCGTTCTACGACATGCTCAACACCCGGCCGGTCGGCCGGATGCAGGTCCGCGTGTGCACGACCACGCCCTGCTGGCTGTGCGGCTCCGACGACGTGGTCAGGGCCTGTCGCGACGCGCTCGGCATCGAGATCGGCCAGTCGACCGCGGATGGCCGCTTCTTCCTGCGCGAGTTCGAATGCCTGGGCGCCTGCTCTAACGCCCCGGTGCTCTGGGTCGACGACGACTACTTCGAGGACCTGACCTACGAGAGCACCAAGGCGATCCTCGAGGCCCTGATCCGCGGCGAGCGGCCCAGGCCCGGCTCGCAGACCGGCCGCCAGGGCTCGATGCCGGCGGGCGGCCGCAAGACCCTGCTCGAGTTTGGGAAGACCGATGCTGGCCGATAAGGACCGGATTTTCACCAACCTCTACGGCGATCAGCCCTGGCAGCTGGAGCGCGGCCAGGAAGCGGGGCGACTGGGACGGGACCAAGGAGTTGGTCCTCAAGGGCCGCGACTGGATCGTCGCCCAGGTCAAGGAATCGGGTCTGCGCGGCCGCGGCGGCGCGGGCTTTCCGACCGGGCTCAAGATGTCCTTCATGCCCAAGAAGACGGAAGGCCCGGCCTACCTCGTGCTCAACGCCGACGAGAGCGAGCCCGGCACCTGCAAGGACCGGGAGATCATGCGCCACGACCCGCACAAGCTGGTCGAGGGCTGCCTGCTCGCGGGCGTCGGCATGGGGGCGACCGCCTGCTACATCTACATCCGCGGCGAGTACATCTACGAGGCGAACGTCCTCCAGGCCGCGATCGACGAGGCCTACGCCGAAGGTTTGATCGGAAAAGACGCCTGCGGCTCGGGCTACGACTACGAGATCTACCTGCACCGGGGGGCCGGCGCCTACATCTGCGGCGAGGAGACCGGGCTGCTCGAGAGCCTCGAGGGCAAGAAGGGCCAGCCGCGCCTCAAGCCGCCGTTCCCGGCCGCGGTCGGCCTCTACGGCCGGCCGAGCACGGTCAGCAACGTCGAGACGATCGCGGTCATCCCGACCATCCTCAGGCGCGGCCCGGCTGGTTCGCGGGCTTCGGCCGGCCCAACAACACCGGCACCAAGATCTACTGCATCTCCGGCCACGTGAACCAGCCGTGCACGGTCGAGGAGGAGATGAGCATCCCCTTGCGCGAGCTGATCGACAAGCATGCGGGCGGCGTGCGCGGCGGCTGGAACAACCTGCTCGCGGTGATCCCGGGCGGCGCCTCGGTGCCGCTGATCCCGAAGTCGATCTGCGCGGATGTGCTGATGGATTTCGACGCGCTCCGCGACGTCCAGAGCGGCCTCGGCACCGCGGCCGTGATCGTGATGGACAAATCGACCGACATCGTCGCCGCGATCGCGCGGTTGTCGAAGTTCTACATGCATGAATCCTGTGGCCAGTGCACGCCCTGCCGCGAGGGCACCGGCTGGCTCTGGCGGATGCTGATCCGGATCGGCCGGGGTCGAGGCCGAGCTGCCGGAGATCGACCTGCTGCAGGACGTGACCAAGGAGATCGAGGGCCACACCATCTGCGCGCTCGGCGATGCCGCCGCCTGGCCGGTGCAGGGCCTGATCCGCCACTTCCGGCCCGAGCTCGAGCGCCGGATCAAGGACTACCAGCTGCGCCGCCGCGCGGCCTGAGGCGGCGTAGGACGTGGTGCCGATCGCAGATCCGCCAACCAGACCACGCCACGCAGGAGCAGCCGGGTGGGGCTCTCGGCCAGGACGTGGTGACCATGGCGATCGGCAACATGGACCTCTACAAGGCGCTCAAGGAAGCGGGCGCTTCCGAGGAAGCTGCCCTCGAGGCGGCGAAGTCGGTTGCCGGTCAGCTGCCACGGTTCTGGGCATTCAGTGGCACGCTGGCCGTGCTCGTGGCTCTGGTCCTCGGACTCCTTTGGCTGCAGATGGGAACGGTCGAGCGCCTGGCGGGGATCGAGCAGCGGCTGACAAGCCTCGAGCAACGGGATGCCCAGCAGCATACCGAGATCATGCAGCAGCTCGAAGCGCTGCGGCGCGAGCGGGGCGGCGGCCAGCCCTGATGGTCGCCCGCGCACCGGAGCAGGAAAGAACGATGCCGAAGCTGACCGTCGACGGGGTGCAGATCGAGGTTCCGCCCGGCTCCACGGTGCTGCAGGCGTGCGAGGCGGCCGGCCGGGAGATCCCGGTGTTCTGCTTCCACCCCGGCTCAACATCGCCGGCAACTGCCGGATGTGCCTGGTCGAGATGGAAAAATCGCCCAAGCCCATCGCGTCGTGCGCGATGCCGGCGGGCGAGGGCATGGTGATCAAGACCGACACGGCGCTGGTCCACAAGGCGCGCAAGGGCGTGCTCGAGATGCTGTTGATCAACCACCCGCTCGATTGCCCGATCTGCGATCAGGGCGGCGAGTGCGATCTGCAGGACCTGACGCTCTTCTACGGACCCGACCATTCGCGCTTCAAGGAGAACAAGCGGACCGTCACCGACAAGGAGCTCGGGCCCCTGATCTCGACCCACATGACCCGCTGCATCCATTGCACGCGCTGCATCCGCTTTCTCACCGAGGTCGCCGGGCTCGAGGAGCTGGGGGCGACCGGCCGCGGCGAGCACATGGAGATCGGCACCTGGATCGAGCGCGCGGTGATGTCCGAGCTGCAGGGCAACACCATCGACATCTGCCCGGTCGGCGCGCTCAACTCCAAGCCCTACGAATACCGGGCGCGCTCGTGGGAATTGCGCAAGACCGAATCGATCGACGTCCTGGACGCGGTCGGCTGCAACATCCGGGTCGACGCGCGCGGCTCCGAGGTCATGCGGATCGTGCCGCGCCTGCACGAGGACATCAACGAGGAGTGGATCTCCGACAAGACCCGCTTTGCCTATGATGGCCTGAAGAAGCGCCGGCTCGACGTGCCGATGGTCCGGCGCGGCGGCAAGCTGCAGCCCGCGACCTGGCGCGAGGCCTTCGGCGCCATCCGCGAGCGCCTCGAGGGCACTGGGCGGCGATCAGATCGGGGCGATCGTCGGCGACCTCGTCGACTGCGAGGCGATGGTCGTCCTCAAGGACCTGATGGCAGCCCTGGAATCGCCCAACCTCGACTGCCGGCAGAGCGGCGCCCGGATCGACCCCAAGGCGCGCTGCGGCTATCTCTTCAACACCACGATCGCCGGCATCGAGCAGGCCGACCTTTGCCTTTTGATCGGCACCAATCCGCGCTTCGAGGCCTCGCTGGTCAACGCCCGCCTGCGCAAGCGCTGGCGCCAGGGCGGCTTCACGGTCGCCCGGATCGGCGCGGTCGGCGACCTCACCTATCCGGTCCAGGAGCTCGGCGCCGGCCCGCAGACCCTGGCAGCACTCGCTGACGGCAGCCACGACTTCGCGGCGCGCCTCGAAGCAGGCCGAGCGGCCGATGCTGATCCTCGGCCAAGGCGCGCTCCGGCGCGGCGAGGGCGCGGCCATCCTCGCAGCCGCGCGCGAAATCGTCGAGCGCTTCGGCTTGGTCAAGGAGGGCTGGAACGGCTTCAACGTCCTGCATACCGCGGCCGCCCGGGTCGGCGGCCTCGATCTCGGCCTGGTCCCGGGCAAGGGCGGCCTGGACGTCGCCGGGATGCTGCAGGCGGCCGCCAAGGGTGCGCTTCAGGTCCTGTTCCTGCTCGGTGCCGACGAGATCGACCTGGACGCGAGCGGCGATGCGTTCGTGGTCTACCAGGGCCACCACGGCGATCGCGGCGCGCGGCGGGCCGACGTGATCCTGCCGGGCGCCGCCTATACCGAGAAGAACGCGACCTACGTCAACACCGAGGGCCGGCCGCAGCGGGCGCGGCTCGCGGTCTTCCCGCCGGGCGAGGCGCGGGAGGACTGGAAGATCCTGCGCGCGCTCTCCGAGGCGCTCGGGTGCACGCTGCCGCTCGACACGCTCGGCCAGGTGCGCGCCCGCATGGTCGAGATCGCCCCCCAGCTCGCCGAGCCGGACGTGATCCAGCCGGCACCCTGGCGGGCGTTCGGCCGCAAGGGCAAGCTCGAAGGCGCGCCGTTCGCGAGCCCGATCATCGGACTTCTACCGGACCGATCCGATCTCGCGCGCTCCCGTGATCATGGCCGAGTGCAGCGCCTGCACACTCCGAGTCCCCGAGGCCGCGACCGGCACCCATGGATAGCTCTGGACCGGCTACGCCTGGCCCACGATCTGGATCGTGATGCAGATCGTGGTGGTGATCGTGCCGCTGCTGCTGGCGGTCGCCTATCTGACCTACGCCGAGCGCAAGGTGATCGCCGCCATGCAGCTCCGCCAGGGGCCGATGGTGGTGGGGCCGCTCGGCCTTTTGCAGCCGATCGCCGACGGCCTGAAGCTCCTGGTCAAGGAGACCGTGATCCCGAGCGGCGCCAACAAGGTCGTGTTCATCGCCGCACCCATGATCACCTTCGTGCTCGCCCTGATCGGCTGGGCGGTGATCCCGTTCGGCGATGGCCTCGTGATCGCCGACATCAACGTCGGCGTGCTCTACCTGTTCGCGATCTCCTCGCTCGGCGTCTACGGCATCATCATGGCCGGCTGGGCCAGCAATTCACGCTACGCCTTCCTGGGCGCGCTGCGCTCGGCCGCGCAGATGGTCTCCTACGAGATCTCGATCGGCCTGATCATCATCAACGTCCTGATCACGGTCGGCTCGCTCAATCTGTCGGCGATCGTGCGCGCGCAGGCGGGCCTCTGGTTCTTCATCCCGCATTTCCCGATGTTCGTGATCTTCATCGCCTCGATCCTGGCCGAGACCAACCGTCACCCGTTCGATCTGCCCGAGGCCGAGGCCGAGCTGGTGTCCGGCTACAACGTCGAATATTCGGCGATGACCTTCGCGCTGTTCTTCCTCGGCGAATACGCCAACATGATCCTGATGAGCGCCATCTGCTCGATCCTGTTCCTGGGCGGCTGGCTGCCGCCGTTCCACTTCGCGCCCTTCACCTGGATCCCGGGGCCGATCTGGCTGATCGCCAAGATCTGCCTGATCCTGTTCGTGTTCATCTGGGCGCGCGCGACTTTGCCGCGCTACCGCTACGATCAGCTGATGCGCCTCGGCTGGAAGGTGTTCCTGCCGGCCTCCCTGCTCTGGGTCGTGCTGACCTCGGGCTTCCTGGTCGCGACCGGCAACCTGCCGCACTGAGCGCCGGAGAGAGACCCCATGGCCTGGCTCGACCGCACCGCGCGCACGCTGCTCTGGCAGGAGCTGGTCTCGGGCTTCGCGCTGACCTTCCGCTACATGTTCAAGCGCAGCGTGACCCTGAATTACCCCTACGAGAAGGGGCCGCTCAGCCCGCGCTTTCGCGGCGAGCATGCGCTGCGGCGCTACCCGAACGGCGAGGAGCGCTGCATCGCCTGCAAGCTGTGCGAGGCGATCTGCCCGGCGCAGGCGATCACGATCGAGTCCGAGCCGCGCCCGGACGGCTCGCGCCGCACCACCCGCTACGACATCGACATGGTGAAGTGCATCTACTGCGGCATGTGCGAGGAATCCTGCCCGGTCGACGCGATCGTCCAGGGGCCGAACTTCGAGTTCGCGACCGAGACCCGGGCCGAGCTGTTCTACAACAAGGAAAAGCTGCTCGCGAACGGCGAGCGTTGGGAGCGCGAGATCGCGGCCAACCTTGTCGCCGACGCCCCTTACCGCTAAACCCTAGGGCGGCCGGACCGAGGGGGCCGGCGCCGAGGATGTCATGACGCTTGCGCTCCTGGTCTTCTATCTGCTTGCGGCGGTCGCGCTGGCGGCCGGCGTCATGGTCATCTCGGCGCGCAACCCGGTGCACTCGGTCCTGTTCCTGATCCTCGCCTTCTTCAACACCGCCGGCCTGTTCGTGCTGATCGGCGCCGAGTTCCTGGCGATGGTCCTGGTCGTGGTCTACGTCGGCGCGGTGGCCGTGCTGTTCCTGTTCGTGGTCATGATGCTCGACATCAACTTCGTCCGCCTGCGCGAGGGTTTTCTCCAGTATCTGCCGATCGGGGCGCTGATCGGCCTGGTGCTGCTGGTCGAGCTGATCCTGGTGCTCGGCAGCTGGGGGCTCTCGGCCGACGCGACCCAGGGCATGGCGGCGCAGCCGGTGCCGGCCGAGGTCAGCAATATCGAGGCCTTGGGCAACCTGTTCTACACCGACTATTTCTACCTGTTCCAGGCGGCGGGCCTGATCCTTCTGGTCGCGATCATCGGCGCGATCACGCTCACGCTCCGCCACAAGCCGGATGCGCGCCGCCAGAGCATCGCCTGCCAGGTCCACCGCCGGCGCGAGGAGACGGTCGAGCTGCGCAAGGTCCAGCCCGGGAGCGGCATCTGATGGCGATCCCGCTCGGCCACTATCTGACGGTCGCCGCGATCCTGTTCACGCTCGGCATCTTCGGCATCTTCCTCAACCGCAAGAACGTGATCATCATCTTGATGTCGATCGAGCTGATGCTGCTGGCGATCAACCTCAACTTCGTCGCGTTCTCGGCCTATCTGGGCGACCTCGCGGGCCAGGTGTTCGCGATGTTCGTGCTCACGGTCGCGGCCGCCGAGGCGGCGATCGGGCTCGCGATCCTGGTGGTCTACTTCCGCAACCGCGGCAGCATCGAGGTTGAGGACATCAACCTCATGCGGGGCTGAGGCGATGTTCGCGGCCCTCGTGGTCTTCCTGCCGCTGCTGGGTGCTGTGATCGCCGGCCTGTTCGGCCGCGCGATCGGCGATCGCGCCGCCCAGCTCGTGACCTGCGGCGGGCTGATCCTGGCGGCGCTCTGCTCCTGGATCGTGCTCGGCGAGGTGGTCGAAGGCGCGCCGTTCAAGGTCGAGCTGTTCCGCTGGGTGCACTCCGGGACCTTCGAGGCCGACTGGGCGCTGCGGGTCGACGTGCTGAGCGCGGTCATGATGTTCACGGTCTCGACCGTGTCCGCGATCATCCACGTCTACTCGATCGGCTACATGGCGCACGATCCGGGCATCCCGCGCTTCATGAGCTACCTGTCGCTGTTCACCTTCTTCATGCTGGCGCTGGTGACCTCGGACAACTTCCTGCAGCTGTTCTTTGGCTGGGAGGGGGTGGGCCTGCTCTCGTACCTTTTGATCGGCTTCTGGTACACGCGGCCCTCGGCGGCTGCCGCCGCGATCAAGGCGTTCCTGGTCAACCGGGTCGGCGACTTCGGCTTCGTGCTCGGGATCGCCGCGGTCTACCTCGTGTTCGATTCGGTCGAGTTCGACACCGTGTTCGGCAACGCCGGCAAGTTCGCCAACACCAACCTTCTGGTGTTCGGCCACAGCTTCGACACGCTGACCGTGATCTGCCTCTTGCTGTTCGTCGGCGCCATGGGCAAGTCCGCGCAGCTCGGCCTGCACACCTGGCTGCCCGACGCCATGGAGGGCCCGACCCCGGTCTCCGCGCTGATCCACGCCGCGACCATGGTGACCGCCGGCGTGTTCCTGGTCGCCCGCTGCTCGCCGCTCTTCGAGCACAGCACCACCGCACTCGGCTTCGTCGCCTTCATCGGCGCCTCAACCGCGCTGTTCGCCGCCACCATCGGTCTGGTCCAGAACGACATCAAGCGGGTGATCGCCTATTCGACCTGCTCGCAGCTCGGCTACATGTTCTTCGCCTGCGGCGTCTCGGCCTATTCCGCCGGCATCTTCCACCTCTACACCCACGCCTTCTTCAAAGCACTCCTGTTCCTGGGCGCGGGCTCGGTGATCCACGCCATGTCGGACGAGCAGGACATGCGCAAGATGGGCGGCATCTGGCGCCAGATCCCGATCACCTACGCGGTCATGTGGGTGGGCTCTTTGGCACTTGCGGGGCTGCCGTTCTTCTCCGGCTACTTCTCCAAGGACCTGATCCTGGAGTCGGCCTGGGCCGCCCAGGGGCCGTTCGCACACTACGCCTTCTGGCTCGGCACGATCGCGGCCGCGCTGACCGGGTTCTACTCCTGGCGGCTCCTGTTCCTCACGTTCCATGGGCGCCCGCGGGCGGCGCCCGAGGTCATGGCGCACGTCCACGAGAGCCCGAAGGTCATGACCATCCCCTTGATCCTGCTGGCACTCGGCGCGACCTTCGGCGGCATGCTCGGCCTGCCTATGGTCGACCCCTCGGGCGCCTTCTGGAAGGGCTCGATCGCGGTCCTGGCGGAGCCCTCGGTGATCGAGGAGGCCCATCAGGTGCCGTTCCTGATCAAGGTCCTGCCGCTGGTCATGGGCCTGATCGGGATCGGCCTCGCCTGGCTCATGTACATCCGCGAGCCCGACCTGCCGGCGCGCCTGGCTGCCACCTTCGGCGGCCTCTACCGGTTCCTGCTCAACAAGTGGTATTTCGACGAGCTGTACGACTTCCTGTTCGTCGAGCCGGCCAAGCGGCTGGGCTACGGCCTCTGGCAGATGGTCGACATCGGCGTGATCGACAATTTCGGCCCCGACGGCGTCGCCGCGAGCGCCTTGACCGTGGCGCGGCGCGCGGTCCGCCTGCAGACCGGCTACCTCTACCACTACGCATTTGCCATGCTGATCGGGGTCGCGGCCCTGGTCACCTGGTATCTGTTCGTGCTCTGAGCGGATGCCGCCATGAGCGACTGGCCGCTGCTCTCCCTGGTGATCTTCCTGCCGCTCGCCGGCGCCGGGTTCATCCTCCTGATCCGCGGCGAGCCCGAGGTCGTGGCGCAGAACGCGCGCAGCGTGGCCCTCTGGACCGCGAGCATCACCTTCCTGTTGTCGCTCCTGATCTGGGGCAACTTCGACTCCTCCAGCGCCGAGTTTCAGCTGGTCGAGAAAGTCGACTGGTTCGCGGGCTTCGATATCAGCTACCACGTCGGCATCGATGGCATCTCGCTGTTCCTGGTGCTCCTGTCGACCCTCATCACGCTCGTCTGCGTGCTCGCCTCCTGGCAATCGATCCAGTATCGCGTCAAAGAGTACATGGTCGCCTTCCTGGTCATGGAGACCTTCATGGTCGGGGTGTTCTGCGCCCTCGACCTCGTGCTCTTCTATCTGTTCTTCGAGGGCATTCTGATCCCGATGTTCCTGATCATCGGCATCTGGGGTGGGCCGCGCCGGATCTATTCCGCGTTCAAGTTCTTCCTGTACACGCTGGCCGGATCGGTTTTGTTCCTGATCGCGGTCCTGGTCATGTATCTCAAGGCCGGCACGACCGACATGCCGACCCTGATGAGCGCGCATTTCGACCCGACGCTGCAGAAGTGGCTCTGGCTTGCGATGTTCGCCTCGTTCGCGGTCAAGGTGCCGATGTGGCCATTCCACACCTGGTTGCCGGACGCCCATGTCGAGGCGCCGACCGCGGGCTCGGTGGTGCTGGCCGGCATCCTGCTCAAGCTCGGCGGCTACGGCTATCTCCGGTTTTCGCTGCCGATGCTGCCGGATGCCTCGATCTTCTTCACGCCGCTCGTCTACACCCTCTCGATCGTTGCGATCGTCTATACGTCGCTGGTGGCGCTCATGCAGAGCGACATGAAGAAGCTGATCGCCTACTCATCGGTCGCCCACATGGGCATCGTCACGATCGGCATCTTCACCCTCAACCCGCTCGGTATCCAGGGCTCGATCGTGCAGATGCTGAGCCACGGCCTGGTCTCGGGCGCGCTCTTCATGTGCGTGGGCGTCGTCTACGACCGCATCCACTCCAGAGAGATCGCGAGCTACGGCGGCCTCGCCGAGCGCATGCCCGCCTACGCCACCCTCTTCATGCTGTTCATGCTGGCCTCGGTCGGCCTGCCCGGGACCTCGGGCTTCGTCGGCGAGATCCTGGTGATCATCGGCGTGTTCCAGGTCGACAGCTGGGTCGCCGCCCTCGCCGCGACCGGCATGATCCTGGGCGCCGCCTACATGCTCTGGATGTATCGCCGGGTAATCTTCGGCGCCCTGCTCCAGGACCATCTGCGGACGATCCGCGATCTGCGCCTGCACGAGGTCGCGGCGTTCGCGCCGCTCGCGATCCTGGTCCTGATCATGGGCATCTATCCGGCCCTGTTCCTGGATCCCATGGCGGCCTCGGTCGATCATCTGCTGGCGCAGGTGGCGGCGCAGCCGGCGACCCACACGGCCGCCCTGCTGGTCACCCCCTGAGCCGCGGCCGAGGCTGGAAATGCCCATGTTCGACCTTGCCCCCGCGACCACCGAGATCTTCCTCACCGCCGCGGCGCTGGCACTCCTGATGGTCGGCGCCTTCCGCGGCCGCGAGCACGAGGCGGACCGGCTGATGACGCTGGCCGCGGTGGTCGTGCTGATGGTCGGGCTGGTGTTTCTCTTGAGCTTCACCGGCCAGGGGCGGACGGCGACCTTCGGCGGCCAGTTCGTGACCGACCGCTTCGCGGTCTATTTCAAGGTCCTGGTGCTGGTCGGGGCGGCGGTCTGTCTCAGCATGTCCTCCGAATTCCTGCAGCAGGAGGGCATCGAGCGCTTCGAGTTCCCGGTGCTGGCGCTGTTCTCGACCGTCGGCATGCTGATGATGATCTCGGCCAACAGCCTGATCGCCCTCTATCTCTCGCTCGAGCTGCAGAGCCTGCCGCTGTACGTGATGACCGCGTTCCACCGCGATCAGACCCGCTCGACCGAGGCCGGGCTCAAGTATTTCGTGCTCGGCGCGCTCGCCTCGGGCCTCTTGCTGTACGGCTGCTCGCTGGTCTACGGCTTCACCGGCACGCTGTCCTTCGAGCGCCTGGCCGATCTGCTGCGGCCTGGGCCCGACGGCCAGATGACGATCGGCATCGGGGCGCTGATCGGGCTCGTGTTCATCGCCGCCGGGCTCGCCTTCAAGATCGCCGCGGTGCCGTTCCACATGTGGACCCCCGACGTCTACGAGGGGGCACCCACGCCGGTCACCGCGTTCCTGGCGGCAGCACCCAAGGTCGCCGCGATGGGCCTGACCCTGCGCGTGTTCTACGAGCCGTTCGGCCATTGGGCGGCCCAGTGGCAGCAGATCGTGGTCTTCATCTCGATCGCGTCCATGCTGCTCGGCGCCTTCGCCGCGATCGGCCAGACCAACATCAAGCGCCTGCTCGCCTACAGCGGCATCGGCCACATGGGCTTCGCGCTCGTGGGCCTCGCCGCCGGCACCTCCCAGGGCGCCTACAGCGTGCTGGTCTACATGGCGATCTATCTGGTCATGATCGTGGGCACCTTCGGCTGCGTCCTGGTCATGCGCCGGCACGGCGCCGCGGTCGAGGCGATCGACGATCTGGCCGGGCTCGGGAGCCGTCAGCCGCTGCTGGCGGCGGCGCTCGCGGTGTTCATGTTCTCCTTGGCCGGGATTCCGCCGCTCGCCGGCTTCTTCGGCAAGCTGTACGTGTTCCTGGCCGCGATCCAGGCAGGCCTCGTGCCGCTCGCCGTGATCGGCGTGCTCGCGAGCGTGGTCGGCGCCTACTATTATCTGCGGATCGTCAAGGTGATGTATTTCGACGAGGCGCGCGAGGCCTTCGACCAGCCGATCGGCCGTGAGTTCGCGATCGTGGTCGGGGTCGCCGCGGTCCTGAACGTCGTGTTCTGCGTGGATCCGAGCCCGTTGCTGAGCCAGGCCCAGGCCGCCGCGGCGGCGCTGTTGTCGTGACCGCCGAGGTCCGGCTGCCGGGCGGCTTCGTCCTGCACGATCACGCCCGGCTCGCCAGCACCAACGACGAGGCGCTCCGGCTGGCGATCGGCCGGGGCGCCCGCCCGTCTCGTGGTCGTGGCCGGCGAGCAGACCCGTGGCCGTGGTCGCCACGGCCGGGCCTGGGCTTCGCCAGCCGGCAACCTCTACGCATCGGTCATGCTCCGCCCGGACTGCGCCATGGCGGTCGCGGCGCAGCTCTCCCTGGTCGCCGGGCTGGCGCTGGGCGAGGCGCTGGTCGGGCTCGGCCCGGCGGACCTCGATCTGGCGCTGAAATGGCCAAACGACGTCCTGATCGGCGGCGCCAAGACTGCGGGCGTGCTGCTCGAGGGCACCAGCCA
Organism: uncultured Alphaproteobacteria bacterium; assembly: GCA_963753685.1. Classification (GTDB taxonomy): domain Bacteria; phylum Pseudomonadota; class Alphaproteobacteria; order Geminicoccales; family Geminicoccaceae; genus DATAOG01. The sequence continues at coordinate 20,803 of CAVWDE010000020.1, forward strand.
CGCCGACGGCCGTGCCGAGTTCGTGGTCATCGGCACCGGCGTCAACGTCGTGAGTTTCCCCGACGACACGGCCTATCCGGCCACCTGCCTCGCGCGCGCAGGGTTTTCGGCGCTGACGCCACGGCAGGTGCTCGACGCCTACCTCCGTGAGCTGGATCGCTGGCTCGGCCGCTGGCAGAGCGCCGGCTTCGGCGTCGTCCGCCAGGCCTGGCTCGTGCGCGGCTTCGGCCTGGGGGGCGACATCCGGCTCCGGCTGGCGCAGGGCGAGCTGCGCGGTCGCTTCCTCGACCTGACCGAAACCGGCGCCCTGCTGGTCGAGCAGGCGGGCGGCCGCCGGCGCGAGATCGCGGCCGGCGAAGTCCTCGATCTGGCCCCTTAGCGATGGCCGCAACCCTGCTGCTGGCGATCGACGTCGGCAACACCAACACCGTATTCGCGCTCTACCGCGAGCGGCAGGCCCAGGGCCAGTGGCGGATCTCGACCGTGCGCGAGCGGACCGCCGATGAATACGCCGCCGCACTCACCCAGCTGATGGCGCTCAAGGGCTTCAGCCAGGAGGACGTCGGCGCCGCGGCGATCGCCTCAGTGGTGCCCCAGGCGCTGACCCCGCTCAAGAGCATGTGCCGGGAGTTCTTCAACTGCACGGCCAAGGTAATCGGCGAGGACCTGGGCGTGGGCATCCAGATCGCGGTCGACAATCCCCGCGAGGTCGGCGCCGATCGCCTGGTCAACGCCGTGGCCGCGCACGGCCGCTATGGCGGGCCGCTGATCGTGGTCGATTTCGGCACCGCGACCACCTTTGACGTGGTCGATCGCGACGGCCGCTATTGCGGCGGCGTGATCGCGACCGGGATCAATTTGTCGCTCGAGGCGTTGCATCGGGCGGCCGCGAAATTGCCCCGGATCGCGGTCGAGCGGCCGCCCTGCGTGATCGGCAGCTCGACCGTGACCGCGATGCAGTCGGGGGTGTATTGGGGCTACGTCAGCCTGATCGAAGGCATGGTCGCCAGGATCAAGGAGGAGTTCGGCGAGCCGATGAAGGTGATCGCGACCGGCGGTCTCGCCGGCCTGTTCGCGGGCGCGACCGAAGTGATCGAGCAGGTCGATCGCGACTTGACCATGGCCGGGCTGGTCGAGCTGTTCTATGCCAATCGGCCGCAGCCATCGAACTGACGGACAAGGTGGGGATGCACAATCAGGAATTGCTGTTCGTACCGCTCGGCGGGGCCGGCGAGATCGGTCTGAACCTCAACCTCTATGGCCTGGACGGCCAGTGGCTGATGGTCGACCTCGGCATCAGCTTCGCCGACGAGACCCTGCCGGGCGTCGAGATCGTGCTGCCCGATCCCCGCTTCATCGAGGCGCAGAGCGAGAACCTTTGCGGCCTGGTCCTGACCCACGCGCATGAGGACCATTTCGGCGCCATCCCCTATCTCTGGGAGCGGCTGCGCTGCCCGATCTGGTGCACCCGGTTCACCGCGGCGGTGCTGCGCCGCAAGCTCGAGGAGAGCCGCCTCAAGGGCGTGCCGGTCAACATCGTGGCGCCGGGCGAGCGCTTCCAGGTCGGGCCGTTCGACTGCGCCCTGATCCAGGTCACCCATTCGATCCCGGAGGCGCACGCGCTGGCGCTCCGGACCCCGCTCGGCAACGTCCTGCACACCGGCGACTGGAAGCTCGATCCGGCGCCCCTGGTCGGGCCGCTCACCGGCAGCGATGCGCTCGAGGCGTTCGGTCACGAGGGCGTGCTCGCGATGGTCGCCAACTCGACCAACATCCTGAACCCCGGCACCTCGGGTTCCGAGGCCGAGGTCCGCGACAGCCTGATGGAGCTGATCGGCCGGCAGACGCAGCGCGTCCTCCTGACCACCTTCGCCTCCAACATCGCGCGCCTGTCGACCGCGCTCGCGGTCGGGCAGGCGACCGGACGCGAGGTCGCGGCGGTCGGGCGCTCGATGCGCCGGATGATCGAGGCGGCGCGCGAGGTCGGCTATCTCCGAGACATCCCGGATTTGCTCGACGAGCGCACGGCGGCCGAGCTGCCGCGCCACAAGGTGCTGTGGCTCTCGACCGGCTGCCAGGGCGAGCCGCGGGCGGCGCTGACCCGGATCGCCGCCGGCCAGCATCCGACCGTGGCACTGGAGCCCGGCGACGTCGTGATCTTCTCGTCCAAGATCATCCCCGGCAACGAGCGCACCCTTTACAACCTGCACAATGCCCTGATCCGGGCCGGGATCGAGGTGATCACCGAGGTCGACCATTTCGTGCACGTCTCGGGCCATCCCTGCCGCGACGAGGTCGCGCAGATGTACCGCTGGATCAGGCCCCAGATCGCGGTCCCGGTGCATGGCGAGGCGCGCCATCTGCACGAGCACCTGGCGTTCGCGCGCGAGCTCGGGGTGCCGCAGGCGCTCGAGGTCAGGAACGGCGACGTGCTGCGCCTGGCGCCGGCGCCAGCGGAGGTGATCGACGAGGTGCCGAGCGGCCGTCTGGTGGTCGAGAACGACTGCCTGATCGCCGCCGGGGACGATCTGTTCCGCACCCGCCGCCGGCTGATGGCCCATGGCACGGTGTTGGTCGGGCTGGTCCTGGATGGCTATGGCACGCTGCTCGCAGCACCCCAGCTCTCGACCTTTGGCGCGGTCGATCTGGAGCGCGAGCCGCGGATCAAGGAGACCGTCCAGAGCGCGATCGAGGATGCGGTCGAGGACCTGGACGATGCCGCCGCGCTCGAGGACGAGCAGATCCGGACCGCGGTCCGAGGGGCGGTGCGGCGCGCCTTCAAGCTCGTGCGCGAGAAGCGGCCGATCATCGAGATCCAGATCACCCGCCTCGACCGCGGCGCGCTCGAGGGCCTGCTGGACGAGGCCGGAGCGGCCTGATGATCGGGCGTCTGAACCACGTCGCGATTGCGGTGCCCGATCTCGACGCAGCGGTGGCGCAGTACCGTGACCTGTTGGGCGCGAAAGTGTCGCTCGCGGCGCCACAACCGGCGCATGGCGTGACCACGGTGTTCGTGGAGCTTGCCAACACCAAGATCGAGCTGCTGCATCCGTTGGGCGAGGGGTCGCCGATCGCGGCTTTCCTTGAGCGCCAGCCGAGCGGCGGTATCCACCACCTCTGCTACGAGGTCCCGGACATCCTGGCCGCGCGCGATCGCCTGCTGGCCGCGGGCGCCCGCGTGCTCGGCGACGGCACGCCCAGGCCCGGCGCCCACGACCGCCCGGTCCTGTTCCTGCATCCCAAGGATTTCAGCGGCACCCTGATCGAGCTCGAGCAGGCCTGAGCGCGCCATGACCTGGTTCGCGACCGGGGTCACCTTCGTGCTGGTCTGGTGGCTGGTGCTGTTCATGGTCCTGCCGTTCGGGGCGCGGCCGCCCGATCAGGTCGAGCCCGGCACGGCGCCCAGCGCACCGGCCAGGCCGCGGATCGGCCTCAAGTTCCTGATCACCACCCTGATCGCCATGACGCTGACCGCGCTGATCCTCTGGCTGACCGACAGCGGCTGGATCCAGCTGCGCCCCCATTAGCCGTCTATCTTCTTAGTTGATAGAATGCCATGTTAAATAACTGTCATGATTCATAAGATTATAATACATAGGTAACACACTGTAATTACGCAATATTCGTGATCCATGATCCGCTCCGGTGAGCGCCGAGACGGGTTGATCGCGATCGAGTGCGGTCGCGGCCAGGATCGCCCTTGCTGATCCTCAAATCCTCGTGATCCCCCGCGGTCAGCACTGAACAACCCACCAAACCCCAACCACGCGCGCCCTCTGCTGTAGCGGTCGCGCTGCCGATAAAATTTGAGAAAAAATTGTTATCAATCACGCTGTGAAATTCGCCACCTAGTTACTTGTTTATCATCAAATTTCTCTTGCCATCGAGAGGCTATGGTCCCATATTAGTGGGGTGTTCATGGGATGTTTCCCCTGTGACACCCGACTTGAGGCGTTTCCTCCCTACCTTAGCCGCGCCGGACCTCCGGTGCGGCTTTTTTCTGAGATAAATGCATATCAAACAATGAGTTAGGATGGCATTGCGCGGCTCCGGCTGAGCTGCGCTGACGGGGAGTTCCGGCAGCGGCGGGAGGGTCTCGAGGGCCGACAGCGGGGCGGGCCGCGCCGGCGGTCGGATCAGTTATCAACTTCCAGGTGAGGTCGGGTTGCGGAGTGCGGCGGCGCGCCGGGGCAGAATTGTCATCCCCGGGCGTTCCGCCTAGAGTGGCGCCGCGTTGACCACGGCACCCCTGAGCGAGATCCAGATGCGGCTGTCCCGCTACTTCCTGCCCCTGCTCAAGGAAACCCCTGCCGAAGCGCAGATCGTCTCGCACCAGCTGATGCTGCGCGCGGGCATGATCCGACAGAGCTCGGCCGGGATCTACAGCTGGCTGCCGCTGGGCCTGCGCGTCCTGCGCCGGGTCGAGCAGATCGTGCGCGAGGAGATGGACGCGGCCGGCTGCCATGAGATCCTGATGCCGACGATCCAGCCGGCCGAGCTCTGGCAGGAGAGCGGCCGCTACGACGACTACGGCAAGGAGATGCTCCGGCTCGCCGACCGCCACGAGCGGCCGATGCTGTACGGGCCGACCCACGAGGAGGTGGTCACGGACATCTTCCGCCGCAGCGTCAGGAGCTACCGCGATCTGCCGGTCAACCTCTACCAGATCCAGTGGAAGTTTCGCGACGAGATCCGGCCGCGGTTCGGGGTCATGCGCGGCCGCGAGTTCTACATGAAGGACAACTACTCCTTCGACCTCGACTTCGAGGGCGCGAAGCGCTCCTACGACAACATGTTCGTGGCGTATCTCAAGACGTTCCGGCGCATGGGCCTGACCGCGATCCCGATGCGGGCGGCGAGCGGAGCGATCGGCGGCGACATGAGCCACGAGTTCCAGGTCCTGGCGCCGACCGGCGAGAGCCAAGTCTACTACGACCCGGCGTTCGAGGACATCGATTTCCTGCGCGACATGCCGGGCATCGAGGAGCTGAAGGCGCTGTACGCCGCGACCGACGAGCAGCACGACCCCGCGGGTTGCCCGGTGCCGGCCGAGCGCCTGCGCGCCGGGCGCGGCATCGAGGTCGGCCAGATCTTCTACCTCGGCACCAAATACTCCAAGCCCATGGGGGCCACCGTGACGGGTCCGGACGGCCAGGAGATCCCGGTCGAGATGGGCTGCTACGGGATCGGCGTCTCGCGCCTGGTGGGCGCCCTGATCGAGGTCTTCCACGATGAGGCCGGGATCAGGTGGCCGGAGCCGGTGGCGCCGTTCCGGCTCGGGCTGATCCATCTGCGGCCGGGCGATGCCGCCTGTGACGCCGCGGTCGATGCGCTCGAGGCGGGGCTCGCAACGGCCGGCCTGGAGGTGCTGACCGACGATCGCGATGAGAGCGCCGGCGCCAAATTTGCGACCATGGACCTGATCGGCCTGCCCTGGCAGGCGGTGGTCGGGCCGCGCGGCGTCAAGCAGGGGGTGGTCGAGCTGAAGTCGCGCGCCACCGGTGAGCGTATCGAGCTTTCGCCTGAAGCGCTGATCGGACGGCTCACCGCTTGATGTTCGCCCCGGTCGAGCGGCTGATTGCCGGACGCTATCTGCGGCCGCGCCGGGAGGAGGGCTTCATCTCGGTGATCGCCGCCTTCTCCCTGCTCGGGATCGCGCTCGGGGTCGCGACCCTGATCGTGGTGCTCGCCGTGATGAGCGGCTTTCGCGCCGAGCTGCTCGGTCGGGTGATGGGCCTGAACGGCCACGTCACCGTCCAGACCGGGCCCCAGGGCCTGACCAATTTCGATGCCCTCGCGGACCGCCTGCGCGTCGCCGACGGCGTGGTCACGGTGACCCCGCTGGTGACCGGGCAGGTGATGGCGACCGCCAACGGGGTCGCGTCGGGAGCGCTCGTGCACGGCATCCGGCCGGCTGATCTGGCGGCGCTCGGGGCGATCGCCGACCATCTGGTCGCGGGCTCGGTCGCGCATCTGAGCGACGATCAGATCGTGATCGGCGCGCGCATGGCCTATCGCATGGGGCTCCGCCTCGGCGATCGCCTGACCCTGATCTCGCCCCAGGGCACGCCGACCGCCTTCGGCACCGTGCCGCGGGTCAAGGCCTACGAGATCGGGGCGATCTTCGAGGTCGGCATGTACGAGTACGACAGCACCTTCGTGTTCATGCCGCTTGAGGCGGCCCAGCTGTACTTCCAGCTCGACGACCGCGCCAACGAGCTCGAGATCATGGTCGCCAACCCCGACCAGGTGGCCGCCTACCGGCGGGAGCTGGCACCCCTGGTCGGCGGTGCCGGCCAGCTGATCGACTGGCAACAGGCCAACGCCTCGTTCTTCACCGCACTCAAGGTCGAGCGCAACGTCATGTTCCTGATCCTCAGCCTGATCATCATGGTCGCCGCCTTCAACATCATCGCGGGCATGATCATGCTGGTGAAGGACAAGGGCCGCGACATCGCGATCCTGCGCACCATGGGGGCGACCCGGGGTGCCATCATGCGCGTGTTCTTCATGAGCGGCGCCGCGATCGGGGTCACCGGCACGCTGGTGGGCTTTCTGCTCGGGCTCGCGTTCGCCGCCAACATCGAGACCATCCGGGAGTGGCTGCAGGTGTTGACCGGGACCAACCTGTTCTCGCCCGAGATTTATTTTCTCTCGCACCTGCCGGCCCGGATCGAGCCCCGCGACGTGCTGAGCGTGGTGCTGATGAGCCTCGGGCTGTCGCTGCTCGCGACCCTCTACCCGTCCTGGCGGGCGGCGCGCCTCGATCCGGTCGAAGCGCTGCGCTATGAGTGAGCCCCTTGTGCCGCCGGAGGCGGCCACCAGCCGGCTTTGGGCGCGGCCGGAGGCGGGGCCGTGAGCGGGCGCGCTTGGTCGCCGGCGCGCCGCCCATGACCGGCCCGCCGATGGGCACAGCGCTGCAGCTCAGGGGCATCCGCCGGCGCTTCCGGCAGGGCGAGGGCTGGCTCGAGGTGCTGCGCGGGGTCGACCTGGAGCTGGCACCCGGCGCCGTGCTCGCTCTGATGGGGCCGTCCGGCTCGGGCAAATCGACGCTCTTGCAGATCGCCGGCCTGCTCGAGCATCCGGATGACGGCGAGGTGATCCTGGCCGGGCGCGCCTGCGGCCGGCTGTCGGATGCCGAGCGGACCCGGATCCGGCGCGAGCGCCTGGGCTTCGTCTATCAGTTCCATCACCTGCTGCCCGAGTTCAGCGCGCTCGAGAACGTGATGCTGCCGGGGATGCTGGCCGGGCACAGCCGGCGCGCGGCGCGGGCGCGGGCGCGGGAACTCCTGGCCGCACTCGGGGTCGAGGGGCGCGAGAGCCATCGGCCGGCCCGCCTGTCCGGTGGCGAGCAGCAGCGGGTCGCGATCGCCCGCGCCATGGCCAACCGGCCGGCCGTGCTGCTCGCCGACGAGCCCACCGGCAACCTCGACGAGGGCACCGCGAGCGCGGTGTTCTCGACCCTGGTCCAGGCGGCCCGCGAGACCTCGTCAGCCCTGATGATCGCGACCCACAACGCCGAGCTCGCGGGTCGCGCCGACGCCACGCTCAGGCTGCACAACGGCACCATCGAGCGGCCGTAGTCCGGTCGCGGCGGGGCTCACGGCCGCCAGAAGCGCGGCGTCATCAGCACCAGCACCGTGAACAGCTCGAGCCGCCCGAGCAGCATCTCGAAGGCGAGGATCCACTTGGCGCCGTCGGGCAGGCTCGCGAAGTTGCCGGCCGGGCCGATGATCGGGCCGAGACCCGGGCCGACGTTGCCGATCGCCTGCACCGTGCCGCTCAGCGCCGTGATCCAGTCCAGACCAAACGCGCCCAGGCTGACCGCGCCGAGCGCCACCGCCATGAAGTAGATCGCCAGGAACGCCATCACGCCCTCGACCACGTCGACCGAGAGCGGCTTGCCGTCGTAGATGCGCTGGGCGATCGCGTGCGGCATGAAGCGGCGCTGGATGTGCTCGCGCAGGACGATCAGCAGAACGCGGAAGCGGAAGATCTTGATCGCCCCCGAAGTCGAGCCGGTGCAGCCGCCGACGAACATCAGGTAGAAGAAGACGCCGTCGGCGAGCGGGCCCCAGACGCCGAAGTCGTCCGAGGCGTAGCCGGTCGTGGTCATGATCGAGGTGACGTTGAAGGTCGCGAGCCGGATGGCGTCGCCGACCGCCCGGCCGCTGTGCCAGTGCAGCCAGATGGCGAGCACGGTCGCGCTGACCACGACGATGAGCAGCATGACCTGGGTCTGCCGGTCGCGCAGGATCGACCAGTCGCCGCGCGCCGCGCGCACATACAGGAGGAACGGCATCCCGCCCGCGAACATGAACACCACGCAGACCCACTGCGCCGCCACCGAGAAGCCGGTGAACGAGGAGTCGCGGGTCGAGTAGCCGCCGGTCGAGAGCGTGGTCATGGCATGCGCGATCGCCTCGAACAGGGTCATGCCGGCGATCCGGTAGGCGACGACGCAGGCGATCGAGAGGACGACGTAGGCGACGCACAGCGCTGCGGTCACCGCCGCCAGGCGCGGCATCGGCTTGTCCGAGCGGTCGGAGGACTCGGCGTGGAACAGCTGCATGCCGCCGGTGCGCAGCCAGGGCAGGATGGCGATCGCCATGACCACGATGCCGACCCCGCCCAGCCACTGCAGCAGCGCCCGCCACAAGAGGATGCTCTTCGGCATGCTGTCGAGCCCGACCAGCACGGTCGAGCCGGTGGTCGTGACCCCCGACATGGTCTCGAAGAAGGCGTCGGTGTAGCTGAGCTTGAGCTCCGAGAAGCACAAAGGCAGGGCGGCGATTGCCGGCACCACGAACCAGGCGAGGAAGGTCAGCACATAAGCCTGGCGCAGGGTCAGCACGCCGACGGTGCCGCGGTTGGCGAGCACGAACAGCCCGCCGAGGCCGATCGAGAGCACCGCGGCCAGCGAGAACGGCTCCGGCGCGTGGACGCCGGACAGCCAGTTCAGGGTTGCCGGCACCAGCATCGCCACCGCGATCGCGCAGATCAGCACGCCGATCACGAACAGCACGGGCCGCAGATCGATCATCGGCAGAAAGCGCCCTCGAACGTGGCGGGACCCGGCGCCGGCCGCGACCGGGCGAGCGACCGCCGGCCCCGCGACGGCGAGGCATGGCAGCCGGATCGGCGGCCTGTCAACGCCGGCGTGCGGAACGGTTGAGCGCGCGCGCGCGCTGGCCTAGGTTGCCGCGACCGTCGAGCGCCGGAGCCGCCCCTTGCGCCACGCCCCATTCGTCCATCTCCGCGTCCGCTCCTGCTATTCGCTGCTCGAGAGCACCGTGCGACTGGAGGAGTTACTCCAGCGTTGCCGTACGGACGCCATGCCCGCAGTCGGGATCACCGATCGCGCCAATCTGTTCGATGCCCTGACGGTCGGCCAGGAGGCGGCCAAGGCGGGCGTGCAGCCGCTGGTCGGCTGCCTGCTGCCGCTGCAGAGCGCCGACCCGGCGGGCGCCAACGGCAAACCCGCCGCCCCCGCCCTGCTGCCCGTCCTGGTCCAGAACGAGGCGGGCTACCAGAACCTGCTGCGGCTGCTCAGCCGGGCGTATCTCGGCGGTGCGGCGGGCAGCGCACCGGAGGTCCAGCTCGACGACCTGGAGGGTGCGACGGGCGGCCTGATCGCGCTCACCGGCGGCCCCGAGGGCCCGGTCGGCAGGGCGCTGCTGCACGGCAATCGCGGCCTTGCCGAGGCCCTGCTCGAGCGGCTGGCGGCCCTCTTTCCAGGCCGGCTCTACGTCGAGCTGATGCGCCATGGCCTCGCGGCCGAGGAGGCGATCGAGCCCGCTCTGATCGAACTCGCGCTCGGCCGCGATCTGCCGCTGGTCGCGACCAACGACGTCCATTTCATCGACGACACCGACTACGAAGCGCACGACGTCCTCTTGTGCATCGCGGACGGTGCTCAGGTCGGGCAGGAGCAGCGCCGCCGGCTGACGCCCGAGCACCGCCTCAAGACCGCGGCCGAGATGCTGGAGCTGTTCAGCGATCTCCCCGAGGCTACGGCCAACACGCTGGTGATCGCGCAACGCTGCAGCTTCATGGTGCCGACCCGGGCGCCGATCCTGCCCAACTTTCCCACAACGACCGCGCGGGACGAGACCACCGAGCTTCGCGTCCAGGCCGAAGCCGGGCTCGCCGAGCGGCTCGCCGACTACTGCATGCCGGAAGGCGAATTCGATGCGTTCGCAGCACCTTATCGTGAACGCCTGCAGTACGAATTGAACGTCATCATCGGCATGAAGTACGAGGGCTATTTTCTGATCGTCGCCGACTTCATCCGTTGGGCGAAGGCGCAGGGCATCCCGGTCGGCCCGGGGCGCGGCTCGGGCGCCGGCTCGGTGGTCGCCTGGTCGCTCGCGATCACCGATCTCGATCCGCTCCGCTTCGGCCTGCTGTTCGAGCGCTTTCTCAACCCCGAGCGGGTGTCGATGCCGGACTTCGACGTCGATTTCTGCCAGGACCGGCGCGACGAGGTGATCCGCTACGTGCGCGCGAAGTACGGCGAGGACCGGGTCGCCGCGATCATCACTTTCGGCAAGCTGCAGGCGCGTGCCGTGCTGCGCGACGTCGGCCGGGCGCTCGGCATGCCCTATGGCCAGGTCGACCGGGTCGCCAAGCTGGTGCCGTTCAACCCGGCCCATCCGCCGACCCTCGAGCAGGCGCTCGAGCTCGAGCCCAGGCTCGCGGACGCGGCCCGCGAGGACGAGCAGGTCGGCCGCCTGATCGCGATCGCGCAGAAGCTCGAGGGGCTGCCGCGCCACGCCTCGACCCACGCCGCCGGCGTGGTGATCGGCGACCGGCCGCTCGACGAGCTGGTGCCGCTCTACCGCGATCCGCGCTCCGACATGCCGGTGACGCAATTCAACATGAAGGACGTCGAGAAGGCGGGCCTGGTCAAGTTCGATTTTCTCGGACTGACGACGCTGACGCTGCTCGTCCTGGCCGAACGCCTGGTCAACGAGCGCGGCACCAAGCTCGAGCTCGCGGCGCTGCCGCTCGACGATCCGGCGGTCTTCGAGCTTCTGGGCCGGGGCGAGACCGCCGGCGTGTTCCAGCTGGAATCCGGCGGCATGCGCGATGCGCTGCGCAAGCTCAAGCCGGACAGCTTCGACGACATCATCGCCATGAACGCGCTCTATCGGCCGGGGCCGATGGACAACATCCCGCGCTACATCAACTGCAAGCATGGCGTCGAGCAGCCCGAATACCTGCACCCGCTGCTCGAGCCGATCCTCAAGGAGACCTACGGCGTCATCATCTACCAGGAGCAGGTGATGCAGATCGCCCGCGAGCTCGCGGGCTATTCGCTCGGCGGCGCCGACCTTCTGCGCCGCGCCATGGGCAAGAAGATCAAGTCCGAGATGGACGCCCAGCGCGAGACCTTCATCGAGGGCGCGATCGCGCGCGGCGTATCGCAGAAGCTCGCGACCGCGATCTTCGAGCAGGTCGCCAAGTTCGCCTCCTACGGCTTCCCCAAGGCGCACGCCACCGCCTACGCGCTGCTCGCCTATCAGACCGCGTACCTCAAGGCCAACCACCCGCTCGAGTTCTTCGCCGCGGCCATGACCATGGACCGGGCCAATCAGGACCGCCTGAACGTCTATCGCCAGGAGATCGCCAAGGCCGGGATCGCGCTCCTGCCGCCCGACGTCAACCATGGCGATGCCAATTTCACGGTCGAGGACCGGCCGGAGGGTGCGGCGATCCGCTACGCGCTGGCCGCGATCCGGGGCGTCGGCGTGCAGGCGGTCGAGGCGCTGGTCGCCGAGCGGGCCCAGAACGGCCGGTTCGAGGACCTGTTCGACCTCGCCGCCCGGGCCGGCGGCAAGCTCCTGAACCGCCGCCTGCTGGAGGCGCTGATCAAGGCCGGCGCGCTCGATGCCCTGCACCCCAACCGGCAGGAGGCGCTGGCCGGGATCGATCTGGCCCTGCGCTATGGGGCGGCGCACGCCGAGCAGGCGGCGAGCGATCAGGTGAGCCTGTTTGGCAGCCTCCTCGAGCAGCCCCAGCTGCCCAGGCCGCGCCTGCCGGAGGCCCCGGACCTGCCGCAGCTCGAGCGTCTGCAGCAGGAGTTCGAGGCGCTCGGCTGCTACCTTACGGCGCACCCGCTCGAGGGCTATCGGGCGAGCCTTGCCAAGCTCGGGGTCACGCCATCGGACCAGCTGGCGCTGTGCGGGGGCCTGCGGGTCAAGCTCGCGGGCGTCGTGCTCGGCAAGCAGGAGCGCTCAACCGCCCGCTCGCGCTTTGCCTTCGTCCAGCTGTCCGATGCCAGCGGCGTGTTCGAGGTGACCCTGTTCGCCGAGCAGCTGGCCGACGCGCGCGCGCTGTTCGAGACCAACCAGCCGCTGCTGATCGAAGGCGACGTCCGCATCGACGGCGACGCGATCAAGGTGCTGGCGTCGTCGGTCGCGGCGCTCGACGCGGCACTCGCCAACGGCGGCCGGCGGCTCGAGAGCCAGATCGAGATCCGGCTCACCGATGCGGGTGCGGCCGCCGGGCTTGCCGACCTGCTCGGGCCGCACGGCGACGGCAGCGCGCGGGTGCGCTTCGTCCTGCCGCTCGATGCCGAGGAGGTCGCGATCGAGCTCGACGATGGCCACCGGCTCGCGCTCGCCCGGCGGATCGACCTCGAGCGCCGCGCCGGCGTGCTCAGCGTGATCGACCTTTGATCCTCGCCAGGCTTGCCAAAGCGCCTCGCAATCACTACTAACCAGGCCATCTCTCACGCGGGTCGCGAGGTCGGCAGACAGGCCGGCCGCGTGTTCCGGTGTCCGAAGAGGACTCGACCCGCGGCGGCCAACCGGAGCTTGGAAGCAATCTCATGGCGATCCCGACCTTCACCATGCGCCAGCTGCTCGAGGCTGGCGTGCATTTCGGCCACCAGACGCGGCGCTGGAACCCCAAGATGGCGCCGTATCTGTTCGGTGTGCGCAACGGCGTGCACATCATCGACCTGACCCAGACCGTGCCCCTGCTCTATCGGGCGCTGGTCGCGACCCGCGACGTCGCCGCGGCCGGCGGCCGGATCCTGTTCGTCGGCACCAAGCGCCAGGCGCAGGAGCCGGTGACCCGGGCGGCCAAGCGCTCGGGCCAGTACTACGTCAACCACCGCTGGCTCGGCGGCATGTTGACCAACTGGAAGACCATCTCGCAGTCGATCCGCCGCCTGCGCGAGCTCGAGGGCAGGCTCGCCGAAGGCACGGTCGGCCTGACCAAGAAGGAGACCCTGCAGCTCACCCGCGAGCGCGACAAGCTCGAGCGGGCGCTCGGCGGCATCAAGGACATGGGCGGCCTGCCCGACCTGATCTTCGCGATCGACACCAACAAGGAGGCGATCGCGATCGCCGAGGCGAGGGTGCTCGGCATCCCGGTGGTCGCCGTGGTCGACAGCAACTCGGCCCCGGAGGGGATCGCCTATCCGGTGCCCGGCAACGACGACGCCTCGCGCGCGATCAACCTCTATTGCGATCTGATGGTCGGCGCGGTGCTCGACGGCATCCAGGCCGAGATGACCGCCTCCGGGGCCGATCTCGGCGAAATCGAGACCCTGCCCGAGGTGCTGGAGGTCGATGGCGGCGATCATGCGGACGCCGATTTCAGCGAGGCGGCCGCAGAGGCGCCCACGAACGGCGACGGCCGTGACGCGGAGCCGGTCCCGACGCCGGCCGCCGGGGGCGTCGAAGGTCCGGAACCGGAGCAACCGTCGCCGAGCGGTTCCTGACCGACCGCGCGAGCGGCGGTCGGCGACCGATCCGGACGCGATTTTAGCAAGCGAGTGGCAGATCCGATGGCAGCAATCACCGCAGCTCTCGTCAAGCAACTGCGCGACCAGACCGGCGCCGGCATGATGGACTGCAAGGCGGCGCTGACCGAGACCGAGGGCGACCTCGAGAGCGCGACCGACTGGCTGCGCAAGAAGGGCCTGGCGGCGGCCGCCAAGAAGGCCGGCCGGCTGACCTCCGACGGCCTGATCGGGGTCCACATCGAGGCCCGCCGCGGTGCCATGGTCGAGATCAACTCGGAGACCGACTTCGTCGCCCGCACCGAGACCTTCCAGAGCCTGGTCCGGACGGTCGCCGGGCTGGCGCTGAGCGCCGGCGGCGATCTGGACGCACTGCTGCAGCTGACGGTGCCGGGCACCGGCCGGACCGTCGCCGCCGAGATCGCGCAGGCGATCGCGGTGATCGGCGAGAACATCAACCTGCGGCGCAGCGCCCTGCTCGAGGTCGACCAGGGGGTGATCGGCTCCTATGTCCATGGCGCGCTGGTGCCCGGGCTCGGCAAGATCGGGGTCCTGGTTGCCCTGCGTTCGGCCGGCGAGGCCGAGCAGCTCGCCGCCTTGGGCAAGCAGCTCGCGATGCACATCGCCGCGGCGCGCCCCCAGGCCGTGAGCGCCGACCGGCTCGACCCCAGCCTGGTCGCGCGCGAGCGCGCGATCTACGCCGAGCAGGCGCGCGCCAGCGGCAAGCCGGACGCCATCATCGACAAGATCGTCGATGGCCGGATGCGCAAGTATTACGAGGAGGTAGCACTGCTCGAGCAGCCGTTCGTGATCGATCCCGACCTCAAGGTCAAAGACGCGGTCGACCGGCTGGCCGAAACCCTCGGCAGCTCGGTCGTGGTCACCGGTTTCGTCCGCTTTGCCCTGGGCGAGGGGCTGGCGCCGAAGCCGTCCAACCTCGCGGACGAGGTCGCGCAGCTGGCCGGCGCCTGAGGTGCGGGCAGTGGCGGACCCGGCATCGCCGCCGCTCCCGGCCCGCTCTTAACGTCGCCCTAACCGCGCCCGCGTAGCACGAGGCTGATCAGCGCCGATGACCGAGGTGACCGAGCCACTGCCGCGATTTCGCCGGGTGCTCCTCAAGATGTCGGGGGAGGCGCTGATGGGCGATCGCGGCTTCGGTCACGATCCCTTGACGCTCGGGCGCCTCGCCGAGGAAGTGCAGAGCGTGCACGCGCGCGGGGTCGAGCAGTGCCTGGTGATCGGCGGCGGCAACATGGTGCGCGGCGAGCAGTATGTCGCCAACGGCATCGAGCGCACGACCGGCGACTACATGGGCATGCTGGCGACCGTGATCAACGCGCTCGCGGTGCAGAGCGTGCTCGAGCAGTCCGGGCTGCAGACCCGGGTGCTCTCCGCGATCCCGATGGCTTCGGTCTGCGAGCCCTACATCCGCCGCCGCGCGATCCGGCACATGGAGAAGGGGCGGGTCGTGATCTGCGCCGCCGGCACCGGCAACCCGTTCTTCACGACCGACACCGCGGCGGCGTTGCGCGCCGCCGAGCTGGGCTGCGACGTCCTGCTCAAGGGCACCAAGGTCGACGGGGTCTACTCGGCCGATCCGATGCGCGATCAGAGCGCGGTGCGGTTCGACCGGCTGACCTACCACGAGGTCCTGGCGAGGGACCTCAAGGTGATGGACGCGCCGGCGATCTCGCTCGCGCGCGAGAGTGCCATTCCGATCATCGTGTTCTCCCTGCGTACGCCGGGCGCGCTGCTCCGCGTCTTGCGCGGCGACGGCCCGCATACCATGATCACCGAGGAGGCGCCGAGGACCGGGGAGGGTAGGTCATGAGCGGATTCGACATGGCTGATCTCAGGAAGCGCATGAACGGCGCCGTGGAAGTGCTGCGCAAGGAGTTCGCTGGCCTGCGCACCGGGCGCGCCTCGGCCAGCCTCCTGGAGCCGATCTCGGTTCCGGCCTACGGCGGCGAGATGCCGCTCAACCAGGTCGCCACGATCGGCGTGCCCGAGCCGCGCCTGCTGTCGGTCCAGGTCTGGGATAGGGGGCTGGTTAAGGCGGTCGAGAAGGCGATCCGGATCTCCGACCTCGGCCTCAACCCGGCGGTCGAGGGCGCGGTGATCCGGGTGCCGATCCCCGAACTCAGCCAGGAGCGGCGCGCCGAGCTGGCCAAGGTTGCGGCGCGCTACGCCGAGGCTGCCAGGGTCGCGGTGCGCAACGTGCGCCGCGACGGCATGGAGCAGCTCAAGCGCCAGGAGAAGGACAGCGAGATTTCCCAGGACGAGCATCACAAGGTAGCCCACCAGCTGCAGGAGCTGACCGACAGTGAGATCAAACAGATCAACGACATGCTGGCGACGAAAGAATCCGAGATCATGACCATCTGAGCCGACGATGCCTTCGCGCCCATCGATCGAACCGCTGACCGCGGGGCCGTCGCCCGGGACCGCCGCGACCGATCGCGAGCTCACCCACGTCGCGATCATCATGGACGGCAACCGGCGCTGGGCCCGGTTGCGGGGCATGCCGCCGGTGTTCGGCCATCAGCGCGGCGCCGAAGCGGTCCGCCGGACGGTGGAAGGCTGCCGCGATCGCAAGATCGGTTATCTGACCCTGTTCGCGTTCTCCTCGGAGAATTGGCGGCGGCCGGCGAACGAGGTCAACGAGCTGATGAATCTCCTGCGCTTCTACCTGCGCCGCGAGATCAACGAACTGGCGCGCAGCGGCGTGCGCCTGCGCTTCCTGGGCGAGCGCCACCTGATGGCCAGCGACATCGCCGACATGATGGCCGAGGCCGAGCAGCGCACCCAGCACAACGCCGCCTTGACGCTCACCATCGCGCTCAACTACGGCAGCCGGCGCGAGATCGCCCAGGCCGCCCGTCAGATCGCCGAGCGGGCGGTGGCCGGCGCGCTGCAGTGCGAGGCGATCGACGAGGACCTGTTCGGCCAGACCCTGAACACCCTTGGCCTGCCGGATCCGGATCTTTTGATCCGGACCAGCGGCGAGCAGCGCCTGTCCAATTTCATGCTCTGGCAGATGGCGTACACCGAGCTCGTGTTCCTGCCGGTGCATTGGCCGGAGTTCGATCAGCATCATCTGGGGGAAGCGATCGCCGAGTTCCGGCGGCGCGAGCGCCGCTACGGGGCCTCCGGTGGCTGAGCGCGATCCGGCGTTCCGGCTGCGCGTCCTCTCGGCCCTGGCGCTGCTCCCGGTCGCGCTCGTGGTGGTCGTGCTCGGCGGCTGGAGCTTTGCCGCCTGCATCGCTTTGATGGTCGGCCTGATGGCCCGGGAATGGGCCGGACTCTGTGGCCGCCGCTTCGGTCGGCCGAGCGGTCGGGTGGCCGGCGGTGCGGTGCTGCTGGTCGGCGCGAGCGCGGTCCTGCTGATCGCCGCCGGCCGGCCGGAGGCGGCCCTGGTCTGCCTGCTGGGTGGGGCGCTGGTCGCCGGGGTGGTCGCCTGGGCGGTCGGCGGCCCACCGCTGTGGATCAGCTTCGGGGTCGGCTATCTCGGTCTGCCGGGCCTCGCGTTGATCTGGCTACGCTCGGTCCCGGATCTGGGGCTCGGCCTGCTGCTCGCGCTGCTGGTCGTGGTCTGGACGACCGATACCGCGGCTTATGTCGCCGGCCGCAGCCTGGGAGGCCCGCGCCTCGCGCCGGCGATCAGCCCGAGCAAGACCTGGTCGGGCCTGTGCGGCGGCGTCCTCGGGGCGGCGCTCGCCGGCGCGCTCACCGCCTGGCTGCTCGGCTCCGGGCGCCTGGCTCAAGGCGCTGGCCTGGGCGCCGTTCTGGCGGGCGTCGCCCAGCTCGGCGACCTGCTCGAAATCGGCGTTCAAGCGCGCGGCCGGGGTCAAGGACAGCGGCCGCCTGATCCCGGGTCACGGCGGCGTCCTCGACCGGGTCGACGGCCTGCTGCTGGCCGCCCCGGTGCTCGCCGTGCTCGGCCTGATTGCCGGTCCTGAGAGCCTGCCGTGGCGGTAGCCTGGTCGACCGAGCCGCGCCGCAGCGTGACCATCCTCGGGGCCACCGGATCGGTCGGCCGGAGCACGCTCGATCTGATCGGCGGCGCGCCCGAGCGCTACCGGGTCGAGGCGCTGACCGCGCAGCAGAACGTCGATGCGCTGGCAGCACTCGCGGTCAGCCACGGCGCCAGGCTCGCGGTGATCGGCGATCCGGCCGGCTATCCTCGCCTGCGGGACGCGCTTGCCGGCACCGGCATTGCGGTCGCCGCCGGCCAGGACGGACTGACCGAGGCGGCGGCGCGCCCGGCCGACTGGGTCATGTCGGCGATCGTCGGGGCGGCCGGGCTCGGCCCGACGCTGACCGCCGTGCGCCGCGCCGCCATGGTGGCGCTCGCCACCAAAGAGTGCCTGGTGTGCGCCGGCACCCTGCTGATGGCCGAGGTCGAGGCGAGCGGCGCCGTGCTGCTGCCGGTCGATTCCGAGCACAATGCGATCTTCCAGGCGTTGCGCGGCGAGCCTGTCGAGTGCGTCGAGCGCCTGATCCTGACCGCGTCGGGCGGACCCTTCCGCGGCTGGACGCGCGCCGAGATGGCGGGCGTGACCCCGAGCCAGGCGGTCGCCCACCCCAATTGGTCCATGGGCGCCAAGATCTCGGTCGACAGCGCGACCATGATGAACAAGGGCCTGGAGCTGATCGAGGCCCATCATCTGTTTGGCCTCGAGCCGGACCAGATCGAGATCCTGGTTCATCCGGAATCGATCGTGCACAGCCTGGTGGCTTTCCACGACGGCTCCGTGCTCGCCCAGCTGGGCCGGCCGGACATGCGCATCCCGATCGCCTATACGCTGGGTTGGCCGAACCGGATCAGCGCGCCGACCCCACGCCTGGACCTGGCCGCGGTCGCGCGCTTGACCTTCGAGGCGCCGGACCGGGGGTGTTTTCCTGCGCTCGGCCTGGCCAGCCAGGCGCTGCGCGCGGGCGGCACCGCACCGACCGTGCTGAATGCCGCCAACGAGGTTGCGGTCGGCGCGTTTCTTGCGGGCCGGATCGGCTTTCTCGACATCGTGGCCGTGGTCGAGGCGGTGCTCGAGGCGTGTGACGGGGTGCGCGCGGAGAGCTTGGACGATATTCTGGCGGTCGACGCGCTGGCGCGCCGGCGCGCCGAGGCACTCGTGGCCGGTGGGTTCGCGGTGGCGGCCGGCACGGCTTGAGGAACGTTCATGACACTGCTCGGCAACATCGGCATCTACGTGGTCCCATTCCTGGTCGTCCTGTCGATCGTGGTGTTCGTGCACGAGCTCGGCCACTATCTGATCGCGCGCCGCACCGGGGTCCGGGTCGACGTGTTCTCGATCGGCTTCGGGCCGGAGCTGTTCGGTTTCAACGACCGCGCCGGCACGCGCTGGAAGTTCAGCGCGCTGCCGCTCGGCGGCTACGTCAAGATGTACGGCGACGCCGATCCTTCCAGCTCGACCATCGATCTCAGCGCGCGCCCGGAGCCGGACAGCTTCCCGGCCAAGAGCGTTCTGCAGCGGATGGCAATCGTGGTCGCGGGCCCATGCGCCAACTTCATCTTCGCGATCGTCGTGCTCGGCCTGTTGTTCGCGACCGTGGGCCGGCCCGTGACCCCGGCCGAGGTCGGCGAGATCCAGCCAGGCAGCGCCGCCGAGGCCGCTGGTCTGCAGCCCGGGGACCGGATCGTCGCGGTCGATGACAAGCCGATCGCGAGCTTCGAAGAGCTCCAGGTCGTGGTCCGGGGCAGCCCGGGCATGGCGCTCACCTTCACGGTCGAGCGCGCCGGCCAGAAGCTCGACCTGCCGGTCACGCCGCGCGAGACCGAGATCACCGACCGGTTTGGCCAGGTGCATCGGATCGGGCTGATCGGGGTCAGCCGCTCGGGCGTCGAGTTCCAGCGCACCAACCCGCTGCTCGCCATGGTCGAAGGCGGCAGCGAGACCTTCCACTTGATCAGCGGCACGCTCTCGGCGCTCGGCGAGATGATCATCGGCAGCCGGACGACCGAGGAGCTCGGCGGCCCCTTGCGGATCGCGCAGATGTCAGGCGAGATCGCCAGGGACGGCGCGGTGCCGCTGATCTGGTTCACCGCGGTGTTGTCGATCAACCTCGGTTTGATCAACCTGTTCCCGATTCCGATGCTCGATGGCGGCCATCTGGTGCTATATGCGATTGAGGGACTGCGCGGCCGGCCGCTTAACGAGCGCAGCCAGGAGGTGGCCTTCCGCTTCGGCCTCGTGCTGGTGCTGACGCTGATGGTGTTCGCGACCTGGAACGACCTGGTTCAGCTCAATGTGATCGAATTCTTCAAGGGCCTGGTTTCCTAGGGAGAGGGCCATGCCCGCCAAGAAGCCGCGGGAGGAACGATGGCGCCACGGCTGGCCGCGTGCGCGTTTATGGCGGTTGCCTGGCTGGTGCTCGGGGGACTGGCAGATGGCCTGAGCCCGGCGCGCGCGCAGCAGCCGGCGCCGACGCAGCCGGCGGCGCGAGCGCAGCCGTCGGCGCAGGCGCAACCATCGGCGCAGGCGCACCCACCGGCACCG
The DNA here is from genome assembly GCA_963753685.1 of uncultured Alphaproteobacteria bacterium. Taxonomy (GTDB): domain Bacteria; phylum Pseudomonadota; class Alphaproteobacteria; order Geminicoccales; family Geminicoccaceae; genus DATAOG01. Next base: position 41,077 of record CAVWDE010000020.1, read on the forward strand.
GCGCCGGGGCCAGCCGAGGACTTCAGCGCGCCGGGCACGATCGCGGACATCCGGATCGAGGGCAACCAGCGCATCGAGGCGGCGACCATTCGCAGCTACATGGTGGTCGCGACCGGCGACCCGTTCGACCCTGCCAAGCTCGATCAGTCACTGAAGAACCTGTTCGCCACCGGCCTGTTCGACGACGTCAAGCTGCGCCGCGAAGGCGATCAGCTGGTCGTGACCGTGGTCGAGAACCCGATCATCAATCGCATCGCGTTCGAGGGCAACCATCGCATCGACGACGATCAGTTGGCCAGCGAGGTGCAGCTGCGCCCGCGCGTGGTCTATACGCGCTCGCGCGTGCAGAATGCGGTCAGCCGGATCCTCGAGCTCTACCGCCGCAACGGCCGCTTCGCCGCGACCGTCGAGCCCAAGGTCATCGAGCTCGAGCAGAACCGCGTCGATCTGGTGTTCGAGATCAACGAAGGCCCGCTGACCAACGTCTCCCGGATCGTGTTCATCGGCAACCGGGCCTTCAGCAACTCCACCCTGCGCGACGTCATCCAGACCAAGGAGGCGGCCTGGTATCGCTTCTTCTCCAGCGACGACACCTACGATCCGGACCGCCTGGCGTTCGATCAGGAGCTGCTGCGCCGGTACTATCTGGCGCGCGGCTATGCCGACTTCAACGTGCGCTCGGCGATCGCGGAGCTGACCCCGGACGGGCGCAACTTCGACATCACGTTCACGGTCGAGGAGGGCGAGCGCTACAACTTCGGCAAGATCGACCTCGAATCCCGGATCCCCGACCTGCAGCCCCAGCAGCTGCGCAGCCTGATCGAGACCAAGACCGGCGACACCTACGACGCCGACCACATCGAGAGTTCGGTGGCCGCGCTGACCGAAGAGGTCGGCAAGCTCGGCTACGCCTTCGTCCAGATCGAGCCGCAGCCCGCCAAGCACGCCGCCGAGAAGGTCATCGACATCAACTACGTGATCAACGAGGGACCGCGGGTCTACATCGAGCGGATCGACATCGTGGGCAACGTGCGCACCCTCGACAAGGTCATCCGCCGCGAGTTCCGGGTCGACGAGGGTGACGCCTTCAACACCGCGCTGCTCCGCCGCTCGCGCCAGCGGATCCAGGATCTCGGCTACTTCGAGAAGGTCGACATGACCACCAAGCCGGGCTCCAGCCCCGACAAGACCGTGGTCCAGGTCGAGGTCGCCGAGCGCTCGACCGGCGAGCTGTCGTTCGGCGCCGGCTACTCGACCTCGGAGGGGCCGCTCGGCGACGTCCGGCTGAGCGAGCGCAATCTGCTCGGGACCGGCCAGTCGGTGCTCGCCGACTTCACCATCTCGGGGCGCACCCAGCAGATCAATTTCAGCTATACCGACCCCTACTTCCTCGACCGGGACCTCTCGGCCGGCGTCGACATCTTCGATACCAAGACCAATTTTCAGAGCGAGGGCTCCTTCGACCAGAAGTCCCTGGGTGGCACGCTACGCGCCAGCTATCCCTTGACCGAGCACTGGCGCCATGGCGTGAAATACACCCTTCGCCAGGACGAGATCAGCAACGTCGACAACAGCGCGTCCCAAGACATCAAGGACCAGGAGGGCTCAAGCATCACCAGTCTGGTCGGACAAAGCCTCACCTACGACGTCCGCGACACCAAGTTCCTGCCGTCGGACGGCTACCTGATCCGGCTCGACCAGGATTTCGCCGGCGTGGGCGGCGACACACAATTCATCCGCCACGAGCTGAACGCCTCCTATTACTACCCGTTCACGCCGAACTGGGTGCTCAACCTGGCGGGCCGGGCAGGCTACATTTTTGGCTGGGGCGGCGAGGACGTGCACCTGTTCGACCGCTTTTTCCTGGGCGGGCAGACGCTGCGCGGCTTCAAGTTCGCGGGTGTCGGACCACGCGACACCTCGACCGGTGATGCGCTCGGCGGCAATTTTCTGTATACCGCGACCGCGGAGCAACGCTTTCCCCTGGGTCTGCCCGAAGAGCTCAGGATGTTTGGCCGGGTGTTCGTCGAAGGGGGCTCGCTGTTCGATGTCGACGCCCACGGATCGAATGTCGAGGACAGCCCCTCGCTGCGGGCCTCGGCGGGCGTCGGTCTGTCCTGGCTGTCGCCGCTGGGCCCGATCGCAGTTGACTTGTCGCAAGCCTTTCTTAAGAACCCCGAGGACGAGACCGAGATCTTCCGGATCAGCTTCGGCACCCGCTTCTAAGGGAATAGCAAGCCGTGACGCCTGATCGAGATTGCTTTCGGAGCCTGGTTGCGGGCGCATTGCTGATGGCCGTCCTGGCCTCGCCGTGCTCGATCGGCGCGGCCTTGGCCGAGCCGCTGCCGACCGCGGTCGCGGCCGTGATCGACTATCAGCGGATCCTGCGCGATGCCGCCGCGGCGCGCAGCATCCGCGACCAGATCGAGGCCCGGCGCAAGACCTATCAGGAGGAGATCAGCAAGCAGGAGCAGCAGCTGCACGAGGAGGACAAAGCCTTCGCCAAGCAGCGCTCGCTGCTGACGCCCGAGGCGTTCGCCGAGAAGCGGCGCGAGTTCGAGCAGCGGGTCGCCGACGTCCAGAAACTGGTGCAGGAGCGTCGGCGCACGTTGGACAACGTCTCCGTAGCCGCCTTGAACGAGGTCAAGAAGGCGCTGATCGAGGTGGTCACGAGCATCGCCGACGAGCGCGGCTTCAACCTCGTCCTGCCGACCTCGGATGTGCTGTTCTTCGCGCGCAAGATCGATCTGACCGATGAGGTGCTGGCCAAGCTGGACGCCCGCCTGCCCAACGTGCGGGTGCCCCAGGCCGTCGACTAGCGCGATGGCCGATGCGCGCTTCTTCCGGGCCGCGGGGCGGTTCAGTCTCGGGGCGCTGGCGACCCTGGCCGAAGCGCGGCTGATCGGCGGCGATCCGGGCGCCCCGATCACCGGCGTCGGTCCGCTCGAGCGCGCCGCGCGCGATCAGATCACGTTTCTCGACAATACGCGATACCTCGATCAGGCCCGGACCACTCGGGCGGCCGCCTGCCTGATTCGTCCCGAGCACGCCGACCGCCTGCCGGCGGATGTGGCGCGGCTGCTCACGCCCGAGCCCTATCATGCCTATGCCCGGGTCGCGGCCGCCCTGCATCCGGACGCGGCGGCGCCCGGTCCCGAGCATCCGCCGGCCGCGGGCGCGGCGGCGGGAGCCTCGATCGACCGGGCGGCGCGGCTCGATCCCAGCTGCCAGGTGGCGGCGGGCGCGGTCATCGAGGCCGGCGCCGAGCTCGGTGCGCGCTGCCGGATCGGCGCCAATGCGGTGATCGGCGAGGGCGTCCGGCTGGGTGCGGACTGCGTGGTTGGCGCCGGCGCGACCCTCAGCCATTGCCTGATCGGCGATCGGGCGGTGATCCACCCCGGCGTGCGGATCGGCCAGGACGGCTTCGGCTTCGCGCTCGGCGAGCGCGGCCATCTCAAGGTGCCGCAGCTCGGCCGGGTGCTGATCGGCGACGACGTCGAGATCGGGGCCAACAGCACGATCGACCGCGGCAGCGGCCCCGACACGGTGATCGGGCGCGGCTGCAAGATCGACAATCTGGTGATGATCGCCCATAACGTCAGGCTCGGCGACGGTTGCGTCGTGGTTGCCCAGAGCGGCATCTCGGGCAGCACGACGATCGGCGCCGGCAGTGTGCTTGCGGCTCAGGTCGGTATCACCGGCCACCTCACCATCGGCCCGCGGGTGCAGCTGGCCGCCCGCAGTGCGGTGATCCGCGATCTGCCCGGAGGCGACACCTATGGCGGCGCGCCGGCCATCCCGATTCGCCAATGGCGGCGGCAGATGGCGGCGATCAGTCGCCTGGGCAGACGAAAGGCGGCGAAGGATGAATGACGAGATCCAGGCCGGGGCCCGCCTGGGCGATCTGGACATCGACGCGATCCAACGGATGATTCCGCACCGCTATCCGTTCTTGATGATTGATCGGGTGGTCGAGGTCGAGGCCGAGACCAGCGCGGTGGGGATCAAGAATGTCACGGTCAACGAGCCGTATTTCGAGGGCCACTTCCCCGGCCGGCCGATCATGCCGGGGGTGTTGATCATCGAGGCCATGGCGCAGACCGCGGCCGCCCTGGTGGTCGCCAGCATCGGGCCGGCGGCGGCGGGTAAGCCCGTGTATTTCATGACCATCGATCAGGCCCGCTTCCGGCGTCCGGTGGTGCCGGGCGATCAGCTGCGCATCAAGGTGGTCAAGCAACAGAAGAAGTTCGGGGTGTGGAAATTCGTCGGTCAGGCCACGGTGCAGGACCAGCTGGTCGCGGAAGCGATCATCAGCGCCAAGATCATGGACGTTTGATGGTCGAGCTTCATCCCACCGCGATCGTCGATCCGCGCGCCGAGCTGTCCGAGGACGTCTTCATCGGGCCCTATTGCGTGATCGGGGCCGGCGTCCGGCTGGGCGCGGGCGTTCGGCTTGAGTCCCATGTCGTGATCACCGGCCGGACCGGCCTGGGCGAGGGCTGTCGCGTGTTCCCCTTCGCCTGCCTCGGCCATCGGCCCCAGGATCTGAAGTACCGGGGCGAAGACACCGAGCTCTTGATCGGCCGCAACAACCAGATCCGCGAGCACGTCACCATGCATCCGGGCACCGCCGGCGGCGGCGGCATCACCCGGGTCGGCGACGACGGCCTGTACATGGCGGCGATCCATGTCGCTCACGACTGCCAGGTGGGCGACGGCGTGATCATGGCCAACAATGCGACCCTCGGCGGTCACGTCGAGGTCCAGGATCACGCCTATCTGGGCGGCCTGTGCGCCGTCCATCAGTTCGTCCGGGTCGGTCGTCAGTCGATGGTCGGCGGCCTCGCCGGCGTCGAGCAGGACGTCATTCCCTACGGCATAGTGCTCGGCAATCGGGCCTATCTGAACGGCCTGAACATCGTCGGCATGAAGCGGCGCGGGGTGTCGCGCGAGGTAATCCAGGACCTGCGCACGGCCTATCGTCTGCTGTTCGCGCCGGAAGGCGCGTTCGCCGAGCGCCTGGCCGAGGTTGCCAGCCAGTTCGCGGATCATGGGCGGGTCATGGAGATCGTCGATTTCATCCGCAGTGCCGACAGCCGCGCGATCTGCATGCCGCGCCAGAATCGGATCGGCTGACCATGGCCGGCAAACTCGCCGTCCTGGCGGGTGGCGGGCCGCTGCCCGAACAGGTGGTGGGCGCGGCGCGGGCCGCCGGGCGCGAGGTCTTCGTGCTGGCCTTCGAGGGCGAGACCGACCCCGCGGTGGTCGAAGGCGTGCCGCACCAATGGGTGGCGCTCGGCGCGGTCGGGCGGACCCTCAAGGCGTTGCACGCGGCCGCGGCCGAGGACGTGGTGATGATCGGTCCGGTGCGCCGGCCCTCGCTCGCCACCATGAAGCTCGACTGGCGCGGCCTCCAGGTCCTGACCAGGCTCGGGCTTGGGCTCGGGCAGGGAGCCGGCTTTGGCGACGACCGCCTGTTCAAGGCGATCGTCGGCGAGCTCGAGGCCGAGGGCTTCCGCGTGGTCGGCGCCGACGAGGTGATCGATGAACTATTGGCGCCGGCTGCGCTGTTGACCAGGGCAGAGCCGGACGAGGTCGCGGCCCGCGACATCGCGCAGGGCGTCGAGGTCGCGACGCGCCTGGGCGAGCTCGACGTCGGCCAGGCGGTGGTCGTGCAGCAGGGGCTGGTGTTGGGGGTCGAGGCGGTCGAGGGCACCGATCAGCTGCTGGCGCGGTGCGCGGGCCTGCGCCGTGACGGCCCGGGTGGCGTGCTGGTCAAGCTCAAGAAGCCGAAGCAGGAACGGCGCGCCGATCTGCCGACGATCGGTCCGGGCACGGTGCGGGCGGCCGCCGCGGCGGGGCTCGCCGGGATTGCCGTGCAGGCCGGTCACTGTCTGATCATCGACCGGCCGCGCGTGGTGGAAGCCGCCGATCGCGCCGGCCTGTTCGTGATCGGCGTCAGCGGCCGCGGGTGAGCGGGGCGGGGAGAGCCGGATGCAGCGGGCGGAGGTCTTCGTGCTCGCCGGCGAGCCGTCCGGCGACATGCTGGGCGGCCGGCTGATCCAGGCGCTCAAGGAGCAGGCGGGCGACCGCCTGGAGTTCTTCGGGGTCGGCGGGCCGCGCATGGCCGAGCGCGGCCTGGTCAGCCTGTTCCCGATGGACGAATTGTCGCTGATCGGCTTCACCGAGGTGCTGCCGCACCTGCCGCACCTGGCGTGCCGGCTGCGGGCGACCGTGGGCGAGATCCGCCGCCGGCGGCCGGCGCTGGCGCTGACCATCGATTCGCCCGGCTTTGCGCTCCGCCTGCAGCGGCGGCTCGCGGGCCTGCCGCTGCTCCGCCTGCACTATGTGGCACCCCAGGTCTGGGCCTGGCGCCAGGAGCGCGCCGCCCGGCTCGCGGGCGACGTCGACCACCTGTTGGCGCTGCTGCCGTTCGAGCCGCCGTTCTTCGAGCGCTACGGTCTCGCCTGCAGCTTCGTCGGCCATCCGATCACCGAAGAGGCCGGGCGGCGCGGCGACGGCGAGCGCTTCCGCCGGCGCTACGAGGTGCCTCCCGATGCGCCCCTGCTCTGCATCCTGCCGGGCAGCCGGCGCGGCGAGGTCGCCCAGCATCTGCCGCTGCTCGGCCAAGCCGTGGCGCTGCTCTGGCGGCGCTTCCCGCGGATTCGCCTGGTGCTGCCGACGCTGCGGGCGCTGGTGCCCCAGGTCAAGCAGCTGGTCGCCAAGTGGCAGCTGCCGGTGATCGTGCTCGAGGACCGGGTCGAGCGCTTCGATGCCTACGCCGCCAGCTGGCTCGCGATCGCCGCCTCGGGCACGGTTTCGCTGGAGACCGCCTTGGCCGGCCTGCCGATGGTCACCATTTACCGGACGGGGCCTCTGACCGCCTGGCTGGCCCGGCGCCTGATCAAGGTGCCGCACGTCAACCTGGTCAATCTGATTCTCGGCCGGCCGGCGGTGCCGGAGCTGCTGCAGGAGGATTGCCACCCCGAGCGCATCGCGGCCGCGGCGCAGCGCCTGCTCGAGGACGAGGAGTTGCGCGCGAACCAGCGCTCAGCACTCGCCGAGGCGGTGGCGAGGCTCGGCGCGGCCGATGGTCGCCCCCCGAGCCAGCGGGCCGCGGCGCGGGTTCTGGAAATCTTGGCGGACGCACAACCGAGGAGGACCGCATGACCAGCGACACCAACAAATTCCGCCTGCTGCACACCATGCTGCGGGTTAAGGATCTGGACGCGGCGATCGATTTCTACACCAACAAGCTCGGCATGAAGCTGTTGCGCAAGAACGATTTCCCGAGTGGCGAGTTCACGCTTGCCTTCGTTGGCTATGGCCCGGAGGAGAACGAGGCGGTGATCGAGCTGACGCACAACTGGGGCCAGCACGACTACGAGCTTGGCACCGCCTACGGCCACATCGCGATCGCGGTCCCCGACATCTACAAGACCTGCGACGAGCTCGCGGCCCAGGGCGTCAAGATCCCGCGGCCCGCGGGCCCGATGAAGCACGGCGGCCGCCCGATCGCCTTCATCGAGGACCCCGACGGCTACAAGATCGAGCTGGTCGAGCGCGGCTGACCGAGGCGGGCCGCCCGGCGCGAGCGAGGGCCATCCCAGCCGGGTGGCCCCTTCCAGCTCACCCGCGCTGGTCGATCGGGACGTAGCGGCGCTGGGCGGGGCCGGTGTAGAGCTGGCGCGGGCGACCGATCTTCTGCTCCGGGTCCTCGACCATCTCGTTCCACTGCGCCGCCCAGCCGACCGTGCGCGCGAGCGCGAAGATCGCGGTGAACATCGAGGTCGGGATGCCCATCGCCTGCAGGATGATGCCCGAGTAGAAGTCGACGTTCGGGAACAGCTTGCGCTCGACGAAATAGTCGTCCTCGAGCGCGATCTTCTCGAGTTCCATGGCGATCGGCAGCAGGGGATCGTCGGCCTTGCCGAGCTCGGTCAGGACCTCGTGCGCGCTCTCGCGCAGGACCGCGGCGCGCGGATCGTAGTTCTTGTAGACCCGGTGGCCGAAGCCCATCAGGCGGAACGGGTCGTTGCGGTCCTTGGCGCGGGCGAGGAACTCCGGGATCCGCTCGACCGAGCTGATCTCCTTCAGCATGTTGACCACCGCCTCGTTGGCGCCGCCGTGCGCCGGCCCCCAGAGCGAGGCGATGCCGGCGGCGATCGCGGCATAGGGGCTGGCCCCGGTCGAGCCGACCAGGCGGACGGTCGAGGTCGAGGCGTTCTGCTCGTGGTCGGCGTGCAGGATGAAGATCCGGTCGAGCGCCTTGGCCAGCACCGGGTTGACCTTGTACGGCTCGCACGGCACCCCGAACATCATGTACAGAAAATTCTCGGCGTAGGTCAGATCGTTGCGCGGATACATGAACGGCTGGCCGGCCGAGTACTTGTAGGCCATGGCGGCGATCGTCGGCACCTTGGCGACCAGCCGGTAGCTCGCGATCATCCGGTTGTGCGGATCCTCGATGTTGAGGTCCTCGTAGTAGAAAGCGGACAGCGCGCCGACCACCGCGATCAGCACCGCCATCGGATGGGCGTCCCGGCGGAAGCCGCGGAACAGGTACATGACCTGCTCGTGCACCATGGTGTGATAGGTGACGCCGGCCACGAACTTCGCTTTCTGCGGCGTGGTCGGCAGCTCGCCGAACAGGATCAGATAGGCGACCTCCAGGAAGTCACTGTTGGTCGCCAGATCCTCGATCCGGTAGCCGCGATGCAACAGCACCCCTTCCTCGCCGTCGATGAAGGTGATCTTCGACGAGCAGCTCGCGGTCGACGTGTAGCCCGGATCATAGGTGAAGCGTCCGGTATCCGCGTACAGCTTGCGGATGTCGATGACATCCGGCCCCATCGTGCCGGTGAGCAGAGGCAGCTCGGCCCTCAGCCCGCTGTCATCGGACAGCGCGACCGTCTGCACAGTCGAATCGGTCATGGCCTACCCCCCATTCGTGCTTCCCGACCGCCCGGCGGACCCGTGGTGATCGAACGAGGTTGAGAAACCTCTCTGGTGACTGTAATTGGCGGGCCGCCGGCAATCAATCGCTCTGTTGCAGTGCGGCATGGCGACCCGCGACCGCGTCTGCGATCCGCGCCAGCGTCTCCTCGGGGCCCAGCACCGCCATCACCTCGAAGATCCCGGGCGAGGCGGTCGAACCGGTGAGCGCCGCGCGCAGCGGCTGCGCAACCTGGCCAAGCTTGAGATCCAGCGCCAGAGCGTAGTCGCGCACCACCTGCTCGAGCGCCGTCGGCTGCCACGGCGCGACCGCTTGGAGCGCCGGGACCAGGCCCGCCAGCCGCTCGCGTCCGGCTGCGTCGAGCAGTTGCGCCGCCTGCTCGCTCAGCGCCAATGGAAGCGGCGCAACATAGAATGTGGCGCTTGCGGTGAGCTCGACCAGGGTGCTCGCGCGCGGCTTGAGCCCGGCCATGCCGGCCTCGAGCCGGGCCAGCGCCTGTTCGCCGAGCCGATGCCCCTCCGCTTCGAGCCGAGGGGCGATCAGCCGGACCAGGGTCCGGTCGTCGGTCGCGCGCAGATAGTGGGCGTTGAGGTTGGTCAGGCGCGCCATGTCGAACCGCGCGGCCCCCTTGCCGACCGCATCCAGATCGAACCAGGCGATCGCCTGCTCGGCCCCGATGATCTCGTCGTCGCCATGGCTCCACCCGAGCCGCAGCAGATAGTTGCGCAGCGCTTCGGGCAAAAAGCCCATCTCCCGGTAGGCGTCGACCCCGAGCGCGCCATGGCGCTTGGAGAGCTTGGCGCCGTCGGCCCCGTGGATCAGCGGAATGTGCGCGAACTCCGGTTCTGCCCAGTCGCACGCCCGGTAGAGCTGGGTCTGGCGGGCGGCGTTGACCAGGTGGTCGTCGCCCCGGATGACGTGGCTGACACCCATGTCGTGGTCGTCGACGACCACCGAGAGCATGTAGGTCGGCGTGCCGTCGGAGCGCAGCAGCACCATGTCGTCGAGCTGGGCGTTGTCGAAGCGGACCTCGCCCTGGACCCGGTCGGCGATGATCGTTTCGCCCGTGCGCGGCGCCTTCAGCCGGATCACCGGCAGGACGCCTCGGGGGGCCTCGGCCGGATCGCGGTCGCGCCAGCGGCCGTCGTAGCTGGTCGAGCGGCCTTCGGCGCGCGCCCGCTCGCGCATCGCCTGCAGCTCCTCGGGCGTGCAGTAGCAATGATAGGCGGCGCCGCGCGCCAGCAGCTCGCGGGCGACGTCGGCATGCCGGTCCCGCCGCTCGGACTGGAACACCGGCAGCTCATCGCCGGTCAGGCCGAGCCAGCCCAGGCCATCGAGGATCGCCTGGATCGCGGCCTCGGTCGAGCGCGCCCGGTCGGTGTCCTCGATCCGCAAAAGGTAACGGCCGCCGTGATGGCGCGCGAACAGCCAATTGAACAACGCGGTCCGCGCCCCGCCGATGTGCAGGAAACCAGTAGGAGAAGGAGCAAACCTTGTAACTACACTCATGATTGATAGACTGGACCCATGTCCGCACCGCGTCGCTCCGTCGTCTAGCACAAACGCCGCCATGGCGCACCGCTCCCTCGGCCTGCGGCCCGCGGTCCCGGGCCTCCGGCTGGTGCTCGCCCGGGCGCGCTGGCTCGGGATCGGCGTCGCCCCGTGGCTCGCTGCCCGGCTGCTGGCCGAGCGCGAGCGCTGGCTGCTCTGGCTGCCGGTCGCTCTGGGGGTTGGCATCGGCCTGTATTTCGCCCTGCCGAGGGAGCCGCCGGTCTGGCTCGGCCCGGCGCTCCTGCTGCTGGTCGGCCTGGTGTGGCTGGTGCGGCGCGCCCATCGGGGGGCGGGCGAGGACCGGGCCTGGCGCCTGGCGGCCGCGCTGGCCCTGGCGGCGATCGCAACCGGTATGAGCGCGGCCTCGATCCGGACCCACCTGGTCGCCGCGCCGGTTCTGGAGCGCCGGGGCGCGCATGTGGTCGAGGGGCAGGTGCTGCTGGTCGAGGACCAGACGCGGGGCGCCAGGCTGACCCTCGGTGAGCTCCGGATCGAGGGCCTCGATCCGGGCGCCACGCCGGCCGAACTCAGGGTCAGCCTGCGCAGCGCTACGCCCGCGGTCCGGCCGGGCGACCGGGTGCGCCTGCGGGCATTCCTGATGCCGCCATCGCCGCCCAGCGAGCCGGCCGGCTACGACTTCGCCCGCCAAGCCTATTTTTCCCAACTTGGCGCGGTCGGCTACGGCCTCGGCAAGCTCGAGCGGGTCGCGGCGGCCCAGACCTCGACCTGGCGCCTGGGGCTCGCGCGCGTGCGCCAGCGGGTCGCGAGCGCGATCCAGGCCGCGGTCCCGGGGCCGCCTGGCGCGGTCGCGGTCGCCTTGATGACTGGCCTGCGCGGCGGCATCACGGAGGCGATCTGGCGCGACATGCAGATCGCCGGCATCGCGCATCTGCTGGCGATCTCGGGGCTGCATCTCGGGTTGGTCGCCGGCACGCTGTTCTTCGGGGTGCGCGTCGCCCTGGCGCTGGTCCCGCCGCTGGCGCTGCGGGTACCGACCAAGAAAGTCGCGGCCGGACTCGCCCTGCTCGGTGCCTTCGGCTACCTGCTCCTGAGCGGCGCCACGGTGCCGACCCAGCGCGCCTTCATCATGACCGCGCTGATGCTGCTCGCGGTCATGGTCGACCGCAATCCGTTCTCGATGCGCACGATCGCCTGGGCGGCCCTGGTCGTGCTCCTGTGCCAGCCCGAGAGCCTGCTCGGCGCGTCCTTTCAGATGTCGTTTGCCGCCGTGGTCGCGCTGATCGCGACCTACGAGACCGGGGTCGCCCGCCGCCCGGACCATGCGAGCGGGCTGGATACGCGCCTGGTCATCTATATCGGCGGGGTGGCGCTGACCACGCTGATCGCGAGCCTGGCGACCGCGCCGCTCGCGATCTACCACTTCGGCCGGCTGCCGACCTACGGCATCCTCGCCAACCTGATCGCGGTGCCGCTGACCGCGTTCTGGATCATGCCGCTCGGCCTTGCCGGCCTGCTCCTCCTGCCGCTCGGCCTGGGCGGCGGCTGCTTCGCGCTGATGGGCCGGGGGATCGAGGTGATGCTCGCGGTGGCCGCGACCATCGCCGGCTGGCCAGCATCGGCCCTGCTGGTCGCCAAGCCGTCGGTCGCGGCCCTGACCGTGACCCTGCTCGGCGGCCTCTGGCTCTGCCTCTGGCGGGGCAGCTGGCGCCGGCTGGGCGTGCTCGGCGTGGCGCTGGGCGGCGCTGCTCACCCTGATCTCCCGGCCGCCGGATCTGCTGATCGACGCGCGCGGCCAGATCGTCGCGGTCCGGCTCGATGCCGGCCGCCTGGCGCTGTCGCCCTGGCAACGCGACCGCTGGATCACCGACGCCTGGCTGCGCACCGCGGGTCAGGCGGCAGCCGCGCCCTGGCCGGCGGCGGGCGACGGCGGGCAGGGCGGCCTCAGGTGCGATGCCGAGGGCTGCGTGCTCAGCCGCAACGGCCGCAAAGTGGCGCTCGCCCGGCGCCCGGAGGCGCTGGAAGTCGACTGCGCGCGCGCGGACCTGGTGCTGAGCTACCCGCGTCTGGAGCGCTGCCCCAACGGCGCGCCGCTGATCGGACCCAAGGCGCTGTTTGCCGCAGGTGGCCTTGCCCTGTGGCTGGACTCCGCCGGCATCCGGAGCTTGAGCGTCCGCGAGGTCCGCGGCGATCGGCCGTGGACCCGGTGAGACTTCAGGCGGCCGACGCGGACACGACGGGCTCGCCCGGGTCCGGCGCGCGCAGGAGCGTGCTGACATGGTCCAGGTATGCGGGCGCGGTGATGCCCGGAGCAAGGCGCGCGTCTGGCGCCGGCTGGCCGGTCGTGATCCCGAGCGGCAGCACGCCTGCCCAGACCGGCAGCGCGTAGTCCTCCTCGTCGTCGATCGGCGGCCCGGTCCGGATCTTGGCCGAGGCCTCGTCCAGGTCCATCCAGAGCACGGTCGTCGCCTTCAGCTCCTGGCGGGTCGGCGGCCGCAGCTCCGGCCAGCGGCCGGGGAACAGGCGCTCGACGAAATCCTCGAGCACCGCGAGCTTGTCCTCGTCCGGCACCAGCTGCGCGCGGCCCGAACGCCATCACCGAGCGGTAGTTGATCGAGTGGTGAAAGCCCGAGCGGGCGAGCACGAAGCCGTCGACGTGGGTGACGGTGACGCAGGCGGGCACCCCCTGCTTCAGGTGGCGCAGCATGCGGCTCGCCGACGAGCCGTGCCAGTAGAGGCGATCGCCATGCCGCCAGTACGAGGTCGGGGTGACGTAGGGCTGGCCGTCGATCGCATAGCCGACGTGGCAGATCACGCCGGCATCGAGCACGGCGTGCACGGTCGGAGCGTCGTAGTGGCCGCGCTTGGCCAGGCGCTTGACGCGGGTCTTCGCGGTCGGCTGCAAACGCTCCGTCATGCCGGGTTCTCCATCGGGGTCCGGCAAGCAGGCTAGAGTGCGGACTGGCCCCTGCGGAAGGGCCATTTTCGTCACATCGACAGGGCCATTTAGAAGCCGCGGAGCGGCATTTCCGGCGCCCGCTGCAGCCAGTTGTCGGCGCTGTAGCGCGCCCGGGCGTCGATCACGTGCAGGGTGTAGGCATGCCGTGATCGTTCCGAGCGGTTGGGCGCGCTCCAGTGCGGCAGGAGCCCGTGCAGGACGACGAGCGTGCCCTCTTCGACCTCGAGCGGCGCAAGACCCGCGCTCGGCAAGGGCGTCGGATCGAGGATGACGGTCTCGGTGAGCAGGCCATGGCGGAGGAAACGAGAGCGCAGCGGTCCCCGGTGGCCGCCAGGTGCTGCATGCAGGCACCCGTTCTCGAGCGTCGCGTCCTCGAGGGCGAACCAAAGGCCCATCACGCTGAGGGGTTCGGTGTGCAGGAAGGCGGCGTCCTGGTGGCAGATGACCTCGCCGCCGATCCGGGGCTGCTTGAAGATGTACATCGACTGGAGCAGCAGCGGCTTGGCGATGCCCAGTTCGCGGACCAGATCGGCCAGGGCCGGCCGGCGCGAGAAGCGGTCGAAGGCCGGATCGAGGTCGTGGAGCGCGTGGCCGACCTTGTTGATCGAGCCCTCCTTGCTCAGCTTGAGCCGGCCGGCGCCGTCGAACGCCTCTTCTTCGAAGAAGAACCGGATCTGGTCGCCTGAATTCGAGGAAGTAGCGGTCCTGGGCGTGGTCCTGCGCCTTGGTCGAGAAGATCGTCGCCACCTCGCCGGGCTCGAAGGCGTCGACCAGCTCGGCCATCCGCGCGCGCAACGCCGCGCATTCGGCCTTTGGCACGAACCCGGGCAGGACCAGACAGCCGTCGCGCTCGAAGTCCTTGCGCAAGGCAGCTCCAACGATCGATGCGTTTGACATCAGCTCAGCAGCGCCCAACCATGATCCAAAGCAAGCAGGCGGACGACCCTACGGACGCGATCATGGCATTTGCGGCCCTTGGCGCAAGCGGCCGAACCGATATCTCAGAACGGCATGATGAGGCTCTGGCACAGTTTTTCCGAAGCGATGCCCGTCTCGATCAGGAGCCGGATTCCTCAGACGGTTCGAGCTGAGCGAGCGCTCAGATCGATGGCGAGCCCGGTGCCGGCGAGCGCGAGCGCGGCCATGGCGAAGAAGGCGTGGCCGCCGAGCAGGGCGTAGAGCCAGCCGGCGAGCGGCGTCACCAGGCCGAATAGCAGCGCGTTGCCGATCGCGGCGTAGAAGCCCTGGGCGCTCGCCTGCAGCTCCGCGGGCACCCGGTCGCGTAGATGATGCATGGTCGCGAGATGCACGGCACCAAAGCTCGCGCCATGCAGGGCCTGGGCGGGGATCAGGAGCGCGAGGTCGGTGCCGGCCGCCGTCAGGCACCAGCGGAGCACGGTCAGACCGCCCGCGAGGGTCAGCAGCCGGGGCGGATCGAGCTTGCGCAAGAGCGCGCCCGCGGCCGCGAACAGGATCACCTCGGCGATCACGCCTTCGGCCCAGAGCCAGCCGATCACGGTCTCGCTGAGGCCGCGTGCGTGCCAGTGCAGGCTCGCAAAGCCATAGTAGAGCGCATGGCTGACCTGGATCAGGCCGGCGGCGAAGACCACACGCAGGAACTGTGGCAGGCGCAGCAGGCGGCCGAGCCGGGGCGGCTCGACGGGATGTGCCGGCGCGGGCGTCTCGGGCATTTGCAGGCAGGCGATCAGGTTGAGCCCGAGCAGGGCCAGCAGCAACCCGAGCACGACGCCTGCGCCGCTCCGCCCGATCCACCAGCCGCCGCCGATCGCCGCCAGGATGAAGGTGATCGAGCCCCACAGCCGGACCGGCCCGTAGCCGATGCCATGGGCCTTGAGCTCCCTGAGCGCCAGGGCCTCGCCGAGCGGCAGGATCGCCGCCCAGCTGGCGCCGGTCACGAGGCTGAGCAGCAGGAACGCCCAGAAGTGCTGCGCGAGGCCGAACAATGCCGTGCCGGCCACGGTCAGCCCGGCGAGCAGGGTCATCAGGCGGCGGCGGTGGCCCAGGCGGTCGGCGGCATAGGGGATCGCGACGCTGGTCACCACCCGAGGCCAGAAATTGGCTGCCAGCAGCAGGCCGATCTCGGACGGCGTCAGGCCTTGCGCGGCGAGCCAGACCGGCCAATAGGGCAGGGAGATGCCGATCGCGGCAAAGCTCGCGCCGTAGAACAGCGCCAGGCGGAGGCGGAGCGCGCGGGCCATCGGCGATCATCAGCTGCTGTCAGCCGGGCGGGTTTGCGCCAGGATGGCGGGTGGTCCGAGGTCAGCGGTGGAGGTAGCAGCCATGGTCGCTCGAAGCGAGAGGATCACATTCGCCAATGCCGCGGGCGAGCGCCTGGCGGCGCGGCTCGATCTGCCGGATGGTCCGCCCGGCGCCTTCGCGCTGTTCGCTCACTGCTTCACCTGCTCCAAGGACAGCCACGCCGCCGCCCACATCAGCCGCGGGCTGGCGGCCCGGGGCGTCGCCGTGCTGCGCTTCGACTTCACCGGCCTCGGGTCGAGCGAGGGCGAGTTCGCCAACACCAATTTCTCGTCCAATCTCGACGACCTCGCGGCGGCCGCTGATCATCTCCGTCAGGCGCATCGGGCGCCGAAGATCCTGATCGGCCATTCGCTCGGTGGCGCCGCGGTGCTGGCAGCGGCGCAGCGGGTGCCCGAGGCGGTCGCGGTCGCGACCATCGGCGCCCCGTTCGATCCGGCCCACGCCGCCCGCCTGTTCGCCGCGGCCCAGGCGGAGATCGAGGCCAAGGGTGAGGCCCTGGTGACCCTCGGCGGCCGTAGCTTCCGGGTGCGCAAGCAGTTCCTGGAGGACATCGCCGCGCACCATCTCAGCAACCAGGTCGCCGGGCTGAAAAAGGCCCTGATCGTCTTCCATGCGCCGCGCGACGAGATCGTCGGCATCGAGAACGCCGGCCATATCTTCACCGCCGCCAGGCATCCCAAGAGCTTCGTCTCGCTCGACGATGCCGACCACCTGCTGACCCGGCGCGCGGATGCGATCTACGTCGCCGAGGTCCTCGCCGCCTGGGCGAGCCGCTATCTGCCGCAGCCGCCAGCGGCCGCGGTCGAGGCGGCGCCGCCGGCCGGCGAGGTCGTGGTCGCGGACGCGGGCGAGGGCAAGTTCGTCCAGATCGTCCGGATCGGACGGCACGAGCTGCGGGCCGACGAGCCGGCGAGCGTGCCGGGCGGGCTCGATGCCGGCCCCAGCCCCTACGACTATCTGCTCGCCGCGCTGGGCGCCTGCACCTCGATGACCCTTCGTCTCTATGCCGAACGCAAGCAGCTGCCGCTCGAGCGGGTCGTCGTCCATCTGAAGCGCGAGAAAATCCATGCAAGCGATTGCGCAGACTGCGAAACCAGAGAGGGCATGCTCGACCAGATCGAACGGACACTGGAGCTTGCAGGCGCGCTCGACGCCGCCCAGCGCCAGCGTCTGCTCGAGATCGCCGACAAATGCCCGGTCCACCGGACGCTCACCAGCGAGGTCAAGATCCGGACCCGGATCGCCGGATGAGGGCGATCCGAAGGCTCACTGCTGGCCGCGTTGCGCACCGTGGCGGACAGCTTGCGTCGCCGCCTCGAGCAACCGAGGCGTCGCCTCGTAGGCGGCGTTGAGATTGGCCGCCTGCCGATCCGGCTCCTCGGGGTAGAGGTGAGCAAGACGGTTGCGAATGCCTACGAAGTTTCGAAACTCATCCGCCGACGGGATCGCGCCCAGACGTTCCATGAGTTCGGCCAGGTCCCGGCGCGACAGCTCGCGGGGATCTTCGCCCTCACGAATAGCGAGGCCCACGAAGACCTGGTCCTGGAGCGTGAGAACCAGCTGCTCGAAGCGCTTGAGAAAGGCGTCGATATCGTCCTGACGCTGCGGATTGAGGCTCTGCACGCCGTCGGCATCAATCGGGAACAGTGCCCGCAGCCGATCCAATGACCGCCCGAGGCGTGCCGCGCAGCGCTCGGCCGCGACCAGGCCCCGGCGCAGCAGGGCGGGCTCGGGCGGGGTCACAGCACGATCCCGTCGCGGCACGCGATCTCGTCGATCGGCCCGAGCGGCCGGCCGCGCTCATGCAGCACGATGTCGACCTTGAGCTCGTCCAGCGGCCGCTCGATCAGGTTCCGAAACCTCATCTCATTGGCGAAGGTCGCCTCGCCTGGCCCCACCTCGAGGTAGAGGTCGAGGTCGCCGCCCCTGAGGAGGTCCTGGGCCCGCGAGCCGAACACCCGGACCGTCGCGTGCGCGCCGAACACAGCCAGCGCTGCCTGCCGGATCGCCTGGATTTCCTCTGGCTGCAGTCGCATGGCGGGCATCCTGGACAGGGACGCCGCGCGCGGCAAGCGCAAACGCGGGCGCCGGCGACTCTGCTCGTGAGCGGATTCGAGTTGGCAACGGCTTGATCCGGCGCTAACCCTTAAGCTTAGAACGAGAACCAACTCAGGGAGCAGCATCCGTGACCAGCAAACTCGCCACCGCTGCCGTCCTCGCGGCGGCGCTGGGCTTTGCCAGCTCGGCGATCGCCCAGGACATGCGCTTCGTCGTCGTCACCCATGGCCAGGCCTCCGATCCGTTCTGGTCGGTGGTCAAGAACGGCGTCGACCAGGCGGCCAAGGACCTCGGCGTGACCGTCGAATACAACGCGCCGGACACCTACAACATGCCGCAGATGGCGCAGCTGATCGACGCCGCCGTCGCCTCCAAGCCGGATGGCCTCGTGGTCTCGATCCCCGATGCCGAGGCGCTTGGCGATTCGATCAAGAACGCGGTCGCCTCCGGTATCCCGGTGGTGTCAATGAACTCCGGCTCCGACGTCTATGAGTCGCTGGGCGTCCTGGTGCACGTCGGCCAGACCGAGTACGAGGCCGGTCTCGGCGCCGGCAAGAAGATGAAGGCCGCAGGCGTCACCGACGCGCTGTGCGTCAATCAGGAGGTCGGCAACGTCGCCCTCGACCTGCGCTGCAAGGGCTTCACCGATGGCCTGGGCGGCGCCAAGGTCAACGTGCTCGCGGTCAGCATGGACCCGACCGAGATCGGCAACGCCGTCAAGGCCGCCATGAGCACCAACTCCGGCGTCAATGGCATCCTCGCCCTCGGCCCGGCGGCCGCCGAGCCGACGCTCGCGGCGCTCGAGGACAACGAGATGCTGGACAAGGTCAAGTTCGGCACTTTCGATCTGTCGCCGACCGTCCTCAAGGCGATCGCGGATGGCAAGATGATGTTCGCGATCGACCAGCAGCAGTTCCTGCAGGGCTATCTGCCGATCCAGTTCCTGAGGCTGTACAAGCTCTACGGCACGATGCCTGCCGGCACCGTCATGACCGGCCCGGGCTTCGTCACCAAGGACAACGCCGCCCAGGTGATCGAGCTGAGCAAGAAGGGTATCCGCTAACCGGCCAGGGGGGGCCCGTCGCCGCGGCGGGCCCCCTCCCGAGCGCCGGTCCGCGATCCGAGGAGGCGTGCCATGGCCGCGACCAGAACCGTAAGCGCTGATGAACGCGTCGCCGCGACGCCCTTAGCCCGCAGGCTGATGGCCCGGCCCGAACTCGGGGCGGTGGCGGGGACCATCCTCGTGTTCATCTTTTTCGGCATCGTCGCCGGCGGCAGCGGGCTGTTCTCGGCGCCGGGCATCCTCAACTTCCTCGAGGTGGCGGCCCAGCTCGGGATCATTGCGGTCGCCGCCTCGATGCTGATGATCGGCGGCGAGTTCGACCTCTCGATCGGCTCGATGATCGGCGCCGCCGGCGTGATCATCGCGATCCCCGCGGCCCAGTGGGGCTGGCCGCTCTGGCTGTGCATCCTGCTCGCCTTCGCGATCGCGGCCGCGATCGGCTACGTCAACGGCCTGATCGTGATCAAGAGCGGGCTGCCGTCGTTCATCGTCACGCTGGGCGGCCTCTACATCCTGCGCGGCCTGACCATCGGCTTCACGCGCTGGATTACCGGCCGGACCCAGGTCTCCGGCCTCAAGGCGCTGGCCCAGCAGGACTGGCTGGCGCCGCTGTTCTCGGGGGAGGTCGGGCAGACGCTGATGGTCTGGCTCGCCAAAGCCGGGATCATCGGCACCCGCGCCGACGGCGCGCCGGCGATCCAGGGGATCCCGATGTCGATCGTCTGGTGGTTCGCGCTGACCGCGGCCGCGACCTGGATCCTTTTGCGCACCCGGGTCGGCAACTGGATCTTCGCCTGCGGCGGCGATCCGAACGCGGCGCGCAACGTCGGCGTGCCGGTCTCGGCGGTCAAGATCGGCCTGTTCATGTTCACCGCTTGCGCCGCAACGCTCTTCGCCTGCGTCCAGGTGCTGGATGCCGGCTCGGCCGACACCAACCGCGGCCTGCTCAAGGAGTTCGAGGCGATCATCGCCTCGGTGATCGGCGGCTGTCTCCTGACCGGCGGCTACGGCTCGGCGATCGGCGCCTCGTTCGGGGCCCTGATCTTCGGCACCGTGCAGATGGGCATCTTCTACACCGGCGTGAACACCGACTGGTTCAAGGTGTTCCTGGGCGTCATGATGCTGATCGCGGTGCTGTTCAACAGCTACATCCGCCGCAAGGTGACCGAGGCGCGGTAGCGGTGGACGACGGCCGGCCCGGAGAGATGCCATGACCGTGCGGCGCATCGTGGCCAACCTCGCGGCGGCCGATCCTGCTGTCGCGCGCGCATTCTACGAGCGGCTGCTCGACCTCGAGGTGGTCATGGACCAGGGCTGGATCATGACCTTGGCAGCCAGGGGATCGGCGGCACCACAGCTCAGCGTCGCCAGCGAAGGCGGCTCGGGCACACCGGTCCCGGACCTCTCGATCGAGGTCGACGACGTCGACCAGATCTACCGGCGCGCCAGATCCGCGGATTCCGAGATCATTTACGACATCACCGACGAGCCCTGGGGTGTCCGGCGCTTTTTCGTGCGCGATCCTTTGGGCAACATCCTGAATGTCCTGTCGCATTCGGGTTAGGGAACGAGCGCAGGAGGAGATCGGACCATGGCAGACCGGACCGATGGCAACGCCGCCCCGATCGTGGAGCTGCGCGAGATCGTCAAGCGCTTCGGCTCGGTGATCGCGCTCAACGGCGTGACCATGAAAGTCCACGCGAGCGAGGTGATGTGCCTGCTCGGCGACAACGGCGCCGGCAAGTCGACGCTCATCAAGACGCTCTCAGGCGTGCATCAGCCGACCGAAGGTCAGATCCTGATCGACGGCCAGCCGGTCGCGATGGGCAGCCCGCGCGATGCCCTCGATCGCGGCATCGCCACGGTCTACCAGGACCTGGCGATGATCCCCTTGATGAGCATCACGCGCAACTTCTTCATGGGCCGCGAGCCCGGCCGGGGTAAGGGCGCCTTCGGCGGCTTCAACGTCGGCGAGGCCAACGGCATCGCCCGCGACGAGATGCGCAAGATCGGCATCGACGTGCGCGATCCGAGCCAGGCCGTGGGCACGCTTTCCGGCGGCGAGCGCCAGTGCGTGGCGATCGCGCGCGCGGTCTATTTCGGCGCCCGCCTGCTGATCCTGGACGAGCCGACCTCGGCGCTCGGGGTCAAGCAGGCCTCGGTGGTGCTGCGCTACGTCGCCCAGGCGCGGGCGCGCGGCCTGGGCGTGATCTTCATCACCCACAACGTGCACCACGCCTATCCGGTCGGTGACGCCTTCACGATCCTCAACCGCGGTCGCACCTACGGCACCTTTCAGAAGGCCGACGTCTCGCGCGAGGAGGTCCTGAACATGATGGCCGGCGGCAAGGAGCTGGAGGAGTTGTCGGCCGAGCTCGAGGAGTTCTCGCGGGCGGACGCGGGCGGCAGCTCGAAGCTGGACCCGGCGGCCGCCGCCGAGCACGCGATCGCCGAATCCCTGCACCGCGAATCCGAGTCGCTGCACAAGCACTGAGCGCGCGGGCGCGAAGGGAACGTTCTGCTCGGGATCAACCGCTCGGGCGCGCCGCCGCCCCGGCCGCCGTCGAACTCTCGTAGATCTCGGCGAGCGTCATGACGGCGCCCCCGACCGCGAAGGCGAGGTGCGCGTCGGTGTCCTGAAGGGTCCGATAACGCCAGCCGCTGTCGTCACGCTCATAGACGCTGACCCTGATCTCCTCCTGGGCGATCAGTACGTACTGCTTGAGGCTCGCAATCTGCTGATAGGCGTCGAGCTTGGGGCCGCGATCGAAGCCCTGGGTCGAGCGTGAGAGCACCTCCACGACAATCTCCGGCTCGGGCACGACGTCGCTCTGGCCCGGGCCGGATGTACAGGTCACGACCACGTCGGGGTACATGGTCGCCGCGGCTGAGACGACCTTCACCGCTTCCATGAACACGCTGCAAGGGCCGCCAGCCAGCAGCGTTCGCAGTCGCGACGCGATATTGAGCGCGATCCTGTTGTGGTCGAGCGTGCCGCCGACCATCATCCGGATCACGCCGCCGGCATACTCGTAGCGTTCCTCCTGTTCGCGCTCCCAGGCGAGGAATTCCTCGACCGTCCAGAGCCCGGGAAGGTTGGGTCGTGCGCGTGCCACGGTCTCGATCCTCGCTCTCTGCTACCTCAATATACGCGCCCAGGCGGCCACCCGCGAGGCCATTCCTGCAGTCCCCGCCGGCCCGATGCTCTGGGCGGCCGCCCTCATTTCGGCTAACATCGAGCAGACCTTTGCCGGAAGGCGTGATGGCCGAAGCTGCAAGACGCGAGGACTGGCCGCGCACCGTCGCTGAGTTCGAGCTCTGGCACGCGCGCCAGCCCGAGCGATGGGAGTTCATCTCCGGTAAGCCGCGCCTGATGGCGCCGGCTTCGCTCCCCCACACCATCATCAAAGGCAATGTCTTCGCGGCGCTACGGCAAGCCCTCCAGGGTCAGCCATGCCATGTGTTGCCGGATGGTGCGCAAATCCTGACCGATGATATCTCGGCGATCCCCGACGCTATCGTCACCTGCGCCCCGCTCGACCTCACGACTCCAGCGATCGCCGAGCCGGCGATCATCGTCGAGGTCGAGTCACCGTCCAGCGAAGCTAACGACACCACCCACAAGTGGTTCGCCTACAGCAAGATTCCGAGCCTGCGCCACTATCTGGTGCTGTCCCAGAAGGAGCGTGTCGTGCTGGTTCACAGCCGCGCCGGCGAGCTCTGGCACGAACGCTTCGTAAGCGCCGGCACGCTCGACCTCGACGACCCGCCGCTGCGTCTTGCGATCGACGATCTCTACGCTCTGACCGAGGTCGCCGCCTGACCGACAGTTGCCGCTATCTGCTCAGTTGAAGTGCATGCCGCCATTGGCGGCGACCGTCTGGCCGGTCATGTAGGGGTTGCCGACCACCATCAGCACGATGCTCGCGATCTCGTCGGCGGTGCCGAGGCGGCCGAGCGGGATTTTGGGCAGGTTGTCCAGGCGGTGCGGCTTGATCATCTCGGTTGCGATCAGCGACGGTGCGACCGCGTTGACCGTCACGCCGTCCTTGACCACCCGCGCCGCATAGCCGCGGGTCAGGCCCTCCATGCCGGCCTTCGACGCGTTGTAGTGGACGCCGACCGCGCCCGCCCCGCGCGCCGCGCCCGAGGAGATGTTGACGATCCGGCCGAAGCCGCGCGCCCGCATGCCGGGCAGGACCGCCTGGGTGCAGAGGAAGGCCGACTTGAGGTTCACAGTCAGGGTGCGCTCGAACAGCTCCTCGGTCAGTTCCTCGATGGCGCAAGGCTCGGAGATGCCGGCGTTGTTGACCAGGATGTCGACCGCCCCGAGCTGTTCTCCGACCTCGTCGACCAGCGCCCTGACCGCGGCGGCGACCGACACATCGGCCTGGATAGCGGCAGCCCGTCGCCCGAAGCGCCGGATCTCGGCCGCGGTCGCCTCGGCCGCGTCGGCGCGGGCGCGGTAGTTCACGGCGACATCCGCGCCCGCCTCCGCCAGCACCAGCGCGATCGCCTTGCCGATGCCGCGGCCGCCGCCGGTCACCAGCGCGACCCGGCCGCCGAGATCCGGATAAAGAGCCATTCCGCGTTCCTCCCGTCAGCGTTTCGGCGGGCATCGTGCGCGCAGCGCCATGCCGCGCCAGGGCCATTACAGCCCCGAATCCGGTCGAGAGCAACGGTGGGCGGACAGGGCAGCGATCGGAAGCAGGTGGATTGCTGCAGCGCAAAATATAGCTTTCGCGAGCGCACGCAAATCGCCTAAACTCGCGCCAATTGAGCGGGGACAGCGCGATGGCGAGTGAGCTCGAAGCCGTGCCGCAGATCGATCCGGGGCCGGGCCAGGCGGAGCCGGTCGCGGGCGAGCCCGGGCGGTCCGACGGCGCCGAGGCGCTGCCGCTCCTGCCCGCCGGCCTGACCTGCTTCGAGGCGAGCGAGGCGCAGGACCCGGAGGCTCTGCTCGCCGAGCTGCGCCGGCAGATCGCCAAGCGCCGGGCCGAGACCGAGCTCAACCCGTTCGGCAATCCGATCCAGCTGCTGGCGCTCGATCTCGGCCGCCGGCTCGATGCGGGCGAGCTCTCGCTGGCCGCGATCGAGCAGCTGATCCAGCGCCTGACCACGGAATCCTTCGTCCGCCGGGCCGGGCGGCTCGGCCGCTATCTGGGCGAGCACGACGGCGCCGCCAATCGGGCGACGATCAGGCGCCTGATCGCGGGCCTGGCCCAGGACCACGACAGCCCGCCGCCAGTGCCGTTCGAGACCTTCCGCGCGCGGATCGAGAGCGAACGCTTCGGGATCGTGATCACGGCGCATCCGACCTTCGCGCTCGCCCGCGACCTGCGCGTGCGCTTGACCGAGCTGGCGCTCGACGGGGATGCCGGGTCGCCCGACCGGCAGGCGTGGCTGACGGCGATCGGCCAGTGCGAGCACCGCCCCGATCAACCGCTCGACCTCGAGGAGGAGCACCGCCAGTCGGTCGATGCGCTGGTCAACCTGCACGGCGCCCTGAACCAGGTCTACGGCCTGGTCTTCGAGGTCGCCGAGGCGCTCTATCCCGACCGCTGGACCGAGCTCAGCCCGCGCCTGGTGACCTTCGCGAGCTGGGTCGGCTACGACCTCGACGGCCGCTCCGACATCCCCTGGATGGCAACCTTCGCCAAGCGCCTCAAGGTCCAGGTCCTGCAGCTCGAGCGCTACCGGCAGGCGTGCCAGGCGCTCCGGTCCCTGGTCGCGAAAGGCACGGGCGGCGGCGATCTGCTCGAGCTGCTCGAGGCGCGCCTCGCGCTCGCGATCAAGCAGGCCGAGGACGAGATGGAGATTTTCGCCGATCCGGCGGCGGGCTCAGGTCCCTGGCGGGCTCAGCTGGCGCGTGCCGCGCGCGCGATGCACGCCGGCCGGGACGCCCGTCTGGTCGACGCCGGCCAGCTGCTCGATCTGATCGAGCGCGCGCTCCGGTCGGCCGAGGACCCGGCGCTGCGGCGGGGCTTGTGCATCCTGCGCGCCGAGATCCGGACCCATGGCCTGGGCCTCGCGCACACCCACACCCGGCTCAATTCCCGCCAGATCCACAACGCGATCCGCAAGACCATCGGCATGGATCACAGCCCGGACGATCCGAGCCATCGCCTGAGCTATCTGAACGCGATCAGCGCCCTGATCGACCAGGTGGTGCCCGCGCGCATCAACTTCGGCTCCTTGCTGCTCGAGAAGGCGACCGCCAAGCGGACCTTCATGATCATCGCGCAGCTGCTCAAATACGTCGATGCGACCCAGCCGATCCGCTTCCTGATCGCCGAGTCCGAGACCGGCTTCACGCTGCTCACAGCACTCTACTTCGCCAAGCTGTTCGGGGTCGCGGACAAGGTCGAGATCTCGCCCCTGTTCGAGACGCTGACCGCGCTCGAGCAGGGCAGCCGGGCGATCGCCGAGGCGCTGGGGGTGCCGAGCTTTCGCGCCTATGTCCAGAGCCACGGCCGGCTCTGCATCCAGACCGGCTATTCGGATGCCGGCCGCTCGCTCGGCCAGATCGCCGCCGGCTACGCGATCGAGCGCCTGCGCCTTGCGGTCGGCCGGGAGCTCGCCCGCCACGGCCTCGCCGACATCGAGCTCGTGATCTTCGACACCCATGGCGAATCGATCGGGCGCGGCGGCCATCCCGAGAGCATTGCCGATCGCCTGGCCTACGTCGACGGGTCGGCGGTGCGGACTCAGCTCGCCCAGCTCGGCATCGCCTGCAAGCAGGAGGTGAGCTTCCAGGGCGGCGACGGCTACGTCTATTTCAGCACCCCGCAGGCCGCGTTCACGACGCTGACCCGGATCCTCGAGCACGCCCTGACGCCGCCGCCCGCCGAGGTCGACGATCCGTTCTACCGCGAGACCGACTACGTCCACGAATTCTTCACCGTGGTCCAGCGCTTCAACCAGCAGATCATGGATGATCCCTGCTACGGCGCCCTGCTCGGCGCGTTCGGCGCCAACCTGTTGCACCGTTCAGGCTCGCGCCCGGTGCAGCGGCAGCACGACAGCTGGTCGGGGCAGATCAATCTCGGCCATCCCTCCCAGCTGCGCGCGATCCCGCACAACGCCATCCTCCAGCAGCTCGGCTATCTCGCCAACAGCATCGGCGGGGTCGGCCAGGCGGTGACCAAGGACCCCGAGCGCTTCCAGCGCCTCTATCAGGACTCGCCGCGCTTCCGGCGCCTGATGACCATGGTCGAGCATGCGTTCAAATACAGCGATCTGACCGTGCTCAGGGCCTACATCGATCTGTTCGACCCCGGGTTCTGGCTGCTGCTGGCGGCCCAGCACGGCGAGGGCACGCGGGCCGAGGAGCTGCAGGCGCTGGCGGCGGTCATGGAGCGGGCGGCGGTCCACGAGCGGCTGACCCGGATCTGGCGGGTCTTCACCCGCGATTACATGGATCTCGCGAACGCGCTTCGCGAGCACCGGCGGCGGACCCGCGAGGCCGGTGCCCAGCCGATCGCGGTCGACGCGACCTCGCGCGACGTCATGCATCTCTTGCACGCGCTGCGGATCGTGCTGATCCAGCGGCTCTACCTGCTGGCGGTCCACGTGCCCGAGTTCAGCGGCCGCCACGAGCTCACCCATGAGCGCCTGCTCGCCCGCCTGATCCAGCTCGATGTCGAGGCCGCGGTCGACCAGCTCGGCCAGATCTTCCCGGTGGTCGACCCCGCCGGCTACGAGGACGACTTCGGCGAGCCGGCGACCTACGAGAGCGCTGAGGGCCAGTCCTACGGCCAGGAGCATGCCCAGATCTTCGAGCCGGTGGCCAAACTCTACACTCTGATTCGCCGCATCGGCGTCGCCGTGATTCACAACGTCGGCACACTCGGTTGATCGTGGTCGCGCTCAACATCGCGTGATCGAATGTCATTTGACCTGCGACCGTTATCGGTGCGTTAAATCTCTGTCATGTAGTTGGCGTGAGCTGGCAGCCGAACTAGGTAAGCTGATGAAAGATCCCGTTACTCCACTCGCCGCCGCGGTGTTGTTCTATGCCGCGGCGTCTTTTTGCCCGGCGCCGTCGATCGCCGCCGAGCCGGCGCCCGTGGTCGTCGAGCTGTTCACCTCGCAGGGCTGCAACTCCTGTCCGCCTGCAGATGCCGTGCTCGGCGAGCTGACCCGGCGGGCCGACGTCCTGCCGCTGGCCTTCCATGTCACCTATTGGGACCGGCTGGGTTGGCCCGACAGCTTCGGCCTGCAGGCGAGCACCGACCGCCAGGAGGCCTACGCCCGGAGCCTGGGCCTCAGCGGCCTGTATACGCCGCAGATGGTGGTCGGCGGGCGGATCGACGTGGTCGGCTCGCAGCGGCTGCGCGTCCTCGAGGCGATCGAGCTGCTGCGCACGCATCCGGAGCCGGGTCCGACGATCACGATCGCGGACGGCCGGCTCGAGCTCGGAGCGGGCGGCGGCGGTCCGTGCCACCTCTGGCTGATAGGGTTCGACCGCGCCCACGACGTTGCGATCGAGCGCGGCGAGAATCGCGGCCATACCATCCGCTATCAGAACGTCGTGCGGGCGATCCTCGACCTCGGCACCTGGGACGGGCGCGCCACCAGCTTGCCACTACCGCTCGCGCGGCTCGCGGCCGAGCAGCGCGACGGCGCCGCCGTGCTGGTCCAGCGCGCGGCCGATGGCGTGGTCCTGGCGGCCCGCCGGATCGACCTGCCGCCGAGCTGAGCCCGTCTCGGTCTGGCGATACCGCCGCCTGGGCGATCATCTCCGGCTGGTGCCGGAGCGCGCGCCGAAGCCTCCGGCCGACCGGCCGCGACCCCGCGGGGCCGCGCCCGCAATCAGGGCGAGTAGTGCTGCCTGACCGGCGACGGCGCGCCGCAGCGCGCTGCCGACGGTAGCGTGCCGAGGCCAGATCCGCGGGGCTGAGCCGTCAGGCGGCCTGGAAGCGGACCTTGGCGACCTGCTCGATCGCGCGTGCCATGGCGGGCTCGACCTCCAGCTCCGCCCGGATCCGCTCCAGCGTCTGCAGTTCGTCGCGATTGAGGCGGCTGTCGGCCGCGATCACGTCGCAGGCGATCGCATAGGCGGTGTCGCGCAGCTGAGGGGCCAGCCCCTCACGGATCTGGCCGAACACCCGGTCACGGCCGCCGGCGCGCGCCAGCAGCTTGGAGCAAGCGGTGGCCATGCGCGTCGTCGTGGCCCGGTCGAGGCCGCGAAAGATCGGCAGATGGTTGACCAGATCGCCGATGATCTTGATCTCCGTCTCGTCGATCTCGCGATCGGACTCGGCGGCCGCCACCATTGTGTACACCAGAGCTTCCTGCGCACTGAGCATTCCGGTCTCCCCAGCGGGCGACATCCCGCCGCCGCCCGAATCCCGTACCGTGGTAGCGCCG
Source organism: uncultured Alphaproteobacteria bacterium (assembly GCA_963753685.1). Lineage (GTDB taxonomy): Bacteria > Pseudomonadota > Alphaproteobacteria > Geminicoccales > Geminicoccaceae > DATAOG01. The sequence goes on from CAVWDE010000020.1 coordinate 69,274, forward strand.
CACCGTTGAGGTTTGATGAATCCCCGGCGCCGCCGCGCCGCGCCGGCGTGCCGCCGCGGCTCGCGGGCAACCGACGCGACGCCGCGTCCAGGGACGGTCGTCCGGCGGCTCCGAGCCAAGCCGACGCCTCGTCTGGCGACCCGAGACCTGATACGCGCACGTTGCCCCCTGTTTCTTAACCTTTCGTCAACGTTTTCGACGTCAACAGTGCCTTTCCTCGATGGTCCATGCGACCCTGGGACTCCGTGCCCGGCCGAGCCTCGCGGGGCGCAGATTCCCACGGTCCCATGGACCATCCCAAGAGAGAGTTGACGGACAAATGGTTAATCTTCGGTTAACGGTCTGATTGGGGTCGCGAGGCTCAATCCGCCGGCGGTCGCCGTCGATCTGCCGGCTTGCACAAGCGTCTCTGCCGGATACCTATCGCGGCGTCCGGGCGCAACCGCGGGACGGCTTGCTGCCAAGGTTTGAAGCTTAAGCTTTGCAAAGGTTTGCAGCCTACACCTCGCTCATCACCAGAAAGCCTCCGGAGGGCGCCGCGCCCGGGTCGTTGTCTGCCATCCCTTGATGCCGCCGGCGCCTGGCTCAGGCGTCGCCGCGCGGCGGGTAGTCGCGGGCCTTGATGAAGTCGACCGCCTTCAGGACCTGATCGAAATGCGGGCGCGCAAACGGCACCGATTGGAGCGCGCCAAGTAGAGGCTGCCGTCGGGGCGGATCGGGGACAGGCCCGGCTCCTTGAACTGCTTCGGCTCCTCGATCCCGACCAAGGTCACGCCGCGGGAGTTCGAGATGTAGAGGTCCCAGGCGCGCGCCTTCTCGATCGTGAGGCCGTAGCCCACCGCCAGCCCACCCAGCTGCCACTCCTGCCGGGCGCGCCCGGCGTGCTCGCGGTCATCGGTGCTGAGCGCGATCACCTGGACGCCGCGCGCCTCGAACTCGCCCAGCCGGTCGGCGAGCTCTTTTGAGGGAGTGCCTGCAGACCGGGCAGTGCAGGCCGCGGTAGAACACTATCAGGGTGAAGGCCTCCGGCTGCTGCTCGGCGAGCCGCCAGGGCCCGCCATCGACCGTCTGGACCTCGGCCGGCCGCGCCGCTTGCCGCGGTTTCGGCATCGCCATTCTTTCTCGTGCCGTCGGGCATTCGCCCAGCAGGCCTGGCAAGCTACGTCAGAGGGCTTGGTTGACACCCTCCATACCCCAGTCCGATGATCCGCCGCGGGCGTTGGATGTCATCCGCTAGATTGAGGGTTCCGCAGTGCCGCTGCAGCTCCGGCCGGTCGGCAACGTGCCAGCGACGCCCACGCTGCGCCTCGATGACGCGACCTTGCGCGATCTCGCGCGCAACCACGCCGGCCAGGAGCTCGGCGCGGCGAACTTTGAGACCAGCCTCAGCTACGCGACCAACGCCGCGGGACGGATCTCCCGGGTGGACCTGACCTTCACGCTCAGCATCGAGATGCCGGTCTGGACGCGCTATTCGAGCCGTCCGCAGGCCGAGCGTCACGAGTGGGACCGGTTCTACCGCGTCCTGCTCGAGCATGAGCGTGGCCACATCGCGATCTTCCGTCGCGAGGCCCAGCCTACCTATGTGCGCCTGCTCGCCGCCACGACCGCCACGATCGAGAGCGTGCTCGAGCAGGAGACCGAGCGGATCCAGCGCCTGAGCGACGCCTATGATCGCCAGACCAACCACGGCCTGCGGCAGAACTCCACGCACGGCACTACGGTCATCGTGGCTCCCTGAGCCGGATGCTCTCTCGGCCCAGGGGATCACACCGCCCGGAGGTCGGTCCAATTCCGCGCGGCGTTGCGCGCACCGGCCGCGGGCGCCAGGCGTGCCCGCGGGCTACGAGCGCGCCTTGATCCCCTGCCAGACCGGGCGGAAGTCGTAGGTCGGGTAGAACTCGGTCTCGAACGCGCCCCAGGCGTTCTGCTCGATCGCAAGGTTGACCTCGCGCAGGCGCGCGGCCGGCAGCTTGAGAGTGACCACTTGGCCGATGCCCATCATCACATACCAGGAGACGACCTCGACGCCGTCGGGCGGGAACTTCTTCCAGAAGCCGGTCTGCTCGAGCTTCTGATTGATTTCGGCGAGGTTCATGCTCTGGCGGTGCTTGAGCAGAATGGTCAGCAGCATCTCGCCGGCAGGGGCGGTATCGGCCATGGCGTGATCTCCTTGATCCCTGGGTCAGGGCCGCGCGAGGCGCCGGGTCCAGTCGGCGAGCAACTCCAGGAGCTTGGCGACGAAGCCGCGGGCGTCCTGGTCCTTGAGCCTGAGATCGTCGTCGAACACCTGGGCCGCATTGCCGATCAGGACCTCGGGCTGGGTCATGATCAGCCCGTTCAGGAACACGAAGCAGGCGCGCAGATGCTCCTGCGCGCGCACCGTGCCGAGCCGGCCCGGGGAGGCACCCATGATCGCGATCGGCTTGTGGTTGAACGGCTGCTCGGGTGGCCGCGAGGCCCAGTCGATCGCGTTCTTGAGCACGCCTGGGATCGAGTGGTTGTACTCGGGCGTCACGATCAGGAGCGCGTCTGCAGTCCGGATTTTCTCCCGGAAGTCCCGGACCACTGGCGGAAAGCCCTGCTGCTTGACGTCCTCGTTGTAGACCGGGATCGGCGCGATATCGAAGGTCTCGATGGTCATGCCCGCGGGCGCCAACTCGACCGCAGCCCGGAGCGCCGCCCGGTTGTACGAGCGCTGGCGCAGGCTGCCGGCGAAGCCCAGAACGTTGATCGGATCCGCCACGTGCTCTTCCCCCCACGTTCGATTGACCAGCTTGTGATATGACACCAGCGCTTGGTAAGCCAAGGCGCATGATGATGATGGCGGCTGCAGCCGAGCCCGGCTTCGGGCTCTACGTCCACTGGCCGTTCTGCCGGGCGAAGTGTCCTTATTGCGACTTCAACAGCCATGTCGCGCCCGGGGTCGATGACGCCCGCTGGGCGCGCGCCCTGGTCGCCGAGATCGACCGTTTCGCCGACGAGATCGGCCCGCGGCCGCTCGCTTCGATCTTCTTCGGCGGCGGCACGCCCTCGCTGATGGCGCCCGCCACCGTCGCCCTGGTGGTCGAGCGGGCCGTTGCCCGCTTCGCGCCGGCCCCGGACCTCGAGATCACCCTCGAGGCCAACCCGACCTCGGTCGAGGCCTCGCGGCTCGCGGGCTTTCGCGCGGCCGGGGTCAATCGCGTCTCGCTCGGCGTGCAGGCGCTCGACGATGCCGCGCTCCGTGTTCTCGGGCGCGAGCACAGCGCCGCCGAGGCGCTGGCCGCGGTCGATCTCGCGGCACGCCTGTTCTCACGGTTCTCGTTCGATCTGATCTACGGCCGCCCCGAGCAGACGCTGGCCGGCTGGCGGGGCGAACTCGAGCGGGCGCTGGAGCACGCGGGCGGCCACCTCAGCGTCTACCAGCTGACCATCGAGCCCGGCACGCGCTTCCATCTGCTGCACCGGACCGGCCAGCTGCCGATGCCGGATGGCGATTTGCAGGCGGATTTCTACGAGCTGACCCAGGGGTTGCTCGAGGCGGCGGGACTGAGGGCTTACGAGATCTCCAACCACGCCCGCCCGGGCGAGGAATGCCGGCACAATCTGGTCTACTGGCGCTCGGGCGAATGGGCGGGCATCGGCCCCGGCGCCCACGGCCGGCTTAACCTGGGTGGCGCGCGCTTAGCGACCGAGGCCTGGCGGCTGCCCAAGGCCTGGCTCGAGCGGGTCGAGCGCGAGCGTTCGGGCGAACGTCTGCGCGTGAGCCTGACCGTTACGGAGCAACTGGAGGAGCTGCTCGTGATGGGGCTGCGTCTTGCCGAGGGGGTCGAGTTGGTGCGCCTCGAGCGGATTGCGGGTCGGCCGCAGCGCGATAGGTTCGATCCGGTCGCGCTGGATCGCCTGCTCGCCGACGGTTGGCTCGAGCGGCCGGGCGCTCGGCTGGTCGCAACCGCTGCCGGCCGGCAGCGCCTGGATGCGATCCTGGCGCAACTGCTTGCCGGACAGAGCGCAACCGCCGCGACCTGAGATCGGCAGGAAAGAGCGTCGAGCGGCGCTGCTCCTCGAAGGACGGACGACGTGCGACCAGCAGAAACCCGATCCCAAGCGCGTGCCTTCATGGCTGCCTGTCTTGCGCTCCTCTTGGGAGGCAGCTGCGAAGCGCTCGGGCCCGGGCCCGGGGCCAGCCTGGGCACCGAAGCGGTTCAGCCCGGCGACGCCGGCGTGACGGCCGTGCCGACGGCGAGCCCCCCTGCAGTCGCCATCGCCAGATCGGGCAACCGGTTTCTGGTCGACGGCCGGCCCTTCACCATGTGGGGCATGCGCGTCGCGAGCGCGTCCCAGACGCAGGCCCTGACCGACGCCCTGATCGCCAATCTCGACGCCTACAAGGGCGATGGGATGACCGCGGTCACCGTATTCTACCAGGGCAGCAGCGGCGGTGCCTCCGATCCCTTCGCCGCCGACGGGCTCAGCATGGACGCTGGCCATGCGGCCCGCATGGCGCAGATCGTCACGGCCGCGCGTGCCCGCCAGATGGTGGTCATCGTCGGCATTCTGTATCAGAACGCCGCCTGGGTCCTGAACAGCGCCGCCTCGGTCCACAACGCCATGAAGACGGTGGCGACCGCCATGCTGCCGTACCGCAACGTCATCATCAACGTCGCCAACGAGGGCAACGCCGGCGAGTGGGCCGACACCAACGGCATCTACGACGTTGGCCTGCCGGCGAACATCGGCGCTCTGTGCGCGGACGTTCATGCCGTCGATCCGGCGCGGCTGTGCGGTAGCGGCGGGTATCTCGACAGCTTCAACGTCGCCGTAGGCCGGAACCCCGACATCGATGTGCTGCTGTTCGACACCGGCGATGTCGCGCCCAACTCGGCGGCCAAATACGACGAGTTCGTGTCCCAGGGCGTCAACGACAAGCCGATCGTCAACGTCGAACTGTACGGCGGCTACACCCTCAATTGGCCGACGCCGGGCGTGTTCGACGCCACGGTCAAGGGGTATTACGAAAAGGAGGTTCTGACCAAGAAGGCCAGACCCGGCCTCTCCCTCTTCTTCTTCTCGGAACCCTGGTTGCAGCGCCAGCCCATCCACTACGAGCTCGGTGGCCAGGGCACGCCCGCCGACCCCGGGATCAAGTGGTTCTGGGACTACGTGATCGCCAACCGGTAAGGTCAGCGGCGGCGCTGCTCGAGCAGGACGCCGGCGGCCGCGAGCTGCTCGATCTCGGGTTCGGAGAAACCGAATTCGGCGAGGATCTCGCGGCCGTGCGCGCCGAACCGGGGCGGGGCGCGGGTGACCTGACCGGGGGTCCGGGAGAGCTTGATCGGCAGGCCGAAGTTCCGATAGCCCTGCTGCTCGAGCGCCATGCCGCGATGGCGGGTATGCGCATCGGACCAGACTTCGGCGACGTCGCGCACCGGGCCCGCCGGCACGCCCGCGGCCAGGAGCCGCTTGCAGAGCGCCTCACCGTCCTGGTCCGCGAGCAGCCCCGTCAGCTGCGCGGTCAAAGCCGGGCGGTTGGTGAGGCGATCGCGATTGCGGCGAAAGCGTGGATCTTCTGCCAGCTCCGGACTGCCGAGCTCGACGCACAGCCGCCCGAACGCCCGGTCGTTGCCGATCGCCAGGAACACGTCGATCGTGCGGGTCGGGAACCGGTCGTAGGGGCTGATGTTGGGGTGCGCGTTGCCGGTCAGGCCCGGGAGCTTTCCGGACAGCAGGTAGTTTGGGATGTGCGGGTGCATCAGCGCGATGCCGGCATCGTAGAGCGTCATGTCGATGAACTGGCCCCGGCCCGAGCGGGCCCGCTCGAAGAGCGCCATCAGCACCCCGATCGCGGCGTAAAGCCCGGCGCCGAGGTCGACCAGCGGGATGCCGATCCGGGTGCCGCCACCGTCGTCTGAAGCGGGCACGCCGTTGATCGAGAACATGCCGACCATCGCCTGGATCACGGCGTCGTAGCCCGGCAGCCCGCCCAGCGGCCCGTCGGCGCCGAAGCCGCTGATCCGACAGTGGATCAGGCGCGGGAAGTGCTTCTGCAGGACCTCCTGGTAGCCAAGGCCCCATTTCTCCATGGCGCCGGGCTTGTAGTTCTCGATCAGGACATCGGCGCGCCCCAGCAGCCGCAGCAGCACGTCCCGGCCCTCGGGCCTGGCCAGATCGAGCCCGAGCGAGCGCTTGTTGCGGTTGACGCCGATGAAGTAGGAGGCGTCGTGGGCCTCGTCGAACGGCGGCCCCCAGTCGCGCACCTCGTCGCCCTGGGGCGGCTCGATCTTGATGATCTCGGCGCCATGGTCGCCCAGGATCTGGGTACAGTAGGGGCCACCCAGCACGCGGGTGAGATCGAGCACGAGCAGCCCGTCCAGGGCGCCTGCGGCCATGTCCGGAGTCACCCGAACCTAGATCGCCGCATCGGGCAGATAGCCCTCGGCCAGCACGTCGTCGGCCGCGTAGGGGCAGTCCATCGGAAAGCGGCCAAGCGGCAAACTGGTCTCGTCGGCCGCATCTTTGACCGCGTCCGAGTAAGCATCGCGCATCAGCTCTGGCAGTTGCCGGCGGAGGCTCGGGCTCTGTTTGAGCAGCTTGCGGATCTCGCGCCGCTGGGTGCGCAAGGTCTTGCGCCAGCTGGCGCCACGCAGCGTCGGCTGCGCCTGCCACTTCAGAAGATGAAGGAGAATCACGCAAAGGCGGCTTTCGAGCTTGCGCCGGTCGCGTCCTCCCACCGCCAGCACCTCCTCCGCCAGATTCTCCCAGTCCAGGCCTGCCGTGCGATGCGCCCGCAGGAGCGTTGCCTGCTCCTGGGTCCAGGCGTAGAGATCCTGCTCGTAGCTGACGCGGTCCTTGACGCTGGCGGCCATGGTCATCTCCCGGCGTTCGCGGCCGCTGCCATCCTAGCATGGTGCGGTTCCGGGTCCATGGCCTGGAACCCCCTTCAGCCCGCGAGCGCCCGCGCGGCGGCCCGGCCGAGGTCGACCAGATCGAAGATCCGGGCGACGTAGTGGTCGCGGACCTGGAAGGCGACCTCGCTGTCGCCGCCGAGCTCGCGGCCGAGCGCGTCGACCAGCCGGTGCAGGCGGCGCGCGTGCAGCCCGAGCGCGCGCTGGAGCGGGTCGCCGATCACGCCCGCGAAGCCGGCGGTAACCGCGGTCACCAGCATCAGCCCGCCGGTCGTGCCGAGCAGCAGGCCGGCCGAGGGCTGGACCGGGAACCAGCCGTACCAAAGGCTGCCGAGGCCGGCGCCGAGCGGAAAGCTCGCGACCGCGGCCTGATGCGCGAGCGCTCCTGCCAGCACCGGGCCGAGGCTGAAGGTGCCGGGTGTGAGCTTCTGGAACAGGGCGGCGCCGGTGCTGGCCAGCAGCGCGTTGTTGAGCAGGTCGGCCGCCGCATGGCGGGCGCCCGCGTAGGTCTGGAGCATCGCCCGCACCCGCGCGCGCGCATCGGCTCCCGGTTGGGCGCGCAGGCGATCCAGGGCCGCCAGGGGCTCGGCCAGGTGCTCGTCCTCGAGGACCGCATCGGCGAGCGCGTCGCGCTCGGCGCGGCGCCTGCCCTCGTCATAGGGCAATTCGAGCAGGTCGCGATGCAGGCGGAAGGTCAGCTCGCGCGCGACGTCGGTCTCGAGGAATGGCTTCAGCCCCCCGAGCCAGCGCCCCGCGCGCCTGGCGCCCAGGTGCTTGAGCCCGGCGGCGCCGAGCTGCATGGCGAGATAAGGCGGCAACAGGGCGACATTGGCCGGCGCGCGCAAAAGGTCGAGGCCGAGCGCCAGGCGATGGAGCCGCAGCGATCCGGGCAGGCTGTAGTTGGCATCGATGAAGCTCCGCACGCGGGCGTGGCGGCCGGCAACATAGCGCTCGATCGCGCGGGTGACGATCGCTTTGGCCGCGGCGTCGTCGATCGCGCAAGCGCGCTGGGCTCCAGCTTCGGCCAGGATCGTCACCCGGCCGGGACGCCGAGCACGCGCGCGGCGAAGCCCGGGTAGGTTTCCGTGATCGCGCGGCCGACCGGGCCGCGGATCAGGGCGAGCGTCGCGGGCGTGGGCGCGGGCGTTTCGGCGACATCGCTCGGGAGATCGAATTCGAAGCCGGTGTTGTCCAGGATGTCGGTCAGGGTCTGCCCCGGGTGCACGCTCTGCAGCAGGAAGCGTGCGCGCGCTCGGTCGAAGCGGAAGATCGCGCGGCCGGTCACCAGCGCGTAGGGGCCGCCCGGGCGATAGACGTTGGCGGGGCTGGTGCCGGGCGCGCTCACGAATTCGACCCTCGGCACCAGCACGCGTCTGGTGTGCTCCTCGCGGAACAGGATCACCCGCGGTACCAGAAAATACAGGTAAGCCGAGCCGAAGGAGCCCGGCCAGCGCACTTTGCTGCCCGGATAGCCGCCGATGCCGACGAGATTGATGTTGGCCTCGCCGTCGATCTGGCCTCCGCCCAGGAAGAAGGCATCGATCCGGCCCTGCGCGGCGCAGTCGAACAGCTCACGGGCGCCGTCGGTGAAGGGGTTGTGCCGCTCGCTGCCGAGCACCGACACCCGGAGCCTTTTGCCCGAGCGCTCGCGCGCGAGCAGCGCCGCCGCCCCCGGGATCGGCGAGGCGGCACCGACCGCGACATGAGCGAGACCCTCCAGCATGCCGGCCAGGGCCTCGATCAGCAGCTCCTCCGGGCGCCAGTCCATCACTCGGCGGCGGCAGGCTGGAGCACGAACTCGCTCGAGATAGCGCGCAAATCCCGACTCGGTCGCCGCCATCTCGGCATAGATCCGCAGATGCCCGAGGTCGGGCGGATAGGCGCCGCGCAAGCCCACCGGCCAGGCGCCCTCGCGCGCCAGGGCGATCGCGCTGACGTAGAGTGCCGGGATCGTGCCGGCCGCGCTCACATCATCGGCCAAAAGGTCATCGTCGCTGATCGCCTCGACCGAGACCAGGGTGGTCCGCGCGGCGTGGGCCATGGTCATCAGCTCGCGTCGGACCCCGATCCAGACGTTGCCCGCGGGGTCCGCGCGAATGCCATGGAACAGCGCCACTTCGGGTCGGATCGCCGGCACCAGCAGGATCGGATCGTCGGTGCCGCCGGGGTCGCGGAACGGATTGTCGATCGTCCGCCACTCGGGCCGGTGGCGCACGAGGTCGGAGCCCAGGATGCCGCGCAGCGGCAGGAAGGGCACGCCCTTCTCGGCCGCCTGCAGGCCGGCATGGAGCACCGGGCAGGTGGAATCGCGGAGCGCGATCCGGCCGGCCTGCACGGCTGCGACAAAGCGCGGTGCCGGCCCCTGCTCGCCGAGGGTCACGGCCGCGCTCTCAACACTCGCGACGCACCCGGCGCCGATCAGGAGGTCCGCCTGGAAGCCGAGCTGCGGCACGCCGATCAGATGCAGGTCGCGGGCACGTCTGCGGATCAAGGCGCGCACCACCGCGAGCGCGCAGCCGGAATAGTCCGGGGCGAGCGCCAGACTCGCACCGTCCGGGATGCGCGCGGCCAGGTCGTCGATCGTAGCGAGCGGCGTCACTTCCAGGCTCCAGGACGAGCCTAACATGTCGGTCCTGAAATCCGGGCGTCAATCCGGCGCCGCCATTCGCACGGCTCGCGGCTTGGCGCGGAGTGACTGGCCCTCGCCAGTATGGGAGGCGCGCTCTGCCAACGCTCCAGTTGTATGCTCCCGGGGCGGCTGGCGCAGGGGCTTGCCGCTGGCAGCGCCGCAGTTCGTCGCGATCACCGTCGATTCGGCAATCGAATACCGGCGCGGCGTCGGCGGCAGCTGGCAGGGCTGTGTGCTGACGCCCGAGGCGTGCGCGCCACAGGGCGCGACCGGCGCGACACACTGTGACATCGAGCTGCCTTGCCGACCGGCCGCTTTTGTGCGTGATTGCGGGCGCAAGTCGGTCGTTCGCTAAGGTGAAGAATGGTAGAGACGCCTCAGGAGACCGGCCTGAGCGAAGCCGTCGCCGAGGTCTGGCGTACGGCCGATCTGTCGACCGCGGTCGATGGGGTCGAGCTGCCAGGCCAGGATCTGGACGCCGTGATCGAGCAAGCCAGGCGGGGTCTGGCACAACTGCAGCGCGCCGACGGCCACTGGATCTTCGAGCTCGAGGCCGATGCGACCATCCCGGCCGAGCATATCCTCTACCAGCATTTCCTGGACGAGATCGACGCGCCGCTCGAGCGCAAGATCGGCGTTTACCTGCGGTCCCGCCAGGCCGACCACGGCGGCTGGCCGCTCTATTCCGGCGGCGATCTCAATCTCAGCTCCAGCGTCAAGGCCTACTACGCGCTCAAGCTGCTCGGCGACGACCCCGGGGCGCCGCACATGCGGCGCGCACGTGCGGCCATTCTGGCGCAGGGCGGCGCCGCGCGCTGCAACGTGTTCACCCGGATCACGCTTGCCCTGTTCGGCCAGGTGCCCTGGCGGGCGGTGCCGGTGATGCCGGTCGAGATCATGCTCCTGCCGCGCTGGTTTCCGTTTCACCTCGACAAGGTGTCCTACTGGTCGCGGACCGTGATCGTCCCGCTCCTGATCCTGATGGCGCTGAAGCCCCGGGCGAAGAACCCGCGCGGAGTCGGGATCGAGGAGCTGTTCGTGACCCCGCCTCTCGCCGAGCGGCACTACATCACCAATTCGACCGGCTCGGGCTGGGGCCGCTTCTTCCTCGCGATCGACCGGACCCTGCGCCTGATCGAGCCGCGGCTCTCGACGCGCCGCCGGGCACGCGCGATCCGGCGCGCCGTCGATTTCGTCACGGAGCGGTTGAACGGCGAGGACGGGCTCGGCGCGATCTTCCCGGCCATGGCCAACGCCGTGATGGCGTTCGAGACCCTGGGCTATGCCAAAGACCATCCGGACCTTTTGATCGCCAAGCGGGCGGTCAGGAAGCTCCTGGTCGAGCGCCGCGAGCTCGCCTATTGCCAGCCGTGCCTGTCGCCGCTCTGGGACACTGCACTCGCCTGCCACGCCCTCATGGAGGCCGGCGCGACCGAAACCCACACCGCGGCCGCGGTGAGCCTGCGCCGGGCGCTCGACTGGGTCGCCGAGCAGCAGATCCTGGATGTGGTCGGCGACTGGGCGCGTGCCCGACCGGACGTCCGGCCAGGCGGCTGGCCGTTCGAGTACCGGAACGATTACTACCCGGACGTCGACGACACCGCGGTGATCGTCTGTGCGCTGCACCGGGCCGATCCCGAACGCTACCGGCGCGCAATCGCGCGCGGCGCCGAGTGGGTACTGGGCCTGCAGAGCCGGAACGGCGGCTGGGGCTCGTTCGATGCCGACAACACCCATGACCACCTGAACAACATTCCGTTCGCCGACCACGGCGCCCTGCTCGACCCGCCGACCGCCGACCTGACCGCGCGCTGCCTCAGCATGCTCGCGCAGCTGGGTTACCAGCGGAGCCACCCGGCGCTGGCGCATGCTCTCGCGTGGCTGCGGCGCGAGCAGGAGCCGGACGGTTCCTGGTTCGGCCGCTGGGGCACCAACTACATCTATGGCACCTGGTCGGTGCTGGTCGCGCTCAACGCCGTGGGCGAGGACATGGGCGCCGCCTACGTGCGCCGTGCGACAGACTGGCTGAAGGCGCGCCAGCAGGCAGACGGCGGCTGGGGCGAGAGCTGCGCCAGCTACTGGCCCGAGCGCAGGGCCGAGCCGGTCGCGAGCACGCCGTCCCAGACCGCCTGGGCGCTGCTCGGCCTGATGGCCGCCGGCGAGGTCGAGAGCGAAGCGGTCGCCCGCGGCATCGAATTTCTCCAGCGCGCGCCGCGGCAGGGGGCGAAGTGGGACGAGGAACTCTACAACGCGGTCGGCTTCCCGCGCGTGTTCTACCTCCGCTACCACGGCTACAGCGCCTATTTCCCGCTCTGGGCGCTCGCCCGCTATCGCAACCTGATGCGCCAGAACGACCGCCGGGTCGCCTGCGGAATGTGAAACATCAGAATCAGGCCGGGGCGGGCGTTTCCTTCGGGCGGAGCGGGGCGCTGCCGACCAGCTCGGCCAGGAAGCTGACGTCGTCGGCCGAGAGCGCATCGATCAGCCCGGCCGCGAGCCACTCGCGCAACATCGGCAGCGGGTCGATGCCGTAGCGCTGGGCCTGCGCGATCTCGGCCGGCGGCGGCACATGGCAGCGGATCGCGATGCCGGCGCCGTGCAGGGCGCGCGCATCGTCGGGGTGGAAGCGCTCGAGCTCGATCGAGATCGAATCCAGGCGTGCCGCGCGCGCGACCGCGACCGGATCGGCGTGCCGGCAGTGGGTGATGCCCTCCGTGCGCAGGCGCGGAATGCGCTCCTTGGCGCGCCGCAGATCGACGTGGTCGAAGGAGATCAACAGGGCCTCGTCGCGGGCGCCGGTGGTCTCGAGCAGCTCCGCCAGGCGCTCGATCAGGCGCTCGACCCGAAAGCGCTCCTTGATCTCGACCACGAGGCCGAGGCTCTCCGACTTGGCGAAGTCGATCACCTCGGGCAAGCTCGGCATGCGCTCGCCCGCGAACTCGGGGCCGAACCAGCTGCCGGCATCGAGGGCCGCGATCTCGGCCGCGGTGCGGGCGCCGATCAGGCCCTGACCGTTGGTCGTGCGGTCGAGGGTGAGGTCGTGGGCGAGGATGATCTCATCGTCCTGGGTCAGCACGATGTCGACCTCGGCGGTCGTGGCGCCCGCGGCCTTGGCGGCCCGGAGCGCGGCCAGGGTGTTCTCGGGCGCGCCGCTGCTGTGGCCGCGGTGGCCGCAGATATGGACGAAGCCGTTCTCGGACGCGAGCAGATGCATGGCCGGGGTCTTCCTCTGGAGCGCGCTTGGCGCGGCAGAAGCTAGCAACCTTGCCGCGCTGGCGCCAGCCATCGGCAGGGCCGGAGCGAGCGCGTGATCGGGGTGATCACCGGCCTGCGGGCAGAGGCCCGCTGCCTGAGCGGGCTCGATGTGACGGTCGCCTGCAGTGGCGCGCGCCCCGGACGGGCCCGGGCCGAGGCGGCGCGGCTGCTCGCCGAAGGTGCAGCGGGCCTGGTGAGCTTCGGTCTGGCCGCGGGCCTCGGCCCTGAGCTCCGGCCCGGCGATCTGGTCCTGGCCGAGGCCGTGATCCTGCCGGACGGCCGGCGCCTTGCGACCGATGCGGCCTGGCGCGCCAGCCTCGCCGCGGCGCTGAGCGAGACGCGGGACGACCAGCCATGTCGGGCCGGTTGCCGGGACCGATCGGCTGCTGGCCATGCCTCAGCACAAGCAGACGCTCCTCGAGGCGACCGGCGCGCTCGCCGCCGACATGGAGAGCCACGCCGTCGCCGAAGTGGCGAGCGCGGCCGGCAAGCCCTTCATCATCGTCCGCGCAATCAGCGATGCTGCCGATCAGGCGCTGCCCGTTGCCGCCACCCGCTTCCTCGGCCCGGACGGCCAGATCCGGCCGAGGGCGCTGATCGGGATCATCGCCCGACCCTGGGAGCTCGCCCGGCTCATTCGGCTGGGCCTCCAGACCCGGCGCGCGCTTGGCGTGCTACGCCGGGTGGCGCGCAGCGCCGGCAGCGCCCTGGAGCGCCCGGTCAACCAGCCGCGATCGGCGACCGAGGAGGGATCATGAGGCCGAGCACGCGCCGCGACCTGGCCTGCGGCCGCGGCAGCGGCAACGACCGACCAGCTACGCCGCGTGGCTCCGCTCGCCGGGGCGGCGCGCGGCCTTGGGCGGGGCTTTGTCGACCTCGGACTTGACGAGGTGCTCGAACACGTACTCGGCCGGTCGCTGGTGCTCGAGCGGGATCTCGGGCGCCATCGGCCCGTCGGTCTTGATCGGCCGCGAAGCGACCCGCATCGCCTTGATCGGATGGCGGACGGCATCGGTCACCGCGGTCGCCTCATAGCCGCAATGCGCCATGCAGTTGGCGCATTTCTCATAGTTGCCGGTGCCGTAGCGGTCCCACGCGGTGGTCTCCATCAGCTCCTTGAAGGAGCCGGCATAGCCCTCGCCCAGCAGATAGCACGGGCGCTGCCAGCCGAAGATGTTGCGGGTCGGATTGCCCCAAGGCGTACAATGATACTCTTGATTGCCGGCCAGGAAATCGAGATAGAGCGAGGAATGGCTGAGCCGCCAGCGCTTGCCGCCGCCGCGGCGGAAGATGTCGCGGAACAGCTGCTTGGTCTTCTGACGGTTGAGGAAGTGCTGCTGATCGGGCGCCCGCTCGTAGGCGTAGCCGGGCGAGACCGTGATCCCCTCGACGTCCAGCTCATCGGTGACGTGGTCGAAGAAGGCGGCGACCTCGTCCGGCGCCACGCCCTCGAACAGGGTGGCGTTGACGTTGACCCGGAAGCCGCGCGCGCGCAACAGCCGGATCGCCTCGACCGCGCGGTCGAACACGCCCGCCTGGCAGACCGAGCGGTCGTGGTGGGCGCGCAGGCCGTCCAGGTGGATCGAGAAGGTGAGGTAGGGGCTGGGCGTGAACAGGTCGATCTTCTTCTCGACCAGGAGCGCGTTGGTGCACAAATAGACGAACTTCCGACGTTTGATCAAACCTTGAACAATCTCAGCTATGTCTTTGTGAATCAGAGGTTCGCCGCCCGGGATCGAGACGATCGGCGCGCCGCATTCGTCGGCCGCCTGGAGGCACTCCTCGACCGACAGCCGCCGGTTCAGGATCGGCGCCGGATAGTCGATCTTGCCGCAGCCGGCGCAGGCCAGATTGCACCGGAACAGCGGCTCGAGCATCAGTACCAGGGGATATTTGTCACGCCCGAGGAGGCGTTGCTTGAGGATGTAGGCTCCGACCCGGATCTGCTGGCGTAGAGGAATTCCCATGATCGCTCCGAGTGGTCATTCGGCGGGCACGCGGGCCGTCGGCTCGGCGAGCTCTGGCGGCAATCGGAAATGGACGTTCTCCTCAATGCCGGCAAGGGTTTCGACGCCCACGTCGTAATATGCGGCCAATCGGTCAACGAGTTGTTGCACCAAAAGCTCAGGTGCCGAAGCGCCTGCCGTGATGCCGACCGCGCGGGCGCCGTCGAGCCAGGCCGGATTCAGGCTTTCGGCGCTGTCGATCAGATAGCTGGGCCGGCCGGAGGCCACGCCGATCTCGCGCAAACGATTGGAATTCGAGCTGTTCCTGGCGCCGACCACGAGGATCACATCGACCTCGCGGGCGAGCGCCCGGACCGCGGTCTGACGGTTCTGGGTGGCATAGCAGATGTCGCGCGTGTCCGGCCCGATGATCGCCGGGAAGCGGATGCGCAAGGCGTTGATGACGTCGCGGGTGTCGTCGACGCTGAGCGTGGTCTGGGTCACGAAGGCGAGCTTCTCGGGGTCGCTGGGCTCGAGCCTCGCGACCTCGTCGACCTCGGAGATCAGATGCACGCGCCCCCTGATCCGGCCCATCGTGCCCTCGACCTCGGGGTGACCGGCGTGGCCGATCAGGATCACCTCGTAGCCCTTGGCGGCGTAGCGCTGGCCCTCCTTGTGGACCTTGGTCACGAGCGGGCAGGCGGCGTCGATCACCTCGAGGCGCCGGCCGCGCGCCGCCAGCTCGACCGCCTCGGCGACCCCGTGGGCGCTGAACACGGCGACCGCGCCTTCCGGGATCTCGTCGACCTCGTCCACGAACCGCGCGCCCTTGCTCTTCAACGCCTCGACCACGTGCTGGTTGTGCACGATCTCGTGGCGGACGTAGACCGGGGGGCCGAACCGGCGCAGCGCGCGCTCCACGATCTCGATCGCCCGCTCGACGCCGGCACAAAAGCCACGAGGCTGGGCAAGAACCACACGCAGCACGGGGCCGGACATGCTCCGTCTCCTCCCCGGGGCTTTCCTGCGCCCCGATGATTTCCAGTCCGTTCACTCTAAGCGGTTGGCGACACGGCGAAAGAGCAATCTACAGTTCCGCGAAGTCGCGCGCCGCCAACTGTGGCGCAGCTGCCACAGCCTGGCGATTCGCAAAGTCGATTTCGGTCGATCAAATCAAATCTTCTCAAACAAAAGCCAGAATCCCTGATCACGATTGCCGTATTATTGTGACTTGTCGCTACAAGACAGATGTTTCCGGCGCGCTCTGATAATCTCCAGTAGTCGAGCCGGGTGGTCATGAGCCGTGTCCGGAGACCCGTCCCGGTGCGGATAGCCGCATGCGGCGGCCTGGGCCGTCGAGGCAGGACCAGACGACCAGGGCCGGCAGACCGAACACGAGCTCGCGCGCGCGCTTGAGCAACGCCGCCGAGAGCACGATCTCGGGGGGCAGGCCGAGCCAGATCCCGGTCGCCAGGATGCCGCTCTCCTGCACCCCGAGGCCGCCGGGGATCACGAAGCCGGCGCTGCGTGCGACCTGCCCCAGGCTCTCCAGGATGATCGCCTCGGTCAGCTCGACCGGCCGGCCGAGGACCACGAACGCCAGCCAGACCTCGACGCTGCCCGCGAGCCAGGCGAGCAACCGCCAGACGGCGCAGCGGACGAGCGCGCCCCGGTCGCCATAGCAGGCGATGACCTCGGCATCGAGCGCGGCGGCGCTGCCGATCAGGCCTTGCCAGGCGGGCGTGCTGGCGAGCCGGTGCAGCGGCCGGGCCAGCAGCGAGAACAGGCCCCGGCGCTGGACGGCGGCGAAGCCTGCCAGGAGCAGCCCGAACAGGACCAGCCCGGCGGCCAGAGGCGCGAGCTCGCTGGCGTGGCCGAGCTGCCGCAGCAGCAGAACCGCGCCCAGCAGCGCGAACACGAGCTGGGTCGCCAGACCGGCGGTGGCATCGACCACGACGCTGGCGCCGGCGGTCGGCCCGGGCATTCCGCGTTGCGCCAGCAGGCGGGCGCGAACGAAGTCGCCGCCCACCTGAGCGACCGGCAACAGGCAATTGATCGAGGTGGAGATCCAACGCATGACCAGGAGTGAGGGCAGAGCCGGCGGATGGGACCGTCTGAGCAGGGCCTGCCAGCCAAGCGCATCGGCGAGCAGCGTGCCCAGATAGGCGAAGCCGAGCACCGACGCACCCCAGCCGGCGACCGCGAGCGCGGCTGCGATCTTGGCCGTGTTCTGGGCGAGGATCAGGGCCACGATCAGGCCGAGGCCCAAAAGCCACGCAAGCAGGGTCGCGACCCGCACGCGGTTCAGGGGAGATGACCCTGAAGGCGGTACCAGTCGAGCGCATCGCGCAGCGCCGCTTCGGCCGGCCGCGAGCGGTAGCCGAGCTCGCGCTCGGCCTTGGCCGAGGTGAAGTACATCCGTTTTCTCGCCATGCGCAGGCCGTCGGTGGTGAGCAGGGGCTCGCCGGTGCCGCGCCAGCGCGCGACCGCCTCGACCAGAATGGCGAGCGGCCACAGCGGTGCCGCTGGCAGCCGCAGGCGGGGCGGCGGGCGCCCGACCAGCCGGGCGATGATCGCCAGGATCTCGGCGAGCGAGCAGTTCTGGCCGCCGAGGATGTAGCGTTCACCGATCCGGCCGTGTTCGAGCGCCAGGACATGGCCCTCGGCAACGTCGTCGACATGGACGATGTTGAGGCCAGTGTCGACATAGGCGGGCATTTGGCCGCGGGCGGCCGCCAGGACGATCCGCCCGGTCGGCGTCGGGCGGGCATCGCGCGGCCCGATCGGCGCTGAGGGATTGACGATCACGGCGGGCAGGCCGTCCCGCTCGATCAGCTCGCGGACCGCCTGCTCGGCCAGGTACTTCGAGCGCTTGTAGTGGCCGATCATGTCGTCCAGAGCAGCCGGCGTGGTCTCATCGGCAGGGCTGCCGTCGGCGTGGAGGCCGAGCGCCGCGACCGTGCTGGTATAGACGATCCGGCGCACGCCGGCGGCGCCGGCCGCGCGCAGCAGGGCGCGCGTGCCCTCGACGTTGGTCCGATAGAGGATGGCGGGATCGGGCGCGAACAGGCGGTAGTCGGCAGCGACGTGGACCAGCGCCGTACAGCCCGCGACCGCGGGCACCAGGCTTGCCGCATCCTGAAGGTCGCCAACCATGACCTCGACCGGCAGACCGGCAACCTGGCCAGGGTCGCCAGGCCGGCGCGCCAGGATCCGGACCGCCTCGCCCCTGGCGAGCAGGGTGCGGACCACGGCCGAGCCGACGAAGCCGGTCGCGCCGGTGACCAGGACGGTCACGGCACGCTGCCGGCATGCCGAAGATGCCGGCCCAGGTTCCACAGCGCGCCAAGCGCATAGAGCGGTGCGCCGATCGCGGCCAGCATGAGGAACGTCTCGAGCCCGTTCAGCCAGGTCACCGGCCCGACCACATAGAGCAGATCCTGCGCCTCGAAGCCGAGCAGGTTATGCTGGCGGATCGCCGCCGAGCCGGCGCGCCGCTCGAGCTCCAACCGGAGCAGGACCGCGAGCGCCACCGCCCCGCCGGCGATCAGGCCGAGGCGGATGGCCGCCGGTCCGAGTCCGCCCGCGCTGAGGCCCACGCCGATGCCGATGAACAACGCGGTCATGACCAGCGCGTCGGTGGTATGGTCATAGTAGTGGCCGAAGGTGCTGGTCTTGCCGGTCAGCCGCGCGAGCTCGCCGTCGGCATGATCGAGCAGGCAGGCGAGCACGAACAGGGCGGCGCCGACGTCGACCGCCGCGCCGGCGCGCGTGAACAGCCAGGCACCGAGCAGCCCGAGGACCAGGACCAAGGTCGTGATCGCGTTCGGCGTCACCCGGCTCTGCTGCAGCGGTTCGACCAGCAGGCGGGCGAGGCGCTGGTCCCACGGGGGCTCGATCTGCACCAGGTCGGGCATCTCAGCGGGCCGGTCCGGGCGGCCCGACCAGGCGCGGATAGATCTCGTTTCGGGCGCGCTCCAAGTCGTCCTGGAAGTCAATCTCGATCCAGGGCAGACCCAGGCTGTCGACCCAACCGAACCGCTCGCGGTCGGCCGCGAGGATCAGATCGCGCATCGGCTCCTCATAGATCACATCGGTCCGGCCGCTGTCGACATAGCTCTGGATCGCGCCCGCCAGGCGCGCCGCGCTGCTCCAGCCGAAGCGCGCGAAGCCCACCCACTCGGCCGAGAAATCGTAGCTGGTCGCCTGGATCCGCTTGTGAAACTCGACCACGCGGGTGCCCCGGATGCAGACCTTGAGGGTTTCCTCGCTGACCTCGGCGCCCCGGTCGAGCAACAGGCAATCCTGGTCCGGCGCCGCGAGCAGGCGCGCCAGCAGGCGCCAGTCGTAGAGGACGTCGGCGTCCATGTAGAGCACCGGCTCGCCGGCGGCGAACACCTCGCGCAAAGTCCAGAGCGAGAGCAGGCTGCTGGTCCGATAGTCCGGATTGAACCGGGTCTGGACGCGGTCGGTGGCGCCGAGCCGCGCCAGCTCGCGCTGGATCTCGTCGGCCCGATGGCCGACCACGAGCGTGACGTCGAACAGACCGAAGTGCGCCAGAATGTCGAGATGGCGCTGCAGCAGGCTCTCGCCGCCGAAGCGCAGCAAGGCCTTGGGCGGCGCCTGGCCGTCCTGGTCGAGCCGCGCCCCGACCCCTGCCGCCAGCATGGCCACCTTCATACCGTCGGTCTCCCCGCGCTGCGCCGGTCGACCAGGGCCAGCACGCTCGGCAGGACGACGAGGGTGGAGACCAGGCTCCAGAGGATCGCGATGGTGAGCAGCAAGCCCATGCTGGCGAGTCCCGGGTGCGCGGACACCGCAAGCGACCCGAACGACGCGATCGTGGTCAGCGCGCTGAACAGGACCGCACGCGGCGTGCTGGTCACCGCGACCGTATCGGAGAAGGCCTCCTCGCGCCAGCGCATGACGACGTGGATCGCACCGCTCACGCCCAGCCCGAGCAGCAGCGGCAGCACGATCACATTGGCGAAATTCAGGCTCAGGCCGAGCAGCACCGCGGTCGCGGCGGTCAGCAGGACGGCGAGCCCGAGCGGCGCCAGCACGAGCAAAATATCACGCAGCCGGTGCAGCACCAGGGCCAGCAACACCGTGATCAGGCCGAGGGCCAGCCAGGACGCCTCCTGGAACGCGCCGACCACGACGTCGCCCGCCTGGGTGATGATGATCGGCGTCCCGGTCGCATGCGGCGCGACGCTCAGCACCGCCCGGGCAAACGCCTCGAGCCTGGTGTTGTCGGTGAGCGGCGCGGCCGGGCGCACCAGCACCCGCGCCTGACCCTCCGGGCTCAGCCACTGGGCGCGCAGGTCGGCCGGCAGATCGGCAAGCGTGACCGGGCCTGCGGCCAGCGCCTGGCGCAGGCGCTCGAGCAGGGCCGGCAGGGTTCCGGTCAGCCGCCGCTCGAGCTCGGCGAGCGCGGCTTCGGACGGATGGCCATCGGCGAAGCGCTGGAGAACCAGGGCCAGCCGGGCAGCACCAGGATTGGGGCCGCCAGCCTTTGCCGCCTCCGCGCTCGCGGTCAGGCGCGCCAGCGCCGCTCGCCGTCCGGCGCCGTCGAGTGGGTCGGCAGCGTGGTCCGGCTCAAGGCTGGGTCCGAGGTAGAAGTCCAGAGACGAGATCAGATCGAGCTTGGCGTCCTGGTCTTTGGGCACGAAGCTCGAGAGCGTGATCGCATCGTCGACCTGATCGAGGCGCGCCAGCCGAGCGGCCAGCGCATCGGCCTGAGCGAGACCGTCCGCCAGTACCTCGGCGGCGTCCGGCGAGGTCGCGGGGTCGGCCGCGAGCGCCCGGTAGGTGCGGACGGATTCGCTGTGCGGGTCTTTCAGATTGAGCGGGTTGAAGTCGAACGCGACCTCGGGCAGCGCGACTAGCGAGAGCAGCGCGCCAAGGCCTGCGGCCACCACCACCGGGCCCGGATGGCGTTGGATTTCCGGCAGGAGACGCGGCTTGACGAGCGATCGGTCGCGGCTGGAGAGCGGCATTAAATCGAGCAGGGCGGGCAGCAGGGTGAGGCTGACGAGCCAGGCGATGACCATCCCCCCGGCCGAGATGATGCCGAGCTCGGCGAGCCCCCGATAGTCGGTTGGGGCGAAGGCGAGGAACCCGACCGCAGCGCAGACCGCGCTCAGCGACAAGGGGCCTGCGACCCCGGCCACCGCGCCGGCCAGTGCCGCCCGGTGCTCGCGCAGGGCCTCGAGCGCTTCCCGATAGCGGAGCACCAGGTGAATGCCGAAGTCGACCCCGAGGCCGACGAACAGCACCGCGAAGGTCACCGAGATCAGATTGAGGCGGCCGACCGCCAGCGCCGCAAAGCCCGCGGTCAGCACCAGACCGAGGGCGAGGGTGATCAGGGTTGCGACGATCAGGCGCAGCGAGCGCAGGCCCCAGACCAGGAGCAGGGTGACGGCGGCGGTGCTGAGCACGGCGGCGAGCGTGGCCCCGGCACGGACGCTCTGCAGCTCTTCGTGGTTCAACGTGGCCTCGCCGGTCAGGCTCAGCCGAAGGCCCCCCCCGGGATCGATGCCGACCGCGCGGGCATGCGCGCGCAACGCCTCGATCGCGGGGGCGGCTCCGGCCAGCGAGGCCGGATCGAAGCGCGGCTCGGCGATCACCAGCTGGCGGCGCGGGGTCGCCGGATCGGCGCTCGCCAGCGTCTGGCGCCAGGACAACTCGCCCGGGCGGCCGGCAAGCTGGGCCTCGACCGTCCCCGCCATGGTCCCGAGCAGCCGGTCGAGCTCGGCCGGCAGCGCGCCGCCGGCGCTCTGCTCCCGCTGCGCGAGCCCGACCAGCGCCGCGAGGCCGCGCAGGCTCGGGTCCCCGGCCAGCGCGGCCAGCAGAGGCTGCGCCGCTGCCAGGCGATCGGTCAGGTTGGCCAGCTCGTCGGTCCCGAGGTACAGAAGGCCGTGGGCGGCGAAGAACGGGTTGCCGGCGTCATAGTCGACCGCGGCGAAATGCTGATCGTCGGCGCGCAGCGCCTTGGCCAGGGCCGCGGCCGCCTGCTCGACCTGTTCCGGCGTGGCGCCATCGATGACCGCGACGATCGGGTTCCTGAGTTGGGGGAACGCCCGGACGAAGGCGGTCTTGTCGCGCCGGAAGGGGACGTCGGCGGAGATCATCTCCTCGGTGCTGGTGTTGACACCCAGATGCGGTAGGGCGTAGCCGAAGGCGGCCGCGGTGAGGGCGAGGAAGGCCAGGACGACGTAGATCGCCCGCCCATGGAGGCGGTCGATCGACCACGCCAGCGCCCGCCGCGCGGCGGCGCTCAGGTTCCGTTCAGGCAAGCCGGCGTACCTTGCGGGCGTGAGCGAAACGTGGTCACGTCAGGGCTTTCACAGAGGTTGCGCTGGTGTCGGGTAGACAGCACATCTGGTCGGGGCTCATCAAGCGTCTGTGTGGCGCTCTGGTCCTGATCCTTGCCCTGCACAGCCAGGCTGCGGCGAACGAGCCCCCGCGGGCGGTCATCGAGCGGCTGAACGCCGCCCTGCTCGAGAGCATGCGCGGCGCCGACCGACTGGGCTACCAGGGCCGCTACCAGCTGCTCGAACCGGTGCTCCGACAGAGCTTCGACTTTCCCTTCATGGCCAAACTTGCGGTCGGGCGCGCCTGGAACGATCTCAGCGCAGCCGACCAGGCGCGGGTCAGCAGCCTGTTCGCCGAGATGAGCATCGCGAACTTCGCTGCGCGCTTCGACGGCTACACCGGCGAGCGCTTCGAGATCTCGGGCGAGGGCCCGGGTCCGCGCACTACCGTGGTGGTCGAAAGCCGGATCGTGCGGCCAACCCAGGCGCCGGTCGGGCTGAACTACGTGCTCAAGGAGTCCGCGGATGGCTGGCGGATCGTCGACGTGCTGCTCGACGCCAAATACAGCGAGCTCGCCAAGCAGCACGCCGAATTCGCTGCCGTGCTGAAGGACGGCGGTGTGCCCGACCTGATCGCCAGCCTCGAACAGAAGATCAAGCAGCTCGCCGGCGCGACGTGAGGGGCGGCACAGCCGGGTCCGATGAGACGGTTCGGGCGCCGCAGGCCAACGAAATCATTGCGCGACCGCGACCGAGCCTATTTAACGGCTCGCGCAGGTATTGCCGGCTCCACGTCACGTCGGGGGGAACATGCGCCGGGCGCTCACATCCGCTCTCATGGCCAGTCTTTTGGGTGGCCTCATGGTTTGCTCCGGGGCCCGCGCCGCTGATGCCGAGGAGCGCCCGACCACGCCCTATTTCACGCTCGGCCCGGTGGTCGTGCATGGCGACGAGGCGGACGCCCTGACGCTTGGGCTCGGTGCCTTCGACCCGTTCAAAGAGGCCAATGACGGATCGCCGGCGGCGACGTTGGAGTATCGCCTCGGCCGCAAGCTGGCCGTGATCGGCCCCTCGATCGGTGGCATGGCCAACACCGACGGCGGCGTGTTCGGCTATTTTGGCCTCTACGGCGACATCTCGGTCGGCAAGGTCTACTTCACGCCGCAGCTTGCGGTCGGCGGCTACAGTCAAGGCGACAGCCGGGACCTCGGCGGCGTCTTCCAGTTCCGGGAGACGGCCGAGTTCACCTACCGCTTCGACAACGGCCAGCGCCTGGGAGTCCGGGTCGCCCACATCTCGAACGCCCACATCCATGAATACAATCCCGGCGAGGAAGAGTACTACCTGACCTACACGATCGCGCTCGGCCCGCTGTTCTGACACGCGGTGCTCCGCGCCTGCTATAGTCGCCGCCGGTCGGTCGATCGGCAGTCGGAGGCGAGGCATGGCGGGGACGGCGAGCGGGGCCAAGGCTTATGTGTGCGGCACCTGCGACACCAAGGGCGACGAGCTCGTCTATGTGCGCGATCTGATCGCGGCGGCCGGGGTGCCGACCGTGCTGGTTGATCTCGGGACCAGGAGCGATGGCCGCCTCGCGGATGTCACGCCCGCAGAGGTCGCAGCGCACCACCCGGACAGCGTCGGCGCGGTGCTCGTGGACGACCGCGGCCGGGCGGTCGCCGCCATGGCCGAGGCGTTCGTCCGCTTCGTGAGCGCGCAGGCCGACATCGGCGGCATGATCGGGCTCGGCGGCTCGGGCGGCACGGCCCTGATCACGCCCGCGATGCGAGCCCTGCCGGTCGGCGTGCCCAAGGTCATGGTCTCGACCGTCGCCTCGGGCAACACCGCCCCCTACGTCGGCCCCTCCGACCTCTGCATGATCTATTCGGTGACCGACGTCGCCGGCCTCAACCGGATCTCGCGCCGGGTGCTGGGCAACGCCGCCCATGCGCTCGCCGGCATGCTCGCGCACCCCCTGCCGGTCGCGGGCGATACCAAGCCCGCCATCGGGCTCACCATGTTCGGGGTCACCACGCCCTGCGTCCAGCAGGTCACCCGGGCGCTCGAGGCGGACTACGACTGCCTGGTCTTCCATGCCACCGGCACCGGCGGCCAGTCGATGGAGAAGCTGGTCGATTCCGGGCTGATCGCGGGCGTGATCGACGTCACCACGACCGAGGTGTGCGATCTCCTGATGGGCGGCGTGTTCAGCGCCGGCGAGGACCGCCTCGGCGCGATCGCGCGCACGCGCGTGCCCTATGTCGGTGCCTGCGGCGCGCTCGACATGGTCAACTTCGGCGCCCTCGACACGGTGCCGGCGCCCTATCGCGAGCGCAACCTCTACGTCCACAACCCGCAGGTCACCTTGATGCGGACCACGGCCGAGGAGAACCGGCTGATGGGGGAGTGGATCGGAGCCAAGCTCAACGCCTGCGAAGGCGAGGTGCGCTTCCTCTTGCCCGAGGGCGGCGTCTCGCTGATCGATGCGCCGGGCCAGCCGTTCCACGACCCGGACGCCGACGCGGCGCTGTTCGAAGCGCTCGAGGCGACCGTGCAGCAGACGCCGCGCCGCCGCCTGCTCCGCCTGCCGCACAACGTCAACGACCCGGCGTTCGCCGCAGCCCTGGTGCAGAACTTCCGCGAAATCAGCCGCTAGGGCAGGGGGTCGTCATGGCGAGGTTTGAACGCAAAGCGTTGCTGGAAAGATTTCATGCGATGGTTGAACGCCACGAGCCGATCGTCGGCGGCGGCGCCGGCACCGGCCTGTCGGCCAAGTGCGAGGAGGCGGGCGGCATCGATCTGATCGTGATCTACAATTCCGGCCGCTACCGCATGGCCGGGCGCGGCTCGCTCGCGGGCCTGCTCGCCTACGGCAACGCCAACGAGATCGTGCTCGAGATGGCGAGCGAGGTGCTGCCGGTCGTGCGGCGGACGCCGGTGCTGGCTGGTGTCAACGGCACCGACCCGTTCCTGATCCTGGACGACTTTTTCCGCCGCCTGAAGGAGCTGGGCTTCGCCGGCGTCCAGAATTTTCCGACCGTCGGCCTGATCGACGGCACGTTCCGGGCGAACCTCGAGGAGACCGGCATGGGCTACGGCCTCGAGGTCGAGATGATCGCCCGCGCGCGCGAGCACGACCTGTTGACCACGCCCTACGTGTTCTCGGCCGAGGACGCGGTCGCCATGACCGAGGCGGGCGCCGATCTCATCGTCTGCCACATGGGGCTCACGACCGGCGGCGCGATCGGCGCCGGCACCGCGCTCAAGCTCGAGGACTGTCCGCCGCTGATCGACGCCTGGGCCGAGGCCGCGCTCGCCGCGCGGTCGGACGTGCTCGTGCTCTGCCACGGCGGCCCGATCGCGATGCCGGACGATGCCGCCTACATCCTCAAGTCCTGCCGCCACTGCCACGGCTTCTATGGCGCGAGCTCCATGGAGCGCCTGCCGACCGAGATTGCGCTCACCGAGCAAACGCGTAAGTTCAAGGCACTGAGCTTCTAGCTCTTGAACCAGAACAGGGAGGACGACGATGGCGAGAGCTCATGCCAGTTCCGTGATCAATGCCCCGATCGAGCAGGTCTGGGCGCGCATTCGCGACTTCAATGGCATGCCGAAGTGGCACCCGGGGATCGCCAAGAGCGAAATCGTCGGCAGCCAGCCGTCAGATCAGGTCGGCTGCGTCCGGGTGCTGACGCTTGGCAACGGCGCCGTCGTCCGCGAGCGCCTGCTCGAGCTGTCCGACATGGGGCATCACTACAGCTATACGATCCTGGACTCGCCGCTGCCGGTCGCCAACTATCGGGCGACGCTGCGGTTGCGCCGAATCTCGGACGGCAACCGCACGCATGCCGACTGGACCGCGACCTTCGAGGCCAATCCGCCGGACAAGCAGGCCGAGGCCGAGCAGATGATCAGCAACGACGTCTTCCAGGGTGGGTTCAACGCGCTGAAGAAGCTCTTCGGCGGTTAAGCGGACGGCGTCGCCATTGCGGAGCCCGACGCGGTGGCGCGCAGGCGGGCATGGCGGGTGACGCGCTGACCGTCGAGCGGGTCGAGGTCGCCTTCGGTCCGGTCCACGGTGCTGAAGGGGGTCTCGCTCGAGATCGCACCGGGCGAGTTCGTGGCGCTCCTCGGCTCGTCGGGCTGCGGCAAGACCACGCTCCTGCGCGCGATCTCGGGCTTCGCCACGGTCGGCGCCGGCCGCGTGCTGGTCGCTGGCCGGGACATCACGGGCCTGCCGCCCGAGCGCCGCGGCATGGCCATGGTGTTCCAGTCCTATGCGCTCTGGCCACACATGAGCACGGCCCAGAACATCGGCTATGGCCTGCGGCTGCGCGGGGTCGACCGGGCCGGGCGGGCCGAGCGGGTGCGCGACGTGCTGGCGCTGCTCGGGCTCGAGGGGCTGGGCGAGCGGCCGGTGACCCAGCTCTCGGGCGGCCAGCGGCAGCGGGTGGCGCTCGGCCGGGCGCTCGCGATCAACCCCGGCATCCTCCTGCTCGACGAGCCGCTCTCCAACCTGGATGCGCGCATCCGCCAGAGCGTCCGCCACGAGATCAAGGCGCTCCAGGCGCAAGCTCGGGATCACCGCGATCCACGTCACCCACGACCGCGAGGAGGCGATGGTCATGGCCGACCGGATCGCGATCATGGAGGCGGGGACGATCGTCCAGCTCGGGCCGCCCGAGGCGGTCTACAACCGCCCGGCCACGCCCTTCGTCGCGGCCTTCATGGGCGCCGACAACGTCATCGAGCTCGAGGCGCGCCCGGCGGACGGCGCGGTCGAGATCGCCGCCGGCACCCACAACGACGCAGTCCGCCTGCCGATTTTCGCCCGCGCGGGCGAAGATGGTATCCATATCGAAGGTGCACCCGATGGTCGCGCCCTGGCCCACTTCCGGAGCGAGGCCGCGCGCTTGGTCGACGCCGGTGAGGCGCCACCCGAAAGCCTGATCCTGCACGGCGAGGTCCGCCAGAGCTCCTATCCGGGTGGCTTCTACCGTTACGCCGTCCAGGTCGGCGAGCGCCAGTTCATGGTCGACGACCCGCGCCGCCTGCCGACCGGTGCGGCGGTCGGCATCTGCCTGCCTGCCGCGGCGCTGCATCTCTACCGGGCGGCCGACGTCGCGCCACGGCGATGAGCCCGCCCGAGGGTCCGATCGCCGCCCCGATCCGCACGCTCCGGCCATTGGCGGCCGCGGATCTGGATGGCATCAGCGCCGTGCACTGGCGAGCCTGCCGGAGCGCCTACCGGTTCATGAACTGGTCCTATACCGAGGACGAGGTGCGGCGCTGGTATGCCGCGAAGATGACCGAGTGGGACTGGGCGCGGGTCGTGACGGTCGACGGCGCGATCGCAGCTTTTCTGGCGGCGATCGGGGCGCATGTCGACCAGGTGTTCGTCGACCCGGACCATCAAGGCGCCGGCCTCGGCCGTCTGCTTCTCGAGACCATGCTGGCGCGGCCGCTGCGTCCGGTCACCCTGCACGTGCACGCCGAGAACCATTCGGCGCGCGGTTTCTATGAACGCTTCGGCTTCCGACCGGTCAACTCGCGATGGGACGAGCAGGACCAGGCGTTGAGCCTGGTCTACCGGCTCGACTGAGGCTGGGGGTGCTGAAAGCCGGTATGCAGCCCGCCGCCTGCTGTCACGCACCCGTCAAAATCGCCGGTTAGGCCGGTCGCCATGGCAGCGGTTCGGTCGGTGTGCTAGACGACGGGCTGGCCCGAAGGGCGGTCGAGCGCTCTAGGCCGGGCGCGCATCGGCGGGTCGCCTCGATCCCGGTGCCGCCCCAGGGAAGCAGCGACAGGGAGAGTGCGATGCAACGGCGTACATGCTTGACCGGCGCGGCCGCGCTGGCGCTGCTGGCGGGTCTGCCGGCGGCAGCCTCGGCCGAGACCGTGCTCAACGTGATCACGGCCGGCTCGGAGAACATGGTCGACTACGTCACCGACTATCTAGGGCCCAAGTTCGAGGCGAGCCACCCGGGCGTCAAAGTGCAGGTGAGCGGCACCGGTCCGGGCGATGCCGGCTCGCAGAAGATCTATGAGAAGCTCGAGGCGCAGAAGGCCGCGGGCACGCCGGCCTGGGACGTCGACGTCGCGGTCGTGCACCAGAAGATGGCGGGCCAGATGGTTCAGGAGGACCTGCTCGCCAAGTACCGGGACCAGATCGCGACCGGCAAGCTCGTCAGCCGCGACACCGCCAAGATGGCGCTCGGCACCGACGTCGACGGCTTCGTCATGCCGATGTTCCACAGCCAGACGGCGCTCGCCTACAACCCCGACCTGGTGCAGGAGCCCCCCGCCTCCTACGCCGCGCTGGTCGACTGGGTCAAGGCGCACCCCAAGCAGTTCGGCTACAACGGCATCAAGAACGGCATGTCGGGGGTCAGCTTCGTGGTCGGCTGGATGTACGCCAACACCGGCGAGGCGAAGGAGCTGCAGGACGGCCCCTACGACAAGTCGGCCGAGCAGAAGTGGGCGCCCGCGCTGGCCGAGCTCAAGGACTTCAACCAGTACGTCACCTTCACTCCCGGCAACGCCGGCACGCTGGACATGCTGAACCGGGGCGAGATCGCGATGGGCCCGGTCTGGGTCGACATGTTCTACACCTGGCAGGCCGACGGCCGCCTCCCGCCCAACCTCAAGCTCGAGCTGATCGCCCCGGGCATGCCCGGCCAGCCGATGTACTACGTGACCCCGGCCAAGGCGTCCCAGCCCGAGCTCGCGCGCGAATTCATCGCCCTTGCGACCTCGCCCGAGGTCCAGGCCGAGGGCATCGTCAAGAAGTTCAACTGGTACCCGGGCATCGACGCCAAGAATATCCAGAGTGCGATCGACCAGGCGACCTGGAACAAGCTGTTCGCCGACGTGACGCCCGAGGACCTCGCGACCAAAGGCAAAGCCTTCCCGATCGGCCCCTACTTCGACGACATCCTCGAGTCCTACGAAAAACAGGTCGAGAACTGAGGCGTAGCGCGCCCCTGTCTTACACCCGCAGGGCGGGACTCACGGTCTCGCCCTGCCCATGATGGTTATGCCGCGCGGCGCTCGGGCCGGGCTGATGCCTTCGGGGCTTGCTCGGATCAACGATCGCAACTAGCATAGTTGCATGGCTGAGAAGGTCTCCACCATCGACGTCAGGCGGCGGATCGGCGATCTGCTCAACCGGGTCGCGCTACGCCACGACGAGTTCATCATCGAGCGCAAAGGCAAATCGCTGGCCGCCCTGGTCCCCGTCGAGCGGCTGGAGCAGATGCGCCGGTTCGCGCGTCGCCATGCTCTCGAGTTCCTCGACCGGCAGGCGGGCGGTCTGCTCTCGGAGGAGGAGGCCACGGACCTGGCGCTGGAAGCGCAGCGCGCGGCCCGCGACAAGGCTCGGTAACCTCAGCCGGCCCGATGATCGGTGCAGCGTGCCGTCCTCGACGCCAATGTCTACGTCAGTGCCGCCATTCGACCCGAGGGGCCACCCGGCCTTGTGATCCAGCGCTTTCTGCGGGACGGCGCCTTCGCGCTCGTCCTGTCGGCGGCGATCGTCGCGGAGGTGCTGGGGGCGCTCGCCTATCCGAAGGTTCGGCGGCTCCTGGGAGTTGGTCTGGATGCGGCGCTCTGGTTCGAGGACATTCTTGTGCTGGCCGATCTGGTCGCCGACGTACCGATTGTCGCCGGCGTCTGCGCTGATCGGGACGACGACAAGTACGTGGCCGCTGCGCTCGGGGGCCGTGCCAGCTTCATCGTGACCGGGGATCGAAAGCTTCTCGCGATCGGCGAGTATGCCAACGTTGCGGTGGTCAGCCCGCGCGTGTTCCTGGACATCCTCAATTCCCGACCGTCTGCCTGACCCGCGGCCTGTCAATCGCCCAACCGGTCCTCGAGGATTTCCATGACCTCGGTGCGCAGGCCGTCCGGGGTCTCGAAGAAGGCGATGCGGCGGCGGCCGAAGGCGGCCTCGATCACCCGGGGCTCCATCAGGAAGCGGACGCCGGCCTCGCGCAGGCGGGCGATCTGGGCGTCGAAGTCGGTGGCCTCGTAGACGTCGTGCAGGAAGCCCCGCGGTAGCTCGCGGCCGAGCAGGTGCTCGTAGGGCGCCTTGTCGAAGAGGATGACCCGCGTGTCGCCGAGCCGGATCAGGGCATAGACCGAGCCCAGAACCTCGCCGCGCAGCCGCACCTCGGCGCCGAGCACGTCGACGTAGAACCGGGCCGCCCGGTCGATGTCGGCGACCTTGATCGCGTAGTTCCACAAGCCCTTGACCATGGCCGGATGCCATTCGTTCGGCGCCGTCACGCGGCGCGATGCGCTTTGATACGCTCAGCCGCTTCGGCGCTGAGCTGCCGGCGCGCCAGCTTGAGATCGTAGTGGGTCTGCAGGTTCAGCCAGAACTCCGCGCTGTTGCCGAAGTAGAGGCTGAGCCGGAGCGCGGTGTCGGCGCTGATCCGCCGGCGGTCGTTGACGATCTCGGCGATCCGGTTCGGCGAGATGCCGATCGCCTTGGCGAGCTGGTTCTGCGACAGCCCGTATTCCTTCAGGAACTCCTCGCGCAGCATCTCGCCCGGCGTGACCGGCGCGAACTCGTCATCCGCCATGGCTCGCTCCCCTTGCTTGTCTGCTATACCCCGCCTTGGGCTGCTGCCGTCAATATGGCCAGTGGGGGAAGCACATGCAGGAATCGCGGCTGATCTCGCTGGCGCTGGTGGCGCCGGCCCTTGCGATCCTGCTGGCGCTGTTCGTCTATCCGCTCGGCTTCTCGCTGGTCACTGCGTTCGAGGGCGAGGGCGGCGCCTGGACCGTCCACAACTTCACCAAGGCGCTCGACTTCTACTGGCGGGACCTGCTGTTCACGGTGCTGATCATCGCGCTCTCGACCGCGCTGATCGGCATCGGCGCGGTCGCGATCGCCGGTTTTTTGACACTGGGAGAAAACCCGCGCGCGATCGCCGTGCTGCGCTGGCTCTATCGCTGGCCGCTGTTCATCCCGTTCGTGGTCGCTGGGCAGCTGATGCGTACCTTCCTCGCCAAGAACGGCATGATGAACAACACGTTGGTCGGGCTCGGCCTGTTGACGCCGCTCGATGCCCAGAGCTGGCTCGACTGGCGCGGCATCGTCACAACCTTCGTCTGGAAGCAGACCCCCTTCACAGCCCTCCTGGTCGCCGGCGCCATGGCGGCGCTCGACCGCGCGACCATCGAGGCCGCCCGCAATCTCGGCGCCTCCCGTCTGCGCGTGCTGCTCGAGATCGTCCTCCCCCAGGTCCGCCAGACCCTGGTGGTCGGCCTGATCCTCTCCTTCGTGATCATGATGTCGGTGCTCTCGGTGCCACTGATGATCAACGCCCAGTCGCCGACCATGCTGACCGTCGACATGTCGTTCCGGATCAACGCCTACGGCGACTACGGGGTCGCCAATGCTCTGGGCTTTATTTCCTACCTGATGACCGGGATCGTGGCCTGGGTCTATCTCCGCCACGCGGTCCGGGAGCAGCGGCCGTGAGCGGCGGAGCGGCCCTCCGCTGGGCGGCGCGTCGGCATCGTGCTCGGCCTGCTCGCCTTCGCGATCTTCGGCCCGCTGCTCAACATGCTGCTCTGGGCGGTCGCCGAGAAATGGTATTTTCCCCACAAATTGCCGCTGGAGTACGGGTTCTCGTTCTGGCAGCGGGTGTTCCGGCCCCAGGGCAACGCCATGGTCTCGCTCACGACCTCGATCGGCATCGCGCTGTTCACGGTCGCGGCCTGCCTTGTGGTCGCGATCCCCTGCGGCTACGCGCTCGCCCGGCGCGCCTTGCCGCTCCGCGGCCTGATCCTGCTCGCCTTCCTCTTGCCCCAGGCCTTTCCCAGTCTTGCCGTCTACATCAACATTGCCCGGATCTTCTACAGTATCGGCCTGAACGGCACGATCGCGGGCGTTGTCCTGGTGCACACCATGCACGGCCTCGTATTCGCGGTCTGGATCGCGACCGCGGCCTTCGCCGCCGTCGATCGCGAGCTCGAGGACGCCGCCCGCAACCTCGGCGCCTCGCCGCTGCAGGCGTTCTATGGCGTCACCCTGCCGCTCGCAGCACCCGGCATCATGGCGAGCGCGATCTTCGTTTTCCTCGAGAGCCTCGACGAGTTCACCGGCACCTATTTCGTCGGCGTCCCCGACGTCACCACCCTGCCTTTGCTGCTGTTCCGGGCGAGCATGGAGGGCAACTACCAGATCGCCTCGATCACCGCCCTGATCCTTCTGGTGCCCTCGGTCGCCTTCATGCTGGTGATCGAGCGCTTCCTCAGGGCCGACGTGCTCGCCAAGGTCGGCAGCTGAGGGGCTCAGCACGGAAGGCAAGACTGGCCCGCTTGCGAGGCTCATGCTAGAAAATCTCGGGTTGATTGGGCCGAGCGCGGAGAGGTCCCATGGCGGACCAGGGGGTCGGACGCCGCTTGGCGGCGATCCTCGCGGCCGACGTGGTCGGCTACTCGCGCCTGATGGCGGCCGACGAGGCCGGCACGCATGCGCGCCTGAAGGCGCTGCGCAAGGAGTTCATCGAGCCGAAGATCGGCGAGCACCACGGCCGGCTCGTCAAGCTGACCGGCGACGGGGCCTTGGTCGAGTTCGGAAGCGTGCTCGACGCCGTGGGCTGCGCCGTCGAGATCCAACGCGGCGTGGCCGAGCGCAACGCCGGGGTCGCGCCCGACCAGCAGATCCGGTTCCGGATCGGGGTCAACCTCGGCGACGTCATCTTCGACGACGACGACATCTACGGCGATGGCGTCAACATCGCCGCCCGCCTCGAGGCGCTCGCCGAGCCTGGCGGCGTCTGCATCTCGGCCAAGGTCCACGACGAGGTCAAGAACAAGCTGGGGTTCGGCTACCAGGATCTCGGCCCGCAGGCCGGTCAAGAACATCCCGGAGCCGGTCCGCGCCTATCGGGTCCTCATGGAGCCGGGCGCGGCGGGCACCGCGGTCGGCCCGTCGACCGCGGGCGAGCCGCGGTAAGCGCTCCGTCGCTCGGCGAATGCCGGCTCTGGCGGCGGCGCTCGCTTTGATCGTGATCGGGGTTGGCCTCGTCGCGCTGGCTGCGATCCGGGCAGACCCCCGGCCAGAGGGCAAAGTGCGAGCCTCGACCCACACCGGGTCGCGGTGCTGCCGTTCGTCAACATCAGCGCCGATGCCGCCGACGAGTACTTCTCCGACGGCATGACCGAGGAGATGATCACGCAGCTCTCCAAGATCGGCAAGCTCCGGGTGATCGCGCGCACCTCGGTCATGAAGTACAAGGGCACGAACCAGGACATCGCCGAGATCGGCCGCGCTCTCCAGGTCGGCACGATCCTCGAAGGCAGCGTCCGCAAGGCCGGCAACCAGGTGCGGATCACCGCCCAGCTGATCGACGTGGCGAGCCAAGCGCACCTCTGGTCCGAAGACTATGATCGCGCCCTCAAGGATGTCTTTGCGATCCAGAGCGACATTGCCAAACAGGTGGCCGAAGCCTTGCAGATCACCTTGCTGGCACACGAGCAGACGCAGATCGAGCAACAACATACCGCCGATGTAGAAGCGCACAACTTGTACTTGAAAGGTTTGTATTTCTACAATCAAGGCGGAGTTCGCGCTTGAAAAGAGCAGGACATACTTCGAGCAGGCGATCGAACGGGATCCTAGACTACGCATTGGCGTACGCTCGATTGGCGGACCTGTACACCAGGATGGCAACGAGCAGCAACATGCCTGCAGAGGAGGCCTACGCCAAGGCCAGAGCCGCGGCCGAGAAGGCCCTGGAACTGGACGATGCGCTCGCCGAAGCCCATAGCGCTCTGGGGACCGTGAAGGTTTTTGCCGACTGGGACTGGTCGGGGGCGGAGCGAGAATTCCAAAGGGCGATTGCGCTCAACCCCAGTTCCGCGCTGGCGTACGCCGAGTACGGCCACAAGCTCCTGTCGCCGGTCTGGGGACGGTACGACGACGCGCTCGACGAGATGAAGCGGGCGCAGGAGCTCGACCCGCTCTCAGTATGGATCTCCACAGAGATCGGCTGGGTCTACCACCATGCGCGGCGGTGGGATCAATCCATCGCGCAGTTCCAGAGGACCCTCGAATTGGGCTCGAAGTCGCCCTGGCCGCAGATCGGCATAGGGCAAGACTATGTTCTGATGGGACGGTACCAAGAGGCGATCGCAGCGCTTGACAAGGCGGCAGCCCTGACGCCGGACGCCGACGGGCTGAAAGGGATTCGGGGGTGGGCCTTAGGCTTGGCGGGGCGGAACGACGAGGCGCGCCAGGTGCTCCGCGAGCTGGAGAAAACGACGGTCGAGCGGAAGGTCGATCCGGTTGCGTTCGCCAATGTCTATATCCGGCCTGGGCGACCACGATCGGGCGATCGCGTGGCTGCGAAAGGCCTATCAAGAACACTCCGCCGAGATGATCTTCCTTCGGACGCCATCGTGGGACAACCTGCGTTCCGACCCACGGTTCATCGAGCTGATGAAGGACGTTGGCCTGCCGACCGACTGATCGCGCCGGAACGCCGGCGGTGCGGGCGCTCGAGCGGGCCGGCGTCGCTTCGGGCTGCACGCCTACGATTTCGGCGGGCCGAAGGGCGGCATCGCGCAGGAGGCGGCCGAGCTGATGGGCGTCGCGCCGGCGCGGGTGCTGAAGACGCTGATGGCGGTGGTCGACGAGCGGACGCTGGTCGTGACCCTGGTACCGGCGGATCGCGAGCTGAACCTGAAGGCACTGGCGGCGGCGATGGGCGGCAAGCGCGCCGAGATGGCGGAGGTCAGACAGGCCGAGCGGGCGAGCGGCTACGTCAAGGGCGGCATCAGCCCGTTCGGCCAGCGGCAGCCGTCGCCCGCGGTGGTCGACGCCTCGGTGCGCGCGCACGAGAGCGTGTTCGTCAACGGCGGCCGGCGCGGCCTCGAGATCGAGCTGGCGCCGGACGATCTGATCGAGGCGCTGGGCGCCAAGGTCGCCGCGATCGCCCGGTGACCGGCGGCGCAGGTCTCAGCGGCGGCCGAAGCCGCTGGCGTAGAGGTCGCGGAGTTCGGCCAGCGCCTCGTCCGGCAGCGGGCCCATGGCAGCCGCGGCCAGCGCCTCTTCCAGATGCGCGAGCTCGGCCATGCCGACCACCACGCACGCGAGCTCGGGATTGGCGAGCGCGAAGCGGATCGCGGTCTGGGCGCGGGTGCCGTAACGGCTGCCGAGGCGGGCGAACACCGCGCGCGCCCGCTGGCCCTCGGTCTCAAGATCGGCGTCGTCGGTGATCTGAACCTCGCGGCCATGGCGCTGGTCGGTCGCGATCACGCCGGACGCCAGCACCCGGATGTTCATGGCAGCGACGCCATCCGCCTTGCAAGCGGCCAGCAGGCCGCCCAGATCCTGGCCGCGCCAGCCGGGCGGCATGGCCTGGCCGGCGGAGGGGTTGAGCAGGTTGTAGTAGACCTGGGCGGAGTCGAACCGGCCGCTCGCGATCACCTCGCGGCAGGCGCCGGCAGCGCCCAGCGCGGTGATGCCGATGAAGCGGGTCAGGCCCTGCGCGCGCAGCCGGTCGAAGACATCGGCGACGCCGCCCTTGCCCAGGACCTGCGCAACGCCGATCGTCTGACCGGTGGTGCCGGGCCCGATCGGGTTGTGCAG
Source organism: uncultured Alphaproteobacteria bacterium (assembly GCA_963753685.1). GTDB lineage: Bacteria > Pseudomonadota > Alphaproteobacteria > Geminicoccales > Geminicoccaceae > DATAOG01. The sequence goes on from CAVWDE010000020.1 coordinate 104,916, forward strand.
CTGGAACAGGTCGACCGAGTCCAGCCGCAGACGTTTGAGGCTCGCCTCCAGGCTCGCCTCGATCTGGCCCGCGATGTCGTCGAGCCGGCCGAGGTCGAGCCGCACCTTGGTCGAGATGTAGGGCTTCGGATCGACCTCCTGGAGCAGCCAGCCGAGGTTCTCCTCGGACTGGCCATCGCCATAGGAGGGGGCGGTGTCGATCCAGTTGATGCCCGCCTCGAGCGCGCGCTGGAGCGCCGCCCGCTTGGTCGCATCGTCCTGGTGGATCAGGATGCCGCCGACCCAGCCGCCGCCGAACACCAGCTCGGACACCTGCAGGCCCGTCCTGCCGAAGGGGCGATAGCGCATGATGTGTCCTCCCTTGTTGATTTGCGCGTCCGCCGCGCCGGAGGTTCCGCGGTCTGGTGACTTAAGTGAGCGGCAGCATGACGTGCTCGCGGAACGCCGGGCGCTGCTTCAGGCGCTCGTACCAGGCCTCGAGGTTGGGCAAGGACGGCCGCTCGATCGGCAGGCCGAAGTAGCGATAGCAGCTGGCGCCGACCGGGATGTCGCCGATCGTGAGCCGGTCGCCGCCAACGAACCGCCGGCCCGCGAGCTGCGCCTCCAGCACCCGCCAAGTGCCGCCGAGCCGCGTGACGGCAGCGTCGATCGCGCCATGGTCGCGCTTGGCCTCGGGCGTCCGGATCAGGCCCCAGAAGACCACGATCATGTCGGCGAGCAGGGTCGTCTGCTGCCAGTCCATCCACATGTCGGCGCGGGCGCGCGCGACCGGCTCCTCGGGCCACAGGCCGCCGGCGTCGTAGCGGGCTGCAAGGTAGCGCACGCAGGCGTTGGACTCCCACATCACGAGGCCGTCGTCCTCGATGGTCGGGACCCGGCGGTTCGGGTTGCGCTCGCCATACTCGTCGCTGTCGAGCCCGCCGAACGCGCCGCCCGCGTCGACCCGCTGGTGCGCGAGCCCGAGCTCGCCCACGGCCCACATCACCTTCTGGACGTTGATCGAGTTGGTCCGGCCCCAGACCCGCAGCATGGCATCCCTCCCCCGAAGCTGTCACTCGGGGTCTTGTAGCTGCAGCTGCCGCGCCGCGCCAGAGCCGGAGCGCGCCGACCTAAGCGTCGCGGCCGGGTGGCTGGTAGATCTGCGGCGGCTGGTCGGCCAAGTCCTTGGGCGGCGGGGCGGGCTGCGGCTTGGCGTAGAACAGCGGCTCGCGGTCGTCGAGGCTCGGCTCGAACGGCAGACGCATGCGGACGCTGCCGCCACCCTGCTGCTGAGCCGCCTCGCGCTCGGCGGCCTCGAGTTGCTCGGCGGCCTTGCGGTCCCAGGGCAGGACGTAGCTGCGGGGCTCGGCCACCGCCGGCAGCTGTAGCCAGAGATAGATGCCCTGGCCCTCCTTTAGCTGCGAGCCGAGCACGGTCGCCTCCGCGGCGTGCTGCTGCCACCACTCCAGGTCGATCGGCTTCGGCCGGCTCAACAGATCCGCGAGGCTCGCATAGCTCAGCGGCAGGAGCAGGACCCCGGTCGCCAGCGCCGTGCCCTTGACCGCCAGCCGGCGCGGCGTCCACAGGCTGATCAGGGTCAGGAGGCCGGCGAGCGCCACGGTCGCCACGAACAGCTGGCTGAGGTCGGTCATGACGTTCCCCCTGTGCGGAGCTCCTTGAACAGGTTGTGCACGCTGCCCGGGACCAGCTTGCCGTCGGCTGTCAGCCGGAACCGGTAAACGGTCGTCTCCTCGCCCTCATGGGTCAGCGCGACCTTGCTCGCGAGCAGCTGCTGGGTGTGCTCCTGCGGGCTGCGATTGACGCTGGTGACCACGGTCACCGGGATCGGATAGACCTTCGCGGAATCGCGGTACAGGTGCAGGTTGACGGTGTATTCGCCCGCCACGATACCGCGCGAGTACGAGCTCTCGTAGTTGAGCCCGGTGGCGTCGTTGCGGGTGCCGAGGTCGTCGCGCAAAAGGTTGAACACCTTCCCGCCCTTGTTGGAGTAGCCGACCGGCACGTCACCGGGCGCCTGCACCCAGAGGTCGACGTCGGCATCGATCTGGTCGGGCCAGCGGATCTCGACGATCACGTTGCCGGGCGGCGCGATCTGGTCGCTGGCCTTGGCGCCCGGCGGATGGATGTAGGGCAGCATCAGGATCACCATGGCGACGAAGCCGACCAGGGCGAGCATGATGACGTCGCGGAACACCGTGCTGCCGGCGTCCTCGTCGTCGAAGACGTCAAGGCCGTGCATGGCGCTCTCCAAGCTCGACCGTGGCGGTCAGGAGCTTGATCGTGCCACTTTCGAGCAGGCGGACGTTGACCATCAGCCAGATGTTGAGCAGCGAGCCGACCAGCGTCGTGTAGAGCGCGATCGACATGCCCCGGATCAGGGTCGAGATCATCGGGCCGATCGAGCTCACGTCCGCGGCGGCATCGGGGTGCACCCCCGAGAGTGCAATGATGAAGCCGATCACGGTGCCGGTCAGCCCGAGCAGGACCAGGCTGTTGGCGATGTGCCGGACCGGCGAGATCCGCGCCGCCAGCCGCAGGCGCAGCGTCGAGGCGAGGATCGCCCGGCTCTCGCCGTCGTGGCGCTCGGTGGCGCGCAGATAGGCCGGCGCCGGCGCGCGGCGATCGACCGCGTAGGCCTTGACCTCGTTCAGCGCCCGGCTGAGCTGCGCCACCCGCTGCGCGCTCCAGAACAGCCCGACCGCGAACACGGCCACGATCGCCACCGAATAGATGCTGCCGTCCGCGGCCAGGAGAGCGCCGATCCAGCCCTGACCGGCGGCCGCGCCGACCAGGGCCAGCGCGATGCTGTTGGCGAGCGCAAACCGCAGCAGCAGCAGATAGCGCTGAGCTACGGGATCGTCCTGGCCGAGGGCGGCGGCGAGCTCGCGCGTGGTTTGCCAGAGCGAATCACGAAGCGCGACCGGCTGGGCGGCAGCAGCGACCTCGGCAGCAGTACGGGACCAGGTCATCCTCATCTCCGATCCTCGTCAGCCCGCTCTCCGACCGTCGCCGCCGAGTAGCCGCGCGGAAGGACCAGTTTCGGTCCCGACGGTTCGGCGCGCTGGTGACAGTTGTCGACGGAACAGCCATTGCAAAACCCGGGCCGCACCCGTTGGTTCCGCTGCGCTTGACTTCGCATCCGCCGCGGCACGTCGCCGCAGGCCCAGCGTTAGGGCGACGGCCGGGTCAAGAGCAGCTGGATTGGGCGGTCGGAGCGGCCCGCTGGCGGCGGGCGCCCGTCGGAGCGCGGAACCGCGATCGTCAGGCGGCGGCGACCGCCGGCAGATGCGCGAGTGAGGCCTGGAGGTCGGCTTCGTCGTAGCTCTGGTCGGTGAGCTTGCCCGCGAAGTAGTCGGCGTAGGCCTGCATGTCGAAGTGGCCGTGGCCGCACAGGTTGAACAGAATCACCTTGCTCTCGCCGGCCGCCTTGCACTTGAGGGCCTGATCGATCGCGCCCTTGACCGCATGATTTGCCTCGGGCGCCGGCAGCACGCCCTCGACCCGGGCAAAGTCGATGCCGGCCTTGAAGCATTCGACCTGGTGGTAGGCGACCGCCTCGATCAGGCGAAGGTCGAGCAGGTGGCTCACCATCGGCGCCATGCCGTGGTAGCGCAGGCCGCCGGCGTGGAAGCCGGGCGGGATAAACTCCGAGCCCAGCGTGTGCATCTTGACAAGCGGCGTCAGATGGCCGGTGTCGCCGAAGTCATAGGCAAACTTGCCGCGCGTGAGCGACGGGCAGGCCGAGGGCTCGCAGGCGATCACCTCGACCTTGGGGCCGCCGCGTAGCATGGCGCCTAAGAAGGGGAAGGCGATGCCGGCGAAGTTGGAGCCGCCGCCGGTGCAGCCGACCACGACGTCCGGGTAGTCGCCAGCCTGCTCGAGCTGGGCGATCGCTTCCTGGCCGATCACGGTCTGGTGCAGGAGGACGTGGTTGAGCACGCTGCCGAGCGCGTAGTGGGTATCGTCGCGGCTGGCCGCCATCTCGACCGCCTCGGAGATCGCGATCCCGAGCGAGCCGGTGCTGTCCGGGTGCGCCGCCAGGATCTTGCGGCCCGCTTCGGTCTCGTTCGAGGGCGAGGCGACACAGCGGGCGCCGTAGCTCTCCATCAGCGCCCGGCGGTAGGGCTTCTGCTCGAAGCTGACCCTGACCATGTAGACGTCGACCTGGACGCCGAACAGGCTGCCGGCGAGCGCCAGCGCCGAGCCCCATTGGCCGGCCCCGGTCTCGGTCGCGATCCGGGTGATGCCCGCCTGCTTGTTGTACCAGGCCTGGGGCACCGCGGTGTTGGGCTTGTGGCTGCCGGCCGGGCTCACGCCCTCGTATTTGTAGTAGATCCGGGCCGGGGTATCGAGGAAGCGCTCGAGCCGGCGCGCGCGGTAGAGGGGCGTCGGGCGCCACAGGCGATAGACGTCGCGGACCGGGTCCGGAATCTCGATCCTTTGCTCCTGGCTCACCTCCTGGGCGATCAGCGCCATCGGGAACAAAGGCGCGAGCTCGGCGGGGCCGATCGGCTGCAGCGTCCCCGGATGCAAAGGCGGCGCCGGCGGTTGCGGCAGGTCGGCCGCGAGATTGTACCAGTGGGTCGGAATCCGCTCCTCGCTGAGGACCGTCTTCAGGGTCCGATCGTCGGCCGCCATGATGCCCCCCGGCTTGGTCGTTGGCGCGTCCAAAGACTACTGGCGGGCGACCGCCCTGCGCAAGCGCGCCGCGATTCCTTTACGCCGGCTGATGGAGTACCAATCTGGGGGAGCAGGCAGCAACCGGATCACGCGCCTTGGACCTTGCCGACAGCCATCACGACCACGAGCGGTGCGTCGACGACGCCCTGCACAAAGCGGCCGTGCTCTGCAGCCGGCGCGGCGCCCGCCTGACGCATTTGCGCCGCCGGGTACTCGAGCTCGTCTGGCAGGGCCACGCGGCCGTCAAAGCCTACGACATCCTGGACGAGCTGGGGAGCGTGTCGGGCACGGCCAAGCCGCCGACAGTCTACCGGGCGCTCGACTTCCTGATGGCGCATGGCCTGGTGCATCGGCTGGAGAGCCTGAACGCCTACGTCGGCTGCCCGGACCCGGATGCCGCGCATGAGGGCCAGTTCCTGATCTGCGACGCCTGTGGTGCGGTCAGCGAGTTCGAGGCGCCGGCGATCCAGGCGGCGATCGCCGAGCAGGCGGAAGGCCAGGGCTTCGCGGTCGCGCGGGAGACCGTCGAGGTGCGCGGCCTCTGTCAGACCTGCCGCACCGCGGCGGGGCTCCCAGGGCCATGACCCTCGCCGCCCTTACTCGGCGGCGGCGACGCGCTCCCCGGCGAGGGTCGGCGCCGGGCCGGGCTCGCCGGGCCCGAGTTCGGCGATCACCGGGCTGGTGATCGGCACGCCGGTAAAGCCGCTCCGCTCCTCGGGCGGCGGCCTCTCGCGCAGCACCAGCCGCCAGCCCGTGAACGCCGCCAGCGAGAGGGCGACCCCGGCCGCGGACACGAACAGCATGCGCTCGCCGAACAGCTCCATCGCGAGGCCCACGATGAGCGGGCCGACCGTGGCACCCGCCGCCCAGGCGAACAGCAGCGAGCTGGTCAGCACGATCGCCTCGCCCGGCGCCCCCCGGTCCTGGGCGTGGGCGACGCAGATCGCGTAGATGGTGAGCGCGAAGCCGCCCCAGAGGCAGAACAGCGCGATGATTCCGAACCGCACGAGCTCGCCGCTCTCGCCGCGCAGCGCCGCCCCCTTGGCGGGCCCGACCAGGGTGAGCGCGAGCATGATGACGAAGATCGTGGCCGAGGCGCCGAGGATCACGAGCCGCCGGTCGATCCGGTCGGACAAGAGACCGATCGGCCACTGCAAGCCGAGCCGGCCGGTCTGGATCATGCCCATGAGCAGGCCGATGGTGGCCGCCGGCACGGCTGCTTTGCTGAGAAAATAGGGCGTGATGTTCATGACCGCGGTGTTCATGAAACCGACCGCGAAGCAGCCGACCGCGGCGACCGGTGCCACCCGGTAGAGATGGCGCACGCTGACGCCCGCGACCTTGGGCTGGGAGGGCGTCTCGGCGCGGGTCAGCGAGACCGGGATCAGCGCCAGCGAGAACAGGCCGCTCACGACCATGATCAGCTGCGCCGAGGCGACGTCGAAGATGCCGATCAGGAACTGGCTGCCGGTCAGCGCGAGCGTGATCGTGATCGTGTAGAGCGCGATCACCCGGCCGCGGGCGGCGTTGGGCGTGCGGTCATTGATCCAGCTGTCGACCACGGTCGAAAGCCCGGCGATGCAGATGCCGTGGACCACGCGCAGCGCGAACCACAGCGGGATGTCGACCGCCGCCTGGAACAGCAGCGAGGCGACCGCGGCGGTCGCGGCGAAGGTCGCAAAGGCGCGGATGTGGCCGACCGTGCGGATCACCCGCGCGCCGACCATGCAGCCGAGCAGGAAGCCGCCGGCATAGGCCGTGGCGATCAGGCCGGTCGCGAACTCACCGGCCGCCGCCTGCCCGAGGCGGACCGGCAGGAGCGTGCCGAGCGCGCCGTTCGACAGCTGAAAGATCGCGGCCGCAGTGATCACCGCCGCCAGCCGCACGAGGTGGCTTCTCAGCATGGGTCCCGCACGGTTCACCCGTGCTTCCGTCGCTTCCCGGTCGCGCTTCGAGCGAGCCGAGCGGCTCACTACCGCGTCGGCGGCGCTTTGGCAAAGCCTGTTTGGCGGTCGCTGGGAGGGGGAGGGGTGGCCGGGGCCGGCGGCTCCGCGGCGAACGCCGCCTGCAGGTGGTCGGCGAACGCCCTCGCCTTGCTCGAAGCCCGGTGGCCGCTCGGGAAGACGGCGTAGAGCTCGGCCGGACGCAGGGGGTAGCCGGGCAGGAGTGGCACCAGCGTCCCGGCGGCGAGCTCGGCGCGGCACATCCAGAGCGAGGCGATGCCGATGCCGAGGCCGGCCTCGAGACCGGCGATCACGCCCGCAGCCGAGTCCATCCGCACGCGTCCTTGGACCTCGACCGAGATGGCCGCACCTGAGGGGTCCTGGAAGACCCAGTCCGCGGCCGCCGCGCCGAGCGGTCCGAGGATGCAGTCGTGGGCCGCGAGGTCGTGCGGGGTTGCGGGCTCGCCGTGGCGCGCGAGGTAGGCAGGTGCCGCCACGGGCCAGCGGGGCGCGCTCGCCAGGCGCCGTGCGACGAAGCTCGAATCCGGCAGCGGCCCGAGTCGGAGCGCCAGATCCACACCCTCGACGACTAGGTCCTGGCGCCGGTCGGCCATCAAAAGGTCGACCTCGAGGCGCGGGTGCGCCGCCAGAAACTCCGCCAGCCGCGGCACCACCTCGCGGGCGCCGAAGGCGACCGGCAGCGCCACCCGCAGGATGCCTTGGAGGCCCTCGGCGCCACGCGCGGCGGCGGCCGCCTCGCCGAGCTCGAGCAGCACGCCGCGCGCCCGCTCGAGATAGGCGGCACCCGCCTCGGTCAGCGAGACCCGGCGGGTCGTGCGCAGCAGCAGCCGGACGCCCAGGCGCTCCTCGAGGGCGGCAACCAGACGTGACGCGGAGGGTTGGGAGAGCCCGAGCTCCCGGCCCGCGCGCGAAAGGCTGCCGGTCTCAGCGGCCCGGACGAACACTTCGATCTCACGCAGGCGGTCGCTCATTCGCGGCGTGAATAGGTCCTATGGCTGCGGATGGGATACCCCTTGGCAGGGACATGGATCAAGTTGTTTCAAGACATCGATCCGGCCTCCCCGGACCCATCCGGCGCGAGGACCCAAGCGGAGATCAGCCATGTCGCTGCAAGCCAAGCTGGATGCTTTCAAGGCCGACTTCGAGGCCGGCAAGCCGCCCTACAACGTGCCGCCCTCGGTGATCGAGACGATGCACCGTGCCACGGCCGAGCTGAAGGCGTCGGGCCAGGCCGAGCGCGCCCGAAAGGTCGGCGACCGGGCGCCCGAGTTCGCGCTGCCCGATGCCGGAGCCGAAGTGATCCGCACAAGCGACCTGCTGGCCCGCGGCCCGCTCGTCGTGAGCTTCTACCGCGGGGTCTGGTGCCCCTACTGCAACATGGAGCTGCAGGCGCTCGAGGCATTTTTGCCGCAGATCCGGGAGCTCGGTGGCGCGCTGGTCGCGATCTCGCCGCAGAGCGCCGCCAACAGCCGCAAGTCGGCGCGCCAGAACGGCCTCTCCTTCCCGATCCTGAGCGATCAGGGCAACGAGGTCGCGGCCATGTTCGGGCTGCGCTTCCGCCTGCCGGACGACCTTGTCGAGCTGTACCAACAGCTCGGCAACAACCTGCCGCTGGTCAACGGCGATCCGTCCTGGACCCTGCCGATGCCGGCTCGCTACGTGATCGGGCCGGACGGAGTGATCGGCTACGCCAACGTCAGCCCGGACTATACCCTGCGGCCGGAGCCCGAGGAGATGCTCCCGGCGCTGCGGCAGGCGGCCGTCGCCCGGGCGGCCTGAAGCATCGGCGGTGATGGCGACCGCGATCAGGCGCCGCGGGCGATGAACCCTGGGTTGCGAAAGCCCGGCTTGCGGTAGAGGAAGGGCGCGCCCTCTCTAGTCGTGACCCGGCCGCCGGCGGCGCTCAGCACCGCGTGGCCGGCGGCGGTGTCCCACTCCATGGTCGGGCCGAACCGGGGATAGATGTCGGCCCGGCCCTCGGCGACCAGGCAGAATTTCAACGAGCTGCCGGCCGAGATCCGCTCGGCGACGCCCGATCTCGTCGAGGAAGGTCTCGGTCTCGGCATCGCTGTGCGAGCGCGAGGCGACCGCGATCGCGCCGCTCGCCGGCCAGGCCCGGGCACCGATGAGCGCGCGCCTGGCCGCCGTTCCGGGCCATCGCGCCGTGGCCGCGGGCGCCCCACCAGACCTTGCCGAGCGCCGGCGCGAGGACCACGCCGAGCACCGGCTCGCGGCCGTCGATCAGCGCGATGTTGACCGTGAACTCGCCATTCCGGCTCAGGAACTCCTTGGTGCCGTCGAGCGGATCGACCAGCCAGAACAACTGATGGCCGAGCTCGGGCACGTGCCCACCGGCGACGGTCTCCTCGGCGACCACTGGGATTTCCGGGGTCAACTCGGCGAGGCCGGCCAGGATCACCGCCTCCGCCGCCTCGTCGGCGACCGTGACCGGCGAGGCATCGGCCTTGGCGCGCACCTCGACGCCGTCCCGGTAATGCTCGAGGATGACCGCGCCCGCGCGCTCGGCGAGGACCACGACCTGCGGCAGGATCTGGGGGTACTCCATGCTCAGCTGTCCGGGGCGAAGGCGCGTTCGACGTAGGCCGCGAGCTCGCTCAGACACTCCTCGACGTCCAAAACGTCGGTGCGCACGACCAGGTCGGGGTTTTCGGGCGGCTCGTAGGGCGAGCTGATTCCGGTGAACTCGGGAATCTCGCCGGTGCGCGCGCGCCGGTACAGACCCTTGGGGTCGCGCTGCTCGCAGAGTGCCAGGGGCGCCTCGATGTAGACCTCGTGGAACGAGCTGCCGGCCGCCTGGCGCGCCCGCTCCCGGTCCGCCCGATAGGGCGAGATGAACGAGCTGATCACGACGAAGCCGGCCTCCGCGAACAACCCGGCCACCTCGCTGACCCGGCGGATGTTTTCGGCGCGATCCTCAGGCGAGAAGCCGAGATTGGCGTTCAGGCCGCCGCGCACGTTGTCGCCGTCGAGCACGTAGACGTGGTAGCCCTTGGCGAACAGGCGCGCCTCCAGCGCCAGCGCAAGCGTCGACTTGCCGGCCCCAGACAGGCCGGTGAACCAGAGCACGCCGCCCCTGTGGCCGTTGCGCAATACGCGCGCCTCGCGCGATACCGTGTGGCCGACGGCGGTGATGTTGGTCGCCCGCCGGGTGATCGACTCGCGCTGGTCGGGGTAGCCCTCCATCGAGATGATGCCACCGCCGACCGGCACGTAGTCCTCAACCAGGACAAACCGTCCGGTTGCAGGATTATTCCGATGCTCATCCAACGCGAGAAGGCCGCGGGTGCGCAGCACGACCTCGGCGACCGCATTGCGCTCGACCACCTCCGCCGGTCCGGACGACAGATCGCCGGTATCGATCACCCGCTCGATCGACTGAACGGCGACCTCGGTCTCGCTGGTGTTCAGCTTCAAGGTGTAGCGGTTGCCCACTGCCAGTGGCTTGCGGCCGAGCCAGAACAGGCGGCCGCGGAACACGTTGCTCTCGATCGGCGGGTGGTCGGGATGGGATGCGACCTCGCCGCGCTCGACGAAGATCTGCTCGTCCAGCGTGATCCCGACCGACTGTCCGGCCTCGGCGCCCTCCGGCTGCTCGGGCACGCTCCAGGTCTCGATCGACTTGACCTTGGCGGTCTTGTTGGAGGGCGAGAACAGCAGCTGATCGCCGACCGCGAGCCGGCCGGCCTCGATCCGCCCGACCAGGATCCGGCGCTGGTCGAACTTGTAGACGTCCTGGATCGGCAGGCGCAGCGGCCGCTCGGCCTGGCCCGGCTCGGAGAAGAACTGATCGAGCGCCTTGACCACGGTCGGCCCCTGGTACCAGGGCATGACCTTGGAGCGGGCGACGATGTTGTCGCCCTCGCGCGCCGAGATCGGGATGAAGCCGGTCGGCTCGACGCCCAGGCTTGCCAGATAGCCGCGATACTGCTCGGCGACCGCACCGAAGCGGTCGGCGCTGTAGCCGACCAGGTCCATCTTGTTGACCAGCACCGCGACCTGGCGCACGCCCAGAAGGTGCAAAAGATAACCGTGCCGGTAGGACTGCTCGCGCACGCCTTCCAGGGCGTCGATCAGGAGCAGCGCGGCTTCCGAGCTGGCCGCGCCGGTCACCATGTTCTTCAGGAACTCCTTGTGGCCGGGCGCGTCGATGATGACGTAGTCGCGGGCGTCGGTCCGGAACTGGATCTGGGCGGTGTCGATGGTCACCCCCTGATCGCGCTCGGCCTGGAGCGCGTCCATCAGGAACGCCCATTCGAACGGCATGCCGCGGCGCTCGCAGACCGCCTGGATGGTCTCGAGCTTGCCCTCGGGCAAGGAGCCGGTGTCGTGAAACAGCCGGCCGACCAGGGTCGACTTGCCGTGATCGACGTGGCCGACGATCACGATCCGAAGTTTGGGGCGGGCGCCCGGCATGGCCATCCGGATCGCCCTCACATGTAGCCGTCGGCGCGCAGGCGCTCGAAGGCGTCCTCGGCCTCGTGGTCCATCGCGCGGCCGCTGCGCTCGGCGACCCGCGTGGTCTCGAGCTCGGCGATGATCTCATCGAGCGTGACCGCGGTGCTCTCCACCGGGAAGGTGATGTCGTGATCGCCGAGCGAGCGGTAGCGCTTGCCGTTCCTGGAAAAATACAGGTCGATCAAGGGGATGTTCTCGCGCCGGGTGTAGCGCCAGATGTCGACCTCGCTCCAGTGCAGGAGGGGGTGCACCCGGACGTGGGTCCCGGGCGGGAAGCTGGTCATGTACTGGTTCCAGAACTCGGGCGGCTGGTCCTTGAGGTCCCAGCGGTTGTCACGTGTGCGCGGGCTGAAGTAGCGCTCCTTGGCGCGGGTGCCCTCCTCGTCGCGCCGGATGCCGGCGATCAGCCCCTGGAAGCCGTGCCTGGCGAGCGCGCCGTTGAGGCCGGCGGTCTTGCGCGCGGCCGAGCGGGCGGCCGGCGGCAGGGTCGGGTCCATCTGCTCGATCGGCGGACAGGGCTCGACCAAAAGCTTCAGCCCCCATTCCTTGCTGTAGCGCTCGCGAAAGGCGTACATCTCCGGGAACTTCTTGCCGGTGTCGACATGCAGCACCGGCAGCGGCACATGCCCCAGGAAGGCCTTGCGGGTCAGCCACAGGACGACGTTGCTGTCCTTGCCGAGCGACCACAGGATGGCGAGCTGGTCGAGCTTGGCGAACGCTTCGCGCAGAATGTAGACGCTCTCGGCTTCGAGGCTGTCGAGGTGATCCATGCTCCGGTCCGTTTGCGGCAACCAGCGTCGCGGGAGCGAGCGCTGCGCCGCCGACGGTTGACAATGGCCCCCGCCAGGCGACCTCTGGCCGGCGGGCGGCGCCACACTTAGCTACGCCGGCCGGTCGGTACAACCGCCGTCTTTGCTGCAGTGCACGCGACATCGCGTCGCCATAGGCCGGCGCCGCGGCGGGCCGCGCCGCCGGAAAAATCGCGGGCAGCCCTCGATCGTCGGCCAGCGATCGCGGGCAGGTGCCAACGGCGACCACGGGCGCCCGGCGCCCGCTCCGGTCGGGGGCAAAGACCGGTCGGCGGCAAAGAAATGCACGGACTGCCGCCCGCGGACGATGCGCTTGCGCGGCCGGGCCGGGTCATGAGCAGCCCGCAAGTTTTTGGCGGGCGGACGGATTCCCAGGATCGCATGGACCAGCGGGCTCGGATAGGATGAAGAGGTTAACGAAAGGTTACCCGTCCGGTGAGGGGCATGGCCGGTTGGAGATTTTTTGTTCCGTGTGGGCGAAGCCCGCGGCTGTCCCATGTGGCCGAAGCTCGCAGCTGTCTCAATGCAGCGAAGCCCGCGGTTCCATGTGGTCGAAGTCCGTGATCGAGGGGGAGGCGGGTGTCGGGCAACGTGGTCAAGGACAAGCTCGCGCGCGGCGAGCTGGTGCTCGGCACCTTCGTCATGGAGTTCGCGACGCCCGGGCTCGCGAAGATCGTCGCCGCCGCGGGCTGCGATCTGATCGTGCTCGACATGGAGCACAGCGGCTGGAGCTTCGAAACCGTCAAGCAGCAGATCGCCCAGGCTCGCGGCGCCGGCCTGGTGCCGATCGTCAATCCCCGGGGCGGCCCCGGTCGAAGCGCCGACTACCAGCTGCTGCTCGACCTCGGCGCCTTCGGCCTCCTGGTGCCGCAGGTCGAGAGCCGCGCCGAGGCCGAGGCGATCGTCCGCGCCAGCCGCTATCCGCCCGCCGGCAGCCGCGGAGCCGCCTTCGGCGTCGCCCATGATGGCTATCGGATCGGCGACGTGCGAGCGACCATCCGCGAGGCCGATCAGCGTTGCCTGGTCGTGGTCAAGATCGAGACCGCGCACGGGGTGCGCAACGCCGACGACATCATGAGCGTCCCGGGGGTCGATGTCGCCCTGATCGGCCACACCGACCTCTCGCTCAGCCTCGGCATCCCGCTCCAGCTGGAGCACCAGGATTTCCGGACCGCGGTCGCGCAGGTCGTCGCCGCCTGCCGCAAGCATGGCAAGGCCGTGGGCTGCCTGATCGGCGATCCCGAGACCGGGCGCGCCTGGATCGCCCAGGGCTTCCGTCTGGTCCTCTATTCCGGCGACATCTGGCTGTTCGGCGGCGCGCTTCGGGCGGGCGTCGAACGCCTGCGCGCATGACCAGAGCGGTCCCGAGCCCCGCCAGCCCGACCGACCAACGGCCGCACGCGCGGCCAATAGGTTGGCGCGACGGCAAGCGCCGATCCCGAGGGCCGATCAAGCCCACCGTGACCGGTCGCCGGGTCACGTCAATCGCGTCGCCGGCCCTCCGACCGGGCGCAGATAGTTCCGGATTCCCCGCCTGGTCTGCGGGTTCGGATCGGCCTCGCCGGGGCGCGCCCGCGACGGTGAAGGCGTCAGGAGACCGGGATCAGACGTGATCGTCGACCCATTCGCGCAACTGGCGCGGCGACAGCTGACCGATCCGGGTCGAAGCGACGAAGCCATCCTTGAACAGCATCGTGGTCGGCAGCCCGCGGACCCCGTATTTGGCGGGGACCGTCGGATGTTCATCGACGTCGACCACCCCGACGGTGAGGCACGCGCGTCGCTCCGCGGCAATGCCGGCCAGTGCCTCCGCCAGGCTCCGCGACGGGCAGCACCAGCTCGCGGCAAACGCGACCACGACTGGTCCGCTGCCCCGAACCGCATCGTCAAGGCTGCCATCGGTAAAGAATCGCATGACGACCTCCCCCTGTGCATGGCGCCAATCGACGTTTTGTGCTTGTGCAGGCTGGCACGAACATTTAACCAAATTTGAGCAACCAAGTCGACTGCGATTTCATCCACAGTTTTATCCACATGAATAGTGCTCGCGCAAAGTCATGAGATTCAATGTGATCGGGACGGTTCCTCACCAGGAACGCGATTTCGAACATGGCCACTCGCCGCTGGTGCGGACGCGGCAAAGCCGCTAGCCTCGGTCCGAAGGGCACCGCCCAGGGGCAGGCAGGCGATGGCCAAGGCTGATCTCGATTTCGACCCGCTGCGGCTGCAAGGCTATCTCGCGGACCGCGTACCGGGGCTGAGGGGGCCGATGCGCGTCGAGCGGATCGGCGGCGGCCAGTCGAACCCGACCTATCGGCTCGGCTTTGCGGACCGGACCGTGATCCTGCGCAAGCAGCCGGCGGGCGAACTGCTGCCCTCGGCGCATGCGGTCGACCGCGAGCACCGGGTGATGGCGGCGCTGGCCGCGACCGACGTGCCGGTGCCGGAAATGCTCCACCTGTGCGTCGACCATTCGGTGATCGGCACGCTGTTCTACGTGATGGCGGCCCTCGACGGCCGGGTGATCCATGATTGCGCGATTCCGGGCGTCACGCCCGCCGCGCGCGCAAAGATGTACGACGCCATGAACGACGTGCTGGCGCGCCTGCACCGGGTCGACTGGCGGGCGGTCGGCCTCGACGGCTTCGGCCGGCCCGGCAACTATTTCGCCCGCCAGATCGCCCGCTGGACGCGCCAGTGGCAGGCGTCCAAGACCCGCGAGATCGCGGCCATGGAGGGGCTGATCGCCTGGCTGCCCGAGCATGTCCCCGCCGCCGACGAGACCACGATCGTGCACGGCGACTTCCGGCTCGGCAATCTGATGTTCCACAAGGACGAGCCGCGGGTGATCGCGCTGCTCGACTGGGAGCTCTCGACGCTCGGCCATCCGCTCGCTGACCTCGCCTACAACTGCCTGCTCTGGCACGCGACGCAGGCCATGTACGGCGGCATCGAGGGGCTCGATCAGGCCGCGCTGGGCATCCCGCCCGAGGCGGACTATGTCGCCCGCTACTGCGCGCGCGCCGGCCGCGCCGATGGCCTCACGAATTTCCACATGGCGTTCGCGATGTTCCGCATGGCGGTGATCTTCGAGGGCATCGCGCAACGCGCCCGGATCGGCACGGCGGCCGCCGCCAACGCCGAGCAGGTCGGCCGGCTGAGCGTCGACTATGCCGAGCGCGGCCTGGCCCTGACCCGCGGCTGAGCGCGCCGCCGGCGTCGGACGACGGCGCGCCCGCGACCGGCCGCGCGCTCTCACGCGGCGATCGGGCGCTTGGCCTCCAGGCGTACATTGTCCGGCAGCTTCAGCCCCTTGGCGAACAGCGTCTCGGCGAGGTCGGTGTAGACGATGCCGCCGCCGCAGGCGGCGACGAAGTCGATCGCTTCCTGCAGGCTGTCGAACAGCTCCGCATCCACCGTGCAGGTCTCGGCCATGAAAGGTCAATCCTCCGCTGCCTGGACACCATGATGATGCCGCGCCATCGGTTAGCAGGGCGTTAGCGGAGGTCCGGGTAAAATTCAACCACTAGTTGATCTACGCGCCGGCGCGGCGCCGGTTGCCGGCCGCCCGGCGATCGCTTAGATATCGGCGATCGGGGCGTGGCGCAGCCTGGTAGCGCATCTGCTTTGGGAGCAGAGGGTCGCGTGTTCGAATCACGCCGCCCCGACCATACCATCGAGACCCGGCAGTCGGCGGCCATGGCCGCCCAGGCGGCAGAGCGGTGCACGAGGACATGACCTCGGCTTGGCACGCCCGCCGAGCGCGGGCCCAAGCTGAAGGATCAGCCGCGAATTTGCCCGGCGCCCCGCCGCCGCCCCGGGAGATGGCCCGGTTTTGCGGGCTAGATCCAGCCGGCGCGGCGGAAGCGCATGAAAAGATAGGCGCAGATGCCGGCCATCAGCGCCAGCACGGCGAAGTAGCCATAGTGCCACTGCAGCTCGGGCATGTACGCGAAGTTCATGCCGTAGAGGCCGGCGACCGCGGTCGGCACGGCGAGGATCGCCGCCCAGCCGGCGAGCCGCCGGCCGGTCGTGCCCTGGCGGGAGGATTCGAGCAGCAGGGTCGCCTCGAAGGCGAAGGTCAACATCTCGCGCAGCGTGTCGATCTGCTCGAGAACCCGGTTCACGTGGTCGACGATGTCGCGGTAGTACGGCCGGAACGAGGGGTCGATGCCCGGCAGCTCGGCGTGCTCGAGCCGCCGGCAGACCTCGGCGGTCGGCGCCACGACCTGGCGCAGCTTCTGCAACTCGCGCCTGAGCCCGTAGATCCGGGCGATCTTGGCCTCGTCCAGCGACGGCTCCAGGATGGTCTCCTCCAGCGCCTCGACCTCGTCTGCCAGCCTGCCGACCACCGCGAGGTAGCTGTCGACGATGAAGTCGACGATCGCGTAGAGGACGTAGTCCTCGCCGTTCGCGAGCCGGTGTGGTGCGGCCTCGGCGCACTGGCGCACGCGCGCGTAGGAAGCCGAGGCGCCGTGCCGGATCGAGATGATGTAGCCGCGGCCGACGAAGATCTCGGTCTCGCCGAGCTGGATGTGGCCGTCGACCACAAAGGCGGTGCGCAGGACGACGAAGGTCGCTTCGCCGTATTGCTCGAGCTTCGGCCGCTGGTGGGCCTCGAGCGCGTCCTCGATCGCGAGCTCGTGCAGGTGGAACTGCCGCTGGAGCTCGCGCAGCTGGTGCTGGTCGGGCTGGTGGATGCCGATCCAGACGAAGTGGCCGGGCTTGGCCGCCCACATGCCGCTCTCGTGAATGGCGATGTCAGCCACCTTGCGGCCCGCGCTGTAGGCCCCCGCGGCAATCACCTGGCCCATCCGACCGCCTCCCCCGGCGCCAGACAGCGGCGCGCGATGCCCCTTTGCGCGGCGAGGGTAGCCGACCTTATGCGCACTGGCCAGCCGGCCAGACCCGCCGCTCGGGCGCGCGGGTCAAGGGCCGGAGCGCCCGCTGACGAGCGGACGCCACCGGGGTCATCTCCGGAAACGTCCGGCAACGGCTGGACCTGTTCAGGGGCGTTGACGTAGCTTGCCGCCGGTTCCTGGTCACCGCCGAACATCCAGGTGGCGCGCACGCGGGAGAGGGACGATGCCTGAGCGTGGACCTTCGATCGGCTGGATCGGGACCGGCCGCATGGGCTATCCGATGGCCGAGCGGCTGCTGAAGGCCGGCCATGCGCTCCAGGTCTGGAACCGGACCCGCTCGAAGGCGGAACCGCTCGCAGCGCTCGGGGCCAGGGTGGTGGGCCGGCCAGCGGATCTCGCGGGGGTCGACGTGCTGTTCACGATGGTCAGCACCGGCGCCGACCTCGAGCAGGTGCTGTTCGGCCCCGATGGCGCCGCCGCCGGCGGTGCGGGCGAGGTGCCGCGGATCGTCGTCGACTGCTCGAGCATCGGCGTGGCCGAGGGCGGGGGCTTCCGGGCCCGGCTCGACGAGCTCGGCGCCGCCATGATCGCCTCTCCCGTCTCGGGCAACGCCAAATGCGTGCGCGCGGGCAAGCTCAGCGCGGTCGCCTCGGGCCCGGAGGCCGCCTATCGGCAGGCCCTGCCGCTGATCCGGACGTTCGCCGTCCAGGGCGTCGCTTACGTCGGCGAGGGCGAGCTCGCCCGCTTCTGCAAGATCGCCCACAACGTGCTCCTGGGCGTGGTCATCCAGAACCTCGCCGAGATCACGATCCTGGCCCAGAAAGCGGGCGTGCCACGCCACGCTTTCCTCCAGTTCATCAACGACAGCGTGATGGGCTCGCTCTTCACGCGCTACAAGTCGAACGCGCTGGTCAACCTCGACTGGACCACGACCTTCACGCCCGCGCTCCTACGCAAGGACCTCGACCTCGGCCTCCAGGCCGCGCGCGATCTGAACGTCGCGATGCCGGTCACCGCCGCGACCCGCGAAGCCCTCCAGGCCCACTTCGGCGCCGCCCACCTCAACCCCGACCCCGCCGCCTACCTCCGCCAGGATTTCGCCGCCCTGCTAGAGACCGCAGCGCTTGCCGCCGGTCTCACTCTGGAATCGGAAAACGTCCCGATCCCGACCGGCCTGGAGGTCGAAGGCGGATGAGTCTGGACACGAGGAGCTGGATCGGGAGTTCGAAGGCGCCGCTGACGCTGCGCCGATTTGCGAGGTGCCGTTGCGCCTGGCTCACTCTCTCTTTGCGTCTTCGAGCGTGGCAAGCCTGCGCTCGTGTCGGTCGAGGATGGCCTTGAGCCCGGTCGTCTCGACCTCACGCCCCTCCAGGCGGAGGGCGATACCGTTGAGCACGACGAGTTCGTCCTCGATCCGGCCGAGCCGCTCCTCGACCCGGTCGAATCGCTCGCCGACCTCGCTCCCGAGCCGGTCGAGCTTTTCGTCGAGCCGGCGCAGGTAGGCGAGCGTATGGCTTGCAGGCTCGGCCATCGCACCTCATCCTCTCGGGCGCCTCGATCAAGGCACGGCGGAGTTCGACCCTCATCGGCCAGTCCCCTTAATCCCATGCTTAGCGGAAAATTCTCCGAAAGTCACTTCGCAGGCGCAGCTACGAGCTTCGTGCAGACACCGCCATGCGTCGAGCCATGGCCGAGGTCGAGCAGGCAAGGGTAGACGTTTCGTCTCCGTGGACGCCCTGTTCGAGGACCTGGACATCTGATGTGCGGGTTTAGGTGCGGCCCGGCGGCCGAGGGGCAACAAGTCAATCGCTGACCACACCGAACCAGGAGCTGTCGATTTCCACTAAGCTGGCGCCCGGGTAACGAAATCCCGGATCGAGCTAAGGAGCAGCTCTACTTGTCGCGGCATGTACTCGGAGTACTTTGCGTGCGCGGCGTTGTTGCGTAGATCGAGCCAGGCCGTGACGTTCTTCTGATCCAGCTTCGAGATCGCCCCGACGCGCGCTAACTCGTTGTTCATCGCGTCAGCTTTCTTAGGACGCCCGAGCTCAGTCGTGGAAATATGGTTTCGCGCACAGAGCTTCCGAAGGTGCTCTTCGAGCACACCTCCGGCAATTACCGCTGCGGCATCCTTATAGCCTTCCGCGAGTAGGTAATCAGCCATGTCGAGAAAATCCGTGAAAATATCAGCGTGAATCAGTTCTTCAACCGTCACGAGAAACTCCGCCTCGTAATCTGCACGGAGTGCCCGTAGGATGCCAACAAGAATAGGTATGTTGTATGAGTTAGTCTCGCCGTATCGTTGAAGCGCGGCAAGTGAATTCTTCCTATACCGAGTGCCTTCGGGTGCTAAACGGTCGATAGTTGCCGCAAGACGGGTGAGAATTAAATTCGTCTCACAGTGGCCTAGATCGGAAAGATCATCGTATTTCGAGCGTGCCCGGGCGGCTCGATGGAACTCGAGCTGAGTATCAATCTGCCGGAGGGCTTCGTCCTTCATCAAAGGCATCTCCGAGTGCAAAGTGCTTTGCAGGAGCGGCACGCGAGTTAGTTAGGCCGCATTCGTTCCATCGTCCAGGTTAGGGTGACGGCTTCCATCATGCGTTCCTGGGAAGTACGTAGGCGGCAGGGTAGGTGATTTGGAAGGCGGGGAGGGTTTCGCAGCGCGTCGAGAGGGCATCGAGCGTGGGAAAGCGGCCGGGGGGCAACAGTGACGAATCGGCCAGCTGGACGTAGCGGAGCATGCAGGCCGTGGTGATCTCGGCCTGGTCCAGGTTTTTCCCAGCCGGCCAGGGCTCCGCTGCGAGGGTGGCGATGGCGCCGGTACCCTGGGTCAGGCAGCGGTTGATCCAGTTGGGCCAGCGCAGCGCGGCGGGGCGGATCTGGCGCTCGTAGGTCGCGGCGCCGATCTTGTCGATTGCGCCGGTCGCGAGCGCGATCCGCTTGAGAGCGCGCCGGCGCTCGGGGCCGGCCGGCGGGATCAGGGCGCGTTGGGGGCCGACGGTCTGGTCGAGCCAGTCGAGGATCGCCGCGGAGTCGATCAGGACCTCGCCGTCGTCGAGCACGAGCGACGGAATCCGGCCGAGCGGGTTGAGCTTGCGCATCGCGTCGAAGTCGGCAAATACCGAGCGCGTGTCGTGCTCGTACGCAAAGCCGAGCACGCGTAGCGAGACCGCGACCCGGCGCACGTAGGGCGAATCGTACTGGCCGACCAGGATCATGGCGCGATCCTACCCGATTGCGGCGCGCGCGGATGCCGGTTTTTTGCGGCGCCGCCGCATCGGCCCGAGCCGGACGCGGTTGCTGATCGGCCTGGCGGCGCCCATGTCTTGATGCCCTGAGAGGCCACGGACGCGCGCGCAAAAACCCTCGGCGGTGGTCCTCTCGAACGCTGCACCCCGCACGGAACCGACCCCATGAAGCTGTTCGAGTGCCAGCATTGCGGCCAGCTGCTGTATTTCGAGAACACCCGGTGCGAGCGCTGCAAGCATGTCCTCGGCTACCTGCCCGAGCGGGCGGCCCTTAGCGCGCTTGCCCCGCTCGACGGGCAGCGCTGGCGGCCGCTGATCGCGCCCGGGCAGCTGCAGCGATTCTGCGCCAACGCCGTCCACGACGCCTGCAACTGGCTGGTGCCGGCGCCGGGCCCGAACACCTACTGCCAGGCCTGCCGCCTCAACCGCACCATCCCGGACCTCGGCCCGCCGGACCATCTGCTACGCTGGCAGCGCCTGGAGGCCGCCAAGCACCGACTGGTCTATGGCCTGCTCCGGCTCGGCCTGCCCGTGGTCAGCAAGTTCGAGAATCCGGACGCCGGGCTTGCCTTCGATTTCCTCGCTGATCCGTCCCCGTCGTTCCAGGAAACCCCGCAGGTCGTCACCGGCCACGCCCGGGGGCTGATCACCATCAACATCACCGAGGCCGACGACGCCGCGCGCGAGCGAGCGCGCCAGGACTTGGCCGAGCCTTTCCGCACGCTGCTCGGCCACTTCCGCCACGAGGTCGGCCACTACTACTGGGACCGGCTGGTCCGGGACGGCGTCTGGTTGGACGCCTTCCGGACCATGTTCGGCGACGAGCGCCTGGACTACGGCGCCGGTCTTGCGGCGCACCACGCCGAGGGCCCGCCGCCCGACTGGCAGGAGCGGTTCGTCAGCGGCTACGCCAGCGCCCATCCCTGGGAGGACTTCGCCGAGACCTGGGCCCACTACCTGCACATCGTCGACACCCTGGAGACCGCCGCCGCGTTCGGTCTGCGCGTCGACCCCAAGGTCGGACACGATCCCGCGCTCGCCATGGCGATCGATTTCGACCCCTACCGCGAGCGCGACTTCGATGCCCTGCTCAAGGCCTGGCTGCCGCTCACCTACGCGGTCAACAGCCTGAACCAGAGCATGGGCCAGCCGGACCTCTATCCGTTCGTCCTGGCGCCCGCGGTCATGGGCAAGCTACGCTTCGTCCACGGCCTCATTCACTGAGCGGGCGTCCCCGGCGCCCGCGCCGACAGGCTGGGGAACCGCGGTGCCGGCGGCGGCCAGCGTCTTGAGCTGGGCCTTGAGCTGGAGGGCGGCCGACGCGTAGCCGCCGTCGGCGCCGTCGATGAAGTGCACGTGCCGGCTCTGTTCGAGCGAGAACACGAGGCAGGTCATCATCGCGCGATCCGCGAGGTGGGTGCCGTAGACGATCTTGCCCGCGGCGTGCAGGCGGGCGAGGTGGGCCTCGATCGCGGCGATCTCCGGAGCGGTGCAGTCGAGCACCATGTGCAGCGTGTCGGCGACCTTGCGGTGATCGGAATTGCTCTGCAGCTCGGCGTGGTAGGCGGGCGCGTCGTAGGGGCCGATCTTGAGATCGTAGCGCTCGGCGATCGCCTGCAGAAAGGACTGCAGCCAGATGCCGAGCCAGCGCAGGCGAAAGGGCGTGCGCCCCCGGGTGGCGAGCGCCTCGGCGCGCAGGCCCTTGGGCGGCCAGACGAAGCGCAGGTTGGCGCGCTGGACCGGCCCGCCGGTCTCGCTGCCGCCGAGGATCCTGGCGAGCGCCTGGATGATCTCCTGCTGCAGGGCGAGGCTGTCGGCCGCGAGCGGGCGCACCAGAAGGGTCAGCATCCGGCCGCGCAGCGACCGGCAGGGCTCCCAGCGGCAGGACAGGCCCTCAAGGTCCGGTGGCCCGGGCTCGCCCGCATCCGCGAGCGCGAAGCCCGCCTCGTCCTTGATCAGCCGGTCGGCAAGCTCGACCCCGCCGCCCGCGAACATGGCGAGGTGGTTGCCGGGGCTGAGCTGATATTTGGCGACCAGCACCCGGCGGCCGCGCCGGGCGAGCTCCACGAGCGGCACCATGCCGACCCGGAGCTCGAGGCCGAAGTCGCTCCGCGCGAGGCGCTGGGTGCGGATCAGCGCGTCCGCGACCGCCTGGCGCGCCACCGGCGGAATCAGCACCGTCGCCCCATCGCCGCCGAAGACGTAGGGCAGATCGAGCCCGCGGGTCACGTTCAGGGTCGCCGTAATGCAGGCCGCACCGATCATGTTGACGTCCTTGTAGCGTCCGGCCGCGGCCGCCTGGGTCGAGCCCTTGACGTCGGTCAGGACCAGGAGCCAGTCGTCCGGCGCCGCTACGTAATGCTGCGGGTCGGCGACCTCGGCGAACACCCGGAAGGGCGCGAGCGTGGCATAGAAGGTCGGGCCCGCGGGCTCCGAAAGGGGCTGCATCGCCTGGCACCTCAGCGACGGGGTGGCTCCTCCCGCCAAGATACGACCGCCGGCGTCGTCTGGATGCCGGCCAGCAGTCGCGAGCCCCGGATCAGGGTCCCGCCGGGGACTCCAGCAGCGCCTGTAGGTAACCGATCGCGCGGGCGGCCGCGGTCGGGCCGTCGGGCTGGTAGACGAACGGCTCGACCGCAGCGAGGCCGGTGTAGCCCTGGCGCTCGAGCGCCTGCAGGATCGGCCCAAAGCGCAGCGGTCCCTGGCCGGGCCCGCGGCGGTTGGGATCGTTCAGGTGGATGTGCGCGACCTGGCCGGTCGGCAGCCAGCGCTCGATCAGCTCGGGCAGCGCCACGCTCTCGGCATTGCCGGCGGCGCAGGCGTCGATCATGGTGCGCAGGGCCGGACTGCCGATCGCATTGACCATGGCGGCCGCCTCCTCGACCGTGTTGATCAGCGGCGTCTCGCTCGGCGCGAGCGGCTCGATGCAGTAGGTGACGCCCGCCTGCTCGGCGTCCTTGGCGATCGCGGCGAAGGCTTCCCTGGCGCGCGCCAGCGCCGACTCCCGGCTGTCGCCCGGCTCGATCGCGCGCTGCTTGGGCGAGCCGTGGACCAGGACCCGGCCGCCGAGCTCGGCGCACAGCTCGATCAGCCGACGCATGACGTCGAGCGTGCGCGCACGCACCGCCTCGTCGCGACTGGTGATCGAGAGCCCCTCGGGCGCCAGCAGGAGGTAGTGCAGGCCGGTGATCTCGAGCCCCTGGTCCGAGGCAATCCGGCGCAGCTGGGCGCGGCGGACGCCGACCAGGCGATGCGGCTGGTGGCCAAGCGTGAAGGGGGCCACCTCGAGGCCGTCGTAGCCGAGCGCCTTGGCGAGCGCGCACTGAGCGGGGAAATCGAGCTCGCGGAGCACTTCGTTGCAGAGACTGATCTTCATCGATCAGACTCGCGCGAGCCCAGGATCATGAGCGGCGGGCCTAGGGCGCCCTGCCAGGCGGGCGGCCGGCGCGCGGTCAGCGCTCGGGAATGATCCGCGCTGACGCCGCTCCAACAGAGCGCCGCCGCGGCTGGCAGGTCCCGATCATCCAGGCCGATCTGGCCCATGGGGCGACGCTGCCTCCCGGCTGCTTCCGCTTCACCCGGAAGGTTCCCGTTCGCCCTCCGACTGTCAAGAGAGCAGCGTCACGCGGCCCCGGGGCGACCGACGGTCGTCGACCGCCGCCGAGGCCGGTCGGACGCTCACGCCGGCGAGGGGTTGCCGTCGCCCCTGGCGATCGCCGCGATGTCGCGGCGGTGGATTCCGAGCTCAAGCAGCTCGGTGTCGCTGTACGCCATCAGCTCGCGATAGACCTGTGCCTGCCGGCGCCGGCGCTCGCGCCAGTCCTCGATCCGCTCCATCAGCGCGGCGAGGGCGACCGTGGGCACCGCCTCCTTCGGCAGCTGCCGCCAGGGATCGCTCTGCTTCGCGAAGGCGCTCAGCTCGTAGCGCGTGGTGCCGATGTCCGCGAGCGCGCGATCGCTCAGGCGCATCAGCTCCCGCCTGGTGTACCGGCCGCGCAGCCAGAGCACGGCGCTGCCTGCGAGCTTGGCGGCCAAGCGGCCGGCCGGGCGCGCAACGACGCCGTTGGAATTGGCCGTGGTGTGTTCGTTCGATCCGGTGACCATCGCAAAAACCTCCTTTTCAGGCTGGAGGGAACCCAAGTCGGATGGGATCACCGCTCATGGAGATGGGGGCGCGCGTTCTCGATTTGATCTCCCGATCTTGCAATGCAGCATTGCAACAGATGGACGAAAAATCGTGACATTCCGGCAACGATTCGCGCCTGCAGTTGTGCAACGCAGCAAAGCCGCCCTTGCCGGTCTAGCCGAACTCGGGGCCGGCGACCGCGAAGCAGGCCGACAGATCGCCAAGCTCCTCCGGCGGCGCCTGGAGCATGCGCGTGAAGCTCCGGACCGGCGCGAAGCCCGCGCTCGCCAGCGCCTCGAGGAAGCGGGTCTGAGTGGTCGGCACGTCGATCGAGACCGGGCCTTCCAGGCCGACCAGCGCCTGCGCGAGCAGCAGGCTCGCGACGTCCGGAGTGTGCGCGATCAGGGGTCCGATATGCACGGCCGTGCAACCGGTGCGGGCGAGCACGAAGCCGGCGAGATCGCCCCTCGCTTCGGCGAGCAGGGCCTGACGCGCTTGGCTGCGGCTGAGGTAGGCGAGCAGGCGGCGGCGCTCGGCCCCGAACACCCGGGCATCCAACCGGGCGATCGCATCCAGGTCG
Source organism: uncultured Alphaproteobacteria bacterium (assembly GCA_963753685.1). Classification (GTDB taxonomy): domain Bacteria; phylum Pseudomonadota; class Alphaproteobacteria; order Geminicoccales; family Geminicoccaceae; genus DATAOG01. The sequence continues at coordinate 129,664 of CAVWDE010000020.1, forward strand.
CGGGCCGCCTGCACCGGTCGGATCGCGGCCCCGCTGCGCAGCAGGCGATGCGGCCGCGGCTGCTCGGCCAGCAGCCGGTGCACGCCGCAGACGTCCTGGAAGCCGAGCGACCGGTAGAGCTCGGTGCCTTCAGGCGTGGCAGCCAGGCCGGCGATCAATTGCCGCTCCAGGCTGCGTTCGAGGGCCCATTGCAGGTTGCGTGTGGCCAGGCCACGCCCGCGATAATCCGCGCTCGTCAGAATCATGGCGATCCAGGCGAGACGGTCGCCATAGGGCAGAAGCAGGGCGCTCGCGACCAGCTCGCCCTCGGCGGTCAGCTGGCCCACCGCCTCGCCCTCGCCGAGCAGCAGCCGCCAGTCGTCGACCGTCTGATTCCAGCCGGCCGCCGCCGACAGCGCAAACGCCGCCGGCGCGAGCGCCAAACCCAGCGGCACGGTGCGGAGTGGCTCAGCGGGCGCACTCAAGGGCGTCGTCGTGGGTGTGCTGGCCAAGGTTCGGCTCCCTCGCGGCGACCCCATCGATTCATCGGCGATCCCCTTTGAGGCCGCGCGGCCGGTCTCGGGTGGGCGCCGGCGCGCCGCGGCTTCCTTGACACGCCGGCCCGCGATCGCAAAGCCCGATCTGGCACCGGCCGGATCCAGGCCGGCCAGCTCCTTGCGGCGGTCTCCGTGCGCACGGCACCCGAAAAGGCTGGTCGGCAGCCACCTGGTCGACTAAATATTGGACCAACGATCTCAGTGGAGGGCAAGGCGTTGGGTGGTCTCAGTACGATGCACTGGTTGGTGGTGTTGGTCGTGATCCTGATCCTGTTCGGGGCCGGCAAGCTGCCGCGTCTGATGGGCGATCTCGGCATGGGCATCAAGAATTTCAAGCGCACCATGCAGGAGGGCGAGGAGCCTGAGACCAGCCTCACCGCGCCGACCACGCCCGACGAGCGCCGGCCAGTCGAGACCCGGTAAGCCGATCCGCCCGACCCCGCCGGCCGCAGCTGCCGGACCGCGGCCTGGCCGGCCGCGGCGGCGATGGAGCAGCTGATCCTGTTCGTCGCGGTGGGCTTTGCCGCTCAGCTGGTCGACGGCGCCATTGGCATGGCCTATGGCATCACCTCGACCGCGATCCTGCTGAGCTTCGGGATTCTGCCCGCGACCGCGAGCGCCAGCGTGCACGCGGCCGAGGTGTTCACGACCGCGGCGTCGGGGATTGCCCACTGGCGCTTCCAGAACGTTGATTTCGCGCTGTTTCGCCGCCTTGCCCTGCCCGGCATGCTGGGTGGTGCCCTGGGCGCCTACGCGCTCGCCAAAGCGCCGGCCGCCGCGATCCAGCCGGTGGTCAACGCTTATCTGCTGGTGATGGGCGGCATCATCCTCTGGCGGTCGCTGCGCCAGGCCGCCCTGGCCTCGGAGACCCCGCAGCGGGTCGGGCTGCTCGGCCTGCTCGGCGGCTTCCTGGATGCGGTCGGCGGCGGCGGCTGGGGGCCGATCGTGACCTCGACCCTGGTCGGCCAGGGGACCACGCCCAGGCTCGCGATCGGCTCGACCAACCTCGCGGAGTTCTTCGTTACCGTGACCATCTCGGCGACCTTCGTCAGCACGGTCGGCCTCCGGCTCTGGCCGATCATCACCGGCCTGATCCTGGGCGGCATCCTGGCGGCGCCGCTGGCCGCCTACGCCACCCAGAAGCTGCCCGACCGGCCGCTGATGATCCTGGTCGGGGCGATCATCCTGCTGCTCAGCCTGCGCGGTCTCCTGCGCAGCTTTTGCGACAGCTGAGCGCCCGCCCCGGCGGCGGTCGAAAAGCGCGCGGCAGTCCCGGAACGCGCTTCGCCGTTCCGCCCGCTGCGTGCTAGCCTGCCACCCGTTGCGAGATCAGAGGAGGGGCAGTCGGCATGCGGGCGTTTGCGGAGTACAAGGACTACGACGGGCTCGGGCTCGCGAAACTCGTGCAAAGCGGCGAGGTCACGGCGCACGAGGTGCTCGAGGCAGCGATCGAGCGCATCGAGGCGCTCAATCCGAAGCTCAACGCCGTCGTCACCAAGGTCTATGACCAGGCGCGCGCCGCGGCCGCCGCCCACGACCAGAAGGCCCCGCTCGCCGGCGTGCCGTTTCTGCTCAAGGACCTGGGCGGCGCCCAGGCGGGCGTGCCCTTGTCGGCCGGCTCCCGCTTCTTTGCCCATGTCCCGGCGCCGGCCGACGCCGAGATCGTGACCCGGCACAAGCGCGCCGGGCTGATGATCCTCGGCCGGACCAACACGCCGGAGTTCGGGCTCAGCGCCACGACCGAGCCGGTGCTGTTCGGGCCGACCCGCAATCCCTGGGATCTCTCGCGCACCGCCGGCGGCTCGAGCGGCGGCTCCGCGGCTGCGGTCGCGGCGCGTCTGGTGCCGGTCGCGCACGCCAGCGATGGCGGCGGCTCGATCCGCATCCCGGCGTCCTGCTGCGGCCTGTTCGGGCTCAAGGTCACCCGCGGCCGCAACAGCATGGCGCCCTACGCCGGCGAGAGCATCGCCGGCTGCTCGGTCGAGCACGTGGTCTCGATCAGCGTGCGCGACAGCGCCGCCGTGCTCGACGCCACTGCCGGTCCGGCCACGGGTGACCCGTACTTCGCGCCGCCGCCGGCGCGGCCCTTCCTCGACGAGGTCGGCGCCGATGCCGGGCGCCTGCGAATCGGGCTCGCGACCCAACCGTTCAACGGCATGCCGGTCGATCCGGTCTGCGTCGACGCCGCCGAGGCGGCCGCCAGGCTGTGCGAGGAGCTTGGCCACGTGGTCGAGGAGGCGACGCCCGCCTTCGATGCCGTCGGCCTGGACGAGCACTACAATCTGGTGTTCGCGGTCGGCGCCACCGGCAACATCCGGCTGCGCGCGCGGGCGATCGGGCGCGACCTCAACCCGGCCAAGCTCGAGCGGGTCACCTGGTCGACCATCCAGGAGGCGGATCGGGTGACCGGCCCGGGCTACGTGCAGAGCGTCAACCGGCTGCATGGCATCAGCCGCGAGATCGCCGCCTTCTTCCGGACCTACGATCTGCTGCTGACGCCCTGCCTTGCCGAGCCGCCGGTCAAGCTCGGCACAATCGACATGATGAGCGAGGACCTCGCTGCCTACCGCGACCGCTTGTGGCGGTTCACGCCGTTCACCTATGCCTTCAACGTCACCGGCCAGCCGGCGATGTCGGTGCCGCTCGCCTGGAGCCCCGCCGTGGGAGCAGATGCGGGCCTGCCGATCGGCGTCCAGTTCGTCGGTCGCTACGGCGACGAGGCGACGCTGTTCCGGCTCGCGGCGCAGCTCGAGACGGCGCGCCCCTGGGCCGATCGCCGGCCACCCGAGCCGGCCTGAGCCCACCAGCGCGCGTCTGACCCGGGAGCCGCTCCCGTCCCGCGCCGCCTGTGTCTTTGGCGCTTGCCCAAGGTCGCGAAGGCGCGCAAATTCGCTCCTCGACCAACGGGAGCCTGCAGCTTCCGGCCAAAACGGGGGGATTGCCATGGGATCGAGATTTTGCCTTGCCATGCCTCTCGCCATCGCCGTGCCGCTGCTTGCGCTTGGCCTGCCGACCGTTCCGGCCGTGGCCGACGAGGTCCAGGAGCTGACCCTGGTGGAGCGGGCGTCGACCGACACCGTCACCGATACTGGCGCCGAGGGCGACAGCGCGGGTGACATCCTGACCTTCACCAACGAGATCTACGACCAGGCGAACGCGACCAAGGTCGGTGAGGACAACGGCTGGTGCGTGCGCACGGCCGCGGGCAAGGCCTGGGAATGCTTCTGGACCACGACGTTGAAGGATGGCCAGATCACGGTCGAAGGCCCGTACTACGACGACCGGGATTCCGTGCTGGCGGTGACCGGCGGCACCGGCGCCTACAACGGCGCGCGCGGCGAGATGACGCTGCACGCCCGCGATGCGGCCGGCAGCGCCTACGACTTCGGCTACCGCCTCCGGCGCTGACGCCGCGCGGCCCCGGGCTCGGGCTCTTCGAACGGCACGTTGTCGTAGATCATCGCCAGTGGGACCGCGGCGTCGACGCTCTCCAGCTGGAGCAACGCGTCGCCGATCGCGTCCTCGACGATCCAGCGCGCACCGTCGCGGCGCCAGAGCTGCACCCGCCGCTCGTCCGACCAGACAAACAGGATCTCGGCGACCGTAGGCATCGCACGATAGCCGTCGAGCTTGACGTCGCGGTCCTGCCGCCGCGTGGTCGGTGAGAGCACCTCGATGACCAGGCAGGGCTCCGGGATGTCCCGCGCGCCTGGGGGGATCGGCGTGCAGGTCACGAGGAGATCCGGGACGTAGAAGTGATCCTGGCGATCCGGCCGGACCACCCCGGCGCCGGTGAAAGCCAGGCAAGGCGGCTGAAGGCGCTGGCCGATAGCCCCGCCCAGGTTGGTGACGATCCTTGCGTGCGCCGGCAATGCGGCCGCCATCGCGACCACCTCGCCGCCGATCAGCTCGTAGCGGGTGTCGGTGCCGTCGTCCCAGTCCAGGAACTCGTCGAGCGTCATGCGCTGGCGTGGGCGCGGGTGGCCATCGGTCGGCTCCTTGGCGATCGCTGGTCGCGACCCTAGCACATCGGCAAGGATCGCGTCGTCTGCTCAGCCGCTATGGATCCGTTCGGGGGTGAAGCGGTCGAGCTCGAGCAGCAGGTCGGCGAGCGCGCGGGCGGCGTGCTCGACCAGCTGGCGGCCGCGCTCGGCATCGGCGTCGGTGGCATCGCCGGCGGCGCCCGAAGGATGCAGGTCCTGCGCCTGCCAGGCGAGCTTGCCGGGGCCGGTCGGCGACAGCAGGCGGTAGCCGTCCGCGCGCATCGTCCGCATCAGCGGCACGAAATTCTGCCGCCAGGTCCATCTGCACCAGATCCGGGCGCAGGTGGAGCATGATCGAGGTCTCGATCGCGCCGGCGTGGATGCCGTCCTGGACCTCGTCCGCCGCAAACAGACCCTCCGGGATGCCGGCCGCGTACCAGCTGTAGGCGACCACCAGCATGCCCAGGCGGACCCGCAGATCGCGCGCCACGATCTCCATGACCTGCGGCTGGCCGCCGTGGCTGTTGAACAGGACGAGCTTGCGGAAGCCGGCGCGCGCGACCGATTCGCCGATCTCGGTCCAGAGCCGGGCCAGCGTCTCGGCCGACAGGGTCAGGGTGCCCGGGAACGCCAGATGCTCGTCGCTCTTGCCGACCGGCAGCATCGGCAGCGCGCTGACCGGCACCCCATCCGGCAACAGCTCCAGCGCGCGGGCGAGAATCCCGTGGTTGATACAGGCGTCGGTCGCGACCGGCAGATGCGGCCCGTGCTGCTCGATCGCGCCGACCGGCAGCAGCGCGATCACGCGCGCGGCGTCCAGCGCCCCAAACTCCACGGTCGTCATGTCCTGCCAGAAGCGGCGCGGCAGTGCGGCCATGGGCCAGCTCCCCTTCGATGCGCGTGGCCCTCGTTCTAGCGCCTTCGGAGCGGGTTGTCCGGGGCTGCCCGGCGATTTGCCGGCGGCCGGTCATCTGTGGCAGAAGCGGGCGCAACCCTCCAGGAGGCCGCCGCATGCTGCGCCGCATCACGCCCGCCACCATCCACCCGCCATTCGCCAACTACTGCCACGCCACGGAAGTGTCGCCCAACGCGCGCTGGCTCTACCTCTCGGGCCAACTCGGCATCCGCCCGGACGGCGCCGTCCCGGACCGGTTCGCGGATCAGGCCGAGGCGTGCTTCGCCAATCTGCTGGCGATCCTGGCCGCGGCCGGCATGACCGCCGCCGATCTGGTCCGCCTCAACACCTACCTGACCGATCCCGCCGACCTTGCTGCCTACATGGCGGTCCGCGACCGGCACGTCGCCGCCCCACCGCCCGCCTCGACGTTGCTGGTCGTGCAGGCGCTCGCCCGGCCGCAATTCAAGATTGAGATCGAGGCGACAGCTGCCACATATGAATAGAGCAACTGTCACGGATGAGTTGAGATGAGCCCGTCTTCAACGTTGCCTCGACCGCGCTTCGGCGGCACAGTTGAGGCGCGCGGAGGATGGAGGACAACGATGCGAAAAATCGGCTTCGCCCTTGCCTCTCTCCTGATCCTCGCTCTGCTCCAGGGCCAGGACGGCTGGCTGGCAGTGAGCGCGCTCGCCGCGACCGGCGACACCCTGATCGTGACCGGCGATGGCGTCAACGTCCGCTACGCGCCGAGCACCACTGCCAAGGTCAGGATGCGCGTCTATCACGACCAGCTGGTCACCGAGCGGGAGCGCCAGGGCGACTGGGTGCACGTCGAGATTGCCGGCGGCGACGGCGCCGAGGGTTGGATCCACGCCTCGCTGCTGGTCTCTCCGACCGCCGAGCAACTGGCCCGCGCCCAGCGGCGGGCAACCGAGCCGCCGCGGGCCGGACTCCCGGAGGTCAAGCCGCCGGCGCCAGCGGACGCCCTCAACCCGGCCCCGGCCGAGTTCGGCAGCGCCCGCCGGCGCCAGCAACCCGGCCGCGGTCGAGCCGGCACCACCCGCCCCGGCTGTCAAGCCGCCGGCACCGGCAAAGCCGCCGGCCGGCGCTCGCTCGAGCGACGCGCCCGCGACCGGCGATACCTCGAGCGCCGCCGCCGCGACCGGCGACAATGCGCCCTCGCTGGGCGAACCCGGAACCAAGGCGCCGCCCGCCGCGGAGCCCTCCGCGGTCGAGCCGGCGGGCGGCCCGGTCGAGGCCGCCGACGCCGCCGACCTCGCACGTTTCCGCGAGAGCGTCGACTATCTGAACAGCCGCTCGACCTCGGTCGCAGGCGTCGATCTGTTCGACGGCGTGCAGGCGGTCGGCGACGGCGTGGTCCAGGTTGGCGCGACCGACGCCTGGTCGACCATCCCGCCCGGCAGTCAGCAGAGCTACGCCAACACCCTGCTCGACCGCTGGGCGGCGGCGCGCGGCTACAGCGGCCCGGTCAAGGTCCAGATCGTCGACCCCAAGGGCAAGGTGCTTCTCGAGAGCCAGAAGCCCTGAAGGGTGCCGGCGTTTGAGAATGATCAGAGCCGCCTGAGCGGCGGGCGCGTCATGGCGATCCGGCGGCCGCCTGCCGGCCGAGCCCGTCGTGCAGGTCCAGGCAGCGCTCGAACCAGGCCTGGATTGGATCGTCCGCGGTCAGGACCTGAAACGGGCTGATGCAGCGCGCCCATTGCAGCCCGCCGAACACCAGATAGTCGGCGTAGCGCGGCCCGTCGCCGCCAAGCCAGGGCGCATCCGTCAGCGTCAGGCGGAGCGGCTGCAGGCTCTTGCGAAAGTCCTCGACCCGCGACTCGCGCCCGGCCTGGATCGCCTCCAGCGGCCGTCCGAAGCGTTTTTCCCGACTTGCCCGAAAATAGTCCTGATCTTCGGGGCAGAGGTGCTCCCAGATGTCGGCGATCAGCAGGCCGATCAGCCCGGCGTGCAGCACCGCCGTGCACCAGCTCTGCACGAAGCGGGTGGCCGCGAGGCCGCCCGCGCCGCCGAACAGCGATGGCCGGTCCGGATAGCGCGCCTCCAGATCCTGAGCGATCGCCCAGCTGTCGACCACCAGCCGCTCGCCGTCCCGGATCGCCGGCACGGTCTTGACTTGGCCGTCTTCGATCCCGGGGATGTCGATGAACCGGGTCGGCCGCGCCTCGCACGCCAGCCCTTTGTGGGCGAGCGCCATGCGCGTCCGCCAGCAGTGCGGCGAGAACCGCCGGTCGTCCCGCCCGACCAGGTCATACAGCACGATCGCCATTCTTTCCCACCTTTCAAAGGTTTCTCACGTCGGGTTCCGGATGGTCATGAGCAGCCCCGACCCGTCAACCCGCAATCGCGTAAACGTTCCTGCGAGCGGCCTTCCAGCTGCTGCCGGCATGGCCACGGCCCACGTCGCCAGCGATTTATGACGAATTGTTCAGTTGCATCTTCGGCCGGGCTTTGCCATTCCGACAGCGCGGCGACGGCGGCGCGGCGACGCACCGTCGGCACGTGCTGGGACAGGGAGTGAACCGGACGATGGACAGACTGCTGGCGATCGACGGGCTGGCCAAGCACTTCGGCCCGATTGTCGCGGTCGAGGGCGTGAGCTTTGCGGTCGAGCGCGGCGAGGTCCTGGGCTTCCTCGGGCCCAACGGCGCCGGCAAGTCGACCACCATGCGCATGATCACCGGCTACCTGGCCCCCGACGCCGGCCGGGTCGAGGTCTGCGGCATCGATCTCGCGAGCGACCCGATCGAGGTCCGCAGGCGGATCGGCTACCTGCCCGAGGGTGCCCCCGCCTACGGCGACATGCGGCCCGCGGGCCTGCTCGATTTCGTCGCCACCCTCAGGCGCTACCCGGCCGCCGAGCGGCGCCAGCGGGTGAATGCCATGATCGAGCGCCTCGAGCTCGAATTGGTGCTGGAGCAGCCGATCGAGACCCTCTCCAAGGGCTTCAAGCGCCGGGTCGGGCTCGCGGTCGCCCTGCTGCACGACCCCGAGGTCCTGATCCTGGACGAGCCGACCGATGGCCTCGATCCGAACCAGAAGCACCATGTCCGCACGCTGCTGGGCGACATGGCCAAGGACAAGGCGATCATCATCTCGACCCACATCCTGGAGGAGGTCGACGCGCTCTGCACGCGCGCAATCGTGATCGCCAGGGGCAAGATCGTGGCCGATGCCAAGCCCGCCGAGCTCGAGGCGCGCTCCAGCTACCACCACGCGGTCACGCTCCGCCTGCCGTCCGGCCAGGTCGAGCCCGCCCGAGCAGTCGTCGGCAAGGTCGAGGGCGTGGTCCGGGTCGAGACCAGCGATCTCGGCGGCGGCATCGGTCAGCTGCTCGCGTTCCCGGATCTCGATGCCGACATCCTCGACCCGGTCTGCCGGGCGGTCGAGCGCGCCGGGCTCGCGGTCAACGAGGTCTACGTCGAGCGCGGCCGGCTGGACGAGGTGTTCCGCCAGCTGACCCACGCGGCCTGAGGCGGCGGATGCCGGGTCGAGGAGGGACTCCCTGATGCACGCGATCCTCACCATCGGACGCCGCGAGCTGGTGGCCTATTTCGCCTCGCCGCTCGCCTATGTCTTCATCATCATCTTCCTGGCGCTGGCCGGCGGGCTGACCTTCTACCTCGGCGCCTGGCTCGAGCACGGCCAGGCCGACCTCCAGGGGTTCTTCAACTGGCATCCCTGGCTCTACCTGTTCCTGGTGCCGGCGGTCGGCATGCGGCTGTGGGCCGAGGAGCGCAAGACCGGCACGATCGAGTTCCTGATGACCCAGCCGGTGACTACCTTCCAGGCGGTGCTCGGCAAGTTCCTGGCCGCCTGGCTGTTCGTCGGCATAGCACTCGTGCTGACCTTCCCGCTGTGGCTGACGGTCAACTATCTGGGCAATCCGGACAACGGCGTGATCCTGGCCGGCTATATCGGCAGCTGGCTGCTGGCGGGCGGCCTGCTCGCGATCAGCGCAGCGATCTCGGCGCTGACCAAGAACCAGGTGATCGCGTTCGTGCTGGCAGCGGCGATCTGCTTTCTGTTCCTGATGAGCGGGCTCGAGATGGTGCAGGCGTTCTTCCGCGCCTGGGCCCCCGATGCCCTGGTCCAGACGATCGCCAACCTCAGCGTCCTGACCAGCTTCAACGGCATCAGCCAGGGCGTGATCGATCTGCGCGATCTCGTGCTGTTCGGCTCGCTGATCGTGAGCGCGCTGTTCATCAACGTCATCCTGATCGAGCTGAACAAGGGGAGCTGACCATGGCGAGCAAGCTCACCCGCATCGATCGCCGCCAGCTGGGCCTCGCCGGCATCGTGCTGACCGTGGTCTTGTTCCTCGCGGTCAACCTTCTGGCCGGCGCGTACCTGACCTCGACCCGGCTGGACCTGACCCAGGATCACCTGTTCACCCTGTCGAAGGGGACCGAGGACGTCCTCGCGTCGATCCAGGAGCCGATCGACCTCCGGCTCTACTACACCAAGCAGCTCGACGAGCTCGGGCCCTATTTCAGCGGCCACGCCAAGCGGGTCGAGGAGCTGCTCGCGACCTACCAGCGCCTGTCCCACGGCAAGGTCCGGCTGGAGCGCCTGGACCCGGCGCCGTTCTCGCCCGAGGAGGATCTGGCGGTCGCCGAGGGGCTCGAAGGCCTGCCGATCAAGGACGACGGCACGCTCGCCTATTTCGGCCTGACCGGGCGCAACTCGACCGACGACACCCAGGCGATCCGCTATCTGGCGCCGGAGCGCGCGAACTTCCTCGAATACGATCTGACCCGGATGATCGACGACCTCGCCAACCCCAAGAAGCCGGTGGTCGCGGTGCTCGGCGACCTGCCCCTGGTCGGCAGCCAGTTCAACCGCTACGAGCCCTGGAAGATCCTGGATGCGATGTACCAGGTGTTCGACGTCCGCTTCCTCGGCGGCAAGCAGGACAAGATCGACGACGACGTCCAGGTGCTGATGCTGGCCCAGCCGCACACCGTCGATCCGGCCACCCTCTACGCGATCGATCAGTTCGTGATGCGCGGCGGCCGGGTGCTGGCCTTCGTCGATCCGCTGGCCGAGGTGATGGCGGCGGGCGGCGGCATGAACCCGATGGAGAACCCCGAGGGCGATGCGATCAAGGCGATGGAGCCGTTGTTCGCCGCCTGGGGGGTGACGATCCCCGACGGCAAGGTGATCGGCGACCGGGCCGCGGCGCAGAGGGTCAGCGCCCGGATCGGCGGCCGCCAGATCGTGGTCGACTATCTGCCCTGGCTGGCACTCGGCCAGGACGATCTGGCCGGCAACGACGTCGTGACCGGCCAATTGAAGCGGCTGCATCTGAACTCGGTCGGCTCGATCGAGGCACGCCCCGGCGCGACCACGACCATCGAGCCGCTGGTGGTGTCCAGCCCGCTGGCCGAGGAGATCGACGTCGACAAGATCAAGACCGAACCCGATCCGACCAAGCTGCTGGCCGAATTCAAGGCCGCGGGCAAGCCCTTCACCCTCGCCGCCAGGGTCACCGGGCCGGTCAAGACCGCCTTCCCGAAGGGGCCGCCCGAGGGCGTCAAGACCGACACACCGCAGCTCAAGGAAGCCAAGCAGCCGCTCAATCTGATCCTGGTCGCCGATGCCGACCTTCTGGCCGACACCACCTGGGTCCGCTCGCAGAACCTGCTCGGGCAGGACGTCGACATCCCGATCGCCAACAACGGCGATTTCGCGGTCAACGCGCTCGACAATCTGGCCGGGACCCAAGGGCTGATCAGCCTGCGCGGGCGCGGCCTGACCGACCGGCCGTTCGAGGTCGTGAAGGCCATGGAGCGGGAGGCCCAGGACAAGTTCCAGGCCAAGGAACAGGAGCTCCAGACCAAGATCGACGCGACCCAGAAGAAGATCCGCTCGCTTCAGGACGAGGAGCAGCAGAGCGGCGTCATCCTGACCGCAGCGCAGCAGCAGGAGGTCGAGACCTTCCGCGGCGACATGATCAAGTTGCGCGAGGAGCTGCGCGGCGTGCAGCGACAGTTGCGCGAGAACGTCGAGCATCTGTCGACCTGGGTGAAGATCGTCAACATCTGGGCGGTGCCGGTGCTGATCGCGCTGATCGCGCTCGGCGTGGCGGTCTACCGGCGGCTGCGGATCGCGCGCGGGACGCCCGCGGCCACCTGATCGGGCACCGGATGCTCTGATCGCACGGATGGGGAAGCGCAACCATGAGCCCGAAGATCTTCGTAGGTCTGCTGGTCATCACCGTGGTCACGTCGGCGGCCGCGGCGGTCACGGCCTACCGCGAGCCGGCCGCGACGCCGGTCCACTATGGCGACCAGCCCGCCTTTCCGGCGCTGCGCGCGAATCCGGACGCGGTCGCCAAGATCGTGCTGACCACGCCTGATGGCACCTTTACCCTGGTGCGCGAGACCGGCGACCGATGGTCGGCGGCCGAGCGCTTCGGCTACACGGTCGACAGCAAGCGCGTGCGCGACCTGGTCGTGGCGCTCGCCGACATGCGCCTGATCGAGGCCAAGACCAAGATGCCCGACCGCTACGGCCGGATCCAGGTCGAGGACGTCAAGGCCAAGGACGCCAAATCGCGCCTGCTCCGCCTCGAGAGCGCGGACGGCAAGGTGCTGGCGGAGGCGCTGATCGGCAAGGAGCACCACCGGCTGACCGGCAGCCAGTCCGAGGGCACCTATCTGCGCCGGCCGGGCGAGGCGCAGGCCTGGCTCGCGAGCGGCGGCGTCCGGCTCGAGCCGAAGGTGGTCGACTGGCTGGACAAGCAGGTCGTCGACCTCGGCGCCGACAGCGTTCGCCGGGTCGAGATCCAGCCCGATGGCGGCCAGCCCTATGTCGTGACGCGCGCGGCCGAGGGCGGGGCGCTCGCCTTCGAGGGTCTGGCCGAGGGCGAGAAGCCGAAGAAGGACGCCAATCTCGATCGGCTGGCCGGCGCCTTCGCCGGCATCACCTTCGACGACGTCAAGCCGCGCAAGCAGCTCGACTGGCCGAGCGCGCACCAGACCGCGATCGCCACGACCTTCGATGGCGTCGAGCTGACGGTCCAGCTGGCCAAGATCGACGGCCAGCCCTGGGCGATCTTCGATGCCCGCGAGGTCGCCGCGGCGACCCCCGCCAATGGCGCCAAGGCGGCGACCGGCGACCAGACCGCCGCGGCGCCCGCGGCCAAGGGTGCCGCCGGCGAGACGACCGAGGCCGCCGCCACGACCACCGCCGGGGCGGCTGCCGCCGAGGCCGCCGGCAAGACCGAGGAGAAGACGCCGGCGGCGGCGAGCAAGGACGAGCCCAACAAGCTGACCGCCGGCGAGATCAACGAGCGGGTCGCCAACTGGGCCTACAAGCTCCCGTCCTACATCTTCGACCGGCTGACCAAGCCGCGCAGCGAATGGCTCGAGCACTCCGAGACGTCGTGACCGCCGTCGTCTGATCCAGGATCGAGGTCAGGGCGCCTGCCCCGGCAAGGTCGGCGCGGGCGGCTGGAGCAGGCGCATCTGCGGCCGATCGAGCGGGCCGACCAGCTTGAGCCCGAGCGGGTGACCGTCGGCGCCGCCGGCGGTATCCAGGCGGAAGGTCAGGTCGGCCGCCCACAACAGCAGGTCGACCGAGCCCTCGAGTTCGGCCCGGTGACCGTCGAGCTCCAGGCGCACGTCCTTGGCGGTCGCGATGCCGCGCTTGAGCGCGAAGCTGCCGCTCAGGTTCGGCACCGGGACGGCGGGCGCGGCCTCGGGGATCGGGGTCGAATCGACCGCGGCCCCTGCCTCGACCGAGGCGAGCCTGGCCAGATCGGCGCCGACCAGCCGGCCGTCGTGGAGCGTGACCTTGGCGTCGCCGATCAGCCCGCGGATCAGGTCTCTGAGGTTGTCGCCGGCGGTGGTCGCCTCGACGTACAGATCGGCCTTGCCCTGGACCACCGGCGGCAGGCCGAGCCAGGCGGTGAGCGCCGCCGCGTCGGCTTCCCGCAGATCGATGGCAAGCCCCAGGTAGGGCAGGGGGCGCGCCGCGTCGACCGAGGTCTGGACCTTGAGCTGGCCGTTCCACAGCGCCGTCGACAGCTGATCGATCATCAGCCGGCCCTGGTCGAGCTGCGCCTGCAGCTCGAAACCCGGCCCGGCGAGGCCGCCCTTGGCGCTCACCTCGACCTCGGCATCGACGGCACCAAGCCAGCCGAAGGCGAGCGGCTGGCTCGACCAGGCACCGCCCTCGGGGCCTTGGGTGACGATCGGGTCGAGGTAGAGCCCGCTCAAGGCCACCAGGCTCGCGAGACCGGCGGCATCCGGCTCGCCGGCGCTGAGCCGGACCGTTAGCTTCGGGCGCGGGCGCGCGGGCTGGAAGCCCACCTGGCCAGTCAGGCTCATGGCGCCGAGCCGGGCCGTGCCGACCATGGTGGTCTGGCCGGACAGATCCCCGGTCAGCTTGCCGGTGATGCTGGCCGGCGCCGGCTCCGCCGAGCCCGGCTCGGCCAGAACCCCGATCTGGTCGAGCAGCTGCGGGTAGTCCGGATGCGCGGCATCGACCGTGAGCGTATAGGTGGGCTGCCCGTCCAAATCGTGGACCACGCCCTTGAGCGCGAGGCTGGCCTGGTCGTGGTGCAGCTCGAGGTCGAGGTCGAACGCGTCGAGCTTGCCCTTGGCGGTCGCCTGCACGCTGATCGGCGTCAGTCGGGCGAGCAGCAGTGGCGGTGACCTGCCCAGACTCCGGAGCAGCTGGGCCGGCCGGCCGGTCTGCAGCGTCGCCGCCAGATCGAAGGTCCGCTGCCGGAGATTGAGCTCGCCGGACAGATGCGCATCGGTCTCGGCGGCATCGTGCAGGGAGAGGTCGCTGAGGGTCAGCTGGCCGGCGACCGAACGGCCGTTCAAGGAGATGTCCTGGAAGCGCAGGCCGTGCCAGGTCAGGCGGTCGATGCGCGCCTCGAGCGCGGCATCGAAGGCGTCGAACGCCTGCAGCCCCGGTCCCGCCAGCGGCGGCAGCCGGCCGTCGGGCAGGTAGGCGTCGAGGTCGAGCCGGTCGAGCGCCAGCACGCCGGCAATCTGCGGCCGCGCGCCCAGGCTGAGCGCGAGCGAGCCGGACAGACGTGAGGCATCGACCCGGAGTTCGGCCTCGGTGAAGCGCAGCGTCGAGGGGTCGAGCGCCAGCCGGCTCGCCAGGCTGAGGGTGCGCAGCCGGCCCCTGGCGAGCCCGCTCTGCTGGAGCCCCAGTCCCGACCAGGCGAGCAGCCCGCTCAGGTCGTCCGACACCACCTTCAGGTCGCCCTGCAGCACAGCGTCGGCGCCCTTGCCCGTGAGCGCCCCGGTGAAGTCGACGCTGGTCTGGCCGGGCAGGGTCGCGCGCGCCTGCTCCACGGTCAGCCCGCCGGTGCCGGCCAGCGCCAGAGTCGTGCGCAGGTGTCGGATCGTGCCGCCCCGATAGTCGAGCGCGTCGACCGAGAGGTCGACCCGTCCCTTGAGGCCCGCGAGGGCGGCCAGCGGCGCGAGGCCGGCGGCGCCCAGCGGCCATGCGTCCGGGGCGGCGAGATGCGCCATGCCGAGCTCGAGGTCGATCTCCGGCTGCGGTCCAAGTCCGAGGCGCAGGCTGCCGTCGGCCTCGGTGTCCGCGAGCGCCAGGTGGAGCCGCTCGAGCTTGGCCTCGTGGTCGACGAACTCGAGGTGGGCAGCCACGCGGAAAGGCACCGAGAGCCGGGCCGGCAGGTCCGGCAAGCTATCGCCGAGCGCGCCCCCAAGCCCGCCCTCAAATGCATCGTCGAGCGCGCCGATCCCCGCCTTTGCGTCGGTCCCGGTCATCGACAGCTCGCCGCGCAGACGCGGCGCCGCCAGATCCGACCAGGTCAGGCCGCGGAAGCTCAGGATGGTCGGACCCTTGCCCGCCCCCGGGGCGGTCAGCACGAGCTGCAACGTGCTCCAGGCGTTCGGCTCGAGCAGGCCGACGCGGGCGGTGATGCCGATCGTCTGGGCGGCGATCGCGAACTCGCCATCGAAGGTGTAGGGTCCTTTCGGGCCGTCGGCGCCGACCTCGAAATTGATCGCCTCGACCGCGTGCTCGGTGCCGTGCTCGGTGCCGCGCACGATCGCCCGGCCATCGACCACGGTCAGCCGGCTCGGGCCGCCCTCGCCGAGCGGCAGCATCATCCCGCCGCCGGCGAGCAGCAGCGCCGAGGCGGGATTGGCGCGGGGCGCGGTGACCTGCAGGACCGGCCTGACCAGACGCACCGCGTCGATCTCCATGCGCCCGCCCAGCAACGGCAGCGGCTTCAGCCGCAGATCGAGCCGGTCGACCGCGAGCGAGCGGCCGCCCGGCGTGTTCGGCGGGCTCGACAGGGTCGCCTGGGCCAGCGTCAGGGTTGGCTCGGGCAGGAACTTGAGGTCGATCCGGCCGCCGATCGTCACGGTCTGGCCGGTGATCGCCTCGGCCTGCTCGGTCACCTGATCGCGGTAGTCGTCCCAGGTGACCAGCCGCGGCAGCGCGATCAGGACCCCGACCACGACGCCGACCAGCAGGACCGAGATACCAATGAGGATACGCAAGACCGGCGCAGTCCCGGGACCTGCGGCGTTACCCGGCCGCGATCAGTCGCGGACCACGGCGGCCGGTCTCCACCCCCGGCGCCGCACGCTCGGGCTCAGGCCCGCGGATGCGCATGGTGGTACAGCCGCATCAGGCGCTCGCCCTCGATGCCGGTATAGCCCTGGGTGGTCGACAGGCTGGCATGGCCGAGCAGCTCCTGAATCACCCGTAGATCGGCGCCGCCGGCCAGCAGGTGGGTCGCGAAGCTGTGCCGGAGCGCGTGTGGAGTGGCGCTCTCAGGCAGCCCCAGGCGGCGGCGCAAAGCCTGCATCCGGCGCCGGACCACCGGCGCCTGCAACCGCTGGCCGCGCAGCCCGACGAACAGCGGCGCGTCCGGACCCGGCGCGTGGGCGCAGTCATCGAGATAGGCCGCGAGCGCCGCCGCGACCACCGGCAGGAGCGGGACCAGCCGCTGCTTGCCGCCCTTGCCGGTCACGGTCAGGGTCGGCTGCAGCGCCGGCGCGCGGCCGAGCGCCCGGCGGTCCAGCGCCAGCGCCTCGCCGATCCTGAGGCCCGCGCCATAGAGCAGCAGGAGCAGCGCCAGATCGCGTTTGGCGACCCAGGCGGGGGTCGCGACCTCGGGCACCTCCTCGAGCAGCGCGCGGGCCTGGCCGGCCGACAGCGGCCGCGGCAGCCGCTTGGCGAGGCGCGGCGTGCGCAGCGCCTTGAGCGCGGCATTGTGCCGCCCGTGCTGGCGATCGAGATAGCGATAGAAGCTGCGCACCGCCGCGAGCGCGCGCGCGGTCGACGTCCGGGCCAGGCCCCGACCGTGGCGCCAGGCGAGCCAGGCGCGGAAATCCACAGCACTCAGGCCGATCAGCTGGTCCAGCCCGGGCGGCTCGCCCAGGTGGTCGGCGCAGAACCCGAGAAAGCCGGCGAGGTCGGTCCGGTAGGCCTTGACGGTCAGGGCGGCTTGGCGCTTCTCATGGGCGAGCCAGGCGCACCACGCCCTGGCCAGCTGGCCGACCTCTTCCCGAGTGTTCGGAACGAGCAGCGTCACGTCGATCTCCGATGCCGTCTCCCCCGCGACAGTGCCGCGAGCAGGCAGTCTCGCGCAAGCTGGAATAGCCGGTACCCGCGGTACCTCAATGGTCGAATTGGTCCCGGTTCTGGTCCCCCTGCCGCTCGAGACGCCGTTCGACTACGCGCTGCCGGAGGATCTGCGCGCCGCGCCGGGCGATCTGGTCGAGGTGCCGTTCGGGCCGCGCGAGGTGATCGGCGTGGTCTGGGATGCCGGTCCGGACAAGCCGGTGCCGGCCGCGCGCCTCAAGCCGGTCAGGCGGCGTCTGGACGCGCCGCCGCTGCGGCCGCCCTTGCGCCGGCTGATCGAGCACCTGGCGGCCACCACGCTGGCCCCGCTCGGGGCTGCCCTGAAGCTCGTGCTCAGCGTGCCGGCCGCGCTCGAGCCGCCGATGCCGAAGCTGGGCCTGGTGCCGGCGGCGGCGGCCGCGGCGGCAACCGCGCTGAGCGCGCCGCGCCGGCGCGTGCTGGCGGCGCTCGACGACCGGCGGCCGCGCCCGGCGGCCGAGATCGCGCGCCTGGCCGGGGTCGGCGCGGGCGTCGTGCAGGGCATGGCGCGGGCCGGCTTGCTGACACCGGCGCCGCTGCCGGAGCCGGCGCCGGCCCCGCTCGCATCCGGGCCGTCGCCGGTCGCGCTCTCGCCAGCGCAGGCCACGGCCGCCCAGGCGCTCGCCGAGACATTGTCCGCGGGCCACAGCGTGACCCTGCTCGAGGGTGTCCCTGGCGCCGGCAAGACCGAGGTCTACCTCGAGGCGGTCGCCGCGACGCTCGCGCGCGGCCGCCAGGCCTTGATCCTGTTGCCGGAGATCGCGCTGACCGCCCAGCTGCTCGAGCGCTTCGGCCAGCGCTTTGGTCGCCCGCCCGCGGCCTGGCATTCCGAGCTCGGCGCGGCCGCCCGCCGGCAGACCTGGCGGCGGGTCGCGGAGGGCCGCGAGAGGGTCGTGATCGGCGCCCGCTCGGCGCTGTTCCTGCCGTTTCCGGAGCTCGGCCTGATCGTGGTCGACGAGGAGCACGACCCGAGCTTCAAGCAGGAGGACGGCGTGCCCTACCAGGGCCGGGACATGGCGGTCGCGCGCGCCCGCCTCGAAGCCTGCCCGGTGATCCTGGTGTCGGCGACGCCCTCGCTCGACACCGCTTGGCGCATGGGCAGGATCGCGGGCGCCCCTGACGTTCGCGCCGAGGGCCGCGCCCTCCTGCTGCCGGCCCGGCATGGCGGCAGCGCGATGCCGGACGTCCGGCTGATCGATCTCCGGCGCGACCGGCCGCCGCGCGGCGGCTGGCTGGCGCCGAGGCTGCGCGCCGCGCTGGAGGCAACGCTTGCCGCCGGCGAGCAGGCGCTTTTGTTCCTGAACCGGCGGGGCTTTGCGCCGCTGACCCTCTGCCGGGCCTGCGGTCATCGGCTGCGCTGTCCGAACTGCAGCGCCTGGCTGGTGACCCACCGCCTGCGCCATCGCCTGCTCTGCCACCACTGCGGCTACGGTCGCGCCGAGCTCGACCATTGTCCGAGCTGCGGCACGGTCGACAGCCTGGTCGCCTGCGGTCCGGGCGTCGAGCGCTTGGCCGAGGAGGTGCGCGCGCTGCTGCCGGCGGCGCGGCTCGCGATCCTGACCAGCGACCAGCCGGCCGGTCCGAGTGCGGTGGCGGCGCTGCTCGGCGCCATGCGCGACCACGAGCTCGACCTGCTGATCGGCACCCAGATCATCGCCAAGGGCCACCATTTTCCGGATTTGACCCTGGTCGGGGTGGTCGACGGCGATCTCGGCCTCGCGGGCGGCGATCTGCGCGCGGCCGAGCGCCAGTTCCAGCTGCTCTACCAGGTCGCCGGCCGCGCCGGGCGGGTGGAGCGGCCGGGCCGGGTGCTGATCCAGACCCATCTGCCGGACCATCCGGTCATGCAGGCGCTGGCCGCCGGCGACAAGGAGCGCTTCTACGCCGAGGAGCTGGCCGAGCGGCGGGACGCAGGCATGCCGCCGTTCGGCCGCCTCGCCGCGCTGATCGTCTCCGGCCGCGATGCCAGCCAGACCCGCGCTTTTGCGAGATCGCTCGCCCAGAGCGCCCCGGACCTGCCCGGTGTCCGGGTCCTCGGCCCGGCCCCGGCGCCGCTCGGGCTGCTGCGCGGCCGCTACCGCCAGCGCCTGCTTGTGATCGCGGTGGCCGAGATCGACCTGCCGGCGGTGCTTCGCCCCTGGGTCAGCCAGCACAAGCCCCGTGGCCACCTGCGCCTGCAGGTCGACGTCGACCCCTACAGCTTTCTCTGAACGCGGACATCCACATTTGACCTCGACCGGCCGCGGGCGCACCTTCCGGACCTTGTGGGCTGGCACCTTGACCCCACCGACGCGTGATCCGGGCGCGGGCGCGTGGCTGCCCTCGGCCCTGACGCTGACCGCGCTCGCGACCGTGATCTGGGTCGCGCAGTTCCTCTACGCCTCGGGCTTCGGGCTGTACCAGGACGACTACGCCCGCATCCCGTTCATGATCGGCGCCGACGCTCGGGAATTCGCCGCGCAGCTCTGGCAGGGCCTGACCCACCCGCCCGCGGGCCTGCCGCTCCACGAGCCGGTGATCTATACTTATGCGTTACTTGGCGCCCAGCTCGGTCCCCTCTGGGGGGTCTACCTGGTGGCGTTCCTGGTCGACCTCGCCACCGCCTGGGTCTTCTACCTGATTGCCCGCCGCCTCCTCGGTCAGGAGATGGTGGCCCTGGCGGCGGCTCTGGCCTTTGTCCTGTTTCCCGCCGACGCGACCCGAACCTGGCTGACCAGCGCCTACGCGCTGCAGACGTCGCTGCTCCTTCTGCTGATCGCAATCCACTTATATCTGCATGAACGGAAATCGCTGCCTATGCGCTGATCGCCCTGACGTTGCTCATTTATGAAGCGGTCTTTCCGGTCTTTCTTGCGGTGCCGTTTCTGAGCGAGCGCCGGGGGCGCGATCTTCGGCGCGAGCTCGTCCGCAACGGCGCGATTCTGGTGGCCATGCTGGCCACGATCGGGCTGATCCGGATCGCGATCGGCGAAAGTCGCCTGGAGCATCTGGACGCCAGGCACGCGGCCATGGTCGCGCTCCGGAACACGATCCTCGGACCGATTTTCAGTCTCGGCAGCTACCTGCGTGGCCCTCTCTACGCCCTGCCCCGTCTGACCGCGATCGAGTGGCTGCTGCTGCTCGCGAGCTTCGGGCTCATGCTGGGCGCGTTGACCTTCCTGGCAACGCGGACGGTCGGCGCCCGGGTGCGGTCCACGCCGGTCGCGCCGGCTCGCGAGGCGAGTTCCGAGCCACCGGAGGGAGGCCGCCTGCTGCGGCTGGGTGGGACGGGCCTGGTGATACTGGTGCTCGCCTATCCGCTCACCGTCCTTGGCAACTGCGGCAACTGGGGCATCGGCTCGCGGGTCAATCTCGCGGCCGCGGTCGGTGCCGGACTGATCATCGCCTGCGTGATCGCGGGCGGGCTCCGTGCGGACACGGTTCATGAAGGGGCTGTTCGCCTGGCTCGGCTTCAGGCAGGCGAACATCACGTACGTGCGCGCCAGGAGGGTTGCCGGGCAGACCAAGTGGAAAGACTGGCAACTTTGGAATCTGGCTCTCGACGTCGGGTTGCCTGAAGCGTCGCTGGCGTCCCCGGGCTTTGGCGAGCGCCATGCCGCGGGCACGCGACTGTTTGCTGTCGATCATCGATCGGTGGTCCGGCCCGCGCCCGGCGGCGCGCTGGCGGCTTGCACGCCCTGGGGGCCTGTGTTATTCGGGCCGCGCTGCACGGGGAAGCGAGGGTTGCGGGGCGCTCTTTTGCGGCCCGATGTCGGGTTTGTGACAACCAAGGAAACCGCGGCTTGCCTGCATCTTCAGCCGACGCGTCGGGCTTGGCGGGGCGCTATGCGTCGGCCCTGTTCGAGCTGGCCGACGACCGCGACGCGCTGGATACGGTCGCCGGCAATCTGCGCGACCTGCAGACGCTGCTCGGCGAGAGCGCGGACCTGCGCCGGCTGATCCGGAGCCCCGTGTTGTCCCGGGACGACCAGGGCCGGGCGGTCCTGGCGGTCGCCGAGCGCGCCGGGTTCCATGAACTCGCGCGCCAGTTCCTGGGGCTGCTCGCGCAGAAGCGCCGGCTGTTCGTCCTGCCCGAGATCGTCAACGCCTATCTGGCCATGCTCGCGCACCACAAGGGCGAGGTCAGCGCCGAGCTGGTCTCGGCCGTGCCGTTGTCCGAAGCGCAGCAGGCTGCCGTGCAGCAGCAGTTGAGCGCCGCCATGGGCCAGACCGTGACGCTTGCGACCGCGGTCGATCCGGGCCTGCTTGGCGGGCTGGTCGTGCGGGTCGGCTCGCGCATGATCGACGCCTCGCTCCGGACCCAACTCCAGCGCCTCGAGCTGGCCATGAAGGGGGCTGCCTGATGGACATCCGCGCCGCCGAGATCTCGGCGCTCTTGAAGGAGCAGATCGCCAATTTCGGCACCGAGGCCGAGATCGCCGAGGTCGGCCGCGTGCTCTCGGTCGGCGACGGCATCGCGCGCGTCTACGGCCTCGACCAGGTCCAGTCCGGCGAGCTGGTCGAGTTCGCGGACGGCACCCGCGGCATGGCGCTCAATCTCGAGACCGACAACGTCGGCGTGGTGATCTTCGGCGACGACCGCCACATCGGCGAAGGTGACATCGTCAAGCGCACCCAGTCGATCGTGGATGTGCCGGTTGGCAAGGGCCTGCTCGGCCGGGTGGTCGACCCGCTCGGCAACCCGCTCGACGGCAAGGGGCCGATCGAGGCGACCGAACGCCGGCTCGCCGAGGTCAAGGCGCCGGGCATCATCCCGCGGCGCTCGGTCCACGAGCCCATGCAGACCGGCCTCAAGGCGATCGACAGCCTGATCCCGATCGGCCGCGGCCAGCGCGAGCTGATCATCGGCGATCGCCAGACCGGCAAGACCGCGATCGCGATCGATGCCTTCATCAACCAGAAGGGCGTCAACCAGAGCGGCGACGAGAAGAAGAAGCTTTACTGCATCTATGTTGCGATCGGCCAGAAGCGCTCCTCGGTCGCCCGGGTCGCCAAGACCCTCGAGGACTACGGCGCCATGGAATATTGCATCATCGTGGCCGCCACCGCCTCCGATCCGGCGCCCCTGCAGTTCCTGGCGCCCTACAGCGGCTGCTCGATGGGCGAATATTTCCGCGACAACGGCATGCACGCCCTGATCGTCTATGACGATCTGTCCAAGCAGGCGACCGCCTATCGCCAGATGTCGCTGCTGCTGCGCCGGCCGCCGGGCCGCGAGGCGTTCCCGGGCGACGTGTTCTATCTGCATTCGCGCCTGCTCGAGCGCGCCGCCAAGATGAGCGACGAGCATGGCAGCGGCTCGCTGACCGCACTGCCGGTGGTCGAGACCCAGGCCAACGACGTCTCCGCCTACATCCCGACCAACGTGATCTCGATCACCGATGGCCAGATCTTCCTCGAGACCGACCTGTTCTACCAGGGCATCCGGCCGGCGGTGAACGTCGGCCTGTCGGTGTCGCGGGTGGGCTCCGCGGCCCAGATCAAGGCGATGAAGCAGGTCGCCGGCCGGATCAAGCTGGAGCTGGCGCAGTACCGCGAGATGGCGGCGTTTTCCCAGTTCGCCTCCGACCTCGACGCCGCCACCCAACGCCTGCTCAACCGCGGCGCCAGGCTGACCGAGGTGCTCAAGCAGGACCAGTACGTGCCGATGCCGGTCGAGATGCAGGTCGGCGTGATCTACGCCGGCGTCAACGGCTATCTCGACCGGATCAAGGTCGCCGACGTGACCCGTTACGAGCAGGGTCTGGTCAGCGAGTTGGAGGCCAACGGCCAGGAGATCCTGAAGGCGGTCCGCGACCAGGGCGCGCTCAGCGAGGCGACCGAGGGCCAGCTCAAGCGACTGCTCGACGGCTACACCCAGGCGTTCGTCGCCTGAGCCGCGCCGCCGAGCCCCGCTGAGCGATGCCCAGCCTCAAGGATCTGCGCACCCGGATCGGCAGCGTCAAGCAGACGCAGAAGATCACCAGCGCCATGAAGCTGGTGGCCGCCTCCAAGCTCAAGCGGGCGCAGGAGCAGGCCGAGGCGGCGCGTCCCTTCGCCCAGCGCATGGCGATGATGCTGGCCAATCTCGCGACCAGCGTCGCCGACCTCGAGGGTACGCCGCCGCTGCTCGCCGGCACCGGCCGCGACCAGGTCCACCTGGTGGTGGTCGCGACCGCCGACCGGGGCTTGTGCGGCGGCTTCAACAGCTCGATCGCGCGTGGCGCCAGGGCGCGGATCCGCGAGCTGCGCGAGCAGGGCAAGCAGGTCAAGGTGCTGTGCGTCGGCCGCAAGGGTCGCGACATGCTGCGGCGCGAGCTCGGCGAAATAATCGTCGGCACGATCGAAGGCGTCGGGCGGCGGCGGCTGGAATACGCCGAGGCGGTCCAGATCGCCCTGCGGATCAACACGATGTACGAGGCCGGCGAGTTCGACGTCTGCACGATCGCCTTCAACCGCTTCAAGTCGGCGATCACCCAGATCCTGACCCTGCAGCAGCTGGTGCCGGTGCAACCGGCTACGGTCGAGGGCGCGGCGCGCGCGAGCGATCCGAACGAGGTGCGCGCGGTCTACGAGTTCGAGCCCGACGAGGCGGCGATCCTGAAGGAGCTCTTGCCGCGCAACCTCGCGGTCCAGATCTATGGTGCCTTGGTCGAGAACGCGGCCAGCGAGCAGGGCGCGCGCATGACCGCGATGGACAACGCGACCCGCAACGCCGGCGAGATGATCGATCGTCTCACCCTGTTCTACAACCGGACCCGCCAAGCGCAGATCACGAGGGAACTGATCGAGATCGTCTCGGGCGCCGAGGCCCTCTGAGTGCACCCTGCAGGATGGCTGCCAGCCGAGGAACCACGATGAACGATGTCAGCCGCGAGAACATCCAGGCCGGCCACGTCACGCAGGTGATGGGCGCGGTCGTCGACGTCCAGTTCGACGGCGCTCTGCCGGCGATCCTGAACGCGCTGCATACCGAGAACCACGGCCGGCGGCTGGTGCTCGAGGTGGCGCAGCATCTCGGCGAATCGACCGTACGCACGATCGCCATGGATGGCACCGACGGCCTGACCCGCGGCCAGGAGGTGATCGACACCGGTGAGCCGATCGCGATGCCGGTCGGCCGCGAGACGCTCGGCCGGATCCTGAACGTGATCGGCGAGCCGGTCGACGAGCGCGGGCCGATCGAGGCCAAGATCCGGGTGCCCATCCACCAGCCGGCGCCGCCGTTGACCGACCAGTCGACCGAGACCGAGATCCTGACCACCGGCATCAAGGTGGTCGACCTGCTGACGCCTTACCCCAAGGGTGGCAAGATCGGCCTGTTCGGCGGCGCCGGCGTCGGCAAGACCGTGATCATCATGGAGCTGATCAACAACATCGCCAAGGCGCATGGCGGTTTCTCAGTGTTCGCCGGCGTCGGCGAGCGCACCCGCGAGGGCAACGACCTCTACCACGAGATGATCGAATTGGGCGTCATCGACCTCGAGGATCTGTCCAAGTCCAAGGTCGCCCTGATCTACGGCCAGATGAACGAGCCGCCCGGCGCCCGCGCGCGCGTCGGCCTCTCGGGCCTGACCGTCGCGGAGCATTTCCGCGACACCGAGGGCCAGGACGTCCTGCTGTTCATCGACAACATCTTCCGCTTCACCCAGGCAGGCTCCGAGGTCTCGGCGCTGCTCGGCCGGATCCCCTCGGCCGTGGGTTACCAGCCGACCCTGGGCACCGACATGGGCGCGCTCCAGGAGCGGATCACCTCGACCACCAAGGGCTCGATCACCTCGGTCCAGGCAATCTACGTGCCGGCCGACGATCTGACCGACCCGGCGCCGGCGGCTGCGTTCTCGCATCTGGATGCGACCACGGTCCTGTCCCGCCAGATCGCCGAGCTCGGCATCTATCCGGCGGTCGATCCGTTGGATTCGACCTCGCGCATCCTGACGCCCTCGGTGGTCGGCGAGGAGCACTATGCGGTCGCGCGCGAGGTGCAGGAGACGCTGCAGCGCTACAAGGCGCTCCAGGACATCATCGCGATCCTGGGCATGGACGAGCTCTCGGAAGAGGACAAGCTGGTGGTCGCGCGCGCCCGCAAGCTGCAGCGCTTCCTGTCGCAGCCGTTCCACGTCGCCGAGGTGTTCACGGGCTCGCCTGGCAAGCTGGTCGCGATCGAGGACACGATCGCGGGCTTCAAGGCGATCTGCGCCGGCGACTACGACGACCTGCCCGAGGCCGCGTTCTACATGGTCGGCGGCATCGAGGAGGCGGTCGAGAAGGCCAAGCGCATGGCCGCCGAGGACTGAGGAGGCGGCGCGTGGCCGATCCGGACAAGGTCGCGTTCGAGCTGGTGGCGCCCGAGCGGCTGCTGGCGAGCGCCGAGGTCGACATGGTGGTGGCGCCGGGCGAGGCCGGTGATTTCGGCGTCCTGCCCGGCCACAGTCTCCTGATGTCGCTGCTGCGGCCGGGGGTGATCGAGACCTACGAGGGCAACCAGGTGACCCGGCGGATCTTCGTCGCCGGCGGCTTCGCCGAGGTCAACGAGCGCGGCTGCACGGTGCTCGCCGAGGAAGCCATGCCGGTCGAGGAGATCGATCGCACCCAGGCGCGCCAGCGGCTGTCCGATGCCGAGGACGATCTGCGCGAAGCCAAGGACGACGCCGAGCGCAGCCGCGCCGAACGCGAGATCGGGGTCGCCCAGGCCATGATCGAGGCCGCCGGCGGCTGAGGCAACCGCGCTCCGCGCTGCTCGCAGGTGCTAAGTCGCTCAAGGCGTCTTCAATTGTGTCCGAGGCTTTTTCGGGCGGCATCTGTCCGGACTGGTCCTCTGCGCGCCAGTATGGCATCTCGTCCATCGAGACGATCTGAGCGCGCCGGGAGGGAAACGGGCATGACGCCGAATCAGATTCGGGATGCGGTCGATCGGCTGATCGAGGCGCGCCGCACGGGCACACCCCTGGCGGGCTTGCCCGAGGCTTGTCGCCCCGCGACCATGGCCGACGGCTATGCGATCCAGGAGGCCTTCGTCGCCAGCTTCGGCCAGCCGGTCGCCGGCTGGAAGGTGGGCTGTACCGCAGAGGCGAGCCAGCGGCTGTTCGGCATCGAGGAGCCATTCTATGGGCCGGTCCTGGCGCCCCTGGTGTTCGCCTCGCCGGCCGAACTGCCCGCGGCCGGCTTCCCGATGCGCGGCATCGAGTGCGAGTTCGCGTTCCAGCTGGCGGCCGATTTCGAGCCGCGCGAGGAGCCCTACCAGCCCGACGACGTGGCCGAGCGGGTGAGCGCGCCGATCCCGGCGATCGAGATCGTGAGCCCGCGCCTCGACCATCCGATCAAGCACGGCGCGCCCTCGGCAGTCGCCGACTGCGGGGTCAACGGTGCTTTGGTCCTCGGCGCCCCAACCTTCGACTGGCAGAGCCTCGATCTCGCGAACCACGCGGTCCGGCTGACCATCGACGGTGAGCCGAAGGCCGCCGGCACCGGCGCCTTGGTGCTCGGCCATCCCCTCAACGTGCTGGCCTGGTTCGTCAACCGCTACACCGCAAGCGGGCGCACGCTGCCGGCCGGCCAGATCGTCAGCACCGGCACCACGACCGGCCTCGTGATCCTCGAGCCCGGCCAGACCGCGGTCGGCGACTTCGGCGTCCTCGGCCAGGTCTCGGTCAGGTTCAGCCCATGAGCAGGGCCTCGGCGCGCAGCGAAGCGCGCATGACGGTCGGCGACTTCCTGGCGTGGCGCGCGGACCTGAGCGACGACGGGCGCTACGAGCTGGTCGGCGGCCAGCCGATCCGGCTCATGTCGCCGACCAACATCCGGCACGCGCGCATCCAGCACAATGCCAGCGACGCGCTGAGACGTACGATCGCCGAGGCCGGCGCGCCATGCGAGGTCTTCGACGCGGGTCCAGGCGTGGCGGTTGGTATCGACGGCGACCAGTGCCGCGTCCCCGACGTTGTCGTGACCTGCGCCGAGACGATCGACGACAGTGCCTATCTGGTGCCCGAGCCGGTGATCGTGGTCGAGGTCGCCTCGCGCTCGACCCGGCTCGCGGACGTCAACGACAAGGTCGACTTCTATTCCGGCATCGGCTCGATCCGCCACTATCTGGTGATCGAGCAGGACCAGCGCCGGGTGGTCTATCACAGCCGCGGGCCGAGCGGCGCTCTGGAGCCGCACATCCTCCGCCAAGGCAGCATCAGCCTCGACCAGCCCGGCATCGCGCTGGCGCTCGCGGACCTCTACGTCGACACGGCCCTGGCCTCTTCCTGAGCCCGCCCGGCCGTCCGGTCACGCTGCCCGCGCCCAGCGGGTGGCGACGCAGTTGTTCTTGCCGAACGCGACAGGTCACGGCATAATATGCATCCAAGTGTCGACTTGCTCGCTTGGAACAAGCGTCTGGGTTGGGGATCAATGCAGGCGGCGAGAAGCCTAAGACTTCTCCGGATCTGCGTCAGCATGCGACCTAGAGGGTAATCGCATCCTCATCAGCTTCGCATGAGCTACGAGTCCTCGTAGTCTCGGGAGGTGTGCGCGCTCGTCTAGGCGTGGGGGGTAGAATGCCGTTCAGCCGGGTGTATTTCGACAATGAGTTCCTGGTACATAACCACGGGTATGTTGGGCATTGGCATGTGTGTACACCATAAGCTCCAGGGCATCACGCGCAAGACCACCCGCTATGAGCAGCTATTTCTGCTCGAAGTTCTTGAATACATGAAAGGTCGGGGGGTGCCCGTCGATTCGGGATGTCCGGAGATCGAAGTAATCTTCGACACCTTCGCCCGAGCCCTCTTCGTTCAAGGGCATCCGACCCGCGAACGGTTGTTCCTCACGACCGTCCCGAGGGACTGGGCGGTTTCGGTTCTGGCAGCTCGATGAGAACCCCTTGAAGCGACCGTCCGGCGGCACCCGACCCTGCGCCGCGGCGCGTCGGCCCGTCACGCGCCGGGGTGGGCGACCGCGGCTTCGAACGCGGTCAGGATCTGCTTCTGGCGCACGCCCCAGCGATAGTTGTGGATGATCCCGGTCGACAGGATCACCCGGTGGCAGGGGATCAGCCAGGAGATGTTGTTGGCGCCGACCGCGCGCCCGACCGCCCGCATCGCCCTCGGCTGGCCGATCGCGCGCGCGATCGTCTGGTAGCTGACCAGGCGCCCGAACGGGATCTTGAGCAGCGCCTCCCAGACCTTGATCTGGAAGTTGGTGCCGCGCACCAGGAGCGGCAGCGGCTCGGCCGAGGGGGCTCCGATCTCGAAGGCGCGGGTGGCGAGTGCTGCGGTGCCCGGATCGTCGCGCACCAGGCGGGCGCCTCGCCATTCGCGCTCGAACTCGGCGATCACCGGCGCATCGTCGGCCTCGACGAAGGCGAGCCAGCAGAGGCCGCGCTCGGTGACCCCGACCAGCACCCGGCCGAGCGGCGCATCGTGCAGGCCCCAGCGGATCACCAACTTGTCGCCCAGCGCCTTGAACTCGCCCGGCGTCATGGCATCGCACGCCACGAACAGGTCGTGCAGGCGCGACGGGCCGGACAGGCCGGCGTCGAGCGCCGCATCCAGCACGCTGGCACCGTCGGCGAGCGCCAGCTTGGCCTGGGCAAGCGTGACGTACTGGAGAAAACGCTTCGGGCTGATCCCGGCCCAGCGTTTGAAGATGCGCTGGAAGTGGAACGGCGACAGGCCCGCCTGCTCGGCCATCGTCTCGAGCGAGGGCTGGTCCTGGCCGTGCTCGACCACGTAGCGGAGCGCAGCCGCGATCCGGGTGTTGTAGGGCAGGGCGCGCGCCGGCGCGGTGTCGTCGATCAGTGCCAGATTGGCGGCCATGGCTCGGCTCCCACGATGAGGGTCGCCCCGAGAATCGGCCTGGCGTGCGCCGCGCACAACCCGGTTCTTGCGGTCGGCAGCACCAATGCCGGGCGCCGCCTCGTCAGCGGCCGAGCATGGTGCCGATCGGCTGCAGCGGCTCAATGTGGTCGCAGCAGATCTTGAAGGTCGCGAGCAGGGGCACCGCGAGCAGCGCACCCGCGATGCCCCACATCCAGGTCCAGACGATCAACGCCAGGAACACGGCGACGGGGTTCAAGGTCAGTCGGCGGGCAAGCAGGGCCGGGGTGACGAACTGGGCCTCGATCGAGGTCAGGCACAGGTAGCTGAGCGGCGGCAGCAGGATCGACCAGAAGTGGTCGAAGGTGAGCAGTGCCACCAGACCGACGACGCCGATCCCGGTCACCGCGCCGAGAAAGGGCACGAAATTGAACACCCCGGCCATCACGCCCCAGAGCAAGGCATTGGGCATGCCGAGAACATACATGGCGACCCCGATCGCCACCCCGAGACCGGCATTGATCATGCTCACCGTCAACAGATAGTAGGAGATGTCGTCCTCGGTCTCGCGGGCGATCTCGACCACCCGGCGCTTGTCGCTCAAGCGGGGGGCGATGGTGACCGCCTGGCGCAGCAGGGTGTCGCCCGAGGCGAGCAGGAAGAACAGCAGGGCGATCATGACCACGAGCCCGGCGATGAGGGTCAGCGCGCCGTCCAGGAACATCTGGGTGAGACCGGGCCCCTGGACCGCGACCTGGACCGGTTGCTGCTCGCCCGCCTTGGGCTCCCCCTGGGCCAGGGTCTCCACCTTCTTGGCCGCCTGCTGGACCTCCTTGACCGGTTGCCGCAGGGCCTCGACCTTCTCCCGGACCTCGACCATCGCCATCGGCAGCTGGGCGAACCAGCGGGTGGCGGGGCCGGACAGACCATAGATCGTGCCGACCACGAGCGCGACGAAGGTCAGCAGCACCAGCAGGGCGCTGATCGCCTCGGGCAGCCGGAGATACTTCTTCAGGCCGCGCACCACGGGCGCCAGCAGCAGGTTGAGCAGGAGCGCCAGCGCGATCGGAATCAGCACCGCCTGGGCGAAATAGCAGGTGTAGAGGATGGCGAGTGTGAACAGGCCGGTGAGCACGCGCGAGCGCACCCGCACCCGCCCTTTGGCGACCGCCACCGCATGCTCGGTTTCCCGATCGAGGATGACGCCCGCCCCGGGCTCGGCGGCGGCTGGCGTTTCGACGGGACGCACGGACTCAAGCCGCACGGGCGCTCCTCCTCGCGGCTGACGATCCTTCAGGGGCACGAACGCCACCCCAACGTCGGCGGGCGATGAAAGTTCCGGTCGGTCGGAACCCTGCTAACGCTCCGGGGGACGGCGATCAGCTGTCGTAGACGATCTTCGGGAACGGCCGGCGCTCGGCGATCGCCTTGTGATCGAGCTTGGCCAGGACCAGCCGGGCGACGTTCATGTACGCTTCGGCCTGGGGGCCGTCGGGCTCCGCCACCACCGGCGGCCGGCCGGCGTCGGTCTGCTCGCGGATCGCGAGGTCGAGGGGGATCTCGCCCAGGAAATCGACCCCGAACTTCGCGGCCGTCGCGCGCGCGCCGCCGTGGCTGAAGATCTCGGACCGGCCGCCGCAATGCGGACACAGGAAGTAGCTCATGTTCTCGACGATGCCGAACACCGGCACGTCGACCTTGCGGAACATGTTGAGCGCCTTGCGCGCGTCCAGAAGGGCTATGTCCTGCGGCGTCGACACGATCACGGCACCAGCCAGCGGCACCCGTTGCGCCATGGTCAGCTGCGCATCACCGGTGCCGGGCGGCAGATCCACCACCAGCACGTCGAGCTCGCCCCATTCGACGTCGCCCAGCATCTGCTGGATGGCGCTCTGGACCATCGGCCCGCGCCAGATCATCGGCGCGTCCTCGTCGACCAGGAAGCCCATCGACATCACCCGGACGCCGTAGTTCGCCATCGGCCGGAGCTTCTTGCCGTCGGGGCTGGAGGGCTTGCCGGTGATGCCGAGCATGCGCGGCTGCGAGGGGCCGTAGATGTCGGCATCGAGCAGGCCGACCCGCTGGCCGAGCCGGACCAGCCCGAGCGCCAGATTGACCGAGGTGGTCGACTTGCCGACCCCGCCCTTGCCCGAGGCGACCGCGATCACCGAGCGGATGCCCGGCAGGCCGGGCTTGGCCTGCGGCGGCGGTTCGCGGTGGCGCGCCGGTCCGGCAGCGGCCATCGGGCTGCCGCCCGGCCGGGGCGCCTGGCCGGCGCCCGGCGCCCGCTCCGCGGTCAGCACCGCGGTCACCGACGTGACGCCCGGCAGCGCCAGCACCGCCTGCTCGCAGGCCAGGCGCAGCGGCTCCTTGGCCTCGGCCTCGCGCGGCTCGACCTCGAGCGCGAAGCCGACGTTGCTGCCCTTGACCACGATCCCGGAGACCATGTCCAGAGCGACCACGTCGCGGCCGCGCGCCGGGTCGACCACCGCCGCCAAAGCTGCGAGAACCTGCTCTCGGCTAACCTGCGTCATGGTTGAACACTCTATGTTGCCGCACGATATTCTCGCCAGCAGAGCCATCGGGACGAAGCTCGCCCTGGCGCTTGCGGTCCTGCTGATATAGACGGAGCGCGCCGTGGCGCTTCCGGCCCTGGAGATATAGAGGACCCGGCGGCGCGGGCAAAGCCCTGGCGGGGCGCGACCACAGGAGCGAAAGGTAGCGACTGATGCCGTGGAACAACCAAGGGGGCGGCTGGCAGGGCGGCGGCGGCCAGGGGCCTTGGGGCGGTCGTCCGGGCGGTGGCCAGCGGCCGCCGGACCTGGAAGAGTTGCTGCGGCGCAGTCAGGAGAAGGTCAAGAAGATCTTTCCGGGCGGCGTCGGCGGCGGCTTCGGCGGCAACCGCAAGGCGCTGGCGGCGGTGCCTCTGATCCTGATCGCGGTCTGGCTGGCGAGCGGCTTCTATCGCGTCGACCCGGACGAGCAGGGGGTCGTCGTGCGCTTCGGCCAGTGGGTCAAGCCAACCACCCAGCCGGGTCTCCACTGGCACATTCCGGCGCCGATCGAGACCGTGTTCCTGCCCAAGGTGACCCACTCCAACCGGGTCGAGATCGGCTTTCGCACGGCCGCCGAGATCGGCCGCGGCGGTGCGACCCGGGAGGTCGCCAACGAGAGCCTGATGCTGACCGGTGACGAGAACATCGTCGACATCAACTTCGTGCTCCTGTGGATGATCAAGGACGCGGGCGACTTCCTGTTCAACATCCGGGACCCGGAATCGACCGTGAAGGCGGTCGCCGAGAGCGTGATGCGCGAGATCATCGGCAAGACGCCGATCGCCGAGGCGACCACCGAGGCCCGGGGCGCGATCGAGCAGCACGCGCGCGAGCAGACCCAGGCGATCCTCGACGACTACGGCGCCGGCATCCTGGTCACCCAGGTGCAGCTGCAGAAGGTCGACCCGCCGGACGAGGTGATCGAGGCGTTCCGGGACGTCCAGCGGGCGCAGGCGGACCGCGAGCGCGCCCAGAACGAGGCCGAGTCGTTCGCCAACGACATCCTGCCCCGGGCGCGCGGCGAGGCCGAGCGGATCTCGCAGGAGGCCCAGGCCTACCGGCAGGAGGTGGTCGCCCGCGCCGAGGGCGACGCGCAACGCTTCCTGTCCGTCTACACCGAATACAACAAGGCGCGCGACGTGACCGTCAAGCGCATCTATCTCGAGACCATGGAGGACGTGCTGCGCGGCATGAACAAGGTGCTGATCGATGAGTCTGCGAAGGGCACCGGCGTGGTGCCCTATCTGCCGCTGCCCGAGCTCGAGCGCCGGGCGCGCGAACGCGCCGCCACCCCGAGCACCAGCAGCGACGGAGCGCAGTCGAGCATCGGCGGAGCACAGTCGAGCACCGGCGGAGCGCAGTCGCAATGAACCGCAATCTGCTGATCAGCGCCGGCGCGCTCACGGCCGCCGTCCTGGTGCTGTTGATGAGCGCGCTGTTCACCGTGCATCAGACCCAGCAGGCGCTGGTGCTGCAGTTCGGCGACACCAAGCGCGTGGTCACCGCCCCCGGCCTGCACGTCAAGCTGCCGTTCATTCAGAACGTCGTCGACATCGACCGCCGGGTGCTCGATTTCGACGCCGAGGCGCAGGAGGTGATCCTCGGTGATCAGAAGCGGCTGGTGGTCGACGCCTTCGCCCGTTACCGGATCGTCGATCCATTGCGTTTCTACCAGTCGGTCGGCACCGAGGCGATCCTGCGCGGCCGCATCGACACCATCCTCGATGCGTCCCTGCGCAAGGTCCTGGGCGAGGTGCCGCTGTTCACGGTGCTGTCGGCCGATCGCGCCCAGCTGATGAACAAGATCCGCGATCAGGCGAACACCGAGACCAAGCAGTTCGGCATCGAGATCATCGATGTGCGCATCAAGCGGGCGGATCTGCCGGCCGAGAACAGCCAGGCCATCTACCACCGGATGCAGACCGAGCGTGAGCGCGAGGCGAAGGAATTGCGGGCGCAGGGCGCCGAGCTGGCGCAGCGGATCCGCGCCCGGGCCGACCGCGAGCGGCGCGTGATCATCGCCGAAGCCCAGAAGGAGAGTCAGATCATCCGTGGCGAGGGCGACGCGCAGGCGGTCAAGATCTTCGCCGATGCGTTCGGCCGGGACGTCGACTTCTTCACCTTCTACCGCTCGATGCAGGCCTATAAGACGGCGCTCGGGGACGACTCCACGAGCGTGGTGCTGTCGCCGGACAGCCAGTTCTTCCGCTACTTCGACAACCCGGATGGGGTGTTGCAGACGGCGCACGGGGCCGAGACCACGCCGGGCGCGGCCGCGAGCGCGCCGCCGGCAGCGCCTCGGACGCCGCCCGCCGCGACGGTCGGGGTCGACCAGGCGCCGGCGGACAACAAGGTCGAGTAGGCAAGGTGGCGGGTCCGCGCGCGCGATGCTGCCGGTCGGGGGCACGCGGTGCGGCCGGCGACCGGCAGGGGCAGAGGCGGCGACCCGATGACCGATCTGGCGACGGCCCTGGCGTTGGTGCTGGTGCTGGAGGGGCTGTTCTGGGCGCTGTCGCCGAACGCCATGAAGCGCGCCGCCGCGCTCGCCCAGGGCCTGGCCAACGAGCAGCTCCGGGTCGGTGGCCTGATCGCGGTCGCGCTCGGGGTTGTTCTGGTCTGGCTGGTGCGCGGCTGACGGCGGTCCGAGGCGTCGCTTTTCCCCCGGATTTCATGGCGCGGGATCGATTTCGCGCGTATGCTTAGATAGCTGCCTGACCGATCATGCCGATCATGGCGCGGCAATTGGGTGTCCTTCCGTAGAGCGAGGTCGACCGCTGGAATTGTCAGCGGGCGAGGTCGTGGAGAACTGTACATGAGCCTGGTGACCGCCTTCGCCCCTGCCAACCCGACGCGATCGCGCGGCCGTGCGCGACGGGCTGGTCGCACGCTGTGGCTTGCCGTGGGGCTGGTTGGCCTGGTGGTGGGACCCCAGCCGAGCCGCGCGGGACCACCGCAGATCAGCTTTGCCGACATCGTCGACCGGGTCGCGCCGGCGGTGGTCAACATCGCGACCAGCAAGGTCGTCCCGCGCGGTCAGAACCCGGCGTTCCCGTTCCCGGCACCGCCGCCGGGCTCGCCGTTCGAGGACTTCTTTCGTGAGTTCTTCGACCGTGACCGGCCGCCGGAGCAGGCGCCGCAGCGCCAGGCGTCGCTGGGCTCGGGCTTCGTGGTCGACCCCGCCGGCTACGTGGTCACCAACAACCACGTGATCGCCGAGGCCGACGAGATCTCGGTGATCTTCGGCGACGATACGACCTACAAGGCGAAGCTGGTCGGGCGCGACCAGAAGACCGACCTGGCAGTGCTCAAGATCGATGGCGACAAGCCGTTCCCGGCGGTCACCTTCGGCGACAGCGACCACATCCGGGTCGGCGACTGGATCATCGCGATCGGCAATCCGTTCGGCCTGGGCAGCACGGTCACCGCCGGCATCATCTCGGCGCGCTCGCGCGACATCCGGGCCGGGCCGTACGACGACTTCCTGCAGGTCGACGCGCCGATCAACCGCGGCAACTCCGGCGGCCCGAGCTTCGATCTGAACGGCGAGGTGATCGGCATCAACACCGCGATCTTCTCGCCGAGCGGCGGCAACGTCGGGATCGGCTTCGCGATCCCGTCCAACCTCGCCCTGCCGGTGATCCAGTCGCTCAAGAACGAGGGCAAGGTCAAGCGCGGCTGGCTCGGGGTGCGGATCCAGACCGTGACCGAGGAGATCGCCGACAGCCTGGGCCTGCATGGCGCGGCCGGGGCGCTGGTCGCGAGCGTGACGCCCGGCGGGCCGGCCGAGCAGGCCAAGATCGAGGCGGGCGATGTCATCCTCGAGTTCGACGGCAAGAAGATCGACCGGATGCGCGGCCTGCCGCGGATCGTCGCCGAAACGCCGATCGGCGAGGCGGCCAAGGTCGTGGTCTGGCGCCACGGCGAGAAGAAGACCTTCGACGTCACCCTCGGCCAGCTGCCGGAGGAGGAGGAGCTGGCGGCGCTGACCGAGGGCGAGGCCGATACCCCGACCTCGGCCGACATCGATGCGCTCGGGGTCACGGTCGCGACCATCACCGACGAGCTCAGGACCCGCTTCCAGCTCGGCGAGGACATCAAGGGCGTGGTGATCATGAACGTCGCCGACGGCGGCGCCGCCAGCAAAGAGAACCTGCGCGCCGGCGATGTGATCGTCGAGGTCGGCCAGGAGGAAGTGCACTCGCCGCCCGAGGTCGCAGCCAAGGTCAATCAGGCGCGCCAGGACGAGAAGAAGTCGGTCCTGTTGCTGATCGATCGTCAGGGCGATCTGCGCTTCGTGGCACTCCGCCTGGCCGACGCGACCACGTCGCCGGCACCGGCACCGGCACCAGCGCCGGTGCCCGCGCCGCAGTAGCTTCGGCACCCGGCGGCCGGGGCGATAGCGGGTCCGCGCCGCGTCGGGCCATCGACGGCCCGGCGCAGCGCGAGATGGCGCGGTCGCCACGCGCACTCAGGCGAGCACGAAGTCGCGCCGGGCGATGCCCTGCAGATAGAGCAGAGCGGTCAGGTCGCCGTGGTTGATGGCGACCGGGACGGCCGCCCTGACCACCGGATGGGCTCGATAGGCGACCCCGAGGCCGGCTGCCTTCAGCATCGGCAGGTCGTTGGCGCCGTCGCCGACCGCAAGGATCGCGGCCGGCGCGAGCCCGCGCACCCGCGCCAGGCGCCTCAGCAGGGCAAGCTTGCTATCCGGACCGCGCACCGGCTCGAGCACCCGGCCGGTCAGGCGGCCGGCGCTGGCCTCCAGACGATTGGCCTGGACCAGATCGAAGCCGAGCGCTGCGCGCACCCGCTCCGTGAACGGCGCGAAGCCGCCGGAGACCAGCGCGGTGGTGGCGCCCCGCGCGCGCATCGTCCGGACCAGGGTGGTCGCCCCCGGCATCAGGCGGACGCGTTCCCGATAGATCTCCTCGAGGACCGTGACCGGCAGGGCCGCGAGCAGCCCGACCCGGGCCGCAAGTGCTTTGCGGAAGTCGAGCTCGCCGTTCATGGCGCGCCGGGTGATCGCCGCGACCTCGGCCTGGATGCCGAGCGCGCCCGCGACTTCATCGATGCACTCGACCGTGATCACGGTCGAATCCATGTCGCTGACCAGCAGCTGCTTGACCCGCGCCGCGGCTGGCACCAGCACCGCATCGATGCCGGCGTCCGCAAGGGTCTGCCGGAGCGTCCCGGCGAGCGCCGCCCCGGCGGCGTCCCCGAGCGCGAACTCGCAGGCCTCAGCCTCGGCGAGCCAGCGCGGTCCGGCGCCGAGTGCGCGGCCGACCTCGGCGACCAGCTCAGGCGCGAGCGGCGCCCGTGCGGGATCGGCGATCAGGCAGAGGACCTGGCTCACCGCCCTGCGCCCGTTCGGCCCCGGCTCACCTTGCCCCGAGCCGTCCGATGAGCGGTCTGATCGTGATCGGCGGCCCGAGCGCGAGCGGCAAGTCGGCGCTGGCGCTGCGCCTGGCCGAGGCCCTGGGTGGCGTGATCATCAATGCCGACAGCATGCAACTCTACCGCGAGTTGCCGCTGCTCACGGCGCGGCCCAGCCCGGCCGACGAGGCCCGGCTGCCGCACCGCCTGTTCGGCGTGCTCGGCGCCGCCGATCCGGCCTCGGTCGGGCGCTGGCTCGAGCTCGCCGGCGCAGCGATCGCAGCCAGCGCCGCCGCGGACCGGCTGCCGATCGTGGTCGGCGGCACCGGCCTCTATCTGTCCGCTCTGCTGCGGGGGCTGGCGCCGGTGCCGCCCGTGCCGGCGGCCGCTCGGGCCGAGGCCGAGGCGATGTTCGAGCGCCTGGGCGGAGCGGGTCTGCACGCCCTGCTCATGCGGCGCGATCCGGTCATGGCGGCGCGGCTGCGCCCGAGCGACCGGCAACGGCTGATCCGCGCCTTCGAGGTGGTGAGCGCGACCGGCCGCTCGCTCGCCGACTGGCAGGCCGAACCCCGGTTCAAGCTGTCTTTGCCGCAACCGGTCGCGGGCTTCGCCCTGCTGCCGCCACGCGCCGACCTGCACCTCCGGATCGAGCGCCGGCTGCAGGCGATGATCGCGGCGGGCGCGCTGGCCGAGCTGCGCGCGCTGCGTCACGCCCACCCGGAGCCCGATCTGCCGCTCCTCAAGGCGGTCGCGGTCCCCGAGCTCTGCGCCCATCTGGACGGCTGCCTCGATCTCGCAACTGCGCTCGCGCGCGCCGGCGTGCGCACGCGCCAGTACGCCAAGCGCCAGGCGACCTGGCTGCGCCATCAGCTGCCCGAGCTGGAGCCGCTCCAGGGATTCGGCGACGAGCCTTTGGTCCTGCCGGATCTGCAGAGGCTCAAGCGCCGCTTGTTGACCGATGCCGCGTTGCCGCATAGTTTCCGATCCAGCCCTTAAAGAGGGCCAAAAAAGCCGGCGTACGAAGGGCAGCCCACCCCAATCGACCGCCGAGGCATCGATCGAGGAGCCAAAATCATGCCAGATGCCGCCTCCCTGACCCGAACCGACGCCCAGACTCAGGCGACGACCCAGCCGATGACCGGCTCGGAGGTCGTGCTCCAGGCGCTGGTCGAGCAGGGGGTCGAGGTGGTATTTGGCTATCCGGGCGGTGCCGTGCTGCCGATTTATGACGCGATCTTCAAGCAGGATAGGATTCGCCACATCCTGGTGCGGCACGAGCAGGGTGCGGTCCACGCCGCCGAGGGCTACGCGCGCTCGACCGGCCGGGTGGGCG
The DNA here is from genome assembly GCA_963753685.1 of uncultured Alphaproteobacteria bacterium. Classification (GTDB taxonomy): domain Bacteria; phylum Pseudomonadota; class Alphaproteobacteria; order Geminicoccales; family Geminicoccaceae; genus DATAOG01. The sequence continues at coordinate 167,753 of CAVWDE010000020.1, forward strand.
TCGTCCTGGTGACCTCGGGCCCGGGCGCCACCAACACCGTGACCGGCCTGACCGACGCGCTCATGGACAGCGTGCCGGTCGTGTGTCTCACCGGCCAAGTGCCGACCCACATGATCGGCAACGACGCCTTTCAGGAGGCGGATACGGTCGGCATCACGCGGCCCTGCACCAAGCACAACTACCTGGTCAAGTCGGGCGATGCGGTCGCGCGCGTGGTCCACGAGGCGTTCCACGTCGCGCGCAGCGGCCGTCCGGGCCCGGTCGTGATCGACCTGCCCAAGGACATCCTGATGGGCCCGGCGACCTACATCGGCGCCGACCAGGTCCGGCATCGGACCTACAACCCCCGGGTCGAGCCGCAGCCGGAGCCGATCGCGCGGGCGGTCGACCTGATGACCAAAGCGCAGCGGCCGATCTTCTACGTCGGCGGCGGGGTGATCAACTCCGGCCTCGAGGCTTCGGCCCTGGTCACCGAGCTGGTGCGCGCGACCGGCTTCCCGATCACGCTGACCCTGATGGGGCTCGGCGGCTATCCGGCCTCGGACCCGCAGTTCATCGGCATGCTCGGCATGCACGGCACCTACGAGGCCAACCTCGCGATGCACGGGTGCGATCTGATGATCGCGATCGGCGCGCGCTTCGACGATCGGGTGACCGGCCGCCTGGACCGGTTCTCGCCGGGCTCGCAGAAGATCCAGATCGACATCGATCCGAGCTCGATCAACAAAAACGTGCCGGTCGACGTCGCGATCGTGGGCGATGCCACGCGCGCGCTGCGGGCGCTGCTCGACGGCCTGGCGGGCCAAGGGCAACCAGGCCGACCCGGCCAGACTCGAGCCCTGGTGGGCGAAAAATCCGCGAATGGCAGGCCAAGGACAGCCTGCGCTACCGCCAGAACGGCAAGGTCATCAAGCCGCAGTATGCGATCCAGCGCCTGTACCAGCTGACCAAGGACCGCGAGACCTACATCACCACCGAAGTCGGTCAGCATCAGATGTGGGCCGCCCAGCACTACAAGTTCGAGCAGCCGCGCCACTGGATGACCTCGGGCGGGCTCGGGACCATGGGCTACGGCCTGCCGTCGGCCATGGGCGTGCAGGTCGCGCACCCGGACGCGCTCGTGATCGACATCGCGGGCGAGGCGTCCTGGGTCATGAACATGCAGGAGATGTCGACCATCGTGCAGTATCGCCTGCCGGTGAAGTCGTTCATCCTCAACAATTCCTACATGGGCATGGTCCGCCAGTGGCAGGAGTTCTTCCACGGCAATCGCTACAGCGAGAGCTACATGGACAGCCTGCCGGACTTCGTGAAGCTGGCCGACGCGTTCGGGGCGGTCGGCCTGCGCGCGCAGACGCCGGACCAGGTCGACGACGTGATCAAGGCGATGATCGAGACCCCGCGGCCGGTAATCGCCGACATCGTGGTCGACCGCGCCGAGAACGTCTACCCGATGATCCCGGGCGGCGCGGCGCACAACGAGATCAAGCTCTGCCCCGAGGACGACGGCGCCGAGCCGGTACAGCGCTCCGAAGAGGGCATGGTCCTCGTCTGACCGCCCATTGCGCCGCCTGCGGTCCGGATGCCGCCCAGGCGGCGCCGGACCCAGGGATTGCGGAGCAGGGGTAGCGTGTCATGAGCCAGCCGGAGCAGCGTCACACGATCGCGGTGCTGGTCGACAACGAGCCGGGCGTGCTCGCCCGGGTGATCGGCCTGTTCTCGGGCCGGGGCTACAACATCGACAGCCTGACGGTAGCCGAGGTCGACCGCGCGAACGGCCGCTCGCGGATCAACATCGTGACCACCGGCACCGCCCAGGTGATCGAGCAGATCAAGGCGCTGCTCGACAAGCTGGTGCCGGTGCACAAGGTCGCCGACCTCACGGTCGATGGCCCCTGCCTCGAGCGCGAGCTCGCCCTCGTCAAGGTCACGGGCGAGCGCGAGAAGCGGGTGCAGGCGCTCCGGATCGCCGATTTCATGCACGCCCGCCTGGTCGACAGCACGCTCGACAGCTTCGTCTTCGAGATCACGGGCTCGCCCTCGGAGATCGACGCCTTCATCGACCTCATGGAGCCGCTCGGCCTCGCCGAGGTCAGCCGCGCCGGCGTGGTCGCGATCGCGCACGGGGCAAGGGTCCTGTGATAGGCTCATGGTCGTGCATTGGAGGGCAGGGCGGTCGGCGTCTGCCCCTGCGGAGGTAGCCGATGGCCAAGGCGCAGCCATATCTCTGGACCGTCGAGGATTTTCTCGCGTTCGAGGGCCAAGAGCCCGAGCGCTACGAGTTCGTCGACGGCATCGTGCGTATGATGACCGGCGGGTCAGTCGCGCACGGCGTGATCAAGAACAACGTGACGAATGCTCTCAACGCGGCGCTGGGCGAAGGTCCCTGTATTGCGATCGTCGACGAGCTGAAGGTCGTGACTGAGACCGCAGTCATGTATCCAGATGTGGTCGTGGCCTGTCGGCCTTTGGCGCCCGACGACGACCGTATCCTCGATCCCGCGGTCGTTGTCGAGGTGCTCTCGCCGACCACCGAGCGCCAAGATCGAATCGCTAAGTGGCGGGAGTACCAGGAGATCGCTTCCCTCCAGCACGTCCTTCTGATTGCGCAAAGGGAGCGGCGAATCGAAGTCCACTCGCGCACGGAGCGTGGCTGGGAGCTGGTTGCCGTCGAGCCTCCCGAGGATGCGGTCATTCTGGAGGGCGCGGGCGTAACACTGTCGCTGGAAGCGATCTACCGGCGGAGCGGCCGCTGAGCGAGGGGCGGCTTGATCGCGCGTCGCCGGTTGCCTACAAGGCTCTGGCCGAATGAAGCCAGCGAGGCCCGCCTCGCCACCAAACCAAAGCCGGAGGCCCGCGCGATGCGCGTCTACTATGATACCGATGCCGATCTGAACCTGATCAAGAGCAAGCGCGTGGCCGTGATCGGCTATGGCAGCCAGGGCTTTGGTCATTCCAACAACCTCAAGGACAGCGGCGTGCCCGAGGTGGTGGTGGCGCTGCGCCCGGGCTCGGCCACGGCCGCCAAGGCCAAGAGCGCCGGCTTCAGGGTGATGCCGGCGGCCGAGGCGGCCGCCTGGGCGGATGTGGTCATGGTCCTGGTCCCGGACGAGCTCCAGGCCGACCTCTACCAGCAGGAGCTGAAGCCCAATCTGAAGGAAGGTGCCGCGCTCGCCTTCGCCCACGGCTTCAACATCCATTTCCGCCTGATCGAGCCCAGGCCCGACCTCGACGTATTCATGATCGCGCCCAAGGGGCCGGGCCATCTGGTGCGCGCCGAGTACGAGCGCGGCGCGGGCGTCCCCTGCCTGGTCGCGATCCAGCAGGACGCCTCGGGCGGCGCGCTCGATCTCGCGCTGTCCTACGGTGCCGCCATCGGCGGCGGCCGCGCCGGGATCATCGAGACCAACTTCCGCGAGGAGACCGAGACCGATCTGTTCGGCGAGCAGGTCGTCCTGTGCGGCGGCATGTGCGCCTTGATCCAGGCCGGCTACGACACCCTGGTCGAGGCCGGCTACGCGCCCGAGATGGCCTATTTCGAGTGCCTGCACGAGGTCAAGCTGATCGTCGACCTGATCTACGAGGGCGGCCTTGCCAACATGCGCTATTCGGTCTCGAACACGGCCGAGTTCGGCGACTACACGCGCGGGCCCCGCGTCGTCGACGAGCACGTGAAGGCCGAGCTGAAGCGCATCCTGGCCGACATCCAGAGTGGTGCCTTCGCCAAGGAGTGGGTGCTCGAGAACAAGGCGGGGCAGGTGAGCTTCAAGGCCCTGCGCGCCAAGCACGCGGCCCACGGCAGCGAGGCGGTCGGCAGGCAGCTGCGCGGCATGATGCCCTGGATCACGGCCAAACGCCTGGTCGACACCACCAAGAACTAGGACGGACGAACTTGGCTCGAGGCGACAAGAAGCCCCCGGCGGGCCGCGCCAATCCGCGCCCCGGCCCACGCGGCAAGCCCCCGGCGCCGGCCAAGCCGCCGCCGGCGCCGACCATCGAGCAGCCGACCATGCGCCGGCGCCTGGCACTGCTCGGTCTGCACCTGCCCGAGGTCAAGCCGCCCGCCTTCCACTACGTCCCGGTGGTCGTCCATGCCGGGATCGCCTACGTCAGCGGCCAGCTGCCCTGGCAGGGCGACGGGCTCGGCCCGCTCGGCAAGGTCGAGCGCGAGGTCGCGGTCGAGCAGGCGCAGGAGTCGGCCCGCCGCTGCGCGCTGCAGGCGCTGGCCTGGCTCAACCAGACGCTCACCGGCGGCCTCGACGAGGTCGAGCGGGCGCTCCGCCTGACCGGCTACGTCGCCTCCAGCCCGGGCTTCGACCAGCAGCCCAAAGTGGTCGATGCCGCCTCCGAGATCCTGGTCAAGGTGTTCGGCCACGCCGGCCAGCACGCGCGCTCGGCGATCGGGGTCGCGGAGCTGCCGCGCAATTCGCCGGTCGAGATCGAGTTCACCTTCGCCCTCAAGCGCCGCCCGAGCCCGGCCCAACGCTTCCGCCGCCCCGGCTTCCCGGTGGTCGAAATGCGCTGAGCTTGGGGGCGTGACGGGTGGCTACAGCCGCTTGGCTGGCAGCCACATCGTACGCGGCCGGACAGAGCCTTCCGGCACGACTCCTTGACATGAGTGCGGCAATGCCGCATATAGCGTTCGTGCAGATCGTCGCCACGACGACCTACGAGCGGGCCGTGCGCAAACTGCTCGCTGCGAGTGAACGTGACGCGATGGAGCGGTCGATCGCAGCCGACCCGTTGGCCGCGCCGATCATTCGGGGCAGCGGCGGCATCCGCAAGACGCGCTGGGCCGGCTCGGGCCGAGGCAAGCGCGGTGGGTTCGGGCGATCTATTTCCACTACAGCGAAATGGCGACGATCTACCTGCTCACGATCTACGCCAAAGCCGACCGCGAAGACCTGAGACCAAGCGACCTGAAGGCTTGGACGCGGCTTGTGGCGACGATCAGGAGGGAAAGGCGCCTATGACTGACGATCGGAGCGAGCTCGGCCTCGAGGTCGAGCAAGCGTTGAATGAGGTCCTCGGTCACGTGCGGGGCGAGATCGCTCTGCCGACCCGGCTGATCGACACACCCACCAGCGCCGATATCCTGGCGGTGCGTAAGAAGCTGGGCCTGAGCCGGCGGCGCTTTGCCGAGCGCTTTCGCCTCGACCCGCGCACGCTACAGGACTGGGAGCAGGGGCGACGCACGCCCGATCAGGCAGCGCGTGTCCTGCTCACGGTCATCGAACGGGAGCCTGAGGCGGTCGATCGCGCCTTGACGCCATGAACTAGCCTCCTTGGATTATCTCACGATCGGCAGCGTCTGGATGTCGTAGGCGTGGCGAAGGGTGCGGCCGAGGACCGGGTCGTCGAGGGTCATCTCGAAGCGGGGTGAGGGGCGGATGCCGCCGAGCGCGGCGATCGCGCCCAGGAACATGACCGTGCCAGGCGGCGGCGCCTCTGCGCCGAAGCCCTGCTCCCGGGCGTAGGCAGCGATCAGCTCCTCCGGCCGGCGGACCGCGGCGAGCGCGCTCTCCATGTACAGCCGGCGCTCGCCCGCCTCGGTGATGTGCGCGCGCAGCATCAGCTGGTCCCAGTGGCCAATCACCTCGTCGAAGCGCCAGAGGCCGGCTGCCATCGGCTTGCGGCAGAGCTGCTTCGAGAGCGCCACGCCCTGGGCCTCCATCGCCCGGTCGGTGTGGTCCGAGCCGAGGCCGACCCAGAGCCCGTCGGCCAGCGCCACCAGCACCGCCTCGACCTCGCCCGAGGTCGCCTCGCCCAGCACCTGGATCGCCGCGACCGGGCCGGCGAGCAGTGCCGGGTCGAGGCGATAGAACAGCGGCACGCGCGAGGGACCCGGGACGCCCAGCGCAGCGAGCTCGGCCACATGATGCTCGACCGCGGCCGGGTCGCGCCCGGTCCAGCCGGCCATGACCAGGTCGCTCGCCTCGAAGGCGATGCGGTCCGCGCCGCGCGCGCTCAGGCGGTCGAAGACGGGCATGGCGGATTCCTCGGGGCGGTCTCGGGGCCAGCCACACTAGCCGGGACGCTTACCAGACTGAAGGCATCGGGCTTTACAAATACCAGCCGATGGTCTTGTATCGTGTCGCGATGGGTGATCGCCAGGTTGGGCTGGTGACCCTCAAGGCGAACCTGAACGGGGACTTGGGACCACGGGCGATGTTGGGCCGCGACAGAACGACGACCAGCGGTCGCGGCGACCGTGCGCAGCGGGTTCTCCTTCCGGCGGAGCTTCGACTTAGCTGCCCCTGAGCCGCTGCCGATCTGCGCGCGTTCAGGGGACAGTCGTGCAACAGCGAAGCGTCAACCATCCGCCAGAAGGGAATCGGGCCATGTCGGCCGAACCAGTCCATCAGACCGCCCCCGACAACCGCATCATCATCTTCGACACCACGCTGCGCGACGGCGAGCAGTCGCCGGGCGCCTCGATGACCGTGCCGGAGAAGATCCGGATCGCGCTCCTGCTCGAGGAGATGGGCGTCGACATCATCGAGGCGGGCTTCGCGATCGCCTCGGAGGGCGACTTCCAGGCGGTCCGGGCGATCGCCGGCAAGGTCAAGGACAGCGTGGTCTGCTCGCTCGCTCGCGCCAGCCGCGCCGACATCGAGCGCGCCGCCGAGGCGCTCGAGCCGGCGGCGCAGAAGCGGATCCACACCTTCATCGCGACCAGCCCGCTGCACATGCGGGTCAAGCTGCAAAAGACGCCCGAGCAGGTGCTGGACGCGGTGATCGACAGCGTGACCCATGCGCGCCGCTATTGCGACGACGTCGAGTGGTCCTGCGAGGACGGCTCGCGCTCCGAGCATGACTTTCTCTGCCGCTGCATCGAGAGCGCGATCGCGGCCGGCGCCCGCACCATCAACATCCCGGACACGGTCGGCTACGCTTACCCCGAGGAGTTCGCGGACCTGATCCGGATGATCAAGAACCGGGTCCCGAACATCGACCAGGCGATCCTCTCGGTGCACTGCCACAATGATCTGGGGCTCGCGGTCGCCAACTCGCTGCGCGCGATCGAGGCCGGCGCCCGCCAGGTCGAATGCACGATCAACGGCATCGGCGAGCGCGCCGGCAACGCCGCCATGGAAGAGATCGTGATGGCGATCCGCACCCGCCAGGATCTCTTGCCCTACGCCAGCCGGATCGTCACCCAGCACATCACCCGCGCCTCGCGGCTGGTGAGCGCCGTGACCGGCTTCGCGGTCCAGAACAACAAGGCGATCGTCGGCGCCAACGCGTTCGCCCACGAGGCCGGCATCCATCAGGACGGCATGCTCAAGGATGCCGGCACCTACGAGATCATGCGCCCTGAGGATGTGGGCCTGGTCCGCTCCAACCTGGTGATGGGCAAGCATTCCGGCCGCCATGCCTTCCGCAAGAAGCTGGCGGAGCTCGGCTACGAACTCGGCGACAACGCGCTCGCCGAGGCGTTCGCCCGCTTCAAGGCGCTGGCCGACAAAAAGAAAGAAATCTTCGACGAGGACCTGATCGCGCTGGTCGACAACGAGATCCAGACCATCGATCAGCGGATCAAGGTGCTCGATCTGGACGTCCACTGCGGCTCGCGGCCGACGTCGCTGGCCCGCGTGGTGCTCGAGGTCGACGGCGCGGAGCGCGCGGCCGAGGCCGAGGGCAGCGGCCCGGTCGATGCCACCTTCAACGCGATCCAAAAGCTCGTGCCGCACGCCGCGACCCTGTCCCTGTTCCAGATCCATGCGGTCACCGAGGGCACGGACGCGCAGGCCGAGGTCACGGTCCGGCTCGAGGAGAATGGCAAAACCGTTAACGGCCAGGGCGCCGAAACCGACACAATTCTCGCCTCCGCACGCGCTTATGTGACGGCGTTAAACAAGCTTTTAGTGAAAAGGGAAAGAACAGCACCAGCTGCCCTGTCCGCGTGAGCGCCTCGGCCTGGATCTAGCCCGGACCGAGGTGATCGAGTATGGGAGCGGCGGACCGGTCATGGCCGAGCTGGCCGTGCCGATCGCCGCTCCAGCGGACCTGGGCCCGGATCTTCAGCCAGGGAACGCGTCCGCATGTTCTCGAGAATTCTGGGCCTGTTGTCCGCCGACATGGCGATCGACCTCGGCACGGCCAACACGCTCGTCTACGTCAAGGGCAAGGGGATCGTCCTCGACGAGCCTTCGGTGGTCGCCATCACCAACAATCGCGGGCGCAAGCAGGTGCTCGCGGTCGGCGAGGAAGCCAAGCAGATGGTCGGGCGCACGCCTGGCAACATCGAGGCGATCCGGCCGCTGCGCGACGGCGTGATCGCCGATTTCGAGGTCGCGGAGGAGATGATCAAGCATTTCATCCGCAAGGTGCACAACCGGCGCAGCTTCGCCAGCCCGCGGGTGATCATCTGCGTGCCTTCCGGGTCGACCGCCGTGGAACGGCGGGCGATCCAGGAATCCGCCGAGAGCGCCGGTGCCAGACGCGTGTTCCTGATCGAGGAGCCGATGGCGGCGGCAATCGGCGCCGGCCTGCCGGTCACGGAGCCCACCGGCTCGATGGTGGTCGACATCGGCGGCGGCACCACCGAGGTCGCGGTGCTCTCGCTCGGCGGCATCGTCTATGCGCGCTCGATCCGGGTCGGCGGCAACAAGATGGACGAGGCGATCATCAGCTACATCCGCCGCAACCACAATTTGCTGATCGGCGAATCGACCGCCGAGCGGATCAAGAAGGAGATCGGCTCCGCCTGCCTGCCCGAGGACGGCAACGGCCGGGTGCTCGAGATCAAGGGCCGGGATCTCATGAACGGCGTGCCCAAGGAGATCGTGATCAGCCAGCGCCAGATCGCCGAATCCCTGGCCGAGCCGGTGAGTGCCATCATCGAGGCGGTCAAGGTGGCGCTCGAGCACACCGCCCCCGAGCTGTCGGCCGACATCGTCGACAAGGGGATCGTCTTGACCGGCGGCGGCGCGTTGCTCGGCAATCTCGATTTCGTGCTCCGCCACGCGACCGGATTGCCGGTCAGCCTGGCCGACGAGCCGCTCACCTGCGTGGCGCTGGGGACCGGCCGCTGCCTCGAAGAGATGAAGACGTTGCGCCACGTCTTGCACACCGCGTATTAAAGTACACCGTCGGTCCTGGTTCGACCGCGCTGGCCGCGCAGATCGGAGTATCATACCCCGGGGGCCCGCTCGGGTCTCGCGGATCGCCTGGGGCCGCTCGGCGGGCATCGTCCCGCGCGCCTGATCGTTCGTGACGGAGGCTTCGCGTGAAGCTCGAGCGCCGCTCGCTGTCACGCCTGACCGTGCCGTTGAAGGCGCTGGCCGATCGCTTTGCCTTCGGAACCCTGATCGTCGTCTCGATCGTCCTGCTGATCGTCAGCAAGGCCGACATCCGGTTGCTCGAGGCGGTCGACAGCCGGGTCAGCGATCTGCTGGCGCCGGTCCTCGAGGTCGCCGTGCAACCGATCCACGCGTCGCGCCGCCTGGCGCAGAACGTCGGCGAGCTGGTCGCGCTACGCTCCGAGAATGCGCAGCTGCGCGAGCAGAACCAGCGCCTGCTCGAGTGGCAGACCACCGCCCGCCAGCTGGCGCTGGAAAACGCCGGCCTGCGCCAGCTGCTGAACGCGGTCCCCGAGGACGACCATCCGACCGCGGTCACGGCGCGGGTGGTGGCGGACGCCGGCGGACCCTTCGTGCAGACCGTGCTGGTCGACGCCGGCGCCGAGCAGGGGGTCGTCAAGGGCATGGCGGCGGTCAACGAGCGCGGCCTGGCTGGCCGGGTGATCGAGGTCGGGCGGCGCAGCGCCCGGGTCCTGCTGTTGACCGATTTCAACTCACGCATCCCGGTGATGGTCGAGCCCTCGCGTGATCAGGCGATTCTGGCGGGCGACAACAGCGGCGAGCCGGGCCTCGTGTTCCTGCCGCTCAATCCCCGTCTCTCGATCGGCGATCGGGTCGTGACCTCGGGGCGCGGCGGCGTCCTGCCACCGGGCCTGGCGGTCGGCGTGGTCAGCAGGCTCGGCGAGCGCAAGGTCACGGTCACGCCGCTGGTCGACTGGGACCGTCTGGACTATCTGCGTCTGCTGGAATATGCGCCGGTGCTGCCGCCGGAGCGCCTCGAAGAAAGCCAGCAGGAGATCTACGGGCCACCCTTGCCGCCGGGGTTGCGGGTCAACGGGCCGGCCGCCGCTGCGCCGGCCGCACGGCCGGTCGGGGCGCCGCCGGCCGAGCTCGTTGGCGCGCCGCCGGTCCAGCTCGCCGACCCGCCCCCGGCCGATCTCCCCGACGATCCCGAGCCGCCGGCGGAGACGCCGGAGTGACCGGGGTCTGGCTGCGCCAGCTGGACGCGCAGCTGCGGGTCGTGGTGCCGCTTTTGACCGCGCTGATCGCCGTGCTGATCGACGTGGCACCCCTGGCCGGCTCCGGGCCGGCCGGCCTGACCTCGTTCTCGACGCTGTGCGTCGTCTACTTCTGGAGCCTCTATCGCCCCGATCTGTTCACGCCGACCGCGGCCTTCGTGACCGGTCTGATCTACGACGGTCTGGCGGGCCTGCCGCTCGGTCTGACCTCGCTGGCCCTGCTCTTGGTGCGCAACCTGATGATCGTGCAGCAGCGGTTCTTCCTGGGCCGGTCGTTCCCGGTCATCTGGAGCTGCTTCCTGGTCCTGGTGCCGATCATCGAGGCCGGCCGCTGGCTGCTCTCCAGCCTGTGGTGGGGGCACGTCTTCGCGCTGCAGCCGATGCTGCTCGAGCTGGCGGTCACCGTGGCCATGTATCCCGCGGCCAGCTGGCTCCTCAGCCGCCTGCACAACCAGATCCCAAGGGTGCTCCATGCATCGTGAAGGTGATCGCCTGCGCACCTTCTCGCGCCGCGCGCTCTGCCTCGGGGCGGGCCAGCTCGGCCTGTTCGGTCTGCTGGCGGCACGGCTCTATTACCTGCAGGTGATCAGCGCCGATGAGTACGCCCTGCTCGCCGACGAGAACCGGATCAACCATCGGCTCCTGCCGCCGGCCCGCGGCCGGATCTTCGACCGCCACGGGGTGCTGCTCGCGCGCAACAGCCCGACCTACCGCGTGCTCGTGACCCGCGAGCAGACCACGGACCTGCGCGCGACCCTCGAGGCGCTCGCCGGCCTGATCCCGCTGCCGGAGGAGCACCTCCAGGACGTGATCGCCGAAGCCGGCCGGCGCCGCCGCTTCGTGCCGATCACGGTGCAGGACGATCTCAACTGGACCGAGCTGTCGCGGATCGCGATCAACGCGCCCGACCTGCCGGGCGTCAGTCTGGATGCCGGCCTGCTGCGCGACTACCCGATGGGCGCGATCATGGCCCATGTCCTGGGCTATGTCGGGCCGGTCTCGGAAACCGAGCTGAACGGGGATCCGCTACTGGAGCTGCCGGACTTCCGGATCGGCAAGAACGGCATCGAGAAGGTCTACGACAAGGTCCTGCGCGGCCGCGCCGGGATCAGCCAGTTCGAGGTCAACGCGCTCGGCCGCGAGATCAAGGAGCTGTACCGCCATGACGGCGAGCCCGGTCGCGACCTGAGCCTGACCATCGACCTCGATCTGCAGCGCTACGTCTACGAACGCCTGAGTGCCGAGCAAAGCGCCGCGGTCGTGGTCCTCGACGTCCAGACCGGCGACGTGCTGGCGCTCGCCTCGGTGCCGACCTTCGATCCGCGCGCGTTCACCAACGGCCTCACCCAGGACACCTGGCGCGAGCTCACGAGCAGTGCCAACGCGCCGCTGGTCAACAAGGCGATCGGCGGCCAGTACCCGCCGGGCTCGACGTTCAAGCTGCTGACCGCGCTCGCGGCGCTCGAGGGCGGCGTGAGCGGACCCGACTACGAGGTCACCTGCAACGGCGTCATTCAACTCGGCGACCACGAGTTCCACTGCTGGAAGCGTTGGGGGCACGGCCGCCTGAAGCTGATCGACGCCGTGGCCCAATCCTGCGACGTCTACTTCTACGACCTCGCCCGGCGCGTCGGCGTCGACGCGATCGCCGCGATGGCGCGCCGGTTCGGGCTCGGCCAGACGCTCGGGATCGATCTGCCGGGCGAGCGCGCCGGACTGGTGCCCGACCGGGCGTGGAAGCAGGCCACGCGCGGCGTGCCCTGGCAGCTCGGTGAGACGCTAATCACCGGCATCGGCCAGGGCTACATGCAGACGACGCCGCTGCAGCTCGCGGTGATGACCGCGCGCATCGCCAACGGCGGCCGGGCGGTGCGGCCGCGCCTGGTGCGCGAGGACCCGGGCCCGGACGCCGGTGAAGCGCCGGCGCCGGCGCCGCCGCTCGGCATCTCGGACTGGTCGCTGCGATTCGTCAGGCAGGGCATGTACGAGGTGGTCAACGGCGAGCGCGGCACCGCCCGCCAGGCCAGCCTCGGCGATGCCAACGTGGCGCTGGCCGGCAAGACCGGGACCTCGCAGGTGCGCCGGATCAGCCATGCCGAGCGCCTGACCACGGTGCGCAAGAACGACGACAAGCCCTGGGAGGAGCGCGATCATGCCCTGTTCGTCGCGTTCGCGCCCTACCGCGCGCCGCGCTATGCGCTGGCGGTGGTCGTCGAGCACGGCGGCAGCGGCGCGGCCACGGCGGCGCCGATCGCCCGCGACATCATGGCCAAGGCGCTCGAGCTCGACCCGACCCGGGCGCGCCCGGCGGTGACCGCGGAGCGCGCGCCAGGCCCGCGTCCGCAGGGCGATCCGGCATGAGCCCGATGGCGGTCGCCGCCCGCTTCAAATCCCTCGAGCTGTCGCTGCTCGAGAAGCTGCGGCTCCTGAACTGGCCGTTCGTCGCGGTCGTGATCCTGGTCGCGGTGATCGGCTACGGCATGCTGTACTCGGCCGCCGGCGGCTCGCACGAGCCCTGGGCCTGGCGCCACAGCGTGCGCTTCGTGATCGGCCTGGTCCTGATGCTGGCGATCGCGCTCACCGACGTCCGGGTCTGGTTCCGCTGGGCCTATGCGATCTACGGGGTCGCCCTGCTCGGCCTGATCGCGGTCGAGATCGCCGGCAACATCAGCATGGGCGCGCAGCGCTGGATCAACCTCGGCCTGTTTCAGCTGCAGCCGTCCGAGGTCATGAAGATAGCACTGGTCCTGGCACTCGCGCGCTATTTCCACGGCACCTATCTGGAGGACGTGGCGCGGCCGACCCAGCTGATCCTGCCGCTCGCGATCATCCTGGTGCCGACCGCGCTGGTGCTCGAGCAGCCCGACCTCGGCACCTCGGTCATGCTGCTCGCGGGCGGCGGCGCGCTCCTGTTCCTGGCCGGCGTCCGCTGGTGGAAGTTCGCACTGGTGATCGGCGCCGCGCTCGGCGCCCTGCCGGTCCTCTGGCACCAGCTGCACGACTACCAGCGCGAGCGGGTGCTGACCTTCCTCAACCCCGAGCGCGACCCGCTGGGCGCCGGCTATCACATCATCCAGTCGAAGATCGCGCTCGGCTCCGGCGGCATCTGGGGCAAGGGCATCCTCCATGGCACCCAGAGCCAGCTGAGCTTCCTGCCCGAGAAGCAGACCGACTTCGTGTTCACCATGCTGGCCGAGGAGGCGGGCCTGGTCGGCGCGCTCGGCCTGCTCTGCCTGTTCCTGGTCCTGGTCGCCTACGGCTTCGCCTTCGCGCTGCGCGCCCGCAACCAGTTCGGCCGCCTGCTGGCCATGGGCATCACGGTCACCTTCTCGCTCTACGTCGTGATCAACATCGCCATGGTCACCGGCCTGATCCCGGTGGTCGGCGTGCCCCTGCCGCTGATCTCCTACGGCGGCACCGCGATGATGACCGTCCTGATCGGCTTCGGTCTGATGCTGAGCGTCGACATCCACCGCGAGGTGACCATCCCCCGCTTCCCGGTCGACCACGACCGCTGAGCGCCGTCGCCCGGCCGCGGTTGACCGGCGGGCCGGGCGGACGCATCTTCTTACCCGGATCTTACCAGGACAGGGGCGATGACCAAGACGCGGCTCTCCAGCAAGGGGCAGGTGATCATTCCGAAGGCGGTCCGGGACCGGCACGGCTGGCAGGCGGGCGTCGAACTCGAGGTCGAGGACCGGGGCGACGCTGTCGTGCTGCGGCCGGCCAACCCGTTCCCGCCGACCACGATCGAAGAGGTCTATGGCTGCCTCAAGTACGATGGCCCGCCGATCAGCATCGAGGAGATGCATGAGGGGATCGAGCGCGAGGCGCGGCGGATGTGGGCGGAGTTCGAGCGGCAACGGAAGTGATCGCCGTCGACACCAACGTCCTCGTACGCGTTCTGACCCGTGACGACCCCGAGCAGGCGCCACGCGCGCGGGCGCTGCTCGAAAGCGGGTCGGCCTACCTGCCCAAAACGGTCGTGCTCGAGACCGAATGGGTGCTCCGCAGCCTCTATCGGTTCCAGCAGCCGGCGATCTTCGACGGCATCACCCGCCTGCTCGGCCTGCCGGGCGTCGAGATCGAGGACCGACCGGCGGTCGCTCGGGCGCTCGACTGGTATCGGCACGGGCTCGACTTCGCCGACGCCCTGCACCTCGCCTCGAGCGGCCGCGCCGACGCCTTCGCCACGTTCGACCGTGCCTTGCGACGCAAGGCACGAGCGCTCGCGGGCGCCGTCCCAGTGGTGGCGCCGTGAGCGATGGGTCCGCGCCGCCGACGTGGTCGGGCTTCGGCACCGCATGGAGCGCCGCCTCGTGCGCGTGGCAGCCCTGGTCGGCTCCACGCTGGGCGGCGTCGGCCTGGTTGCCGCCGGCGTCCTCGCGACGGTCCTCAAGATCTACCCCGGCTGACGCCCGAGCCGGGATATGCTGGGCAACCGACCCGGGCGCCCGCTTCGCGCCGGCACCCCGGTCCGCCTCACTGGCGCCCGGACGACGTCTGGCTGATCCCCGACTGACTGCGGGTCCGCCGACCGGCTGCCCTACCGGATCACCTCGATCGCGACGCCCACGTCGACCCGGCCCCAGGCCCGGTCGGTGGTCAAGGCGGTGGCTCCGAGCCGACGCGCGAGCGCGAGACAGGCGCGATCGCCGAGCGACAGGCCCAGTCTCTGCGTCTCGGCAGTCATGGCGCCGGCATCAATGGCCAGCTGCTCGTCATGCGCATGCACGCGCAGCTCGATGCCGTCGAGAATCTCGTGCACCTCCTCGAGCAGCGTTCCCTTGGTGACCAGCTTGGTCACGACTTCGGTCAGGTTGACGCTGCTGAGCGCCGCCTCGCGCACGACCGCCCGGACGCGCCTCGCCCCGGCCTCGCCCTGGATCAGAGCCAGCACCGCCGAGGCATCGAGCACGAAAGTCACTCGCGCTCCTCGCGCGCCGCCTCCTGCCGCCGCTCCCGGATCAGCTCATCGGCCAGCGACACGCCCTCGGGCACGTATTTGCGTACGATCTCCTGTGCCCGGCGGATCGCGGCGTCGAGCGAACGCAGCCGCAACTCACCGTCCTTGAGCTCGATCACCATGGCATCACCGACCTCGACCCCGAGCGCCTTGCGAAACTCGGCCGGGATCACCACGCGCCCGCCCGGCGCGATCCTGACATGACGACTCGTCATTGGTTTCCCGTCCGTCTCTGCCATCTTGGCAACCAAGTGGCACCAGCTCCAGTCCGAGTCAACCGCTCGCACGCCTGGTCCATGCATTGGAAGTCGGGGGAAGTCGGGGGAAGTCGGGGGAAGTCGGGGGAAGTCGGGGGAAGTCGGGCGAGTCGTCGTCGGGAGGTCGCGGGTCGCCTGCGGCGCACGCTTCTGGCGCCTCCATGCATCAGATTCTGTAGCTCCAGCCAGCCGGACAGGCAATACCAATGATACTGGCCAACAATTTGCTCCGGCATCGTATCAGCCGCCGATGTCTTGTCTTGATTCGTGCTCCATTGGTATGAATTTCCTGATTATTAAGGACATTTGTCACAATGCGATTGAATGCAGATTGATCTGGCCTCCACCGGCTGGATTTCATGGACATATTGTATTCGTATGCTCCACTTCTGAATTGTCGAAGCCTCACTTTCGACACATGGACAACATAGAGTGCGCTGCCCGAGCCCGTTGGTACCCAACTCTGGCCGATCCAGAGTGTCCAAGTGCGGATCAATACTTGCCGTCGATGATCGTTTGAATTGACGGGTCCCGTCGGTTCGACCAGACTCGCCAAGCAGCACCACTGCCACGACTCTTTGCGGCGGTCCCTTTCCGCCATCCGCGACCATGTCAAGGCAAACCTAACCATAGGTTAGCGCCGGTGCCACCATGGGGGCCGGGATCAGGGCGTGGAGGCGGGTCACGCGGGCGGGCTCGCGAGCCTGGGGAAGGAGAAAGTCGTCGGGCCATAGCCGAGGCGGCCTTCGATGGCTACTTTTGGGGAGCCACCCCCGGAGCTGGCACGATCGGGCCGCAGACCAACCGACCTGGAAGGAGCAGCGCATGGCGGGCTACATCATCGCCGAGGTCGAGGTGACCGACCCGGAGACCTACGGGACCTACCGGGCGCAGACCCCGGGCGTGGTCGAGCGCTACGGCGGCCGCTTCATCGTCCGCGGCGGGGCGGCGGAAACCCTGGAGGGCAGCCCGCCGGCGCGCATCGTGGTGATCGAGTTTCAAGACGTCGCGGCCGCAAGGCGCTTCTACGAGTTTCCCGAATATCAGGCGATCATCGGCATTCGCCACCGGACGGCCAAGAGCCGGGTCATCCTGGTCGAAGGCGCCTGACGCCGACGGCCGGGCGCCCGCCGTCCGGCTCAGCCTTGCACGGAAAAGCCGCCGTCGACCGGGATCGCGGTGCCGGTGACGAAGTCCGAGGCCGGGCTCGCGAGGAACACCGCAATCCCGGAAAAATCGTCCGGGTGGCCCCAGCGGCCGGCCGGCGTGCGCGCGACCACGCGCTCCTCCAACCCGGGGATGTCGCGCCGGCCCTGGACCGTGAGGGCGGTGTCGATCCAGCCGGGCAGGACCGCGTTGACCTGGATCTTGTCTTTCGCCCAGGCGCAGGCAAGCGCGCGGGTGAGCTGGACCATGCCGCCCTTGGTCGCGGCGTAGGGGGCGGTGAACGAGGCGCCGAAGATCGACATCATCGAGCCGATGTTGATGATCTTGCCGCCGCCGGCTGCGGCCAGGGCGGGGTAGGCCGCCTGGCAGCACATGAAGGCGCTGGTGAGGTTGGTCTCGAGGATGCGATGCCACTCGGCCAGCGCATATTCCTCGGGCTGCTTCCTGATGTTGGTGCCGGCGTTGTTGACCAGGATGTCGAGCCGGCCGAGACGCTCGAGCGTGGTCTGGACCAGGGCGCGGCAGGACGTCTCGCTGGTGACCTCGACCTCGACCGCCTGCGCTTTGCCGCCCAGCGCCTGCAATTCGGCGACCGCCTGGGCGCTCTTGTCGGGATCGCGCGCCGCCACCACCACGGCCGCACCGGCCTCGGCGAGCCCGCGCGCCATGCCGAGCCCGATGCCGCCATTGCCGCCGGTCACGATCGCGACGCGGCCGCTCAGATCGAACTGCTTCATTCTCGCTCCCCTCCCCGACAAAGGCCGGCGCCGGCAATTGCTAGCGGGCCCCGGCGCCCGCGGCAATCCGCTTGAATTGGTCGACTTCTAACGTGATCCCGATCCGATTGAATATTCGACCGGTCGACTGCTCCAGGTGAGTGAAGCGGTCATCTTAGAACAATTCCAGTTATAGATACATCGTCTGTTGCTTTACTATGAGTCCTGGGCCTGCTAGAGAGGGCGCGGCGCGACCTGGGCAGTGCCGATGGCCCCTGCGGACCCAGGTTGACACAGGACCATGCAAGCCGAGCGAGGGCAGGATGACCGAGGACAGCGATCGCCGAGTGGCGCCAGCTGAGGCGCCGAGCGAGCACCAGCGGGCGGTTCCGACCCCGATCCGGGTCAAGGTCTGGATCGGGCTCGGCACCGTGCTGCTGGCCGGGGCGGCCCTGTCGCTGCTGCCGCATGCGACGCAGGCGGGCGCGCTCGGCAAGCTCGCCAAGCCCGGCGTCGGCACGGCGCCGCTGATCCAGATCGCGGCCGGGGGCGAGGGCGGGGAAGGTGGCGAGGGGGGCGAAGGCGGGGAGGGTGGCGAAGGCGGCGGCGCCAAGGCGGTCGACCCCGGCACGGACGACGTCGCCTGGCTGACCCAGCTCGGGCTGGTGCGCGGCCACCTCGACGTCGGCATGGACCTCTACCGGCAGGGCGAGCGGACGGCCGCCGAGCCCCACATGGGGCACGCGATCGAGGCGCTCTACCAGGCGCTTGAGCCGGCGCTCGAGAAGCGGCACGCGGCCGGCTTCGAGGAGCAGCTCGAGGCCCTCGAGAAACTGGTCAAGCAGGGTGCCCCGGTCGACCAGGTCGAGGCCGCCTATCAGCAGGCGTTGGGCGGCATCGCCGGGGCGGAAGCGGCGGTCCCCGAGGCGCAGCGCCTGGCGCTCGCGACCCGCTTTGCGGTCATGGTCAACCTCGTGCGCGCCGCGGCCGCGGACTACGATCAGGCGCTCGACCAGAAGGGCCGGGTCGTGAAGCCGGTCGAGTATCAGGACGCGCTCGGCTTCGTGCGTACCGCCGAGGCGATCCTCGACCAGACGCCGGCCGCGGAGCGCGCCAAGGCCGCCGATGCGATCGCCCGGGCCAAGACCCAGTTCGAGGCGGTGGCTGGCCTCTGGCCGAGCCTGGTGCCGCCAGCGTCGGTCGAGGGCGATCCGTCGGAGCTGTTCGGCGCGGCCGCCTACATCGAGATCGCCGGCCTCCATGTCAGGTGACTGCCGGACGTCCGCCGACCGCCGGGCCCGGCGCCAGCGGCGAGCGATCACCATCCGCTCATGATGCTGCGGATCGCAGGGCTGCTCGATCAGGGGCGCCTGGCGGCGCTGCAGAGCGCGCTCGCCGATCCCGGTCTGTTCGCGGACGGCCGCGCGAGCGCGGGCTGGCACGCGCGCGCGGTCAAGCACAACCTCCAGGCCCGGCGCGGCGGCATCGTCGACGCTGCGCTGGCGACGATCAGAGGCGCGCTGCTCGAGCACGAGGTCTTCGCCGCCGCGGCGCGGCCGAAGGTGATCCCGCGGCTCACGATCAGCCGCTACGAGGCGGGCATGACCTACGGCACCCACGTCGACGACGCGCTGATGGACGGCGTGCGCACCGACCTGTCGTTCACGCTGTTCCTCTCCGACCCCGAGAGCTACCAGGGCGGTGCCTTGGTGATCGACGACGCCTACGGCGAGCGCGAGGTCAAGCTGCCGGCGGGCGAGCTCTTCCTCTATCCTTCGACCACGCTGCACCGGGTGGCGCCGGTCACCGAAGGCATCCGCCTGGCGGCGGTCGGCTGGGTCCGCAGCTTCGTCCGCGACCCCGGCCGGCGCGAGATCCTGTTCGATCTCGAGACGGCACTGCGCGCGGTCCACGCCCGCGACGGCAAGTCGCCGCTGTTCGACACGCTCGCCAAGACCCGCACCAATCTCCTGCGCTTGTGGGCGGACGACTGAGCCCCTCGCCTGCGGCCGGCGCCCGGCCTTGTTGGCGGCCGACAACGCGCTGGAGCGCGCGATCCGGCCGCGCGGGTTGACTTCCCGGCCGCTACCCTCACCTAACTCTTTGAGCTTCGCATGGTCTTTCGCGTGTGTCCGGCGTCTCGCATTCACCGCGAGCGCCGTTTGCTCCTAGGACATGTGCGGCAGTTCGATCGGCAGCACAGCCGGGGCCGGCGCCAATCTGCGTCCGGCGGGCGGAGGTGCGACCGAAGCCAACCGCAACCCTGAGGAGACCGCCATGAGCAGAGCTGCAGCGGGCAACCAGGTCCTGTTCCACTACACGGGCAGCCTCACCGACGGCACGGTGTTCGATTCCTCGACCGGCCGCGAGCCGCTCCGGGTCGAGCTCGGCCGCGGCCAGATCATTCCGGGCGTCGATCAGGCGCTCGCCGGCATGGCGCCGGGCGACACCAAGACCGTGACGGTCCCGGCCGAGAAGGCTTACGGTCCGCACCGCGACGAGCTGATCCACGAGATCGGGCGCGACAAGCTCGCACCGGAGATGAAGGTCGACGTCGGCGACCGGCTGGAAGGCACCGACGCCGCCGGCAAACGCCTCCACCTGACCGTGGTCGAGGTCACCGACGACGCGGTCAAGCTCGACGCCAACCACCCGCTCGCGGGCGAGGACCTGACCTTCGAGCTCAAGCTGGTCGAGATCGTGTAGGGGGGCCGGCAGCGCCGGCTGGCCGAACTTCACCAGCCGACGCTGCCCTCGAGCCGCCCCTGTCGGCATGACTTCAGCTGCCCCCGGGGTCGCCGGCGGGTGGACGAGCCCGCTTGCCCAACGGGAGCTCCGGCCGGAACGGTAGATCGCGGTCAAACGAGCTTCAGAAGTCCGCCGAGTTGGTGTCTGGAGCGGCCGGACAGCACGAATTCCGACCGAACGCGCCGAGTGCGTACATCGATACTGAATTTTAACTTTCTTCGCCTAGCGGCAATCGCCATATCAGTTTCCCGCCGAAGTACGGGAAGGAAACGACAATGTCGTGGCTGCTCGCTCCGCTGCTTGTCTTGGGTGCGGTCGTCGCTGCCGGCTCCGCGTCGGCGACGATCTATGTTCCCGGCCAGTACCGGGACGGCGTCTACACCCATCCGCATTTCCTGGACGCGCCTGCGACCAAAGATGTCAAGATGGAAAGCGAGGACGCCAAGATGCCGAAGCCGATCATCGTCGACGAGCCCCTGCCGCCCAAGAACCTGCCGCCGGAATCACCATCCTAGAGCACCGCTCGCGTCAGATGGTCGCGAGCAGCAGGCGACCGGGCGGCGCGCAGCCGGCCTGAAGGGCTAGACCTCCCGCCGGTAGTTGGGCGCCTCGCGGGTGATCCCGACGTCGTGAACGTGGCCCTCGCGCACGCCCGCCTGAGTCACCCGGATGAACGTGCAGCCGCGCTGCATGGCGGCGATGCTGCCGTTGCCGGTGTAGCCCATGGCGGCGCGCAGGCCGCCGACCAGCTGGTGGACGATGTTGGCGACCGGGCCGCGGTAGGGCACCTGGCCCTCGATCCCTTCCGGCACCAGCTTGAGCGAGTCCCGGATCTCCTCCTGGAAATAACGGTCGGCGGAGCCGCGCGCCATCGCGCCGAGCGAGCCCATGCCGCGGTACGCTTTGTAGGAGCGGCCTTGGTAGAGATAGACCTCGCCCGGGCTCTCGTCGGTGCCGGCGAACAGCGAGCCGATCATCGCGCAGTCGGCGCCGGCCGCGATCGCCTTGGCGAGATCGCCGGACGCCCGGATGCCGCCATCGGCGATCACCGGCACGCCCTCTTGGTGACAGTGCTCGGCGACGTCCATGAGCGCCGCCAGCTGCGGCACCCCGACGCCCGCGACCACCCGGGTGGTGCAGATCGAGCCCGGTCCGATCCCGACCTTGACCGCATCGGCGCCGGCGTCAATCAGCGCCTTGGCGCCGGCCAGCGTCGCGACGTTGCCGGCCAGCACCTGGGTCGCATTGCTGAGCTGCCGGATGCGCTCGACCGCATCGAGCAC
This sequence comes from uncultured Alphaproteobacteria bacterium, assembly GCA_963753685.1. GTDB lineage: Bacteria > Pseudomonadota > Alphaproteobacteria > Geminicoccales > Geminicoccaceae > DATAOG01. The sequence goes on from CAVWDE010000020.1 coordinate 189,214, forward strand.
GCGCGCCGAATGGCCGTGCGCCGTGTCGACCACCAGAAGATCGACGCCGGCCTCGATCAGGGCCTCCGCCCGCTCGAGCCCGGCGGCCCCCACTCCGGTCGCGGCGCCGACCCGGAGCCGGCCCTGCGGATCCTTGCAGGCGTTGGGAAAGCTCTGCGCCTTCTCGATGTCCTTGACCGTCACCAGGCCGATCAGCCGGTAATCGGCGTCGACCACCAGGAGCTTCTCGATCCGGTGGCGATGCAGGAGTTGCTTTGCTTCCTCGCGCCCGACGCCCTCGCGCACCGTGACCAGCCGCTCGGAGGTCATCAGCTCGCGCACCGGCACTTCGAGGTCGGTCGCGAAGCGGACGTCGCGGTTGGTCAGGATGCCGGCCAGGCGGCGGCCTTCGCCCTCGACCACCGGAATGCCCGAGATGCCGTGCGCGGCCATCAGGTCGAGCGCCTCGGCAAGCGTCGCATCGGGACCCAGCGTGATCGGGTTGACCACCATGCCGGCCTCGAACTTCTTGACCTTCCTGACCTCGTCGGCCTGGGCTGCGGGGCTGAGGTTGCGGTGGATCACGCCGAGACCGCCGTGCTGCGCCATGGCAATCGCAAGCCCGGCCTCGGTCACCGTATCCATGGCCGCCGAGAGCAGCGGGATGCCGAGCTCGATCTCGCGAGTCAGGCGGGTGCCGACCTCGACCTCGGCCGGCAGGACCTCGGAATGGGCGGGCTCGAGCAGAACATCATCGAAGGTAAGCGCCTCTCGGATCGCCATCCTCGCCCGCTGCATCACTGACCTCACCCCGCCCGGAAGGTTGCGCCTATATACGCGCGCGCGGCCGGCAGGCCAAGCCCAAGCCGCGCCCGGCGACACCGGCCGGTCAGCCGGATTGCAGGCTCGGCGGCAGGGCCAGGATCATGGCGCCGACCGCCGCCAGCCAGCTGCCCACGACCCGCACCAGGATCCGCTGCCACTGCGCCTCCAGCGAGACCACCACGGCGCTCGGCAGGAGGATGGCCGCGAGCCCGGCGAGCGCGCTGCCGAGCAGGAACAGCACCGGGTCCGAGCCGCCCGCCATGCCCGAGCCGTTGGCGAGGCCGTTGCAGAGCCCGAGCGCGGCGCCGAGCCCAAGCAGGACGGCGGACGGCAGGGTCGCGTCGAGGGCGAGCAGGAGGCCCAGCACCACGAAGGAGCCGGCATTGACGGTCGCCAGATGGGCGGGCGGCGGCAGCGCGCCGCCGAGCCCCGTGCCGAGGATGAAGGCGGCCGGCAGGATCAGCAGCATCCGGCGCGCGGCGGGCTTGCCGTTCTGGCCGGCGAGCAGGCCGAGGGCCACCAGCGGCGGCGCCAGATCGAGCGCGGTCGTCGGGTGCAGCAGGCCACCGTAAAAGTCGCCAAAGCTGGCGCTCAGGCTGTGCGCGAGCGCCCGGCCCGGCCAGGCAAGCGCGAGCAGCAGGGCAAGCGCGGCCGACGCCCCCGCTGCTGGCCGCTGCCACACGCGCTTCACGTGCCGACCAGGAAATAGACACCCGCGCAGGCGATCAGGCCGCCGGTCGCCCGCACCACCCGCTCGCCGAGCGGCCAGCGGACCAGCAGGCCGAAGCTGATGCCGCAAAGGTGGAGCAGCCCGGTCGCGAGCACGAAGCCGATGCCGTAGGCAAGCGGATTGATCGCCCCCGGCAGCTCGGCACCATGGGCGTAGCCGTGGAAGATCGCGAACGCGCCGACCAGCACGGCCGCGACCCAGAGCGGCGGCCGGGCGGCGAAGGCGACCACCAGGCCGAGGCCGATCGCGGACAGCGCGATGCCAAGCTCGACGCCCGGCATCGGCACGCCCATCACTCCGAGCACGCCGCCGAACGCCATCACCAGCGGGAACACGATCGGCAGCAGCCAGATCGCCGGCGCACCGAGAAACGCGCCCCACATGCCAACCGCGACCATGGCGACCACGTGGTCGGGGCCGGTGATCGGGTGCAGGAAGCCGGTCGCGAAGCCGCCCGCGACGCCCTGGCCGGTATGCGCGAGGGCCGGGCTGGTAAGCAGCATCAGCGCCGCCGCCAGCAAGGCCGGTGCTGCCGAAGGCCGGCGCGCCGCCGGCCGTGGGGTGGGATGGCTGGACATCCTCGGTCTCCTCCAGCCGGCCGGCGCTCAAGAGGCCAGCGCGATCGCGACGGTGCGCTCGATAAACCAGAACGCGGCGAGCGTGCCAATCACATAGGCGGGCAGGGGCTCGAGCCGCTCCGGCCAGGTCACCTCCAGGCGCCGGAACGCCCAGGCAAAGCTCAGGCAGAACGCCACGAACAGCAACTGGCCCGCCTCGACGCCGAGGTTGAAGAACAGGAGTGCCAGGGGGATTTCGGCCGCGGGCAGACCGACCTGGCTGAGCGCGCTCGCAAAGCCCAGCCCGTGCAGCAGGCCGAAGGCGAAGGCGATCAGCCAGGGCAGCCGGTGGGTGAGGCCGAGCCGACCCTCGCGGCCGTGCAGGATCTCGGCGCCGAGGAAGACGATGCTGAGCGCGATCAGGGCATCGACCGGCCGCGGCGGCACGTCGACGAAGCCGAGGGAGGCCAGCGCCAGGGTCAGGCTGTGGGCGACCGTGAAGGCGGTCACGGTCTTGACCAGCATCCAGGGGCCGCGGACCAGCAGGAGCAGCCCGAACACGAACAGCAGGTGGTCGATCCCGAACAGGATGTGCTCGATGCCGAGCGTGAGGTAGCGCCATGCGGCGTCGGCGAGCGAGCCGGAACCGACGCGCAACGCCGCGAGCGGCACCTCGATGTCGGCGCCGGTCCGGCCGAGGAACTGGCGTGCGCCCGAGCCGTCGAGCCAGCGGACCGTCATCATCACGCCCGCTCGTTGCCAGGCCAGATGCAGGACGTCGCCCGCGCGCAGCGGCTGGCCGGGGCAGCTGAACGCGTAGCGGAGGCTGGCTGCGCCCGCCCAACCGCCGGACGGCGCCGGGTCGAGCGTGCAGCGGGCGGGCAGACCCGGCGGCCCGAAGGCCTCGGCGGGGCCGGAGCTGAGGTCGACGTCCAGGGCGTAGTGGCCCGCCGAAAGCTCCTCGAGGCTGGCGCGGGCGACGCCGATGTCGTGGGCCGCTGCGGCCGGCGCCAGCCAGAGGCCGAGCAAGCCCACCAGCAGCCGGGCCCAGATCCGCAGGCTGGTCATGGCTTGCCCTCGGGCACACCCACGGCAGGTTGAACGACGATCCGATAGTGCTGGCGCAGCTCGGCGACCCGCTGGACGACGATCTCGCTCTGCCTCGTCCGGCGCCAGTCCTCGCGGACCGAGTTCTGGACCTCCTCGAAGGCCGGCACGCGCGCCGGCTGCTTCGTGATCACCCGGACGAAATGCACGCCCTCGGCCGAACGCATCGGCCCTTCCCATTCGCCCGGCGGCAGCTCGAAGATCTGCTTGGCGAGGTCGGCGCCGAACAGGTCGCCGAGGTCGCGGGCGCTGTAGCCGGTGATCCGGTGGCCAAGCATGTACAGAGGATCGCCCAGGCCCTCGATGCCGGCGCCGGCGCGCAGGCGCTCGAGCAGGCCCTCCGGGACGGCGGCCGGATTGGCGAAATAGACTTGGTCGAGGGTGACCGTGGGCGGGTTCCGATAGCGCTCGAGGTTGGCTTGCAGATACGCCCTGAGCTCGGCCTCGCTCGGCTCCGGCAGGTCCTCGTTGAGCAGAAAGCGCATCTTCTGGACCAGATGCTGCTCGACCAGGCTGTCCTGCTCGAGGCCCCGCTTGTAGGCCTCGCGCAGCAGCACCGCGTCGTCGATCATGCCCTGCACGACGCGCGCCCGCTCCGCCTCCGACAACGGCCGGCCGAGGAGCTGCACCTGCTGGTCGACCAGCGTCTGGACGGTCGGCTGGTCGATCAGGATGGTCTCGCGCTCGGCGGACTGGCGCAGCGCATCGGCCCCGAACAACAACGCACCGAGAATCGCGAAATGGACCAGCGGCTCCCGGCGCACGAAGGCCCAGAACCGCCGGCCCCGGGACCGGACCTCATAGGCGGAGAGCGTGATCCCGGTCACCCGGTCCATCCCGTCGCTGGCTGCGGGCAGAGCGCGCTGCTGCCGCCGCCGGCCGTCGGCTCAGACCCGCTCGCCGCCGGTCGCGAGCAGGATGCCCTTGGGCGCGATCCCGTAACGGTACGCCCAGCCGAGGCCCTCCAGGGTGTCGCCGGCCGGGAAATACTCGCAGCCGACCCAGCCTGTATAGCCTCGTCGGTCGAGCAGATCGAAGAGGTAGGGATAGTTGATCTCGCCGATGTCCGGCTCCTGACGCTCGGGCACGCCCGCGATCTGGACATGGGCCGTGACTGCCTGGTGGCGCTCGAAGCTCCGCGCGAGGTCGCCGGTCATGATCTGGGCGTGGTAGAAGTCGAACTGGAGCTTCAGCCCAGGGTGGTCCAGCTCGGCGATCAGGGCGGCCCCTTCGGCCGGTGTGTTGAGCAGATAGCCCGGAATGTCGCGCGTGTTGATCGGCTCGATCAGCGCCAAGCGCCCGGCGCGCCCGCAGGCCTCGGCGGCCCGCCTGAGATTCGCCTTGAACACCTGCAGGCAGGCTTCCCTGCTGACGCCGGCGGGCTGGACGCCGGCCATGACGTGGATCATCGGGCAGGCCAGCGCCTCGGCGTAGGCCAGTGCCTGGCCGAGCGCCGCCTCGAAATCGGCCTCCCGACCGGGCAGCCCCGCGAGGCCCCGCTCGCCAGCCGCGAAGTCGCCGGGCGGCGTGTTCATCAGCACCAGCTGGAGATCGCTCGCCGCCAGCTTGGCCTTCAACTCGGCCGGCTCGGCCAGGTAGGGGAACTGGCATTCGACCGCCTTGAACCCGGCGGTTGCCGCGGCCTCGATCCGGTCGACGAACGGCCGGTCGCTGAACATGGTGCTGAAGTTGGCGGCAAAGCGCGGCATCGGGCTACCTCCTCGGACTTTGCGGCTCTTGTACACGACCAAGCCGCCGCCGCCGAGCCCTTCGTGCAGTGCGGCCGAACCTGGTCCCATCGATTTAAGTCGCAGTTAGGACGCGGCGCGCAGGATCGCCCGCCAGGCTGCGGAGCAAGTGGGAGGCCGCCATCGCATCGTCCGCCCCGCAGCACCGCCGGTCGGTCCCCTGGATCGACCGCAAGGACATCGGGCTGATCGGCCTGCTGCCGATCCTGGCCGCGCTTGCCTGGACGATCCCGGAAGGCACCTGGCCGACCCTGGCCGAGCGTCTGGCCGGTCTACGCCTCGCCTTGCGCGGCGGTCGGGCGGCCAGCGAGGTCGCCCGGATCGAGGCGGTGATCGGCGGGCGCTCGCTCGGCGTCACGCCGGCGGCATGCTGGCGCGCCCATCTCTCCCACAATTATCTCGCGTGGATGCAGCTCATGCGCTGCTACCATCCGCGCGGCTGGCCGGCCATCCCCCGCCTCGAAGGCCGGGCGGAGCTCGACCACGCGCTCGAGCAGGGCAGGGGCGGCATTCTCTGGGTGAGCCAATTCGCGTTCAGCGATCTGGTGACCAAGCGTGCCCTGCACCAGGCGGGCTATGCGGTCAGCCATCTCAGCCGCGACACCCACGGCTTCTCGGAGACGCGTTTCGGCCGGCGCTGGCTCAATCCGATCAAGACCGGGGTCGAGCGCCGGTACGTCGCCGAGCGCCTGGTCATGACCGACGTCAATCCCCTGGCGCCGCTGCGCGACCTCACGCTCCGCCTCAAGCAGAACCGGCTGGTCTCGATCACAGTTGCGCCGACCGGCCAGACGACCCGGCTTTTGGACCTCCTGGACGGCCGGATCCGGGTTGCGACCGGTGCTCTCGCCCTTGCGTGGCAGACCGGTGCGCCGCTGGTGCCGGTGTTCACGCTGCGCGAGTCGGATGGCGCGCTGGTCACGCGCATCGAGCCGGCGCTCCCGCCCGATCGCCGGCTGACCCGCGCTGCCGGCATCGCCGCCATGCTCACCGCCTACGGTCGGCTTCTCGAGACCTACGTCCTGCGCAGCCCCGAACAGTTCCCGCTTGCCTACCTCGCGACCGGTCCCGACGCCGACGGGCCGGGCCAGAGCGCCGCCGCTCAGTAGGCGAGCTCGCTGAACACCGGATCGACCGAGCCGCCCCAACGACCGTGATAGAGGTCGAGCAGGCCCTCCGCCGGGGTCCGGCCAGTATCGGCGATGCCGCTGAGCGCGGTCAGGAACTGGCGCTCGTCCTGGCCGGCCCAGTCCTCCTCGGCGCGCCGCCTGAGGCCGGTGTCGGCGAGCGCCAGCATCCGCCTGGCCAGGTCCTGCACGGTGCCGCCGCGAAACGGCGTCTTCAGACCGTGCTTCGGCACCTCGGCGCGCAGGTGGGCGTGCTCCCCGAGGGTCCAGCTTTTGATCCAGTCGAAGGCCTCGTCGAGCGCGGCGTCGTGGTAGAGGACGCCCACCCAAAGCGCCGGCAGGGCGCACAGGTTGCGCCAGGGACCGCCATCGGCGCCGCGCATCTCGAGGAAGCGCTTGAGCCGGACCTCCGGGAACAGCGTGGTCAGGTGATCGTTCCAGTCGGTCAGCGTCGGGATCTCGCCCGGCAACGCCGGCAGCCGGCCGGCCAGAAAGTCGCGAAAGCTCTGGCCGCTCGCGTCGATGTACCTGCCGTCCCGGTAGACGAAGTACATCGGCACATCGAGCGCATGCTCGACATAGCGCTCGAAGCCCATCCCTGCCTCGAACACGAACGGCAGGATGCCCGAGCGGTCGGGGTCGGTGTCGGTCCAGATGTGGCTGCGGTAGCTGAGGAAGCCGTTGGGCCTGCCCTCGGTGAACGGTGAGTTGGCGAACAGCGCCGTCGCCACCGGCTGCAGTGCGAGGCCGACCCGGAACTTCTTCACCATGTCGGCCTCGGAGGCGTAGTCGAGGTTGACCTGGATGGTACAGGTGCGCAGCATCATGTCGAGGCCGAGGCGGCCCTTCTTCGGCATGTAGGCGCGCATGATCCGGTAGCGGCCCTTGGGCATCCAGGGGATGTCCTCGCGCCGCCACTTGGGCTGGAAGCCGAGGCCGAGCATGCCGATGCCGAGCGGGGCGGCGACCGTGCGCACCTGGTCGAGGTGCTCGTGGACCTCGCAGCAGGTCTCGTGCAGGGTCGCGACCGGCGCCCCCGACAGCTCGAACTGCCCGCCCGGCTCGAGGGTGATGTTGGCGCGCCCGCGCTGGAGCGCGATCGGCCGGCCGTCCTCCAGGATCGGCTGCCAGTCGAAGCGCGCCGCGAGGCCCTCGAGCAGCGCCCGCACGCTGCGTTCGCCCTCGTAGGGCAAAGGCCGCAGGTCGTCGTGGGTGTAGCCGAACTTCTCGTGCTCGGTGCCGATCCGCCAGTCGGCCTTCGGCTTGCAGCCGGCCTCGAGATACGCGATCAGCTGGCGGTAGTCGGTGATCGGCTCGCCCTTGGCTTCTGGCGGAGCGGACATGGCAGGACTCCGATGGATTGCGGCAATCAGGTGGCGTCGTCGGGCTTTGCTGTCGAGCCATGGGCCAAAGAAGCCCGCCATTGAGGGCAGGGCCCTTCGCTTGTCAAGCCCGCGGGTCTGACGCAAGCGAGCGCGAGTGCGGCAACCGGTCCCTGGCCCGGCCGTGAGCGCTGACCGGCATTGACGGTCGATCGAGAGGCTCGCAGTCTGACGCCGGCGCAGCGCGGCGCCCCGATAAAGATGAGGACACACCCTTGGCGAAGCATAGGATTGCAGCCATTCCAGGCGATGGCATCGGGCAGGAGGTGATCGCCGCCGGGCTCGAGGTCCTCAAGGCGCTGCAGACGCGCGCGCCGGGGCTCGAGCTCGAGGTCGAGAGCTTCGACTGGGGCTCGGCCTACTATCGCGCCCACGGCCGCATGATGCCGGAAGGCGGTCTCGACCGGCTGAGGCCGTTCGATGCGCTCTACTTCGGCGCGGTCGGCGCGCCCGACATCCCGGACGACATCACGCTCTGGGGGCTGCGCCTCGCGATCTGCCAGGGCTTCGACCAGTACGCCAACGTCCGCCCGGCGCGGCTGCTGCCGGGCGTCACCGGCCCGCTGCGCGGCGTCGGCCCGGCCGACCTCGACTGGATCGTGGTCCGGGAGAACACCGAGGGCGAGTACGCCGGCGCCGGCGGCCGGGTGCACCGCGGCCTGCCCGAGGAGGTCGGAACCGAAGTCGCGATCTTCACCCGCACGGGCTGCGAGCGGATCATGCGCTTTGCCTTCGAGCTTGCCCGCTCGCGCCCCAAGCAGCAGCTGACCCTGGTCACCAAGTCGAACGCCCAGCGCCACGGCATGGTGCTGTGGGACGAGGTTTTTGCCGAACTCAAGAAAGAGTTTCCCGAGGTGCGCACAGATAAGGAGCTGGTCGACGCGATGACCACGCGCATGGTCCTGAAGCCCGGGACCCTGGATGTGATCGTCGCGACCAACCTGCACGCCGACATCCTGTCCGACCTCGCCTCGGCGCTTTCCGGCTCGCTCGGCGTCGGCCCGACCGCGAACCTCAACCCCGAACGAAAATTCCCCTCGATGTTCGAGCCGATCCACGGCTCGGCCTTCGACATCACCGGCCAAGGCATCGCCAACCCGATCGCGACCTTCTGGACGGCTGCTCTCATGCTCGACCACCTGGGCGAACCCGCGGCCGGCGCCCTCCTGATGAGTGCGATCGAACGCACGCTTGCCGCTGGCGACGTCCTCACCCCCGACCTCGGCGGCCGCGCCACCACCGCAGAGGTCACCGCCCGGGTGTGCGATCTCCTGAGCGGCGCGAACATCTGACCAGCCATGGCGAACCTTCGCCTCCCGCCCCTGCTTGCCTGCCTCATGGCGGCCGTTGTGGGCGCAGGTTCCTTTGCCGGGATGGCACGGGCCGAGCCCGACCTGACGCGAACCCTCGGCAGATGGATCGTTGCCTGCGAGAAGACCGAGGCCGGCGGGCGCCAGTGCGAGGTGCGCAATGATGAGGGGGGCCTGCCTGCGCTGGAGCAGTCCAAGCTGCTTTCGTTCACCCTGAATAGCGGAAGCAACGAGGCCGACGGCCTGGTCCGGATCGCCGACCTCGAATTGGCACCCCGGCTCGACGTCGAGATCGCGTTCGGCGAGCGGAAGCTCGCGGTCGATGGCGTCGGGCGGCACAGCCGCCTCGCGGTGCGCTTCACTTTGCCGAGATCGGAGCTCCCAGGCCTCGCAAATGCCGATGCGGTGCGCGTGCGCTTTGCCGACCAGCAGGCCAAGGCCCACGAGGTCGCCTTTCCGACCGCCGGCCTCGCCAAGGCGCTCGGATTCGCAAGCGATCACCTGTAGTCGCGGCCGATCGCAGCCAAGCCCTCACTTCCGCCAATTCTTGCCCGCCTTATTGACGCGGCGCGCGGGGCGGGGATGATCGGGCGACGAGTGGAGAAAAGAGGGGCAGCTGGGGGCCGTCATGGACAAGCCGGAAGTTCTGCAGATGATGCCGATCACGCCCAGGATTCAGGCGCGGGCGGACGATGCGTTGACGCTGCGCAAACTCTGGGGCGCGCCGGATGCCGAGGCCTATGTCCGGGAAGTGGCGCCCTGGGTGCGGGGGATCTTCACCAACGGCATCATCGGCGCCGGCAAGGCGCTGCTCGACAATCTGCCCAAGGTCGAGATCGTCGGCGTCTATGGGGTCGGGACCGATGCGGTCGACCTCGCCACCGCCCGGGCGCGCGGCATTCGGGTCACCAACACCCCGGACGTGCTGACCACGGGCGTCGCCGAACTCGGCATGGCGCTCTTGCTCGATGTCGCGCGCCGGGTCGCCTACAATGACCGCTACGTGCGCGCCGGGCGCTGGCCGAAGGAGGGCGATCCGGTACTCTCCAACTCGCTCGCCGGCAAGCGCTTGGGCATCCTCGGCCTCGGCCGGATCGGCCGGGCGGTGGCAAGGCGCGCCGAGGCCTTCGACATGGTGCTGAGCTACCATGGGCCGCACCGGAAGCCGGATGTGGCCTACGAGTATTTTCCCGACCTCGTCGAGATGGCCGCGGCCGTCGACTGCCTGATGGTGACCTGCCTCGGCGGCCCGACCACGGCTGGCCTGGTCAGCCGGGCGGTGATCGAGGCGCTCGGCCCCGAAGGCTGGCTGATCAACGTCGCGCGCGGCTCGGTGATCGAGGAGCCGGCGCTGGTCGAGGCCCTGGTCGCGGGCCGCCTCGGGGCCGCCGGCCTCGACGTGTTCGCGACCGAGCCGAACATCCCCGAGGCGCTGCTCGGGCTCGACAACGTCGTGGTGCAGCCGCATCAGGCGAGTGCCACCTGGGAGACCCGCGACGCCATGGGCCAGCTGGTGCTCGACAATCTGAAGGCGCACTTCGCCGGCCAGCCGCTCCTGACCCCGGTCCTCTGATTGCAGCCGGCTCAAAGAACTTCGAGACGCCCCCAGCTCGAGGCATGGTCGATGCGCACCGTGACCACTGGCAGCGCCTCGATGCGCATCGTGCTCAGCTGCGGATAGCGGGCGCGCAGCGCCGCTTGAGCCTGGTCATGCTCGGGCCCCGAGTGGAGAATAACGGCGCGGCCCTGGACCATGACCCAGCCGAGCCGGCTCCAGTCTTCGTCGTAGTGGTCGACCACCAGGGCGGCGAACGGGTTCGCCCGCAGATTCGAGAGCCGCTTCAGCCTTGCGCCCGGCCGGCTCTTGGGCTTCTCATCGATGGTGAAGTAGACCGTGCTCTGGATCAGCGCGTAGCAGACCGGCACCACATGCGGCCGGCCCGCGGCGTCCGCGGTCGCCAGGCGCGCGACCCGGCCGGCCTCGAGAAACCGTCGTTGCTGATCCGTCAGCATGTTGGGCTACCTTCCCGGAGGGAGATACCACCATGGACATCGGCCTGACCATCCCGACCCGCGGCCCGCTCGCCACGCCCGAAGCGATCGGCGCCATGGCGCGCCGCGCCGAAGAGCTGGGCTTCGCCAATCTGTCGCTGTCCGACCACCTGGTGGTGCCGCGCAGCATCAACTCGCGCTACCCCTACTCGGCCTCCGGCACCTGGCCGGGCGCCGCCTCGGGCGACTGCTACGAGCAGTTCACCCTGCTCGCCTGGCTGGCCGCAATCACCAAGAAGCCGCGCCTGATCACCGCGGTCGCGGTCATACCCTATCGGGGCGCCATGCACACCGCGAAGATCGCCGCCACCATCGACGTCCTGTCCGGGGGCCGCATGGTGCTCGGCGCGGGCGCCGGCTGGATGAAGGAGGAGTTCGAGGCGATCAACACGCCGCCGTTCGAGGAGCGCGGCCGGGTCACCGACGAATGGCTGCAGGCCTTCAAGATCCTCTGGACCGAGGACAACCCGCGCTTCGAGGGCCGTCACGTGAAGTTCGAGAACGTCAGCTTCCAGCCCAAGCCCGTGCAGAAGCCGCATCCGCCAATCTGGGTCGGCGGCGAAAGTCCGCCCGCGGTCCGCCGCACGGTCCGCTATGGCGATGCCTGGTTCCCGATCGGCAACAACCCGCAGCATCCGCTCGACACGGTGGCCCGCTTCAAGGCGGGGGTCGAGAAGCTCCATCAGGTCGCCGAACAGAACGGCCGCGACCCGAAGAGCATCGGGCTCGCGTTCTACGCCGGCTGGTTCGACGAAGCCAAGCCCGCCGCCCGGCTCGAGAGCGGCGAGCGCCACATCATGACCGGCAGCGCCGCCGAGATCGCCCAGGACATCGTCGCTCTCGGGGAACTCGGCGTCACCGACTTCGTGCTCAACTTCCAGCGCGACACGCTCGAGAAGTCGCTCGCCAGCATGCAGCATTTCAACGACGAGGTCCGGCCGCTGATCTCGTAGGTACCGCTCATGGAGACGAGAGATGCCTCCCCTGGTTGAACCCTACCCCGCGGACTTTCGGACCGAGCAGATCGCGACCAACGACGCCACCCTCCACGTCCGGATCGGCGGCCAGGGGCCCGCAGCCCTGCTGCTGCACGGCTATGGCGAGACCGGCGACATGTGGGCGCCGCTCGCGGCCGAGCTCGCTCCCGACCACACCGTGGTCGCGCCCGACCTGCGCGGCATGGGCCTCTCGTCCCGGCCTGAGGGCGGCTATGACAAGAAGACCCAAGGGCGGGACATGGCGGGCGTCCTCGATGCGCTCGCGATCGACCGGGCCGACCTCGTCACCCACGACATCGGCAACATGGTCGGCTACGCCTTCGCGGCGCAATACCCAGACCGGGTCACCCGCTTCGTCATCATGGACGCGCCACTGCCGGGCGTCGGTCCCTGGGACCAGATCGTGCGCTCGCGCGCGCTCTGGCATTTCTCCTTCCAGGGTCCGGACGCCGAACGGCTGGTCGCGGGGCGTGAGCGGATCTACCTCGACCGCTTCTGGAACGAGTTCTCGGCGGATCCGAAGAGCTTCGGTGAGGCCGCGCGCGAGCACTATGCCCGGCTCTACGCGCAGCCCGGCGCGATGCATGCCGGCTTCAACCAGTTCGCGGCGTTCGATCAGGACGCGATCGACAACCAGGCGTTCCTCGCGCGAGGCAAGCTCGCCATGCCGGTCTTGGCCGTGGGGGGCGAGAAGTCGTTCGGGCCGACCATGGCGACCGTCATGCGTGCGGCCGCCACCGACGTCACCGAGCTCGTGATCCCGAACTCGGGTCACTGGCTGATGGAAGAGCAGCCGGCCGCGACGATCGCCGCGATCCGCGCCTTCCTCGATCGCAAACGCTGACCGTCAACCCGCCGGCTCGAGCCACTACAAACGCAATCGGACCGGCCGGCGGAGTCCGCGGGCGAACGTCAGGACCTCCGAGGCGAGGCAGCACTTGTCGGCCTCGCTGGTCATGAGGGTCTGCGTCGCCAGGCAGGGGAGGTCGATCGCCTGCGTCTCGGCGGCATCGGCGGCATCGATCACGAAGCCATCGATCAGCCTGGCGTAGTGCCGGGCGACCGTCCGGGCGCTGATCTCGAGGCCGAGCTCGGCCATCATCTTGGCGGTCGGGCCCTTGACCGCGCGCCCGCCGATGATCGGCGAGACCGCGACGATCGGAGCCGGGCTCGCGGCGATCGTTGCGAACATGCCCGGCACGGCCAGGATCGGATCGATGCTGATGAAGGGGTTCGAGGGGCAGATCACGATCGCTTCGAGCTGGTCGCTCGCGAGCGCGTCCTCGAGCGCCGGCAGCGGCCGCGCATCGCCGGCGCCGCGAAACTCGAAGGCGCTGACCCTGGGCGCGCACCGCTGCTCGACGAAATAGCGCTGGAAGGGCAGAACGCCGCCCTCGGTCTCGACCATGGTGCGGACCGGCTGATCGCACATGGGCATGACGTGGGCGCGCACCCCGAGGCGCCGGCAGAAGTCCGCGCTGATCTCTGCCAGGCTCTCGCCGCCGGCGAGGCGGCGGGTGCGCTCGATGTGGGTCGCGAGGTCGGCATCGCCGAGCCGGAACCAGGTCTCGCCGCCGAGCCCCTCGAGGGCCTGCATGAAGTTCCAGGTCTCGCCGGCGCGACCCCAGCCGGTCTCGGGGTTCGCGATCCCGGCCAGCGTGTAGAGCACGGTGTCCAGATCCGGCGAGACCCTGAGTCCGAGGTGCTCGAAATCGTCGCCGGTGTTGCAGACCACCATCAGCGAGTCCGGCGGCAGCGTCCGATAGAGGCCCAGCGCCAGCTTGGCGCCGCCGATGCCGCCCGAGAGCGCGATGACCTTCGGGACCGCGCTCACCGGAACAGATCCGCCGCGCGCTCGCGAATCAGGGCGGCGGCCGGCAGCAGCGGGCCGTCGGTGGCAAACCCGCGCATCAGCACCGCGGGCAGGCCCTCGTCCGCCTCGCCCATCAGCAGCTCCGCCGCCGAGGCGATCTGGTCCGCGAGCCCGACCTGGGTCACCTGCAGCGGGCGGCCTTCGAGGTCGAGCCGGCCGCGCAGGTCGAGCAGCGCCGGCAGCCCCGCGGCACCAAGCGCCAGCCCGACGACGCCGTGGCGAAAGGCGCGTCCGGCGCTGTCGCTGATGATCACGGCACGGGGAGCGCCGAAGCGCTCCTGCAGGGCGGCGAGCAGAGCGGCGGCGCTGGCATCCGGGTCCTTCGGCAGCAGCAGGACACGTGGCGTCCCGCCCTCCTGAGGCACGTTCGACTGGTCGACCCCGGCGTTGGCGAGCACGAGGCCGAGCCGATGCTCGGTGATGATCAGTCCCGGCCGGTAGCGGAGCACGGCGTGGGATTCCGAGAGGATCACCTCGACCAGCGCCGGATCCTTGCCGATCGCCGCCGCCAGCTCCCGGGCGCGGGGCGAGGGCGTGATCTCGGCGAGGGACACCGAGCAACCTTCAGCCTTGGACACGATCTTATGGGTGACCACCAGCACGTCGCTCAGCTGAGGTCGCAGGGCGGCCGCCTCCAGGGCGTCGCCGAGGAGGCGCGCGAGGTCGTCGCCCGGGTTGATCGCCCCGATACCCGGGACGGCGGTGAGCGTGACCGCGAGGGGCGCTGCCGCCACCAGCGCTATCCGAAGCGCACCAGCAGATGGTCTCCGGAGCGTTCGCGGCGCCGCGGCGGCGGGTTGACCGGCTCGGTGAGCGGTGCTGCTCGAAAGGAAGCCTTGACGCGCTCGGGCGTCGCCTCGCCATAGATGGTCGTTCGCTGATAGGGCAGGCGTCCGAGGTCCCCGATCAGCTCCTCCATGGCCTCCGGCGGCAGCTCCTGGCCGAAGGCGGCACCGGCGGCGCGGGTGATCAATTCGTTCATCAGCGTGCCGCCGAGATCGTTCGCCCCGGATTGCAGGCAGGCCTGCGCGCCGCGCGGGCCCATCTTGACCCAGGAAGTCTGGACGGCGGTGATCTGCGGGTGCAGCGCGAGGCGGGCGACCGCATGCATCAGAAGGGCCTCGCGCCAGGTCGGGCCGCGGCGCGCGCCGCCTTTCAGATAGATCGGCGCCTCCATGTGCACGAACGGCAGCGGCACGAACTCCGTGAAGCCGCCGGTCTCCGCCTGCAGCTCGCGGATGCGCAGGAGATGGCGCGCCCAGTGGCGCGGATGGTCGACGTGGCCGAACATGATGGTGGCGGTGCTGCGCAGGCCCTGCGCATGCGCCGTGCGCATGACTTCCAGCCACTGGGCGGTGGTGATCTTGTCCGGGCAGATCACCCGGCGGACCTCGTCGTCCAGGATCTCGGCGGCGGTGCCGGGCAGCGAGCCGAGCCCGGCCCGCTTCAGCTCGGCGAGGAACTCGCCGAGCGAGATGCCGAGCGTGTGCGCGCCCTGCCAAACCTCGAGCGGCGAGAAGGCATGAACGTGGATGTCGGGCGCTGCTGCCTTCACGGTCCGGCAGATGTCGAGGTAGGTCTGGCCGCTGTAGTCCGGATGAATGCCGCCCTGCAGGCACATTTCGGTCGCCCCGCGCGCCCAGGCCTCGCGGGTGCGGCGCGCGATCTCGTCGAGGTCGAGGTCATAGGCGGGCCCGCGCAGGTTCTCCGCGAGCTTGCCTTTGGAGAATGCGCAGAAGCGGCAGCGGAAATAGCAGACATTGGTGTAGTTGATGTTGCGGTTGACGACGTAGGCGACCCGCTCGCCGGCAACTTCCCGGCGCAGCTCGTCGGCCTCCCGGCAGACCGCATCCGCGTCCCGGCCGCGGGCCGCGAACAGGCGCACGATCTCGGCTTCGGTGAGGGAGCGGCCGGCCCGCGCGCGCTGCAGAATCGTCTGCAGGTCCTTCCCCGGCGAGGTCTGCGCAGCGGGCACGGGCACGGCCTTCGAGGCCGCGCCGGCGCTCCAGCCGTTCTCGCGCGCATAGCCTTCGGCATCGGCGTGCTCGAGGACGGGCGTGCGCATGCTGGGCGCCAGCCAGCGCTCCGGCTCCAGGACATAGCGTGGATAGATCGGCAGGCGCGCCACCAGCTCCTTGCCGGCGGTCTCGCTCGCCCGCCGCAGCAGCTCGAGCGCGGGCCAGGGCGCCTCGGGATTGACGTGGTCGGGCGTGACCGGCGAGACGCCGCCGAAGTCATCGATGCCGGCCGCGAGCAGCCGGTCGAGGGCGCCGGCATTGAGGTTGGGCGGCGCCTGGATGCTCATCTCCGCTGGAAAAACCAGGCGGGCGAGCGCGATCGTCCAGAGGTGATCCTCGAGCGTCGGCTCGGCCGCCCCGGCCATCGCGGTGCCGGGCTTGGCGCGGAAATTCTGGACGATGATCTCTTGCAGATGGCCGTATTTGGCGTGTAGCGCGCGCAACGCCAGCAGAGCCTCGATGCGCTCGCGCCGGGTCTCGCCGATCCCGATCAGGATGCCGGTGGTGAAAGGGATTGCAAGCTCGCCGGCCGCGCGGATGGTCGCGAGACGAACCTCTGGACGCTTGTCCGGACAGCCATGGTGGGGGCCGCCGCGGTCGCAAAGCCGCTCGGAGGCCAACTCCAGCATCAGCCCGGCCGACACCGAGACCTCGCGCAGGCGCAGGAGGTCGGTCCGGGACATGATGCCCGGATTGACGTGCGGCAGGAGGCCGGTTGCCGCCTGGACCCGGCCCGCGACCTCGGCCAGATACTCGATCGTGGTTGCGTGGCCGAACGCGGCGAGCGCGTCGCGGGCGACACGGTAGCGTTGCTCGGGCTGGTCGCCGAGCGTGAAAAGGGCCTCGTGGCAGCCGGCCCTGGCGCCGGCCTCGGCGATCCGGATCGCGTCTTCGACCGAGAGATAGGGCGCCTTCAGGTCGCGCGGGGCGTGCGCGAAGGTGCAGTAGCGGCAAGTGTCGCGGCAGAGCTGGGTCAGCGGGATGAAGACCTTCGGCGAATAGGTGACGACCGCCGGGTGGGCGAGATCCCGGCGGGCGCGGGCCGCCGCCAGCAGCGCGTCCAGGTCGTCGCAGGCCCCCAGTGCCAGCGCCTGGGCGTCGGTGAGCGGGGCGCCGCCGGCGGCGCTGGCGAGGATCGGATCGGTGCTCGTGGTCATGGCTTGTTCGGCGCGTGCGCGCGCCCCTTGCTTGAGGTCTGCCGGTGCCGGAGATGCGAGGACAGGTCGGCGCCAACCAGGTCGCCGCGGGCCAGGCCGCCCGGTGGCCGCCGGAGTACAGCCCATCTCGCGCGCCTGTACAAGTCGGGCGGCTCAGCGACCGTCGAGACGGACCGCGAGACGCTGGCAGCTCCGCGCCGCCCCCGCCAGCGCCCGGCCGCTCAGGCGCAGCACGCGGACCGAGAGCAGGAGCCAGGACAGGAGGAACGAGAGCGGCAGCAGCACGATGCTCCAGCCGACGATCGGGCCGAGGACGCCCGGCAGGCCGAGGCCGTCGGCGAGCAGCCAGGCATAGTGCGTGAACACTGCGGGGTGCAGCGCCATCAGCGCGATCAGGCCGACCGGCACACTGACCCTGACGGCGTTGATCCCGAGCACCTCGCCCGCAGCGAGAGCGCCCGACCGGAGCGTCGCGGTTTCGGCGCCAGTTCCTGCTGCGGCCACACTCTCGGCAGTGCCGCCGGCGGTTCGGGCTGCGCTCATGCCGCGGGCGGCGGTCCGGGCAAAGCCCAGCAGGGCGACGCCGGAGGCGATCGCGGCGACGTCGACCGCGGCGAGGCCGTAGGTCCGCCAGTCGATCGCCTTGCCCAGGACCAAGTCGCGCTCGAGGTCTGTAAGACCGCCGAACAGGAGGTCGGCGCCGCCGAGCGTGACGAGGCGGGTCGGGACCCACCTCGCCTCGCCGGCGGGCGTGATCTCCCAGAGGCCGACGAAGCCATTGCGCTGATCGCGCATCTTGAGAAGGGCAATGAGCCCGCGCTGCTCCGAGGTGAGCGGCGCGAGATCGCCGGGGCGGCCGCCGCCCTTCAACCAGGCCTCGAACCGCTGCCAGCCCTCCTTGGCCATTTGTGCGAGGTCGGCGATCGTGCGCGAGCGCTGATAGGCGGCGACGATCGGCACGACCTGCGGCCCGAAGCGGGCGAGCTGCTCCCGGAACAGCTCGAGGTGGCCATAGGTGATGATGATCGCCGGGGCCTGGTCGGGATACTGGTCGAGTGCTACCTCGGTCAGGCGGTCGTCGGCATCGCTCGCGAGCGCACCCGCGACGGTGCGCTGGAACGCACGCTCGGGGTCGTCGACGTGACGCGGCACGACCGCCGCGAGGATGGCTGCGGCCAGCGCCACACCGAACAGGATCCGAAGCGCGCGCATCGCGATCTCGCGGCTGTTGACGTGGGCCCAGAGGATATCAGGATAGGGCGGCGGTCGACCATGCGGGCCGCTCCCCGAACCCAGGAAGCGGCGAGGATGTTCCATGCTGAAACTCGGCTACAAAGCCTCGGCGGAGCAGTTTCCGCCCCGCCAGCTGCTCGATTTCGCGATCCACGCTGAAGCGAAGGGCTTCGATTCGATCCTGGTCAGCGATCATTTCCAGCCCTGGCGCCACACCGGCGGCCACGCGCCGTTCTCGTTCGCCTGGCTGGGCGCCTTGGGCGAGCGCACCTCGCGCGCGCTGATCGGCACCAGCGTCGTGACCCCCACCTTTCGCTATCACCCTTCGGTCGTCGCGCAAGCGCTGGGGACCCTCGGCGCGCTCTACCCGGGCCGCATCCTGCTCGGGGTCGGCACCGGCGAATCCCTGAACGAGGTGCCGGCGACCGGCATGGAATGGCCGCCCTTCAAGGAGCGCTTTGCCCGCCTGCGCGAGGCGATCGAGCTGATGCGCCGCCTCGCCCGCGAGGACCGGGTGACCTTCGAGGGCGAGTTTTTCCGGACCGAAAAGGCGACGATCTACGATCGCCCCGAGACCCCGGTCCCGATCTACGTCGCCGCCTCGGGCGCGGTCGCCGCACGGCTCGCCGGCCGGGTCGGCGACGGCTTCATCTGCACGAGCGGCAAGGCCAAGGAGCTCTATACCGAGACCCTGCTGCCGGCGGTCGCCGAAGGCCTCGAGAAGGCCGGCCGGAGTCCGGAAAACATCGAGCGCATGATCGAGATGAAGGTCTCCTTCGACACCGATCTCGATCGCGCCCGCGACGACACCCGCCACTGGGCCGCCCTGGCGCTCAAGCCCGAGGAGAAAACCGGCGTCGAGGACCCGGTCGAAATGGAAAAACTCGCCGACGCTCTGCCGGTCGAACGCGCCGCCAGCCGCTGGATCGTCTCGACCGACCCCGACGAGCACGTCGAACGCCTCGCCGACACCATCGCTCTAGGCTTCACCCACCTCGTCTTCCACGCCCCCGGTCCCGACCAGAAACGCTTTCTCGATCTCTACGGCCAGCTGGTCCTGCCGCGTCTGCGCCGGCGCTACGGCTCGGACTGACCTCGCAGCACGCGTTCCGCGATGCCGCTCTCGGCCAGGTAGTCGTAGGTCCGCGTTGGCGACGGCTCGGCGAGGAACGCCGTGAGGTCGTCGGGCGTGTCGATATCCAGAGCGAGCCCAGGGCGCTGCACGATCCGCGGTTCGATTCCGAGCGCTCGCGCCCGCTGCAAATGCGGGAAAAAGCTGTCGTCGCCGAAGCGCAGCGGCAAAAGATCCGGCGGGGAGCAGGCGACCGCGTTCGACCCCCGCTCATCGCGCGAGGGCGCGAGCGTCACTGCCGGCGCCGGCCCATGGACCCGCAACAGGACCTCGATATCCGCGGGCGTCACCAGGGGGATGTCGGCCGGCAGCTGCAGCATGCCCGCGACCCCTTCCCTGGCGAGCGTCGCTGCGCCCAATGTGCTGGCGGCGGTATGGCCAAGGTTGGCGGCCTCGACCAGCGCCCGCGCGCGGTAGTGGATGGCGACCTGTTGCGCCTCGGGGTCGCGGGTCACGATGAGGAAGCCGGCGAGGCCGGCGCTCGCGGCGAGCGCGCTGAGCACGTCCTCCAGCATGGCCCGGAACAGGGCGCGGCGCTCTTCGGGCGACAGCACGCCTGAAAGCCGCTGCTTGGCGTTCGCCAGGTCCTTGACCGGCATGACGACCCACAGACCCGATCGTGGCACGGACGATGGCTCCCTCACCCTGCGCATGCGACAAAGGCTAGTCGTCGGGCGCGCTGCGGCCTAGGCTGGTGCTTCCGACCGCGAGGAGGCATCCAACCCATGAAGATCGGCTTCTACTACTTCGCCACCGACTACTCGATGCCCGTCGTCGAGGTGGCGAGGGAACTCGAGGCGCACGGCTACGAATCGCTGTTCGTGCCCGAGCACACCCACATCCCGGCCGCCCGCAGATCGCCCTGGCCGGGCGGGCCGGAGCTGCCCAGGCAGTATTCGCACACCCTCGACCCCTACGTCGGCCTCGCCGCGGCGGCCGCCGTCACGAAGACGCTGCGCCTTGGGACCGGGGTCAGCCTGCTCACCGAACGCGATCCGATCGTCACGGCGAAGATCGTGGCGACCCTCGATCTGATCTCCCATGGGCGTTTCGAGTTCGGGATCGGCGCCGGCTGGAATGCCGAGGAGATGGAGAATCACGGCACGCGCTTTGAGGACCGCTTCAAGGTCATGGTCGACCGCGCCAAAGCCATGAAAGCGATCTGGACCCAGGACGAGGCGGCCTATGACGGCGAGTTCACAAAGTTC
Organism: uncultured Alphaproteobacteria bacterium; assembly: GCA_963753685.1. Lineage (GTDB taxonomy): Bacteria > Pseudomonadota > Alphaproteobacteria > Geminicoccales > Geminicoccaceae > DATAOG01. The sequence goes on from CAVWDE010000020.1 coordinate 209,650, forward strand.
GAAAAAATCTGGTCGTGGCCGAAGCCGGTGCAGAAGCCGCACCCGCCGATTCTGCTTGGCGGCGAGACCAAGTTCACGCTCAGGCGGGTGATGGAGTTCTGCGACGGCTGGTTCCCGCGCGGCCGCGGCCTTCGAGGATCCCAAGGCCGAGATGGCGCGGCTCAAGAGCTTCGCGGACGAGGCCGGGCGCGACATCAGGACCGTGTCGACGACCTTGTTCGGCACCAAGCCGGAGGCGGGCTACGTCGAGCAGTGCCGGGCGGCCGGCCTCGATCGCGCGCTGTTCGCCCTGCCGCCGGAGGGTCGCGATGCGGTCATGCCGGTGATCGAGCAGCACACCACCTTCTTCGACTGATCGCCGCTCGCGCGCAGGCTCTGCCGGGCAGCTTGACCGAGCGTCGGTGGGGCGCTTGCCGCGCAGCAGCCGCGAGCAACGGTCGCCGCTCGTCAGCTGCAGCGTCGTGATGTAGCAAGGTACCAAGGGGTCCGGGTGGCAATCTGACCTGGCGGCCGGTCAGCGGTCGAGTCAGGTCGCGTCGGGGCTGCGCGTCGCGCGGCGCGGCGTCGTGGTCGTGCTTTCGGTCCCTGTTTCAGAAAGTCGGCATCCCGGCCCATGCAGCCAACCCTGGTCATCCTGGTGGTCGGCCTGACCCCGTCCTTGCTCGGCGCGCACACGCCCCACCTCCAGCGTCTGGCGGCGGCGGGCGGTGTGCGGCCGCTCGCCACCGTGACTCCGGCGGTCACCTGCACCGTGCAGTCGACGCTGCTCACGGGCCTGCTGCCATCCGGCCATGGCGCGGTCGCCAACGGCTGGTATTTCCGCGACCAGGCCGAGGTCTGGCTGTGGCGCCAGTCGAACCGGCTGATCGCCGGCGAAAAGATCTGGGAGGCGGCCAAGCGGCGCGACCCGGGCTTCACCTGCGCCCAGATGTTCTGGTGGTACAACATGTACTCATCGGCCGACTGGAGTGCCACGCCGCGGCCAATGTACCCGGCCGACGGCCGCAAGATCCCGGATCACTACGCTTGGCCGCCCGAGCTGCACGACGAGCTCGATGCCAGGCTCGGCCGGTTCCCGCTGTTCAAGTTCTGGGGACCGGCCGCCGACATCACCTCGAGCCGGTGGATCGCCGGGGCGACGATGCACGTGCGTCAGACCCGCAAGCCGACCCTCACACTGTGCTATCTGCCGCATCTCGACTACAATCTGCAGCGGCTCGGGCCCGACCTCGGCCAGCCGCGCCTGCAGCAGGACCTCGAGGAGATCGACGCGCTCTGCGCCGAGCTGATCGCGCAGGCCGAGCGGGACGGCGCCCGGATCATCGTGGTCTCGGAATACGGCATCACGCCGGTGACCGATGCCGTGCACATCAACCGCGCGCTGCGGCGGGCGGGCCTGATCCAGGTCCGGGTCGAGCTCGGGCGCGAGATCCTGGATGCCGGCGCCTCAGGCGCCTTCGCGCTCGCCGACCACCAGATCGCCCATGTCTACGTTCAGCCGGGCGCCAGCGTCGCCGAGGTCAAGCCGCTTCTGGAGAGCATCGACGGTGTCGAGCGGGTCCTGGACGAGGCCGGCAAGCGTGCCTTCGGGCTCGATCATCCGCGCTCGGGCGAGCTGGTCGCGATCGCGCGCCCGGACCGCTGGTTCAGCTACTACTACTGGCTCGACGACGCGCGGGCGCCGGATTTCGCCCGCACCGTCGACATCCACAGGAAGCCTGGCTACGACCCGGTCGAGCTGTTCGTCGACCCGGCGATCCGCCTGCCGTCGCTCGCGATCGGCTGGCGGCTGGCCAAGCGCAAGCTCGGCCAGCGTACGCTGCTCGACGTGATTTCGCTGAAGGACACGGCGCTGGTCAAAGGTTCGCACGGCCGGATCACCGACGATCCCGCGCACGGGCCGCTGGTGATCTCGAGCGTGCCCGAGCTGTTGCCCGAAGGCGCGGTCGCGGCGAGCGCCTTCAAACAGCTGGTGCTGGATCACGTCTTCGGGCGTTGACTCACATCGGCGGCGAGGCCCCGTCCTCGCCGACGATCACCGCGAGTGCCGTGCGGCTGCCGTCGGCCTCGTCCCGGACCACCATGAAAGTGTCCTCACCGGGTGCCAGGACCGAGCGATCGTGCGCCTTCTCCAGGCGCACCACCGACAGATCGTCGGGCACATAGATGGTCTGGCTGCCCTCGGTCTTCTGGTCGCCCTGGCCCTGCTTGTAGCTCACCTTGAGCTCGTGCTGATTGCCGACCTCCTCGACCTCGGCGACGGTCGCGTTGGTCATGGTATTGGGGTCCTTGATCAGGTCCCAGGGCACGTGGCCTTCGGACGCGCCGCGCAGCTCCTCGGCGAAGATGTGCGCCTCGATCGCGACCCGCTTGCCGCCCGCATCGATCGAGGTCAGGCCGACGTAATCGCCTTTCTTGATCTGGTCGAGACTGGCCGGCCGCACGACCAGCACCCGGCTGTCGGGCTTCAACGTGACAGCGACGGTCTCGCCCTCGCGGGTCTTGACCGTCAGCTGGTCACCTTGCACGGCCTCCAGGCTGCCGCGCACCCGATAGGGCTTCTGCTCCTCGGCCCCGGCCGGTAACGCGATAGCGAGCGCCAGCGCCGCGCCCCCGATCATCAACGCCCAGACCCGTCTCCGCTTGCTCATCGATGCCTCCTCGATGCGCGCCATCCGATCCGCGGCGCGCGATCTATGCGGTGACGCGGAGCGTCACTCGTTTATTCCACCGAAGCCCGTCGGGCCCTTGACCCCAAGCCGATCAGCAGGGCGGGTTCGCCCGCGGACCGGCTACTCGATCAAGAGCTCGTCCATCGGCCGCTTGACCTTCGGCTCCTCGACCCTGGGCTCACGGCCGCCGCGCAGGATCGAGTTGCCCTCGTAGAGCGTGCGCTGGTCGATCGCCGGCGGGTTCAGCCAGTCGTCCTCGCCAATCTGGCCGCTCTGGCCGTACGCGTCGAGCGCATTCTGGTAGCAGATCAGCCTGACGTGCTCTTCGGGAACGCCGCGCTGCAGGGCAAGCTTCGCGGTCTTCGGCACACCGAGCGGCTCCGAAATGCCCCAGTCGCAGGCGGAATCGACGATGATCCGCTCCGGCCCGTACTGGCGGACGATCTCGACCATGCGCTCGTTGCCCATTTTGGTGCTCGGGTAGATCGAGAACCCCGCCCAGAAGCCGCGGTCCAGCACCTCCTGCACGGTCTCCTCGTTGTTGTGGTCGATCACCACCTTGGAGGGCGCAAGCCCGTGCTCCTCGATCACGTCCATCGACCGGGTCGTGCCCCGCTTCTTATCGCGGTGCGGGGTGTGGATCATGACCGGCAGCTCGAGCTCCTTGGCGAGCTCGAGCTGGAGCCGGAAGTACCTGTCCTCGAGCTCGGTCTGCTCGTCGTAGCCGATCTCGCCGATCGCCACCACGCCCTCCTTCAAGGCAAAGCGCGGCAGGATCTCCATGACCCCCTCGGCCAGTTCCTCGTTGTTGGCCTCCTTGGAGTTGAGGCCGATCGTGCAGTAGTGGCGGATGCCGAACTGGCCAGCGCGGAAGCGCTCCCAGCCGACGATCGCCGACAGGTAGTCGATATAGGTGCCAACGTGAGTGCGCGGCTGGCCGATCCAGAACGCGGGCTCGATCAGGGCCACGATGCCGGCCGCGGCCATGGCCTCGTAGTCGTCGGTGGTGCGCGAGATCATGTGGGTGTGCGGATCGATGAACATCATGCCTGGTCTCCTGCAGCGCGCGCCGGTCCCGAGAGGCACGCCGCCGCCGATGTCAAGACGCCTGGGCGAGAGTATCCCAGCTCAGCGCGCCCCGCTCAACCGCCGCCGCGAGGTCGGGGACGCCAGCCAGAAGCTCCTTGGCGCGGGTAGCCGGGCAGGCGGCGAGCGCCAGCGCCGCGGCCTTACGTTCGATCGCAGCGCCGGTCGCGAGCACGCGCTGCAGATCAGCCAGCGCCTCGGCATCGGCGAAGGCGCCGACGCAGCGCCAGAGCTCAGGGCTGACCGGCCGCCCGGCCGCCCAGCGCTCGTGCGCGTAGTCGCAGAGCATGCGCATGAGGGCCGGATTGGCGCGCTCGTCCAGGCCCTGAATCGGGCCCAGCGTCGAGCCCACGAACAGCGCCTTCAGCACCATGTGATTCCAGCGGTTCTCGCTGAACTGCTCGCGCGGATAGGGGTTGCGATGGGCCACCGCCTCGAACACCGCGCGCATGTTGGAGCGGGTGCCCTCGGCCGCCTGGGACTCGAGTCGCTCTGGGTCGGGATAAAGCGGCAGGCCGCGGTAGAACGCGATCGCTTCGGCCACGTCCGCGGTCCGGCAGAGCTGGACGAACCGCTCGGCGAACCGCTCGGCGCTGCCGCCGGCGGTCAGCAGGATCAGGATCCGGGCGGCCTGATCGAGGCTCCAGCCGCGCGGGTCCCAGCCCGGGCGCGCCGCCTGCGCCTGCTCCAGATCGGCTTCGGTCAGCTCGAGATCGGCGCGGCCGAGCTTGCGCGGCACGAAGCCGAGCGCGACGTAGAGGTCGCGATCGCTGGCCGCGCCCGCAAGCCTCGCGAGCTGGTCGTTCAGCCAAGCCGCTGCCGGCGCTTCCAGCTGTCGGCGCAGCCAGACGATCAGAAGATCCGGAGCCGTCGACAACGGTCCACTCCCGAATCCCGGCGCCGCGTGTCTCGCCACGGGCCTCAAGGTATAGGGGCGCTGACCGCTCGACCGGCCAGCGCCCCTTCGATCACGAGCTCAACTCGACGTCTTCTGGCTCGGCCAGGTCACATCGCCTTCTTCTTGATCGTCCAGATCACGCCGGACTTGGGCGTGGTGTAGAACGGCGTCGGCTTGGTGAAGTCGCCGAACACCTCGCCGTAGTCGACCACGTACATGATCTTGCCGTCGTTGGAGAAGACCACGTCGTTCGGCCGTTCCAGACCGCCCCGGTTCTCGGGCTTCTGATAGGCGTTCGGGCCCATCTCGATGTTGCGGGCGAAGTACGACCACTTGATGCCGGTGGGGTCCAGGAACTGGATCTGGAGAACCGCCGGCCAGGTCGGCGTCAGGCTCTCGGGACCGGTGTCGAGGATGCCGTAGACCGCCCCGTACAGGTCATTCTGACTGCTGAAGCCGTTGTTGCTCCAGGCGATGCCGTCGATCGGGTTGTTGGTGTCCCACTCGAGCACCGGGTTGATGTAGCCGTTCGGGTCGGGGTTGGCGATGATCAGCGGCACGCCGCGGTTGCCGTCGACGTGCTTTTGGAAGTGGTAGGGCCAGACCGGCGGCACGAACGGCTTGTCGCCGATGAACAGGTTCGGATAGGGGCGCAGCACCGGGTTGCCGCGGTAGAAGTCCCAGCCGTAGCGCTTGGTATCGACGAACAGCATGCCTTCCTTGTCGGGGAAGCCGCCGTCCTGACCCTTCTCGGTCACGATCCAGAGCTTCTCGGCGCCGTTCGCGATCCGCCGGTTGCCGAGGTCGTTGGCGCCGTTGTCGGAGACCGCGAGCGCGTTCTCGAAGCGCGAGCCCTTGGGCCCGAAGGCGACGCCCGACTGGTTGCGGAAGCCGAAGGCGTAGACCTCCATCTTCTCGTGCGGGTAGATGCCATCGGAACCCTGATCGCTGATCTTGACGCGCATGATCGAGCCGCCGCAGGGCACCTGCGCCTTGACCTTCTGGCCGGGCTTGGCCGGCACGCCGACCGGCATCAGGGCGCCGGTCATCCGGCCGTCGGACGACATGATGTTGAGGCCGGTGTGGACGATGTCGCGGCACATCGGATCATGCGGCGTGGTGCCGAGGCCGTCCTTGTGCTTGACCCAGAACGGATCGTTCGGGATGTCGGTCCAGCCGTGGTTGTCCGGATCGGCGAAGCCCGAGTTGCTCGGGAACCCGAGCGCGAAATAGAGATAGCCGTCCTTACACGTGACGCCGCCGTTGCGGTGGTCGCCGATCGGCAGGTCCTTGATGATCAGCTTGGGCTCGCTGTTGAGACCGTCGACCTCCCAGATCTTCTCGGCATACTCCGGCACATAGATCTTGTGGTTGTCGGGGCAGTAGGAGAGCTCGTTCATCGCGGTCGTGAACTTGTCGACCCCGATGTCCTTGATGAACTTGCCGTTCTTGTCGAACACCTTGATGCGCGGCGATTCGAACTGATCGGCGGCCGGGCTGCCGAGCAAGGGCGGCGAGACCACGACCCAGAGATTGCCGTCGCCGTCGACGGTGGCGGCCGATGGCGCGTTCAGCCCCTTGACGAGCACGCCGACCTCGTAGCCGTCCGGAACGACCACCTTGGCCGGATTGGGCTCGATCGCCGTGCGCGGCGCCCAGCCGCCGGAGTCGCCGCTGCCGGCCGCGGCAGCGCCCTCCATGTCGGCATAGGCCATTGAGGCCGGAAGCAGCAGCGCTCCCGCCGAGAGCGCGAGACAAGACCAGATTTTCATTACGTCCCCCTGCTATGGACGGCGACCTTGTGTCGCCGCATTTTTTGGTCCCGCAGATTGCTCAGTAGGTCGGCAGGGTCCGGATGAAGGCGATCACGTCTTTGATGTCCTGGTCGCTCAGCGTCGACTTCCAGGACGGCATAAAGCCGCTCTTCCCTACCGCGGCCCCCCCTTCCGTGATCACTGTATACAAAAAGCCGTCGGGGAGGAACTCGATATAATCCTTTTTCGTGAGATTGCCGATGTGCGGCATGAAGGTCTCCCCTGCGCCGCGCCCGTCCGGTCCGTGACAGCCGCGACAATAGCGCTGGAAGAGCTTGCCGCCGTGCTCGGCGTCGCCGCCGGTGAAGTGCTCGACGTCGCCTAAGGCCTGATCGTGCGGGATCGGATTGGCTGGCGCCTGCTCGGCCGGCGCCTGATCGTTCTGCGCGACCGCCTGGCCGACCGCGAGCCCCACCAGCGTCGCCATCCCAGCCCATGCCATGACCAGCCTCCACCCCATGCCCTGCCCCCCTGTTTCGGTGGTTGCCTGCGGCCCGAGCTTAGACGGGGGCGTGCCCTCGCCGCTAGTTGGAAAAGTTGGGGCTCTTCAGATAGGCGGTGATCGCCACCCGCTCCGCGTCGGTGAACACGTCCTCCCAGGCCGGCATCTCGCCGTAGCCATAGGTGATCCGGGCGTAGTCGGCCTCGGCGGGCGCGCTGACTGCGCTCAGCCCAAGCATCAGCGCCGATGCTATGCCCAGTAGTGCGTGCGCCGCATTTACATTGCCGCCCGTTTTTCGCGTAACCCCTGCGCACTTGATTAGCTTTGGCGAACTAGCGCCACAGAAATTGTTGGGAGATGACCGGCTCATCGGTTTTTAATCTGGAACTTACCTTCTCTAATCTTTGGGACCTTCGATCAGGTGCCAGCGACGAAGCGCTGCAGGGCGAGCGTCAAAAGGAAACCGCAGACCGCGAGCCAGGCGACGTCGGGGGCGCCGGCACCGGCGATCAGGAGCGCATCGAGCAGCGAGATGCCGGCGATCAGGCTGATCACCGCGCGCGGCACGTCGCCCGGCCGGCGGCGCTTCAGAAACCAGAGCCCGACCCCGATCCAGGCGACGAAGATGAGGAGAAGAAGCGCGCCGCTGCCGCCGCCGGGCGCGATCTTGAAGCCGTAGATGACGGGGACGGCCAAGAACAGAAGCGGCCAGAGGTTCCTGACCTCGCCCAGCGTCTCCTGCTTGGCGACGTAGGTGAGGCCGATCAGGTAGCAGAGCAGGAGCCCGGCGCCGAGGTAGAGCATGGCCGGGCCGGGCACCGCGAAGGCGAGGCCGGCGGTGATGTAGACCAGCATCCGGCAGAGCCCCATCATCAAGGGGCTCCAGGGATTGGCCTTGTGGTGCCAGTTGTAGGCGATGATCGCCGTGCCCAGCAGCAGACCGCTCAGCGCCGGCCAGCCCGCGTGGCCGGCCCGCAGGCCAAAGCCCAAGGCGACCAGGATGGTTTCGCCGAGCACCATCATGCCGAAGCCGAAGTCGAATACGGTGCGCCGGCTGACCAGGCCGGCAGGGATCGGCCGCTCGGGTCGCTCGCGGGCGTCGATCCGGGCGTCGAAGGCGTCGTTCAGATACATGCCGGCGATGTAGAACAGGGACAGCGCGACCAGCAGGGGCAGGGTGCGGGCATCGTCGACGTGGCCGCCCGCCAGCACGATGCCGGCCAGGGTGTTGGTCCAGACGGTCGGCAGGTTGGAGACGCGGCCGAGCCTGAGCGCGACCCGCCAGCTCATGCCCGCAGCTGGTCCAGGGTCCAGGCGAGCTCGCGGGCGATCGCGCTCGCGATGCCCGCCTCGCGGTAGCGCACGGGCAGCACGTCCCAGGTGTAGGTCTCGACCTCGAGATGCGGCGAGACCGGCGCTTGCCGGTGCAGCGCCAGGATCTGGCGCAGGAAGTCCTGCGTGGTCGAGAAATGCTGCAGCTGGTCGAGGAAAATCGGGACGTGAAAATGCACCCGCCATTCGGCACCCTGGCTCGCATCCAGGGTGGCGAGCGCCTGCGGCAGGTCGAGGTGGCGGGTCAACTGCTCGCCCGCGCGCATAATGACCTGGTGCAGATAGACCGGCTCGTCGAACGGCCGCAGCTGCCGGGCGGTCTCGGGGCCGACCTCGGCGATCCTGAGCGCCGCGCTCAGCTGCAGCTTGGGCACGGTGATGCCAGCCCGGCGCAGGGCCTCCAGGCTGCCTGCCGGGTCCTCGAACTCGACCGCGGCATGGCAGACGTCGTAGCAGACGCCCAGATGGCGCCGGAGCGCCGCCTCGGCTTCGCCAGCCGCGAGGCCGGTCAGCTCGCGCAATGCGCGGACTGCCGCCCGGCCGAACAGGTGCTCCTCGAAGAAGCGGACGGTCTCGTCGATGGTCTCGAGCAGGCAGTAGGGCTCGGGCTCGAGCGCCAGCGCGATGGTGCGCCCGGTGCGCTCGCGCAGGCGCACCAGGTGCGCCGCGTGCCGGATCAGGTTATCGGCGATCCGCTCGACGACCCCCGGCGCCTCGGCGATCGGCTTGAACGTCCCGGGCACGGTGCTGACGCTGCCGTCGAGCGCCGGGTCGTCCGGCAGCAGCTGGACCAGCAGATCGGCCAGGAGATCGGTGTAGGCCAGCCGCTCGGCGTGCTGCCAGTCGGGTTGATAGACCTGCTCCTTGACCCGGACGCCGTGAAACGGGCCGTAGGGGAAGCCGTTGATCGTGAAGATGTAGAGGCCATTGGCGGCCAGGAAGTCCCGGAGCTCGGCCAGGGCGGCGGGCTCGCGCAGCGCCTCGGCAGCGATCGCCGAGAGCCGGAGCCCGACGCCGAAGTCGCACCCGGCGGCCACCTCTGCTTTGATTGCCGGCAGGTGGTGCCGCAGGTTGGAAAACACCTCGGGCCAGGTCTCGCCCGGGTGGATGTTGCTGCAATAGGTCAGATGCCCGAGATCGGGTTTGACGAGCTTCATGGCATCCGGTCCCGCTCCTGCAGCCAGGCCATCGCGGCGCGCATGCGGCTCTCGTCGATCTCGTGGACCTCGACGCCGCGGCCGATGCCCTCGAGCAGGGTCACGGTCAGCTCGCCGCCCAGATGTTCTCTGAACTCGCGCAACCCTTCGAGGATCGCAAGGCTGCCATTGGGCCGTGGCAGGTCCAGCGCCGGATGCCAGAGCCGGAAGCCCAGATGCTCGAGCAGGGCGCAGATCCGCTCCTCCTCGCCGGCCGGGAGCAGGCCCGCCAGCACCGAGTAGCGGGCATCGAGCGCCATCCCGAGTGCCACCGCCTCGCCATGGCGGACGTGGTGCTTGGTCAGGCTCTCGAGCTTGTGTGCCGACCAGTGGCCGTAGTCGAGCGGCCGGGCGCTGCCGGTCTCGAACGGATCGCCGCCATGGGCGATCTGATGCATGTGCAGTTCGGCGCAGCGCCGGATCATCGCCGCCATCGCGGTGCGCTCGAAGGTCAGCAGATCGTCGGCATGGCGCTCGAGCCAAGTGAAGAAAGAAGCGTCCCGGATCAGCGCTACCTTCACCGCCTCGGCGATGCCCGCGATCTTGTCGCGCGGCCCGAGCGCGCTCAGCAAGTCCAGATCGTTCAGGACCGCGAACGGCGGCGCGAAGGTGCCGACGAAGTTTTTGACGCCGTAGAGGTTGACGCCGTTCTTCACCCCGACCCCGCTATCGTCCTGGGCGAGCACGGTGGTCGGCACCCGGATCAGGCGGACGCCCCGGTGGGTGACCGCGGCGACCAGCCCGACCGCATCGAGCACCGCCCCGCCGCCGATCGCGATCACGTAGGAATGGCGGTCGATGTTGTGCTCATGGAAGCGCTGCTGCATCTGCTCGACGAAGAACAGCTCACTCTTGATCCGCTCGCCGCCCGGGATCGGCAGCGGCGGACAGACCAGCTGCATGCGCCGGGGATGCGCGCGGGCGTAGCCCTCGACCTCCTGACCGAGCCCGGGCCGGCTCGCGAGCAAGCCGTCGTCGACGAACACCAGGCAGCGGTGGCAGCGCCCCGGTTCGAGCCTCGCCAGCGCCTCGATCAGGACCGGATTGCCGGGATCGAACAGGCGCTCGGTGAAGTAGACCGGATATTCGAACGCGACCGCGAAGCGCTGCACGTGCACCGCGGTCCGCGTGCCGCCGGCCATGCCGGATGGGGCCATGCCGGGCTGCGCCACGCCGGAATCTTGGACCATTGGACCTTTCTTTCGCCTGGATTTTTTTTGCCCCGTCTCCGACCCGGAGGCCGGGCTCGGGGCGTCTCCCTCGCGAGCCAACATAATCCGAAAATGGCAAGTTGTCCTCACTGACTTGTCAAATGCGGCCGCGATTGCGCATGATGAGCGAACGATGAAGACAAGCTCGCCCGCTCGGCGCGCGCGCCCGGAGAGGAGGTCATGCGCACGGCCAATGGTTGCTCTTGCATCATGCTGGCGGGATTCGCCCTGGTCCAATACAACGATCCCGACGCGATCCTGTGGCTCCTGATCTACGCGATTCCGGCGACCTGGGCGGGTCTCGCCGGGTTTCGGCCGGATCGCCTGGCGCCGAGCCAGGGCCTGATCGGAGCCTACGCCGCCTGCCTCGCCGCCGCCGCCCTTGGGAGCCTCTGTCTCTGGCCGTCGCTACCGGCGGGCTGGATCCGGATCGAGACCGAACGCGAGGGCCTGGGCATCCTCATCGCGACCCTCGCGCTGGCGCTGGCCGGCCTCTCCTGGTGGCGCCGGGCCCGGCTCTGGCAGGCCGCTCTCCGGCCCTGACCGAACCGCCGACCGCCGTGCCCCGGGCCGCTGGGCCCTTTGGCGCGCAGGCGGCGCGACTTCAGGCCAGATCGACCAGCGGGGCCGGCACCGCCCCGCGCAGCAGCGCCTTGCGCGCCTGCCATTCGCTGCTGGCATCGAGCGTTTCAAGAAAGCGCACTTCGCTGCCCGCGAGCAGCGCGACCGGCAGGCCATTGCGGTAGAGCAGGCGGTTGCCAGCGAGCGCGGCGAGCTTGGGTCCAGGCGTCAGGATACCGACGAGGTTGAGCGGGTCGGCGCCGGAGAGCGAGATCCAGGCGTCGGAGCCCGGCGTGCGCCGGACCTCGCGCAACATGCCGACCGCGTCCGGCAGGGCGAACTGCTCGCCCGAGAAGCCGGCGACGAACCGGCCGCCGCGGATGTCCCCGCGCGCCTCGAGCCTGCGGTAGACGCGCAAAAGATCGCGCCACGGCGGCAGCCAGTCGGCCTCGCGCTCGAGCAGACGCCAGAACACGACGCCGTACCGGAGCAGCAGCCGGCGCGCGACGTGCTCGGCGGCCTCCGGTTTGACCTGCGGCCCGGTCGGCGCCGGTCGGGCCCGGTGGGCGAGCGCCCAGCGCCCCGCATCCTCCATGCCGAACAGCACGCTGCGCCGTCGGCGCCGCCCGAAGGCGCCGGGCTTGCGGCGATCGGACGGCACGAGCAGCGCGCGCAGGCCGCCGAAGCTGTCCGACGTCACGAGGCCCAACGCGACCAGTTCCGCCAGCGCCTCTTCGACCTGGGAGCGCAACAGACCGGTGCCTTGCACCAGCTCGTCGAAGAAGGATGCGCCCTGCTCCCGAATATGGTCGGCAACCGCCTGCGCCCGAGGGCTGAGAGGAACCGCATCCGGAAGCGTCGAGAGCGACGCCCAGAGCGCGGCGTGGCGGCGCGCGAGCAAGGTGATCGGCGTGGTCCGCACCGGCGCCGCCGTGCGCTCGCCACCGTTCGGTCGTCCGGTGCGGGGTCGCAGCCGCGCCCATGCGATCCGCCCGGCCAGGCATTGGTCATCGAGCCAGCTGGGCTCGTAGTCGGCAAGGCGCGCCGGCAGGATCTCGGTCTCCCAGGCGCCGGCCGCGGCCTCGAAGCCCTCGAGTTGGGCGACCACGACCTCGAGTGCATCCGGCCCCTGCATGCGAGCGTCCGCCGCGACATGCTGCCAGCCGAGCAGGAAACGCAGGAAGTCGCGCGCGGCGACCGGCTCGATCTCCGCCCGCAGGCGCTTGACCGTATAGCTGTGGATTCGGGCGAGCAGCCGGCGCTCGCACCATTCGTCCGCGCCGGCCGCCGGCGTGAAGCGCCCCCGCAGCGCAAAGCCCTCGACCTCCAGCGCCGTGAGCGCAGCCCTGATTTCGCCCGCATCGAGACCGAGCGGCGCCGCAAGCTCGGCTTCTGTGAGCGGCCCCTGGCCCTCGAGGCGCCCGCGCAGAATCTCGACCAGCGCGTCCTCCTCCGACCAGTCATGCCCGGTGTAAGCGGCCGGCGCAGCGATCGCCGGCTCGAGCGGCGCTTCGGGCCAGAGCGCCTGGAACTGCGGCAGACGCTCGGCGGCGATCCAGAGCGTCGCCCGGGACAGGTGCAGCCTCGTCACGCGCCGCTCGCGCGCCAGCGCCGCCAGCCAGTCGCTCCAGCCCGGCACGGCCTCCACTTCTGCCAGGGAAAGAAACCCGAGCCAGACCAGCGCATCGTGCAACTCGTCGGCGTTCGTGGCATCGGGCCAGGCTTCGCCCCGGACCCGGGCGATCGCCTCGGGATCGAGCCGGCCGAGGTCGGATGCCGCCTCCGGCGCGAGCCAGCGCCGGCTCATCACGGCCTGGGTGCGGCGCTCCTCCAGAGGCGCGTCGTCGAGATAGGCGTAGGGTCGGGCCGAGAGCACCTCGAGGGCGAGCGGCGAAGGCTCGGTCAGATCGCGCGTGACCACCGCGATCGCGCCGGACTCGAGCCCGGTCAGAAGCCGCTCCAGACCTTCGATGTCCATCGCGTCGTGCAGGCAGTCGGCGATCGTCTGGCCGACCAGGGGGTGGTCGGGCACCTCGCGCTCGCCGACCAGGTTCTCGGCGCAGGCGAGCTGGTCGGGAAAGACCGCCGCGATCAGGTCCTCGGCCTCCATGCGCGCGAGCTGCGGCGGCACCTTGCGGCCGCCGCGGAAGCGTGGCAGGGCAAGTGACACGCCCGCGACCCAGCGCCAGCGCGTGATGAACATCGGCGCATCCAGCAACGCCTGGATCAGCACCTGGCGGACGCTCGCCGAATGCAGGTAGCGCTGGACCTCGGCCAATTCGAAGCTGTGCGCCGTGGTCAGCGACAATACGATGTTGTCCTCGGTCGCCGCCGCCTGCAGCTCGAAGTTGAACTTGCGGCAGAAGCGCTTGCGCAGCGCCAGGCCCCACGCGCGATTGATGCGGCTGCCATAGGGCGAATGGACGACCAGCTGCATGCCGCCGACCTCGTCGAAGAAGCGCTCGAGCACGACCTTGTCCTGGGTCGGCAGGCAGCCCAGGACCGCGTGGGCCGCGGCCAAGTATTCCGTCAGTTGGGTCGCGGCGGGCTCGTCGATGCCGACCTCATCCATCAGCCAGCGCAGGACGCCCTCGCCGGAGGGGTCGGTCGCGAGGTGCGCGGCGATGTTCGCCCGCAGGCGTGACACCGACTGAGACAGCTCGTCGCTCCGGCCCGGCGCCTCGCCCAGCCAGAAGGGAATCGTGGGCGCCGCGCCATGCGCGTCCTCGACCCGGACGGTGCCGCGCTCGACCCGCAGGATGCGATAGGATGTGTTGCCGAGCTGGAAAACGTCGCCGGCCATGCTCTCGACCGCGAAATCCTCGTTCACGGAGCCGACCACCTGGTTTTCGGGCTCCAGGAGCACCTGGTAGTCGGCCATATCCGGAATCGTGCCGCCCGAGGTCAGCGCGGTCAGCCGCGCGCCGCGTCGGCCGCGCAGCACATGGTTGACCGCGTCGTGGTGGATCAGCGCGCCACGGCGGCCGCGACGAGTGCTGAACCCCTCGGCGAGCATCGCCACCACGGTCGCGAAGTCGGCGCGAGCAAGCGCGCGATACGGCCAGGCCCGGCATAGCAGCCGATAGAGCTCGTCCTCGTGCCATTCGCGCGCGGCGACCTCGGCCACGATCTGCTGCGCCAGCGCATCCAGCGGCCGCTCGGGGATTACGAGGCGGTCAAGCTCGCCGCGGCGGACGCTGTCGAGCAGGGCCGTGCATTCGACCAGCTCATCGCGCGACAGTGGGAACAGCCGGCCCTTGGGCAGGCCGTCGATCGCATGCCCCGAGCGCCCGACCCGTTGCAGGAAGCTTGCGATCGAGCGTGGCGAGCCCAGCTGGCAGACCAGGTCGACCTCGCCGATGTCGATGCCGAGCTCGAGCGAGGCGGTCGCCACCAGCGCCCGGAGCGCACCGCACTTGAGGCGCTGCTCGGCGTCCAGCCGCAGCTCCTTGGCGAGGCTGCCGTGGTGCGCGGCCACCTCGATCTCGCCCAGGCGCTCGGAGAGCTGGCGCGTGACCCGCTCGGCCAGCCGGCGCGTGTTGACGAAGATCAGGGTGGTGCGATGGGCCTGGGTCAGCTCGGCCAAGCGGTCGTAGACCTGCTGCCAGACGTCACCCGACATCACAGCTTCGAGCGGCGAGGAGGGGACCTCGAGGGCGAGGTCGCGCGCCCGTCGGTGGCCGGTGTCGATGATCCTACAGTCCCCGCCCGGAGCGCTCTCAGTCCCAGCCCCGACCAGAAAGCGCGCGACCGCTTCGATCGGCTTTTGGGTGGCCGACAAACCGATCCGCAGCAGGCGATCGCCGCACAGCGCCGCCAGGCGCTCGAGCGAGAGCGCCAGGTGGGCGCCACGTTTGTTCGGTGCGAGCGCGTGGATCTCGTCGACGATCACGGTCCGCGTGGTCGCAAGCATCTTACGGCCGGACTCGGAGCCGAGCAGGATGTAGAGCGACTCCGGCGTGGTGACGACGATGTGCGGCGGGCAGCGGCG
This sequence comes from uncultured Alphaproteobacteria bacterium, assembly GCA_963753685.1. Classification (GTDB taxonomy): domain Bacteria; phylum Pseudomonadota; class Alphaproteobacteria; order Geminicoccales; family Geminicoccaceae; genus DATAOG01. The sequence continues at coordinate 224,853 of CAVWDE010000020.1, forward strand.
CATGCGCTCGCGCTCGCCCTGCGGCGTGTCGCCGGTGCGCACCCAGGTTCGGATCTCGACGTCGGGCAGCCCCTGTGCGCTCAGGGCCTCGCGGATACCGGCGAGGGGCGCTTCCAGGTTGCGCTGGATGTCGTTCGAGAGCGCCTTGAGCGGCGAGACGTAGACGACCTGCGTCTCATCCTTCAGCTCGCCCGCCAGCCCCTGCCGCAGCAGGGCATCGATCGCCGCCAGGAAGGCGGCAAGCGTCTTGCCGGACCCGGTCGGCGCCGCGATCAGGGTGTGCCGACCGGCCCGAATGGCCGACCACGCCTCGGCCTGCGCCGCGGTCGGGGCAGCGAAGCTACGATCGAACCAGGCGGTGACCGCCGGGTGGAACAGGGACGCTGGGTTCACGCGAGCGGACCGGTGTTGGTGGACAGGAAGTTCAGGATAGCGCAGTTGCCGACGGGGGCCAGTGCTGACTTTGCCGGCCCATGGGCGGCCGCCTGCGGCGATTCCCGGAGCCACGGGAATAAAGGGTTGAGGCGTTGTCGAATCAACTCCTCAAAGCATGCCTGGTTGCGCGACGGGACGCGTGTTGCAGACTGCGAGCAAACAGACCACTTTGAGGAAGGGGGCAGAACCGGGATGGGCTATGCGAACGATCTTCGTCCGAGTCACCAACGAGGCGTCACCCTCGTACGCGCCAGTGGTCGCAACGCCGATCACGTCCACGACCTTCAGCATCGAAAGCGTGCATCCGGACTTCATCGACGCCACCCTGGAATTCGGGGCTGGAGACAACGTCCGCTGCCGGACGATCCGGCTGCTGGGACCTGGCGAGTCGACGGCGCGCCAGCGGATGATCGCGGTCGAGCGCGTTCCTTGAGCGGCTCGTGTCCGCGAACCTCGGGTCCGCCCGGCCGAACGCACGCACCGCAGCCCATTCGAAAGATCGACCAGGCTCGGTGACGAGCCGCGAATTTGTTGCAGCACGCAGGCCGTCGCCGCAGGATCATGGGGTGCTGGCAGGCCGTCGCGACCGATCAGCGTCAGGGATCGGGCGGAGCCGCGGCCAGCCTTGAGCAGACTGCCGGCCAACCGGCCGAACACAAAGGGGGGAAACCGTCATGAATGAGACTCCAAGGGTGTCACCTCTGTCGCGGCGGCAGGTGCTGCGCGCGGGCGCCGCCCTCAGCATCGGCGCCGGGCTCGTCGGCAGCACGCGACTGGTGCCGCCCGCGCTCGCGGCCGGCCGGACCCTCACCATCGCCGACGTTGGCGTCGGCGACCCGGGCGGCGACTGGTCACGCTTCGAGAAGCCAACCGGCAACAAGGTCAATCTGGTCTCGATCGGCAACGCGCCTTCGGCCGTGGTCAACCAGCTGCTCGCAGGCGGCGGCCAGAGCACGTTCGATGTGATCAACATCGTCGGCGGCATGCAGAAGCCGCTGGTCGACAACGATCTGATCCTGGAGCTCGACCGCAGCCAGCTGCCTAACTGGCAGAGCGACACCTACATCAAGCAGTATCTCGCGCCCGGCACGCAGGGTTTCCAGTTCATCGGCTATGACCAAAAAATCTACGGCGTGCCGACCGTGCTCCAGGGCGACTCGTTCGCCTATCTGCCTGACGAGACCGGCGCGCTGGATTCCTACAGCGCCCTGTTCGACCCGAAATTCAAGGGCTTCGTCGCGCTCGAGGACAACTACACCACGGCCGGCCAGAAGACCGCGCTGTTTCTCAAGCAGTCCGGGCAGGCCAAGATCGCCGACCCGGCCGACATGACGCCCGAGGAAGTCAAGACCGTGATCGACTTCCTGGTCGCGAAGAAGCAGGCCGGCCAGTTCCGGGTCATGTGGTCGAGCTTCGAGCAGGCGGTCAACCTGATCACCAGCAAGGAAGTCTACGTCATCGACTGCTGGGAGCCGATGGTGTTCGTCGCCAAGGCCAAGGGCCACAACGCAGTCTACGCAGCCCCCAAGGAAGGCTATCTGATGTGGGCGATGGCCGCCTACGTGGTCAACAATCCGGACCGCGGCGCCGACGACCGGAAGGCGACCTACGCGCTGCTCGATTTCATGCTCGGGCCCTGGTACGGCGCCAAGATCACGCTGCTGCGCGGCTACATGACCAACCCGCAGGCGCCGGCCTACGCCAAGGCCCATCCCGACGAGTTCAGCGCCGAGGAGGCAGCGCGGATCGCCGAGATCACGGCGGGGGTGCAGAAAAAGTTCGAGCAGGGCGGGACCTGGCAGAACCGCTGGCCGACCCACGTCGACGTCTACGAGGAGGAGTGGCAGCGCTTCAAGTCGGCGTGACGCCGGCAATCCGGCCCGGTTTCCTCCCGATGCGGCTGCCGAGCCGGGGCCAGGCTTGGCGCCTGCTGATCCTGGGCTTGCCGCTTGTGGTGATCTCCGGGCTCATCCTGGGGCCACTCCTCATCACGCTGGCGGTCAGCGTCTTCGAGAAGAAAGGCTTCTGGATCAGCCCGGCGTTCACGCTCGACGCTTACCGGCTGTTCTTCACCGGCGTCCGGCTCGAGGTGCTCGAGCGCAGCTTCCGCGTGGCCTTTGCGTCGACCGCGCTCATGCTGCTGATCGCCTATCCGATCGCCTATCTGGTCACGCTCCGGGTCCGGCCCGAGCTCACGCGCGCGTTCCTGTTCCTGTTCGCGGTCCCGTTTCTGGTCAACTACATCGTGCGCACCTTCGCCTGGGCGGACCTTTTGAGCCGGACCGGCTTCGTCAACTCCCTGCTGCTCCGGAGCGGGCTGATCGGGCAGCCGCTCGACTGGCTGCTGTTCTCGGATTTCGCGGTCTATCTTGGCCTCGTGACCGCCTACATGCCGTTCATGATCTTCCCGATCTGGCTGTCGCTCTCGGGCATCGACCGGCGCCTGCTGGAGGCGAGCTGGGTTCTGGGCGCGCCGCCGCTTGCGACCTTCTGGCGGGTGACCCTGCCGCTGTCGCTGCCCGGCGTGTTCGCCGCAGCGATCTTCGGCTTCGTCGGCTCGTTCGGCGAGGTCGCGGTCTCACTGATCCTGGGCGGCACCGGCTACCAGCTGCTTGGCAACGAGATCGCGAGCGCTCTGGACGTGCTCAACTATCCTCTCGCAGCGGCGATCTCGACGGTCGCGACTTGCCTGATGCTGGCGCTGCTGATCGTCTGGTACCGGCTGTTCGACGTCCGGCTGGTCCTCGGCAAGATCATGGGGCGGGCCTGATGCCGGACACGCGCACCGCGTCACGCGCGGCGACGGCCCTGATCTGGGGATGTCTCGGCTTGGTGCTGCTCTTTCTTTACGCCCCGCTCGTGCCGCCCGCCGTCCACTCGTTCGCAGACACGACCGGAGGCAGGGTGGGCCTGTTCCAGAACTACGTTGCGATCCTCGACGACGCGCGCCTCCTGCGCGCCCTCCAGACATCGCTCATCGTGGGCGTGCTGGTGGCCCTGGTCGCGCCGCTGCTGGCCCTACTCGCGGCCGAGGCGGTGCGGGCCTGGCGGATGCCGCGGGTGATCATCGCGATCATGCTGCTGCCGCTGTTCGTGCCGGGCGTGTCGATGGGCCTGGCGACCGGCCTGTTCTTCCAGATCCTGGGCGTCAAGCCGTCGCTGCTCACGATCACAACGGTGCAGGTGATCTGGGCGCTGCCGTTCGCCTTCCTGATCCTCCTGACCGTGATGGCGAACTTCGATCAGGTCTATCTCGAGGCCGCGTATATGTCGGGCGCCGGGCGCCTGCGGGCCTTCCTCGAGGTCGAGCTGCCGCAGATTCACCAGGGCATCCTGGGCGCCGCGGTGTTCTCGCTGATCATCTCGTTCAACGAGACGATCCGGACCGCGGTCGTCCAGGGTGGGCACAACACCGTGCAGACCTACCTCTGGTCGCAGTACCAGCAGGTGGGGCTGAGCCCGCAGCTGTTCGCGCTGATGACCCTGATCATCGCCCTGACGCTCGTCCTGATCGCGCTGGTGGCGCTGCTCGAAGGGCGTCAGCGCCGCGCCGCCTAGTCCTCCTCGAGGAGCACGATCTCCTCGGCCCGAAGCCCGACCTCCACCCTCGAGCCTTCGGCCAGCGGCAGCCGCTGCGTCAGCGTCGCGGACAGCTCCTGGCCGTCGTCCAGCCGCAGACGATAGTCGAGGTAGACCCCCCGATAGGTGATCTTGTCGAGCCGGGCCGGCAGCACCAGATCGGCCCCCCCAACCTGCTCGCCGAGCAGCAGGCTTTCGCCGCGCAAGGCGACCGCCCGGGGCCCGGTGCGGCCGTCGCCGCCGCGAAGCGGAAGCCGCGCACCCGCGAGCAGGACCAGAGCGCCATCCCCGGCGTGCTCGAGGCGGGCCTCGAGCACGTTGCAACCGCGGAAGAAGCCGGCGACGAAGCGGGTGCGCGGGCAGCGGAAGATCCGCTCGGGCGCGTCGACCTGCACGCAGCGGCCGCGGTTCAGGACCGCGATCCGGTCGCTCATGGTCAACGCCTCCTCCTGATCGTGGGTCACGTACAGGAAGGTGGTCCCGGTCGCCTCCTGGATCTTGGTCAGCTCGCCCTGCATCTCGCGGCGGATCTTCTCATCGAGCGCCGCGAGCGGCTCGTCGAGCAACAGGAGCTCCGGCTGCGGCGCCAGCGCGCGGGCGATCGCCACCCGCTGCTGCTCGCCGCCCGAAAGCTGGGTGACCCGCCGTTCCCCGAACCCCGCGAGCCCGACCAGCTCGAGCAGCTCCGTCACCCGGGCCTCGATCGCGGCCCGGCCGAGGCCGCGGCGTCGGAGGCCGTAGGCGACGTTCCGGGCGACGTTCATGTGAGGAAAATTGGCGTACTGCTGGAACACCATGCCGAGATGGCGACGCCAGGGCGGGACCTCGCCCATGTCCTGGCCGCGCAACACCACTTGGCCGGCATCGGCCCGCTCGAGGCCGGCGACGATCCGGAGCAGCGTCGACTTGCCGGAACCGCTCGGACCGAGAAAGGTGAAGAACTCACCGGCCTCGATCGCGAGTGAGATGTCGTCCGCCGGGACCGCGCTGCCAAACCGCTTGCAGATGTGGCGCAGCTCGAGGATCGGCTCGGCCATCAGGCGGGGGTGGCCTCGAGCGTGGTCTCGATCGCGATGCGGACGCCCTCGATCTGCGTATCCAACGCCATCGAGGCGAGATCGGCTCGCTGGTGCAGCTCGACCTTGGCCCACTCACGCATCTTGAGGAGCAGCGAGCTCACCTGCTCGGGCAGGTAGGGCAGGTGGATGAAGCCACAGGGCGACCCGGGCACATGCTCGGCGCAGGCGCGCAGCGCGTGATACATCAGCGCATTGCACAGAAACGCGCCGGCACTGCCGGAGAGCCGCGCCGGGATGCCCGCGGCCAGCAGCCGGTCCTGGATGGCATGGATCGGCAGCCGGCTGCGATAGGCCTCGGCGCCGCCCTCGACGACCGGACCGCGCGTCATGAGCCCGACGTTGTCCGGAATCTCGAAATCCGCGATGTTGACCGCGATCTGCTCGAGCCGCAAGGTCGGTGTTCCCGGCCAGAGACCGAGGCAGATGACGGCGCACGGCCGGATTTCCGCGATCAGCTGCGCGATGCGGGCACCGAGTTCGGCATAGTTCACCGGCAAGGTGTGGCCGATCACCCGGACGCCGCCGATCTCGGTCCCGGCGAGCCGCTTCACCACCTGCTCCGAGGGATTGAGCGACCGCCCGCCATAGCTCTCGAAGCCCGTCAGCAGCATGGCGTCTTCCCTCTGTCCGCTCGCATCGGTTGTAGTCTACGACGCCTCGAGGTGACGCTCCAGCTTCGAGCCGTCGATGCCTTCGCGGGGTCTGAAGCCGAAGGCTGCCTAAGGTTGCTCGCCGGACGGGGCGGGGAGCGCGTCGGGCAGCGGCTCCGGCATCTGTGCCGGAACCGTCTGGCGCCGACCCCGAAACGTCAGGAGGCCCTGCGGCCGGAACACCATCAGCACCATCAGCATGAGGCCAAACGCGAGCAGCCGGTAGAGCTCGAAGCTGCGGAACAGTTCCGGCAGCGCCACGATCAGCGTGGCCCCGAGGATCACGCCGAACAGGTTGCCCATGCCGCCGAGGATGACCATGGCCAGGATGTTGATCAATTCGGTGAACATGAAGTTGGCGGGGAACACCGAGTGCTGCCAGGAAGCGAGCAGGCAGCCGCCGACGCCGGCGAACGAGGCGCCGATCGCGAAGGCCTGCAGCTTGGCGACGAACACGTTGATGCCCATCGCTTGGGCTGCGGTCTCGTCCTCGCGGATCGCCTGCCAGGCCCAGCCGACGCGCGAATCGCGCAGCCGCACCGAGATCAGGGCGGCGAGCGCCAGGAACACCAGGAACAGGAAATAGTACTCGGTGTTGTTGCCGAGCGCGAAACCCGCGAACGACGGCGGGTCGACCCCGATGATGCCGCTCGGTCCGCCGGTGATGTCGATCGGCCGGTCGAGGTTGACCAGCAGCAGGTAGACGATCTCGCCGAAGCCCAGCGTCACCATCGCCAGGTAGTCGCCGCGCACGCGCAGCGTCGGCGCGCCGATGATCACGCCCGAGACGGCAGTGGTCGCGACCACGATCGGCAGCGCCAGCAGGAACGGCAGATGGAGGCCGAAATGCGGCGAGGCGAGGAAGGCGTACATGTAGGAGCCGATGCCGAAGAAGGCGACGTAGCCGATGTCGAGCAGGCCCGCGAACCCGACCACGATGTTGAGGCCGAGTGCCAGGACCGCATAGAGGCAGATGCGGGCGATCACGCCCATGATGTAGTCGTTGGGCGCCGCCAGCGGCGCGAGCAGAGCCAAGGCCCCGAGTCCGATCACCGCGATGCGCTGCCCGAGCCGGGACTCCATGCCTAGATCCGCCGCCAGTCGGCCAGCGACTCGCCGAGCAGGCCCTCGGGCCGGAAGGTGAGGACCAGGATCAGGACCAGGAAGGCGATGACGTCCTTGTAAGCGGGGTCCATGAAGGTGACCGCCAGGCTTTCGATCACACCCAGCAAAAGGCCCCCCAGCATGGCGCCGCGGATGTTGCCGATGCCGCCGAGCACGGCCGCGGTGAACGCCTTGAGCCCCGCCGAGAAGCCCATGAAGAAATCGATCTGGGTGTAGTAGAGGCCGATCAGCACGCCGGCGGCACCCCCGAGTGCTGAGCCGAGAAAGAACGTGGTCGCGACCACCCGGTTGACGTCGACCCCCATGATCGCCGCCATCTCGCGGTCCTCGGCGACCGCCCGGATCGCGCGCCCGAGCGTGGTGCGCCGGACGATCAGGTGCATGCCCCACATCATCAGGCCGGCGACCACCGCCACGACCACGAGCAGCACCGAGATGTTGGCCCCGAACAGCTGGAACCGCCAGCCGCGCGGGAACAGAAGGTTGGTCATGTAAACCTTCATGCGCGCGCCCTGGCTCAGCATCACGGCGTTCTGCAGGAAGATCGAGGCGCCAACCGCGCTGATCAGCGGACCCAGCCGGGTGGCGCCGCGGGCGTAGAGCGGCCGGTAGGCGAAGCGCTCGAGCGCGGTGCCGAGCAGGCCGCAGCCGAGCATCGCGGGCAGCAGCATGAGCGGCAGTACCCAGATCGGGTTCAGGCCCCCGATCTTGGCAGCCAGCAGCGCGCTCAGCACGCCCCAGCCGATGTAAGCGCCGATCATGAACACCTCGCCATGGGCGAAGTTGATCATGAACAAAACGCCGTAAACCATTGTATATCCGATCGCGATCAGGCCGTAGACGGTGCCGAGCGCGAGCCCGAAGACCAGCTGCTGGGGCAGGATCGAGAGCGTGTTCATGCGGTTCAGATCTCGCCCAGATAGGCGCGACGGATGTGGTCGGCGGCAAGCAGTGCGGTGGCCGTGTCCTCGGCGACCATGTGGCCGTTCTGGAGGACGTAGCCGCGGCTCGCGATGCTGAGCGCGACCACGGCGTTCTGCTCGACCACCAGGATCGTCACGCCCTGGCGGTTGATCGTCTGGATGATGTCGAACACCTGATCGACGAAGGCCGGCGCCAGGCCCATCGACGGCTCGTCCATGAGCAAAAGGCGTGGGCGCGCCATCAGGGCCCGGCCGATCGCGAGCATCTGCTGCTCGCCGCCCGACATGGTGCCGGCCAGCTGATCGGCCCGCTCGGCCAGCCGCGGAAACAGGGAAAACACCCGCTCGCGGTCCGCCTCGAGCTCGGCCGGCGGGTCGCGGCGCCGGGTGTGGGCGCCCATCGCCAGGTTCTCGAGCACGCTCATGCGGCCGAACAGGCGGCGCGCCTCCGGCACCAGCGCGATGCCGCGCCTAACGATCGTCTGCGGCGGCAGACCATCGATCCGGTCGCCCTCGAAGCTGACGCTGCCACGATGCGGCCGGATCACGCCGAGGATGGTTTTCATGGTGGTCGACTTGCCCGACGCATTGCCGCCGAGCAGGCAGACGATCTCGCCCTGACGGACGCTGAGGCTGATGCCCTTGAGCGCCGGGATCGGGCCGTAGTAGGTGACCACGTCCTCGAGCGCCAGCATGGGCTCAGGCACGGGCGGCCGCCCGCTTGCCGAGGTAGGCCTCGAGCACGGCAGGATGGCTCTGGACCTGCTCGAAAGTGCCTTCGGCGATCTTGCTGCCGTGATCGAGGGCGACCACGCGGGTGCAGATGCCGCGCACCAGCTTCATGTCGTGCTCGATCAGCAGGATGGCGATCCCAAGCCCCCGGATGCGCTGGATATCGGCCATCAGCTCCTGGGTTTCCGAGGGGTTCATGCCGGCCGCCGGCTCGTCGAGCAGCAGGAGGCGCGGCCGGGCTGCGAGCGCGCGCGCGATCTCCAGCCGTCGCCGGTTGGCGTAGGAGAGCGAGGCCGCCGGCTGCCCGGCGTGGGGCGCCAGGCGGTCGCGGAAGAAGGCCAGCAGCTCCAGCGCCTCCGCACGCCCCCGACGCTGCTCGGCGCGCGCCCCAGGCGTGCCGAGGACGATGGTCGCAAGCCCGCTCCGGGTCCGGCAATGCATGCCGACCAGCACGTTCTCGAGGACCGTCATCTGGTTGAAGCAGCGCTGGTTCTGGAAGGTGCGCGCGATGCCCAGCGCGGTGATCCGGTGCGGCGGCAGCCGGGTCAGGTCGTGTTGCCCGTCGGCGAACAGGATGCGCCCGCCGGTCGCCGGATGCAGGCCGGTGATGGCGTTGAAGAAGGTCGTCTTGCCCGAGCCGTTGGGCCCGATCAACCCGAGGATCTCGCCCTCATCGAGGCTGAGGTCGATATCGCGAAAGGCCTGCAGGCCGCCGAATCGCTTCGACAGCCCGCAGGCCTCGAGCAGAGCCACGCTGCGGCCCGTGCCGCGGCGTCGAACGCGCTATTTGAGGCTGACGGAGCTGATCTGCTCGAACCCCGGCCCCTTGACCTGGTAGATGTAGACCTTGGCCCCCTCGACGTCGCCCTTGTCGTCAAAGCTGATCGGGAAACCGAGGATGCCCTTGTAGTCCTGGGTCGCGCGCACCGCGTCCCGGATTGCCGCCCGGTCCGGCTTGCCGACCTTCTCGATCGCGCTCAGCATCAGGTTGGTCGCCTCGTAGGCGAGCGGCCCGTAGGAGCTGACCGGCCCGTACTCGTTCTCGAATGCCTTGGTGAACGCGGTCGCGGTCGGCACCTTCTTGAGGTCCGGCACCAGGAAGGAGACATAGTTGCCCTCGGCGGCACCCGCCGAGGCCTCGATGTAGTCGACCGGCTCGTACTGGCCGTCCGGCCCGATCATGCGGGTATCGAGGCCGACGTCCGGCAGCTGCTTGGCAATCAAGGCCGCATCCGGAGCCCAGAGGCTGGCATAGATCAGGTCGGTGTCCTTGGGCAGGGTGCCGAGGATGGCGCGAAAGTCCTTGTCGCCCGAGCGGATCACGTAGCGGGAGACGTCGATGCCGAGTTCCTTGCCCTTCTTCTCGACCTCGTCCGCAACCCCGCGCGGCCCGGTGGTACCGTCGTCGAACACGGCGACCTTCTTCGCCTTCAGCTGGTCGACCGCGAACACGATGCCGGCCGGCCCCTGGAGGTCGTCGCGCGCGCACAGGCGGTTGACCGACTTCAGGCCCCGGTCGGTGACCTTGGGGTTGGTGCAGCCGGGGCTGATCATCACCAGGCTGTCTTTCTCGAGGATCTCCGAGACCGGGATGCAGGTCACGCTGGTGATCCCCCAGATCGCGCCCATCACGGCCGGGTCGGCGACGACCTTCTCGGCCGCGGCAACGCCGACCTGCGGGTTGCCTTGATCGTCGGCCTCCATGACCTCGATCTTCTTGCCGAGGACGCCGCCCTTCTGGTTCCACTCCTCGACCGCGAGCTTGACCGCGTTCGCGACCTCCTGACCCTGCTTGGCGAGCGGACCGGTGAGCGGGGCGCCGGCCGCGATCTTGATGACGTCCTGCGCCTGAACGGTGCCTGCGGCTACGAGCCACGCCGCGCCGACGAAGGCGGCGACCAGGCCCGAGGCCATCGCTGCTGGCTTTTTCATTCTTGGCTCCTTTGATGCCACGCGTACGCAGCATTGCGCCTGGTCACTCGTTCGGCAAGCACAATTGTACCGATCCGGCTGGCCGGGATGGCCCGCTGAAGCTCGCGCGCAGCCCTGGACTCGCGCTCCTCAGATGGGCACAACAGCGGCCCTGCGGCAGGCGCTCTCCGGCAATCCGGCGCCCGGCTCCCATACTCATACGCACAAGCCATACCCATACGCACAAGCCGGCCACGAGGCTCACCATCATCACGACGGTGAGCCGGCCGCGGGCAGGCGAGCTGCTCACGGTCTGGGCGAGCTATCGGCTCGCGGCCCTGCCGGGCTGAGGCGGGGGCGGCCTATCGGCGGGCCTGGTCGGCGGGCAGCATGCCGACGTAGCCATGGATGTCGGCATACCAGACATTGCCGTCCGGATCGATCGCCAGGCTGTAGGGGCGGGCGTCGGCGCGCGGCAGCTTGAAGGTCGCGAGCTGGTCGTCGCGCAGCCGGCCGAGGCTGCTGGCGCGCAGCATGCCGAACCAGACCGCGCCGTCCGGTGCCACGGCGATGCCGCTCAGGCCGGCGTCCTCCTTGGCGACCGCGAAGTCGACGAACTGGCCGTCCTTGAAGCGGCCGATGCTGTTGCCGCGGAACTCGACGAACCAGACCGCGCCGTCGTGGGCGACCGCGATGTCGGTCGGCACCGCCTTCGGACGTGGCAGGTTGAAGGTCTTGAGCGTGCCGTCCGGAGCGATGCGCAGCAGCTGGTTGCCGGCCTGGAGGGTCGCCCAGACAGTGCCGTCGGCCGCGACCGCGACCCCGTAGGGCCCGCCGAACACCGAGTCGAATTTGTGGCGCGTGAGCTCACCGTCCTTGATCCGGGTGATGCTCCAGCTGCTCGAACTCGGCGAACCAGACGGCGCCATCAGGGGCCACCGCAAGTCGCTGGAGGCGCACCATCGGGGTGTCGATCGGCACGCTGGCGACCGCGCCGGCGGGCGTCATCTGCGAGACCGCGCTCGCCGCCATGTCGGTGTACCAGACGCTGCCGTCGGGTGCGGCCGCGAGCCCGATCGGATCGACGCTCTTACCCGCCTTCGGCAGCCGCTCGAGCCGGCCGTCGCGGACCCGCCCGAGCGCGGCCGCACCGTCGATCGTGAACCAGACCGCGCCGTTGGCGTCCGCCGCGACCGCGACCGGTATGTCCGCGTGCTCCGCCATCGGATATTCGACGAACCGGACCCGTGACCAGCCACCGGCCAGCCAGTAAGCGCCGGCGCCGGCGAGCGCCAGCACGACCACGCCCGCGACCAGGGCCAGGCGGGCGCGTCCGAGCGGGGCCTTCATGGCGGTGAGCCGGGCGACAGGGGGCTCGCGCGGCGCTGGCGGGCAAGCCAGCGGACCAGGAGCCCGCCCGCGATCATGACCAGCAGCAGGAACGCGAAGCCGCCCGCAAGGCTGACCGGATCGACCCGGGCGAGCAGGTTGCTGCCCTCGAGCGCGGTACGCCACACCTCGGCATAGGGCATCAGAGAATAAACCGCGTAAAGCGTGCGGGCATCGCCCGGATCGCGCACAAGAGGCCCGGCTTCGAGGTGAATCGGCAGGTTGCCTTCCTTTAGCGCCCAGGTGGCACCGCCGTCCGCGCTCCGATACATCCCGCGCGCGGTGGTCACGACCAGGGTCGTGACACTTGGATCGGCGGCGATCCCGTGCACGTGCAGGCTCTCCTCCGGCAACGGCTGGCCGACCGCGCGCCAGGTCGCGCCGAGATCATCGCTGAGGTAGATCCGACCGGCACCCGCGGTCCACAGGCGGCCAGGCGATGCCGGATCGAGGGCGATGGTATCGAGCCGTCCGCCCGCCGGATCGGGCGACCTCGGCTGCCAGTGCCGGCCGCCGTCGGTGCTGGCCATGAGCCCGCCATCGACCACCGCGAAGACCGCCTCGGCGGGCTTGCTCGCGATCGCGAGCGCGGTGACCTCGGCGGCGTCCGGGAGGCCGCTCACGCGGGCGAAGCTGCGGCCGCCGTCAGTGCTCATGAACAGCCCGGTCCGGCCGGCCAGGTAGACGCGCTCGGGGGCGGCGCCCAGCGCCACGGCGCGCGCCGGCAGGGCGCCGGCCGGTGCCTCGGCGCCGGTCCATTGGCCGTCGCCGAGCCGGAAAATTCCGCCGGGTGCCGCGCCGATCGCGCCCGCGCCATCCGCCCGGAAGGCGAGCGCGAACACGGCGCCGACCATCAGCCCGGCTGCCTCGGGCGCCCAGCTGCGGCCGCCGCTCTCCGAGCGCAGCACGCCGAGGTCGGTGCCCAGCAGCAAACGTGCGGGATCGCGCGGATCGACTGCGACCGTGAGTGCCGCGTTCAGGAACAGCCCGACATCGGCGTTGAGCCAGGTGCCACCGAGGTCACGCGAGCGGAACAGGCCGCCATAGGCGCTTGGATCGTGGGCGCTGGCCCCGCCGCCGGTCAGCACGATCGCGGCGATCAGGATCTGAACGAACTTGCGGACCACGCGACCATCATGCTCTTAGAAAAAAGGGGGGTGCGAAGAGCCCTTTCGACTCCTCGCACCCATGACGACCCTGAGCTAGCTGTTGGGCTTGCGCGAGCGCTCGCCCGGCGCCAACGCGATCTCGGCCATGCGCGAGCCGTTGGGGCCGACCCAGGAGTTCTTGGTCAGCGGATACTTGTCGGTGTAGGACAGGGGTTCATGGGCGGACACGCAGTTATCGTAGCCGCCGGTGATGTTGTAGCACTTCTCGTAGGCCAAGAACTGCTGGACCGAATCGGTCTGCTGCACGTTCGCGACCATCCAGTCCCGGATCCCCTCCCAGGAGGAGTAGGCGTCGGAGCCGAACACGAGCTTGCCGATGCTGGTCGGCACCTCGAGCAGCTGCGAGCCCGCGGTGTGCGCCCGGAACGCGGGATGGATCTTGATCCCGGGCTCGATCTCGAACTCGCCGTCGACGATCACCGCCTTGCCGGCCAGGATCTTGCCGTAGATCTGGTCCATGGTCAGGGGCATGTAACCGCAGGCTGGCGTGCGGTAGCAACCGCCCGGATCGCTGTTGATCGCCTTGATGTGCTGATTGGGATAGTTGAGCGCCCACTCGATTGCCTTCAGCTCTTCCCGCTGGATGTAGATGACCGCGTTCGGGAAGTCGGAAAGCTGACCGGCGTGGTCCCAGTGTCCGTGGCCGAGCACGATCTTCTTAACCTGGTCGGCCTGGAAGCCGAGCAGCTTGAGTTGCTCCGGCAAGGCCGCCCAATGGTCCGAGCCGGTCATCTTGAGGTAGTCTTGCTGCTTCCAGCCGGAATCGTACAGCATCAGCTCGTCACCGCATTTGATGACGCCGATGTTGACCGGCAGGTCAACCGTGACGATGTTGTTCATCGGGTTCGTGCTGCCGGGCACGAACGCCCGGTCGGGCATGAACGACCCAAACGGCACGTGCATGAAGCGGCTGCTCTCGACCAGCCAGACCGAACAGTTGTCCGCGGCCTGGGCGCTGCTCAGGGTGCCCCCGAGGGTACCCAGCGCGGTGACTCCGACCGCAACCAAAGACGCAACCAGATTTTTCGCCATCGACCCGATCCTCCCCGATCGTTGCCAAAGCACCCGAGTCAAAAACCCGACGGCCGATCCCCTTTGGCCGCCGTCCGAAAACTCAATTCGGCTTGTACTCGCCCGGCCAGAGGACATCGCCGACCCTAAGAATGTCCTCGGTGGCGTGCTGGCTCATCTGTTGTCCGGCCAGGAGATGCTCGTCCTTGCCGTCGCGCGCGCCCGTCATCATCTCGGCCGCCGCCTTTGCGTACAGCGCCAGCGCACCCAGATAACGATCCTGCACCTCGGTCATCGACGCCGGCACCTGGAGTCCTTGCACGCGCGCGGTCGCCGCCTCGAAGCTGTCCGCGAGCGGCCCGAGCTTGGCCTCCAGCGCCTTGGCATTCTGATCCCCCATCTTGTAGGCGATGCCCGCGAAGCTCATCTCGACCACCGCAAGCTTCACCTCGCTGTGGATCGGCCACAACGCCGCGGCGTAGTCCTCTTCCTCACTGGTCAGCGCCCGCTCTGGCGCGGGTGCTGTCACGACGGCCGGCTGGCTGACCTCGTGCCTCGTCAGCTCCCGCTGCACTGCGTAACCGACCACCGCCATGAGCCCGAGAACGACCGTCGACAGCAGCAGAATCCGCAACCGTGAAGCCTGGATCAGCTGGCCTCCCCCTACACCGCATCCCCTCTTTGTTGCACCATTGGTAGCCCGGTTGCGGGCAACTCGTCAACGAGAGACAAAGGGCCTCGGTGCGGTGACCGCGTCGGAGTTGCAGTCAAGAACCCGCCGGTCATGAACCCGATCTGGTACATCAGGAGCAGGCCTAAGCCGAAGCTGAGCAGGCCCGAAGCCACCCGCAGCTGCCAGGTGAAACGGGGCAGCTCCGACCCCGCGAGCGTCAGCGGGTCATCCGTCGCCCGGCCAGACCATCACTTCCCGGCCCGCCCGGAAGCGAATTCTCTGGCGGCGAGGCTTGTGCTGTCGGCGGCTCAAGCCTTCGACAAGCGCGCGAGCGGGGTTGGCCTACGTTCGCTCACATGACGGGCGCGGCGTGGCCCGCCTTCGAGGTTTGCGCCGCGCCCCGCATCAGGATCGCCATGCGCCGGTCGCGCACCCGCTGGTGACAGGCGATGGCATCGGGCGCCAGGTCGTAAGCCGGTGCCGGCTCAGGCTCGAAATGGCCGAAGCGGTCCTGGCCGCGCACCAGCGTCGCGCTGTCGGCTCCGACCCGCTGATGGATGTGCGGCGGCAGATAGCGGATCGCGAAGCCGATCCGCCGGTCGTCGGCGCGGTTCGGGCGCGAGCCATGGAAGATCTTGACGTGATGCAGCGACATCTGGCCCGGCTCGAGCACCAGATCGACCGCGTGGTCTTCGTCGACCTCGACCGCGATCTCCTGGCCGCGCGAGAGCATGTTGCCCTCGGCGAAGGTGTCGGCATGGGCCACGATCTCGCGCCGATGCGTGCCGGGCACGACCCGCATGCAGCCGCTCGCGGGCGTCGACGGCGACAGCGCGATCCAGGCGGTGACCACGTCGCCCTCGGCCTCGAGGCCCCAGTAGGTGAGGTCTTGGTGCCAGCTGATGAAGTCCGGCGTGCGCGCCTCCTTGGTGAAGAACACCGACTCCCAACAGAGGATGTCCGGGCCGATCACGGCCTCGATCGCATCCAGAATCTGCGGGTGGCGGACCAGCTCCTGGGCAAAGCCATAGACCAGATGCGGCTTGTGCTTGTACGGGCCGGGCAGGCTGCCGCCCGCGGCCGCTTCGGCCGCTTCGAGCCGAGCGCGGAAACGCGCGGCCTCCTCGCCTGCCAGCGCCCGGATCGGGCAGAGATAGCCGTCCTGTCGATAACGTGCGACCTCGGCGGCGCCGAGCAGCTTGCCCACGTGTCCCTCCCCGATGCCGGCCGCCTGGCAAGCTGCCGAACCGGCATCCAAGTGCCCAGTGCTAATCCAGATCGCCGGAACCGTGAACCCAATTCGTCGTCACGGGCGTCGGTTGGCGGACCGCTGGCGCTTCGCGCAGGTTGGGCGGAGTTGCGCCGGGATCCACCCAGGGCAGGGCTGCCGCCGTGCGCACCTCATCTCCCATTCGCGCGGCGCCGCCGCGGGCATCGTTCGTTCTTCGTGGTGCCGGCATCGCGCTGCCGCCACCGATGGGCAGGCGGTCGAAGCCGAATCGCCATTCCCCCGACCGCGGGCCCGACCGCCTGCATCCGGACCTTGCGAGTCATGACCGCGATCGGGTATCCGGGCGCGGGCGCCTGCCGCGGGGCCCGACCGCTGGAGATGCTTCGGGTCATGGATCGTTGCGGGCGTGCTGATCCGACCTCGGTCGGCGCTCGGTGACCGAGCGCCTGGGCGGCGCCGCGCCCGACATCGAGCGCGCCGCGCGGGCGTTGCGAGCTGGCCGCCTGGTCGCGTTCCCGACCGAGACCGTCTACGGCCTGGGCGCGGTGGCCACCGACGATCGCGCCGTGGCCGCGATCTTCGCGGCCAAAGGCAGGCCGCGTCGCAATCCTCTGATCGTCCACGTCGAGGGCCGTGCCCGGGCCGCCGGGCTCGCGCGTTGGAACGACCGGGCCGAGCGTCTCGCGATCCGGTTCTGGCCGGGCGCGCTGACCCTGATCCTGCCGCGGGCACCGAGCTGTCCGCTCTCACCGCTGGTCAGCGCCGGCGGCACCACGATCGGCCTGCGTGCACCTGCGCATCCGGTCGCCCGAGCTTTGCTCCACGCGACCGCGCTACCGGTCGCCGCGCCGAGCGCCAACCCGGCGGGCGGGGTCAGCCCGACCACGGCCGACCACGTCGCGCAGGGCCTGGGTGACCAGATCGACATCATTCTGGATGGTGGGCGCTGTCAGATCGGCATCGAATCGACAGTGCTCGACCTGACCGAAACGGTGCCGCGCCTGCTGCGCCCGGGCGGCGTCAGCCGCGCCGCGCTCGAGGCCGAGCTCGGGCCGCTCGCGACCGGCCCGGACGACCCCGGCGAGACGCCGCGCAGCCCCGGCCAGCTCGCCAGCCACTATGCGCCCGCCCGGCCGCTACGCCTGGATGCCGACACGGTCGCCGCCGACGAGGCACTGCTCGCCTTCGGGCCGGAACCACTCGAGGGTGCGGCGGCAACACTCAACCTTAGCGCGAAGGGCGATCTCGCGGAGGCGGCCGCGAATCTGTTCCTCATGCTGCGTCGGTTGGACCGGCCGGAATTTCGCGCGATCGCGGTCATGCCGATCCCGGACATGGGGCTGGGCGAGGCGATCCGGGACCGCCTGGCGCGGGCCGCCGCACCGCGCCCGAGGGCACTTGAGCTACAGCCCGGCGATAATTTGTAAAACTCCGCAGAAAAGCACCTGCTTTCTCTGGACCCGAAGCTGTGATCGGGTTACGCGACAAGGTAGAAACCCCGGCGCCCGGACGCTGCCGATGGCGGGCGTCGGGTGA
This sequence comes from uncultured Alphaproteobacteria bacterium, assembly GCA_963753685.1. Lineage (GTDB taxonomy): Bacteria > Pseudomonadota > Alphaproteobacteria > Geminicoccales > Geminicoccaceae > DATAOG01. The sequence goes on from CAVWDE010000020.1 coordinate 242,296, forward strand.
CGAGGCCGAGTGGGGATCGAGGATTGGCGTTGCAGAGCTCTCTGCGGGACGAGCCCGCGATCGACGATGTTGGTCGGCCGGCGCCGGACCGGCGTCAGTTCGGCCGCCTGCGATCGTCGCTGGCCGCCGCATCGTCCGCGTCCGCGGTCGAGGACGGCACCGGACTGCGGACGCCGCCGCGGGCTACGGTGGTGGCGCCCACGGCGCCGTTGATGGTGCCCGTCAATTCGGCCAGGACCTTCGTCGGCCCGAACAGCACCTACTATGATGAGCGCTGGCGCTGGATGGAGTGGCGCGGCCGCAATAGCAGCTGGAATTGGTCGGCTGCCCTGACCTTCGGGGGATGGTTCGCCTACCGGCGTCTGTACATGCTGGCGGTGCTCTATCTGGGCTGGATCGGTCTGCTGCTGCTGATGCTCATGCATGGCGCCTCTTTGTGGTTCGCGGCGGTCGTCCACCTGGTCATGGCGACCCTCGTCGGCCGCTACGCGAACCGCCTTTACCAGCAGCGCTTTCGGCGCGCGGCCTGGTCGGTGGTGCACGAGCATGCCGAGCATGCCGCGCGGCTCGAGGCCCTCGCCAGACGGGGCGGGGTCAATCGGGGCGCGGTCTGGCTCATGGCGCTGGCCGGGATTGGCTTGGCCGGCCTGCTGATCGGGCTCGACAGCTAGCGCCGGCAGCGGCCCGCCGGCCGGGCTTCACGGTCGGCCATCGGTCGACGTTGACAGCCGGCAAATCGCAGCTAATATCCCGCCTCTCTCGATCGACCGGTGGGCCGGCTGCGCAGGCGGTGGCGGCACCGGTCGGAATGTGTTCGGCGCGGGCCCTGTACGCGGATGTATGCAGTCATCAAGACCGGCGGTAAGCAGTACCGCGTCGCTCATGGCGACGTGATCAAGGTCGAGCGCCTCGCCGGCGAGGTCGGCCAGACGATCGCCTTCGAGCAGGTGCTGATGGTCGCCGGCGACGGCGAGGACGCCGGGCCGCAGATCGGCACGCCGCTGTTGGCGGGCGTGCGCGTGACCGCCGAGGTGCTGGAGCAGGGCAAGGCGCCCAAGATCATCGTGTTCAAGAAGAAGCGCCGCAAGAACTACCGGCGCAAGCGCGGCCACCGGCAGCTGCAGACCGTACTGCGGATCCAGGAGATCGCGCCCGCCTGAGCGGGCGATCGGGCGGCGCGCGCAGAGGAGATCGGATATGGCGCACAAGAAGGCTGGCGGCAGCTCGCGCAATGGCCGCGACTCGCCCGGCCAGCGCTTAGGTGTCAAGAAGTTCGGCGGCGAGCGGGTCGTGCCCGGCAACATCATCGTCCGCCAGCGCGGCACCCGCTGGCACCCCGGCCGCAATGTCGGCATGGGTCGCGACCACACTCTGTTCGCGCTGACCGAAGGCAGCGTGCGCTTCGGCTCGGGGCCGGGCGGCCGGTCCTACATCTCGGTGGTGGCGGGCGAGCCGGCGGCCGAATAGCGCGGCGCGCCGCCAAGGCGCTCTCGTTGTGCTGCGAGGGGGAATGGCGCGCCATTCCCCTTTTCGATCCTGTTCTCTTTTCGATCCGCGCTTGCAGGGTGGATTCCAAGCGCGATGCGCTTCCTCGATCAGGCCAAGATCTACGTCAAGGGCGGCGACGGCGGCAACGGCTGCATCAGCTTCCGGCGCGAGAAATTCATCCCGCGCGGCGGCCCGGATGGCGGTGATGGCGGTCGCGGCGGCGCCGTGATCGGGCGCGCCGATCCGGCCCTCAATACCCTGATCGACTACCGCTACCGCCAGCATTTTAGGGCCCAGCGCGGCGGCCACGGCATGGGTGCCAACCGCACCGGAGCGAACGGCGCCAATGTCGAGCTCGCGTTACCGCCCGGCACCGAGATCCTGGACGAGGACGGCCGGACCGTGCTCGCCGACCTGCTGGCCGCGGATGGGACCCTCATCCTCGCGGCGGGCGGGCAGGGCGGCCTCGGCAACAGCCGCTTCAAGTCCTCGACCGACCGGGCGCCGCGGCGCGCCACGCCCGGCCAGCCGGGCGAGGAGCGCTGGCTCTGGCTGCGCCTCAAGCTGCTCGCGGACGCCGGCCTGATCGGTCTGCCCAATGCCGGCAAATCGACCTTCCTCGCGGCGGTCTCGCGGGCGCGCCCCAAGATCGCCGACTACCCATTCACGACGCTGGTGCCCAAGCTCGGCACGGTCCAGCTGGATGACGAGAGCTTCGTCCTCGCCGACCTCCCGGGGCTGATCGAGGGCGCCCACGAAGGCGCCGGGCTCGGCGACCGCTTCCTCGGCCACATCGAACGCTGCCGGGTGCTGATCCACCTGGTCGACGGCACGCAGGACGATGTCGCAGACGCCTGGCGCACCGTCCGCCACGAGCTCGGGAGCTACGATTCACGGCTGCTCGAGCGCCCCGAGCTGGTCTGCCTGAACAAGGCCGACGCGCTGACCGACGAGATGGTGCGGGCGCGGGGTGCGGCGCTGACCAAGGCGGCCGGTCAGCCGGTCTTCGTCACATCCGGCGTGTCGCGCCAGGGCCACCAGGCCGTGTTGGGCGCCGCCTGGGGCGCGATCCGGGCGGCACGCGCCAAGGTGCCCGCATGACGCTCGCACCCGACCACCTGAGCCCGGGTGCGCTGCGCCAGGGTCGGAGTCGGCGTCCGGTGGTAAGGTGCGCGGCGAGACGGGCGTGGGTTGGCGGCGAGGTGCTGACGGCATGTTAAACTTTGGGCGTCAGTTATTGGTTCGGATCGTCCATGTGACCCTGGGAATCCCCGCCGCCGGTTCCGGAGCCGTGGGGATTCCCAGGATCGCATGGACCATGGACAGGCTAGCGACCATTGGTTGACGAAGGGTTAACCGGAAGATCGGGCATGACGCCTCGCCGGCGGCGCGTGGTCAAGATCGGCTCGTCGCTGCTGGTTGATGGCGAGGGCCGGATCCGGCTCGCCTGGCTCGCGTCGCTGGCGGAGGACTTGGCCGCCTGCCGGGCGCGCGCCGAGGAGATCATCGTCGTGACCTCGGGCGCGATCGCACTCGGTCGGGCGGCGCTCAACCTGGCTGCGCGCACCCTCCGCCTGGAGGAGAAGCAGGCCGCGGCCGCGGTCGGCCAGATCAACCTCGCCCAGGCCTATCAGGCAAGCCTCGCCCGCCACGGGCTGGCGACCGCGCAGCTGCTGCTGACCCTTGCCGACACCGAGAACCGGCGACGCTACCTCAACGCCCGCTCGACCGTCGAAGCCCTGCTCAGGCTCGGCGTGATCCCGGTGGTCAACGAGAACGACACCGTCGCGACCAACGAGATCCGGTTCGGCGACAACGACCGGCTCTCGGCCCGGGTCGCGGTCATGGCGAGTGCTGAGGAGCTGATCCTCCTGTCCGACGTCGACGGGCTCTACACCCGCGACCCGGGTCATGACCCCGGCGCGATCCGGGTCGAACTGGTGACCGCGATCACGCCCGAGATCGAGGCCATGGCCGGGGGCGCGGGCAGCCCGGCCGGCACCGGCGGCATGGTCAGCAAGCTCGCGGCCGCCAAAATCGCGACCCGGGCGGGCTGCAGCGTCGTGCTTGCCCGCGGCGTCGAACCCCATCCGCTGGCGCGGCTCGAGGGTGGCGGCGCCGGCACCCGCTTCCCGGCGCGCGCCAACCCGCGGCGCGCGCGCAAGGAATGGCTCGCCGCGACCCTCGAGGTCATGGGCGTGATCCGGATCGACGCCGGTGCGGCGCGCGCGCTCAAGCGGGGCAGCAGCCTGCTGCCGGCCGGCGTGACCGAAGTCGAGGGCGGCTTCGAGCGCGGCGATCCGGTCCTGGTGCGCGGACCCGACGGCCAGGATCTGGCCAAGGGGCTGTCGGCCTACGATGCCGAGGATGCCCGCCGGCTGCGCGGCCAGAGGACCGAGCAGATCGCGGCCCTGCTCGGCTACCGGGGCCGCGACGAGCTGATCCACCGCGACGATCTCGTGCTGCTCTGAGCCCTGCGAGCGCGGACGACGGCGATGCTGAAGGACTGGCGACAGACGCCGAGCACGCGCCGGGTCCTGGTGCACGGACCGCAGGCCGGCTCCCACCTCGAGTTCGTGGTCGAGCTCTGCGAGTGGCTCTGCCGGCGCGGCCTGCCGCTCTACCAGGTCAACCAGTACACTCCGACCCTGCACCCCCTGATGCAGGGCGTGGAGTGCATCTGGCACCGCTCCGGCCGCGCCCCGGAGGAGGTTCAGCTCCATTGGCGCGCTGGCGCGGACCTGCGCGCGTGGGAAGCCAACCCCTTGCGCCAGATCATGCTCGGCACCGACGAGATCCGGGTCGACCTGTGCGCGCCCAACTCCGCGCTGGCAGCGCCGATCCTCGATCGGCTGCGCGCCGAGGGGGCAAGCGAATATCTGGTCATGGCGGTGCCGCTCGCCGATGGCCGGCGCAACGCGATCAGCTGGGCGACCGATGCGCCGGGCGGCTTCACGCTGGCGGCGCGCAACGAGCTGCGCAATCTCGCCGGTCCCTTGGGACTGATCCTCGACCTTCTGGAGGGGCGCCGGACCGCGCGCACCCTGCTCGACACCTATCTCGGGCGGGGGCCCGGCCGCGAGGTCTTGAACGGCGCCATCCGGCGCGGCGACCGGCGTGATCTCGAGGCGGTGATCCTGTTCGCCGATCTGCGCGACTTCACCGCCAAGGCCGCGAATTGGAGCATCGATCAGCTGCTCGCCGCCCTCGACAGCTACTATCAGGCCCTGGTCGACGCGATCACGGTCGCCGGCGGCGAGGTCCTGAAGTTCATGGGCGACGGCCTGCTCGCGGTGTTTCCGATCGGCGAGGCGCCGGCGCTGGCGCGGACCTGTCAGCGGGCGCTGGCGGCGGTCATGGCGGCGCGCCACGCCCTCGAGGCGGCGAACCGCGCGCGCGCCGCGGCCGGTGCCGATCCGCTCGACTTCGGGGTCGCGCTCCACGTCGGCCCGGTGGTCTACGGCAACATCGGCGGCCAGGGACGCCTCGACTTCACCGTGATCGGGCCGGCGGTCAACCTGGTCAGCCGGGTCGAGGGCCTGTGCAAGCGGCTCGGCCAGCCACTGCTGGCGACCGCGGCCTTCGCCCGCCAGCTCGGCGGCGAACTCGCCCCGCTCGGGGAACAACGGATCCGCGGCTTCGCGGAGCCGATCGGCCTGTTCGGCCTGCCCGAAGCCGTGGCGTCGGCCAGCCGATCGGGGTAGGGTGAGGCTGGGGAAACCGGAGGCAAGCCATGGCGACCGCGTTGCGCCACGACCTCGAAGCAGAGATGCGAGCGCTCGGCGAGCGCGCCCGCGGTGCGGCGCAGGTCCTGGCGATCACCCCGCGCGCGGCCAAGGATCGGGCCTTGCTGGCGGCGGCCGCGAGCCTCCGGACGCGTGCGGACGAGATCCTGCAGGCCAACGCCAGGGACCTGGCGGCAGCGCAGGGCCAGGGCCTGCGGGCCTCGCTGCTCGATCGGCTGGCGCTCGATGCCGGGCGGATCGAGGCCATGGCGGCCGGGCTCGAGGCGGTCGCGGCGCTGGCCGATCCCGTCGGCCTCGAGATCGCGCGCTGGCAGCGTCCGAACGGCCTCGACATCGCCCGCGTGCGGGTGCCCCTGGGCGTGATCGGGATCATCTACGAGTCGCGCCCGAACGTCACCGCGGATGCCGGCGCGCTCTGCCTCAAGGCGGGCAATGCGGCGATCCTGCGCGGCGGCTCGGAGAGCTTCCACTCCGCGCGCGCGATCCTCGCCTGCCTGCAGGGCGGCCTGCGCGCGGCCGGCCTGCCCGAGGCCGCGATCCAGAGCCTGCCGACCACCGATCGGGCCGCGGTCGGCATCATGCTGACCATGAGCGAGCAGATCGACGTGATCGTGCCGCGCGGCGGCCCGTCGCTGATCGAGCGGGTGCAGAAGGAGAGCCGGATTCCGGTGCTCGCCCATCGGGACGGCATCTGCCACGTCTATCTGCATGCGGCGGCCGACCCGGCGATGGCGCGCGCGATCACTCTCAATGCCAAGATGCGCCGGACCTCGGTGTGCGGCGCCGCCGAGACGCTGCTGGTCGATCGCGCCGCGGCCGGCCGGCTGCTGTCGGGGGTGCTCGAGGATCTGCTGGCGGCCGGGTGCGAGGTGCGCGCCGAGCCCGAGGTCCAGGCCATGGACCCGCGGATCGAGCCGGCGAGCGAGGCCGACTGGTCGATGGAGTATCTGGACGCGGTCCTTGCGATCAAGGCGGTCGACGGCCTGGATGCGGCGATCGCGCATATCAACCGCTACGGCTCGCACCACACCGACACGATCGTCACCGGCGAGCGGGCCGCGGCCGAGCGCTTCCTCGCCGAAGTCGACAGCGCGATCGTGCTGCACAACGCCTCGACCCAGTTCGCGGATGGCGGCGAGTTCGGCATGGGCGCCGAGATCGGCATCTCGACCGGCCGGCTGCACGCTCGCGGGCCGGTCGGCGTCGAGCAGCTGACCAGCTTCAAATACGTGGTGCGCGGCAGCGGTCAGATCCGGCCCGCATGAATCATCGCCGGCCGATCGCCCGGATCAATCGGCCGCGCCCGGTCGAGATGACGCCGCGGCCCGTGTCGCGGCGCCGGATCGGGCTGCTCGGCGGCTCGTTCAACCCGGCGCACGAGGGCCATCTCGCGATCAGCCGGGAGGCCCTGAAGCGACTGCGGCTGGACCGCATCTGGTGGTTGGTCTCGCCGCAGAACCCCCTGAAACCGGCTGCCGGTATGGCGGACTTTGCCGACCGCGTCGCCTCGGCGCGCGCCCTCGCGGCCAGAGATCGGCGCATCGAGGTCAGTGAGCTCGAGCAAAGGCTGGGCACGCGCTACACCGTCGATACCATCCAATGGTTGAGCCATCATCAAGTAGAGAACATCGTATGGTTGATAGGGGCGGACAACTTGCTACAATTGCCCCGCTGGCGCCACTGGGAGCGCCTGCTTGCGATGGTTCCCATTGCCGTCTTTGACCGTGACCCTTATTCTTACCCGGCATCGGCGGGCCGGGTCGCGCGGCGCTACGCTGGCCGGCGCCTCGGGCAGAGCGCCGCGCCGGCTTTGGCGGAGCGGCACCCACCCGCCTGGGTGTATCTACGGCTGCGTCGACACGAGGCGTCGAGCACGGCAATTCGTCGGGAGCAGAGGAGCCCGGGTCGGCGCGCCCGAAGAAAGGAGTGACCGTCATAGGCACGGAGACGCGCACGCGGCCAGTCAGTCCTGACCTGCTAGAGCTCGTTCTCACCTCGCTCGCCGACGACAAGGCGATCGATCCCGTCACCATCGATCTCACCGGCAAGACCAGCATCGCAGACGCCATGGTGATCGCGACCGGCAGCTCGCAGCGCCACCTCGCGACCATGGGCGAGCACCTGCTGACGCGCCTCAAGGCCGCCCGGCTGCCGGCCCTCGGCGCCGAGGGTGGTGGCCGGTCGGATTGGCTTTTGATCGATGCCGGCGATGTCATCGTCCACCTGTTCAAGGACGAGGTGCGGCGCTTTTACGACCTGGAAAAGCTCTGGGGCACGGCCCTGCCCGAGCTGGCCGCCGTCGCCCGCCACGCCTGAGCGCCGCGGCGTCGCGCCCCAGCAGCGGGCGGTGCCATGCGGATCACCATCGCCGCCGTCGGCCGCGAGCCCGCGGGGCCGATCCGGGAGTTGTTCGAGGACTACCGTCGGCGCTCGGCCTGGCCGATCCGCTTGGTCGAGATCGCGCCGCGGCGGCCGTTGCCGCCCGAGCGGCGCGTGGCCGAGGAGGCGGAGCGACTGTTGCGCGCGCTGCCGGCCGGCGCTCTCGCGGTCGCGCTCGACGAGCACGGCCGGCAGCTCGACAGCCTGGCGTTCGCGCGCCAGCTCGGCCGCTGGCGGGACCGCGGCGAGAGCGACCTCGCGTTCCTGATCGGTGGGCCGGACGGGCTCGCAACCAGCGTCCGGGACCGGGCCGCAGCGGTGGTCGCGCTCGGCCCGATGACCTGGCCGCACCGGCTGGTGCGGGTCATGCTGGCCGAGCAGCTGTACCGCGCCGAGAGCATTCTCGCCGGCCATCCCTACCATCGCGCGAGCCCGCACGATTGACCGGCCGCCGCCGGATAGCACATAGCAGGCCGACGGCGAGGCGCATCTGGCGCTCGGGTGACCGGCGCCGGTCAGGCGACGATGGGGCCAACCCGCCATGCGGCGGCTGAGGAGAGCATCCACGATCGGCCTGATGGCCGGCGTGGTGGGGGTACTGCTCGCCGCGACGCCGCTCGGCGCGGCGGTCGAGGGGCCGGGTCCGCTTGCGGACGCCGGCGAGCGAGCTGCTGCTGGCGAGCGGCGATGCCGCGGTCGTGGTCGCGGGCGCGGCGCCGCAACCGGAGATCGTCGTCCGGGCCGGTGCTTGCGGAGACGCCCGACGTGAACTTTATACCGCTAGGCGAGCAGTGGGAGGCGATCGCGAATCATCCGAATGTCGCAATGGTGATCGTTGTGAGGATGAATCAAGACAATGTCGAAGACAGCTTCGAGACCTTTGTTTCAAAAACCGCAGGAACGGAGGCGCTGAAGTTTAAGGATGGCTACGAATATCAGGCATGATTGGGAGAACGAAAATTGCAGGGCATGCCGGGTGTCGTTGGGCTTTCATGAGGGGAGCAATTGCCTCGTCAAAGTCCTCGGCACGATAATCGACGTATGCAAGCACTGAAGGCAGACTAGGGGTATGGCAGCGGCGGGAGGAACAGGCGGGTCGGCTTGATGCTCTCGGGGCAATCTTTTCGCTGTGGCCCGCCGTACACCGGGGCTGCGGTGTCGCGGTCCCTCAGGGGCCAGTGGCGGGCGCTGGACCGACGGGCTGCGGGTCGGCGGTTTGCTCGACGAAGGTGCGGGCGTGGCGGAGGTTGTCCGGTGCGCTGGCGGAGGCTGGCTGCTGGCGGGCGAACTTGACCAGGTCGCACTGGGTGAGGATCCGGCCGATCAGCTGCCGGCGGACGGTGAGCGGGCCGCCGGTGTGGTCGGCTGCGGCCAGCAGTTCCTCGGTGGTCTGGGTCGGGGCGCTGAGCCCGAAGCGCCCGTCCACGTAATGCCGGAGGATGTCGGCGAGGCGGACGTAGAACTCCTCGGTGGCCGGTCGATCGGCCGGCAGCCGCCGCTCGAGGCGCTCGAGCTCGGCCAGTGCCAGCAGATGGGCCGGCTGTGGTGGCGGTGGCCCAGCCGCGGCGCGTCGCCGGCGCCACCAGACGAGCAGGGCCAGGCAGGCGAGCCCGAGCGCCAGGAGAGCGACCGGCCACACCAGCCAGGTCAGTCCGGCACGTGGCAGCTCGACCGGTGGCGCGATGTCCTTGGGCTCGGTCAGGTCGACGTCGGCAGGCAGGACCGAGGTCACGGTGATCTCGAATGGCTCGGTCTGCAGCTGGCGTGCGCCCGCCGGCTGGTCGGCCTGCTCCCGGAAGCCGACCGCCAATGCCGGCAGGGTCAGCAGGCCCGCGTCCTCGACCTCCAGAATGTAGTCGCGTCGCCACTGCACGCGCGCGGCGCCGTCGTTCGAGGGGTCGGCTGCGGTCTGGCTCGCGACCACGAAGGGCCCGAGCTTGTCACGGATCGCGGGCAGGGTGACCGCGGTCTGCGCTGGCGCCTCGACCACCAGGGTCAGACGCAGGTGGCCATCGATTGGCATGGTCCGCCGGTCAGCCTCGAGGGTGACCCGGACCGCGCCTTGGCTCTGCTGCTGGCGGATCGGTTCCGGCGCGGCTGAGGCATCCGCGGCGCGCGCGGACGCGGACGGATGGGCGGTCATGGCCACCCCGAGCCCTGCCGCCAACGCGTAGCCGAGCGCGGCTCGGGGGACGAGGACGAAGCGCCCGCGCCGCATCAGCGGCTCGCGCGGAGGCGTTGCTCGCGCTGGTGGAAGAAGCGCATCAGGGGCTGGATGTAGGGTTGATCGGTCTGGATTTCGATCGGGTCGACGCCCTGCGAGCGGAACAGGCGCTGGCGCGCCAGGACGGCGGCCTCGCGGCGCTCGCGGTATTGCCGGCGGACGGCGGCGCTGCCGGTATCGACCAGGACCTGCTGGCCGGTCTCGAGATCGCGCAGGCTGAGCAGGCCGAGGTTGGGCAGCTCGGCCTCGCGCCGGTCGGCGATGCAGATCGGGATCACGTCGTGGCGCCGGCGGGCAAGCCGCAGCTGCCGCTCGTAGCCGCTCGCCAGAAAGTCCGAGAGCAGGAAGCTCACCGAGCGCCGCCGGCTGATCCGGTGCAGATAGTCGAGCGCCAGGCCAAGGTCGGTGCCGCGCCGCGCGGGCTCGAAGTGGAGCATCTCCCGGATCACCCGGAGCGCCCGGTTCTTGCCCTTCTGCGGCGGCACGAAGCGCTCGATCTGGTCGGTGAACAGGATCAGCCCGACCTTGTCGTTGTTGCGGATCGCGCTCAGCGCCAAGAGCGCGCAGATCTCGGTCGCGATCTCGGTCTTGAGCCTGGCCGTGCTGCCGAACCGGCCGGACGCGCTGAGGTCGACCAGCAGCATCACGGTCAGCTCGCGCTCCTCGATGTAGCGCTTGACGAACGGATGCCCGAGCCGTGCGGTCACGTTCCAGTCGATCGTGCGCACATCGTCGCCCGGCACGTATTCGCGGACGTCCGCGAACTCCAGACCGCGGCCCTTGAACACGCTGTGGTACTCGCCCGCGAACACGCCATCGACCAGGCGGCGGGTCCGGATGTGGATCCGGCGGATCTGGCGGAGAGCTTCGAGGCTCAGCATCTTAGCCTGGCGCCGGCCGGCGATCAGGGCACGGGGAGGTGGTCGAACACCTGCTGGATCAGATCCTCGGCACTCACGCCCGCGGCCTCGGCCTCGTAGGTCGTGAGCACGCGGTGGCGGAGCACGTCCATGCCGATCGACTTGACGTCCTGGGGCGTGACGTAGTCGCGCCCGCGCAGGAATGCGTAGGCCTTGGCCGCGAGCGCCAGGTAAATCGAGGCCCGCGGCGAGGCGCCGTAGTCGATGTAGGCGGCGAGATCCAGGCCGTACGCCTTGGGGTCGCGGGTCGCGAACACGAGATCGACGATGTAGTGCTTGATCCGGTCGTCGACGTAGATCCGATCGACGATCTGGCGCGCCCGCAGGACCTGAGAGGCGTCGGCGACCGCCTTGATCGGCGGCAGGGGCGTCGTGCGCGCCATGCGCTCGAGGATCAGGAGCTCCTCGGCGCGCTCGGGATAGGTGATCCTGAGCTTGAGCATGAAGCGGTCGACCTGGGCCTCGGGCAAGGGATAGGTGCCGTCGTGCTCGAGCGGGTTCTGGGTCGCCAGCACCAGGAACGGCTGCGGCAGCTTGAAGCTCTCCTCGCCGATCGTGACCTGGTTTTCCTGCATCGCCTCGAGCAAGGCACTCTGCACCTTGGCGGGCGCGCGGTTGATCTCGTCGGCGAGCAGCAGGTTCGCGAACACCGGCCCCTTGCGGACCCGGAACTCGCCGGACTGCGGCTGGTAGATCAGGGTCCCGACCAGGTCGGCCGGCAGCAGATCGGGGGTGAACTGGATGCGCTGGTAGTGGGCATCGAGGGCCTGCGCCAAGCTCGTGACCGCGAGCGTCTTGGCGATCCCCGGGACGCCCTCGAGCAGCACATGGCCGTTCGCCAGCAGGCCGACCAGGAGCCGCTCCAGCATGTAGCGCTGGCCGATGATGACCTGCTCCATGGCCTGCAGCAGGTCGCGGGCGAACCGGCCCTCCTCGATCAGCCGCGTGGCGCCCGCCTCGAGATCGGCGCTGGTAGCGGCCTCTGGGTTGGCGAAGGAGGGGTCGTCGAGTTGGGTGATCTCGTCCACGTCGTCAGCACCGATCCCGCTGCATGGAGCGTGCGCACACCCGAGCGGATCGTCGAGCCACAGGCTCGGATCGCGGTTGCCGGCTGGGTCGGCGGTCTCGGAGCACCACGGTCTAACGGTTCCACGATCGGGCCCGAGCGATCAAGCGCTTTCTCTCGAAGGACCTGCGACCAAGCGCCGGGCGGGCCGAACGGCATCGTGCCGGGTTGAACTCGACGCGATGTCGGTTGAAAACTACATTACACCATGTGTATTTCAGTTTCATCGGCGGCGGACGATGCTGCTATTGATCGGATTGCGGTCGAGCGGGTGCTGGCGCCGTGCCGATCCGGCGGAGCGCATCGTCGAACGCCTCCCTCGGACTGGTCAGCAGCCAAGTCGCGCGCCGCCTCAACGAAGCGGCGCGATTGCTTTGCGTCGACCTGACGTCTCCGTGGGCTCGACTGCTCGGCCTTCTTGCATCTTGCCATCTTGTCGTTCCGCCAATCCTACAATAACGGGGATGCTAATATGACGCCTGACCCGCAAGCTATCACAGATATATCCGACTTCGACAAGACGGCTTCGTCTGACCGTCTATCTTTCACCGAGCGCCAACTTCGATGCACAATTATCACTGAGCTCATGGCGACCTTTTTCGACGCTTGTATAGACGGTCTAGTTCTGCACGAATCTCAGGCTCGGTTGATAGCCGGTGGAATAATTTATCGCCTGCGTTCGCCGGATGTGACCGTAGCAGAATAAAATAAAATCGTTGATAATATTGGGATATTCGCTGTATATCCGCTTCGATTTTATCGAAGTTTTCTTTCTTATATACAAACATCTTGTCATACGAGATTGTTTTGACTAGTTCTTTCGATCTCGCTTCTAATTCCCCGCTAAGGCGCAGTTGCTCAAACTCGGCAGGGTCTAATCGTGTAAGTTCCTCGAACATGGCACGCCTTTGTTGCTCCATGTCATCTTCGCGCAATGCCGACTCAATTGTCTCCGTAGGATTACACAGTATCAAGGCGTCTGGCACAGCAGATGAGTATCCCCATATCCAGTGCGCAATCTTATGTCGTTCTTTTGCAACTGAATTCGTGAGTTTTAGTATAACCTCAAATACGTCACGTTCATCGGGAGAAAGCAGGACGTCGGCCGCTGCGCGAAAAACAGAATACTGCGCGGAGGTACTCAGTAATGCTCTATACATTGCTACCGCCGGTTTCGCATGAGCGCCTAACATAGTTACAAGCAACCTGTTTTGACGGGATTCTAATGACGCCCAGGCTGCGATTACCTTCGCAGCATGGGCACCAAGCGCTGGACACCAATCGATCGGCGCAGATCCACAATCAAATATAAAAAGACCAACAGCGTCGCGGCATACGCGTGAGAGTGGCTGAGGCATGGACGATTCCAGCAAGCGAGGGCGAGAGCCGTCTTAACCGGAGGCGAAGGAAAGCACAGAATTTAGGCGTGAACTTTCGCTCGCCCGCGCCGGCTCCAACCCATACGCGGGTTTGAACGACTGGGTCGGGGTGGCACCCGGCCCAACGTCGTTCTAGGTCGACGGGATCTATGCACGAACCTGCCGCCTATTCAAGATCGCTAATCAATCCGCCGATAGGTCAGCCGCTTGCCCTTGATGCCAACGAGGGCGCGGCTTGCGCGCCCGTTGTCGTCCACGCCAAGCCCGACGCGGTTGTTGTGGCGAAACTCGAACTCGGCAAGGTAGCGGTGAACGTGCTTCTCGCCGCAGTGCTGATAGACGCAATTCATGCCACGCTTGAACACCGAAAACAGGTTCTCGGCGGTGTTGGTGTGCGCCCGAAGCCATGAGACGGTCGCCCACCAGGCCTCGCGAATTCGGCGCCGAGCTTGGTGTAGAGCCTGCTTTCATCGGTCATCAGGGCGGCCTCGCGGGAAACGTTCTCGCGCACGATATCGCCGACCCTCGATCTTGTCGCGTGCTCGACGTGGAACGCCCTGGCGTGGCCGCCGCGCTCGACCAGGGCCAGCACGGCGCGCTTGCTGGCCGGCCCGCGGGTGTGCCTGGCGCGCAGCGTCTCGACTTCCTTGGCGCCGAGGTGAGTCTCGTCTACCTCGACCTCTTTGCCGACGCCGCCCAACTCCGGAGGCTCGCCAGAGCGCATGGCTTCGCGGATGCGGTGCGCCAGGGAACCACGCCGTGCGATACAGCACCTCCACGATGCGGTGCAGCTGGTGCCTTCAAGCTGGCACTGCGCAATGTCGCTGAGGCACGTCTCGGTGGGATGAGCGCTCTGTCCGAGCGGACCGAGCTCAATCGGGAAGCGCTGTACCGCTCTTTGTCCGGAGATGGCAACCCGACGCTCGAGACGCTGACCAGGGTCATGCGGGCTCTCGGCCTGCGCATTGCCGTCGCCGTCGGGCCAGCCGAGTAAGGATACGGAAGCTGGAAGCGTCGCGCTCGCAGTGGCAAGCGCGTCCCACGATCGTCGGCGTGGTCGGGCCGGGCGCTCGGCCGCGCTCCCGTCAGTGCAGGCGCATCAGGGCGCGGGCGTAGCGGAAGCGGTTCGGCTGGATCAGCTCGGCGCTGGCGACCTTGACGCTGTGCAGGCGGCCGTCGAGCGAGCTCTCCCAGAACGCCAGGAACTTGTGCAGGATCGGAAACTTCGGCACGAGGTCGATGTTCTGCCAGATATAGGTCTGCAGAAGGCTCGGATGATCCGGCATGTGATAGAGGATTTCCGCCGTCGTCAGCCGGTAGTCTTTGACCATCAGCTCGAGATCGCGCATCGTCTGTCTCCTCGGGACTCGCTCCTACCTCCGCTCCCTGCATGATCTCTGCCAGATCGGCGCCGATCGAGTGCTGCCGGCGTCCCATCTCAAACGCATTCTTCGGGATTGTAGTTCCTGCGCGGGCCATGAAAAGCCCGAATCCCGGAGTTTTGCCCAAAATGTGTCTGTGCGGTACAAGGATGCGTAATTTTCGGTCACACTGGGGGGACGTTGGCATGCGTGACTTCGCCTTGCCGGGACGCTCGGTCGCCTACGGCGAGAACGGGATGGCGGCCACTTCGCATCCGCTGGCGACTCTGACCGCGCTCGACGTGCTGCGCGCCGGCGGCAACGCGGTCGACGCGGCGGTCGCCGCGGTCGCCGTGCAATGCGTGGTCGAGCCGGCGATGACCGGGATCGGCGGCGACTGCTTCGTGCTGCTGGCGCCGGCCACGGGCGGCGTGGTCGCGTTCAACGGCTCGGGCCGGGCGCCACGGGCGGCGACGGTCGAGCGGCTGCAGGCGGACGGCGTCAGCGAGCTCGAAGGCAGCGTCCACGCGGTCACCGTGCCGGGCGCGGTCGATGCCTGGGCGCGGCTGCTCGAGGCCCACGGCAGCAAGGGCCTGGACGAGCTCCTGCAGCCGGCGATCGGTCATGCCGAGGACGGCTTCCTGGTCACGCCGCGGATCGCCTGGGACTGGGCGCGCAGCGGCCATCGCCTGCTGCGCAGCCCGGCCGGGCGGGTCTTCTATCTGCCGGACGATCATGCCCCGGTCGCCGGCCAGAAGCTCCGCCTGCCGGCGCTCGCCAACACGCTCAGGCGGATCGCGGTCGAGGGCCCCGGCGCCTTCTACCGGGGTGAGCTCGCCGAGCGCATGGTCGCGTTCCTCAACGGCGAGGGCGGCCTGCACAGCGTCGACGACTTCGCGAGCGCGGCCGGCGAGTTCGTGGCGCCGATCAGCACCCGCTATCGCGACCTCGAGATCTACGAGTGCCCGCCCAACGGCCAGGGCGTGATCGCGCTCCTGATGCTCAACATCCTGAAGGGCTTCGAGCTCGGCCGGCTGGACCCGAACGGGCCCGAGCGCCTGCACCTTTTGGCCGAGGCGACCCGGCTCGCCTATCGCGACCGCGATGACTGGCTGGCCGATCCCCGCGAGGGCGAGGTGCCGGTCGGCCGCCTGCTGGATGAAGGGTACGCCGCGGAGCTCCGGCGCGCGATCGATCCCGAGCGGGCGCAGACAGCGCTGCCGCCGCGGCCTGTGGTCGCGCATGCCGACACGGTGTACCTCACGGTGGTCGATCGCGAGCGCAACGTCGTCTCCTTCATCAACTCGGTGTTCGACAGCTTCGGCAGCGGCCTCGTCTGCCCCGAGACCGGCGTCCTGTTCCACGATCGCGGCAAGTCCTTCGTGCTCGATCCGCGCCACCCCAATGCGATCGCGCCGGGCAAGCGGCCGATGCACACGATCATCCCTGGTCTCGCGATGCGGGCCGGCCGGTCGGCGCTGGCGTTCGGGGTCATGGGCGGCCACTATCAGCCGGTCGGCCACGTTCAGATCCTGACCAACCTCATGGAGTACGGGCAGGATCCGCAGGCGGCGCTCGACGGGCCGCGCAGCTTCGCCTATGGCGGCGAGCTGCAGATCGAGACCGCGGTGCCGGCCGCGACCGCCCAGGCGCTGGCCAGGCGCGGCCACAAGGTCGTGGCCAGCGGCAAGCCGCTGGGTGGCGGCCAGATCATCCTGATCGACCACGAGCGCGGCGTGCTGCTCGGCGGCTCCGATCCGCGCAAGGACGGGCTGGCGCTCGGCTATTGACCAATTCGGGTGTCGTTTTGGCCTTTTTTCCGCATCAACGCCGAGTAGTGTAGAGAGCTCGCCCGGACTTCGAGGGCGCGGGCTCGCGATCACGCCAGGGAGGAAGGGCGCGATGGCCAGGAAGGCCGCGGCGCGCAGGGTGCCAGCCAGCCAGTCCGCAATCAGCCGGCTGCTCAGCCCGGTGCATGCGCTGATCCGGACCGAGAGCGCCAGCGGCGTGCTCCTGATCGCGGCGGCGCTGCTCGCCTTCGCCTGGGCCAACTCGCCCTGGGCCAGCAGCTACTTCGCGCTGCTCGAGGTCAAGTTCGACGTCGCGCTCGGCGGCTTCGGCCTCGACAAGTCGATCCTCTTTTGGGTCAACGACCTTCTGATGGCGTTTTTCTTTTTCCTGATCGGGCTCGAGATCAAGCGCGAGGTCATGGTCGGCGAGCTCGCCGACTGGCGCCGGGCGGCGCTGCCGATCGCGGGCGCGATCGGCGGCATGGCCTTGCCCGCGCTGATCTACGTCGCCTGCAATCTGGGCCAGCCCGGCATCCGCGGCTGGGGCGTGCCGATGGCGACCGACATCGCCTTCGCGCTCGGCGTGCTGGCGTTGCTCGGCGAGCGCGTGACCCTGGCGCTCAAGGTGTTTCTGTTGGCGCTGGCGATCGTCGACGATCTGGGCGCGGTGCTGGTGATCGCGCTGTTCTACACCGAGCAGCTCAACCTCGGGGCCCTGGTGCTGGCCTTCCTGGTGTTCGGGGTGGCGCTCGCCTATGGCCGCTTCGGCGGCGCGAGGCCGCTCGGCTTCGCTCTGATCGGCCTGGTGCTCTGGACGTGCATGCTGGAGTCCGGCGTGCACCCGACGGTGTCGGGCGTCCTGTTGGCGCTCGCGGTGCCGCTGCGGCACCGGCTGACGCCTGAGCAGCTGCAGCAGGAGCTCAGGCCGCTGACGGGCCAGGGCGGGGCGTTCGAGCAGGTCGAGGTCGTGATCGAGCATCTGGAGACGGTGCTGGGGCGCGCGCACAGTCCGCTGCACAGCCTGGAGCACGTGCTCGCCCCCTACGTCGCCTTCCTGATCATGCCGGTGTTCGCGTTCGCCAATGCGGGCGTGGCCCTCGGCGGCAGCGCGTCGGGGCTGACCAGCATGGTGGCGCTCGGCGCCGGGCTGGGCCTGCTGCTCGGCAAGCCGATCGGGGTCGCGGGCGGCGCCTGGCTCGTGGTCAGGACCGGGCTCGCGCGCCTGCCGCCGGGGGCGAATTGGGCGGGCGTGATCGGGGTCGGCCTGCTGGCTGGGATCGGCTTCACCATGGCGCTGTTCGTGGCCGATCTGGCGTTCGGCCAGAGCCCGCTCCTGGATCAGGCCAAGCTCGGCGTGCTCGCCGCCTCGGTGGTGGCGGCGCTGCTCGGCCTCGCCTTCCTGTCCCGGGCTTTGCCGCACGCCGGCAGGTCACCGGCCCCGGGTCCCAAAGTCAAGGAAGGGCGCGCGCCCTGATCGATCGATGCGCCCGCCCGGCGGGCGGCCGTCCGACCCGGCGATCGGCTTCTCATGGTCGCGCCGGCTGAGGTCGGCCGAAAGGGGACCGGCGCCTGTGACGATGAGCCGATGGCGGTGCCGGCAAGGTCGGTTTGGGCGCTGGAGCCGCGAGCCCGCGGATCAGACCCGGAGGTCGACCGGGGCGATCAGGCCGGAATAGTGGATGCGGTGCGCGAGCTGCGCCCGATAGGCGGCCAGCGTGCGCGGCCGGCTCGGCGCCGTTCTGCCGAGCTCCGGCGCCTCGGCGAGCAGCTGGTGAATCGAGAAATGGGTGCCGCGCTCCAGCCTCGGCAGCGCGAGGTCGGCCGTCGCCGAGGCCACGATCGCGGCCCGCCGCCCCGATTGCGCACGCTCCGGGATAGGCCGATCGGGGCGGAGGACGCCCGGACCACCGAGGCGCTCGCTCGCGGCGGAGTTGCCGGCAAGGCCGACCATCAGGGCGCTCACGCCGACCCGCGAGCGATCGAGGGCTTGTGCCGGTCCGGCAACGCCTTGCGCCTCGCGCAGCGCGCCGACCACCGGAGGTCGTCCCGCGCAGGGCCGGTCAACGACGGGGTCCGAGAGTCAGGAAAGCCCGGGGGCCAGGTGGGCGCTGCCAACCCGGGCGCGCCGGCCGAGCGCGAACACCGAGGCTTTGTGCGCCTGGTGCGATCGACGAACGAGTCGCACCAGCGCCGGTCGGAACGGCTCGGGCGCGGCTCCAGCGGCGCGCAGGCGGAGGCTTCAGGCCGGCCGCCGCACGGGCCGTGCTCCATCCCGAGCATGCCGAGGTACGGCGTCCGGGCGGGTTTCAGGCGGTGACGTCGAGCAAGCGACCGCGCAGCGGGTCCGGCTTGCGGCGCGGTTGGCGGCGGCGTTCCTGGCGCGCCGCCAGGCGCAGGGCCTCCGGCGTCGCCGGCCCGGGCTGGGCGCGGCCATAGCCCTCGAGCTCGACCTGGCGCCGCGGCAGCGTCAGGCGTTCGATCAGGCCGTTGGGACGGATCAGGTTCATCGCATCGCCCCTTCTCGCCGCGCGGCCGGTGCCCGCCCACCGCGCCGATCGGCGCTAACCTTGAGACCGATCTGGTTACGATCGGCTTACCTTACCCAATCACTAAGCATCGGAACGGTGCCGAGTTGCAAGGCGTGTCGCATGCAGCCGGGTACCGACCGGCCGAGCGCGCGCCGGCGCCACCCTACTCGGTATGTTTTTTGACCGCGTCGCCCGCATTCTCGGCGGCATCACCGGCCTTCTCGGCCGCATTGCCGACCGCCTTGCCGGCACTCTCGGCCGCGTGGTCGGCGGCCTTGCCAGCCTTTTCGGCCGGGCCCTCGTTGTCGCAGCCCGAAACGGCCAAAGCCAAGGGAACCAAAGCCAGGGCCAAGCCCAGCCGCAAGCCGGTCATCCGGACCTCCTCCGCGTTGTTGTCGATACCCGCGGCGCGCCAACGCCCGCGGTCGCCAAGGGCAACGCTCGCAGGCGCGAAGGGTTCCGAACGCGGCCCGCAGCTGCGGCCGGCTCAGGTGAGCACCGCCACCTTTTTGCGCTCGATCAGCCCGAAGTCGATCGCGGCGCCGAGGCCGGGTTCGCTCGGCGCGTGCACCAGCCCGTCGGCATCGACCTCGATGTCCCGGACCAGGCCGTATTTCTGCGCCCCTTCCGGCAGCAGGACCTCGAAATACTCGCAGTTCCGGATCGCCATGATGACGTGCAGATTGGCGACATTGTTGAGCGAGTTGCCGCCGTGGTGGACCTCGAAGTTGAGGCCGAAGGCCTCGGCCAGATGCGCGGTCTTGATCAGCGCGGTGATCCCGCCCTTGACCGCGACGTCGCCGCGCAGGTAGTCGGTCGCCCGGTTCAGGATCCAGGGCACGTAATTGGTGAAGCCGCCCGGGCTGTACTCGGTCGCCATGAGCGGGATGTCGAGCTTTGCGCGCAACCGCATGCAGCCGAACAGGTCATCGTCGGCGAGCGGGTCCTCATACCAGTAGAAGCCGAGCCCCTCGATCGCGCGGCCGACCCGCAGCGCCTGGTCGTAGCGGTAGCTCCAGGTGCAATCGAGCATCAGCCGATAGTCGTCGCCGACCGCCTTGCGCACGGCCTGGCAGATCCGGATGTCGTCCTCGGGTCGGGTCGGCGGGTGGATCTTGTACGCGGTCCAGCCCTGCTCCTTGAACTGCACCGCCTGCTCGGCGTAGGCCTCGGGCGAAGTGAGCACGGCGGACGACGCGTAGGCGGGCACGCTCTTGCGGAAGCTGCCCAGCAGCGCGTGGATCGGCAGGTTGGCGACCTTGCCGGCGAGGTCCCAAAGGGCGGTGTCGACCGCGCCGATCGCGCGCAGGGTCGTGCGCCGGTTGCGGTGCCAGAGGCGGTCGTACAGCAGCTCCCGGTCGAGCGGGTTCTGCCCGAGCAGGAGCGGCTTCAGGTTCTTGATCAGCGACAGGCCGTCCTGATCGGCCGAATGCATCGAGGAGCCGAGGAACGCGTGGCCCTCGATCCCCTGATCGGTCGTGATGCGTAGCAGGCCAAGCTGGCTCTCGCCCCGGAACTGGCCGGTATGCGCGCCATAGGTGGTCGCCGGGATATCGTCCCAGGCGAACAGGGTGAGCGTGACGTCGGTGATCTTCATGGCGCTCCCTCGCGTTCACTTGGCCTGATCGATGCGCGCGAGTTCCTCTCGGGCGACCAACTCCAGGGGGTGCAGTTCCTGCGTCGCGGTGTGCCAAACCAGGCCCAAGATGACCGCCTCATACTCGTGCCGATAGATGTTTCCGGCGGCCGCAATCGACTGCCAGTCGATGGATTCCAGCTTGGCTTTGAGATCGGCTGGCAAACGCCGACTCGCTTCTGAAATGATTTCGAGCGCCCTCACCACTGCGTAGCAAGTTTTGCGATCCAGAACGAAGGATTCGAAGTCCAGGTCGGCGATGAACTCCCTCACCGCCTCGATGTTATCGATGATGTCCTGAAGACGCTGAGCCGGATTTCTAGAAGGCACCGACCTCATCCCGCAGAATATTGCTCCGCAAGCGCGGTTTCAGGTTGGCCCGACTGACGATGTCGATGGGTCCCTCGAGCGAATCGACGCCGAACAGGCCGGCGACATAGAGCTTGATTGCCGCATAGCCGAACAACCCGATCGGCTTGCTCGGATCGAGGTCGATCAGGATGTCGACGTCGCTCGCCTGGCCGGCCTCGCCGCGGGCGACCGAGCCGAACACGGCGGCATGGGTCACGCCGCGCCGGCGGAGCTCCGGCTCGTGCATCTTCAGGATCTGCAGCGTCTCGGCAAGCGTGTAGGCCATCGCCATCGTCCGGTCGACCACGGTATCGGCCAGATATAGCACGGATCCAGGGCCGGGCGCAGGATCGCGGGCGGCCGATCATCGGCGGTGGCGCAACCCCTTTGCAATCCGGCGCGGGTAGGGTCTGATGCGATCAGCGTCGGAGTGGCTCAATCGGATGCGCGCATCATGACCTACTGCGTCGGGGTACTGACCAGGCACGGGCTGGTGCTGGCCGCGGACTCGCGCACCAACGCGGGCGTCGACCAGATCGCGACCGTGCGCAAGCTGGCCCTGTTCGAGCAGCCGGGCGAGCGCATCATGGCGCTCTTGTCGGCGGGCAACCTCGCGACCACCCAGGCGGTGGTGACCCTTTTGACCCAGCGCCTGGCCGAGGAGGCGGGGCCGCACAATCTCTGGTCCGCGCGCACCATGTTCGATGCCGCGCGCATGGTCGGCGGCGTGCTGCGCGAGGTCCTGCAGCACGACGGCGAGCACGTCCAGGCGCACGGCGATCCCGCCGCCAGCTTCCTGTTCGCGGGCCAGATCAAGGGCGGCCGGCACCGGCTGTTCCAGATCTATACCGCCGGCAACTTCATCGAGGCGACGCCCGAGACGCCGTTCCTGCAGATCGGCGAGACCAAGTACGGCAAACCGATCCTCGACCGGGTGATCAGCCACCAGTCGAGCCTCGCCGAGGCCGCCAAATGCGTCCTTTTGTCGTTCGATGCGACCATGCGCTCCAACCTCTCGGTGGCGCCGCCGATCGACCTTTTGTGCTACCGGGAGGGCAGCCTGTCGGCCGATCTGCGGATCGACATCCAGGACAGCGACCTCTACTTTGCGGACCTGCGCCGCCAGTTCGGCCAGGGCATGCTCGACCTGTTCGCGCGCCTGCCCAACCCCGCCTGGATCACCTCCACCGACCCGACGGACGATTGATCCGACCCCGCGCCAGACGGCCCGCCGGCCTGCACTGCAGCGGGCGACCAAGGCGGCTAAAGTCGATCGTCGGCCCGCAACGTCTTGGGACATCATTGCGTCTTCAAGTATCGCCCGAGAAACGCTCGCTTCGGCGCGCGCCTTCAGAATCCAACCAGCGCCAACTCAAGACGGACCGTCAATCGAGCGCCCGAGCCGTGATTTGAGACAACACACAAGTGTCGCGCAACCTGGGCCAGGATGGCGCATGATTCATTTGCCATAATTCACAACTGTCGCCAGCTCTGGAAGCTGAAACAAACATTGATTCTTGCTGGAGGCGGCTGGAGTTTGGCAAAGTTCGTCCAAACCATTGAAAACGCTCGATATCGTTGATCGCCAGCGTTTTCGACAAAGCCCCCGCTGGCTGCCTCACTGCGCCAGCTCTGCCACGCAACCACTTGATTCACATGCCACGATCGCCCGAATGGACAGATCTGTCGCGTTGATGGCGCCATCCGGGCACATTGATGCCCTGACGTGTGCATCCCGCCGACGCCCCATTGCCCTGGCCAGCCGTGAAGGAGACGGTCACAAGCGATAGTAGCGAACGGCGTTGTCGTGGAACAGCATCTGGCGCTCGGGCTCGGAGAAGTCGGCCGTGATCTGGTCGAAGGCCTGCCAGAGCACATCGTAGCTGCTCTGCAGCTTGTCGACCGGGAAGTTGGAGGCGAACATCGAGCGCTCGACGCCGAACGCCTCGATCGTGTCGAGGACGAAGGGGCGGATGACCGCGGGCGTCCAGCCGTGGTGGAACATCGCGAGGCCGGAGATCTTGGCGGCGACGTTGGGTGCCGCGGCGAGGGTGCGCATGCCCTGGCGCCAGCTCGCGATGTAGTCCGGGTCGCGCGCGCGGGGCATGCCGGTGTGGTTCAGGATCAGCTGGATATTGGGGAAGCTGCGGGCGAGGTCGGCGGCATCCGCCATCTGCTGCCAGAAGATCTGGAGGTCGAACGACAGTCGGTATTTTTCCAGGAGCGCGTAGCCCCGGCGCCACTGGCGGTCGGTCAGCCAGTCGGCGCGCGTGGTCGCGCAATAGAGTGGCGCGCCCGCTTCGTAGTTCAAAAGATAGCGGATGCCGCGGACGTTGGGGTAGCGGGCATGGGCTTCCAGAACCGCCTCGACCTTGGGGTCGGCGGGGTCGGCGAAGGCGACGATGGCGTGGGGAAAACCGCCGGAGTGCGGGTCGTCGGCGACCCTCTGCAGCCAGGCGGTCTCCCGGACCGGATCGCTGCGGTCGATCTCGGCCTGGAGATGGACCGACTTCGCGAGGTCCTGGTTGCGTGCATCCTCGAGAAAATCGGCGAGGCGGTAGCTCTGGCAGATCGGGGTGAGGTCGCCCGCGGGATGGCGGGTCTCGGGACTGAGCCAGGGGTAGCGGTTCGCCTCGAGGTCCCAGAGGTGGTGGTGGGCGTCGACGATCTTCATCGGCCGCGGGCCTATTCGAAGACGTGCTGGGCGGTGCGGTTGCGCGCGATCAGGTCCCAGTCGTAGCTGACGCCCAGGCCCGGACCGTCCGGCACCGGAAAGCAGCCGTCGGGGCCGACATCTTCCAGAAAATCGCTGTAGCCGCAGGTGTAGACCGGCGGCATGGCGTTCGGCATGTCCGGGCCGACCAGGGCGAGCTCGTAGAAGTGGGTGTTGCGGATCGCGGCGATGCAGTGGCGGTGCGCGGGGCCCGAGGCGTGCAGCTGGATGTCGAGGCCGAGCGCCTCGCACAAATGCGCGATCTTCATGGCGCCGGTGATGCCCATGTCGTACTCGGGGTCGGCGTGGATCAGATCACAGCCGCCCATGATCACGAAGCTCGCCTTCTGTTCGAGGCCGCGGACGTGCTCGGTGATCAAAAGCGGCGTCTTCAGTTTTTCGCGTAAACGCTTGTGGCCGAAGGCTGATACCGCGGCGTCTCGATAGGGGTCTTCATACCAGAAAAAACCCGCCTCGTCGCAGGCGCGGCCGACGTGGAGGGCGTCCATGAAGGTCCTAAGCTCGCAGGCGGGGTCGATCATCAGCGCCATGTCGTCGCCGACGCGGGCGCGCACGCCGAGCAGATTCTTCGCTTCGCGCCTACGGTCGCCATCGCGCCAGCCGTGGATCTTGAAGCCGGTGTAGCCCATCTGCTGGCAGGTCTCTGCGAAATCCGCGAAGGCCTCGGGGCTGTCGAGGCCGCCCGGCTGGTCCTGGCCGTGGTAGGTGCTGGCGTACGTCTTAAGGCGCGTCCGGAAGCCGCCCAGCAGCTTGGCGACCGGGACGCCGTATTTCTTGCCGGCGAGGTCCCAGAGCGCGATGTCCAGCGGCCCGTGACCCATGTGGTCGAAGGCGCGCAGCTCGCGCTTGAGGTCGTCGTAGATCAGCTCGCGCGCCTCGGGGTCGCGGCCGAGCAGGTGCGGGGCCAGCATCAGGCTCTGCGCCATGGCGGCGGGCGTGCCGACCCAGTGGGTCACGTACTCTCCGCAGAGGCCGTCGTCGGTCTGGATGCGGACGGCGTAGCGGCTGGCCTTGACCCTGCTGCCCTTCTGGTAGACCCAGTTGCCGACGCCGGCCGCGCCGTGCGCGGGCAGGCCGAGGTTTTGGACCTCGTAGGCGAAGGCCTGGATCTCGACCCGGTCGATCTTGCTCATCCGTGTGCCTCCCCTCGGCGCGTTGCCGGCGGCGGGGCGCTGGCCGGGTCTTTCCCCGGGCGCCGGTCGGCCGGTTGGCGGTCGGGCTTACCTTGGCATGGCGCTCGAGCCTGGGAAAGGGGCTGCCGGCGCCGGGGTGGCCGGCGCCGAGGTGGCCAGTGCCGGGGTGGAAGGTCGCAGCCGGGGGGTTATGAACCGTGCCGCCTTGCGAACGCGCCGCAGGGTCTGGTATGGAGCGGCCACCACTGCGGTTTGCCTCAAGCGATGGACATGGCCCCGTGACCCGATGCGTCTTCATCCACACCAACCACCGGCAGATGGTCGGCGCGCTGGTCTCGCAACACTCGATCCGGCGCAACAGCGCCCACAACGACCAGTTCGAGGTCCGGCTGATCCACACCCAGGATCACCCGTTCCTCGCGGCGCGCGAGGGTCAGCTGTATCTGCGCGGCGGCCACAAGCGGCAGTGGCTGATGGAGGACCTGCAGTCGTTCACGCCGCTCCGCTTCATGCCGCCCGAGCTGATGGGCTACGAGGGCCGGGCGATCGTGATCGACCCCGACGTGTTCGCGGTCGGCGACATCTTCGAGCTCCTGAGCCGCGACATGGCGGGCAAGGCGCTGATGTGCCGCGCCCGCAAGGGGGCGAAGAACGTCTCGAGCGCGGTGATGCTGCTCGACTGCGCCAAGCTGAAGCATTGGCGGACGGCCGCCCAGTTCGACGAGATGTTCGCGTTCGAGCGCGACTACATCGACTGGATCGCGCTGAAGCTCGAGCCGGCGGAGACGATCGGCTTGTTCGAGCCCGAGTGGAACGACTTCGACCACCTGAGCGGGCAGACCAAGCTTTTGCACAACACCAAGCGCTGGAACCAGCCCTGGAAGACCGGGCTGCCGGTCGACTTCACGCCCGCGGACAAGACCCGCAGCTTCGCGCCGCTCGGCTGGTTGCAGCGGGCGCGCGAGGCCTTGCTCGGGCGCTACGCGTTGCTCGGCGCCTACAAGCCGCACTGGGATCCGAACCAGGAGCGCTTTTTCTTTGGCCTCTTGCGCGAATGCCTCGAGCAGGGCGTGATCTCCGAGGCCATGCTGCGCGAGGAGATGGCCCGCAACCACGTCCGCCACGACGCCTTCGAGGTCATCGAGCGGACGCCGCCGCTGGCCGCCTGAGCGCGGCCGGCTCGGGCTCATGAGCAGATCGCGCCGGGCGCCGGGCGTCCCTGGAAGCCAAAGAAACGCTGACGGTGAAGACGCTCAAGAACCAGGTTCTCTGCGCTGCTTTGCCGATCCTTGCCCTGTGCGGCTCAGGCGCACAAGCCCAAGGGCTGCAGGACATCAATTGGAACGCGGTCGGCAAGGTCACATTAGCCGACGGCGGCTTCTGCACCGGGATCCTGGTCGCGGACAAGGTCGTGTTGACGGCGGCCCATTGCTTCTTCGATGATGAACAGCATCGTCATGATAAGGCGACCTTTCAGACCGGCTTCCATTATGGTGGCGTGCAAGCCGCCAGCCCGGTCATCAAGGTCATCATCCCCGACGATTTCTCTCCGGCGCATTTGGGCAAGGGTGCCGTCGACAGCTCCGACTACGCGTTGCTGGTGCTGAAGTGGCCGGTCGGGCAAGACGTTGGTTTTCTCGACGTCACCACACCGACTCCAATTGCCATGAAGATGGGCGACAGCGTGATCGACGTTGGCTATGGGGATGCGGGCAACCGCTTGGCTGCTGGCATAAATTGCCATGTCACATCGGTCAATGACAACAATACATTCGAGCATGACTGTGCAATAACGGACGGGGATAGTGGTGGCCCGGTCTTTGTGGTAAAAGATGGGGTGTTACATTTCGCTGGTATTACCAGCTACGGATATGAGGATGTCGGCGACTACATTGCGGTCGCCGTATCGCGCGCCGCTTTTCTTGACAAGCTGATGCAGGTGACCGGGAAGCAATCGTCTTTGACCGAGGTAGGCCCGCGATCGAGCGGCTGAGCTCCCTCGCCAGCGTCGCCCACACGAGGACCTCACTCAATTGGTGGCGATCGCGGACGACACGCGAACGCCAACTCCGACGACTCTGCGCAAACTGGCCAAGGCGCTGCATGCACACGTGGACGATCTATCCGGGTAATCCCCTGCTCCCAACCTCCCAAAGGGCCGAAAAGGTTCCTGACACCTTTTCTCACTCCTTTTCTCACTGCAACCTCCCAAAGGCCGAAAAGGTTCCTGACACCTTTTCTCACCAAAGGCCGAAAAGGTTCCTGACACCTTTTCTCACCAAAGGCCGAAAAGGTTCCTGACACCTTTTCTCACCTCGGCGCTCGTGCTCGGCGATGATCCGCTCGCTGCCCTCGTGCGTGATGCTGAAGAGCGTGCTCTCCAGGCCCTGCTGGATGCGCTGCAGCCGCTCGGCCCGGTCCTTGACGCCTGCCGTGTCATCGGGAGCGGAGGGAGGCGGGGTGCGACCCGGGCTGCTCCGGCGGCCCCTCGAGGAAGGCGATCCGGGCCGGTCTGACCGGCACGCGCGACAGCTCGTCGATCTTGCTCTGCAGCGCGCTGATCTGGGCAGTGTCGATGAAGGTCGTGAAGCCGAGGGTCGGCGACTTGCGAAGCTCGTCGATCCGCCCCTGCAGCTTCGCGATTGTGCTCTCGGTCAGGTCGAGCTCGTAGCGTAGCGTGCGCAGGCTCTTGTCCTCGGGCGCATCGAACAGGCGCTCCCAGGCAATGCCGGCCTTGCCGGCGACGTCGGCGAGCCAGCTGGAGAGGTCGGCGATCACCGGCGCCGCCTCCAGCGCCGCCCGGGTCAGATTGGCCGAGACCACCTGGGCAAGCGGTCGAGTCGGTGCGGGCCCGCTCGGCGTCCAGACGAGGTGCTCGTCGAGCACGATGCCGAGTGCGGGCGCGCTCCCGCATCTGGTCAAGGGCGCCGCTCCGTCGCTCAGCAGGTTGACGAGCGCCAGCCCTCGGAATCGAACAGCTTGAAGGCGAGCCGGACCCGATGGCAGGGGCCTCATCCGGCAAGGCGTCAGCGACGTCCGCCAGCAGGTCCTCGCTCCGGCGCAGATGCCCATCCTGGTCGCGGAGCGTGATACCCAGCTGAGCCAGAGCATCCTTGGCCTCGCCCGTCCCTTGTGCCGCCTCGGCGGTACGGCGACGAAGCGCTGGAGCGCCATGTCGAGGGTCTGCTGCTCGACCCCGGAGGCCTTGGCCGCGAAGCGCAGCTCCTGCAGCGCTTCGACCCCGACGCCGATCTTGTCGGCGGTCTTGCCGATCGCATCGGCGGCCGAGATCGAGCGGTTCACGAGCGCGGCGAGGCCGCCGACCGTGGCCACGCCCGCGAGCGCGCCGCCGAGGGTGCGGATGCCGGCGCGCAGCAGCTCGGCCTGGCGACCGAGACCCATAAGCCCCCCGAGGCTTTGCCGCCCGCGGTCTCGATGCGCTTCAGGCTCTGCTCGCCGCTCTCCACCGAGACCAGCTCGGCCTTGAACTGGCCGCCGCCCTCGACCGCAGGCGGATGGCGTAGGTGTTGGTACGTCGGGCCATCTTTCAGTCCAGCTGCTGCAATTCGGCGCGCGCGAAGGCGGATAGTTGAGACGGTCTATAAGTTAGGCTGCAGTGTCCGATCCCAGCTCCAACGTGGACAAACAGTCGGCGAAACGTGATCGCAACGAGTAGATCTACCTATTGTATTTTAGCTTCTCCGAGATCATTCGCCAAAAGGCCAATATTGTAAAAACTGGAGTGCTTTTTCTTGTTCTGGGCTGAGAGCAATATTGTGTTGTTCGACAAATTTCTGGACCCGTCGATGCGTTGCCCGCACCGTTTTCTCGCCAACGTCTGCAATTAAATTCAAGGTTTTGTTAAAAAATGTAACATCAACCACCAATAAGTCGAAAAATACTGTCTCTCTCACACCTTCGCTTTCGAACGCTTGTCGTGCATATTTCATGGTGTATGTTCCACCATGATGGATAATCAAATTCCTATCGGCCAGCAATTTTTCAAATTTCTTTAGTTCGTTAGTTGAAAACGGTGATACCTGAATTAACGATTGGTAAAGCGCGTTGACCTTGCGCGGAGTTCCAAAATCATACTTCTCGGCAAGAAGAAAGCCGACTCTCGCTGCAAAAGACTCTTGAGATTAGACAGGTCAGTTACATCGATGTTAGTATCATGTCCATCTTTTTTTAATCCTTGAACCAAGTGTGGGATTATATTGATGATTGACGCAAAATGGTCTTTGCAAAATGCTTCAAAGTAAGAAAATAGGCCAATAAAAGCGAGCTCGATAATTAGGTCCTGTCCACGACGCATCTTGCCTTGCCGTTGCACGAACTCTTTAGCTCATCAAGCCGCAAAGAAAGCGTTGGACCGGCTGGGACTCCGCCCGCGAAGTAATCCAACGCGAAAAGGTTGCTAGCCATCGAACCAGGATTCCCGGACAGGGGTCGCTGAAAATGCAGTTTGCACGGCGCCGGCGCAGTCGGCAACCCCGGCGGCTGATGTCCTCGACCGCTCGACGTGGGCGCCGTGGCCTAGAGAAGAAAGGGGTGGCGGGTGTCCGCGAGAGAAACTTGCCAATGTCTGTCAATTGGTCGGAGCCGGAAAATGACGCATGTGCGGCGAAATGGCGGCTAGTGCACGGGCGCATTCAGAGGATTCAGCTTGGTGAGGATCTGGGCCGGGGTTTTCGTCCAGATGAAAGGCTTGGGGTCATCGTTGTGCTCGGCGAAGTCGCGGTGGATCGCGGCCTGCAGGTCGACGATCGAATGGAAGCTGCCGCGCTTGAGCCGGCGCCGGGTCGGCGCCGAGAAGAAGGTCTCGACCGCGTTCAGCCACGAACCCGAGGTCGGCGTGTAGTGGAAGACGAAGCGGGGGTGGCGGGCGAGCCAGCGCAGCACCATAGGGGCTTGTGGCTGCCGAAGTTGTCGAGGATGACGTGGATCATCTTCCCGGCCGACACTGCGGCCTGGGTCGCGTTGAAGAGGCGAGGAACTCCTGGTGCCGGTGGCGCTGATGCAGCGGCCGAGCACCGTGCCTTCGAGCACGTCGAGGCGGCGAACAGCGTGGTGACGCCGTTGCGAGATAGTCGTGGGTCATGGTCCCGGCCTTGCCCGGCTTGAGCGGCAGACCGGGCTGGGTGCGGTCGAGGGCCTGAATCTGGGACTTTTCGTCGACCGAGAGCACGACCGCATGCTTGGGCGGGTCGACGTAGAGGCCGACGATGTCCTCGAGTTTGGCCGCGAATTGGGGGTCGTTGGAGCGCTTGAAGGTGCGGATGCGGTGCGGCTGGAGGTCATGCGCCGCCCAGATCCGCTGCACCGACCGCAGGGAGACGCCCGTGTGTCGGGCCATCGCCCGGCCGGTCCACTGCGTCGCCTCGCCGGGCGGCTCGGCGCAGGTCAGGGTCACCACCTGGCGGACCACCGCCTCGCCCAAGGGCGCCTTGCCGGGCTTGCGGGTGGCATCGCGCAGCAATCCGTCGACCCCGGCTTCGGCAAAGCGCCGTTGCCAGCGCCAGACTGCCGGCCGGCCGATGCCGGCACGCCGGGCGACCTCGGCGACGTTCAGGCGATCGGCCGAGCCGAGGATGATCCGAGCGCGCGCCACATGCTTCTGGGCGCGATTGCGATCGGCCACGATCGCCTCGAGATGAGCACGATCCGCACCCGAAACCAACGGACACACGATCTGAGCCATGGGCCCAGTATCGCACATCATTCAGCTTTTATAAATCCTATGTTTGCATCATTGCACTAGTACCGGACTGGCCTCTTCGGGATTGCGTATTTCCGGGTTCCTTCCCGCTTCGCGTACATATCGGTAAAACAGCTCGTAGTTTAGGGCCGGTTGGGTCAGCGCCGGCACGTAGACATGACTGAGCTTGAAGGCATGGCTCTGCTGGATATCCTGACCCAACAGCTCGAACTCTGGAGAGGCGGCGCTCGAGCCACTCGAGGTACTCGGGTGGGATCAGCGCCGGGCCCGAGCGCGCCGGCGGCGCGAGCTCCTTGATCCGGCGTGCCAGATCCCTGAAAACCTTCTCCTCTTGCCCACGGGAGCCGAGGTCTTCGATTGGTCGATCGGGTGTATTCACCGTCTGGTATTCGGATAAGACCTCGTCATTCTCGAAATCCGAATAGTTTATGTGCACGCCGATGATGATGAGTCCGCGTTCACCTTGTGCCGCTTTTAGGAGCGGAGGGAGCTCATCTTTGGCGATGAAGTCCGATGCATAAAAGTCCGCGCTGATCGGGAGGACGGCGACGTCGGCCCGTGCGAGCGCGGCCTTGATCTCATCGCGCCAGCGCTGCCCAGTCCTGATCCGGGTATCGTCCCAAAGGTCCAGCTTGCCGCTTCTCGCCAGCGGTTTCAGATGCACCTGGACCCGCTCAAGCCATGCCTTGTCCCTACGGCTGTAGCTGACGAAGACATTGAGCTTCTGATCGTTGCTCATGAGCGCCGATCCCATCTGCCCGCGCTGCCGGAGCAATGCCAGCCAGGTCTGGTCATCCTCAGCGCTCGGATCCGACGCTTCAGTCTACTCCGACGTGCTGCCGGCCTCAAAGGCGATCATGAGCCCCGGTGCGC
Organism: uncultured Alphaproteobacteria bacterium; assembly: GCA_963753685.1. Lineage (GTDB taxonomy): Bacteria > Pseudomonadota > Alphaproteobacteria > Geminicoccales > Geminicoccaceae > DATAOG01. The sequence continues at coordinate 273,623 of CAVWDE010000020.1, forward strand.
CATGAAGGCTTCGCGCAACTAGAACAAAAGCCCGCCAGAACAACCGTCTGGCGGGCATTTGCCGGTCTGGGGGCGAACGGGCGGGCTGGCGCGGGTGGCCCAGCCTACTCCGCGGCGATCTGGCCGCTCTGGGGGGTGAGGTCGAGCTTGCGGGCGATGCCGTCCTTCATGATCATCGCGAGGTTGGCCTGGTGCTGCAGGAGCGAGACGTCCTGGACCGGGTTGCCGCGCACGAGCAGGAGGTCGGCGAGGTAGCCTTCCTTGACCTGGCCGAGCTCGTCGCCCATCGCCATCAGCTCGCCGCCGATCTTGGTCGCGGACAGCAGAGCCTCCGTGGGAGAATAGCCGAACAGCTTGACGAAGTGCTCGAGGTCGCGGGCGTTGGTGCCCTGCGGGGTCCAGGCGAAGCCGTAGTCGCCGCCCGGGACCACGCGGATGCCGCGTTTGCGCATCTCGCGGTAGGTGGCCTTGGTCGCCTCCATCTTGCGATAGAAGCCCATGCTCTCGCAGACCTCAGGGGTCATGCCGTAGTCGGCGGCCTCGTAGAGAGTGTTGTGCAGCAGGCCGACCGCCGGGCCGACGAAGATCTTGTCCTTGACGCTCTCGAGCAGGTCGAGCGCCTCCTCATCGGCGAAGTCGCAGTGGTAGATGACATCGACGCCGTTCCGGACCGCGCGCTTGACCGAGCCGGCAGCGCGCGCGTGGCAGGCGATCTGCTTGCCGAAGTCGTGGGCGATCTCGACCGCGGTGTGGATCTCGTCGTCCATCATCACGGTCATCTCGGCCTTGCAGTGGGTCACGAACTCGTCGCCCGAGATGTTGATCTTGAGGTTGTCGACGCCTTCGCGGATGCAGGTCCGGCAGGTCCGGCGCATCTCGTCGATGCCATCGACGATCAAAGCGAAGCTCTCGCGGTAGAGGTGCAGCTTGCGCTCATCGCCGAGGCCCGCGGTCACGGTGATCTCGGGGCTCGCGGCGCGGATGCGGGGCCCCGGGATGCGGCCGGCGTTGATCTCGTTGCGGATCACGACGTCGAGCCGGGGCTTGGCCGAGGCGGCGCAGTAGACGCTGGTGAAGCCGTGGTCGAACAGGAGGCGCGCGTTGTGCATGGTGGCCAGCGTGTGCTCCTCGGGCGGCAGCTCGCCGAGTGCTGCCGGGCTCGAGATGCCGGTGAAGCTGATGTGGCAGTGGCCCTCGGTCATGCCCGGCATCAGGGTCATGCCCTGGCCGTCGATCACCTGCTCGGCCTCCTCGCGGGCGATCTGCCGGGTGCCTTCGGCGACCTTGGCGATCCGGTTGCCGCGCAGCAGCACCTCGCCCGGGAACGGCGCCCGCCCGGTCGCATCGAAAATCATGACATTGGTGAACAGCTGGCTGGTCATGAGCTCGCCCCCCGAAGCTTGGCCGCGGCGACCGTCCGGTCGGCGACCGATTGATGTCCCTGGCACGCTGCCCGCGATCCCCGGCGGCGTCGCGCCTTTGACGCTTGTCGTCAGTCTACGCCTTTGAGCCGCCGGAACGGAAGTACCGAACGCCGAGTCCCGGCCCCGATCATTTCGCCCTTAGCCGCCGGCGCGCATCGGCGCGGTTGAAACGCTGGCACGGCGCGCGAAGACTTAAACTTAACCAAATGACCTGCCGTTGTGAACCAGTCCACAAGCGGCCGCCCGGCCGCCAGCTACATTCACCTCAGGGATCAAGAGGCATTGCGCCGGCGGCGGGGCGCGCAGAGATCAGCGCCCGGCCCGCGGGCCGAAGGAGATTACCATGTTGCCCCGGCGTCCTCTCTGCCTGCTGGTCGGCGCGCTCGCGCTCGCCCTGTCCGGCAGCGCCGCGGCCGAGATCCGGATCGGCTTCGCCAGCCCGCTGAGCGGACCTTACGCTGCGTCCGGCGCTCGCAGCCGGGTCGCGGTCGAGCTGGCGGTGGCCGATCTGAACCGCCACGGCGGCGTGCTCGGCCAGCCGGTGACGCTCAGCGTCGCCGACGACGCCTGCGGCCTGCAGCAGGCGATCGAGGCGGCCCGCCAGCTGGTCGCGGCCGGAGTGCGCGCGGTGATCGGGCACCTGTGCTCGCATTCCTCGCTGCTCGCGGCCGGCATCTACGAGACCGCCGATGTCCTGATGATCACGCCCGCCTCGACCCATCCCCGCCTGACCGAGGAGGGCCGGCAGAACGTGTTCCGGCTGAAGGGGCGGGACGACCGGCAGGGCCAGCTCGCCGCCGACCTCCTGGCGGCGAACTGGCCGGGCCGGGCGATCGCGATCCTGCACGACGGCAGCGTCTATGGCGAGGACCTGGCGATCCAGACGCGCCGGCAGCTGCGGGCCGCGGGCGTGGCCGAGGCGATTTACGACCTGTACACGCCGGGTCAGGCCGACTATTCGGCGCTCGCGGCGAAGCTGCAGGCGGCCGGCATCGAGGTGCTCTATCTCGGCGGCTACGGCGCGGATGCGGCGCGCATCCTGCGGGCGCTGCGGGCGCGCGGCGACGATCTCCAGCTGGTCGGCGGCGACGGGCTCGGCATGGATGAGTTCTGGACGATCGCCGGCCGGGAAGGTGCGGGCACGCTGTTCAGCACCCGGCCGAATCCGAGGGGCCTGCCGGCGGCCGCTGACGTGATGGCCCGGCTGCAGGCCCAGGGTCTGCCCAAGCGCACGAGCGGCCTCGGCTGGTATGCGGCGGTCCAGGTCTGGGCCCAGGCGGCCGAGCGGGCGGGCACGCCCGATCTGCCGGCGGTCACCAGGATATTGCGCCGGGGCCACTTCGACACCGTGCTCGGGCGGGTCGCGTTCGACCAGAAGGGCGATCTCGAGGGTGCCACCTGGCAGTGGCAGGTCTGGAAGGAGGGCGACTACGCGCCGCTCACCGAGCCCGAGCGTGACGCCCGCGTTCCGATCCCGGGCGCCCATGCGGCCCGCCCGCCGTCGGCGCTGATCGCGACCGGCGCACCACGCGCGCGCTGAAGACCGTGCGGGCGCAGAGGCGCTCGCAGATCGTGGAGCTGGCCAGCGGTCGCGACCGCAGCCCGTTGCGGTCGCGACCGCTGCCTGGTGGATTGGGACCCAAGCCAGTCTGGCGCGTCCGCACCGGTCGCAGGATGAGGATCGGAGCGTAGGGCTTGGGCGCCGGGTCTGCCCGGCATGATGCCCGCGGACCAACGTCGCCGATTGTGGCGAAGCCTGCGCGCTGGGGCTGCCCGGTCGAACGCCCTCGCCGCCGAACCCGGCGCTGCCCGTGCGATGCTGGTGGGCCCGGCAGGATTCGAACCTGCGACAACACCGTTATGAGCGGCGCGTTCTGACCACTGAACTACGGGCCCGGCGCCGAAACCCTCTCGCGAGGCGGACCCCCCGTCAAGCCGTTCAGCGACCGTTCAGCTTGGCCGGGCCATCTTCGGTCGCGTTGCAAGCAAGCAGCGGGAGGAACGATCCGGGTCAGCCAACCACCATAGCCGCAGCGAGCGGCGTGCGGGCAGGACGACGCCGGCCAACCGGAGGCGACCGGTGTGTGGGCAACGCCCGCGACAGCGTTCGCGCTGACGGCGTCCGTCAGGAGTCGAGGAAGCTGCGCAGCTTGCGCGAGCGCGAGGGATGCTTGAGCTTGCGTAGCGCCTTGGCCTCGATCTGGCGGATGCGCTCGCGGGTGACCGAGAACTGCTGGCCGACCTCTTCGAGGGTGTGGTCGGTGTTCATGCCGATGCCGAAGCGCATGCGCAGCACGCGCTCCTCGCGCGGCGTGAGGGTCGCGAGCACGCGGGTCGTCGCCTCGCGCAGGTTCGAGAGCGTTGCCGCCTCGACCGGCTGGACCGCGTTCTTGTCCTCGATGAAGTCGCCGAGGTGGCTGTCCTCCTCGTCGCCGATCGGGGTCTCGAGCGAGATCGGCTCCTTGGCGATCTTGAGGACTTTCCGGACTTTATCGAGCGGCATGTTGAGCTTGGTCGCGAGCTCCTCAGGCGTCGGCTCGCGGCCGTACTCGTGCAGCATCTGGCGCGACGCGCGCACCAGCTTGTTGATGGTCTCGATCATGTGCACCGGGATGCGGATGGTGCGCGCCTGATCGGCGATCGAGCGGGTGATCGCCTGCCGGATCCACCAGGTGGCGTAGGTCGAGAACTTGTAGCCGCGCCGGTACTCGAACTTGTCGACCGCCTTCATCAGGCCGATGTTGCCCTCCTGGATCAGGTCCAGGAACTGCAGGCCGCGGTTGGTGTATTTCTTGGCGATCGAGATCACCAGGCGCAGGTTGGCCTCGACCATCTCCTTCTTGGCGCGCGAGGCCTCGCGCTCGCCCTTCTGGACGAGGCCCACGATCCGGCGCAGCTCGCCGATGTGGAGGCCTGTGCTGCTCGCGATGCCGCCGATGTCGGCGCGCAAGCCCTCGATCTCGCGGCCGTGGCGGACCACGAAGTTGGTCCAGGCCAAGCCCTGCTCGGCGACGCGCTCGACCCAGTCGGGATCGAGCTCGCAGCCGCGATAGTGGCGCAGGAACGGCTCGCGCTCGACCTGGCAGCTCTCGGCGAGGCGCAACAGCTTGCCCTCGAGGCCGTTCAGGCGCCGGTTGACCTTGTACAGCTGATCGACCAGGTGCTCGACCCGGTTGGGGTTGAGGTGAATCTGGTTGACCAGCTCGACCACCTCGCTGCGCGCCTGCTCGTAGCGCAGGTCGAGCTCGACCGCGATCGGCTGGTTGTGCTGCAGGCTCGCGAGCCGCTGCTCCTGCAGGCTGCGCAACCGCCCGTAGCTCTCGGCGATGCAGTCGAAGGTCTGGAGCACGCCGTCCCGGACCGTCGCCTCCATGGCCGAGAGCGACAAGGCGCCCTCGTCGAAGTCATCCTCGTCTTCGCTCTCGGGCTCGGGCTCGGGCTCGGACTGAGCCTGGGGCTGCAGCGCCCTCGGCCGCGGCGGGCTCGGCCTCGGCCGGCTTGGCGGCGCTGGCGTCCTCGGTCTGCGGCTCGGCGCCGCCGTAGGTCGCCTCGAGGTCGATCACGTCGCGCAGCAGGACCTTGCCCTCGCCGATCTGGTCCCGCCAGCTGATGATCGCGCGCATGGTCAGCGGGCTCTCGCACAGCGCCTCGAGCACGGTGTTGCGCCCGGCCTCGATGCGCTTGGCGATCTCGATCTCGCCCTCGCGCGAGAGGAGCTCGATGGTCCCCATCTCACGCAGATACATGCGCACCGGATCGTCGGTCCGGCCGAGATCCTCCTCGTCGATCGCGGCGGCGCCCTCGGGCTCCTCGTCGCCGCCCTCGAGGTCGGTCTTGGCGGCGCCGTTGCCGTTGCCGCCGTCCTCGTCGCGGCCGACGCTGACGCCCATGTCCTCGAACATCGCGATCAGCTCGTCGAGCTGCTCGGCCGAGGGCGTCTCCTCCTCGGGCAGGGCGGCGTTGATCTCGTCGTGGGTGACGAAGCCGCGCTCGCGGGCCTGGAGGAGAAGCCGCTTGAGCGCGGGCGCGTTGGCAATCAGCTCCTGGGCAGGACTCTCGGCCGCGACCTTGCCGGGCGGCGGCTTGAGCACCGAGGTCCCAGTTGCGACAGCGTGTTTCGCCATGCGGCCGTTCCTTCTTTGCCCAATGATCAGCTGACCCCGACAGCCTGGGCGCCCCACGCTGCCCAGGCTGCGGATGCCGGCGCGGCCAGGACCGCGGCGACCGTCATTCGTTCGGATCCGGCGCGGGTCGCAGCGGGGCGCCGGCCGGATCGACCGGATTGAGCAGACGGTTCACCGCCATGAGCCAGGCTCCCGCGTCGTCGCGCTGCTCGGCCACGGCTGCCGACGCGGCCCGCGGCCGGGCCCGCCGCTCGGCGAAGTGCCGATGGCGGACGACACAGGCGCGCCAACCGTCAAGCACCGCACCGCTTGCCGCTCCATCCTGGTAGAACCATGCCGTTTGCGGACCACGGGCCACCAGCTGCTTGACCAACCCGGCAAAACCGGTCTCGCACAGGTGGTTGCTCAATCCTCTGGGGTCAAGGTGGCCGGACTCGGCGTACCAGGAAAGAATCGCCTGATGCAGCGAATCCAGCTCCGGCTCGGCGAATTCCAGCCCCGCAAGCTCCTCCTCGACCTCGAGCAGGAGCTCGGGATGGACCAGGACCGGTCCGAACAGCTGGCGGGCATCGGTGAGCTCGGTCTTGATCAGCTCCTGCGCCAGACGCCGGGCGCCGACCCCTGGGCCGGCATCGCCGGCGACCAGGGAGGGCGGGGCATGGGCGCGCCGCTCCTTGCGGCCGACCGCCAGCTGCAGGCGCTTGAAGAAGGCGTTGAGGAACAGCCGGCTCAGGGTCGGGTCCGGGATCGTGGCGGCGAGCTCGCGGAAGCGCTTCTCCAGCGCCAGGCGCTGCTGCGGCACCTGCAGCGAGCGGGTGGCGCTCTCGCGGCTCCACAGCAGCTCATGCAGCGGGATCGCCTCGCCGATCACCTTGGCCAGGAAGTCCCGGCCGCGGCGCCGCAGGATCGAATCCGGGTCCTGGCCGGGCGGCAGGAGGGCAAAGCGCAGCGACTTGCCGGCGCTCAAGCAGCGGCAGCGCCCGCTCGATCAGCCGATGGGCCGCGCGCAGGCCCGCCTCGTCGCCGTCCAGGCAGACGACCGGCTCGTCGGCCTGCTGCCAGAGCAGGGCGAGCTGGGCCTCGGTCACCGCCGTGCCGAGCGGCGCCACGGCGTTCGCAAAGCCGGCCTGGGCGAGCGCGATCACGTCCATGTAGCCCTCGGCCACGATCACCGTGCCGCGCTCGCGGACCGCCGGCCTTGCGAGCGCCAGGCCGTACAGCAGCTCGCCTTTGTGAAAGAGCGGCGTGTCGGGGGTGTTGAGGTACTTGGCGCGCGCCTCGCCGAGCGCCCGGCCGCCGAAGCCGACGATCCGGCCGCGCCGGTCGTGGATCGGGAACATGACCCGGTGGCGGAAGCGGTCGAAGCTCGGGCCGCCGTCCTCGGGCTGGACCAGGAGGCCCGCCTCGAGCGCGCTGGGCTCAGCGTAGCCCTCGGCCTGGAGCGCGCGCTTGAGGGCGGTGCGCTCGGAAGGCGCGTAGCCGAGGCCGAAGCGGAGGATGGTCGCGGCGTCGAGCCCGCGCTTTGCCAGATAGGCGGCCGCCTCGGTGCCCTGCGCACTCTCCAGGCGGCCGGCCAGCCAGCGCGCCGCCGCCTCGTTGACCGCGTAGAGGGTGCGATCGACCGGCGGCTCGGCGTTGCCGGCACGGCGCGGCGCCGGCAGGCCGGTCAGCTCGGCGAGGCGCGAGATCGCCTGGCCGAAGTCCAGGCCCTCGAGCGCCATGACGAAGTCGATCGCGTTGCCGTGCTGGCCGCAGCCGAAGCAGTGATAGAAGCCCTTGGCCTCGGAGACCGTGAACGAGGGCGTCTTTTCCTGATGGAACGGGCACAGGCCCAGGTGCTCGCGGCCCCGGCGCGTGAGCCGGACGTGGCGCGCCACGATCTCGATCAGGGGCAGGCGCGCCTTGAATTCCTCGAGCGAGATCGCGCCCCCGTCAGCCATCACGGGTCAGCCATCGCGGCCGCTGCGCGGCCATAACGCGTGGAGGCGCCGATGTCGCACGCGCTGTTCAGTCTCTGGTTGAGCTTGCCCTGCCCGATCTTTGTGCTCGACAGGCGGCCGGCCTGTCAACGATTGCCTCAAGGTCGTCGGGGCGGCGTCGGGGCCGGGTCGGGGCCGCGGCGGTGTCAGCCGAGGTGCTGGCAGACGAGGCGGCGCGCTTTGGCGAAGTCCATCCGACCGGGATAGCGGTGCTTGAGCTCGGAGATCACGCGCCCGGTGTCCTTGAGCTTCTGCACTCCGAGGTCGGCGATCACCCGGGTGACCGCCTCGGCGCAGGCGGCCTCGTCGAGCTGCCGGGGCAGGAGGCGCTTGATGACCTCGATCTCCTCGGCCTCGCGCGCGGCGAGCTCGAGCTGGCCGCTCTCCTCGTAGCGGCGGATGCTCTCGCACCGCTGGCCGACCATCGCCTGCAGCATCTCCAGCAGCTCGGCGTCGGACAGCCCGTCCGGATGGCCTTCGCTGCGCGACTGCTGATCGCGCTCCTTGAGCGCGGCATGGATCAGGCGGACGATCGCCAGGCCGCACCGATCGTCGGTCTCGGTCGCGGCCCGTAGCGCTTCGGTCAGCTGCTCGCGTAGCACCGGCTCGCTCCTCACAGGCTTTGTCTGTTCGACTAGCATTGCCATTTCCATCCCGCAAGTCGGCCGAATGGGCCATTGCCGCGCCGCTTGACGGCGGTTTCAACCGTGGCGTAAGGTCCGCCCGCTCGCACTCCCGGCCGCACGCCGGTCTCCCGGGCGCATGGGCCGCGCTGCCAAGCTACGAGCTGCCGTTTTCATGACTCTTACCGATCGCTCCCGGGCCCCCGCCAGCCTCGTGCTCGCGGACGGCACGGTGTTCCACGGCCAAGGCCTGGGCGCGCCCGCCGAGGTGGTCGGCGAGCTGGTCTTCAACACCGCCATGACCGGCTACCAGGAGATCCTGACCGACCCGTCCTACGCCGGCCAGCTGATCACCTTCACCTTTCCCCATATCGGCAACGTCGGCACCAACGAGGACGACATCGAGGCCAGCACCTGCTGGGCGCGCGGTCTCGTGCTGCGCGCGCCGGTCACCGACCCGTCCAACTATCGCGCCGCGGCGCATCTCGATCGCTGGCTCGTCCGCCAGGGGCTGGTCGGGATCGCCGGCATCGACACGCGACGGCTGACCCGTCACCTGCGCACCGCCGGCGCCCAGACCGCCGCGCTCGGGTTCGATCCCGAGCAGGGCCCGGACCTGGACCGCCTCGCAACGCTCGCCCGTGACTGGCCGGGTCTGGTCGGCATGGACCTTGCCTCGGAGGTGTCCTGCCGGCAGCGCTATGGCTGGACAGGCACCGTCTGGCGCTATCCCGACGGCTACGGTGAGGACGCCGACGGCCGCTACCATGTGGTTGCGGTCGATTACGGAATCAAGCGCAACATCCTGCGCTCGCTGGTCTCGCAGGGCCTGCGGGTCACCGTGGTGCCGGCGCGCACGCCCGCGGACGACATCCTGGCGCTGGCGCCCGATGGCATCTTTCTCGCCAACGGCCCGGGCGACCCGGCGGCGACCGGGACGTTCGCGGTGCCGGAGATCCAAAAGCTCCTGGCGAGCGACAAGCCGCTGTTCGGGATCTGCCTCGGCCATCAGATGCTGGCGCTGGCGCTCGGCGCCACCACCGAGAAGATGAAGTTCGGCCATCACGGCGCCAACCACCCGGTGCAGGACCTGGCCACGGGCAAGGTCGAGATCACGAGCCAGAACCACGGCTTCGCGGTCCGGCCGGAGAGCCTGCCCGCGGGCGTCGAGGCGACCCATGTGTCGCTGTTCGACGGCTCGCTCGAGGGCCTCTCCGTCCGCGACCGGCCGGTGTTCTCGGTCCAGTATCACCCCGAAGCCTCGCCCGGGCCCAATGACAGCGCCTATCTGTTCGAGCGTTTCCTGCGGCTGATCGAGCGCGGCTGATGCCCAGGCGCAGCGACATCGCGTCGATTCTCGTGATCGGCGCAGGGCCGATCGTGATCGGGCAGGCCTGCGAGTTCGACTATTCCGGGACCCAGGCGATCAAGGCGCTCAAGGCCGAGGGCTACCGGGTGATCCTGGTCAACTCGAACCCGGCCACGATCATGACCGACCCCGACCTCGCGGATGCGACCTACATCGAGCCGATCACGCCTGAGGTGGTCGCCAAGATCATCGCGGCGGAGCGGCCGGATGCGTGCCTGCCGACCATGGGCGGCCAGACCGCGCTCAACATGGCGCGCACGCTCGCCGAAAACGGCACCTTCGAGCGCTACGGCGTCGAGCTGATCGGCGCCTCGCGCGAAGCGATCGCCAAGGCCGAGGATCGCGAGTTGTTCCGCGACGCCATGACGCGGATCGGCCTCGAGATGCCGAAGAGCGTCGTCGTGCGCACGCTCGCCGAGGCTGGCGCCGCGATCGCCGAGATCGGCCTGCCGGCGATCATCCGGCCGAGCTACACGCTTGGCGGCTGGGGCGGCGGGGTCGCCTACAACCACGAGGAGTTCGAGCAGGTGGTGACCGCCGGCCTCGATGCCTCGCCGATCCACGAGGTGCTGGTCGAGCAGTCGGTGCTGGGCTGGAAAGAGTACGAGATGGAGGTGGTCCGCGACCGCGCCGACAACTGCATCATCGTCTGCTCGATCGAGAACGTCGACCCGATGGGCGTGCACACCGGCGACAGCATCACGGTCGCCCCGGCGCTGACGCTGACCGACAAGGAATATCAGCGCATGCGCAACGCCTCGATTGCGGTGTTGCGCGAGATCGGGGTCGACACCGGCGGCTCGAACGTCCAGTTCGCGATCGACCCGGACGACGGCCGGATGGTGATCATCGAGATGAACCCGCGGGTGTCGCGCTCCTCGGCACTCGCCTCCAAGGCGACCGGGTTCCCGATCGCCAAGGTCGCAGCGCGGCTCGCGGTCGGCTACACGCTGGATGAGATCACCAACGACATCACCGGCTGCACGCCCGCCTCCTTCGAGCCGACCATCGACTACGTGGTCACCAAGGTGCCGCGGTTCACGTTCGAAAAATTCCCGGAGACCGAGCCGATCCTGACCACTTCGATGAAGTCGGTCGGCGAGGTCATGGCGCTCGGGCGGACGTTCGCGGAATCGCTGCAGAAGGCGCTGCGCTCGCTGGAGACCGGTCTCGAGGGCCTGGACGAGGTCCAGATCGAGGGGCTCACCGACCCGGACCGGCCGCAGGATGCGCTGCGGGCGGCGCTCGGCCGGCCGACCCCCGACCGGCTGCGGGTGATCGCCCAGGCCTTCCGCGCCGGCCTGGCCTTGCGCGAGATCCAGTGCGCCTGCCGCTACGATCCCTGGTTCCTCGAGCAGATCCGGGCGCTGGTTCAGGCCGAGGAGCGGGTCCGCCGGAACGGCCTGCCGGCCGACGCGGCAGGCCTGCTCGAGCTCAAGGCCATGGGCTTCTCCGATGCCCGGCTCGCCCGGCTCGCGGGGCTCGCGGAGGCCGACGTCGCGGCGCGCCGGGAGGCGCTGGAGGTGCATCCGGTGTTCAAGCGGGTCGACACCTGCGCCGCCGAGTTCGAGGCGAAGACGCCCTATCTCTACAGCACCTACGAATCCGGCCGCGCCGAGGGGGAGCCCGCCGAGTGCGAGGCGTGGCCCTCCGAGCGGCGCAAGGTGATCATCCTGGGCTCCGGGCCCAATCGGATCGGGCAGGGGATCGAGTTCGACTACTGCTGCGTGCACGCGGTGTTCGGCCTCGCCGAGGCGGGCTTCGAGACGATCATGGTCAACTGCAATCCGGAGACCGTCTCGACCGACTACGACACCTCGGACCGCCTGTACTTCGAGCCCTTGACCGCCGAGGACGTGCTCGAGATCGTCCGGGTGGAGGCGCGCGCCGGCGAGCTCCTGGGCGTGATCGTGCAACTGGGCGGCCAGACGCCGCTCAAGCTCGCCCATCCGCTCGCGCGAGCCGGGGTCCCGATCCTCGGCACCTCGCCCGATGCGATCGATCTTGCCGAGGACCGCGAGCGCTTCCAGCAGCTGCTCGACCAGCTCGGCCTGCGCCAGCCGGACAACGCCATCTGCCACGATCCGGCAGACGCCGTGGCCAAGGCCGAGCGGCTCGGGTTTCCCGTGGTCATGCGGCCGTCCTACGTGCTCGGCGGCCAGTCGATGCGGATCGTCCACAGCGCTGCCGAGATCGAGCGGTTCATGGCCACCGCGGGCAAGCTCAGGGAGCTCGGGCCGATCCTGATCGACCGCTACCTGCAGGATGCGATCGAGGTCGACGTCGACGTCCTGGCCGACGGCGGGCGGGTGTTCGTCGCCGGCGTCATGGAGCACATCGAGGAGGCCGGCATCCATTCCGGCGACAGCGCCTGCTCGCTGCCGCCGCATTCGCTCGAGCCCGAGATCCTGGCCGAGATCCGGCGCCAGGCCGACATCCTGGCGCGCGCGCTCAAGGTGCGGGGTCTGATGAACGTCCAGATGGCGATCAAGGACCGCGAGGTCTTCATCCTCGAGGTCAACCCGCGCGCCTCGCGCACGGTGCCCTTCGTCGCCAAGGCGATCGGCCGGCCGATCGCCAAGATCGCGGCCCGCGTGATGGCCGGCGAGAGCCTCGCGGCCTTCGATCTGAGCGAGCGCCCGCCGGCGCATGTCGCGGTCAAGGAGGCGGTGTTCCCGTTCGCGCGTTTCCCCAACGTCGACTCGCTGCTCGGCCCGGAGATGAAGTCGACCGGCGAGGTCATGGGTCTGGATCGCGATTTCGGCGCCGCCTTCGCCAAGTCCCAGCTCGGCGCCGGCAACCAGTTGCCGGATCGGGGCCTCGTGTTCATCTCGGTGCGCGACCGCGACAAGGCGGCCATGGTGGCGCTCGGCCGGACGCTGATCGCCCATGGCTTTCAGCTGATCGCGACCCGGGGCACGGCCGCCCATCTGCGCGCCGCCGGCCTCGAGGTCGAGCAGATCAACAAGGTGTTCGAGGGCCGGCCGCACATCGTCGATCGGATCAAGGACGGCCAGATCGCCATGGTCATGAACACCACCGAAGGCCAGCGCGCGATCAGCGACAGCTACACGCTCAGGCGCGCCGCTCTGGTCTACAAGGTGCCCTACTACACCACCGTGGCGGGTGCCGGCGCGGTCGTGCAGGCAATCGTCACGCTCGCCGAGCGCGACCTTGCAGTGGCCCCCCTGCAATCCTATTATCGTGGGCTCAACTAGCGAGGTCCTTGCTCTCGCTAGCAACGTTCCCGCCTGTGGACGTGCCCTCTGGCGCACGGACGCAGTGCTTTGTGATGGTCACCGATGAGCAACCGGATCCCGATGACCTCGGGCGGCTATGCGCGGCTCGAGCAAGAGCTCAAGCGTTTGAAGTACGACGAGCGGCCGGCCGTGATCAAGGCGCTCGCGGAGGCGCGCGAGCACGGCGACCTGTCGGAGAACGCCGAGTACCATGCGGCGCGCGAACGCCAGAGCTTCATCGAAGGTCGGGTGCTCGAGCTCGAGGACAAGGTCGCGCGCGCCGAGATCATCGACATCAGTCAGCAGGGCGGCTCGACGGTCAAGTTCGGGGCCCAGGTCAAGCTGGTCGACGAGGAGACCGAGGAGGAGGTCGTCTACCAGGTGGTCGGGCCGGACGAGGCCGAGATCCAGCGCGGCCTGCTGTCGATCAGCGCGCCGCTCGGCCGCGCCCTGATCGGGCGCGAGGCCGGCGATACGGTCGAGGTGCCGACCCCGCGTGGAACCCGCTATTTCGAGATCCTCGAGGTCGCCTATCCGGGCGAGATCCGATCCCGCTGATCGCGGGGCCCGGTCGGCGGCGCCGCCCCGGATCTGGGTGCTGCTCGACCAGCGACCGGGCAACCGCAACCAGGTGCTGGCCGTGGCCGAGGCGCTGGGTTGGCCGTTTGCGACCAAGGAGATCGGCTATGGGCCGCTGGCGCGGCTGCCCAACTGGCTGCTCGGGCGCTCGCTGCTCGGCCTGACGCCGGCGGCGCGGGCCGCTCTCGTCCCGCCCTGGCCCGCGCTGGTGATCACGGCCGGCCGGCGCAGCCTGTCGGTGGCGCGCTGGCTGAAGCGCCGCCAGCCGGCGACGTTCCTGGTCCAGCTGATGTGGCCGGGCTCGGCGCGCGGGCTCGATCTGATCGCGGTCCCGGCGCACGACCGGGTGGCGGACCGGCCGCACCTCATTCACACCGCGGGCGTGCCGCATCGGATCACCGCCGCGCGCCTGGCCGAAGCCGCCGCCGCCCTGGCGCCACGACTTGCCGACCTGCCGCGGCCCTGGATCGCCTGCCTGGTCGGCGGCAGCAACCTGCGCGTCCGGTTCACCCGCGCCGATGCCACCGCGCTCGGGCGCCAGGCGAGCGCGCTCGCGCGCGCGCGCGCCGGCAGCCTCCTGATCACCACCAGCCGGCGCACCGATGCCCGCTGCATCCCGGCCTTGAGGGCCGCGCTCGACGGCCCGGGGCTGGTGCATCGCTGGACGCCGCAAAGCCTCGGGCAGAGCCGCGATGAGCGATCAGGCGAGGGTCCCGACGGGAGCTCGGAGAAGCACGCCGAGACCGAGGGCAATCCCTATCTGGGCCTGCTTGGCGCCGCGGATGCGATCATCGTGACCGCGGATTCGGCGTCGATGTGCATGGAGGCCTGCGCGACCGGCAAGCCCGTGTTCCTGTTCCGGCCGGCGGCAGGGGTTTCGAGGCGGCTCGCTCGGCTGCATGCAGCACTCCAGGACCAGGGCCGTCTGTGCCCGCTCGGCAGCGCCTGGCCGGAACGCCGGCCGCCGCCACCCAACCCGGCGGACGCGGTCGCCGCCGCGATCCGGGCGCGGTTTGCGCGCGGGACCGATCAGCGCAGCCGCGGGGCAGGCGGTAGCGCCGGCGCCCCGGACATCTTAAATCTACGCGACCAGGCGTAGGAAAGGTCGAGCCATGGCGGCGACGCGCCACTGCAAGGTTTTGATCATCGGCTCCGGGCCGGCCGGCTATACCGCGGCGATCTACGCCGCCCGGGCCAATCTGCAGCCGGTCCTGATCCAGGGGCTCCAGGTCGGCGGCCAGCTGTCGGGCACCACCGACGTCGAGAACTATCCCGGCTTTGCGGAAGTCATCCTCGGCCCCTGGCTGATGGAGCAGATGGCGGCCCAGGCCGCGAACTGCGGCGCCGAGCTGGTGTTCGACAGCATCACCGAGCTCGACCTCGGACGGCGGCCGTTCGTGTGCCGGGCGGATTCCGGCGACCGGTACCTCGCCGAGAGCCTGATCCTTGCGACCGGCGCCCAGGCCCGCTGGCTCGGCCTGCCGGGCGAGAAGACCTTCGCCGGCCACGGCGTCTCGGCCTGCGCGACCTGCGACGGCTTCTTCTTCCGGGGCAAGCCGGTCGCGGTGATCGGCGGCGGCAACACCGCGGTCGAGGAGGCGCTCTACCTGAGCCAGATGGCGAGCCACGTGACCCTGGTCCACCGGCGTGGCGAGCTGCGCGCCGAAAAGGTCCTGCAGGATCGCCTGTTCCGCAACCCCAAGGTTACTGTGGTCTGGCAGAGCGTGCTCGAGGAGATCCTCGGGCAGGAGCAGCCGCGCGCGGTCACCGGGGTGCGTCTGCGCGACGTCCGGAGCGGGGCGCTGCGCGAGCTTGCGGTCGAGGGTCTGTTCATCGCGATCGGCCACGATCCGGCGACCGCGCTGGTCAGGGGGCAGCTCGAGATGGACGCGGGCGGCTACGTGATCACGGCGCCGGACAGCACCAGGACCAGCGTCGAGGGCGTGTTCGCCGCCGGCGATGTCCAGGACCGGATCTATCGCCAGGCCGTGACCGCGGCCGGCACCGGCTGCATGGCGGCGCTCGAGGCCGAGAAGTTCCTGGCCGGGATCGAGGCCGAGGCGCCGGCCATGGCCGCCTATGGTGCGGGCGCCTGAGGAGCCGGGCGATGATCGACTGGGACCGGGTGCGCGTGTTCCGGGGGGTCGCGGAGGCGGGCAGCTTCACGCGCGCCGCCGAGTCCCTGGGCCTCAGCCAGTCGGCGATCAGCCGCCAGATCAGCGCGCTCGAGGAGGATCTGCGCACGCCCCTGTTCCACCGGCACGCGCGCGGCCTGGTGCTGACCGAGCAGGGCGAGATCCTGCTCGAGACCGCTCAGGAGATCGCCGGGCGCATGGCCGCGGTCGAGACCCGGCTCGACGACGCCAAGGGGCATCCCGCGGGCCACCTCAAGATCAACACCACGGTCGGCTTCGGCACCGTCTGGCTGACCGCGCATCTGAGCGAGTTCCTCGATCTCTATCCGGAGATCACGGTGTCGCTGATCGTGATCGACACCGAGCTCGACCTCAGCATGCGCGAGGCCGACGTCGCGATCCGGCTGAATCCGCCGCGCCAGCCCGACCTGATCCAGAAGCGGCTGATGACGGTGCATACCCATCTCTATGCCGCGCCGGAGTATCTGGAGGCGGCGCCGCCGCTCGCGAGCGCTGCCGACCTGGACCGCCATCGCCTGATCGTCTACGGCGCCGAGGCGACGCCGCCGCCGGTGCCGAGCCTGAACTGGGTGCTGATCGCCGGGCGCGCCGAGGACGATCCGCAGCCGCCGCGGCGCGCGACCCTGCTGATCAACAACGTCTATGGCATGCTGCGCGCGACCGAGCGCGGCCTCGGTGTGGCGTCGCTGCCAGACTATCTGTGCTCGACCTCACGGCGCCTGGTCCGGGTCCTGCCGCAGCTGGAGGGGCCGACCTTCGACGCCTATTTCGTCTACCCCGAGGAGATGCGCGCTTCCAAGCGGGTCAGCGTGTTCCGTGACTTCCTGCTGCGCAAGATGGCGGAACAGGCGGTGTGGTAGCCCATCTGTGGTAGCGTTGCCACAGCGTTGCAAAAATTCATAGCAGCCATGCATCAAGGCTCTGGCCGAGCAGGGGTCTTTTCACTATATTGTGCATTGCAGCAAGGGACTGCGCTCTCGCAGAACCTTGCCGCGGCGGGATTGGGCTCTGTCCCTGAAGAGGCCAGTCTCGTGCTTCAGGTGCGATGCCTGAAGCTTTGAGGATCGATGATCCTCACGTCTCCCAGACGTTAAGCCTCCCTGATGAACTCGCCGGGCCTTCGGGTCCGGCACTCTTTTTTGAATTCAAGGTGCAGGATTTTTAGGCGACCCTCCTTGAGAGGTCAAGGGGCAAATTGATGAACTTCTTGCGCTCGGCTCAACCGATCTGTCACCGGTCCACGACCTTGTCGGCCAGTCCCGGCGCACCGAAGATCTGGTCGGAGCGTCCTCGAGTCCCAGGTCAAGACCAGCCGCGAAGGTGCACTCACCGCATGACAATCGAGGCGGGATAGCGCGACCATTCGGGCGCCGGGCCCAAGCCGGTCAAGCGACCGCTCGACGTCGCTGAGCTTCGATCGTTCTTAACACCAGTGTGCTAGGCCAGTGGTACAGCTTCGGCAGCTGCTCGACATGCTGCTCAAGGAGCCGGCATGGACTGCACATATCTCGATCACTACCGGGACCTCGGTTACGCCGTCGTCAAGGGCGTGTTTGCGGCCGCCGAGGTTCAGGAGCTGAGCGACGCCTTCGATCGGGTGTACGCCCGCGGGCTCGGCCACCGGGCGAGCTTTCGCCATCAGAACGTCCTGTTCCGGCTGGCCGACGATCGCAGGCTCGGCCGGATCGTCCGCATGGTGCAATGGCCGGCCTATTTCGAGCCGGTGCTGGCGCGCTGCCGGACCGATCCGCGGATGCTCGAGATCCTGGCGCCGCTGCTCGGCGACAACCTGAAGCAGATCATCAACCAGATGCACTGGAAGCCGCCCGGCGCCGAGGCGGTCGAGTTCGGCTATCACCAGGACATCGGCTTCCGCCGGCCGCGGGCGGCCTACCGCGAGCCCGCGACCTCCTACGTCCAGACCGGCATCGCGATCGACCCGCATCGCCCCGACAACGGCGCCATGACCGTGCTCCCGGGCAGCCACAAGCTCGGCGAGCTGGGTTTCAGCGGCGCGTCGCGGGTCATGGACCGCGCGCTCAACGACGACCATCTGCGCGCGTTCGGGCTCGACCCGGCGGCCAAGGTCGATCTGGTCCTCGAGCCGGGCGATGTGGCGCTGTGGCATCTGAACCTGATCCACGGCTCGGGGTCGAACCGCGCCGCGGGCGATCGGCGCTTCTATCTGAACGGTTACGTGATCGCGCAGAACTGCGACCGGGGCGAATGGGCGTTCCGCGACGGCGAGCCGTGCGCGCTCGGCGAGCCGCAGCTGGTCCACTACGAGGATCTCCACCGCCGCCCCGAGCCGCACTACCTGGAACCCTGAGCGTCCGCGCGGATCGTCGTGATCGTCGTGATCGTCGCGCCATGCTCCGAGCAGTCGTGCGCGCCCGGCAGCTCGCGATCTCCGCCCGGCGTACGGTCGTCTCCGCGGTCCCGGTCAAGCCCGACCGCGGGCCCCGCTAACCCGCATTCTTCACCCCATCAGGTGGCTTGAGCTCGGGCAAGGCGAAGTCCCCGATTCTGCGGCGCGGCCGAGGTGGCCTCCTGAACACACTGCTTGTCGCCGAGGCCCGGCAAGTTGAGGAAACTGCCGCTTCCGGCTGGCTCTTGCAAAACCTGTAATACCGAGCGCAGAAAGTCCTGACTTTCTGCGCTTGGTCTGCGCGCCCGGGTTGGCGGGCGGCGGGCGCGCCCCGCGAAGGTGAAGACTTGGCGGGAACCATATAAGAAAGGGGGTCAAACCTGACCGCGGACCGCGTCGAACCTGACCGCGGGGCCGGTCGGGTCTGACCCATGGCCGGCGGGGGCAGCGTCCTCGCGATCGGGCCGGCCGCGAGCGTCCGTCACGGTCCGGCGGCAAGGCCGCAGATCGAAACGGCGACCTCAGCTCGTAACCGAACATTAACGATTGCGCGTTAACCTCGTCTTCGGGTGGTCCATGGGACCCTGGGACTCCGCGCCGCCAGCCGGTTCGGCAGCGGCAGACTCCCGGGTCGCACGGACCACCGGGCAAGGTCCAGGTCAGGGGCAATGGTGGATGAAAGGTCAACAGCACGTTGACGAAGTCTTTGACTCCAAACTCGGACACTACACGTTGTGGTCACGCTCAAGGAGTAATTCGACATAGGGTAATCCATCCGCTGCAAACCGACTTCGTCAACGGGCTGTTAACCCCGCCATTTCTGGCTCGCGCTTGGGCAAGGCTACGCCCGGCCTCGATAGGACGGCCGAGCTGGCCTTTCCAAAACACTGCGTTGCCGCCAGCCTGTGGCAGGCTGGGGGATGCCGCAGTTTCCGGCTGGTTCTGGCCAACGGGTGAGAAGTGCGGGAGGAGGGGACGGCACGGGCTTGAACTGAGCATTCGGGTTTTCCGAGAGGCCGCGCGGCACGCGCGGTGAGCCCCAAACGATGGGGCGGGGACTCGGCGCTGGCCAGGGAATCAGACCTGCCGCGCGTTGGGCACCAAGGTGGCGCTCAGCCGGTGAAGCGGTTGGTGCGCGGGAAGCCGTGCGGGGCCATGCGGCCGGCCTGGCCGCGGCGGCCGAGCCAGGGCGTGAGGTCGGTGACCGTCCGCGTGCCCTTGCCGCCTTGCCAGCTGAGGCCGTCCTCGAGGCGCAGCACCAAGGCGTCGGCGAGCTCGCCGTCCCGGTAGCGCTGCAGCAGGACGCCCTTGCCGCGGCTCATCACCGGCAGCTCGTCGAGCCGGAAGATCAACAGCTTGCGGTTGGAGCCCACGGTCGCGACGTGGTCGCCCTCGGCCGGTACCGCGACCGCGAGACGCTCGCCCTCGTCGAGGTTGAAGACCTGCTTGCCGGCCCGGGTCTGGGCGGCGATCGCCTGCTCCTCGGCGACGAAGCCGCGCGCCGAGGTGGACGCCAGCAGCAGCTTGCCGTCCGGCCGGTGGACCGCGAGCCGGACCGGCTCGGCGCCCTGGGCGAGATCGATCTGCAGGCGCAGGGGCTCGCCCTGGCCGCGGCCGCCCGGCAGGCGCTCGACCGGCAACAGGTAGCCGCGGCCGTCGCTGCTGATCAGCAGCAGCTTGTCGGTGGTCTCGGCCTTGAGCACGAACTGGGCGCCGTCGCCTTCCTTGTACTTGAGCTCGGCCTCGTCCTCGAGATGGCCGCGCAGCACCCGCAGCCAGCCCTGGCGCGAGCAGACCACGGTCACCGGCTGGCGCTCGACCGGCTCCTCGAGGGCCTCGTCATCGATCACCGGCAATTCGCCCAGGCTGGTGCGCCGGCGCCCGAGCGGGCCGTCGCCGAATTTTTCCCGAACCTCCTCGATCTCCACTTTGAGGGTCGCGCGGCGCCGGCTCTCGTCCTTCAACAGGCGCTCGAGCTCCCGCTGCTCGGCCTTGAGCTGGCGCTCCTCCTTGACCAGCGCCTGCTCCTCGAGCCGGCGCAAGTTGCGCAGGCGCATGTTCAAGATCGCCTCGGCCTGGCGCTCCGAGAGCTCGAAGGTGCGCATCAGCTCGGCCTTGGGCTCGTCCTCCTCGCGGATGATGCGGATCACCTCATCGAGGTTGAGATAGGCGATCCGGTAGGCGCCGAGCACCTCCAGGCGGTCCAGGATCCTGGCGAGGCGATGGCGCGAGCGCCGGATCAGCACCACCATCCGATGCTCGAGGAAGGCGCGCAGGACCTGGCGCAGGCTCATCACCCGGGGCACGCCCTCGGCGTCCAGGACGTTGAGGTTGAGGGCGAGGCGGACCTCGAGCTCGGTCAGCCGGAACATCTGCTCCATCAGGAGCTCGGCCGGCACGGTGCGCGCGCGCGGCACCAGGACGAGGCGCACCGCTTCCGCGGACTCGTCGCGCACGTCGGCCAGCAGCGGCAGCTTGCGCAGCGCCAAGAGCTCGGCGATCCGCTCGATCAGCCGCCCCTTGGGCACCTGGTAGGGGATCTCGGTGACGATCACCTGGTACTGGCCGTGGCCCTGATCCTCGCGCTGCCAGCGGGCGCGCAGGCGGAGGCTGCCGCGGCCGGTCCGGTACGCCTCGACGACCGAGGGCCAGGGCTCGACCAGGACGCCGCCGGTCGGCAGGTCCGGGCCCCGGACGTGCTCGAGCAGCGCTTCGTTGGACGCCTCGGGATCGTCGAGCAGATGGCTGAGCGCCAGGCAGAGCTCGCCCGCGTTGTGCGGCGGCACATTGGTCGCCATGCCGACCGCGATGCCGCTGGTGCCGTTGGCGAGCAGGTTGGGGAAGGCCGCCGGCAGCACGACCGGCTCCTCGTCGCTGCCGTCGTAGGTCGGCCGGAAGTCGACGGTGTCCTGGTCGATGCCGTCCAAGAGGGCGCGCGCGACCGCGGTCAGGCGCGCCTCGGTGTAGCGCATGGCGGCGGCGTTATCGCCGTCGACGTTGCCGAAGTTGCCCTGGCCGTCGACCAGCGGATAGCGCTGGGCGAACTCCTGGGCGAGGCGGACCATGGCGTCGTAGATCGCGACCTCGCCGTGGGGGTGGTACTTGCCGATCACGTCGCCGACCACGCGGGCGCATTTCTTGTAGCCGGCGTCGGGGTCGAGCCGGAGCTTGAGCATGGCGTAGAGGACGCGGCGCTGGACCGGCTTCAGGCCGTCGCGCACGTCGGGCAGCGAGCGCGCGGTGATGGTCGAGAGGGCGTAGGCGAGATAGCGCTTGCTGAGCGCGTCGGCGAACGGGATCGGCAGGGTTGCGGGCGGTGCGGGCAGGCCGGGCATGATCCCTCACGCGGCTGGCGAGCCGGCGGCGGTGTCGGCGAGCCGGCGCAGCAGCCGCTCGCGCGCCGCCGGCATGGGGCGCTCGCTAGCATCGAACAGATGGCGGCGCAAGAACGCGCCGGTCAGGCGCAGGCCGGCCCGGAGCTGCGCCGGATCGGCCGGCGCGGGCGCGAGCAGGAAGGCGGGCAGGGGCAAGAGCCGGTCGGCGTAGACGCCCGCCCCGGTGCGGCTCACGGCGCGGCCGGAGCGCGGCGAGACGTAGATCAGCTCGGCCGTCTCCCCGGTCACCGCGCAGGCGCCGAGGTCGAGCCCGAAGCCGAGCTCGGCGAGCAGGTCAAGCTCGAAGCGGACATAGCGCTGCAGCCAATCGTCATGATCAGGTAGACACTCAATAAGATCAGAGAACGCTTTGTAAAGTATGGGATGGGGATCGCGTTCGGGCAAGCCTGCCTCGAGCAGGGCGCAGGCCGCGCCGAGCCCCTCGAGGCGCAGGGGATCATCGAGCAGCCGGGCCGCGACCGCGGCCTCGAGCTCGGCGCTGAAGCTGCCGAGCTGCTCGGGCAGCCGCGCCCGCCAGGTCACGCGCAGGCGGTTGCCGGGCTCGAAGACCGGGCGCGCCCGGCGCCCGGCACCGCCCCGCACCAGGCCGGCGTGGCGGCCGTGGCCGGCGGTGAACAGGCTGACCACGGCCGAGCTCTCGCCGTGCCGGCGCGCGGCCAGCACCACGCCCTCGTCCTCCCACTGCATGCGCGTCAGGCCGGATAGTCGATGCCGAGCTCCCGATAGCGCTCGGGATCCTCGGTCCACCGCTCGCGCACCTTGACGTACAGGAACAGGTGCACGCGGGTCGCCAGCATCTGCTCCAGCTCCTGGCGCGCGGCCTGGCCGACCGCCTTGATCTGGTGGCCGCCCTTGCCGAGCAGGATCGCCTTCTGGCTCGGCCGCTGGACGTAGATCGTCTGGTCGATCCGGATCTCCGAGCCGTCCGCGGCGGCCGCCCAGCTCTCGGTCTCGACGGTCAGGCTGTAGGGCAGCTCCTGATGCAGCTGGCGGAACAGCTGCTCGCGGGTGATCTCGGCCGCCATCGCGCGCTGGGACAGATCCGAGAGCTGGTCCTCCGGAAACAGCCAGGGCCCTTCGGGCAGCACCTCGAGCAGCCAGGCCAGGAGGTCCTCGCAGCCGTCGCCGGTCAGCGCCGAGATGATGAACACCCGCTCGAACAGGCCGGTCCGGTCGAGCTCCCGGATCAGCGGCAGGGTCTTGGGCGGCGCCACCAGATCGAGCTTGTTGATCACGAGGATGGCTTTGCTGCGGCGCGCGCGCAGGCCGTCCAGGATCAGCCTGGTATCGGCGTCGAGGCCGCGGCGCGCATCGACCACGAGCAGCCGCAGATCGGCGTCCTCGGCGCCGCGCCAGGCGGCCCGCACCAGCGCCCGCTCGAGCGGCCGGCCCGGGCGGGCGGCGAAAATCCCGGGCGTGTCGACGAACACCAGCTGGGCGGCGCCCTGGACCGTGATGCCGAGGATCCGCCGGCGCGTGGTCTGGACCTTGGGCGTGACGATCGACACCTTGGTGCCGACCAGCCGGTTGAGCAGGGTCGACTTGCCGACGTTGGGCGCGCCGAGCAGGGCGACAAAGCCGCAGCGCGTCGACGCGGGCGGCTCGCCCTCAGCCATCGGTCGCCTCGCGCTCGGTGAGCGCATCCAGCAGGCGCGCCGCCGCCGCCCGTTCGGCCGCCTGCTTGGAGCCCGCGGCCGCGGTCGCGAGCGGCAGGTCGCCGACCTGCACGCTGACCTCGAAGCGTGGCTGGTGTGCTGGTCCGGCCACCTCGACCACGCGATAGGCCGGCAGACCCAGGCCGTGGCCCTGCGCCCATTCCTGGAGCATGGTCTTGGGATCTTGGGGCGGCGCCTGCATCCCCTCAAGGCGCGGGCCGAAGTAGCGGGTGATGAACGCCGCGGCCGGTGCCAGTCCGCCATCGAGAAAGAGCGCCCCGATCAACGCCTCGAGGCCATTGGCAAGGGTCGCGGGCTTGCTCCGTCCGCCGTTGTCAGCCTCGCCGCGGTCCAGCACCAGGCAGTCGCCGAGCCCGAGCTCGAGCGCGACCTCGGCAAGGGTCGCTCCCTGCACCAGGACCGCGAGCCGACGCGTCAGACCACCCTCGGGCTCCCTGGCAAAGCGCCGGATCAGCAGCTCGGCGATCACCAGGCCGAGCACCCGGTCGCCGAGGAACTCCAGGCGCTCGTTGCTATGCTGGACGCGCCGGCCGCGGCCGGCGGCGCTGCTGTGGGTCAAGGCCTCGCGCAGCAGCGCCGGCTTTGCAAACCGGTGACCGATCCTGTGCTCGAGCCCGGCCGCCGCCGGCAGCGCGCCGCCTACTCGATCAGGTGGAACAGCCGGCGGAAGCGGATCGCGGCAGGCCAGTTCCAGATCTCCCACAGCCGGGCGCTCCCGTTGGTCGAGAAGAAGATGATCTCGGCGCGCCCGATCAGGTTCTCGACCGGGATGAAGCCGACATTGTCGACCCGGCTGTCGAGCGAGTTGTCGCGATTGTCGCCCATCGCGAACACATGGTCGGCGGGCACCTCGTAGACCCGGGTGTTGTCGAGCGAGCCGTGGGTCGTGATGTCGAGCACGGTGTAGCTGCGGCCGCCGGGCAGGGTCTCGCGGTAGCGCGGCACCGGTCCGCTGCTGGTGCCGTCGTCGTCGTAGAAATCCTCGAGCCGCACCCGGTCGACCGGCTCGCCATTGATGTACAGGATGTCGTCCTTGACCTGGATCTTGTCGCCGGGCAGGCCGATGATCCGCTTGATGTAGTCGGTCCGATTGTCCGAGGGCAGCTTGAACACCACGACGTCGCCGCGCTGTGGCATGTGCTCGTTGATCCGACCGTCGAACAGCGGCAGGCTGAACGGCAGCGAATATTTGCTGTAGCCGTAGGCCATCTTGGACACGAACAGGTAGTCGCCGACCAAAAGGGTCGGCTTCATCGAGCCCGAGGGAATGTTGAACGGCTCGTAGAGGAAGGTCCGGACCGCGAGCGCGATCAGGACCGCATAGATCAGGGTGCGCGCGGTTTCCCAGAAGCCCTTGGACCGGCTGCGCGCGATCGCCAGATGCTTTCTCACGGCCATGATTCGTGCACCAACAGGTTGCGTGCCCCGGCCGCAGGCGCCACGCCGAGAGCGTGATCGAGGAGCTGGCGAGCAATCGGCAACAGATCCTTCATCGCCGGACAGTAGCCAACGCGCCTGCGGACGTAAAGTGAACCCCCTGTCATCTGAGCGCGGTCACGGCAGCGCTCGCGGGCGCCGTCGCGACCGCGCTGATGATCACGACCGCATGCCCGAACGGCGGCTCGTCGGTCAGGCTGAGGTCGATGCAGGCGGTCATGCCGGTCGGCGTCAAGGCCGCCAGGCGCGCCGCGGCGCCGCCGGTCAGGTGCAGCAGCGGCTGGCCCGAGGGTCGGTTGTCGACGCCGATGTCGCGCCAGTAGACGCCTTGCCGGAAGCCGGTGCCGAGCGCCTTGGCGCAGGCTTCCTTGGCGGCGTAGCGCTTGGCGTAGGCGGCCGCCCGGTCGAACCGGCGCTCGGCCCGGGCGCGCTCGGCGGCGGTGAACACGCGGTCCACGAACCGTTCCCCGAAGCGCTCGAGGGTGCGCTCGATCCGGCGGATGTCGATCAGATCGGTCCCCACGCCCAGAATCATCGTCTCCAGGCTTCCCCGGCGCCCACCGGTGACCCTCGGTGGTTGCGCGCGCGCGGCACGGGCCGATGCGGCGCCGGCCAGAGGGCGGCGCGTCCGGGCATCGCCGATCGTCGCGCAAAGGTCATCGCAGGGCTTCCCCGCAGGCTGAGGTGGCGGCCGGTTATAGGCGGCGCCGGTCGTGCTGACCAGAGTGAGATTACGATGCGCTGGTATCCGGCGAGGCGCCCGGGGCCGCCATGTCCAGCTTGGCGCGGCGCTCCGCCTGGCGACGCTCCCGGCGATGGCGGCGGGCGGTCTGATAGGCCGCGACCATGCGGACGACCGGGAAATAGACCAGGAGCGCGGCCAGCGCCCCGAGCGGCACGCCGCCGACCGTCATCGGCCACAGCAGCGCGCCGACCTCGTGGAACAGGCTGTGGAAGTGCGGCTCCTGGAGCGCCGCGGTCGCCGGCGCCGCGCCGCCGAGCAGGGCGTGGCCGAGCTTGGCGCTCGCCACCCAGATGAACGGGAAGGTCCAGGGATTGCCGACCAGCGTGCCGACCATCGCGGCCAGATAGTTGCCGCGCACCAGGAACGACAGCAGGACGCTCAGGACCGTGTGCAGCCCCATGAACGGGGTGAACGAGATCGCCGTGCCGCAGGCGAACCCGGCGGCGATGCTGTGCGGCGTGCCGGGCAGGCGGGTCAGGCGCTTGACCAGATAGATGCCCATTCGGCGCCAGCCCATGTGCGGCCAGAGCCAGCGGCGTACCCGCGGCCAGAGGGGGATCGGATGCCGACGGCGGAACATAGCGCCCAGTTTTGCGTCACGTTCGTTAAGGTTTAACTATAGTGCGCGCGCTGCCGATGTCCGGCCGGTCGCCGGAAGTCGGCCCCTGGCGCCGGACGCCCCGGCTCCCCGAAGGCCCCTGGCGCCGGACGACCCGGGTCTGCCAGGCGGGCGCGGGCTCAGCTCTGGGTCCGCTCGACGTAGGTGACCGCCGGCGTGGCGCGCAGGCTGGCCAGGATCCGCTCCAGGTGGTCGCGGTCGTCGACCTCGAGGTCGAGGATGATCTCGTACACCTCGGGCGACCGGCTGCCGAAGCGCAGATCGGTGATGTTGCCGCCCTGCTTGCCGACCACGGTGCTGAGCGAGCCGAGGCTGCCGGGCTGATTGGTGGTCATGATCTGGAGGCGGGCTGTCGCCTTGGCGTCCTTGGCCTTCGGATTCCAGCCCAGATCCAGCCAGCGGTCGGGGTCGTCGGCCTTGCGGATCAGCGAGCGGCAATCGCTGCGGTGGATCGCGATGCCGCGCCCGGTGCGCACCACGCCGACGATCGCATCGCCCGGGATCGGGTGGCAGCAGCCGGCGAAGTTGATCGCCATGCCCGGCAAGAGGCCGCTGATCAGGCCCTCGCGGCCGTCCGGCGCCGGGGTCGGCCGCGGCCGGCGCAGCGGCACCACCTTGGCATCCTCGGCCTCGGCGGCGCTTGCCGGCGCGCTCACCTGCTGATCCCGGCGCAGCGCCTCGATCACCACCCGGGCGCCGAGCGCGCCCTCGCCGATGGCGGCCAAAAGGTCCTCGGCCGACTTCTGGTGCAGCCCGTCGAGCACCGCCTCGAGCCGCTTGTCGCCGAGGTTGAGCTTCTCCTTCTGCCCGGCCCGCTGCAGCAGCTCGCGGCCATGGGCGATGAAATCATTGCGCTGGCGGGTGCGCAGAAAGCGGCGGATGCGCGAGCGCGCCTTGCCGGTGACCACGAACCGCTCCCAGGCGGGCGACGGCGAGGCGCTCTTGCTGGTGATGACCTCGACCTGGTCGCCGTGGTTGAGGCGGGTGCGCAAGGGCACCAGGCGGCCGTTGACCTTGGCGCCGATGCAGCTGTCGCCGACCTCGGAGTGGACCGCATAGGCGAAGTCGATCGGCGTCGCCCCCTGCGGCAGGGAGATCAGATCGCCGCGCGGGGTGAAGCAGAACACCTGGTCCTGGAACATCTCGAGCTTGGTGTGCTCGAGGAACTCCTCCGGTCCGGACGCCTGCTCGAGGATGTCGAGCAGGCCGCGCACCCAGCGGTACTGCCGGCCGTCGGTCAGCTGCCGCTTCTGCTTGTAGGCCCAGTGCGCGGCGACCCCCATCTCGGCGATCTCGTGCATGTCCCGGGTGCGGATCTGGACCTCGATCCGGCGCCGCTCGGGGCCGAAGATGGTGGTGTGCAGCGAGCGGTAGGCGTTGGGCTTGGGGGTGCTGATGAAGTCCTTGAAGCGCTCCGGCACCATGGCGTAGCGGCCATGGATCACGCCGAGGGCCGCATAGCAGTTGGGCACGCTGTCGACCTTGATCCGGAACGCCATGATGTCGGACAGCTGCTCGAAGCTGATGTTCTTGCGCTTCATCTTGCGCCAGATCGAGAACGGCGTCTTCTCGCGGCCGTAGACCTCGGCCTCGAGGCCGGCATCGTGCAGGGTCTGGCGCAGCTCGTCGACGATCCGCTCGATCAGGTTGCTGTCGTGCTTGCGCAATTGGCCGAGGCGATTGCGGACCGACTCGCGCGCATCCGGCCACAGCGCGCCGAAGGCCAGATCCTCGAGGTCGTCCTTGAGCGCCTGCATGCCGATCCGCTCGGCGAGCGGCGCGTAGATCTCGATCGTCTCGGCCGCGATCCGGCGCCGCTTTTCGGCCTTCTTGATGAAGTTGAGGGTGCGCATGTTGTGCAGGCGGTCGGCGAGCTTGACCAGCAGCACGCGGATGTCGTCCGACATCGCGAGCAGCAGCTTGCGGAAGTTCTCGGCCTGCTCGGTGTGCGAGGACTGCAGCTCGAGCTTGTTGAGCTTGGTGACGCCGTCGACCAGGCGGGCGACCTCGGCGCCGAACAGCCGCTCGAGCTCGGGCAGGGTGGCGCCGGTATCCTCGATGGTATCGTGCAGCAGCGCGGTCGCGATCGAGGCGCTGTCCAGCTTCCAGGCGGACAGGATGCCGGCGACCTCGACCGGGTGCGAGAAATAGGGGTCGCCCGAGGCCCGCAGCTGGGCGCCGTGCGCCTTCATCGCGAACACGTAGGCGCGATTCAGCAGCTCCTCGTCGGCGCTTGGATCGTAGGCCTTGACCCGCTCGACCAGCTCGTACTGGCGCATCACCGGCCGGCGCGGCGGGGCCGGGGGCGCCGGCTCGCCCGACGCCGCCGGTTCAAGGGGCAGCGGGACCGCCTCGACCATGGCGCTCGGCCGGATCACCCCGGTGTCCGCGACCCGTGGTGGCGCTATTCGTACGGCGTGTCGTCGTCGAGTCGCAGGCTGCGGTCCGCCGCCGACGTCCGGGTAGTCGTCGGCGTCGTCCTCGCCGACCACGAGCGGGACGCCCGGCTCGACCATCGGCTGGTCCTGATAGGCCATCATCAGATCGTCCGGCTGGTCCTCGATCTCGACGTGCCGGCGCAGGCCATGGATCAGCTCGTAGCGGAGATGATCGAGGTCGACGGTGCCGTCGGCGATCTCGCGCAGCGCCACGACCGGGTTCTTGTCGTTATCGCGCTCGACCGTGAGCGGCGCTCCGGCCGAAACGTCGCGCGCGCGCTGGGCGGCGAGCATCACGAGCTCGAAGCGGTTGGGGATCCTGGTGACGCAGTCTTCGACGGTGATCCGGGCCATGGTCACGTGCTCCAGAGCAATTCGATGATTTGCCAGTTACTTAGCGTGCGGGCCCCGATCCTGCAACCGAGCCGGTCGCGATTTCCGTCCGGGGCGGCTCGATGGCTGCGACAAATTGCCCGGGTGGAAGTGCGGCCAGCAGCTCGAGGACCGTGCGCCCGAGCACCGGATGGCGCCAGGCGGGCGCGATCTCGGCGAGCGGCACCAGCACGAACGCGCGCTCATGGAGGCGCGGATGGGGCAGGATCGGCGCGCCGACGGGCGCCGGATTCGCCCAGGTCGCGTGCTCGTGATAGGCGAGCAGATCGAGATCGAGGATGCGCGGCGCCCAGCGCCGGGTGCGGATTCGCCCGAACCGCCGTTCGGTCTCGAGCAGCAATGCCATGAGGTCAAAGGGCCGCAGGGTGGTCTCGAGATGCGCGACGCCGTTGAGGTAGTCCGGTTGGCCATCGTCGGGGACCGGGGTCGTCCGATACCAGCGCGAGCGCCGGCGGACGCCGATTCCGGCGGCGGCGAGGGCGGCCAGCGCGGCCTCGAGGGTGGCGCGCGGCGCACCGAATTCTGCGCTTGGCAGGTTGCCACCGAGGCCAATTAGGATCATGTTGTAGCTCCCGATGAGCGACGTTTTCAACCGCTCAGTCCGGCGTGAGAGGCAGGGCTCATTCTGAGGCAAGATGAGCCGATACACCATCGGAGGTTGACCCTTATGAATTGTCCCGTGATCCAGGACATTCTCAGCGCAGAAGACCGCTTCGCCCTGATGATCGACGGTGCGAACCTGTACCAGGCGGCGCGGGCGCTCGGTTTCGACATCGACTACCGCCTGCTGCTCGACACGTTCTCGCGCAGCGGGCGCCTCGTCCGGGCGTGCTACTACACGGCGCTGCTGGACGATCAGGAGTACTCGCCGATCCGGCCGCTGGTCGACTGGCTCGACTACAACGGCTACACGGTGGTCACCAAGCCGCTCAAGGAGTTCACCGACGCCTCCGGCCGCCGCAAGTTCAAGGGCAACATGGACATGGAGCTGGCGGTCGACGCCATGGAGATGGCGTCGTATCTCGACCATCTGGTCCTGTTCTCGGGCGACGGCGATTTCCGGCGCCTGACCGAGGCGCTGCAGCGCCGGGGCCTGAGGGTCACCGTGGTCAGCACGATCCGGACCCAGCCGCCGATGATCGCGGACGAGCTGCGCCGGCAGGCCGACACCTTCCTCGAGCTGCACGAGCTGTCGGCCTACATCGCCCGCGAGCACCGGGCGGCGGTCGCGGTCGACGACGACGAGGACGACGACGAGGCCGAAACCCCGCAGCGCGTCGGTCCGCGCTCGGGGCGGTTCTACCAGCCGGCCTGAGCCGGCGGCCGAACGCTCCCGGCGCGCGCGGGTCTCTTGTGCGTCCCGCGCCGCCGGCGGATTGTTCCCTGTGCCCCCGGCTTGCCAGGTTTCGCCTGGCGAACCGGGGCCTGTTTCCCGAGTGGCACAACGCCCCGGTCGCCTCGTTCGGGGATCCGGCGGCGAGGCTCCTGATCGTCGGTCTGGCGCCGGGCCTGCGCGGCGCCAACCGGACCGGCCGGCCGTTCACCGGCGACCACGCCGGCGTCCTGCTCTATGCCCTGCTGCTCCGCTTCGGTTTCGCGCGCGGCCATTACCGGGCGGCCCCGGACGACGGTCTGCAGCTGATCGACTGCCGGATCACCAACACCGTGCGCTGCGTGCCGCCCGAGAACCGGCCGGTGGGCGCCGAGGTCAACGCCTGCCGGCGCTTCCTTGCGGGCGAGCTCGGCACCCTTGAGGGCGAGCTCGGCACGGGGCCCGCGCCCGCAATCGTGCTGACCCTGGGCGGCATCGCGCACGCCTCGGTGCTGCGCGCGCTCGGCCAGAGCGCCCGCCGCTATCCGTTCGTGCACGGCGCGCTCTATCGGCCGGACGCCGGGCCGGCGCTCGCTCCGTCCTACCACTGCTCGCGCTACAATTTGAACACCGGCCGACTCACGCCTGCCATGTTCGAGGC
Organism: uncultured Alphaproteobacteria bacterium; assembly: GCA_963753685.1. GTDB lineage: Bacteria > Pseudomonadota > Alphaproteobacteria > Geminicoccales > Geminicoccaceae > DATAOG01. Next base: position 304,160 of record CAVWDE010000020.1, read on the forward strand.
GGTGTTCGCCCAGCTTCGCGCCAGCCTCGATCGCGGCTGAGGGCGCCGCCGGCGCCGCGCTCGCGCCCGAGTCTCGCGCCCGGCTCCGCGTGCTGCATGGGGTCCCAGAGGAGGCATCCTCCGCCGGCACGCATTGTCCCAAAAGCCACACTGTCCATGTCGTTCAGAAAACGGATCGGGAACAAAACCGCCGCTGCTGTCGTTGACGAGCCAGACGTACCAGCTCACCGCAAGCAAGCAGCGGAGGGATCCATGGTTCGCAACAGTATCCGTCCGAAGACACTTCTGACGGCGACCGCAGTTGCTCTGGTCATATCGGGTGGTGCCTGGGCGCAAGCGGCTCAGGACACTGGCAAGGCCGCGCCCACGACTGAGGCCGCGCCGATCCAGCCGGGCAAGGCGATGACCGGCCCGGCCGTCCAGGTTCCGACCGCGCCAGGGCCGGCCGCCCAGGGTGAGGCGCCGAAGTCCCCGGCCGCGGCCAATCCGACGCTGGCCAAGCCGCCGTCTGCGCCGACCGAGCAGGCCGCGACCGGGCAGGCACCAGCCGGGCAGCCGCCGACCATCATCGCGGCGCAAAAGGACGACCAGGCGCTGACCAGCGACGTGGTCGGCGCCAAGGTGGTGACGCCCGGCGGCGATCACCTCGGCAAAGTCGAGGATCTGATCGTCGGCCCTGACGGCAAGGTGCAGGGTGCGGTGCTCTCGGTCGGCGGCTTCCTCGGGATCGGCGACAAGAAGGTGGCGATCGCGTGGGATGCCCTGAAGCCGGGCGATCCCGACCAGCCGCTGGTGGTCGCGATGAGCAAGGATCAGCTCGAGGCGGCGCCGGAGTTCACGACCCTTGCCGACCAGCGCGCCCGGCAGCAGGCGGCGCTCGCCCCACCCCCGAGCGCGGTCCCGTCGCCCGGCGCCGGTAGCCAGTAGCCGCCCCAGGCTGCTGCCCGGCGGCGAATCGCCGCGCCTTTCCGGGCCGGCCCCGCCTGACGGGGTCGGCCCGCCAATCCCGAACTCTCCTGCAGCAGCAGTGCGGAGACCCTTGATGAGTCTCGTCTGGAAGCCTGCGACCGACGGCCCGCCGCCGCCGGATCCTGCAGCCGTTCACCCGCCGCCCTGGCCGGTTGCCGTGGTCGTCGGCCTGGCGCTCGCCGGACTGATCTCGCCGCTGATCACCTTCGCAGGCGCGCTCGTGGCCTACGCGCTCGCGGACAAGGATCAGGGCACGCTGCTCATGGGCGCCGGCCTGTTCCATGTGGTCGTGGCCCTGACCTTCGCCAGCAGCTTCTGAGGCGGCACGCGTCAGCCGGGTCGGCCGGGGGGGGCCGGATTTGGTTCTTGCCAGGTGCTGCTGCCAGCCGCCACGATCCTCGGGCAGCCCGAGCGGGAGCGGGGAGCGATGGCCGGCAGGGACAACGAGTTCGCGCGCTTCGTGGTCGAATGCCTGCAGCCGCTCGGGCCCGTGAGCGCGCGCCGGATGTTCGGCGGCCACGGCATCTACCTGCACGGCACGATGTTCGCGCTGATCGCCTACGACCAGCTCTACTTCAAGGTCGACGACGGCAACCGCCAAGCCTACGAGGCCGCCGGTCTTCCCCACTTCACCTATACCGACAAGGGCAAGTCGATCCGCATGCCCTACTGCGAGGCCCCGAGCGAGGGCTTCGACGATCCGGACATCCTCTGCGCTTGGGCCCGCGAAGCCTACGCCGCGGCGCTGCGCACGAAGAAGCCGAAGCACAAGTGACCCGTAAGCCACGCAATTCGGCGCGCTTGCTGGCGTGTTCAACTCGCGGATCAGAGTAGGCCTGCGAAGCCGCGCGGCTCAACTCCACCGATCGCGCTGGCCGCCTTGCGCTCTGGTGACCGTCAGGTTTGACAAACTCCCGTCTGAACGGCACGCTCTCCACCGAAGGACGTGGGCTGGATGCCACCGGAGACTAAGAGATTACCCGCTACATTTTACCAGACGCCAGACGGGGCCGAGCCCGTGCGAGACTGGCTCAGAAGGCTTCCGGCCGCCGATCGCCGGATCATTGGCCATGATATTGCCTTGGTGGAGTTTGGTTGGCCTGTGGGTATGCCGCTTTGCCGCCCGCTTGGCGATGGTTTGTGGGAAATCCGGAGCAGGCTCGGTGACGGAAAGATTGCGCGGGTGATCTTCTGTGTGACCCAAGGGCAGCTCGCTCTCTTGCATGGCTTCATCATAGAAGACGCAGAAGACACCGGATCGAGACCGAAATTTGGCTTTGCGGCGAAAAAGGGCACTCGAATGATCGAGGGGAAAGGACGGCTCGGCTCTTCTTTCGATGACTTCCTGAGGGAAGAGGGTATCTATCACGAGGTCGCTGCCCTGGCCGCGCAGCGGGTGTTGGCTTGGCAGGTCGGCCAGGCCATGCGCGAGCAGGGGCTGACGAAGAGCGAGGTGGTGGAGTCCAATAGGAGAAAGGTCACGGACGTCGTACGTCGTCATCTACCCGAGGCGATGGCTGATCCGAAGGCTCTGGAAACCCTTGAAGCATGGTTTCGGCCCAGCTAGCGATCCGCTCCAACCTATCCAGAGTCGCCCTGCGATCCACGGTCTTCTTTAGCTCTGGAGCCCGTTCGAAAAGAATTTCGGCCAACTCCAAGCTGGCACGGACAGCTACCGCCGGTCATTCGCTTCTCGCAGCATCACGAGCTACGAGCAGCGCGAGAACTAGATCGATCGCAAGATCCTCAGACGGATCGGTCATATTCTGCTCCCGTTCAGCGCTGGCATAGCGCGACGCCACTGGTTCGATCAAGCGGACCCTGAGGGGGGACCGCTGACCTGGCCGGGACCAGACGCGACAAGGATCGTCTCGGCCCAGCCATCTGCGATCCCAGCACCACGCCGGGCGACCCTGCCCCGCTCGCAAATGGCGCGTCTGCAAAACCCGAAGCCGCGACATATGCACCACCCCCCGCAACCGTGGGAAGTTGAGCTGCGGGCAAGTCCATCCCATGCCCATTCCGAGGCGCTGGCGCGCGGGGCCGGCCGCGCGCCGAAGCAGAAAGCCCTTGCCCGGCCAGCCCCGCGCGTGCAGCGGCTTTCACTAGCTCCCGCAGACTCTCAGGTGCGCGGCTGGGGCACGAAGCGGATGTAGGGCTTGGGGGCCTTCCAGCCGCCCGGGTACTTGGCCTTGGCGGCCTCGTCCGAGACCGCGGGCACGATGATCACGTCCTCGCCCTGCTGCCAGTTGACCGGGGTCGCGACCTGGTGCTTGGCGGTCAGCTGGAGCGAATCGAGGGCGCGCAGGATCTCGGCGAAGTTGCGGCCGGTGCTCATCGGATAGGAGATCACCAGCTTGACCTTCTTGTCCGGGCCGATGATGTAGACGTTGCGTACGGTCGCGTTGTCGGCCGCGGTGCGCCCGGTCGCCGTGTCGCCGGCGTTCGCGGGCAGCATGCCATAGAGCTTGGCGATCGCCAGATCGCGGTCGCCGATCATCGGATAGTTGGGCGCCTGGCCCATGGTGTCGGCGATGTCCTTGGACCAGCGCACGTGGTCGTCGACCGAATCGACGCTCAGGCCCAGGATCTTGCAGTTGCGCTTGTCGAACTCGGGCTTGAGCTTGGCCATGTAGCCGAGCTCGGTCGTGCAGACGGGCGTGAAGTCCTTGGGATGCGAGAAGATCACGCACCAGCTGTCGCCCACCCAGTCGTAGAAGCTGATCGGGCCCTCGGTGGTCTCGGCCCGAAAATCCGGTGCCGTGCTGCCGATCTGTAAGGTCATGACAGGTTCCTCCTTGGGTTTGTGGAGGCGCCGCGGGGGCGCCTCGGCCAGTCGATCCGCCGCCCACGGCCACCTCAGAGCGACGGTTCGGCGCCTCGAAGCGATCAGGCATGGGTTAGCAAAGAGAACAGGCGACCGGAAGGAGGTGGCGCGCCCTGCAGGACTCGAACCTGCGACCATCGGCTTAGAAGGCCGGTGCTCTATCCAGCTGAGCTAAGGGCGCTCGGATCGCCTGATGCAGAACGTCTAAACTTTGCGGATGAAGTTGTCGGCATAGGCCTTCGGCCGCACGATCCGCTCGTGCGGCTCGAAGACGCGGTAGTCGAGGCCCTTGCGGCGGGCGTAAGCGATCGCCGCGTCCTTGGTCGGGAACCGGAGCTGGAGCTGCTGCTCGGTGTCGTCGGAGCCGATCCAGCCGATCAAGGGGTCGGCCTCCTTGCGCGAGACCGGCTCCATCTCGAGCAGCCAGCGCATGGTCTTGGCGCGTCCCGACTGGGTCGCGGTCCGGGCGGGCTGATAGATGCGCGCGGCCATGGTCAAGGGTCCCAAGGTGATCGCCCGGGTCCAGAGGTAGCCGTGCGCGGCGGTGGATTCAAGCGCCAGGCGGTGGCGCGCCGGCGATCCCCCAGCGCATCTCGAGCTCGGCCAGGTGGAGCGCCAGCCATTGCAGCGTGATCAGCGTGCTCGCGACCAGCAGCCGGCCATCCGCGAGCCAGCCGAGCGCGGTCGCGAGCGGCACGACCTGCGCCTTGATGTCCTCGCCATGGTCGGCAAGGCCGAACAGCCCGCCGGCGCCCTTCGCATCGATCCGGGCGATGAAGGCGTGGCAGAGCTCGCTGCTGGCGCCCGGGCTCGGATAGTAGCTGGCGACCGGCACCAGGTCGATGAGCTCGAGACCGGCTTCCTCCAGGGCCTCGCGGCCCGCGACTCCGGCCGGGCTCTCGCCCGGCTCGATGATGCCGGCGACCGGCTCCAAAAGCCACGGATCGCCCGGGCGTTCGAGGGCGCCGACCCGGAACTGCTCGACCAGCACGACCTCGCGGCGGACCGGGTCGTAGGGCAGAACGACCGCCGCATCGCCACGGTCGTGCAACTCGCGCACGATCTCGCGGCTCATGCCGCCGGCGAACAGGCGATGGCGTAGGCGATAGCGCAGCAGCTTGAAGAAGGCTTCGAAGACGACGGTCCGCTCGAGCACTTCGACGCCGGCGTGGCTGATCCCGGTCATGCCGTAGCGGTGCCCGCGCGGCTCAGGTGAACGCCTTGAAGGCGATCAGGGTGAAGGTGTCCTTGACCCCGTCCAGGGTCTGCACCCGGCTGGTGACGAAGCGGCCGATGTCGGCGGCATCGTCGAGGTAGAACTTCATCAACAGGTCGTATTGGCCCGAGATCGAGTGCACTTCGGAGACCGCCTCGACGTTCTGGACCGCGGCGTCGGCGACCTCGTAGGCGCGCCCGAGCTCGCATTTGACCATCACGAAGATGGTTTGCATCAGTCCTCCGCGACCTCCGGCAAGTCGGCGATCTGCGGTACCGGTCGCCGCATGAACAGCGGCACGTGATCGCCCATGCCGACGATCGGCTGGTCGGCGGGCGCCGGCGCGGCGCGGCCCCGGTGCTTGGCCGGGCGCGGCCTCGGTTCGGGCTTGCCGCGCCCGCGTTCCGGCCGCGCCGGCTCGGCGGTGCGCGCCGCGGCCGGCGGCTTGGCTTCGGGCCGGGGCCTGGTGTCCGGCTGCTGTCTGGCTTCGGGACGGGGGCTGGCCTCGGTCCGCGGCCCGGGTTCAGGCTGCGGCCTGCTTTCAGGCCGGGGCCTGGCGCTGACCTCAGCCGCGGCCGTGCGCGGGGTTGGGGCTTGGGCTTGGGCTGGGGCTGCGGCTTGGGCTGGGGCTGGGAGCGCCCGGCCGCGGCGGGTCCGAGTGCGGGTCGTCGGCGCCAGCTCGGCGCCGTCCAGGCCACCGATCTCGAGCCTTGGGATCGGCTTGCCGGTCAGCCGGGTGATCGCATCGACGTAGCGCCCCTCGTCGGGCAGGACCAGGGTGAAGGCGCGTCCGGCCTGGCCGGCGCGGCCGGTGCGCCCGAGCCGGTGGACGTAGTCCTCGGCATGGGTCGGCACATCATAGTTGATCACGCAGGGCAGCATGGCGATGTCGAGGCCGCGCGCGGCGACGTCGGTCGCCACCAGGAAGGCGATCTCGCCGCGCTTGAAGGCTTCGAGCGCCGCCGTCCGCTGCGCCTGATCGAGATCGCCGTGGATGTCGCGGACGCTGAAGCCGGCGCGCTCCATCTGCCGGCGCAGGCTCGCGACCTCGCGCTTGCGGTTGCAGAAGATCAGCGCGTTTTCGACCCCGTGGTCCTCGATCAGATGCCGGAGCGCCTTGAATTTCTGGCGTGGCGGCACGATCGCGACATGGTCCTCGATGCGCTCGGCCATGGTCGCGGGCGGGGTCGCCTGGACCTCCTTGGGATGGCTGAGGAAGGCGCTCGCAAGACGCCGGATCTCGGCCGGCATGGTCGCCGAGAACATCAGCGTCTGCCGGCGCTTGCTGACCAGGTTCACGATCCGCTCGACGTCCGGCATGAAGCCCATGTCAAGCATCCGGTCGGCCTCGTCGATGACCAGGATGGTGACCCCGCCGAGCAGCACCTTGCCGCGCTCGAACTGGTCAAGCAGGCGGCCCGGGGTCGCGATCAGCACGTCGACCCCGCGATCGAGCCGCTTCCACTGGTCGTCCATGCCGACGCCGCCGATCAGGAGCGCCATCGACAGGTTGAGGTGCTTGCCGTAGGTCTCGAAATAGTTGGCGCTCTGGGTCGCCAGCTCCCGGGTCGGGCTCAGGATCAGCGAGCGCGGCATGCGCGCCTTGGCCTTGCCGGAGGCGAGCCGCTCGATCATCGGCAGGACGAACGCGGCTGTCTTGCCGGTGCCGGTCTGGGCAATCCCGAGCAAGTCGTCGCCGGTCAAGATCACCGGGATCGCTTGTTCTTGGATCGGGGTCGGCGTCTGATAGCCGGCGTCCACTACCGCCTGGAGAATCTCCGGACGTAGAGGGAAGTCGCTGAACTGCATGCAAGCCCCATGGCGGGGGGTGAATTCAAGTCGCAAAGCTCCTGGCCAAGGAGCATTGCTGAGCCTGGATGTAGAGATTTGCGCCGGGATGTCAATGATCGTCGTGTGAGCGGGGTGCAGGCGGCCGCGGCATCAGCTGGAGTCGGACCGCAACGCATTGTCTGAAATCGACGAATTCTGCGGCGCGCCCCCGAACGGGTGCTGAAGCTCGCGCTGCTCGGCACCCAGGCCCGGCCGGACGGCGCCGAGGCGCGCGCTCGCCGAGCGCGGCGCGTTTGCGACCGCAACCTCGCGCCTGCTGCCGTTGTTCGTGCATCCGGACCGGCGCGAGCATCCGATCGTGGTCGCCGCGATCACCGCCATGGCCAATCGGGTCGGCGCGGACGGTTTCCTCCGCCAGCAGACCGCGATCCTGAACCGGGTCGACAGCCGCCCGTCGCTCGCCGCGATCACCTGCCCGACCCTGGTCCTGGGCGGCCGCCAGGACGTCCTGACCCCGGTTGAGCTGCACGAGGAGATGGCGGCGGCAATCCAGGGCGCGACCCTCGTGGTCCTGCCGCACTGCGGCCATCTGAGCCCGATCGAGCAGCCGGCCATGGTCACCGCCCAGCTGGCCGCCTGGCTCGACGCCTGATCGCACGAGCTCCGGACGGCCCGCCGGATCGTCAGCGCGGCACCAGGATCAGGTCGGCCTGCACGCTCGTGCTCACGGTCTCAAGGTCGGGGAGTGCCACCGGCGGCGGGCTCGGCATCGCCTCCGCCGCGGCCGCCCGGAACATCGGCCGGGGCGAGGGCATGTTCGGCGCTTCTCCGACCTGCAGGGTTTCGATGGTCAGAACCCGCATGCCCATGCTGGTGGCGACCCGCTCGGCGCGGTTGCGGAGCTCCTGGATCGCCTCGACCGTGAGCTCGTCCTCGATCGTCCGGCGCGCCTCGGCGCCGAGCTGGTAGGTGAGGCCGTTGACGTTCAGACCGTCCGTCTGCAGGGCGCCGACCAGCTCGAGCAGCGGCGCGGCCTCGCGCGTGGTCAGGCGCAGATCCTGCTCGGCGATCCAGTGGCGCGGGTGGCCGTCCTTGTCGTAGTCCTGGTAGACGCGGTAGCCGCCGGTCGCGGCCCGGACGCTCGCGACCGCGCGCGCCTTGGCGATCGCCGCCGTCATCCGCTGGTTGACCTCGGCCTGCGCGGCCGCCGCCGCGGCCGCCTCGGCGCGCACCGAGAGCACGCCGACCAGGGTGTCCTGCTCGACCTCGCGGGTCGCGGTCGCGCTCAGCATGAGCTTGGTGCGCGCGGGCTCGTCGGCGACCGCCGGCGCCGCCAGCGCCGCGCTCGCGACCAGCAGACCGAGACCGACAGCGAAGCGCTTCAGCATGCGCGGCCCTCCAGCCTGATCCGCCAACGTCCCGCGAAGCCCCGCCCGCTGGGCTCAGCCGCCGGAGCGCTGGCGACGCCGATTGAATCCGCCGTATATCGGGCGTTCCATCGTACGGTCTAACTCGGCGCCTGTCCCGCGTCTTCCATAGCTGCAATGGCTGCTCGCGCAAGCTTCCGGTATACCGCCAGCCCCCATGAGTTAAGGGCGAAGTTGATGGCGACCATCACCAAACGGCAGTTGGCGACTGTATGAAAGTCGGCTGGGTCGACTTTGTCGATCGATGGTGCATAGCCCTCTTGGCCTTGCCCGATCCGACCTTCTCTTCGGAAAATGGTAGTTTCGTTATCTCGCAACGTCCGCCGCACCGCCGCCACAGCTCGAGCAGCTCGATGATCGGTAAAGCGCGGGCCGTCCGGGCGATTTTTCCGATCCGCAGCGTAGATCCATCGGCGCGCCCAGACTGGCATCTGGCTTGGTCGAGGCGGCTCGACGGGATAGTCTTCGTGAATTGGCCTCCTCAGAAATTCCGCCCGGCTTCGGTGATGGCATAACTCTTGCGCGCGACCCGTTGGATCAGGCCGCCATTCTGCAATCGAACCAAGGCCCATGCGTGATAGTCGACGACCTCAGACGTCGAGCTCGTCGACCTGCCCGGCGTTGGCCTGGATGAAGGCGAGGCGGAGCTCGGGCCGGCGGCCCATCAGCTGCTCGACCAGGTCTTCGGTCGAGCGGACGGCGGCGCCATCGCCATCGGCCGCGATCTCGACCCGCTCGAGGACGCGCGTCTTCGGGTCCATGGTGGTCTCGCGCAGCTGCCGGGCCGACATCTCGCCCAGCCCCTTGAAGCGGCTGATCTCGATCGTCTTGGCCTTGAAGCGGGCGGCGATCAGCCGGTCGCGCTCGGCCTCGTCGCGGGCGTAGGCGATCTCGCCGCCGGCGCTGAGAGCCGGAACAGGGGCGGCTGCGCGAGGTAGAGGTGGCCGTCCCGGATCAGCTGCGGCATCTCGCGGAAGAAGAAGGTCATCAGGAGGGCCGCGATATGGGCGCCGTCGACGTCGGCATCGGTCATGATCACGACCTTGTCGTAGCGCAGCTGGTCGCCGCGGTACGCCTTGCCGTGGCCGCAGCCGAGCGCGGTCACGAGATCAGCGAGCTCACGGTTGGCGCGCAGCTTGTCCAGGCTGGCGCTGGCGGCGTTCAGGATCTTACCGCGCAGCGGCAGGATCGCCTGGCTCTCGCGCTCGCGCGCCTGCTTGGCCGAGCCGCCGGCGGAATCGCCCTCGACCAGGAAGATCTCGGTGCCGTCGCGGCCGTCGATCGTGCAGTCGGCGAGCTTGCCGGGCAGGCGCAGCTTGCGGGTCGCGGTCTTGCGCGCGACCTCCTTGGAGCGCTTGCGGGCGAGCCGCTCCTCCGCCCGGCCCACGACGTGCTCGAGCAGCGCCCGCGCGGCTTCGGCGTGGCCCGAGAGCCAGTGGTCGAAGTGGTCCTTGAGGGTCTGCTCGACCAGGCGGCCGGCCTCGGGGGCGACCAGCTTCTCCTTGGTCTGGCCCTGGAACTGCGGGTCCCTGATGAACAAGGACAGGAGCACGCAGGCGCTGCCGATCAGATCGTCGGCGGTGACCTGGGCGACCCTCCGGTTGCCGGTCAGCTCGCCGTAGGCGCGCAGCGCCCGGATCAGGGCGTTGCGCAACGCCTGCTCGTGCGAGCCGCCCAAAGGCGTCGGGATGGTGTTGCAGTAGAGGCCGGTATAGGGCTCCTCGTCCTCGGGCCAGGCGATCGCCCACTCGACCCGGCCGGACGCGCCGCGCTCGCCGCCGTTGAGCTCGGCCTCGCCGACGAACGACAGCTCGGTGACGCACGCGCGCCCGGCCAGCGTCGCCTTGAGGAAGTCCTCGAGCCCGGCCGGAAAATGGAACACCTCGCGCTCGGGCACGCCCTCGCTGCCGACCAAAAGGTCAGGGTCGCACTGCCAGCGGATCTCGACGCCGCGGAACAGGTACGCCTTGCTGCGCGCCAGGCGGTGCACCAGCGCCGGCCGGAAGCGGAGTGCCGTGCCGAAGATCTGCGGGTCGGGCCGGAAGCGGACCATGGTACCGCGCCGGTTGGGCGTCGGGCCCAGCTCCTCCAGCTCGGTCACCGGCTGGCCGCGCACGAAGCGCTGGCGCCAGAGCTGGCGGTTGCGCGCGACCTCGACGATCAGCTCTTCGGCGAGCGCATTGACCACCGACACGCCGACCCCGTGCAGGCCGCCCGCGGTCTGGTAGACCTTGGCGCCGAACTTGCCGCCCGAGTGCAGGGTGGTCATGATCACCTCGAGCGCCGAGCGGTCCGGGAACTTGGGATGCGGATCGACCGGGATGCCGCGGCCGTTGTCGCGCACGCTGACCGCGCCGTCGGCCTCGAGCCGGATGTCGATCCAGCTGGCGTGGCCGGCGACCGCCTCGTCCATGGCGTTGTCGAGCAGTTCGGCGACCAGATGATGGAGCGCCCGCTCGTCGGTGCCGCCGATGAACATGCCGGGCCGCCTCCGGACCGGCTCCAGGCCCTCCAGCACCTCGATGTCGGCGGCGGTGTAGTCGGCGGGCGTGCTGGCGGACCGCGGCTCGCCCTGGTAAAGGTCGTGCATGGCGCGTATATGCCCCAGCCTGGGATGCATGGCAAGCCTCGACCGTGGTTTCCCGTCAAGATGCGGTGCGACACCCGGACCAATGGCCCAAGATGTAGTTGTTGATTGCCGCAGATCGATGAAGAAGCGATGAACGCAGCCCGTCTCACCAGGCGCTGGCAGGAAGCGGCCGGTGATCCGGCGCGCATGGCCGAGGCGCTGTGTGACGAGATCGATGACGCGGCCAGCGGCCTCGTCACACGGGATTTCTTGCGCGCGGAACTGGCTCAAGTCCGCGAAGAGATCGCGACACTGCGCGACGAGCTGAGGGCCGAGATCGCGGGCGTTCGGGGCGAGATCTGGCGCGTCGTCCTGACGGTGTTCGGCGTGCAGATCGCCCTGGTTAGCATCCTGGTCACGATCCTATTTCAGGTGTTGCGTTGAGGTTCCGTCATGGCTGAGGACGTGCTCGGCGAGCGGATCGAGGAGCGCGGCGAGCCGGCGGTGCGGACGCTCGCCATGCCGGCCGACACCAACCCGTCCGGCGACATCTTCGGCGGCTGGGTGTTGGCGCAGATGGACCTCGCCGCCGGCATCGTCGCCGCCCAGCGCGCCCGTGGCCGGGTCGCGACCGCGGCGCTCGATGGCATGTCGTTCCATAAGCCGGTGTACGTCGGCGACCTGGTCAGCTGCTATGCCAAGGTGGTGCGGATCGGGCGCAGCTCGATGACCGTCCAGGTCGACACTTTCGTCCTGCGCAGGCGCGACGGCTCGGAGGTCAAGGTCACCGAGGGGCGCTTCACCCTGGTCGCGATCGACGACCAGGGCCGGCCGCGCCAAGTGCCCCCGGACCAGGGGCCACCGGAACGCCCGGCCGGCAGCGCCGGGAGCTGAGCGTCCGCCGTTTCAGCGGCCGAGCAGGCGCTGGTATTCTGCCTTGACCAGGGCGTAGCACTCGCAGGACGCCTGTTCGAGCACCGCCCGGTCGACGATCGTGACCATGCCGCGCCGGTAGCGGATCAGACCCTGCCGTTGCAGCTTGGCGGCCGCGGCCGAGACGCTGGCCCGGCGCACGCCGAGCATCTGGGCGAGCGCCTCCTGGGTGACCGCGAACGCATCGTCACCGACCCGATCGTGCGCCGTGAGCAGCCAGCGCGCGCACCGCTGGCGGACCGAGTGATGGCGCGTGCAGGCCGCCGACTGAGCGACCTGGAACATCAGCGCCTCGGTGTACCGGTGCAGGTTTCTGACCAGAGGGCCGTAGGTTTCGATCTCGGCGCGAAAGGCCGGCGCGGCCATTCTCAGGCTCTCGCCCGGCACCTGGACGACCGCGCTGATCGACGTCGTGCCGCTGCCGAACAGGGCCGGCAGCCCGATCACGCCCTCGTTGCCGACCATGGCGATCTCGAGGGTCGCGCCATTGACCGCGGCGATGATCAGGGAGACGACCCCGCTCAAGGGAAAGTGGACGTGGCGCACCGGCTCGTTGGCCTCGATCAGCACCTCCCGATGCCCGAGGCTGCAGCGTTCCAGGCGCGGCATGAGATTTTCGAGGTCGCGGCGGGCAAGGTCGGCGAGGATGCCGTTCCTCGAAGCCGGCGTCGTTGCTGGGGCTGGCATCATGGCTCAGTTTGTTGTGTACGCAGCCGTACCGAGACGATAAGGATGAGCCAGGAGGCATAACCCCGGCGATGGTGGCCCACAGTCCGCTGCCGTACATTAGCCGGCGGAATTTCCTGGTCGGCGCGCAGTCATCGCAGTAGGGGGCAACCGTTCGCCGGCACGAGACCGGGGAGGGGTAGGGTGGCCGACCAGGACGATCAACCGCCCGGCGGGGCGGAGCCTCAAGGCGAGGCGCTGACCGGTTTCCCGATCGTCGGGATCGGGGCGTCGGCCGGGGGGCTCGACGCGCTCGGCAAGTTCTTCGAGGCCATGCCGGCGGACAGCGGCCTCGCGTTCGTGGTCATCCAGCATCTCGACCCGACCCGGCAGAGCCACATGGTCGAGCTGCTCGGCCGGCACACCCGGATGGACGTGGTCGCGGTCCGGGAGGGCGCCCCGGTCCGGCCCAACTGCGTCTACATGATCCTGCCGAACCGCGAGGTCACGATCCGGGCCGGCGTGCTGCATCTCGCCGAGCCGACCGAGAGTCGCGGCGCGCGCCGCCCGGTCAACTCCTTCTTCGCCTCGCTCGCCGAGGACCAGGGCGAACGGGCGATCGGGGTCATCCTGTCCGGCACCGGCAGCAACGGCACCTCCGGCATCCGGGCGATCAAGGGGGCGGGCGGCCTGGCGATCGCCCAGAAGCCCGAAACCGCGCAGCACCCCGGCATGCCGCGCAGCGCGATCGCGTCCGGCATGATCGACTTCGTGCTCGCGCCCGAGGCCATGGCCGAGGCGCTGCTGCGCTTCGTCCGGCACTTTTACGTGACCCTCCGGAACGCGGCCACCGAGGGGGCTCGGGAGCTCGAGGCGCAGGCAGACCGGATTCTGGTGTTCCTGCGGACCCGGGCCGGTCACGAGTTCAGCGCCTACAAGCGCAGCACCGTGCTGCGCCGGATCCACCGCCGCATGGGCCTGAGCAACCTCGAGCGGCTGGCCGACTACGAGGCCCTGCTGCGGCGCAGTTCCGACGAAGTGACCGCGCTGGTCAAGGACCTGATGATCAGTGTCACCGGCTTCTTTCGGGATGCCGACGCCTGGGCCGAGCTGAGCGAGCAGGTTCTCGCGCCCTTGGTCAGCGAGCGGGAGACCGGCGATGTGATCCGGGTCTGGACGCCCGCCTGCGCGACCGGCGAGGAGGCGTACTCGCTCGCGATCCTGTTCGCGGAGGCCGCCGAGGCTGCGCAGAAGAGCTTCGACATCAAGATCTTCGCGACCGATACCGCGGACGAGAACCTCAGGACGGCGCGCCGCGGCCTTTACCCGGGCACCATCGAGCGCGAGGTCTCGGCCGAGCGGCTGCGCCGCTTCTTCGACCAGGCCGGCGAGAGCTACCAGATCCGCAAGGATCTGCGCGATTGGATGGTGTTCGCGCCGCAGAACCTGCTCCGCGATCCGCCGTTCTTCCGCGTCGACCTCGTCACCTGCCGCAACCTGCTGATCTACCTCGAGGACGAGGCGCAGCGCAAAGTTTTGGCCCTGCTCCATTTCGCGCTCCGCGAGGGCGGTCATCTGTTCCTCGGCAATGCCGAGACGGTCGGGCGCGGCGACGATCTGTTCGAGGCGGTGTCGAAGAAGTGGCGGATCTATCGCCGGATCGGCGGCACCCGTCACGACCTGATCGACTTCCCGATCACCGGCCGCAAAGACGGCGCCCGGCTGGCTGGCCTGCGCGTCCTGGACGTCCCCTCGACGCCCAAGGTCCTCGAGATCGCCCAGCGTGCACTGGCCGAGCAGTTCGTCCCCGCCTCGGTGCTGATCGACCGCCGCCATCGGGTGGTCTATTTTCACGGCCAGACCGACAGGTTCCTGGTCCAGCCGGCGGGGGAGCCGACCAGCGACCTGTTCAGCATGGTGCGCGACGGCCTGCGGACCCGGGTGCGGCTCGCGGTCCAGCAGGCCACCAAGAGCAACCAGCGGGTCGCGATGCCGGCCTGGAGCCGGCCGCCGCCGGGTGCTGTGCCGGTCACGCTGATCGTGGTCCCGCTCCGCGGCGTGTGGGCCGAGGGCCTCATGCTGGTGAGCTTCGACGAGGCGCAGCAAGCCCCGGGGGTGGCCCCCGGCGCGCCGCCTGCCGCCGAGGACGGTCACGAGGAGCAGGAGTTCGAGGCCGCGTTGCGCACGGTTCGGGACGATCTCAGCCGGACCATCGGCGAGCTCGAGACCGCCAACGAGGATCTCAAGGCGTCGAACGAGGAAATCACCTCGATGAACGAGGAGCTCCAGTCGGCGAACGAGGAGCTCGAGACCTCCAAGGAGGAGCTGCAGTCGCTCAACGAGGAGCTGAACACCGTCAACAGTCAGCTGCAGCGCAAGGTCGAGGAGCTCGAGGACACCACCAACGACCTCAGCAACCTGTTGGCCAGCACCGACATCGCCACCGTCTTCCTCGATGCGCGCTTCCTGATCCGCTGGTTCACGCCCGCAGTCACCAGGCTGGTCGGCATCATCTTGTCCGACATCGGGCGGCCGATCAGCCATTTCTCGATCACGCTCAACGATCCGAACCTGTTGCGCGACGCCCAGGCGGTGCTCGACCGGCTGGCACCCGCCGAGGCGGAGGTGCTGGGCAACGACCAGCGCTGGTACCTGCGCCGGATCGTGCCCTACCGGACTCAGGACAATCGGATCGACGGCGTGGTCGCGACCTTTGCCGACATCACCGGGCCCAAGGAAGCCGAGCAGGCGTTGCGCGCCGCCCGCGACCAGATCGAGCAGATCTACGATTCGGTGCCGCACCCGCTGGTGGTGCTCGACCCGGAGCTCAGGGTGCGGTCGGCCAACGAGATGTTCTACCGCGCCTTCCAGGTCCAGCGCGGCGAGACCGAGGGCCGGGCGATCTACGATCTGGGCAACCGGCAATGGGACGTGCCACGGCTGCGCCAGCTGCTCGCCGCGGTGGCGGCCCAGCGGGAGACGCTCGAGGACTTCGTGGTCGAGCATGAGTTCGAGCATCTCGGCGAGCGGATCATGCGCCTCCAGGCCCGCCGGGTCAGCGGGGCGGACCTGATCCTGCTGTCGATCGAGGACATCACTGAGCAGAGGCACTGGGAGGACCATCAGAAGCTCTTGATCTCGGAGCTCAGCCACCGGGTCAAGAACACGCTCGCGACCGTGCAGAGCATTGCCGCCCAGACCATCCGTCATTCGACGTCGCTGGAGTCGTTCTATCAGGATTTCAGCGGCCGCCTGCAGGCGCTGGGCGGCGCCCATGCCCTGCTCACCGAGCACAACTGGCGGAGTCTGGGCATCCGGGCGGTGGTCCTCGAGCCGCTGCGCGCCTACACCATGGACGCCGACCGGGTCCGCCTCGAGGGGCCGGACATCGATCTCAAGCCAGGCGCGGCGCTGGCGCTGAGTCTGGTGGTCCATGAGCTGGCGACCAATGCCGCCAAGCACGGCGCGTTGTCGAACCAGGCGGGCGGGGTCGCGATCTCCTGGGAGCTGACCAGCGCCGAGAGCCCGCGGAGGTTGCATTTTGTCTGGCGCGAGAGCGGCGGTCCGAAGGTCGCGGGCGCGACCGCGCGCGGCTTCGGCCTGAGCCTGATCGAGCGCATCGTCAGCTACGAGCTGGACGGCGAGGCCAGACACGACTTCGCCCCGGAGGGATTCGCCTGCGAACTGCTGCTGCCGTACCGCGCGGACAATTTCCAGGCGCACGGGAGCCTTGCTCCGGCCGGCTAGGTCGGCGTGAAGGTCGCGACCATGAGCCGCTTGAGCTCCCGCCCGGCGTAGGGCTTGTGCAACCGGGTGTAGCCGGCGAGGTGGGCGGGAAAGATGTGACCGTCCTCGTAGCCGGTGGCGAAGATCAGGGGCACGCCGCGCCGGACCAGCTCGTCGGCAACCGGGAACACCGCCTGATCGCGCAGGTTGACGTCGAGGACCGCGCCGTCCAGCCGCTCCTGGTGGGCCAGCCGCAGCGCCTGGTCGACCGTCGCCGCCGGGCCGACCGTCTCGCAGCCGCACTCCTGCAGCACCTGCTCGAGCTCCATAGCGGCGAGCACATTGTCCTCCGCAACCAGGATCCGGAGACCATCGAGAGGCTGCTGACCAGCCATCGCAGCCAACTCCCTGAGCGCAACAGGACGACATGCCATCGACTGGCTAACGGGAGCGACCGGCCGGAGTTCCCCGCCGGCCGCAAAGGCGCCGTTCCTGGCGGACGAGATCCTACGCGTCCGACCGTGCAGGGTCGAGCCGGCGCCTGAATCCGCGATCTCAAGGGCTCAGCCCAGGAGCTGCGGCAAAATCAGCACGATCATCGGGAAGCTGAGCAGCAGCCCGATCCGGATCAGCTCGACCATGAGGAACGGCAGCACGCCCTTGAAGGTCTCGCTCATCGGCACGTCTTCGGCGAGGCCGTGGATGATGAACACGTTCAGGCCCACGGGCGGGGTGATCAGGCCGAGCTCGACCGTGATCAGGGCGATGATCCCGAACCACACCTTGAGCTGCTCGCTGCTCATGCCGAAGTCGAGGCCGTCCAGCATCGGCCAGAAGAACGGCACGGCCAGGATGATCATCGACAGGCTGTCCATGAAGCAGCCGAAGACGATCAGGATCAGGAGCAGCAGGAGCAGGACCGCGATCGGCGGCAGGGCCTGCTGCTGGATCCAGAGCGCGGCGCCGGCGGGCAGCTGGGAGAGCGCGAAGAAGCCGTTCAGGAGCTCGGCGCCGAGCAGGATCAGGAAGATCATGCCGGTCGCCTTGGCGGTCTCGAGCAGGCAGTCGATGAACGCCGCGCGGTCGAGCCGGCCCTTGACGAGCGCGGTCAGGCCGACGCCTGCGGCGCCGATCGCGGCCGCTTCGGTGGGCGTGAACAGGCCGGCATAGATGCCGCCGATCACGGCCATGAAGATCACCATGACCGGCCAGATCGCGAGCGTTGCGTCGAGGCGCTCGGTGCGGCTGGCGCGCGCGCCGACCGGGGCGGCGGCCGGCCGCAGCGCCACGTAGCCGCGCACCGTCAGCGCGAAGAAGAGGGTCGCGATCAGCCCGGGGATCAGCGCCGCCTGGAACATGGTGACGATGCTGGTCTCGACGATGATCGCGTAGATCACGAGGATCACCGACGGCGGGATCAGGATGCCGAGGGTGCCGCCGGCGGCGAGCGTGCCGGTCGCGAGCGCCGGCGCGTAGCCGTGGCGGCGCAGCTCGGGCAGCGCCACCTGGCCCATGGTCGAGGCGGTCGCGAGCGAGGAGCCGCAGATCGCGCCGAAGCCGGCGCAGGCGCCGATCGCGCCGATCGCCATGCCGCCCCGGAGATGGCCGACCCAGGCATTGGTGGCTCGGAACAGATCGCGCGAGAGGCCCGCCCGGCTCGCGAACTGGCCCATCAGCATGAACATCGGCACGACCGAGAGGTCGTAGTTCGCGAACCGCCAGTAGGCGATGGTCTTGAGCTGGCTGAGCAGTGGCAAGGGCCCGGCGAGGACCGCGAAACCGCCGCCGCCGACCAGAATCATGGCGAGCGCGATCGGGACGCGCAGCGCGATCAGGCCGAGCAGCAGGCCGATTCCGAGCAGGCCGGTCGCCTCGCTGCTCATCGCCCCGAGACGGCGCTCAGGGAGTGCCGCGCAGCGCCGTCTCGAGGTCGTCGGCGCAGCGCACCAGCGCGACCAGAGCGAGCAGGGCGAGCGAGATCAGGATCGGGGGAAAGGCCCACCAGAGTGGCAGCCCGAGGTTGGTCGTCACCTCGTGGTGGCGGTAGAAATCGTAGCCGCCCTGGCTCATCCGCCAGAGCAGCAGCGCCGCAATCACTCCGAGCGCCAGGGAGCTCGCCGCCCCGAGCCCGCGCTTGAACCGCTCGGGCGCCCGGTTGGTGAACACGTCGACCAAGACGTTGCCGCCCGCCTGGTGGCACCAGGGCAGGAAGGCGAAGGCCGCGAGTGCGGTGCCGATCTCGATCAGCTCGTAGTCGCCTGGGATCGGGAACCCGAGGGTCGCACGCATCAGGACGCTCGCGACCGTCATCAGCAGCATCGCGACCAGCACCAGCCCGCCCAGGATCGCCCAGGCCCGGCTCAAGGTCAGAACGGCCTGCCTCAAGCGCCCGAGCGGGCGGCCCGCGGCGGATGCCACCGCGTGGTCTACTGGTGATGCGCCGCGACCGCCGCCTTGGCGGCCGTGAGCAGGCCCTGGCCGTCGACGCCGGCGGCGGTCACCTCCTTGACCCAGCGGTCGATCGCCGGCTGGATCGCCTTTTCCCACTTGGGCTTGTCGGTGTCCGGCCAGTTGATGAACTGGTTGCCGGCCTCCTTGGCGGCCTTGCGCCCCGGACCCTCGAGGTCCATCCAGAGCTGGCCGATCTGCCTGGCGATGTTGGCGCCCGAGTTGTCGTCGATCACCTTCTTCAGATCGTCCGGCAGGCTCTCGTAGCGGGCCTTGTTCATGCCGAACAGGAACACTGCGGTCCCGAGCCGGGTGCCGTCCTCGAACTCCATGTGATATTTGACCAGCTCGTGGATCTTGAGCGGCAGCGAGACTTCGTAGGGCAGCGTGGTGCCGTCGACCACGTGCTTGGCGAGCGCCTGGGGCAGCTGCGGCACCGGCATGCCGACCGGATTGGCGCCGAGCGCCTCGAGCATGAAGCTGCCGGTGCGCGACGGCGTGCGGATCTTGAGGCCCTTCAGGTCCTCCGGCTGGTACACCGGCGTGTCGATCGTGTGCAAAGCGTTGCCGGCGTGCACGTGGATCAGGATCGGGTGCACATCCTGGTATTCGGGTGCCAGCCACTTTGCGTACAGGTCCTGGATCGCGAGGTTGGTCGCGACCGCGTCGTTGGTGTGCACGAACGGCAGCTCGAACACCTCGGTGCGGGGAAACTGGCCGGGCGTGTAGCTGGTCACGGTCCAGATCAGGTCGACCACGCCGTCGCGCAGCTGGCTGATCAGCTGCGGCGGGCTGCCGCCCAAGGTCATCGAGGGATAGATCTCGACCTTGATCTGTCCGTTCGACTGGGCCTCGACCCGCTTCGCCCAGGGCTCCAGGAAGGCGCGCTGCGCGGGCGCCGTCGGCCCGAGGAAGTGGTGCAGCCTGAGCGTGATCTCCTCGGCACCCGCGAGGCCCGCCCCGAGCCAGGCCGCGCCCGCCAGCACGACCGCGAGCGTGGTCGCCCTCATCCTGATCGCCATGGTCAAAGCTCCCCGATCGTCGTCACGCGATCCCTGTGCGCGGTTCGTTGCCGCGCATCGCCGCCCCCGACCTTACGTCAGGAGCGCTGGCTTTTCCAAGCCGGTCCGGCGCGAGCGATCGGGGAGATCGCCGGTCAGCCGATCTCGAGCGCGCTGATCCGACCGTCGTCGGCAAGGCCGAAGCGATAGGTGAGCTTCGCCGGGCTGCCGGGGAAGGTGCCGGAGACCCTGGCCACCACGACCGTGCGGCCCGCCTCGGCGCGGCTTGCGAGCGGCTCGACGCTGACCTGGTACTTGGCGCTGGTCGCCTCTTTCCAGGAGCGGATCGCCTCGGTGCCGACCATGTCCTGCCCCTCGTCGTGGACCACGGCGTCGGCCGCGAAGCAGGCGACCAGCGCCTCGATGTCGTGCCGGTTCTGAGCGGCGAAGTAGCGCTTCAGGAGGTCGGGCAGCTGGGCTGGCATGGGTGTGCCTCCGAGATGGATGGCTGGCGTCGGCGTCAGGTTGCTGCCATACTGCCGTCATGGCAAGAACCGACAGAAAAGTAGGGTACTCACCTACGGGTAAGCTCGAAGACGTCACGCCCGACATGGCGGCGGGCGGCGTCGAGGCGGCGTTGCGGATCCTCGAGGGACGCTGGAAGATGGTCATCATCTTCCACCTGTTCGCGCGCGGCAAACTGCGCTTTTCGGAACTGGAGAAAGCGATCCCGGCGGTCTCGCAGAAGATGCTGATCCAGCAGCTGCGCGAGCTCGAGCGCGACGGCGTGGTCCACCGCACGGTCTACCCCCAGGTGCCGCCCAAGGTCGAATACGATCTGACCGGATGGGGCCAGGCGATGTGCCCGGCGCTGGATGCCCTGCTCGAGTGGGCGGCGCGGCGCCCGGAGCGCTGATAGCGCGCCTCGAGCCTTTCGGCGCTATGGCCAAGCCCGCCGCCCTGCGCTAGAGTTGAGGCAACTGCTGCGGAGGGGAGGCCGCGATGACCGCGCACCACCACAATCGCCCGCTGACCCAGGTCGAGCTGCGGGTCAAGGCGCTGGAATCGCTCCTGACCGAGAAGGGGCTGATCGATCCCGCGGCGGTCGACGAGATCATCGAGACCTACGAGCAGAAGGTCGGGCCGCGCAACGGCGCCAAGGTGGTGGCGCGCGCCTGGGTCGATCCGGACTACAAGCGGCGCCTGCTGGCCGAGGGCACCGGGGCGATCGCCGAGCTCGGCTTCTCGGGCATCCAGGGCGAGGACATGGTGGTCGTGGAGAACACCGACCAGGTCCACAACCTGGTCGTGTGCACGCTCTGCTCCTGCTATCCCTGGCCGACGCTGGGGCTGCCGCCGGTCTGGTACAAGTCCGCCCCCTATCGCGCGCGCGCCGTGAGCGATCCGCGCGGCGTGCTCGAGGAGTTCGGGGTCGCTCTGCCGGCGCAGACCGAGGTCCGGGTCTGGGACAGCAATGCCGAGCTCCGCTACCTCGTACTGCCCAAGCGGCCCGCCGGGACGGACGGCATGTCCGAGGACCAGCTGGCCGATTTGGTCACCCGCGATTCGATGATCGGCGTCGGCCTGCCGCGCTCGCCGAACGGCTGAGCGGGCGGGGAGGGGACATGAACGGCATCCACGATCTGGGCGGCATGCACGGCCTGGGCCCGATCCGGCCCGAGGCCGACGAGCCGGTGTTCCACGAGGACTGGGAGCGGCGGGCGTTCGGCCTGATGATCGCGACCTTCGCCGGCGGCCAGTTCAACGTCGACGAGTTCCGGCATGCGATCGAGCGCATGGACCCGGCGCACTATCTGGAATCGAGCTACTACGAGCACTGGCTGACCGCGGTCGAGACGCTGCTGGTCGAGAACGGCGCGCTCACGCGGGCCGAGCTCGAGGCGCGGCGCGCGGAGCTGGCGAAGGAGGCGGCCTGATGCCAGCGCTGAGCAAGGACATGGTGGCGGGCCTGGTGGCGACCGGCGGCTCCTGCCGGGTCGATGCCGACGTGCCGGCCAAGTTCGCGCCCGGCGAGTGGGTCGTGGTGCGCAACCTCAACCCGGTCCGGCACACCCGCCTGCCCCGCTACGTGCGCGGCAAGCAGGGGGTGGTCGAGCATGACCATGGCGTGTTCGCGTTCCCCGACACCAGCGCGCACGGTGCGGGCCCGAAGCCGCAGCACGTCTACAGCGTCAAGTTCGCGGCCCGGGAGCTCTGGGGCGCCGACGCGCCGGCCAAGGACCACCTCTACCTCGATCTCTGGGACGACTACCTGGATCGGGCCTGAGGCCCCGGGATCGCCGCCCGATGACCAGCCACCGGACACCGCCCCGCCACCCCGGCATGCCACCGATCCCCCAGGACGGCGACGGCCCGGTCTTCGGCGAGCCCTGGGAGGCGCAGGCCTTCGCCATGGTGCTCGATCTCTACGATCGCGGCCACTTCACCTGGTCGGAATGGGTCCGCCACCTCAGCGCCGAGATCGCGGGCGCCAACGCCCGGGGCGAGGCCGACCAGGGGGCCACGTACTATCGCCACTGGCTGTCCGCGTTCGAGAAGCTGGTCGCGGCCAAGGGCCTGAGCTCGGTCGAGGAGCTCGCGGTGCGCCGCGAGCAATGGGCCGAGGCCGACCACCACCGCGGCTTCGGCGAGCCGATCGTGCTCGACCGGCCGCATCGCCACAACTGACAGCTTACGGGCAGCAGGGAGCCGAGCCATGTCGACGAACAGCGAGACCATCAAGTCGCCGGCGGCCGAGGTCCGCGCGCGGCCGCAGATCCGTACCTGGCCGGCCGCGCTGGTTGCGCTCGTGCTCGGCACGGTCATCCTCTACGGGGTCGGCTTCGCGAGCGCGCCGCTCCTGCACAACGCCGCCCACGACACCCGCCATTCGCAGGGTTTTCCCTGTCACTGACCGACATGCGTGCGTGACCCGGGCCGTCGCGGCCGGGTTCATCAGGGACGAAGGCGATGAAGCTGTACATGCATCCGGTGTCGATGACCAGCCGGCCGGTCCGCCTGATGATCGCCGAGCACGGGCTCAAGGTCGATGAGGAGATGGTCGACCTGATGACCGGCGCGCACTACCAGCCGCAGTTCGTCGCGGTCAATCCCAATCGAATGGTGCCGGTGCTCGAGGACGGCGACTTCCGCCTGACCGAGAGTTCTGCGATCCTCAAATACCTCGCGGACAAGTTCAACTTGCCGGTCTATCCCAAGGACCTGAAGCAGCGAGCCAAGGTCAACGAGATCATGGACTGGTTCAATACCAACTTTTATCGCGACTATGGCTACGGTTGGATCTACCCGCAGCTGTTCCCGCACCACCGCCGGCCGAGCGACGAGGTTCAGAGCGCCACGGTCGCCTGGGGCAAGGAGCGCGCCCTGGGCTGGCTCAAGGTCCTGAACGACGACTGGCTCGGACCGGACAAGAAGTATTTGTGCGGCGACCAGATCACGATCGCCGACTACTTCGGCGTCTGCCTCCTGACCTTGGGCGAGGTGATCGGCTGCGACTTCAGCGCCTATCCGAACGTCAAGCGCTGGCTTGATACCATGAAACGCCTGCCGAGCTGGCCGAAGATCAACGAGGCGCTCTACGGCTACGCCGAGGCGGTCAAGGGGCAGCCGTTCGTCCGCATCTGAGCGGCGTGGCCCGGGTCGAGCGAGGAGGGGCGAGGATGATCAAGGGCCTGCACCACAACGCCTACCGCTGCCGGGATTCCGAGGAGACGCGCCGGTTCTACGAGGGCTTTCTGGGTCTGCCGCTGGCCGGCGCGCTCGAGATCAAGGCGACCAAGAGCGGCCGCGCGACCGACACCCTGCACACCTTCTATGCCCTCGACGACGGCTCCTATCTCGCGTTCTTCGAGGCGCCGGACCGGCCGTTCGAGTTCAAGCCGCAGCACGATTTCGACCTGCACATCGCGCTCGAGGTCACAGAGGGCGATCTGCACAAGATGTTCGCCAAGGGCAAGGCCGCCGGCATCGAGACCCGCGGCATCTCGGATCACGAGTTCATCGATTCGATCTACTTCCGCGACCCGAACGGCTATGTGATCGAGCTCACGGCAAAACGAGAAAACCACGACCAGGCGATGGACCCGGCGACCAACCACGCCCGCCAGATCCTGGCCGATTGGCAGGCCGCCAAGGCCGGCTGATGCCAAGAGCCCCGCGTCGATCGTGGGGCGGGTCAGGATTTCGCGGGCAGCGGGTGGCCCGGCATCAGCTGGTAGGGGTGGACCCAGCCGGGCAGGGCCTGGATGCGCCCGAGCCAGGCGCCGATCTGGGGATAGTCGGTCCAGGTGACGCCGAACTCGTCCGGCCAGAAGAGATAGCCGCAGATCGAGACGTCGGCGATGGTCGGCTGCGCGCCGGTCACGAACGCGTGCTGCTCGAGATGGCGCTCGAGGATCGTGAGGCTGGTGGTCACCCGGGTGCGCAGGAACTCGGTCACCGGGGTCTCGCCGGTGTGCGCGAACCGGAGCAGGAAGCGCAGCGTCCCGATGTAGCTCGTGAGCTTGTGGTTGTCCCACAGCAGCCAGCGCAGGATCGCGCGCCGCTCGTCCTCGTCCGAGAAACCGAATTTTCCGAACCGGGCGGCCAGATAGTCGAGGATGACGCCCGACTGGGACAGCCGCCGGTCCTCATGCTCGAGCACAGGAACTTCGCCCATCTCGTTGATCTTTCGAAACTCGGGCCGGCGCGTCTCGCCGTTGAAGAAGTCGACGAAGCGGGCCTCCCAGTCGGCGCCGCAAAGGGCTAGCATCAGGGCCGCCTTGTAGGCGTTGCCCGATTGGGCGAAGCAGTAGAGCCGGTACTCGGCCATGGGCGGTTCTCCGGATCGGTCGATGGGGGGCATGCCGCCGCCCTCTATGACTCGGTCGCGCGCGCCGGTCCATGGCTTGAGCGGCCGGCGCTGCCGGCGAGGGCCGCTTGCGCGCCCAAGTGGCGCGGACTATATTGTATCAAGGTCAGTTCCCGACGTTGCCGGTTGCAGTCGCTGCCTCGCTTTTTGGCGTTGTCCGCTACGCTCCACGCAAGACGTTGAGACTGTCTTCGCGCCGCGGCATGTCGCCCGGCGTGCACTTCGCCAACACGAGGTTACGTTCTTGAAGACCGGAACAGTGAAATGGTTCAACGCCACCAAGGGCTATGGTTTCATTCAGCCTGATGGCGGCGGCGGTGACGCGTTCGTGCACATCTCCGCGGTCGAGCGGGCCGGTTTCGACCGCCTGAACGAGGGCCAGCGGGTCCAGTACGAACTCGTCCGCGGCCAGAACGGTAAGTCTTCGGCCGAGAATTTGAAGCTCGTCACCTAGCCGGACCAGCCAGCAGGTTTGCGAGCCCCCTCTGGCAACCGAGGGGGCTTTTTCTATGTCCGGCGCCGGCTGGCGAGCGTCGGCAGGAAGGCGCCACACCGGTCTGGGGTTGCCCGCGAGCGCCGGCGATCTTGCCCGCGGATTGACTGCCTGTTATTCCTCGGCCAAGGGCAACTGCGCGAGCAGGTTGCGGACAGGACGGGAAGGCACCCATGCGGCCAGGTTGGTTCGCGGCAGCCGGCATCGCCTCGGCGGCGCTGGCGGTGTGGCTGGTCTCGATGGCCCCGCTCGAGGCTGCCGACAGCCAAGGTTTCGCGCTCGACGACTTCAAGCTCAAGACCGGCCAGGATCTGCTCGACATCTGCACCCTGGACCAGGGCCACGCCAGTTATTGGGAAGCCCAGGCGTTCTGCTTCGGCTACTTCCGGGGCGGAGCGGATTTCCACCGCGCCCTGGTCGGGGGGCCGAATTTCCAGCCGATCGCCTGCCCGGGCCCGGGGGCGACGATCCGCGACGCGGTCGCCGTGTTCATCGACTACGCCCGCGCCCATCCGGAGCAGCTGACCGGAGCGCCGATGGATGTGGTGTTCCGGGCGGTGAGCGCGCGGTGGCCCTGCTCGTAGGCCGCGGGCGTCGCAGTGCCTTTTGAGCCGGGAGAGGGAGTGCGAGCGATGTCTGCCAGTTTTGGTCCGCGGCTCGGTCCGCGTCGCCGCCGCCAGAGGGGCGTTCTGGTACTGGCGGCGCCGCTTGCGGTAGCGATCGCGCTCGGCGGCTGCACCATGACCGAAACCCAGCAGCGCACCGCCAGCGGGGCCGGCATCGGAGCGGCCGTGGGGGCCGCGGGCGGCGCCCTGTTCGGCGCCTTCGCCGGGGCGCCGGGCACCGGGGCCGCGATCGGCGCCGCCGCTGGCGCGGCGATCGGCGGCACCGGCGGCTACATTCACGACCAGGAGGTCAAGCGCTCACAGTCGGCATCGGAGGCCGATCAGCTGCGGCTCCAGAACGAGGAGCTCAAGCGCCAGCTGGCGGCCCAGCAGCAACAGCAGCAGAAGTAGACCGGCGTCGATTCCTGTCGGCCGCGAACCGATCGCTGACGGCCAGCCGGGCGGCTTTCGGAACGCGGCCAGCGGGCTTGCTGTTGACATCTGATCATATTCCTAATATAGGACATAAGAGCTAGCGCCGCCAGCGGCCCGCCCGGTCCAGGCCGAGGTTACGCCAGGCGCTCTCAGGTCAGGCCCGCTTCAAGGGTTCTTAAGCAATTGTGGTGAGGCTGGTCGGCACCCCGGCAAAGGTGGCTGCGACCATGATTCCGCCCTCTCCGCTGCAATTCGCGCTTTGGGGCTCGGCGCTCTACACCGAGCTCGCGACCGGCCTCTTTCGGGCGCTCGCGGCCCCCTGGCTGCAGCCCGGGTGGCCCGGCCCGGCCTGCGCTCGACACCGGCAGCGCGCGCCCGACCCGGGCCCGGCGCCGCGGCCGGCCCCGGTCGCCTGCGCGGCGGCCGGCGCGCGGGCGTTCGCCGAGCCGAGCGGGGTCGTGGCACCGCGCTCGCCGGCGGAGCCCGCCCTGCACCAGGTGATCGAGGTGCCGCGGGGCCGCTGGCAGCATCGGCGCGGCCACGGGCAGACGCCGCCGACCGACGGCTGAGGGCTCGCCGGATCGGCGGCGAGCGCGATTCGCCCGGAGCCATTCCCGCCGCCCCGCCTCGAGCCGAGAGCGATCGCCACAAACGCGCTGGCCGACGCCGCCACCGCCCGCTATCATCGCGCGCATCCTCAGCCGCGGCAGGGGCGGCGCGCCCGCCCCCCTTGAGGGCGACCCGGATGGCAGCCAAAGTCGTCTTGATCAGTACCGGCGGGACCATCGCCTCGCGCTTCGATCCCAAGGCCGGGCGTACGCTCGCTTCCCAGCGCGGCCAGGACCTGCTCGCCCAGGCGCCCGATCTGGCGCAGGTCGCCGAGCTCGAGGTCGACGATTTTGCGACCGTCTCGAGCTTCGACATGTCGGTCGCCTTCGCGTTCGCGCTCGGCCAGCGGATCAATCAACAGCTCGCCCGCCCCGAGGTCGCGGGCGTGGTCGTGACCCACGGCACCGACACCATGGAGGAAAGCTGCTATCTGGCCGACCTCCTGCTGCAATCCGACAAGCCCTTGGTGTTCACGGGCGCCCAGCGGGCGCATGACGATCCGCTGCCGGACGGGCCCAGGAACCTGCTTGCGGCCGTGCGCACGGCGGTGGCGCCAGAGGCGGTGGGGCTCGGGGCGGTGATCTGCTTTGCCGACCAGATCCACGCCGCGCGCGACGTGACCAAGATCAGCGCCAGCGCGCTCGCCACCTTCCAGTCCTACGACAAGGGCGCGCTCGGCGAGGTCGACGGCGCGCGGGTGATCCTGCAGCGCCGCCCGGCGCGCCGGCGGACCTTCCGGCTCGACCAGATGCCGGAGCTGCAGGTGCCGCTGTTCCGCCTCGCCCTCGGCTTCGACGTCCGGATCGTCGAGCTGGCGCTCGACCTCGGCCTGGATGGTCTGGTGATCGAGGCCTTCGGGCGCGGCAACGGGCCCGCGGCGCTGGTGCCGGTGGTCGAGCGGGCAGTCGGCACCGGGCTGCCGGTCGTGATCACCTCGCGCTGCCCGACCGGGCGGGTCGAGCCGATCTATGGCAAGGGCGGCGGCAAGGATCTGCGCGATGCCGGCGCGATCTTCGCGGGCGACCTCAAGGGCCCCAAGGCGCGCCTGCTCCTGCTGGTGCTGCTCGCGGCCGCGGACACCAAGAGCCGCATCGCCGAGATCTTCGCCGAACTGGCGCCCTGAGCTGGATCGGCATCCGGCGCCAGCTGTTCCTTGACCATTGGATCCTTGTCTCCTTACTGTAAGGAGTAAGGGAGATGCCGATGCCGCCCACCAGCCGCATCACGTCCAAAGGTCAGACCACAATCCCCCGCGAAGTAAGGGAGAGGTTGTCCCTGCAGCCGGGCGATGTGGTGGTGTACGACCTCGAGGATGGCGATGTGCGCTTGCGCAAGCAGGCGCCGCTCGATGTGGCCTACCTGCGCGCCGTGCAGACGACCTTGAGCGAGTGGGATTCCCCCGAGGATGCTGCAGCCTTCGACGATCTTTGAGCCGTTCGAGATCGCCATCGTGCCCTTTCCTTTTGTTGACCTGCCGAAGACGAAGCCGCGACCGGCGCTCGTCCTGTCGGTGGGCCGGTTCAACCGGCAGAATGGCCACACGCTGCTCGCCATGATCACGAGCGCGGAGCACAGCAGCTGGCCGAGCGACTACGCGATCGAGGATCTGCGCCCCACCGGATTGCGGAACGCCTGCGTCGTGCGCTGGAAACTCTTCACGCTGGACAACCGGGTTCTGGGCCGGCGGATTGGCGCTCTGGGCGATCGCGACCGGCAGTTCTGTCACGCCGCTCTTCGACGCATCTTCGATGTGCAGCGGCCCCACTGAGCGGGTGACCATGGTGCCGCACGCTTGACGGCCCTGGTTCTCGGGGTCTTCGTCGCCGTCTATGTCGGCATGGCGATCGGTCGCTGGCCTGGGCTCAGGGTCGATCGCACCGGCATCGCCCTGCTCGGGGCGATCCTGCTCTACGCGTGCGCTGCGGTCGACGGGCCGGCGGTGCTCGCGGCGATCGATGTGCCGACGATCGTCGTGCTGTTCGGGCTGATGATCCTCTCGGCGCAGTTCGCGGTCTGCGGCTTCTACGACTGGTGCTCGCACCGGATCGCGACCGCCGAGGCGTCGCCGGCCGCCCTGCTTGCGGTCACGGTCGTCACCGCGGGCGGGCTCTCGGCGGTGCTGGCCAACGACGTCGTGGTGTTCGCCATGACGCCGATGCTGTGCGCCGGGCTCGTGCAGCGCGGGCTCGACCCACGGCCGTTCGTGATCGGGCTCGCGGGCGGCGCCAATGCCGGCTCGGCCGCGACCCTCATCGGCAACCCGCAGAACATCCTGATCGGCGAGCTCGGCCGGCTCGACTTCTGGCACTTTCTCGCGGCCTGCGCCCCGCCCGCCCTGATGGCGCTGGCCTGCGTGTACCTGGTCATCTGGTGGCAGTGGCGGCGGCGCTTCGAAGCCGGTCCGGACCGCTCCGACCGCCTGCCGCCGCCCGAGCTCGACCGACTCGGCCTCGCCAAGGCGAGCTTCGCCACGGTCCTCCTGCTGGCTCTGTTCGCGACCGGGGTCACCCATGTCACGGGTGTGCTCCTGGTCGCGGGCTATCTCCTGATCAGCCGGCGGCTCGCGACCCGGACCATGCTGGGCCTCGTCGACTGGCACCTGCTGGTGCTATTCTGCGGCCTGTTCGTGGTCACCCACGCGCTCGATACCACCGGTCTGCCCGACCGCGCGGTGCTCTCGCTCGAGCATCAGGGCCTGCACCCCGAGCGCCTCCTGGTGATGGCGCCCCTGACCCTGCTCGGCGCCAATACGATCGGCAACGTGCCGCTGGTCGTGCTCCTGCTCTCGACCCTGCATCGGCTGGGCGAGGGCACGTTCTATGGGCTGGCCGTGCTGTCGACGCTGGCCGGCAACCTCCTGGTGATCGGCAGCCTCGCCAACATCATCGCGCTCGAGCGAGCGGCCGAGGCGGGCGTCCGCGTCTCCTTCCTCGAGCACGCCCGCTGCGGCGTGCCGATGACCCTGCTGTCGTTCACGCTCGCCTTGATCTGGCTGTTCGCCACGGGTCACGTCCTGCTCTGATCCGCGGGCAAGGTGGGGGAGGGCCTTGCGC
The DNA here is from genome assembly GCA_963753685.1 of uncultured Alphaproteobacteria bacterium. Taxonomy (GTDB): domain Bacteria; phylum Pseudomonadota; class Alphaproteobacteria; order Geminicoccales; family Geminicoccaceae; genus DATAOG01. The sequence goes on from CAVWDE010000020.1 coordinate 333,798, forward strand.
CGCAGCGCCGTGGCGCGTCTCGGCACCATGATCAGCTCGCAGGCGTCCGGGCGCCCAATGCCTACCATCCAGACAACCGGGCATTGACGACCTGTACAACGCCAACGACCCGAACGGCGACTGGCGATCGGTGCTGACCGAGGACCCGGACGATCCTTCGCGGTCCAACGTCCAGTCGAGCGGCGAGTTTGCCGGCGCCTTCGTCTCCAAGACCAGCCTCGAAGATCAGACGCGGCCAGCGAGGACCCGGAACGCTACGTCGACGCGGTGCTGTCGTCGCGAGCAGCCGGCCGTCCGGCCGCGGCTCGGCCGGCGCGGTCAGCCCGAGAGCGAACGCCTTGACCTGAAGCGGCTGGCGTTCCGCGTCCGCTCCCTCCCCGATTCCCCTTTCCTGAAATGGTGCCGAAATACTCCGCTGCCATATCGACCGCGTGCCCTCCACCGTCATCGGCAACCGAACCCGGACCGATCGACGCCAGGCGCAGAACCGAAATCGAGCGATGACCACGACCAGCTGCAACAAGGCATCTCGAACGAGACAAGACATGCTGTCATCACCGCTCCGGGCGAGCTCAACGGTCGTAGGTGTCGACCTGGAAGTAGGTCAATCCGTGGTCGACGTTGGTGTTGCCGACGCCGAAGTTGTAGCCCACGCCCGGCGCGCCATCGGCGTAGGTGTCATCGGTGGCGGTGGTCACCAGCACGCCGTTGATGTAGCCCCGGATCTCGTTGCCGACCATGCAGGCCTCGACCAGGTCGCCGTCTTTGACCCCGAACTCGGGGCCGACTTTGCGGGCCAGCGACTTCCAGCGGCCGATGGCGCCATCCCAGCGCACGATCTCCGCATACGCCTCCTCGGTCTTGAGACAGCGCCAGAAGACCTCGTAGCCCGTGATGCTGTGGGGCTCGATGGTCGTCCGCAGCCGGATCTCGACCTCCTGGAAGTATTTGCTGGTCTGGTTCCGGCTGAACACCCGCGCCTGGACGAACTGGTCCCGGCCCCATTGACCGGCGAGCACCGCGGTCGGGTCATCGTAGATCCCGACCGGCGCCGCATCCGCATCCGCGAGGTTGCCCTGCTCGGCGCGGCGCTCGGCCTCGCCGGGACGCGTCACCTCGCCGAACGCCACGCCACCCTTGGTGATGACGTCGCACCAGTCGATCCCGTCGGTCCGGGCATTGAGCCACATGCCGCCCTCGGAGATGGGCGTCTCATCGCGCGGGAAGCGGGTCTCGTATGAGCGCACAGGCTGAGTGCCGGGTCGGAGTGCGTCCATCGGGCTGGCCATCGTTGTCGTCTCCTCCGTGGGTGTGGTGGGATGCGGACCGGCTGGCTGGTGGCCGTCCGCGTCGTGGGCGGCTAGCTCGCCTCCTCTTCCTGGACGGCGCGCGACAGCGCTGCCTCCGACAGGTCGTCGCCCTCGGACCGGTCGAGGATGCGCAGGATCTGGCCATGCCGCACGACCAGCACCCGGTCGGCCACCCCGCTCAGCTCCTCGAGCTCCGATGACACCAAAAGGATGCCGTTGCCGGCGGCGGCAAGGGCGCGCACCTGCATCAGGATCTCCCGCTTGGAGCCCACATCGACGCCGACCGTCGGGTCATCGAGCAGCAGCACCTGCGGCTGGACCGTCAGGTTCTTCGCGACCACGACCTTCTGCTGGTTGCCCCCGGAGAGGTCCTTCACGGGCTGGTCGAGGCCCGTCGTCCGGATGTTGAGCCGCTCGACGAACCCACTCGCGACCCGTCTGGCGGCGCCGTCGTCGACCAGGCCCGTGCGCGAGAACTGCTTCCAGGCGGCCATCAGGGCGTTCTGCCCGACCGAGTGCTCGCGGACCAGGCCGGCACGCGCCCGATCCTCAGGCACCAGCGCGATCCCCGCGTCCAGGGCGTCCCGCGGACCGCGGAGCGCGATCCCGCGGCCATCCACCTCGATGCTCCCGGCAATGATCCGGTCGATGCCGTAGACGGCCCGCATGAGCTCCGTCCGGCCGCTGCCCAGCAGCCCGGCCACCCCGATGATCTCGCCCCGATGGAGGTCGAACGTGATGTCCCGGAGACGGTCGTTGGTCAGGCCCGCGACCCGGAGCAGCGGTCGCCCGGTCCGGTCGACGTCATGGCCCTGATACGCGAGCGCATTCTCGAGCGACCGCCCGAGCATGCTCTCGATGACGGTCGAGAGGGTCGTTGCGGAGGTCGGCGCGGACAGGGTCACCTCGCCATCGCGCAGCACCGTCACCTGGTCGCAGATGTCCATGATCTCATGGAGGTGGTGCGAGATGTAGATGACCGCGATGCCCTCGGAGGTCAGGCGCCGCACGGCGGCCATCAGGGTGCGGGCCTCGGCCGCGGCGAGCGAGGCGGTCGGCTCATCGAGGATCAGGATGCTCGCGTCCCGGGAGAGGGCCTTGGCGATCTCGACGAGCTGGCGGGAGCCCACCGGCAGCTCCTCCACGAGCCGGTCGGGGTCAATGTCGGCGCCGACCCGGGCGAGTGCTTCGGTCGCCTGCCGGCCGATCTCGCGGTCGTCGATGAGGCCAAGGCGACCGCGTGGCTCGCGCGTCAACAGGATGTTGTGACCCACGGACATCTGGGGGATGAGGCTGAACTCCTGGAACACCATCGCGATATCGCGCTGGCGGGACCCTGCCGGTCGGCCGGCCACCCTGGTCCCATTGACCTCGATCTCGCCCGCGTCGGAGGCGTAGGCGCCGTCGATGATCTTGACCAGGGTCGACTTGCCGGCGCCATTCTGGCCGACCAGCCCGTGGACCTGTCCCTGGTGCAGCGTGAAGTCGACCCCATGCAGCACCTCGACCTCGCCGAACGACTTGCGGATGCCACGCGCGGAGAGCGCCACCGGTCGCGGGTCGCGCTCGGCCACGAGCGGAGCCTCGAGCGTCATCCGCTCACGCCTCCGGTGCCTCGCGGAGGCTGAGCGCCACCGCGACGATGATGATCACGCCGCGCGCGATCATCTGCTCCGTCACCGCCAGACCCATGAGGATGAGCCCGTTGTTGAGCACGCCCATCACCAGCGATCCGACCAGGGCGCCGACCATGGAGCCGCGGCCACCCGACATGCTCGTGCCGCCGATGACGGCGGCCGCGATGACCGTCAGCAGGTCCGCCTCCCCCAGCGTGTAGCGGGCGCTGTGCAGTCGCCCGACGTAAAGCAGACCGGCAAGTGCTGCCGTGAGTGAGCAGATCACCAGCGCGGCGATACGGAGGCGGGTCGTATCGATGCCCGAGTAGCGCGCCGCAATCCGGTTGCCGCCGGTGGCCAGCAGCTCCCGGCCGAAGGTGGTCTTGCGATAGACGACGTGCGCCACCAGGAGCGCGCCCAGGGTCCAGAGCAGCAGTGACGGCACCGGCCCGAGGTCGCCCGACCCGAAGATCAGGGTGAACGTCTCGTCGCGCACCGGGACCGGGATCGTGTGGGTGATCAAGCGTGCGAGCCCGCCGATGATGCCCGCCATGCCGAGCGTGATGAGGAACGATGGCACCCGCAGGCGGGTCGTCAGGAGGCCGTTCGCGAGGCCGACGACGAGCCCCACCGAGAGGGCGGCCGGCACGGCGACGAACAGGCTGGCGTCCCGGAGGCAGACCGCTGCGACCATCGCACTGAGCGCCACCACCTGCCCGATCGAAAGGTCGATCTCGCCGGCCGACAGCGCGAACGTCGTGCCGAACGCCATGATCGACACGAATGCCGTCTGGCGCAGGATGTTCAGGAAATTGTCGACGGTCAGGAAACCGCGGTCGCGGAGCGTGATCGAGAACACAAGCAGGATGAGCACGAACCCAAGGTAGACGATGGCGCCGCGGGGGAATTGCCTGGGGACCCGCCGCCGACCTGCCGGCGGCGAGCTGGTCGCAGCCTCGCTGGTCATGGCTGTCCGCTTGCGCCCAAACGACCGTGCGTGCGGTGGACGGGGGCGGGTGACTACTGCGCGAGTGCGGCCTTCACTTCGGCCGGCGGATCCTGGTGGAAGCCTTCCTGCCACGCCTGCGCGAGGTTGTCGCGGTTCACGGCGAGGGCAGGGACGACGATGAACGGCGGGACAGCCACGCCGCAGCGCCCGAGCACCGCGGCCTTGACGGTATTGGCGCCCTCATCGAACGTGTGCTCGATGGCGGTGCCGTAGTAGTTGCTGCCCTTGGTCGCCATGCTCACGTCGTTGACCGCATCCAGGTCGTGGGTCACGACCTTGGTGTGCGTGTTCTTGGCGGCGGCCAGCGAGGCGAGCAGGGCGGTGTTGGGGCCACCGCTGTACGAGACGTAGATGCCATCGAGGTCCGGGTGCTGGAGGAGCATCGCATCGGCTGCCTCGCCCGCCTGGGCATCGGTGGTGAAGCCCGCCCAGGCCACGTTCTTGAGGCCCGGGTGCGCCTGCGCCATCTCGGCCAGGAAGCCCTTCTCGCGGTTGTTGGAGTTGTAGAACGGGACGTCGAACTGGAGGAAGCCGTAGGTGCCGGTCTCCCCGATCGCCTGCGCGAGCAGGTCTGCAGCGTCCTTGCCCATCCGGTAGTGGTCGCCCGTGACGATGGCGACGTACTGCTGGCCCCCGGTCCAGCCCTCGACCGGGTTGTCATAGAACGCCATGGTGGTGCCGGCGTCGAGGGCGGGCTTGTAGTCCGCCGCACCCGCCGTGGCGTCGACCGGGATGGTGATCAGGATGTCGGGCTGGCTGGCCATGACGGTCTCGACCGCCGTGGCCTCCTTGGCGGGATCGAAGTCCGTGCTGGCCGTGGCCACGACGTCGATGCCGTACTCGGCCGCCTTGGCGTGCACGCCGGCCTCGATCGCGCTCATCCACGAGAGGCCTGCATAGCCGTTCAGGAAGGCGAGCTTGAGCTTCGCGTCCTTGATCTTCTGGAGGCACTCGGGCGTGGGATCCGCGACGTCAGCCGCGTTCACGGACTGTTCACCATTCGGACCCGGCGTGAAACCGGTCAGGTCCACCGACGACGGATCGAAGCCCTGGAGGACGTCGCTCTGCTTCCACGCCTCGGGCGACTGGGCCACGGCCGCGCTGGCCGAGATCAGGACGAGCGCCAGGGCCGCCGTGACCAGGGTGCGTGCGTGCCTCATGAGACCTCCTCCTCTTCATTTGGACGCCTGACTCCCGCAGGATCGACGGTCGCCGGATGGGACCCGTCCCCACGACGGGTGGACGACCGCACGGGATCTCGTTCGGCGTCTTGTTGCTTGTTTCCGAACGACGAACGGACGCGAGTATACCCGCGCCGGGACCGCCACTGTCAACCCTCCGGTCCCGGGAGGCTCCGGAGGCTCTGCCCCCCGCGGCGCGCGATTGTGAATATCTGGGCTTGGTCTAAGGTTCTGCGTTCACCACGCTCGAGGCCGATCATGGCGAAGCCGATGCTGATCCCGACCAGCACCCACTGGGGCAACTTCAACGTCGAGACCCGGAACGGCCGGCTTGCGGCGATTCATGCGGACGCGCACGACACCCAGCCCTCCCCCATCGGCCAGTCCTTGCTCGCCGCGCAGGACGCCGGGTGCCGCGTTCCGCGACCCTGCATCCGCGCGGGCTATCTGAAGCGCCCGGGGAGGAGCGATGGCGCGCAACGCGGCATCGAGCCGTTCGTCGCCGTGCCCTGGGACGAGGCGCTGGACATCGCGGCGGATGCGCTAGGGCGGGTGGTCGCCCGGCACGGCAACCAGGCGATCTTCGGCGGCTCCTATGGCTGGGCGAGCGCCGGTCGCTTCCACCATTCTCAGAGCCAGCTGCATCGCTTTCTCAATCAGCTCGGCGGCTATACGTACTCCGTCCAGTCCTACTCCACCGGCACGGCCCAGGTGATCATCCCCCATGTGCTCGGCGTCGCGGCCTTGCAGCTGATGGACGAGGCGCCGACGATCGAGGACGTGCTGGAGCATACCCGCCTGGTGGTGAGCTTCGGCGGCATCTCGATGAAGAACACGCAGATCAACCAGGGCGGCATCGGCGACCATTCCGCGCGCGGCCACCTGCAGCGCTGGCGCGCCACCGGCGTCGAGGTCGTCTGCATCAGCCCGGTCAAGGACGACGTCGCCGATTTTCTCGATGCCGACTGGTGGCCGATCCGTCCCAATGCCGATGTCGCGCTGATGCTCGGTCTGGCGCACACGCTGCACAGCGAAGACCTGCACGACAAGGATTTCCTCAAGTCCCACTGCGTCGGCTACGAGCGCTTCGTCCCCTATCTGCTCGGGGAGAGCGACGGCGTGCCGAAGGATGCCGGCTGGGCGGCGGCGATCTGCGACATCGAGCCGGAGCGCATCCAGGCGCTTGCCCGCCGGATGGCGAGCGAGCCCTGCCTGCTGTCGATCAGCTGGTCGCTGCAGCGGACCGAGAACGGCGATCAGCCCTATTGGATGATCGCAGTGCTCGGCGCCATGCTCGGCAATCTCGGCCTGCCCGGCCAAGGCGTCGGCTACGGCTATGGCTGCATCCACAATTTCGGCTTCGCCGGCCGTCGGAGCCTGCCGTTCAAGGTCGGAGCACTGCCCCAGGGCGACAATCCGGTCGGGGCCTTCATCCCGGTGGCACGCATCGCCGACGCGCTGCTGGGTCCCGGCGGCACGGTGCCGTTCAACGGCCAGACCCTGACCTATCCGGACATCCGCCTGATCTACTGGGCGGGCGGCAACCCCTTCCACCACCATCAGGACCTGAACCGCCTCCGGCAAGCCTGGGCGAAACCCGAGACCATCATCGTCAACGAGCCATTCTGGACCGCGACCGCGCGCCATGCGGACATCGTTTTCCCCACAACCACGGCGCTGGAGCGCGAGGATTTCGCGTGGGGCACCTCCGAGCTCTCTGCCGCGCCGATGCACCAGGCCCTCGAGCCGTTCGCGGAGGCGAGAGACGACTACGCGATCCTGACCGGGCTGGCCGAACGGCTCGGCTTTGCCGAGCGCTTCACCGAGGGGCGAACGCCCAGGGAGTGGATCGAGCATCTCTGGAAGGTGACGGTGCAGCGCGCCGCCGAGGCCGAGATCGACCTGCCGGACTTCCAGACCTTCTGGCAGGGCGGCGTGTTCCGGCTTGATTCGGACCAGGTCCCGGCGCGGACCTTCACCCTGGAGCGTTTCCGGGCGGACCCCGAAGGGGCGCCGCTGGCGACGCCATCCGGCAAGGTCGAGATCTTCTCGGAAAGGATCGCGTCCTTTGATCTCGCCGACTGTAAGGGGCATCCGATGTGGTTCGAGAAGGAGGAGTTCATCGGCGGTGCCCGCTCGGCACGCTATCCCTTGGCGCTCAACTCCAACCAACCCGTCACCCGGCTGCACAGCCAGTACGACTTCGGCAAGACCAGCCGCGACGCCAAGATTGATGGCCGCGAGGCGATCCGCATCCACCCGCGCGACGCCGAGGCAAGAGGCATTGCCGATGGCGACATCGTCCGCGTGTTCAACGACCGGGGCGCGACGCTTGCGGGCGCCATGGTCACGGAGACGGTTCGGCCGAGCGTCGTCGTGCTGCCCACAGGTGCCTGGTACGATCCGGCGAATCCAGCCGAGCCCGGCAGTCTCGACGTGCATGGCAATCCGAACGTGCTGACGCGGGACGTTGGCACGTCCACGCTCGCCCAAGGGACCAGCGCCCACAGCTGCCTGGTCGAAGTGGAGCGCTATGAGGGGCCGCTACCCGACTTGAAGGTGTTCCGTCAGCCGCCGATGATCACGAGGGGTGATCAGTCAGCGGACATTGCTGGGGGCTAGACTAGCCAAGGCCGGTCATCCCGAACTCGATCGCTACACAGCGCCTCGACCAGGCTACGTCTCTTGATGAGAACGGCATGATAGCGCCGGGTCGCAGTTCGGATCTGCTCGCGGCATAGCAACGGCGCGTCGTATCCAGCTTCCGGTGGCCGAGATGCTCGCTCACGACCCGATGCCGGTCGGGTCGGCCCGAAGATGCGATCGGCATCATCATTGGAGGTTTGACTCGGGCGGCCCGCAGATGGAACCTCGGGCGGTCCGTGCGGGGAGCGATGGGGGCAATGGCGGCGATCGACACTGGCCGCGGCATGGCGCCGCTCCTGACGACGAGCGGACTGACGAAATCCTTCCGCAGCCTGGTCGCTCTCAAGAATCACGAGATCAGCATCCGCACCGGCGAGATCGTCGGCGTCATCGGCCCGAACGGCTCGGGCAAAAGCACGTTCTTCAATGTCGTCAGCGGCTTTCTGCGCGCCGACCAGGGCGCCATCCTGTTCGACGGCAAGCCGATCGAGCGCCTCTCTGCCGCCCGGATCGTCCGGCTCGGCATCGCGCGGACGTTTCAGGGCACGCGGCTCTTCCAGAGCCTGAGCGTCGCGGAGAACCTGCGCGCCGCCGCGCAGCTCCGGCATCATTCCTCGATGCTCGACGCCATCCTCGGCACGCCGCATCTTCGCCGTATGGAAAAGGCAGTCGAGACGATCACGGCCGAGCTGCTCGAGCTGATTGGCCTCGCCGGACGCGCCGATCACCGGGCGAGCGATCTGCCCTACGGCGACCAGCGGCGCCTGGAGCTCGCGCGCGCGCTCGCGACCCGCCCGCGGCTTTTGATGCTCGACGAGCCGGCGGCGGGCATGGACGCCGCCGCCACTCGGGCGCTGCTCGCCCTGATCGACGAGGTTCGCTCTCGCTACCGCCTCGCCGTGATCGTCGTCGAGCATGACATGGAGCTGATCATGAACCTCTGCGAGCGCATCCAGGTGCTGGCGCACGGCGAGCGGATCTTCGAGGGCACGCCCGCCGAGGTGCAGAGCCATCCGCGCGTTCGGGAGGTCTATCTTGGCCAGGCCTGAGGGCCTGGCGGCGGCGCCGGGGAGCGAGGCGAGCGGCCGGCCGCTGCTCGCGATCGACGCGCTGGAAGTCAACTACGGCTCGATCGCGGCCGTCAAAGGCATCGACCTTGTCGTCGGCGAGGGCGAGGTCGTGGCTTTGCTCGGCGCCAATGGCGCGGGCAAGAGCACGACCTTGCGCACGGTCTCGGGCTTGATCCGGCCGCAAAGCGGCACGATCCGGTTCGCCGGCGAGCGTATCGACCGGCTGCCGCCGGCACGGATCGTCAGGCTCGGGATCGCCCATTGTCCGGAGGGCCGGCGGGTTTTCGGCGGCCTGACCGTGGCCGAGAATCTGCGGCTCGGCGCCGCCGCCCGCGCCGATCGCGGCGCGCTGCCCGCCGACCGGGAGCGTATGTACGAGCTCTTCCCGATCCTGCGTGAACGGATCCATCAGCCGGCAGGGACGCTGTCCGGCGGCGAGCAGCAGATGCTGGCGCTGGCGCGCGCGATGATGGCGCGGCCGACGCTTTTGCTCCTCGACGAGCCCTCGCTCGGCATCGCGCCGATCGTCGTCCAGGCGATCTTCCGCACGCTCGCCGAGCTGAAGGCAGCCGGCGTCGCCATGCTGCTGGTGGAGCAGAACATGGCGCTCGCCCTCGATCTCGCGGACCGGGCCTACGTGCTGACGACCGGTGCGGTCAGCATTTCCGGCCCGGCCGATGAGTTGAAGGCGAACTACGAAGCGGTCGCCGCCGCCTATCTCGGCGCGCGGCAATGAGCCTCGATCTCTACATCGCCCAGCAGATCATCAACGCGATCGCACTCGGCTCTCTCTACGCGCTGGTCGCGATCGGCCTCTCGATGGTCTTCGGCATCCTGCGCATGACCAATTTCGCGCACGGCGACATGATGATGGTCGGGGCGTTCGCCGCGCTCGGCATCGGCGCGGCCGGCGCGCCGTTCTGGATCGCCGCGCTTGGCGGGGTCGCGGTCGGCGCGCTCGCCGGCGTCATCGTCGAGCGGACCGCCTACCGGCCGGTTCGGGGCGCGCCCGACGTCACCCTGCTTCTGACCAGCCTGGCGGTCACCTACATCCTGGAGAACTTCGGTATCCTGGCGTTCACGAGCTCGCCCCGGAACTTCCCACTTCCGGACTGGATGAACAGCGCGATCCAGTTTTATGATGGCCAGATCACCTTCACGGAGATCAACGTCGTCACCGTCGTGCTCACCTGCGCAGCCCTCGCGTTTCTCGGCTGGTTCGTGACCCGGACCGATGCCGGCCTCGGCATGCGGGCGGCAGCCGAGGACCTGGGCGCCGCGCAGCTGGTCGGCCTCGACGTCAACCGGCTGATCGTGGTCGCCTTCGCGATCGCGTCGGGCTTTGCCGGGCTTGCCGGCGTGCTGTGGGCGGCGCAGGCCGGGATCGTCGAGCCCCACATGGGTTTCGCGCCGCTCCTCAAAGCCTTCGTCGCGGCCATCATCGGCGGCTTCGGCTCGATCGCCGGCGCGGTGCTCGGCGGCTTCGTGCTCGGCGGGCTCGAAGTCTTCATCGTGGCCTTCCTGCCGTCCTTCGTCTCGCCCTACCGCGACGCCATCGTGTTCGCGCTGCTGATCGCCTTCCTCCTGTTCAGGCCGAACGGCCTGCTCAACCGCACGCAGGAGGTCAAGCTTTGACGCGCGCGGCGGCCGGCGCCTGGGCGATCCTCGGGTGCGCGCTGATCGCGCTCGCGACCTGGGCGACGCCTCAGGTCCTCAACGACTACTACGTGCGCGTCATCATCGTGATGTGCATCAACGCTGTGCTCGTGTCGTCGCTCAGCATCGCCAACGGCTTCACCGGGGTCTTCTCGCTCGGCCATGTCGGCTTCGTCGCCGTCGGCGCCTATGCCTCGGGCATCCTGTCGCTGCCGGCCGCGGCCAAGCATGCGTATTTGCCGGACCTGCCGCACTGGCTGGCATCGATCACACTCTCGTTCCTGCCGGCGACCGTGGTTGCCGGTCTGATCTGCGTCGTCCTCGCGTTTCTGGTCGGCGCACCGCTGATGCGGCTTTCCGGCTATTTCGTCGCGGTGGCGACGCTCGGCTTCCTGATCATCGTGAATGTGGTCCTGATCAACGCCGTGGCCTTCACCCGCGGTGCCCGCACCTTCACCGGCGTGCCGCTCGAGACGACGCTCGCCTGGGCGGTCGGCTGGCTCGCCGTGACCCTGGTCATCCTCGCCCGCGTCGTCTATTCGCCGGCCGGCCGGCGCTACCGTTCGGTTCGCGAGGATACGGTCGCCGCCCAGGCGGTCGGGATCTCGGTGCTCAGGACCCGGCTCTCGGGGTTCATGCTCGGCGCCTTCTTCGCCGGCGTCGGCGGTTCGCTTTACGGCCACTATCTGGGCTCGTTCTCGCCGGCGAGCTTCTATCTGGCCTATACCTTCACACTGATCAGCATGCTGGTGATCGGCGGCATGCAGAGCCTGACCGGAGCCGTGGTCGGGGTCGTCGTCGTCACCTTGCTGAGCGAGGTCCTGCGCAACCTCGAGCGCGGGGTCCATCTCGGCTCGCTGGCGGTGCCGCCGCTCTATGGCGCGGCGCAGATCATCCTCGGTATCATCTTCATCCTGGTCATGATCTTTCGTCCGAGCGGGATCATGGGCGATCGCGAGCTGGCGCTCGGACCCTTTGCAGCGCGTTCAAACAGGGAGAGGAGAGAACCATGAAGTCCTCGAAATGGGGTCAGGCGGGACTGGTCCTGGCGGCCGGTCTCGTGGCGGCGAGCGGCGCCTTTGCGCAGGACACGATCAAGATCGGCGCGCCCTTCAACGTCACCGGCGCGCTGTCCTCGCTCGATGCGCCGGCACTCAATGGCGCCAAGCTGAAGCTGAAGGAGATCAACGACGCGGGCGGTGTCGACGGCAAGCAGCTCGAGCTCGTGGTCTACGACACCAAGACCGATCCGACCGTGATCGCCGCGACGGCGAGCCAGTTGATCAACCAGGACCATGTGCCGGTCGCGATGGGCTTCACCGATTCCGACTCGGTGCTGGCAGCCGGGCCGATCTTCCAACAGGCGGGCATTCCGTTCGTGACCCCCGGCGCCACGTCGCCGAAATTGCCCGACCAGATCGGCGACATGATCTTCCTCGCCTGCTTCGGCGACAATGTGCAGGCGGCGGCCGGCGCCGATTTCGTCAAGAGCAAGCTCGACGGCAGCAACGTGTTCCTGCTGCGCGACAACTCGACCGAATATACGACCCTGCTCGCCAAGTATTTCGACGAGGCGTTCACCCATGACGGCGGCAAGGTCATCGGCCGTGACGACTACAAGAGCGGCGACACCTCGTTCACGGCGCAGATCACCAAGCTGAAGGCGATGGCCGCCAAGCCGGACGTGGTCTACGTCTCGGCCATGCCGGACGACATCGGGCTGGTGGTCAAGCAGATGCGGCAGGCGGGCGTCATGGAGCCGATCGTCGGCGGCGACGGCTACGATACGCCGCTGCTGATCAGCGTCGGCGGCGAGGCGTCCAATGACGTCTACTACTCGACCCATGCCTACATGGCCCCGGATTCGACGCCGGCGGTCCAGAAGTTCTATGCCGACTACAAGGCCGCCTACGGCACCGACCCGGAGAATGCGTTCGCAGCACTCGGCTACGACACGGTCGGCCTGATCGCCGATGCCATCAAGCGCGCCGGCTCGGAAGACCCGAAGGCCATTCGGGACGCGATCGCCGCGACCAGCGGCTATGCCGGCGTCACCGGTACGATCTCCTACCCGAAGGATGTCCGGGTGCCGTCCAAGACGGTGGCCATGATCGGCGTCAAGGACGAAAAGCTGTTTCTCGCCGAAGGCGTCGATCCGACCTACATCCCAGCACCTTGAGTACGGGAGGGTGGCCCGGCCGGCGGGGTCGACGCGCTGCCCGCCGGCCGCGCCGGTCCCGCCGAGCCTTTGGGGGGGTGACACATGATCGATCGCGACGAGCAGGCAACCAGGCTCAAGGCCAAGCTCGAAGAGCACGGGACCGACTATCTGCGCTTCGAGCTGCCCGACATGCACGGCGTCTCGCGCTCGAAGACCGTGCCGCTCGACAAGGTCGACGCCTACGCCCGCCGGGGCCTGAACTTTTACGGCGGCGTCCAGGGCCTCGACACCGCCTCGAACGTCGTGCCCGCGAGCGGGCTGCATACGCAGCGCAACTATGCCGACCAGGTGCTGTTCCCGGACCCGGAGTCCTTGCGCGCGATTCCCTGGCTCGAGAACACCGCGAGCGTCGTCTGCCTGGGCTACGAATACGACGGCACGCCGCAACGATCGGCGCCGCGCTGGGTGCTCTCCGAATTGGTCAAGCAAGCCAACGACCTCGGCTATGACGTCGTGCTCGGCCACGAATACGAATACTACCTGTTGTCGGCGGAAACCAAGAAGCGATTGTACGAGGGCATCCACATCTTCCATACCGTCCGCAACCAGTATGTGCCGTTTCTCGATCAGCTGGTGCCGATGCTGCGCGCCTACGGGATCGACGTCATCACCCACAACTGCGAATATGCAGGCTCGCAATACGAGACGGTCTATGGGCCGGGCGTCAATCTCGCCGGCGCCGATAAAGCTTTCGCGTTCAAGAACGGCATGAAGGAACTTGCCCATCGCAACGGCTACATTGCAAGCTTCATGACCAAGCCGTTCGCGGGCCTGTCGGGCAGCGGCTGCCACCTGCACATCAGCCTCGCCGATCGCAAGACCGGCGCGAACGCCTTCTACGATCCGTCTGCGGACGGCACGCTCTCGGCGCTCGGGGCGTCTTTCGCCGAGGGCATGCTCGCGCACGCCCAGGCCATGATGCCGCTGATCAACCCGACGCCGAACTGCTATCACCGCGTGAAGCCCTATACCTTCGCGCCCTCGAACGTGAGCTGGGGCGTGCAGGACCGCTCGGCGCTGGTCCGGGTCAAGGCGACTGGAGACGACACGACCCACCTCGAGATGCGGGGCGGCTCCGCCACCAGCAATCCCTATCTGCTGGCGGCGGCGGCGCTGGCCGCCGGACTTCTCGGCGTCCAGGCGAATGCCAAACTCAGGACGCAGACGCGGGACACGACGAGCGAGGACAATCCGGCCCTACCCAAGTTCCCGCAGACGCTGGATGCCGCCCTCGCCGCGCTCGAGGCGGACAGAGAGATGCAGGAAATCCTCGGCCAAGCCTTCGTCGAGGTGTTCCTCGCCGTCAAGCGTTTTGAGCTGGCTCGCTTCCATTCGCATGTGACCGATTGGGAAGTGAATGAATACCTTGAGCTCTACTAAGTGCTTCGTGGCAACGTCTGCTGTGTGAGTGGAATCGTCTTTCAAGCCAAGGACCTGATCGTCAAAGAGGCCCGGTGCAGGCAGGGCGCTCCGGGGGAACTTACGACGAGCCAGGCGAAGAAGCGCCACTGCGATCAGCCGGCCGCCAGGGTAGCCGGCGGTCGAGACGCGGGTGGCTCCGCTATTCGTGCCGCCGGCCGAGCCGGGCGCACGCCGCCGTCTCAGGCGCGGCGGTCAATCGTGACGGATGGGGCTTTCACGCTGGGGTCAGAGGACCCGCTCGCCCAGAGCCATGACCACGCACATGGCCCGAGCCATCGGTGCCGGCGCCCGATCTGCCCGGATCACCGGGTCGTCCTCGGACAGGCCCGAGAAGACCCGGCGATGACCGGTGAACACGAGCCGCTCCGATCCGACACCGCTAGCGCCGCCGGGCGGTCAACTCGAGCGGCAGCTCCAGCTGATCCTGCCGGTAGCGCTGCAAAAAGTCGCCAACCGCATAACGTACGAGCCAGGCGAGGGACACACGGTGCTCTTCGGCCAGCGCCGACAGTTGCTCGTAGTCCCGCTCGTCGACGCTGACCGTGACCCGCGTGGCCAGCTTTTTCCCCCGCCTGGCTCGCACAGCAGTCTTGTCCTCCCAAGCCTGCATCACAGTGGTGAACGGATCTGCACACTACTGCAGTCCGCTGCCCTCGTCAAGCACGACTTGCACCTTTTCCGCAATCGATTGTCGAGCGCCCGGTCGAGCCCGCCGCCGCCTGGTAAATCCGCGCCCAGGGCAGGTCCTGCACAGAACAGACCGGCGCTCAACTCGGGTGATTTTTAGACGTTTTTTGACCGTCGACCGATCGGCGCTTGCCGGTCAGGCGCGGGGAAAGCGGGCCTCGAGCGCGCTCACCTCCGGCGCGGTCAGCGGCCGGATCGCCTGGCCCTGGAGCAGCAGGAACAGCTTGGCCGTGGCCTCGAGCTCTTCGACCGCGCCGACCGCAGCATCCAGGCTCGTGCCCGCGACCACGGGGCCGTGGTTGGCGAGCAGGACCGCGGCGTGCCGGCCGGCGACCTGGCGGACCGCCGCCGCCAGCTGCTCGTCGCCCGGCGGGAAGTAGGGGATCAGCGGCAGCGAGCCCACCCGCATGACGTAATAGGCGGTGAGCGGCGGCAGCACGTCGGCGGCATCGATGCCGGCAAGGCACGAGACCGCGACCGAGTGGGTCGAATGCAGGTGCACGATCGCCCGCGCGCTCGCGCGCATCTCATAGACGCAGCGATGCAGGAACGCTTCCTTGGATGGCGGATCGCCCGACTGCAGGCGACCATCGCGATCGAGCCTCGCGATCCGCGCCGGGTCGAGCCGGCCGAGGCGCGAGTTGGTTGGCGTGATCAGCCAGCCGTCGTCGAGCCGGACGCTGATGTTGCCGGTGCTGCCGTGGGCCAGACCCTGATCGGTGAGGAACGCCCCGAACTCGGCGATCTCCTCCCGCAGCTTTGCGTCGCTGGTGTCCGTCACGGTGCGCGCTCGAACGCCTTGATGAAGAAATCGGGCGCGCCGAAATTGCCCGACTTGAGCGCCAGCAGCAGCTCCGGCGCACCCAGGCTCAGGGTCCAGGGCACGCCCGGATCGATCGGCGGGCCGATCCGAAGCGCCTTGACACCGAGCGCGTCGACCACCGCGCCCGCGGTCTCGCCGCCCGCGACCACCAGGCGCCGCACACCCTGCGCGATGAGGCCCTTGGCGATCGTCGCCATGGCCGTCTCGATCACCGCGCCCGCGCGCCCGCGACCGAGCCGCGCCTGGACCTTGGCGACCTCCTCGGGCGGCGCCGACGAGCTGAACAGGATCGGGCCCTGGCCCATGTGGCGCAGGGCGAACGCCAGCGCGTGCTCGATCTCGGCACCGCCCTCGGCCAGCCGGACCGGATCGAGCGCCATCGCGAGCCGGCCCGCGGCCCGGTGGCGCCGCACCTGCTCGAGGGTCGCGCTCGAGCAGCTGCCCGAGAGGATCGCGGCATGGCCCTCGACGTGGGGCAGCGCGTCCGCCGGCCGGGACTGGTCGAGCTGGCCCCGGCGCCGGAAGTTCGCCGGCAGCCCCATGGCGATCCCCGAGCCACCGGTGATCAGAGCGAGATCGGCCGCGGCGGCGCCGAGATCGATCAGGTGCGGCTCGCTGATCGCATCGGCGATCACCTGCCGGACACCCTGCGCGCGCAGCTCCGCCAGGCGCGCCCGGATCGCATCCGGCCCCCGATCGACCACGGCATAAGCCAAGAGCCCGACCGGCGCCCGGCTCTGCCGCCCCAGCACCCGGACCAGGTTGCTGTCGGTCATCGGCGTCAGCGGATGATGGCGCATGTGGCTGTCCGAGAGCAGCTGCTCGCCCACGAACAGGTGGCCCAGATAGACGCTCCGGCCGTTCTCGGGCAGGGCAGGGCAGGCGATCGTCACTTCGGCGCCGAGCGCCTCCAGCAGCGCCTCGCTGACCGGCCCGATGTTGCCCTCGTCGGTCGAATCGAAGGTCGAGCAGTATTTGAACAGGATCTGCTCGGCGCCGCGGGCACGCAGCCAGGCGAGCGCCGCCAGCGACTGCGTGATCGCGTCCTCGGCCGGGATGGTGCGTGACTTGAGCGCGATCACGACCGCCTGCGCATCGCCCGGATCGAGGTCGTCGCCCGGCACGCCGATCAGCTGCACGGTCGCCATGCCGTGGCGGACCAGCATGCTCGCGAGGTCGGTCGCCCCGGTGAAGTCGTCGGCGATGCAGCCCAAAAGGAGCGACGTTGGCAGGAGCGACATGGGCAATCTGCTGCTCTATGGTAGCGTCCCGTTCTTTCTAGCGCACCCCGACCCGGCTGCGCCAAGCCCAAATCGGCCGGTCGGCGCCGGCATCGTCGCAAATCCGCCGGCCGGCCGCCGGCACCAGCCCAAATCTGCCGGCCCGCGGCCGGCACCATCGAAGGGAGGCTCCGCAATGCGCATCGTGATCACCGGCGGCGCCGGCTTCATCGGCAAGAAGCTCGCGCGCGCGCTGCTCGCCCGCGGCACGCTGATGGACCGCAGCGGCATCGTACAGTCGATCCGGACGATCACCTTGTTCGACGTGGTCGAGGCCGATGGCCTGCCGGACGATCCGCGCCTCGAGACGACCGCCGGCGACATCACCGATCCGGCCGCGGTGCGCCGTCTGATCGGGCCGCGCACCGACGGCGTGTTCCATCTCGCGGCGATCGTCAGCGCCAATGCCGAGCAGGATTTCGACCTCGGCTACCGGGTCAACCTGGACGGCACGCGGCACGTGCTCGAGGCCTGCCGGGCACTGCCGGAGCCGGTCCGCCTCGTGTTCGCGAGCTCGGTCGCGGTCTATGGCGGCGCCATGCCCGAGGTCCTGGACGACGGCACGATCCTCACCCCCCAGACCTCCTACGGCGCCCAGAAGGCGGCCGGCGAGCTCATGCTCAATGACTACGGCCGCAAAGGCTTCGTCGATGGCCGGGCGCTGCGCCTGCCGACCATCGTGGTCCGTCCCGGCAAGCCCAACAAGGCCGCCTCGACCTTCGCGAGCTCGATCATCCGCGAGCCGCTCGCGGGCCAGGAGGCGGTCTGCCCGGTGGAGCGCGAGGCGGAGATGTACATCCTCTCGCCGCGCCGGGTGATCCAGGCGCTGACCCACGCCTTCGAGCTGCCGGCCGCGGCGTTCGGCGTGACCCGGATGCTGACCCTGCCCGGGATCACGGTCTCGATCGGTCAGATGGTCGATGCGCTCGCCGAAATCGCGGGCGAGCGGGTCGCGAACCGCATCCGCTGGCAACCCGATCCGATGATCCAGAAGATCGTCGCCGGCTGGCCCGCCCGCTTCGATGCCAGGCGTGGGCGCCAGATGGGCTTCGAGCCGGATGCCGACGTCGGCGAGATCATCCAGGCCCACATCGAGGACGAGCTCGGCGGCAACATCGCGTAGATCAGGCGGCCATTTCGGAGTAGACTGCCGCGGTCATGGCGGACGCAGCCGAGAAACGGATGACCGTGGCCGAGTTCCTGCGCTGGGACGACGGCACCGACACGCGCTACGAGCTGATCGACGGCTGCCCGGTCGCGATGGCACCGGCCGCGCCGGCTCATTCGGTGATCGCCGCGAACCTGAGCCACGAGCTCCGGTCCGGCGTCCGCAGCCCTTGCTATGTCGGCAATGAAGCGGGCGTCCAGCGTCCCGACCGTGACGACACCTTCTATGAGGCGGACGTCATCGTCAGTTGCACGCCGGTCGACCCCGGTCGGGCGGCCATCCCCGATCCCGTGCTGGTGGTCGAGGTGCTGTCGCCCTCGACGATCGAGCACGACCGGGGGCGCAAGGCCTACGACTACAGTCAGATCGACTTCGATCCAGGAGATCGTCCTGGTTTCCAGCGAGCAGCACCATGTGGTGATCTGGCGGCGCCGCGGCACGAAGTGGGAAGTGGAAAACCTGATCGGTGACGCGACGCTCGAGCTTGAGGCTGTAAGCGTCGCCATTCCCTTTGCCGCGATCTATGTCGACAGCGGCGTGTAGATCACGTGGGGGCGCCGATGGATGTACTGGTCACCAAAGCCCTGGGCGCTGCCGCCGACGTAATGGCGCCGGACGGCTGCGAGGTGCGGATTCTGGCGACCACCGCCCGCGGCAGCATGGCGCATTTCACCCTCGGGCCGGGCCAGGTCGCGCACGCCGTCGCCCATCGCACGGTCGAGGAGGTCTGGTACTTTCTCGCCGGGCAGGGCCGGATGTGGCGCCGGCTGGGCGAGGCCTCGGAGATCGTCGATGCCGTGCCCGGCGTCTCGATCGCGATCCCGACCGGCACCTGGTTCCAGCTGAGGAACGACGGCGCCGAGCCGCTGTCCGCGGTCGCGGTCACCATGCCGCCCTGGCCGGGCGAGGACGAGGCCTATTTCGTCGACGGCGCCTGGGAGCCGAACGTCGGCTAGCGACCGCTCCCGCCGGCGGCGTGGGCAGCCGCCGCAGCGCGGCTACGGAGCGGCCTTGGGTGGCATGGCCGGGCGATGGAACTCCATGCCGCTGCCATCGGATAAGGACAGCACCAGCCGGCCGGGCGTGAGGGCGAAGGCCGTCGCTTTGACGATCTCCGTCAGATACTCCTGCTCCAGCGCCATGACCGTCTCCTGGGCGCAGGCTTTGCGGGTCGAACCGGGCTCGGACACCTGGATCCGATCACCGGTGAGCGCGACCGTGGCAAAGTAGTCGTTGCAGCCGGCGAACCCGGACAGGCGGTGCTCGCCGAGGTCGAACCTCGCGGTGATCCCGCTCGCCGCCCATTGGGCGTCGGTGTGATCGCTCGGGCTGACGCTCGCCAGCTGCCACTCGCCCTGATCGAGGCGCTCGGTCAGCTTGTGCTCGGACGCGCCGGCGGCTTGCCTGCTCACGACCCGGATCAGCTTCGGCCTCAGCGTATCGCCCGATTCGGCCTCGCTGACCTGCGACGGATCCTCGACCAGCAGCTCGTATTTGAACCCCGGCTCGTAGGTGAAGCCCACGATCTCGCTCGGGTGAGTGATCCAGATGTCGCCCGCATCGTCCGTGACCCTGATGCAGGCGCTCGGGCGTCCCGTCGGCGCAGTCGACCGGGTCCGGAGCGATCGTCAGCTGCCGCTGGTGGGGTTTGTATTGGGCGCAGCCGGCCAGGATCAGCCCGGCCGCGAGCGCGATCACGCCGAGGTCGATCCCGACCGCGGTCCGACCCGAAAGCTTCATCCTGCGCGCCACCCGGTTCATCCCGCCTTGTCTCCGCCCTTGGGGCCCGCCACCCTGGCCCCGGTAAAGCTCTCATAGACCTTGACGAAGCCCGCGTCGTCGATCGGCCCGAGGCCCTGGGCGGCGGCCATCATCACCACCTGATAGGCGGCCGCGGCCATCGGCAACGGCATCTTCAGGACCTTGCCGGTATCGAGCACGAGCCCGAGGTCCTTGACCCAGATGTCGACCGCACTGGAGGGCGTATAGTCGTCGGCCAGCATGTGCGGCACCCGGTTCTCGAACATCCAGCTGCCGCCGGCCGCCCCCCGGATCACCTCGTAGAGCACCTTGGGATCGGCGCCCAGGGCGACCCCGAACGCCATGCCTTCGGCCGCGGTCACCAGATTGACGCCGGCCAGCAGCTGGTTGACCGCCTTGACCGTCGAGCCGATCCCGGGCTGCTCGCCGAGCCGGTAGACTTTCTTCGAGCACGCCTCGAGGGCTGCCCCAGCAGCCGCAAAGGCCGCTTGCGGGCCCGAGGCCATGATCGTGAGCTGGCCGGCCGCGGCGCCGGTGGCACCGCCGCTGACCGGCGCATCGAGCAGATGCCGGCCGCGCGCCGCGAGCCGCTCGCCGAGACCGCGCACATAGCCCGCGGGCACCGTGCTCGAGAGCACGATGGTGGCGCCCTCGGGCAGCGTCTCCAGCGCTCCGTCCGGCCCGAACAAGGCGGCCTCGACCTGGGCGTCGTTGACCACCATCAGGATCAGCACCGCCGCCCCCTCGGCCGCCGCGCGCGGGCTCGCCGCGGCGTGCCCACCCTGCTCGACCAGCCGCTCGAGCGCCGCCTGCCTGAGGTCGAAGCCGGCGACGGTGAACCCGGCGCGAAGCAGGTTGGCGGCCATGCCGGCGCCCATGGCGCCGAGGCCGATGAAGCCGATTCGCGTGGCCTGCTGCATGCCCTGCTCCATGGGTTTGGGTTTACGCAAGCGGCGCGCTGGAACCAGGGCGCGTGGCTCGAAGCTAGCCAAGTCGGAGCCTCGCCACAACCGAGGCGCTCTGATGCCGCGCGCTCGCCGCGCCGGGTTCGCGAAGCCGGAGCCGTCGTGCTACACTCCAGGATGAATCGCGGGCAGACCGACAAGGGGAGGCGATCATGAGGCTCGGAACCTGCTCTGCAAGGCTTGGCACTTTGCTGCCGGGCATGCTGCTGCTCGGCGTCCTCCAGTCCGGTCCGGCGCCCGCCGCCGCGGCCGAGGTCACGATCTCCTGCGGCGCCCAGGCCACCGAGATGCGCCTTTGTCAGGAGGGGGCGGCGGCGTGGGCGGCCCAGAGCGGCAACAGCGTCAAGGTCGTGGCGGCGGCCGAGCGCAGCAACGAGCGCTACTTCGCCTACCTCGATCTCCTGGGCCGCGGCGACCCCAGCATCGACGTCCTGCAGATCGACGTCATCTGGCCGAGCGCGCTCGCGGGCGAGCTGGTCGATCTCGGCCCGCAGATCGCGCCCGAGGTGCTGGGTCAGCATCTGCCGGCGATCGTCGCCAACGACACGATCGACGGCCGCCTGGTCGCCATGCCCTGGTACACCGATGCGGGCATGCTCTACTACCGCAAGGACCTGCTGGACAAATATGGCGCCGCGGTGCCGGACACCTGGGCCGAGCTCACCGATACCGCGCTCATGATCCAGCAGGCCGAGCGCGCGGCCGGCCAGCCCGACCTCTGGGGCCTGGTGTTTCAGGGCCAGGCCTACGAGGGGCTGACCTGCAACGCGCTGGAGTGGATCAACGCCTATGGCGGCGGCACGATCGTCGACCGCAAGGGCGCGATCACGATCGACAACCCGGCCGCGGCGCTGGCGCTCGGCGAGGCCGCCGCCTGGGTCGGGACGATCGCACCACCGAGGGTCACCCAGTTCGTCGAGGAGGACGCGCGGATCACCTTCGAGCGCGGCAACGCCGTGTTCATGCGCAACTGGCCCTATGCCTGGTCCTCGCTGCAGGCGGCGGACAGCCCGCTCAAGGGCAAGGTCGGGGTCGCCCCGCTGCCCAAGGGCGGCGCCAACGGCCGCCACAGCGCCACGCTTGGCGGCTGGCAGCTCGCGGTCTCCAAGCATTCGAAGAACCAGGCGGCGGCGATCGATCTCGTGCGCTATCTGACCAGCGCCGCCGAGCAGAAGCGGCGCGCGATCCAGGGCTCGTACGCGCCGACCATCGCCAGCCTCTATCGTGACCCGGAGGTCCTGGCCGCGAACCCGTTCTTCGCCGACCTCGCGAAGGTGCTGCCGGATGCGGTCGCCCGCCCGTCGGCCGCGACCGGCGCCCAGTATGCCCAGGTCTCGACCCAGTTCTGGGAGGCCGCGCACGCGACCTTGAACGGCTACGGCGCGGCGCGCGACAACCTCGCCCGCCTGCAGGACCGCTTGCGGCTGCTGCACGCCCGCGCCGGCTGGTGAGCGCCCAGCGCACCCGAGGCCGCTTCGAGCCTGGCGCCGCGCCGTAGGCAGCCTTCGGGTTTGCTGCTACACTTCCGCGCTCGCGCCGAAGGAAGCAGCATGGAAGTCAAGGCCGTCGAGCGCCGGCTCGCCGTGATCTTCGCGACCGACATGGTCGGCTACAGCCGGTTGATGGAGATCGACGAGGCGGGCACGCTCGCGCGCCTGCGGGCGCACCGGCTCGAGCTGATCGATCCCGCGATCGCCAAGAACCGCGGCCGGATCATCAAGACCACGGGCGATGGCATGCTGGTCGAGTTCGCAAGCGTCACCGAGGCGGTCCAGTGCGCCGCCGAGATCCAGCGCCGGATGGCCAGGCGCAACGCCGACCTGCCGCCGGCGCGCTGGATCCAGTTCCGGATCGGCATCAACCTCGGCGACATCATCTTTGAGGACAACGACATCTTCGGCGATGGCGTGAACGTCGCCGCCCGCCTCGAATTCTCTGGCGGAGGCGGGCGGGATCTACGTCTCGCAGGCGGTGCGCGAGCAGATCGGCGACCGGCTCGACGTCGCCTTCGAGGACCTCGGCGAGCAGACGGTCAAGAACCTCGCCCGGCCGATCCGGGTCTTCCGGGTGCTGCTCGGCGAGGAGGCGCGCCCGGCGCCCGAGCCGGGATCAGCGGCGACCACGGCTGCGGCGACCGCCGACAAGCCGGCGATCGCGGTGCTGCCGTTCGTCAACATGAGCGGCGATCCGGAACAGGAGTTCTTCGCCGACGGCCTGACCGAGGACATCATCACAGCGCTGTCGCGCTTTCGCGACCTGCTCGTGATCTCGCGCAACTCGGCCTTCGTGCACAAAGGCAAGCCGGTCAAGATCCGGGACGTGGCGCGCGAGTTCGGCGTCCACTACGTGGTCGAGGGCAGCGTGCGCAAGGCCCGCAACCGGGTCCGGGTCACGGTCCAGCTGATCGATGCCGAGAGCGACCGCCATGTCTGGGCCGAGCGCTACGACCGCGAGCTCGAGGACATCTTCGCGATCCAGGACGAGATCACCGCGGCGATCGTCGCGACCCTGCCGGGCCGCGTCGAGCAGGCGACCCACGATCGGGCGGGGCGCAAGCCGACCGGCAGCATGGCGGCCTATGAGCTCGTGCTCGCCGGCAAGGTCCTGCACCATCGCTCGACTCCCGAGGCCAACGCCGAGGCGCTCCAACTCCTGGAGCGGGCGATCGCGCTCGACCCGAAGTACGCCCACGCGCATGCCTGGAAGGCCTGCGTCCTGGGCCAGACGTGGGTGAACGGGTGGTGCGAGGATCGGGAGTCCGTCTGGAACCGCGTGTCCGAGGAGCTGCAGGCTGCGCTCGCCCTCGACGACAACGACAGCGACGTCCATCGCATCCTGGCCGCGGTGAGCCTGACCTCCGACGACCACGGCAAGGCGATGTACCATCAGGAGCGCGGCCTCGCCCTCAATCCCAACAACGATCTGATCGTCGTCCAGCAGGGCGAGCTTTTGACCTGGCTCGGCCGGCCCGAGGAAGGGATCGAGTGGATCCGCAACGCCATGCGCCTCAATCCCTACCACCCCGAGCGCTTCTGGAGCCATCTCGGCCGCGCCTACTTCGTCGCCCGGCGCTACGCCGATGCGATCGAGGCGTTCATGCGGATCACGCGGCTGGATGCCAGCCATCACGCGTTTCTCGCGGCCGCCCACGCCCAGCTGGACGACGCCGCGGCGGCGGCCGCGCATGCCGCCGAGGTCCGCACGCTCAGCCCCGCGTTCACCCTCGAGAGCTACCTCCTGACCCTCCATTACAAGCAGCCCGCAGATCTCGAGCACCACCGCGCCGCCCTCCTCAAGGCCGGGCTCGGTTAGGCGATTGCCCGCCGTTCGTGCCAAGTTCGCTGGACGGCCTCTCCCGGAGCATCGGCATGGCGACTCGGATCAAGCCGTCCCCCCAGCCGCTCTACCAGCAGGACTTTTATGCCTGGTCGAAGACGCAGCCCGAGCTTCTGCGCGCCGGCCGTTATGCGGAGCTCGACCTCGAGCATCTGATCGAGGAGGTCGACGACTTGGGCGACGCGCTCAAACGCGCGGTTCGCAACCGTCTGCGCACGATCATGGACCATCTGTTGAAGCTTCAGCACTCGCCGGCCGCCGACCCGCGCTCCGCCTGGCGCGCCACGGTCCGCACGCAGCGGATCAAGCTTCGCGACGGGCTCAAGGCCTCGGTTCGGCGCGAGGTCGAGACCGAGCTTCCTGAGCTCTACGCCGACGCCCGTGCTCTGGCCGACGGCGCGCTGCGCGACCATGGCGAGGACGCGGCCGCCGACGCGCTGCCCGAGACCTGCCCCTACAGCCTGGACCAGGTCACGTCCGACTGGCTGCCCTGAGCTATACGGCTTCGAAGACGGCGCCCACACATAGTCGAAGCGCCTGAGCTAATGGTCGGGCGTTCAGGTGTCGCTGTCGCCGCGGATCTCATCGAATTGCGGTTGCGCGACGCGCAATGTATATATGAGTTGATCCTCATCCATACGGAACGGCGTCATGGCCCTGAGCATCCGCGACCCCGAGACCGACCGGCTGGCGCGCGAGCTGGCGAAGCTCACCGGCGTCACGATGACCGAAGCGATCCGGACGGCGCTCCAGGAGCGGCTCGCGCGCGAGCGCTCGAGGCGCCGGTCAAATGCCGAGCAGCTTGCTGCGGAGCTCATGGCAATCGGCCGGCGCTGCGCGGCGCTGCCCGTGCTCGACGACCGCTCCGACGAAGAGATCCTCGGTTACGACGAGCTCGGCCTGCCCAGCTGATGGTCGTCGACAGCTCGGCCGTGCTGGCGATCCTGAGGCAGGAGCCATTGGCTGCGCGCTGTGCCCTGGCGATCGCGGGCGACCCCGTTCGCGTGATGTCGGCCGCGAATCTGCTGGAAGCCGGCATCGTGATGCAAGGACGCTTCGGCGATCGTGGCGCCCGCGAGCTCGACGCGCTGCTTCGGCAAGCGCGGATCGAAATTCTGCCATTTGACGCGGACCAAGCGGCGATCGCGCGCGAGGCTTTCCGCCGGTTCGGCAAGGGCCGACACCCGGCCGGCCTCAACCTTGGTGACTGCTTCGCCTACGCGCTGGCCAAGCATCGCGGCCAGCCATTGCTGTTCATCGGCGACGACTTCACCAAGACCGATCTCGCGCCCGCGTTAGCACCCTGAGCCCAAACTAGAACCAGAACGCAATAGGCGGAGTCAGGCGGCGGCAGGGCGGGAGAAGGCCTTGCCCTCGGCGTCGAACAGGTAGCAGGCGCTGGCCGGCACGCCGACCGGCAGGACGTCGTCGACCTTGGTTTTGGACTCGCCGGCCGACTTCACGGTCAAGGGCTCGCCCTCGGCGCGCTCCAGGTAGATGAAGGTCTCGCCGCCCAGATGCTCGACCGCGATCACCCGGCCCTGGAACTCGGCATCGCCGCCGCCGCCCTCGATCAGATGCTCCGGGCGCAACCCGAGCGTGACCTTCTCGCCGGCCTGGGTGCCGTTGGCGCTGACCGGCGCCACGACCTGGATGCCATCGCCCAGATCGACGGTGATCGCATTGCCGGCGGCGCCGGCGACCGTGCCCTCCAGGAAATTCATCTTGGGCGAGCCGATGAAGCCCGCGACGAACAGGTTCTGCGGGTGATGGTAGAGCTCGAGCGGCGAGCCGAACTGCTCGACCACGCCGGCGTTCAGGACCACGATCCGGTCGGCGAGCGTCATCGCCTCGACCTGGTCGTGGGTGACGTAGATCATGGTCGCGTCGAGCTCGTGGTGGAGCTTGGCGATCTCGATCCGCATCTGGACGCGCAGCGCCGCATCCAGGTTGGAGAGCGGCTCGTCGAACAGGAACACGCGCGGGTCGCGCACGATCGCGCGGCCGATCGCGACCCTTTGGCGCTGGCCGCCCGAGAGCGCCTTGGGCTTGCGCTCGAGCAGATGCTCGATCTGCAGGATGCGGGCGGCGTTGCGCACCCGCTCGTCGACCCCCTCGGTCTTGGCGAGCTTGAGGCCAAACGCCATGTTCTCGTAGACGCTCATGTGCGGGTAGAGCGCGTAGGACTGGAACACCATGGCGATGCCGCGCTCGGCCGGCGGCAAATCGTTGACCTCCTCGCCATCGAACATCATCCGCCCGGCGGTGATGTCCTCGAGCCCGGCGACCAGGCGCAACAGCGTGGACTTGCCGCAGCCGGACGGCCCGACGAAGACCACGAACTCCTTGTTCTTGATGTCCAGGGTCACGCCCTTGATGACCTGCGCGGCCCCAAAGGATTTGCGCACCTCGCGCATGGTGATCTCGGCCATCGTCGCTCTCCCTGCTTGCGCCCCGGGCAACCGCCCGCCGCACACGCGATCTCCCGAGCCCATTGTCCACCCTTCGCGCGCCGAGGTAAAGCCGTGTCCGGCAACCGGCTCAACCACACCGGGCGTCACGCCGCGGAGGGCACTTGTCTGGTGCGCTCGAATCGCGCACACATTGGGGTCGCAAGCCGCCACCTCGGACTATCGGTCACCTGACGCATGCACGCCCTCCAACTCACCCCCGACGTGATGGTGGCCTACGGCACACCGATGCTGCAGCGCCGGATCGAGGCCATGCTGCCGCACCATGCTGCGCTCACTGACCTCGCGCTGCGGCTGCGCGCGGCGGAGCCGGGGGCGGCCAAAAGCAACGCCGGCGGCTGGCATTCCGCCGGCAACATCTTCGAGCGCGAGGAGCCGGGGATCGGTCTGCTGGCGCAGCACGTGCACGCGGCGCTCCAGCATATGAGCGTGCTGGTCAGGCAGATCACAGCACCACGGGTCGCTTTCGAGGCGACGCTCCACGGCTGGATCAACGTCAACGGCCCGGGCGACTACAACACCCCACACTGCCACCCCGGCGGCACCTGGTCGGGCGTCTACTACATCTGCACCGGATCGGAGGCGCCCGACAGACCGAACAGTGGCCGCATCCAGTTCATCGATCCGCGCACCCGCTGCGACCTCGGCCCGACGCCCGCCCTTGCCCATACCCGCTTGATCGGGGTCAATCCGGTGGACGGCACGCTGCTGATCTTCCCGGCCTATCTCGAGCACTACGTGCACCCGTATTTCGGCACCGGCGAGCGCATCACGCTGGCCTTCAACAGCTTTGTCCAGAAGCTGACGCCACTGCCATAGACGCGACCGGCCCCCGCTGCCGGCTGGCCTGTTGCGGCAAGGATGTCTTCCTCCGGCGCGCGCGCGAGCGGCACCGACGGGCGTCAGATGGTGTCAGGGCGACGCTCCGCGAGCACGGCGAGACTACGGCGGCCGACGCGCTTTGAGCCACCTGCTCCTGCATGCTCGACCAGAGCGCCGGCGACTGGCCGCCGTGAGGGTGCGCGTGGTATCATGACGTGGCGCTCGTCCGAGTCTGGAGCATGCGATGGCAACCCGGATCAAACCGCCCCCCCAACCGCTCTACGAGCAGGACTTCTATGCCTGGTCGAAGGCACAGGTCGAACTCCTGCGCGGCGGGCGCTATTCCGAGCTCGACCTGGAGCACCTGATCGAGGAGGTCGACGATTTGGGCGAATCGATCTACCGCTCGGCACGCTCGCGCATGCGCACGATCATCGAGCACCTCCTGAAGCTCCAGCATTCACCGTCGCGCGAGCCGCGCGCGAGCTGGCGATCGACCGTGCTGACGCAGCGCGATGACCTGCGTGACGATCTGACGCCAACCGTTCGACGCCGTACGGCCGACGCGCTTCCGGAGCTCTTCGAGCAGGCGCGCAAGCGCGCCGACACCTCGCTCCGCGACCACGGCGAGACCGCGGCCGCCGACGCCCTGCCCGCGACGTGCCCCTACACCCTCGACCAGATCACCGGCGACTGGCTGCCGTGACCGGCTGGCCTGTGCTAGGCTGACGGGGCGGATATGAACGGAGACGCGACGTGGCGACCAGGATCAAGCCAGCAGTGGCGCATCTCTACGAGACCGACTTCTACGCCTGGTCGAAGGCGCAGGCCGACCTGCTCCGCGCTGGTCGTTTCGGCGACCTGGACCTGGGGCATCTGATCGAAGAGGTCGATGACTTGGGCGAGTCGCTCTATCGGTCTACCTGCTCCCGGGCGCGGACGATCATCGAGCATCTTCTGAAGCTGCAATTCTCACCGGCCACCGACCCCCGGTCCGGCTGGATCGAGACGCTCTACACCCAGCGGAGCGAGCTGGAAGGCGAGCTCACCCCAAGCCTGCGCGCGCGGGTCGAGCCGGCGCTGCCCAGGCTCTATGGCCAAGCGCGGCGCAACACCGCACGTGTCCTCGAAGCCTACGGCGAGCAGGCGGCCGCCGATGCCTTGCCCGCGACCTGCCCCTACACCCTCGACCAGATCACCGGCGACTGGCTGCCGTGAGGAACTCGTCGTCACGCTAGCACTGGAGCCAGGACATGGCCACCCGGATCAAGCCTGTCGAGAAGGACCCGTACGACCAGGATGTCTACGTCTGGGCCCTGAACCAGGCGGAGCTTCTGCGTGCGAAGCGCTTCGAGGCGCTCGACCTCGACCGTCTGATCGAGGAGGTGGAAGGATTGGCCGACGTCAAGCGCAGTGCTGTGCTCAACAACGCGCGCGTGATCATGGAGCATCTGCTCAAGCTCCAGCACAGCCAGGCTCAGGACCCGCGCAGAGGCTGGCGGGCGTCGGTGGTCGAGCACCGCGCCCGTCTCGAGGTCGAACTGACGCCACGCCTTCGCGAGATCCTCGACGAGCAGCGGCCGCGCATCTACGGCATCGCGCGCCGCGCCGCCGAAGTCGCGCGCCGCGACTACGGCGAGCAGGCCGCCGCCGACGCGCTCCCCGTATCATACCCCTACACCCTCGACCAGATCACCGGCGACTGGCTGCCATGAGCCCGGCAAAGAGTCCGGACCCCGTTACCTACCGACAAGATCACCGGTGACTGGCTGCCCTAAGGTTCAAACTTTACTGCGACCCTCGTCGATGGAGCCTCCAGGATGCTGGACGTGACCAAACGCGTGATCGACGACTTAAAGCATGCATCTACGATGGATCAAATTTTAGATCTCCAACTGTTCTGGGTGTTGAACCTTACCCTCCTAGGCGTTGCAAAGGACGTATTTTGGAAAGTCGATATGAATACGGCCGATCACGGGTTACGCACACTGATGAAGAAGGTTTACGAAAATCACAAAGGTCAAGCGATCTTCGGTTTCGTAGATTCGGATGCTCGTAACAGGTTGCTCCATCAATATAAACAAGATTGAGAAGGTGAAGACTACGTACACTACGGATACGTCGAGGAAGGTTATGTCGAGCAAGCAGAGCTTACTCACGGTTCGCTCGCAGGCAGGCATCCAATCGGGCTCATCAGAGAGGCGATCAAATGGTGGGAGATCGTAATAGGCGAGATCGAGAATTCAGCCGCGTGAGGACCTAGCCGAATTCGGGCGTCTCGCCGGCGCAGGCATCACCCCTTGACCGCGCCCGCTGTGAGGCCGGAGACGATGCGGCGTTGGAAGATCAGGACCAGGACGATCAGAGGCACGGTCACGATCACCGAGGCGGCCATGATGTTGCCCCAGGGCAGCTCATAAGAAGAGGCGCCGGAGATCAGGGCGATCGCGACCGGCACGGTGCGCTCCTCGCCCGAGAGCGTGAAGGTCAGGGCGAACAGAAACTCGTTCCAGGCCGCGATGAATGCTAACAGGCCGGTGGTGGCGAGGGCAGGGCCCATCAAGGGCATGAAGACCTTGGTCACGATCGTATAGGGCTTGGCGCCATCGACGATCGCCGCCTCCTCCAATTCCTTGGGCAATTCGCGCATGAAGGTGGTCAGGACCCAGACCGTGAAGGGCAGGGTGAAGATCATGTAGGACAGGGTCAGCGACCACAGGTTGTTGTAGAGCCCGAGATAGCGGATCAGCTCGAACATGCCGGAGAGCACCGCGATCTGCGGGAACATCGAGACCCCGAGGACCACGATCAGCAAGGTCGTGCGGCCGCGGAACTGGATCCGGCCGAGCGCGTAGGCGGCGGCGACCGCGAGCGAGAGCGAGAGCGCCACGGTCGAGACCGCGACGAAGATCGAGTTCAGGATGTTGCGCCCGAACGGCTGCTCGCGGAACACCGCGACGTAGTTGTCCCAGGCCGGATGCGGCGGCCAGAAGTCGACCCTGAACAGCTCCGAGCCCGCCTTGAGCGAGGACACGATCGCCCAGTAGAACGGAAACACCGTGTACAGGACGATCACCGCCAGGAAGATGTAGAAGGCGACCCGGCCGATCAGCTTCTTCAGTTTGCGGTTCATCGAGGGGGCCTCCCGCTCAGTCCTCGCGGCCGATCCGGCCGAGCGTCAGATAGGCGACCGTGAACAGCGCGATGATCAGGAACAGCATGGTCGCGGCCGCCGAGCCGTAGCCGACGTCCTGGAAGTCGACCAGCTGCTGGCGGGCGTAGACCGACATCGACATGGTGTCCTTGGCGTTGCCGGACATCACGTAGATCAGGTCGAAGATCCGGAACGCGTCCAGCACCCGGAAGATGATCGCGACCATCAGCGCCGGCTTGAGCAGCGGCAGGGTCACCTTGAGGAACACCCGGACCGGGTGGATGCCGTCGACCTTGGCGCTCTCGTAGCACTCCTGGGGCAGCATCTGCAGGCCGGCGAGCAGGAGCAGCGCCATGAACGGCGTGGTCTTCCAGACGTCGACGATGATGATCGCGATCAGCGCGGTCGAAGGCGAGGCGGTCCAGGCGATCCCCTTGTCGATCAGACCCATCATCTTGAGGATCGCGTTGATCACGCCGAACACGTCGTGGAACATCCAGCCCCACATCTGGGCCGAGACCACGGTCGGGATCGCCCAGGGGATCAGCACGGCCGCGCGCAGCAGGCCGCGGCCGCCGAAATGGGCGTTGAGCGCGAGCGCGATCGCCATGCCGAGCACGGTCTCGATGGTGACCGAAGCGGTCGCGAACTTGACCGTGTTCCAGACCGCGTTCCACCAGTCCGGGTCCTGCAGCAGGTAGAAATAGTTGACCAGGCCGATGAACTTGGCCGCCTCGAGGTCGGACAGATTGGCGTCGGTCAGGCTGAACCAGATGGTGCGGGCGAGCGGCCAGCCCGCGACCAGGGCCAGCACCACGAGCATCGGCGCCATGAACAGCCAGGCGGAGCGCACCCGCTCGCGGGTCAGCCGCGAGGCTTTCTCTGGCGGCAGAGCAACCACCTCTTTGGCAGCGACGGCGGCGGTACTCATGGTGCGCTCCCTGCTCGTCTAGGCCCGGTCAACGTCCAGTGCGCCGTCCGCGAGAGCCTGGATCCCGCGGCGTTCGGCCCGCGGCGGCTCGCCTCACCAGCGGCCGCCGCGCGACAGCCGGTCGAGCTTCTTCTCGAGCGCGGCCACGGCCGTGGCGCCATCGCTCTTGCCGCCCAGGACCTCGTGGGCGGCGTTGAAGAATTCCGAGCTGACCTGATTGTACTTGGCGCCGGTCACCCGCGACGGCCGCGCGACCGCATTGACGAAGGTGTCGTAGAGGTCGCCGAAGAACGGGCTCGCCGCGAGCACGTCGGGATCCTTGTAGAGCTTGGCGATGGTCGGGTTGTAGGAGCCCTCGATCGCGCGGCGCTTCTGCTCGTCGTAGCTGGTCAGATATTTGACGAGGTCGGCCGCGGCGTCCGGGTTGGCGGAGTATTTGGAGACCGCCAGCTGCCAGCCGCCGAGCGTGGCCGCGTGCTTGCCGTCAGCACCGCCCATCGGCAGCACCGTGACCCCGATCTTGCCCTTGATCGCACTGTCCGGAGCGTTGCCGAGCGCCCAGGCGTAGGGCCAGTTGCGCATGAACACGGCGTTGCCCGACTGAAAGACGCCGCGCGACTCCTCCTCGGAGTAGTTCAGCACGCCCTCGGGCGCGATCTTGCCGACCCAGCCGGCGGCGAGATCGAGGGCGGCGGCCGCCTTCGGATTGTTGATCGTGATCTTGCCATCGGCATCCACGATCGTGCCGCCGCCGAAGCTGTTGACCCACTCGAGCGCATCGCAGGTCAGGCCCTCATACGCCTTGGCCTGGAACACGAAGCCCAGCATCTTGTCGTTGCCGGCGGCGTGCTCGCCGTCGACCACCGCCTTGGCGGTGTCGGTCAGCTCCTGCCAGGTGGTCGGCGGCTGCTTGCCGTATTTGTCGAGCAGGTCCTTGCGATAGTACAGCACCCCGGCGTCGGTGAACCACGGCATCGCCACCAGCGCGCCATTGACCGTGTTGTTCTCGATGATCGCCTTGAAATTCTGCTCGATGTCGGCCTTGTCGATGTGCTTGCTCAGGTCGATGAAGTGGTTGGCCAGGATGCCCGGCCAGATCACGTCGATCTGGTAGACGTCGATGTCGGCCGAGTTGGCCGCCAGCATCTGCTGGTAGAGGGCCAGGCGCTCGGTCGAGGAGTTCGGGGTCGAGATCACCTTGACCTCGTTGCCGCTCTTCTTGGCCCAGGCGTTGGCGCCATCCTGGCAGAGCTTCAGCTCCAGGCCGACCGCACCGCAGGAGATCGAGATGGTCGCGGCCTGCGCGCTCGCGAGCGTGCCGCCGAGGAGCGTCGCGCCGAGGAGCGTGGCCATGCCGGCGGCGGTGATCATGCTGCGCATCGGTTGTCTCCCATTGGTCCTTATATGGATTATTGGTACCAAGAGCCTCGTCGTCGAGCCTACTCCAGGCCGGCGCATGGGAAAAGTCCCGATGCGTGCTGGCTGGCAGGTTGAACCCGGCATCCGCCGGCGACACCCAGTCCGCCCGCCCGCCGAGGTGAGAATTTGCCGTGACCGCAAAGCTCGATCCGACCAGCCATGGGTTCGAATCCCTGCGCCTGCCGGCGGCCGGGATCAGTGTCCACCTCGCCCGCGCCGGCCGCGGCCGGCCGCTCCTTTTGCTGCACGGCTGGCCCGAGTTCTGGCTGACCTGGGCGCCCTGCATGCAGAGGCTCCAGGACCGCTTCCAGCTGCTCGCCCCGGACCTGCGCGGCTTCGGCGCGACCGAGAAGCCCGCCAGCGGCCCGTCCCGGGACGCCGGGCCCGAGGTCCACGCCGCGGACATGCTGGCGCTGCTCGATCGCCTCGGGATCGAGCGCGTGGGCCTGGTCGGCCACGACGTCGGCGCCTACGTCGCCCAGGCGCTGGCGCGCGCGCACCCCGAGCGGATCGCAGGCCTGTTCTTCTTCAACTGCCCCTATGCCGGCATCGGCCGGCGCTGGGCCGAGGTCTCGCACCTGATCGAGATCTGGTATCAATCGTTCCACCAGCAGGCCTTTGCGGCCGAGCTGGTCGGCAGCTCGCGCCAAGCCTGCCGGATCTACATCGGCCATTTCCTGAAGCACTGGGCGCGCGACCCGCACGCCTTCGATGCCGACCTCGAGGCCTGGGTCGACAACTTCATGCATCCCGGCAACCTGCAGGGCGGCTTCAACTGGTACCTGAGCGCCGCGGCGGCGCGCGCCGCCGTGATTCGCGAAGAAGTGCCGCCGATGCCGAGGATCGCGCTCCCGACCCGGGTGCTGTGGGGCCGGCACGATCCGATCCTGAAAGCCGAGTGGGTCGACCGGCTGGGCGAGTTCTTCGAGGACCCCGAGATCTCGATCGCCGAGGACGCCGGCCACTTCGTGCACTACGAGACGCCCGAGCCGGCGGCGGCCGCGATCGCCGCGTTCTTCGAGCGGCTGACCTGGTAATGGCACTCGACCTCGTCTGCGACGCGCTCGGCGATGCCGGCCCGCCGATCGTGATCCTGCACGGCCTCCTGGGCTCGGCGCGCAACTGGGCCAGCGTTGCGAAGCAGCTCGGCGAAACGCACCGGGTGTTCGCGCTCGATCTGCGCAATCACGGCCGGTCGCCCTGGGCCCCGACCATGAGCTTCGATGACATGGCAGGCGACGTCGCGGCGTTCATCGAGCAGCGCGGCCTCGCCCCGGTGATCCTGCTCGGCCATAGCCTGGGCGGCAAGGTCGCCATGCGCCTGGCGCTCACCCGGGGCGATCTGGTGGCCCGCCTGGTCGTGGTCGACGTCGCGCCGGTCACCTACCGCCACAGCCTGGTCGCGTACCTCGAAGCCATGCGCGCGGTCGACCTCGGCCGCGTGACCCGCCGGACCGACGTCGACGCGCAGCTGGGCATGACCATTCGCGATCCGGTGATGCGGGCCTTCCTGCTGCAGAACCTCGTGCGCAGCGGCCAGAGCTACGCCTGGCGCGCCCATCTCGATGCGATCGCGCACAGCCTGCCCGAGCTCATGCGCTTTCCGGCGAGCGAGGGGCTGGCCTATCCGGGCCCGACCCTGGTCATCGCCGGCGGCCGCTCGACCTATGTCCGGCCTGAGCACCACCCGGTGATCAGGCAGCTCTTCCCCGACGTCGAATATTCGACCATCGCCGGCGCCGGCCATCAGGTCCACGCCGACCGGCCGGACGAATTTCTGGCTGCGCTTCGCCCCTTCGTGGGCTGATGCCCGCCTCAGGCGTCGCGGGCCGGCATCCGGTTCCAGGCGTCGAGGGCCGCGATCTTGTAGGCCTCGGCGAGGGTCGGATAGTTGAAGGTGTTCTCGACGAAATAGTCCAGCGTGCCGCCGAGATTGAGCACCGCCTGGCCGATGTGGATCAGCTCGGTCGCCCCTTCACCCACGATGTGGACGCCGAGCAGGCGCCGGCTGTCGATCGCGAACAGCATCTTCATCATGCCGCCGTTGAGGCCCATGATGTGGCCACGCGAGGTCTCGCGAAAGCGGGCGATGCCGCACTCGTAGCCCATGCCGTCGGCGCGCACCTGCTCCTCGGTCATGCCGACCGTCGACATCTCGGGCACCGCATAGATGCCGTAAGGGAAGAACACGGGCGGCGCCTGCGCCTGCCGCTCGAAGGCGTGGCAGGCGGCGATCCGGCCCTGCTCCATCGAGGTCGAGGCGAGGCTCGGAAAGCCGATCACGTCGCCGGCAGCATAGATGTGCTTAACCTTGGTCTGGAAGGTCTTGGGATCGACCTCGAGCCGGCCGCGGTGGTCGACCTCGAGGCCGACGGCGTCGAGCCCGAGCTGGTCGGTGGCGCCCATGCGCCCGGCCGCGAACAGGACCGCGTCGGCGTGAACCCTGCGCCCGCCTTCGAGATGGACGATGCAGCCGCCGTCGCCGATTCGCTCGATCTTGCCGGCCTTGCAGCCGAGGCGGACCGCGAGGCCGCGGTCGCGCAGATCGTGGACGAAGGCGGCAACCAGCTCCTGGTCGAGGAAGTCGAGCATGCTGGCGCGCGGCTCGATCAGCGTCACCTGCACGTCCAGGGCATTGAAAATGCTGGCGTACTCGACCCCGACCACGCCCGCCCCGATCACCGCGAGGCTCTTCGGCATGAACTTGAGGTCGATGATCTCGTCGCTGTCGAGCACCCGTTCGCCGTCGAACGGCACGTAGTCGGGACGGAACGGGCGGGTGCCGACGGCCAGCACGAAGCGCTCCGCCTCATAGGTCTTGCGCTCGCCGCTCTCGGCCGTGACCTCGACCCGGTGCGGGTCGAGGAAGCGGGCCTCGCCGCGCACCGTCGGCACCCGGTTGCGGGCGAACTGGTGCTCCAGCACCTCGACCTCGTGCTGGAGGGTCATGTGCAGGCGACGGCGCAGATCGTCGGCCGTGATGTCGGCCTTGACCCGGTAGGCCCGCCCGTAGAAGCCGCGCTCGCGCCAGCCGGACAGGTTGAGCACGGTCTCGCGCAGGGTCTTGCTCGGGATCGTGCCGGTGTGCACGGACACGCCGCCGACCCGGCGCCCCTTCTCGATGACCAGCGCGGATTTGCCAAACTTGGCAGCCTGGATCCCCGCGCGACGGCCGGCGGGACCGCTGCCGATGACGATCAGGTCGTAACGCTCCATCGCCGCCCCCCGGAGTGCCGGCCCGGCTTCGCCGCCCTGGCCGGATTCGGCCGGCCCCACGGCCTGGCCGAGCCCATGCAGATTGCGTGCCGGTCGCGCCAACCGGAAGCGCCGCGCGCCTGGGGCCGCAAGCTATCAGACAGAAAAGTGATTATTCTGTGACCAGAGCGCATCCCGACAACGCCCGCACGCCGCGGGCCGGTGGGTCAGCGCGATCCGGCGGCGGGCTCCGCCGTCTGGGCTGACGAGGCGGCCGTGAGGGTCACCCGCGCGAAGATCTCGTCGAGCCCGAGCTCGACGCCGAGCGCATCCAGGCGCAGACGGGCATCGAGGCCGCGATGGATCAAGCTCCGCCAGCTGCCAT
This sequence comes from uncultured Alphaproteobacteria bacterium, assembly GCA_963753685.1. GTDB lineage: Bacteria > Pseudomonadota > Alphaproteobacteria > Geminicoccales > Geminicoccaceae > DATAOG01. The sequence goes on from CAVWDE010000020.1 coordinate 370,326, forward strand.
CGTCATTGCGCGAGGCGACCTCGGCGCCGGCCTCGTTCTGGTCGATCAGGACGTAGTGTTGAAGTGAGGGGATCGTCTGGTAGGCCCAGCGCTTCCGGCCATGGTCACGCTCCGCGGTGCTCGCCGAGAGCACCTCGACCACGACGACCGGCGTCTCGACCCAGGTCGCCTTGCCCGGGATCTCGCCGCAGACGACCAGCACGTCGGGGTACATGACCTCCTCTTCGGGCGTGACGACCTTGACGTCGTTGACGAACGTCTCGCAGTCACTCCCTCGCAGTTGCCGCCGAAGTACCTCGAACACATTGAGCGCGATCCGGTTGTGATCGATCGTCCCACCGGTCATCATCCGGACGACCCTGCCGACGCGTTCGTAGCGCTCGGGCTGCTGCTCCTCCCACGCGAGGAACTCGGCCAGCGATTGTGGGCGGACGTCGAGTGCAGTCGCCATCATCTTCTCCTGACTGGCGACTGCCGATCATAGAGGATCGCCGCGCTCGGCGGAACTCCAGATTACCGCGGCGGGAACTCCGATTACCGCGGCAGGAGGCCCGGCGGCAGGCCGCGGCCGAGGAAGGGCCGGTCGCCCATCTTCTTGACCCGCTTCATCATGGTCTGCATCTGCAGGTGCTGCTTCAGGAGCTTGTTGACCTCCTGCACGCTGAGGCCGGCACCGGCCGCGATCCGGCGCTTGCGCGAGGCGTGGATGACCTTGGGATTGCGTCGCTCGTAAGGCGTCATCGAGCTCACGATCGCGATCTGGCGGTTGATCATGCGGTCGTCGAGCCTCGCGTCCGCCATCTGCTGCTTGATCTTCTGGGCGCCGGGCAGGAGCCCAAGGATGCCGCTCATGCCGCCCATCTTGCGCATCTGGCGGAGCTGGCCTGCCAGGTCGTCGAGGTCGAAGCTGCCCTTTTGCATCTTGGCCGCGAGCTTCTCGGCCTCGGCCTGATCGACCGCTTCGCTCACCTTCTCGACCAGCGACACGACGTCGCCCATGCCGAGGATGCGCGACGCCATGCGGTCGGGATGGAACGGCTCGAGGGCCTCCAGCTTCTCGCCGGTGCCGACCAGCTTGATCGGCTGGCCGGTGACCGCGCGCATGCTGAGCGCCGCCCCGCCGCGGGCATCGCCGTCGATCCGGGTGAGCACGATGCCCGAGATCCCGATCCGCTCGTGGAAGCTGCGCGCGAGGTTGACCGCGTCCTGGCCGGTCAGCGCGTCGGCGACCAGGAGGGTTTCCTGCGGCCGCACCCGGTCGCGCACCGCCTCGAGCTCGGTCATCAGCGCGTCGTCGATGTGCAGCCGGCCGGCAGTGTCCAGGATCACCACATCGTAACCCTGGCGCGCAGCGCTCTCGAGCGCGCGCGCCGCGATCGCGAGCGGCGCCTCGCCCACGACCACCGGCAGGCTCTCGACGCCCGCCTGGCGGGCGAGCACCGCGAGCTGCTCCTGGGCCGCCGGCCGCTGGACGTCGAGCGAGGCGAGCAGCACCTTCTGGCGCTCGCGGGTGCGCAGCCGAAGCCCCAGCTTGGCGCTGGTGGTGGTCTTGCCCGAGCCCTGCAGGCCGACCATCAGCACGACCCTGGGCGGCGCGCCGCCAAGCGCCAGATCCTGCGCCTCGCCGCCCAGGAGCTCGACCAGGCGGTCGTTGACCACCTTGACCACCATCTGGCCGGGCGTGACGCTCTTCAGCACCTCCTGGCCGACCGCGCGCTCGCGGATGGAGGCGACGAAGTCCTTGACCACCGGCAGTGCGACGTCGGCCTCGAGCAGCGCCACCCGGATGTCGCGCAGCGCCGCCTCGACATCGGCCGTGCTGAGCGCGCCGCGCCGGGTCAGGCGATCGAAGACGCTGCCGAGACGGCCGGAGAGAGTTTCAAACATGGGACCACCAATCCGAGGCGCTGGCACTGGAGCTGGGCGGGGCGGAAAGCGCCCCGGAGACGGCCGGAAATGTCGTGGCCGGCGGCCGTCGAAGTCAAGTCGGGCCCAGGCCTTGCGCGGATTTGCCGGTTGCGCCGGGACATCCGATCGCCATATTGGCAGCGCCATGGACGAGCTCGACTTCCATAAGATGCAGGGCCTCGGCAACGACTTCGTGATCCTCGATCGACGGAGCGGCAAGCTGTCGCTGTCGGCCGCCCAGATCCAAAGGGTCGCCGACCGCAGGCTCGGCGTCGGCTGCGATCAGCTCCTCTGCCTCGAGACCTCGGAGCGGGCGGACGTGTTCATGCGCGTCTACAATGCCGACGGCTCCGAGGTCGGCGCCTGCGGCAACGGCACCCGGGCGGTCGCGCGCCTGCTCATGGAGGAGCAGAGCTCGCGCCGGGCCGCGATCGAGACCACGGCCGGCGTTTTGACCGTGACCGTGAGCGTCCAGGGCTACACCGTCGACATGGGCCGGCCGCGCTTCGGCTGGGACGAGATCCCGCTCGCCCGGCCGATGGACACCCTCGCTCTCGATCTGGAGTTGGGCCCGCTGGCGCGGCCGGTTGGTGTCAACCTCGGCAACCCGCACGCGGTGTTCTTCGTCGACGATGCCGAGGCGGTGCCGCTCGCCGAGCTCGGACCGGTGCTCGAGACCGATCCCCTGTTCCCCGAACGCGCCAACATCGGGGTCGCCGAGGTCCGCAATCGCCGCTCGATCCGGCTGCGGGTCTGGGAGCGCGGCGCCGGCCTGACGTCGGCCTGCGGCAGCGGCGCCTGCGCCGCCCTGGTGGCGGCGGTCCGGCGCGATCTGACCGAGCGCGCAGCCGAGGTCCGGCTCGATGGCGGCGCCCTCAAGATCGCCTGGACCGATGCCGACCGGGTCCTGATGACCGGACCGGCCGCGCACAGCTTCAAGGGCCGCCTCGACCCGGAGATGCTGGCGGTGCCAACCGCTTCCGAGCAGGCCAGCCCATGAGCGGGCCGCAGGTGATCACCTTCGGCTGCCGTCTGAATACGCTCGAATCCGAGGTCATGCGGCAGGCGGCGCAGGCGCAGGGCCTGGACGATCTGGTGATCGTGCACACCTGCGCGGTGACCGCCGAGGCCGAGCGCCAGGCCCGTCAGGCGATCCGGCGCGCGCGGCGGGAGCGCCCGGACGCGCGCATCCTGGTCACCGGCTGCAGCGCCCAGATCAAGCCCGAGCGCTACGCCGCCATGGCCGAGGTCGACCAGGTGGTCGGCAACGCGCAGAAGCTTCGTCCCGAGCTCTGGCAGACGCTCGCCGGTGCCGCGCCCGCCCGGGTCATGGTCGACGACATCATGGCGGTGCATGAGACCGCCGGCCATCTGGTCGATGGCCTGGACGGCCGCACGCGCGCCTTCGTCCAGATCCAGCAGGGCTGCGATCACCGCTGCACCTTCTGCATCATCCCCTATGGCCGCGGCCCGAGCCGGAGCGTCGCCGCGGGCGAGGTCGTGGCGCAGGCGCGCCGCCTGGTCGAGGCGGGCTACCGGGAGATCGTGCTGACCGGGGTCGACCTCACCTCCTACGGCAAGGACCTGCCCGGCCAACCGACCCTTGGCCAACTGGTCCGCCGGCTCCTGCGCCTGGTGCCGGAGCTTTCCCGACTTCGCCTGTCCTCGCTCGACCCGGCCGAGCTCGATCCCGAGCTGATCGATCTGATCGCCGACGAGCCGCGCCTGATGCCGCATCTGCATCTCAGCATCCAGGCGGGCGACGATCTGATCCTCAAGCGCATGAAGCGGCGCCACTCGCGCGCCGAGGTCCTGCGCCTGTGCGCCCGGCTGCGCGAGCTGCGCCCCGGGATCGTCTTCGGCGCCGATCTGATCGCGGGCTTCCCGACCGAGACCGAGGCGATGTTCGCCAAGACGCTGGCCCTGATCGAGGACGCGGAGCTGACCTACCTGCACGTCTTTCCCTATTCCGCGCGCGAGGGGACCCCGGCCGCCCGCATGCCGCAGGTCGCCAAGCCCGTGCGCAAGGAGCGCGCCGCCCGCCTGCGCGCCGCCGGCGAGCACCGGCTTCGCCATTATCTCCGCGGCGAAGTGGGCCGGCCAGCCCAGGTCCTGGTCGAGGCCGAGGGCCGCGGCCACACCGAAGCGTTCGCGCCGTTCCGTTTTGCCCACGCGGCACCGCCCGCGGGCGGCGTGGTCAGGGTGATCGCCGAACGGGTCGAGGACAACATCCTGACCGGGCGGCTCGCGGCGTGAGCGAGCCCGCCAAGGATCGCTGGTGGCGGCGCTTCGGGCGCAGGTCCGACGATGCGCCCCCGCCCGAGGCCGAAGCCGCGGCCGCGGCGAGATCCGCCGAGGTCGAGCCCGAGACGCCGCGCGCGGGCTGGCTGCAGCGGCTGCGGGCGGGGCTCTCGCGCTCGTCCAGCCGGCTGCGCGACAGCATCGCCACGGTCCTGCGCAAGCGCAAGCTCGATGCCGAGACGCTGGAGGAGCTCGAAGAGGCCCTGATCGGCGCCGACCTCGGGGTCGAGACCGCGGCGGAGCTCGTGCAGGAGCTGGCAAGAACCCGGTTCGGCAAGGAGGTGACCGACCTCGAGGTGCGGAGCGCGCTCGCGCGCTCGGTCGCGACCATCCTCGAGCCGGTCGCGAGGCCCTTCCAGCTCGACCCCGCCCATCGGCCCTCGGTGATCCTGGTCTGCGGCGTGAACGGCAACGGCAAGACCACGACGATCGGCAAGCTCGCCCATCAGTTCAAGGCGGGCGGCGAGCGGGTGCTGCTGGCGGCCGGCGACACCTTCCGGGCGGCCGCGATCGAGCAGCTCGAGATCTGGGGCGAGCGGACCGGCTGCGAGGTGATCAAGCGGCCGCCCGGCGCCGATTCCGCGGGCCTTGCCTTCGATGCCCTCAAGCAGGCGCAAGGCCGAGGGCGCGGACGTGCTGCTGATCGATACCGCCGGCCGGCTGCACAACAAGCAGGCGCTCATGGACGAGCTGGCGAAAGTGGTCCGCGTGCTGAAGAAGGTCGACCCGGCGGCGCCGCACGAGATCCTGCTGGTGCTCGATGCCACCACCGGCCAGAACGCGCGCGCCCAGGTCGAGACCTTCCGCGCCATGGTGCCGGTCAGCGGCCTCGTGGTGACCAAGCTCGATGGCACCGCGCGCGGCGGCGTGGTGGTGGCGCTCGCCCGCCAGTTCGGCCTGCCCGTGCGCGCGCTCGGGGTCGGCGAGCAGCTCGACGATCTCCGCCCGTTCGAAGCCCAGGCCTTCGCCGACGCCCTGCTCGGCCTGGAGCCGTCACTAGAGGTCGCCGAGACGCCGGTCTGAGGCGCCCCGCGGGCGGCTATGGGTTGCAGAGGTCGGGCGCGGCCGCTAACCATTCAAGCGAGGGTTGGACGAGGGGAGCGCCTTGCCGATGACCGGTGCGGTCGTGAGCATCGCGCAGCAGAAGGGTGGCAGCGGCAAGACCACGCTCGCGATCCAGCTGGGCGTCGCCTGGTGGACCCTGGGCAAGCGGGTCGCGATGCTCGACATCGATCCGCAGGCGAGCCTGTTCACCTGGTTCAGCCTGCGCCGGCGCAAGCTTGGCGACGACGAGGGCGGCCTCATGGTGCAGGGGCTCTCGGGCTGGCGGCTGGGCGGCGAGGTCGGACGGCTGCGCCGCGAGTTCGACCTGGTGCTGATCGACAATCCGCCGCACGCCGAGACCGACGCCCGCAGTGCTCTGCGCGCGGCTGATCTGGCGCTCTGCTGCCCTGCCAGCCGAACGCGCTCGACCTCTGGGCGTCGAAAACCACGCTCGAGCTCGCCCAGGCGGCCGGCACCGAAGCCCTTCTGGTGCTCAACCGGGTCCCCGCGCGCGGCCTCGCGGCGGCGGCGATCCGCGCCGAGATCGAGCAGCAGCGCTGGCCGGTGGCGACCGCCAGCCTCGGCAACCGACAGGCGTTCGCGGCCTCGATCGCAGCCGGGCAGGGGGTCGCCGAGAGCGCGCCCAGGAGCGCTGCCACCGAGGAGATCAGGTCGCTCGCCGAGGAGGTACTGGGCCGGCTGGGTCGCTGATCGCTCGAATTGCGGCCGGCCGCCCAGCTGCTACAACTGCGTGGCTCTGAGTGCGCGCGATCCGTCCAGGAGGTGGCCTATGGACCCCTACCAGAGCCGCGGCGGTGCGGCGGCGATCTCGGCCAGCAGGCAAGCACCTTCATCAGCAGCTTCCTGACCGACCTCCGGACCCGAGCGGCCGATGGCTCAAATCTTCCGTGAGCCTGGTATCAGTACCAGGGGGAACCAGAGGGCGATCACGCATGGGCCTGAATGCGCTCGATCAGATCGCCGAACCGCTGGCTCCACGCGCCGTATGCCGGCGCCAGGGCGGCGCGGAACGCGGCCTTGTCCACATCGGCGTTGATCTTCATCCCGGCGCTGATCAGTTCGGCGATCGCCATGTCCTCGCTATCGGTGATTTGCTTGCGTTGGAGCTCTCCGGCCAGCCGCGCGCTCTCAGCGAATGCCAGCTTGTCGACGTCCGCGAGCCGGTCGTAAGCGGCTCTGGACATGAAGATGATTACGGGCGAATAGGTGTGACCGGTCAGGCTGAGATACTTTTGGAATTTAATGATTTCTTCTTGGCGTATGGTGTCGATCGTATTCTCTTGAGCATCGAAGACGCCCTGTGCCAGCGCGTCGAAGAACGCCCGGTTCCAAAGCGTCGGCGTGACCTCGGCGCCGAGGGTTCGGAAAGCTTCGATCATGATCGGGCTGTTCGGGGTCCGGAGCTTGAGGCCCTTGACGTCGTCGGGGGTCCGCACCGGGCGCTTGTTGTTCGTCAGGTGCCGAAAGCCGTTCTCGCTCCAGGCGAGCCCGAGCGCCCCACCGGACTGGGTGTTGGCCAGGAGGTCGCGGCCGATCGGACCATCGAGCACGGCCCGGGCGTGGTCGTAGTCGCGGAAGATGAACGGCACATCCAGAACCTGCATCTCGGGGAAGCGCACGTCGGCGGAGACGGACGCAATGGTGGCCAGATCGAGATCGCCCTTGGCTACGCCATCAAGCAACGCGTGTTCGCCACCCGCCGCGCGCTCCGCGCCCAGAGCGGCGGTGAGCGCATCGAAGCCGGTGAAGTGCTCGATCTGGTACCGCCCCTCGGTACGTCGCGGCACCTCGTTGGCGAGCATCTCCGAATTCGACGTCGTACCCGAAGCTGTACACCTTCAGCGTGGTCGCCTGCTGGGCTGCCGCACGGCCGGCGAGCAGCATCGTGCCGCCGGCGAGGAAAGCACGGCGGGTCGTGGTTGGGGTCATGTGCTGCCTCCCCGGCTGGGTTCGCCCGGCAGTGTGATCCTGTTCCGCGCGGCCGGCAACCGCGGCGCGCCGCAGGCGTGCCGGAGGCCGCGTGAGCGCGGCGACCGGGCTGCTTCGGCCACGCGATCTCGGCCAACAGCGCGGCGTGGTCGGACAGCGCGCCGATCGGGCAGGTCCGCAAATTTGCGGACCTGCCGGGGTCGAGATCGCCGCGCTCGCCGACGAAGTGTCCGGCCGGCTCGCGCGCTGAGCCCGCTGGCCGCGCCAGCGGCCGCCATGCAGCGCTGCGGTCGGCTGGTGCGGGCGAGCCGGTTGGCGTTGGTCGGCCGCTGACCGCGGGGTGAAAGTCGTGCCGATCGGGTGTAAGAAGGCGCCGGCGATCAGTCGAGGAGGTGGCGCATGGACCCCTACCAGAGCCGCGGCGGTACCGGCGGCGATCTCGGCCAGCAGGCGAGCAGCTTCGTCGGCAGCCTCCTGACCTATCTCCGGACCCGCACCCCGGAGCACTGGCTGTTCTTCGCGCTCGGCGTGATCCTCGGCCTCTTGATCTGATCCGATCATCCCGGCCGCGCGCCCCCGCCGGCTCCAACGCCCGCTCACGCGATGTCTCCGGCACGGAGTCCCACGGTCCCATGGACCCCCCGAACATCGGGTTAACGGGCCATCCTTAAGATGTGGTTAACGTCCCGCGGCGCCTCCCTTCGTCGGGCTGGGGCGGCGGCAGCGCGTCGGGACCGTCGAGAAGGAACGGCGGCGTTACAGCGGCTCGACCTGCACCATGCCCTCGTCGTCCGCGCGGGCGAGCGGGTTGCAGAGCGGGGTGCCGAACGTGGGCGAGGAGATCTCGAACACGTCGCCGGGCTCGGTCCGGACGCCGGCCGAGAAGCTCAGCACGGCCGCGCCGATGAAGTGCACATGGACGTCGCCCGGGCGCCGGAACAGCGCGTATTTGAAGTGATGGTGCTCGAGGTTGGCGAGCGTGTGGCTCATGTTGGCCTCGCCCGAGAGCCATTCCGCCTGCCAGAGCGGCTCGCCGCCCCGGAGCACGCGGACCGTGCCATGGACATCGTCCGGCAGATCGCCCAGCAGCACTTCCGGCCCGAAGGCGCAGGGGCGGAGCTTGGAATGGGCAAGGTACAGATAATTCTGGCGCTCGAGCACGTGGTCGGCGAACTCGTTGCCGAGCGCGTAGCCGACCCGGCGCGGCCGGCCGCCGGCGTCGATCACGTACAGCACCGCGATCTCGGCTTCCTCGCCGCCATCGTGCGCGAAGCCCGGCATCGCGAGCGGCTGGCCGGTGGCCGCGACGATGCTGCCGTCGCCCTTGTAGAACCACTCCGGCGCCACCCCGATCTGCCCTGGCGCGGGCTTGCCGCCCTCGATCCCGAGCCGGAACATCTTCATCGAATCGCTGAGCTTGGCCGCGTCGGCGGCCTGCACCTGATGCATCGAATCGCGCGCCTGGGCGCTGCCGATGTGGGTGAGCCCGGTGCCGGTGATCAGGCAGTGCGCCGGGTCGGGATGATCGAGCGGCGCCAGAAGACGGCCCTCGGCGAGCAGCCCCGCGAGCTCCTGCGGCCGCTCCGCCGGGGTCCTGGCGGCGAGGTCCGCAAGGCGCTGGCCCCCGTCCATGGCGCTTTGCGCCAGCTCATAGACGCTCGCGACCCCGCGCAGCGCCTCGACCCTCCGGCCGTCGCCGCTGACCCGGCCGACCCGGCGCTCGCCGGCCGGCGCCACGAACTGCACCAGACGCATCGCGTTCCGCCTCCCCCAACCGACGCTCGCTCGCGTCCTCGACTTGACCCTCACCCTGACGCCCCGACCCTCCGGCCGTCAAGCGCGTCCGGCCTCGCCGAAGGCGGCGGTCAGGCCGGCAAACCAGTCGAGGGCCGGCTGCAGCGCCACCACCTCGCCGACGATGATCAGGGTCGGGCCGGCGAGGCGGGGATCGGGGGCCAGCGCCGGCAGGCTCGCGAGCGTGCCGGTCACGACCTGCTGGTGCGGGTAGGTGCCGTGCTCGATCAGCGCCGCCGGGGTGGCGGCCGCGAGCCCGTGTTCGATCAGCTGGCGGCAGAGGCTCGCCAGCGCCTTGATGCCCATGTAGACGACCACGGTCTGGCCGGGCTTGGCGAGCACGCTCCAGTCCAGCTCGAGCTCGCCGTCCCGGGTGTGGCCGGTGACGAAGATCAGGGTCTCGGCGTGCGCGCGGTGGGTCAAGGGGATGCCGGCGTAGGCGGCGCAGCCGATCGCCGCGGTGATGCCCGGCACCACCTGGAACGGAATCCCGGCTGCGGCCAACGCCTCCAGCTCCTCGCCGCCGCGCCCGAAGATGAATGGATCGCCGCCCTTGAGGCGGACCACGCGCGCGCCTGCCCGCGCCAGCTCGACCAAGAGGCGGTTGATCTCGGCCTGGGGGCAGATGTGGCGATCGCGCATCTTGCCAACGAAGATCCGCCGGGTCGCCGCCGGCACCAGGTCGAGCACGTCCGGGCCGACCAGGCGGTCGTAGACCACCACGTCCGCGCGCCGCAGCAGGCGCAGCGCGCGCAGGGTCAAAAGGTCGGCCGCGCCCGGGCCGGCGCCGACCAGCCAGACCTCGCCGGTCGGGCGCGCCGGGGCCGACCCTGGAGGCTCGCCGGTCAAGCGACCGTCTCCCTTGGCGTCGCGATCAGAACGAAGCGCGCAGCTCAGCCGGCGTGCTCGTAGATCTCGAAGCGCGCTTCGTCGGTATAGTCGCGGCCCTCCTGGCCGTCGGCGCGATACAGCTCGGTGTCCAGGATCAGCCGGCGGTCGTCGAAGATCTTCTCGCAGCTGCGGTCGATGAACATGCCGCCGATCGGCGACTTGCCGGCGCCCGGCTTGGCATCGGTGCACTGCCAGCCGTCGCGGCCGTAGCGGCCCATGACCCGGATGCCGAACAGGAAGGCGCCTTTCTTCTGATAGTAGCGGGCGTCGGGGTCGGTGACGATGCGCAGGCCCTGGACCACGCCCTGATCGTCGATCAGGAGCGAGGGGATCACCGGATGGCCCGCGACCTTGGTGCCCTCCCACTGATCGCCGAGCTTGGCCAAGGGCGAGGGCGCGAAGGCGAAGGCGACCTCGTGCAGCCCCCTGGCATCGGCCGCGCAGCGCCCGAACTCGGCCCAGCCGCCGAGCGCCATGCCGGGCTTGGCGCCATCGTTGCCGCAGGCGAAATCGGTGTAGCCCTCGGCCGGCAGCTCGGCGACCTTGACGCCGACCTTGAGGTCGCGCAGGTCGCCGTTCATCGGATTTTCCGCGGCGCTCACGCCGAACGCCAGTCCGGCGGCGAGCGCCGCACTGAGGCCCAAGATCGCGGTGCGGATCGTCATCGCCGTCTCCCTGCTCCGTCTTACCGACGCCAGCCGCCTCTGAGCTACGTCCCGGCGGCGCTTTGCCCTGCCCTGCGACCGGCTGCGCCCTTGTCGCTGGCCGGCGGGCATGGTCCCTTATAGGCTGCAGAACGGCAACTGGGGAGGCGGCAATCGATGGTTCTGGCAAAGGTTCTGGGCGGCGTCGCCGGTGCGGCGGCCCTGGTGCTCCTGGTGCTCTCGACCAGCGGCGCGCCGTCGGCTGCCGACCTGGAGCTCGGCAAGCGGGTGTACAAGAAGGCCAACTGCGTCGGCTGTCACAAATGGCATGGCGGCGGCGGCGGCGGCTATGGCGGTGCTGCCTTGTCGCTGCGCGCGACCGAGCTCGACCGCGACCAGCTGCTCGAGGTCGTGCGTTGCGGCCGCCCCGCCACGCGCATGCCCTATCACGACCGCAACGCCTATAAGACCGACAGCTGCTACGGCGGCATGACCAAGGCCGACCTCGGCGAGGACTTCCCGGCCCAGGCCGCGATCTTCCTGCGCCCGCCGGAGATCGAGGCGGTGGTCGACTACGTCCAGCTGCAGCTGCAGGGCAAGGGCGAGCCGACCAAGGCCGACTGCATCGCCTTCTGGGGCGAAGGCGAGCGCCAGTGCGACGAGATGAAGTGAGAGTGGCTGCCAAGGGCGGCGCTCCTATTTTGGTTTGACCTGAGATCCTAATCGCCTGACAGTTGGCCACGCTTCGCCCAACGCGCCAAGCGGTACGGTCAGGTCATTACTGTCTCTGTACACCCTCTAACGCCTTCAGCGCCAACATACTCGCACCTGAGACCAGAACCACTGCTTTCCGACTAAGGAATGGATGAGGTTCCTGACTACCGATTATCTCACTCTACTTAACAGCATTGCCAAACGTGAGCCCATCGAGCGCGAATGAAACAAGACGCGGTGTGCCACGCTCTTCTACAATCATCGATCCAGTAAACGCCGCCGTTGAAGCTACCTCGATCAAGGGCAAACCCGCGGTACTTACCACTCCTCTATACCCGATCTGCACAAGTATTGGAGTACTTGGCGCAAGGGTGGTGTACGCGCAACGGTTGGCGTCCTGAACCTGGCAAACTTGAACTCCGCTCACCTTCCAGTCCCCTTCGTTCATAATTGCTTCTGCGTTCTGAGGGGTCAATGACCACGAACCCCACGGCCCTCCCACAAGCGCTAGGCTAAGCGGAAAATCCGTGGTGTTCATCGCTCGCAAGGTCACCGACACCGTTAAGCCGCGTCGATCACTGCCCTCGCCCTGCCACCTCGCTCCCGTTAGCGCTGCCGAAAGGACGCAAATTTGTACCCACTGGTTATTGGTACACGCGTCCGGCGCCGCACCACTTCCCGACCGGGAAAGCGCAATCGCAAAGAGTGGCACACACAGCAGAGGCAACAGGTTCAGTCGCCATCGCGCGTAAACTGGCCCGTTGGACCGTGAGTGTTCTCCGAAGTGACGCCCGCGGAAGCCAGTCCGCTGATGTCGGACGCATAGACGTTGATTGCTTTCATAATTCCCGTCGTGGGCTGCGAGAACCTGTACGCCTGTGGCCCCAATTCACGCGTGCATCCGTTCAGGCTCGGCAACGAGACGAGAAGGGAGCCAATAATTGTACCTCCTACTGCTTCGCGCCGGGTTTCGTAGGGCTCAATGAAGGTTATTCCTACGCGAATGTGCGGGAGGGTTGTCGTCGTCGCGCCTAGCTCTTGAGCCACACGGCTACGAAGATAGGCTGATGGAAACGGTACCGAAGATATCTCTGGGCGTTCGATATCCTCGAATGAGATAGCATCATAGAGCAGGTGGGAGCCGGCACTGCTCTTCTGGTTTGCGAAGCTTGGCGCAATAGCAGCGTCTGTGCTTTTTGCGGTTGGTGTACGGGTGGAAGGTTTGGCGATAGATGGTGCATCATTGGTATGATCGGACGGGCCCTCAGTGACGCCGGCTTCATTCGTTGGTTTGTGATCAGCCGGCTTGCCAAGTCGCCCCATCGCCATCACGGGCATGCCATATTCAAATTGGCCCTGGTATCGGGCCCCTTCGCTCTCCAGTTTAGCGATCTTGCGCTCGTTCGTAAGGAAAAAGAATTCACCCGTGTTAGCGCGTAGATCTTGGAGCTGCGGCGTTATGCCGCGCGTCCAGCCAGCGGCGGGCGCTTCGTTAGCCACTCTGGTCTTCACGTACCCGATGAGCTCGCTCAGCGAGACAACGCCGTCTCTCGGGTAGGCGGTTTCCGCGTCAGCCTCACCACGTATCCCTTGCAGAATGGCATCGGTAAAAATGCTGCCGCCCCAGCGGGAACCCGCGATCGTCTCCTCTTCGCCAGTCCCAGCGCTGACGATGTGATGCGCTGGCTGGTCAAGTTGACCGAGTTCGAGCTCGCGATGGCCAGACTGGCTTACAGTTCCTGCGAGACCACTGAAGCATGCATCGAGCAGAAATAGTGCTTGTTTGGCCTCAAGAAGCGCGTCCCACCGCTGGACGTCCCCCATACTGATCATCGTGGAGTAGCGATCTACCGGTGAGTTTGCAAGAGGCAGATAGCCCACATGACCGCCAATTGCGTTGGGTCGCTGCACACCGTGGCCAGACCAATAGAAGAGGAAGCGATCATTAGCGTGTATCATGTCTGGCAGAACGTCAACCATCAGTTCTTCGATCCGCGACTTCGTCGCTTTCTCGTCGGTTAACACATGAACATAGTCGAAACCAGCCTCGTTAATTAGGAAGTCGCGCATCCGGAGCGGATCGTTGGCCGTCGGCAAGGATTGGTAGTCGTCATACCTGCTGATGCCCACCACCAGCGCGTAGCTCTTGCCGGACCCATGGAGCCCGACAAATTCCGTTAGCAACTGCCCCCAACTTTTCTGTCGGCCGGCTTGGAGTACGCTTGGTCGAGCCCGGCTTGTGCCGCCGTCGTGGCCAGCACCATCGCTAGCAGCACAACGATGGCAGCACGCATGACCCTTCACTCTCGCCTCATCGCGCGTAGCTCGACGAACCTTTGAACGAGGCCAACCAGGGCTGCCGCCAAGCCAACCACGGCTACCGCGAGTGAGATCCACGCGGTCGCCTCCGAATTGTCGCCGTTCATCGGCGTGACCCCACCGGGCGTTCGCGTGAAGAAGTAGATGATGAGTGCTATCGCTCCCACGACGGCTGCAACAAGGATGTAGCTAGGGCGCTTCATTCCTCCCTCGCCCCCCGCGGCTCCACAAGCCTCTTCATTACGCATCTTAGGTTGGAGAAGCAAGCACCCCCGTGTGCACTGCATGAGGGAGCTCAACTCGGCGCGTAGGCGTTTCCTCAAGCTTGATGAAGCACGGCCAGCGAGGGGCGCCACCCGAACACCGGACCTGGGGACAAGAACGGGGCGGCGGACCGACGCGCCCCGGTGTCCAGTCGCGGAGCGTTTTGGCTCTACAGCGAGAACACGAACAGCATCGAGCCCGGCTGCATCTTCTCGAGGCCCTTGGTGCCATGGACGACCCACTGCGGCCAGGCGCCGCCGAAGCCGACCTCGATCGCGATGTACTGCTTGCCGTTGACGCTGTAGCTCACCGGCGGGGCGTTGACCCCGGCGCCGGTGTCGAAGTGCCACAGCTCCTTCAGGGTCTTGGCGTCGAGCGCCACGATCGTGCCCTCAGGCCGGCCGGTGAACACCAGTCCGCCCGCGGTCGTGAGGATGCCGCCCAGCATCGGGTACTCGGTGTCGTATTTGGCGACGATCTTGCCGGTCTTGGCGTCGATCGCGGTCACGCCGCCCGTGACCGGCACGTTCTGGCTCAGCCAGCCGCCCGTGAATAGCTCCCGGGGCTTGTAGGACTCGGGGGTCATCGGGGCGTTCTTCATCTGATTGCAGCTCTCGATGACCGGGATGTACCAGATGTCGAGCTGCGGGTTGTAGGCGGTCGGCGGCCAGTTCTTGCCGCCCATGCTCCCCGGACAGGCCTCGACGACCGGGCGCTCGCGGGTCGGCGCGTTGATGTAGGGCTGCACGCCCTTGCTCGGGTCGTACTCGACCGGCAGGCCGCTCCTCTTGTCGAGGCCCTTGGTCCAGGTCAGCTGCTTGACGAACTGGGTGCCCCAGACGAACTCGCCGTTGGTGCGGTCGATCGCGTAGGCGAAGCCGTTGCGGTCGGCGTGCAGCGCGAGCTTGCGGTCCTTGCCGCCGACCTTGGTGTCGACCAGCACGTTCTCGGCGACGCTGTCGTAGTCGTAGGGGTCGTTGGGCGTGAACTGGTGGTACCACTTGAGCTCGCCGGTGTCGGCGTCGAGCGCGATCATGCTGTCGGTATAGAGGTTGGCGCCCGGCCGGTACTCGGCGTCCCAGTCGGGACCCGGGTTGCCGACCCCCCAGATGAGCAGGTTCTGGGCGGGATCGTAGGAGCCCGTGACCCAGGTCGAGCCGCCGCCGTGCTTCCAGGCGTCGTGATCGTCGGTCCAGGTCTCGTTGCCGGGCTCGCCCTTGGCCGGGATCGTGTGCCGGCGCCAGATCTCCTTGCCGGTGTTGAGATCGGTCGCGGCGAGCCAGCCGCGGATGCCGTATTCGGCGCCGGACACGCCCGTGATCGCCATGTCCTTGACCACGAGCGGCGCGACCGTGATGACCTCGGCGATGCCGGGATCGGCCACCTGACGCTGCCAGGCGACCTCGCCGGTTTCCTTCTCGGTCGCGATCAGGCGGCCGTCCAGGGTGTGCGAGATCACCTTGCCGTTCCACAAGGCGACGCCGCGGTTGTCGACGCCGCAGCAGGCGACCGCGCCCGCCCAGTCCTTGTCGGTGCCGGGGTCCATCTTCCAGACCAGCCTGCCCGGGCCGTTGCTGATGTCGAGCTTGTAGACCGAGCCCCAGCGGTCGGTGAGGTAGATCACGCCGTCCTCGACGATCGGCGTGCCCTCGAGGCCGCCGAGCGGCCAGGTGCCGCCCTCGAGGCCGCCGAGCGCCAAGGTCCAGGCGACTTTCAGGTCCTTGACGTTGCCGGCGTTGATCTGGTCGAGCCGGGAGAAGCGATGGGCCGCGTAGTCGCCGTGATGGGTCAGCCAGTTCTGCGGCTCGGAGCCGGCGTTGAGCAGCCGATCCGATGTGGTCTCGCTGGCCGCGAACGCGGAGCCCGCGAGCGCGGTCGTCAGGAGGGCCGCGGCGCACAGGCCAACCAGCCACGCCGGCCGGTGGCCGGCATCGGTATAAAACCGCATTTGGACGCCTCCCTCGGCGGACACGGGCCGCCACGGCCGGGATTCCTTTCGCTCAACAAAAGAATGGGGGCGGGCCGTGGCTGGCCCGCCCCCTCGATCCCCAAGTCGCGCCGCCGCGCGGCGCTTACAGCGAGAACACGAACAGCATCGAGCCCGGCTGCATCTTCTCCAGGCCTTTGGTGCCGTCGACGAACCACTTCGGCCAGGCGCCGCCCAGGCCGACCTCGATCGCGATGTACTGCTTGCCGTTGACGCTGTAGCTGATCGGCGGGGCGTTGACGCCGGCGCCGGTGTCGAAGCTCCACAGCTCCTTGAGCGTCTTGGCGTCGAGGGCCACGATCGTGCCCTCGGGACGGCCGGTGAACACCACGCCGCCCGCGGTCGCCAGGATGCCGCCGAGCATCGGGTACTTGGTGTCGTACTTGCCGACGATCTTGCCGGTCTTGGCGTCGATGGCGGTGACGCTGCCGGTGATCGGCACGTTCTGGCGCGGGCCGCCGCCGGTGAAGAACTCGCGCGGCTTGTAGGAGTCCGGCGTCGTCTCCTTGTTGGTCATCTCGTTGCAGCTCTCGATGACCGGGATGTACCAGATGTCGAGCTGGGGATTGTAGGCGGTCGGCGGCCAGTTCTTGCCGCCCATGTTGCCCGGACAGGCGCTGCCGACCGGGTTCTCGCGGGTCGGCGCGTTGATGTAGGGCGCCACGCCCTTGCTCGGGTCGTACTCGATGGGCAGGCCGGTCACCTTGTCGAGGCCCTTGGTCCAGGTCAGCTGCTTGACGAACTGGGTGCCCCAGACGTACTTGCCGTTGGTCCGGTCGATCGCATAGCCGAAGCCGTTGCGGTCGGCGTGCAGGGCAAGCTTGCGCGGCTGGCCGTCGACCGCGGTGTCGACCAGGACGTTCTCGCCGACGCTGTCGTAGTCGTAGGGGTCGTTCGGCGTGAACTGGTGATACCACTTGATCGCGCCGGTGTCGGCGTCGACCGCGATCATGCTGTCGGTGTACAGGTTGGCGCCCGGCCGATACTCGGCGTCCCAGTCGGGACCCGGATTGCCGACGCCCCAGATCAGCAGGTTCTGGTCGGGGTCGTAGGAGCCGGTGACCCAGGTCGAGCCGCCGCCGTGCTTCCAGGCGTCGTGGTCGTCGGTCCAGGTGTCGTGACCCGGCTCGCCCGGACCCGGGATCGTGTGCCGGCGCCAGATCTCCTTGCCGGTGTTCAGGTCGGTCGCCGCGATCCAGCCGCGAATGCCGTACTCGGCGCCCGAGGTGCCGGTGATCGCCATGTCCTTGACCACCAGCGGCGCCACGGTGATCACCTCGCCGATGCCCGGATCGGCGACCTGGCGCTCCCAGGCGACCTCGCCGGTCGCCTTGTCGGTCGCGAGCAGGCGGCCGTCGAGGGTGTGCGAGATGACCTTGTCCTTCCACAGCGCGACGCCGCGGTTGTCGACGCCGCAGCAGGCGACCGCGCCCGACCAGTCCTTGTCGGTGCCGGGGTCCATCTTCCACACCAGCTTGCCCGGGCCGTTGCTGATGTCGAGCTTGTAGACCGAGCCCCAGCCGTCGGTGGTGTACATGACGCCGTCTTCGACGATCGGCGTGCCCTCGAGGCCGCCGTGGGGCCAGATGCCGCCGCCCTCGACGCCGCCCATGGCATAGGTCCAGGCGACCTTCAGGTCCTTGACGTTGCCGGTGTTGATCTGGTCGAGCTTGGAGAACCGGTGGGCGGCGTAGTCGCCGTGATGGGTCAGCCAGTTCTGCGGCTCGTTGTCGGCATTGAGCAGCCGCTCCATCGTGGTCTGGCTGTCAGCGAGCGCCGGGGTCGCGATGGCGGCGGCGCACAGACCAAGCAGCCACGCCGGCCGCCAGCCGGCATTGGTACAGAACCTCATTTCAACACCTCCCTGGGGGCAGAAAATCAAGTTGTCTTTGTGGGCCTCAAGTAAGGGCCCACGGTTGCAGCCTGGCCAGGTTAGAGATTGATCGCGCTCGGGTCAAAGACAATCCAACCCAAAGGCGCCTCAATTGGCCACCGAACTGAACAACATTGGCCGGGCCGGGCTATCGGGACGGCGATCAAAGCCAGCGACGCGCGTCAGGCTGCGGCCCCAACTCGAGGACGGTTTGGCCTTAGGATAAATGGCCCTGGGGGTCGCTGGTCCTGGGGATCGCTGGCCCTGGGGATCGCTGGCCCTTGGGGATCGCTGGCCCTTGGGGATCGATGGCTTTCAGGGATAGATGATGATCGTGGTGCCGTCGTCGACTCGCGCCCAGAGCTCGTCCATCTCCTGGTTGGTGAGCGCGATGCAGCCGTCGGTCCAGTCGACGTAGGGGTGGCCGACGCGCTCGGCCGGCACGCCGTTGGGCAGGCCGTGGATCATGATCTCGCCGCCCGGCGACACGCCCCAGCGTTCGGCGCGCAGATCATCCCATTCGCGCGGATAGGAGACATGGAGGGAACGGTAGAAATTGCTGTTCGGGTTGCGCCAGTCCAGGGTATACACGCCTTCCGGTGTGCGTCCGTCGCCTTCCCGACGCTTGGGGCCGTCGGGATCGCGGCCGAGCGCGATCCGATAGGTCGCGACCACCCGACCCGCCTGGAGCAGCTCCAGGCTGCGGGCCGCCTTGTGCACGATCACGAGATCGACCTTGGCGGGCGTGAAGTGGGGAATCTGGGCGACCGCCGGCGCCCGTGGCGCCAGCGCGAGCAGGGCCGCGACCGCGACCGTGAGGGCGACCAAGGGTCGCAGGAGCGATCGAGAAAGAGTTCGCTGGCCTCGAGGCATGGCTCTTAGTTCAATCGAAACACCCGACCGTGTAAACCAATTCGTGCGGTATGTGGGTGCCCCTCGATGGCTGAATCTCCATGAACAGACCTAACGAAGAGTTGCCGCCCATGCGCCGCCACGACGTCATCGCGCTGTGTCTGGTCGGAGTTCTGGTTCTCGAGCGGCTGCAATCTTGGCGCCATGCTCGACCAGGACGGCAATCTGCGCGAGACCACCACCTATCGCGCCGCTTATCAGGATACCCTGCTCGACGTCGCCCGCAAGTTCGGTCTGGGCTACGTCGAGATGGTCGCCGCCAATCCGGGCACCGACCCGTGGCTGCCCGGCGAGGGCGCCAACCTCGTGCTGCCGACCGTGCATCTGATGCCCGACGCCAAGCCGGAGGGCATCGTCATCAATCTCGCCGACATGCGCCTCTACTACTTCGAGAAGCCGGACGCGCCGCCCCGGTCCTTCCCGATCGGGATCGGCCGCGATGGCCTGACCACCCCGGTCGGCACGACCGAGATCGTGCGCAAGACCAAGGACCCGACCTGGCGCCCGACCGCGCGCATGCGCGCCGAGCATCCGGAACTGCCCGAGGCGGTGCCGCCGGGTCCCGACAACCCCATGGGCGACCGGGCCATGTACCTGGGCTGGCCGCAGTACGCGATCCACGGCACCAACAAGCCCTGGGGCGTGGGCCGCCGGGTCAGCAGCGGCTGCATCCGCATGTATCCCGAGGACGCCGAGGCGCTCTACGATCTGGTCCAGATCGGCACCAAGGTCACGGTGGTCGATCAGCCGATCAAGTTCGGCTGGATCGATGGCGAGCTGTTCATGGAGGCGCACCCGACCCAGACCCAGAGCGACGAGCTCGAGGCGTTGGGCCGCTTCGATCCGGTCCTGCCGAGCAGCGTCGTCGATCAGGTGCTGGCGGCTGCCGGCACCAAGGCGGCGCAGCTCGACTGGAGCCGGATCCGCCAGGCCGCCATCGAGCGGCGCGGCTACCCGGTGCGCGTGACCCGCTGAGCCACGGGGTGTCCCGCAATAGCACGGGACACCCTCGCAGCTCCGGACGCAGCAGCCGCTCCAGGCCACCGCCGCGGTCGGTCCGATTCCGTCGGGCCGACCACCAGGCACTCGTCGCCCGCGCCTACTTGCGCAGGGACTGCTGCATCATGCGGTCCTGGCGCTCCATCGCCATCTTCGCGTTCGATGCCGCGTCAGTGGCCTCGGCGGCGGAAGCGGCGGCGCGGTCGGCGGCCTGGGACGCGCGATCGGCAGCAGCCTGCGCATTGGCGGCATCGGTCTTGGCCTGCTGCAGCGCCGCCTTGTCCGAATCGCCCAATTCCGCGCAGGCCGACATCATGACCGCCATGCCGACGACCATGGCGCCGACGCGAAGTCCCCGTGCAAGCATACTCATCTAACCCTCTTTCTGATCATCATCGGTTGAGCCCGCCCATGTTAGGCAACAGCAATGGTAAAGGAAATGACAATCTGACCGGATTCTCCTTCCGGTTGCCGGGCCGGCCGCCGACGTCCGGCGGCCACGCGCCGCCGCCGGTCCGCGCCAGACGGCCGCTCACCACATACGCACCGGCCCGGTGTCGACGTGGACGAAGTCGGATTCCGGATAATAGCCGACCCCGCCCAGCCCGAGCACGATCGCGGCGTCGCGCAGCTCCTCGAGCCGGCGCCCGGGCATGCGGATGTCGATCGCCATGCCGCGCATGTGGAAGCTGGTCTTCGAAACCCGCTTGCTGCGCGCCGCGAGCATCGCGTTGGTGGCCGGGCAGCGATAGCCGGAGATCACGTTGATCGGGTCGTTGTAGGCCATCAGCAGCCTGAGCTGCTCCAAAAGATCGAGCAACCGGGGGTCGATCGCATACACGTCGCCGGTGCGAAAGTCGCGCAGCGTATAGTCGATCTCGCGCAGGCTGTCGGTGACGTAGCAGCCGTTCTCCCAGTACACCGCCGTGAGCTTCTCGCCGGTGTGGATGTTGTTGAAGCTGAGTTTGCGCACCGCCGCCTGCGCGGCCGCCGGGCGGATCCAGCGGAGGACCAGCCCGCAGCCCGCGGCAACCGACAGACCGAGCATGTGGCGGCGAGCAAAAGACGCGGATTGCGTGCGACCTGTAGGCACCCCCTGCTACTCCCTCGAGGTTTTTTTGTTTGCCAGCGCCGCGCCATCGCCAGGACCCGCGAGCGCGCGACGAACGCCGCCTCCATCCTGCCACAGGGGGCGCGCGGGCGGAATATCAAACCATCGGCACGACGCCCCGGGAGCGGCGCCGCGCCCGCCCGCGGCCGGCGCGACGCGCCACTTTCCCGGCATTCTCGAGTGTGATACCTGTTGAATGCCGGCCCGGACGCTGCACCCTCGACGTGCCGCCCCGGTCACGGGTGATCAATGCCGGCGGCAAGCGGGGTAACGACACTCCTCAAACGGAGGCGACCATGGCCAGTCAGGAGCAGCAGGGCGGCGTCCGCTACGTCGAGGTCACCGCCGACTATTTCGAGAAGCGCGGCCTGCGCCGCTACGCCGGCGTCTGGTCGCTGTGGGCGCTCGGCGTCGGCGCGGTCATCTCGGGCGACTTCTTCGGCTGGAATTTCGGCCTGACCTCGGGCGGCTTCGGCGGCCTCTTGATCGCGACCCTGATCATCACGGTCATGTATCTGGGCTTGTGCTACTCGATCGCCGAGATGTCGCCGGCCCTGCCGCACACCGGCGGCGCCTACTCCTTCGGCCGCTCGGCGATGGGCCCCTGGGGCGGCTTTCTGACCGGCCTCGGCGAGAACATCGAATACGTGCTGACCCCGGCGGTGATCGTGGTCGGCGTCGGCGGCTATCTGGGCGCGATCTTCGGCACCCCGGATTCGTTCGCGCCGGTCTGGTGGGCGCTCTCCTACGTGATCTTCGTCGGCCTCAACATCTGGGGGGTCGAGGCCTCGTTCCGGTTCACGATCCTGATCACGTTCCTGGCGCTGGCGATCCTCCTGGTCTTCTTCATCGGTGCCCTGCCATACTTCGACCTGTCGAAATGGGCGCTCAACATCGGGCTCGACGCGCAGGGCGCGGCGGTCGCGCTGCCCGACGGTGGCGGCCCGTGGCTGCCCAAGGGCTGGTTCGGGGTCGCCGCCGCTTTGCCGTTCGCGATCTGGTTCTACCTCGCGATCGAGGAGCTGCCGCTCGCCGCCGAGGAAGCCCATGCGCCCCAGCGCGACATGCCCAAGGGCATCCTTTTCGGCATCCTGACTCTGATCATCGCGGCCTTCCTGACCCTGTTCCTCAACTCCGGCATCGCGCCCGGCGCGTTCGAGGTCGGCAACTCCACGGAACCCCTGTTCCTCGGCTTCAAGACCATCTTCGGCGACGGCATCGGCAGCAAGGTCCTCGCGCTGATCGCGGTCGCCGGCCTGATCGCGAGCTTCCACACCATCATCTACGCCTATGGCCGCAACATCTACTCGCT
Source organism: uncultured Alphaproteobacteria bacterium (assembly GCA_963753685.1). Lineage (GTDB taxonomy): Bacteria > Pseudomonadota > Alphaproteobacteria > Geminicoccales > Geminicoccaceae > DATAOG01. Next base: position 392,349 of record CAVWDE010000020.1, read on the forward strand.
GTCGCGCGCGGGCTATCTGCCGCACTGGCTCTCGATCACCCACGGCGAGCGCAAGACCCCGCACGTGGCCCTGATCGTCGGCGCCGTGATCGGCTTCGTGGTCGCCTGCCTGATCCAGTATTCCGGTGCTTTGTTCGGGCCGGTGCCGGTCGGCGCGGTGCTGCTCAACATGGCGGTGTTCGGGGCGGTGATCTCCTACGCCATGCAGATGCTGTCCTTCATCCTCCTGCGCCAGAACCTGCCCAACATCGCGCGCCCCTACGTCAGCACGATGGGCGTGCCGGGCGCCTGGGCGGCGCTGATCATCGCGCTGTTCACGCTCGTGTTCCTGTTCCTCAACACCGACTACCGGGTGGGCGTGTTCGGCTGCGCGATCTGGTACGGCCTCGCGGTCATCTACTTCGCGCTCTACGCCCGCAAATACATGGTCCGCTCCCCCGAGGAGGAGTTCGCGCTGGCGGAGCTGCGCAAGGAGGCCGAACGCCGCCGCGGCCGCTGAGCCGCCGCCTGACCCGGCGGAGTAGCGACTTACCCCCGGCGGGGAGGAAGAAGCGAACCCGGCGTCCGCGGCCTCGCGTCACCGGCGGTGGCCTCGGCGTCCGCCCTACCTCGCTTCGCCGCGAAGTAGGCCTTGGTCGCCCCGATCTCCTCGAAGGCGAGGTCGAGGGCCGCATTCGCCCTTTTCATGGTCCGGAGGGCCATGTCGGCCAGCCGCTCCAACACCGCCACCTGCTCGACCGAGAGCGACAGCGTCACCGGTGAGCGCGCGGACTTATCACCATCAGTCTGGGGCATTCTGGAATCCATCGTCGGGCAGTCGCAAGGCCGAGCTTAGCAGAAGCCTTTGATGCTGGCAGCAGCGATGGCAGAAGGGCGGTTTTCACAAATCCCGTCAGGACAAGGCGCCATGACCGGCAACAGTGGATCTCCTCAGCTCCGGTCGGGCTTCGCCCTCAGGTCGCTCTGGTGGCTGGTCACGCGAGCCAGGGTTGAGCGGCGGCATGGAGCCAGCGCAGAAGCAAGTCGGTCACGACCCCGGCGCCCACGAGGAGCATGAAATCGACGAGCAGAGTTTTGCCGCCCGGCGTGACAGGGCCACGCCGCCGCGCGCATTTGTGTCGGGGGCCCGCTTCGAGCACTGGCTGCCGACCGCCCCCTTAAGCGGGAGGTCTTAATACGCAGATGAACCTCAAGATTTGCCATCCAGTTTGCCCCAGCAACCAGCCGATTCCCTCAATCCCCGAGAGTGGCAAAACTCGTGCCAACGATTAACTTTTTAAACACTAGAGGAACTTTGATCCGCGCACGCGAACGGGCAATGCGCCTCCCGCTTCACCGGCGTTTCTCTCCTCGGCGATACCCGGGCGCCGCACACCCTCGCACACGCCAGCCACCCGCGACACGATGCCAGCCACAACCCCGCAAAAGCCTAAGACTAACCCGCCGACTGACCGCAGATTCGCCGAAACAGCAAGCCAGCGCTTACGCGCGCTTCCCCGCGCCCGCTCGTGGAGGTGTCGGACTCGGGCGTCACGGCCCGTCCTCGGCAGTCTCAACAGTGGACTCCCCAGAACTCTTTGATCCCGGCACCAGGCATGGCAGAAAGGCGGTTTCACGAACCCCGTCGGGACAACGCGCCATGGCCGGCAATCTGGATCTCAAGACCCTGAAGCAGGAGGTGAAGGCCGGCATGGTCGACACCGTGCTCGCCTGCTTTGTCGACATGCAGGGCCGGCTGATCGGCAAGCGGGTCACCGGCCACTATTTCCTCGAGCAGGTGATCCACGAGATGCACGCCTGCGACTATCTGCTGGCGGTCGACATGGACATGGAGCCGGTGCCGGGATATGCCGCGGCGTCCTGGGACCTGGGCTACGGCGATTTTGCGATCCGCCCGGACCTCGCGACCCTGCGCAAGATCCCTTGGCTGCCCGGCACGGCGCTGGTGCTGGGCGATGTCGTCGACCACCATGGCGAGGACGTGCCGCACAGCCCGCGCGCGATCCTCAAGCGCCAGGTCGCCCGGGCGCGCGAGATGGGGTTCAAGGTCAACATGGCGTCCGAGCTCGAGTTCTATGTGTTCGACGAGCCCTACGATCAGGCGCGCGCCAAGATCTACAAAGCTCTCAAGACCGCCGGCTGGTACATCGAGGACTACCACATCTTCCAGACCACCAAGGAAGAGAGCCTGATCCGCGCGATCCGCAACGGCATGGACGCCGCCGGCATTCCGGTCGAGTTCTCCAAGGGCGAATGGGGACCCGGCCAGGCCGAGCTCAACCTCCGCTACGCCGAAGCGCTCGAGATGGCCGACCGCCACGCGATCTACAAGAACGGCGTCAAGGAGATCGCCTTCCTCCAGGGCAAGGCCGTGACCTTCATGGCCAAGTGGGATTTCGGCCTCGCCGGCAGCAGCTGCCACATCCATAGCTCCCTGGTCGGCGCGGACGATGGCAAGCCGGTGTTCGCCGACAAATCAGGCGGCTACACGGACATCTTCAAACATTACATCGCCGGACAGCTGGCGCTCGCGCGTGAGCTCACTTTGTTCCTTGCGCCCTACATCAACTCCTACAAGCGCTTCCAGGCGGGCTCGTTCGCGCCGACCAAGGCGATCTGGAGCACCGACAACCGCACCGCGGGCTTCCGGGTGATCGGCAGCGGCCCCTCGCTGCGGGTCGAGTGCCGGATCCCCGGCGCTGACGCCAATCCCTATCTCGCCTACGCCGCCCTGCTCGCGGCCGGGCTCTCTGGCATCGAGCAGAAGCTCGAGCTCGAGCCCGTCTTCACGGGCGACGCCTATCGCGGCAAGGACATCCGCGAGATCCCGAAGACGCTGCGCGAAGCGCTCGACTGCCTGGACAAATCGACCGCCATGCGCGCCGCTTTCGGCGACGCCGTGGTCGAGCACTATCTGCACGCCGGCCGCTGGGAGCAGTTCGAATACGACCGCCGGATCACCGACCACGAGCTGATCCGCGGCTTCGAGCGGGCCTGAGGGCAATGCTCTTCAATGGCTGCCGAGTGCTGGGTCGATGCCAGACTGGGAGAGCTCATAGCGCCCCCCATCGATGTCATCGGACCCTGGAAGGAACAGTGGCGGGCGCGGATTGGCGCCCACGCCGCCGCCAAGACCACCGGCTTGATTCCCTGGCGTTGGCCATGTGGTGTCAGTCGTGGCAAAGGCCCCACGCTCCTGAGGGATCGACCCTGGACCGTTGCCTTCCAAGCGCGTCTGGAGGACATGCTCAAGGTCAAAATCAATGACAGGGACGGGATCGCGAGCTTGTTGCTACCCCAAAAGGTGCTCGATTGGGCCGCTGCAAGACCGAGCGAGCGCCCCTGGGCGCTGCGTGTCGATATCGTCGGGAACCGGTTGCATTGGTGCTTCGCTTTCTATGAAGGCCGAGTCCAACACGCATTCGGCCGACGTTGGCTCGAACCTTCGAGCGGCCAAGCGTATCACGACCTCCTCTGGCGTCGCTCCAACGAGGGCTTCATCAGCACCCTGTCGGAGCATTTGTTCGCAGCGGTACTACCCCTGTATGACCGACTTGGGATCGAGCGGATCGACCTTACGGCCAGTCTCGCGGCGGGCGGCGCGCTCTGGCCGGCCTTCGGTGCCGTACCGAGGGACGATTTGAGCTGGCAAAGGCTCTCGAAGCAGATTCGCTCGCGGCTCCGGCGGCAACCGGCTGCGGTACAGGCCGAAGTTCGCGACCGCATCGAGCGCCATCTCGCAGCCGGTGGGCATGCCGTGCTCGATATCCGCAACGAGAGAGCGGAGATCGATCCCCCGGGGTCGCGGCTCGGCAGGCGCCTCCTTGAGGGCACTCGCTATGACGCCGTGATCAGGCTCGAGGGGCCTACTACGAGAGAGATCCTGGAAAAACGCATCAGGAAGCTCTATGATTCTTAGGCACTGGGGACAGGAGTGGCCATGGCGACGTCAGTGGAGCGACCAGCCCTGCGGGAGGGATTGGTTCAGCGCGTCCTGGCAGTGCTGCGAGGCGGTCGGAGCCGGCTTAGTCCGATACGCCCGCCCGGGCGAGCGCGCGATATCGCGGCCGAAGCGATCGATGAAGACGAGGTCTATCTCGCGCGTAATCCCGACGTTCGGCATCAGAGGCGGGTTCTGGCCTGCATGCGGAGCCTCGAATGTGGGTCGCCGGCGGACCTTCTGGAAGCCACTTACGGCCGCGATGTCGTCGGGGAAGCCTCAGGCCGGTTGCGAGTGACCGATCGCGGCTCTGCCGCCAAAAGCTAGAGCGGAACCGTGGGGTGATCGGCTGCCTGATCCGCGCCTTCGAGCGCGCCTGAGTCGATGCGGCACTCGGAAAGCTTCAAGGGCAAGACCGCAGTCGTGACCGGTGCCGGCGGCGGCATGGGCCTGCAGATCGCCCGCGATCTGATCGTCGCGGGCGCTTCGGTCGCCGGCATCGACGTCAAGGAGCGACCGGGCGAGCTCGATGCGGCGCTCTACGCCAAGGGCGACGTCAGCGACGATCGCTTCGTCGCCCAGGCGACCCGGCGCGCGTTCGCCGCGACCGGCCGCCTCGACCATCTGGTCAATGCCGCCGGCATTCTCCTGTTCGGCCAGGACCGGTCCCTGGTCGAGATCGAGCTTGCGACCTGGAACCGGGTGCTGGCGATCAATCTCACCGGCTGCATGCTGACCGCGCGCCACGCCATCCCCTGCATGCAGCAGAGCGGCGGCGGCGCCATGGTCCACCTGTCCTCGATCCAGTGCCTGCGTGGCGACGATAAGCCACAGGATGCCTATCAGGTCGCCAAGGCCGGCATCCTCGCGCTCTCCAAGTCGATCGCCATCCAGTTCGCATCCCGGAAAATCCGGTCCAACGTGATCCTGCCGGGGCCGACCGAGAGCCCGCTGCAGGCGCGCTGGCAGGCCGACCCCGCGATGAAGCACCGGACCGCGGCCGCGGTGCCGCTCGGTCGGGTCGGCAGCGTGCGGGACATGGCGGATGCCTGCCTGTTCCTGCTCTCCGACCGGGCCGCGTACATCACCGGCACCGAGCTGATCGTCGACGGCGGCCTGATGGCCCGGCCCTGAGAGCCTGTGAAAGAATGCCCGAAATGCTCCGATCGGGCGGGCAAACGCCAATAATTTCAACGGGTATTCTTTTGGCGGACTCGATTGATTTACAAACTCTGATCTGAGGCGACGTTGCCGCTCGCGCCGGTCAGCATAGTGATCGGCGTGCGCCTGCACCACCGGATCGACCCCGCGGCCTTCTATCGCCTCTGCTACGTCTTCGTGGCGTTCACCGGCTTGAAGCTGATCGACGACGCTCTGATCTGATTGGCAGGCCCAGCGCCGACCTCGGTGACGACGGAAGCCAGATGCACGCTCACAGCCACGCCCGCGACCACGACCACGCCGCGGGCAATGCTCGTGCCGACGCCTCGGCGGACAACGAGCGCCGGGTGTTCTGGACCCTCGTGCTGACCGCGGGCTTCATGGGCGTCGAGGTCCTGGGCGGGATCGCCGCGGGCTCGCTGGCCCTGCTCGCCGACGCCGGCCACATGCTGACCGATGCCGCCTCGCTGACGCTCGCCTGGATGGCCTTCCGCATCGGCCGCCGGCCGCAGGATGCCAGACGCACCTACGGCTACCACCGCTTCCAGGTGCTGGCGGCCTTCGTCAACGGCGTGACCCTGATCGCGGTGGTCGGCTGGATCGCGATCGAGGCCGCCCGCCGCCTCTGGACGCCGGGCCCGGTCGAGGGCGGCCTGATGCTGGTGATCGCGGGCCTGGGCCTCCTGGTCAACGTGGCGGCGTTCGCGATCCTGCACAGCGGCGATCGCGACAACCTCAACATCCGGGGTGCTGCGCTCCACGTCATGGGCGACCTGCTCGGCTCGATCGCAGCGATGGTCGCCGGCGCCGTCATCTACGCGACCGGCTGGACCCCGATCGACCCGCTGCTCTCGCTGCTGGTGGCCCTCCTGATCCTGCGCAGCGCCTGGCTCCTGGTGCAGAAGTCCGCCCACATCCTGCTCGAGGGCACCCCGGAGTGGCTCGACGTCGAGGCGCTCAAGGCGGAGCTGGTCGAAGCAATCCCGGCCATCCTCGATGTCCACCATGTCCACGCCTGGATGCTGACCAGCGAACGCCCGCTCATCACGATGCATTGTCGCGTCCAGACCGGCGCCGACCACGACCGGACCCTGCGCGCGATCCAGGAGGTGCTCGAGCGCAACCACGGCATCGGCCACGCCACCATCCAGATCGAACCCGGCGACTGCCCCGACGAGGCCTGCTGAAGCTCGCCCGATTCCGGGGGCCTATATCCCGGCCGCCAGATCCTCGAGCCGCAGCACCCGGTCGGCGAGCTCGCGCTTGCCCTGGGTCTTGCGCCAGAAGCGCCGGTCGGCGGTCACGTAGATTGCATCGAGGTGGAGTGCCAGCGCCAGATAGGCGCAGTCATAGACGGCGTGGTCGAGCATCCTCGCCAAGCTGAGGGTTTGCGGCAACGGTTCCTCACCTTGCCATGCCGCCAACGGAATCTTGCGCAGATACTCGAGGCTGGCATGCGCCTTCGCCTCGTCCAGTTCACCGCGTCGCATCTTCAACCAGAGAGCGTTCGTGACTTCCATGGCAATGAATGCTGGAGCATGCAGCTGAGCCCTGCTCGTCACGAGCGCATCCGCCAGTTCGCTGTCTTCCTCCGGAACGACCCACTTGATCGCGACGCTCGCGTCCACGACCAACCGGCCATTCATTCCTGCCACCCCGAATCCCGGGAGCGGCGGATGAGGTCGGTCGTGTCGGAGAAATCGAGTCCTTCAAGGGAGCGACGGTGCTCCCGCAGCTCTCGGATCAAGGCCTGCCGGTCCGCCCGCAGCGCCTGCTCCAGGATCAGCCGGTGCTCGGCCTCGGCCGAGCGGCCATGCTTCGCCGCGCGCAGCTTGAGCTCGCGGATCAACTCGTCATCCACCTTGCGCACCGTCAGCACGCCCATCGGAACCTCCGCGCACCGCTGCCCGGCGCGGAAAACCTAGTCTTGCCGCCGGATGCCGTCAATGACAGCACCCCGGCCTGGTGCCCACCCCCATGCAGCCTTTGACAAGCATCGACCCGAGCCGCATCCTTGCCGAAAAGAGGAGGACCGATGAGGCAGGTATCGCTTCCCCCAAAGCTCGAGGAGCTGGTCCGGCGCAGGGTCGAAGCCTTTGCGACAATCCGAGCGAGGTGCTCCGGGACCGCGCGCGTATGAACGCCAACCTCCACGCCTGCATGACGCAGCATCGAGCTTGAGGCCGGCGATGCCGACGACTGGTTCCGGGGGCCTGTCCAGGATCGACCACATCGTGGTCATCATGCTGGAGAACCGCTCCTTCGACCACATGCTGGGGTTTCTCTATCACGACCACGGCAACCTCTCGTCCCGCGGCCAGCGCTTCGAGGGCCTCACCGGGGCGGAGAGCAATCCCGACGCCGGCGGTGCGCCGGTCAACGTATGCCGGCTGGAGGTGGGCGACCCCTACCTCTACTTCACCCCCCGGGGGGACCCCGGCGAGGGCTTCTGGAACACCCTGTCCCAGCTCTACGGCGATCACTGCGATCCCAACCCGGCAGGCCCGCCTGGCAACCAGGGCTTCGTGACCAACTACGCCTATACCCTCGGCTGGCAGAGCAAGGAGCCCGAGACCTGGCACATCTGGCCGGGCGCCGCTCAGGGAGGCATCATGGCGATGCACACGCCGGTGACGCTGCCGGTGCTGAGCTCCCTCGCCCGGGGCTACGCCGTCTGCGATCACTGGTACAGCTCGCTGCCGACCGAGACCGGACCCAACCGGGCCTTCACGCACATGGCCACCTCCGAGGGGATCCTCAGAGATCTGAAGGGGTTCGTGTACAGCGCGCCGAGCATCTATCCGGCCCTGTCGGCGCACGGCGCCAGCTGGCGCGTGTACACCTACGGCGACCGCGACCGCAGCTTCACCCGGCAGAGCATCCGCGACCTCGTCGACGCCGACGACAGCGGGTTTGCCGATTTCGACGACTTTGCCAGCGCCGCTGCCGCCGGCGCCCTGCCGAACTACAGCTTCCTGGAGCCGGATTTCGGGCCCGACGGCAACAGCCAGCATCCGAACTACAACGTTGCCCCCGGCGAGCAGCTGCTGCACGCGATCTACCACACCCTGGTCGGCTCGCCCGCCTGGGACAGGACGCTGCTCGTCATCACCTACGACGAGCACGGCGGCTGCTACGACCACGTCCCGCCGCCCGCCAACGCGACCGCGCCCGTGACCGCTCGCAGACGCGATTTCGGCTTCGACTTCAAGCGGTTCGGGGTGCGCGTGCCGAGCGTGCTGGTCTCGCCCTGGATCGAGCCCGGCACGGTCTATCGGACGCCCGAGCTGGAGTCCTGTCGGCCGGGCGAGGGCGATCCGTCGCAGGCGCCGACCCCCTTCGACCACACGTCGATCCTGAAGACTTTGGAGGTCCGCTTTCAGCTTCCGAGCCTCACGGCCCGTGATGCCGCGGCGCCGCACCTCGGCGGCGTCCTGACCCGCGCCGCGCCGCGCCGCGACAACGTCCTGGCCGAGGTCACACCACCGTCCGCGCCGCCGCCCTGCGCCGCCGCCCCGCAGGCTGCCGGCCACCTCAACGAGATGATCGCGCACTACCTCATGCAGTACCCGGACCCGCGCGCGGCCGGGCACCCCGACGAGATGCCCCACTTCGAGCGTGGCCGCGACATGATGGATTGGGCCCTGGCGCGCTACCGGCGCTACAAGGATTGGCAACGGCGCAATCCCCCCGCTCGCACGGGATAGCAAGAAAACCGCTGGCAACCCGCACCTGTCCGGAACCGAGTACGAGCAGACGGACGCGCTCGCGGCGAGCCACGGCCCGGACGTGCTGCTCGATCGGCGCAGCGAGGGCCCACGTCGAAGCGGCCGCGCCTCCGCCTGAAGAACGACCTGCGGAGGATCTCGCGCGCGTACCCCGGCCGGCGGCGGTCAGCGCACCGGGTGGGCGCCGCGGACCAGGCGGACGCGGCTTGCCTGCGGACCCATCGGGCCCTCGGCGTCGGCCATCGAGTAGAGCACCTCGCTGCCGATTTCGACCTGCTCGAAGGCGTCGTCCTCCACGACCACGCGGTGGAAGTAGACGTCGACCCCGCCCGGGGTCTCGATGAAGCCGTAGCTCTGCTCGGGGTAGAGCCGGACCACGCGGGCGTAGATCCGGCCGTCGTGGCTCTTGACCTCGCGCCGGGTCACCTGGGCGTGCTGCTCGAGCTGGCGTTCCGCGGCATCGAAGGCGGTGCCGATCACCAGATAGGCGTCGTCGCGCAATTCGTGGTGGCGCTCCTCGCGCTTGACCACGATTTCTTTACCCGCGACGCCGATGTCGATGGTGATGCCGACGGTGCTGCGGTGCTGCTGCTTGTGCGGCGCCTCGAGGGTCACCCGGCAGAACACGATGCCGTCGAAGAAGCGCTCGAGGCGGGCGACCCGCTCGCGCACCCGGGTCTCGATCGCTTCCGAGGTGGCCATGTTGTGAAAGCGAATCTGGAGAGGCACCTGCATGCTCAGCCCTCTGGCCTGGGTGACGGCGGCGGCCAGCGTCGCGCCCGGACTCGTCGGCCCGGCTGGCCATGGACCAACGCGCAACCCCCGTTGTAGGGTCCATCGGCAGCGGCCGCCAGCAAACCCTGATCTGGGGCCAGGGGAATGATACCACCCGGACCGGACTTTTGCGGAGAAAGCTGATCCATGCCGAACATCACGTGGGTACTCATTGCCGATGGCGCCAGGGCCCGCGTCCTGGCGCAGGACAAGCCTTTCCAGGCGCTCAAGCCCGCCCTGGCCGAGGAGGAGATCACCGGCAGCACCGCCCAGAGCAAGGAGATCGGCAGCGACCGGCCGGGGCGCAGCTTCGACAGCGCCGGCGAGGGCCGCCACGCCATGGTGCCGCCGACCGACCCGCAGCGCTACGCCAAGTATGCCTTCGCGCGCGAGCTCGCCGAACGGCTCGAGGAGGCGGCCCATGGCGGCCGCTTCGACCGGCTGATCCTGGTCGCCGCGCCCAAGACCTTGGGCGATCTGCGCGAACTGCTGCCCGGCGTGGTCAAGGCCAGGGTCGTGGCCGAGATCGACAAGGATCTGACCCACGTGCCGGCGCGCGATCTGCCCAGGCACCTGGCCGGGGTCCTCAAGCTCTAGACCCGACCCGGGAACTCGGCCGCGCGGACGGCGGTCACGATTCGCTGGCTTCCGCGCGCGCCCGCAGCTCGGCCAGCAGGCCGTCCATGCTGCTGCGCTCGATGACCGCCGAGAACTCGGACCGCTGCGACACCAGCAGGCTCGCGCCCTGGATGATCAGATCGATGATCACCGGCCGATCGTCGCGCACGCGCAGCCGCCAGTCGACGTCCAGGTTATCGCCCTGCTGGGTTATGACCTTGGTCCGGACCAGGACGTCGTCCTTGCCCGCCGGCTGGCTGGCCAGGATCCGGAAGTGCTGGTCGAGCGGACCGTCGGTCGCGTTGGCGTATTGATCCAGGCGGCGGGCCAGATTGCGCATCACGACCGCGTCGAACAGCTGCTCGTAGCCCGCCCGCTGCGCCTCGGTCAGCTGCTGCCAGTGGCGGCCGAGCACGAGGCGGCTGAGCAGCGGCACGTCGGTCTCGGAGGTCAGCAGCTGGGTCAGCTGGTCGAGCCGGTGGCGCTGATCGAGGTCGGTGCGGTGGAGCAGGTGCCAGGCGCGCTCGGCCAGATGCTGGACCACGAGTTCGGGGCTGACGGACGAGGCCGCGGCGAGGGCGCCTCGAGGGGACAGCGAGACCAGGGCCACGCCGGCGGTCATGCCAAGCAGCCGCCGGCGGCCGAGGTACGGCCGCACGGGGTTCATCGTTGGTCTCCAGAACGGTGCCGCTTATGCTTAGTTGGTGACGATGACAGAATATTTAACAGGTGGCCACGACTTAACACTATCTACCACCTGGTCGGGCGCGATCAACGGTTTTTCGGCCGCCGCCAGCCGCCTTGCCGACCACGCGCTCGCCCTCGCCCTGAAGAGCACGGCGTGGCCGCCGCGGCCAATGCCGAACAGGTATCGTCACGAGGACCGGCGGGCATGGTCGCCGCCGCTGCGGCGTGCCTCAGGAGACCTCGTCGATCTCCTCCGGGGTCAATTGTCCGGGCACCAGCGTGACCGGCACCCGCATCTGGCTGCCCATCTGGCTGACCAGGTAGGTCACCAGGGGGCCCGGACCCTCGCGGCCGGTCGCCGTGCCCAGCACCAGCAGCTGGATGCTCGGGTCCTCCTCGATCAGCGCCAGCAGCTGCTCGTTGCGCCAACCCTCGCGGACGTGCAGGACCGGCAGCTTGCCGGTCTCGGCCTGGACCCTGGCGGCGAGCGCCTGCAGGGTCTGCTCGGCCTGCTGGCGCGCCTCCTCCTGCATCACCCGCTCGACCCCCAGCCAATGCTGGAACTCGGCTGGCTCGATCACGTAGAGCAGGGCGACCCGGCCGTCGGTGCTGCGGGCGCGGCGAATCGCGAAATGCAGCGCGTTCTTCATCTCCGCGGTCTCGTCGACGACCACCAGGAACACCCGTTCGCGCCTGGCCATCGGCGCCAGCGGCGCCGCCGGCTCCGGCTGCGCGGGCGGCTGGTCCGAGCTCGCCTCAGCCATGGCTCACCCTCTCCGAAAGATCACCCCGGCCAACCAGCCGAGAGTTGCGGACAAAGCGACTGCCATCAAGCCGTAAAGGACCGATTGCTGATTTGCAAAATCGAACACGTCGGCCTCGACCCCGATCTTGCTGATCACCAGCGCGCTGCGCTGGGCGTCGGTGACCTGGCCGTCGTGCAGCTCGAAGACCTGGACCTGGTAGATGCCGGGCGGCACGTTGGCGGGAAAATGCAGCGTGGCGCGAAACAGCCTGGGGCCGATGAAATTGACCGGGGCCGGCTTGGCGCTGTACAGGCCCTGACGCTGCTTGTTGCGCACCAGCGCGTCCTGGAAGGCCGCGATCTCGCCGATGTCCAGCCCGGCCGCGTCGATCGGCAGCAGCTTCAGATCGTCGGTGCCAAGCTCGAGCCGGGCGCGCACGTCGGGCAGCGCGATCTTCTGGAGCGGACCGGAGCTGGCGATCGCATAGTAGCCGGGCACATGGTCGAAGGCGAGCCGGTCGCGGTTGATCCAGATCCCCGCCACCTGCGCCTTGCGGCGGACGATCTGGCTGACGCGCGGGCCCTGCACGGTGACCACGATGTCGTGGTCGCCGTCGCTGGTGCCGAACAGGACCACATCGGTGCCGACGAACGCGGTGGTGATCGCGATCAGCCGCTGGGACAGGTCCGCGACCAGCGTACCGGCGTTCGCCTGGCTGGTGGTCCGGACCCCGGCCGCCAGGACCAGGACCACGGTCAGCGCTGCGAGGCCCGGCCGCCGGCGGCGCATCAGTCGCGGCCCACCGCGCCGAGCGAGTACAGGTCCTCCGGGCGCACGATCAGGTCGTGGCCGAGCTTGGCGCACACCAGAAGCACGATCGCCGCCAGCAGGATGCGCATCTGTTCGCCGCGCAGGCGGGCGCCGGCGCTCGAGCCGAGCTGGGCGCCGATCACGCCGCCGACGATCATGGCGAGCGCCAGAATCACGTCGACCGTCTGATTGGTGACCGCGTGCAGGAAGGTGGTCACCGCCGTCACGAAGGTGATCTGGAACAAGGACGTGCCGACCACGACCTGGGTCGGCATGCCGATCAGGTAGATCATCGCCGGCACCATCAGGAAGCCGCCGCCGATGCCCATGATCGCGACCAGGATGCCGGCCACGACCCCGATGCCGAGCGGCATCAGCGCGCTGATGTAGAGCCGCGAGCGATGAAACCGGACCTTGAACGGCAGGCCGTGCAGCCAGACGTGCCGGTGCCGGCGGGTGAAGCCGGTGCCGCCGCGCCGGCGCATCTGCAGCCAGGCGCGCAGCGATTCGACCAGCATCAGGGCGCCGATCGTGCCGAGGAAGAAGAGGTAAGAGAGCGTGATCGACAGGTCGATGTGGCCGAGCCGGCGCAGCAGGCCGAACAGCCAGACGCCCAGCACCGAGCCGACCACGCCGCCGGCGACCAGCACCCAACCCATGCGCAAATCGACGTTGCCGCGGCGCAGGTGCGCCATCACGCCGGACAAGGACGAGGCCAGGATCTGGCTGCCCTGAGTCCCGACCGCGACCGCCGGCGGCACCCCGAGGAAGATCAGGAACGGCGTCATCAGAAAGCCGCCGCCGACCCCGAACACACCCGATAAGAAACCGACCACGCCGCCGAGGCCGAGCAACAGGAACAAGTTGACCGAGATCTCGGCGATCGGGAGATAGATGACCATGCTCGTCTCGGAGGCGCCAGTGCGGGTGCGGGCGCACCATTGCCGAGCCGTTCCCGGTAGTCAAGGCAAGCTTGGGACACGCGATCGGTGCGCGGCAACCGCACAACTAGCAGCTATCGGCCATTTCGGCTGGGCGTATCGCCGTGCGGGTTGGCGGGGACGTGAGCCGACCGATAGGAATAGAACCACAGCGGGTAGAGCCCCTGCAGGTACGTCTGCGTCGATGCCGCCGCCGGCGCCAGAGGTTCACCGCCGACGTTCGTAAGGTTCACCTCGCCCGCGGCGATCCTGGCATGAGCTTGGACCCCACCCCGGCGGCGCGCGCATCATTCATTGGTGATCGGCGTGGCCGACGCTGAGCTTTTCGAGCCACGCCTTGACCTCCGGCTTGTCCCACTCCAGCGCGCCAAACAGGCGACCGATCTGGCGTCCGGTCGGGTCGACCAGGATGGTTGTCGGCAGGCCCATGATCCCGAGCGCGTCGGCGGCCTTGCGGCGCGGATCGAAGTAGCGGTCGAGGTGCTTGAGCGCGAGCTCGCGATAGAAACGGTCGACAGGCGCCTGGCCGGTGCGGTCGACGGACACCGCGACCACCGCGAACCGCTCGCCCCCGAGCGCCTCCTGCAGGCGGTCGAGCGCCGGCATCTCGCCGCGACATGGAGCACACCACGTCGCCCAGAAGTTGAGCAGGATCACCCGGTCGCCGAACGCCTTCGGCCCGACCCGGCGGCCGTCGTCGGTGGTCACCGCGAACTCGGGCAGCGGAACCGGCTCGCTGGCCTGCGCGGCGGCGAGCGCGGCGTCGGTCTCGCTCTGCACCTGAGCCAGGACGGCGGCACCGGGTCGAGACGCCGCCGACGCGAGCATGGCCGCCCATAGGATGAGCCGCGCGAGGCGGCACCGCACGGCCGGCGACGGGTGGCGCCCGGAGCGGGTCCGGAACCGCCCGGGCGGGCCGCGTCGCCCGGCGCGGTCGCCCCGATCGATGCTGCCACATCAGCCCGTCTGACGCGCGGGCTCATGGCGCCTCGCGCCCTCCCATCATGCTCCGCAAGATGACGAACGCCGTGCGGAACGCCTCCTGCTGCTGATCGGTCGGGTTGTCGTAGAAGCGATTGCCGAGCGCGGCGCGGCTCACGGCGGCCCCTTCGGCGAGCACGCCCACCCGCCCCGCGCCGAACTCGACCTCCGAGTAAATCGGATTGCCGTCCTGGTCGGTGAGCACCGGGAAGCCGCCGACGACGTACTGCAAGGGGCGGTAGAAGGCGAGCGCGGAGCCGTTGGCGGCCGGGGTGACGCGCTCCGCCGGGACCGGCACGGCGGTTTGCCCGATCGACAGGCCGAACGGCTCGAGAATCGACGCGGTGCCGGCGCCCTTGTCGATCAGTCCGTCGACCACCAGCAGCGCGCCGCCGGCCGCGACGAAACGCAGCACCGCCTGACGTTCTGCCGCCGTGAAGCTGCGCCGGGGCTGAAGAAGGACCAGGACGTTCGCGGTCTCGAGCGAGCGCTCGAGGTCGTCGGAGATCACCGGCATGTAGCCGAGCCGCTGGCTGGCGACGAAGAACGTGTCGTAACCGGAGAGCTGGTACTTCGGTTCGAGGGCGAGCGCCGCGGGAAACTCGCCCTTGGACAGCTCGAGGTCGAACGCCACCGTGCGCACGTCGTGGATCGGCGCAGGCAGCGTGAGGGCGTGGGCGACATGGGTCAGGATGACGCTGCCGATGCCGAGGCCGGCGATCAGCGCCGCCACCACCGAGGGCGCATCGCGCCGGCGGTGCGCGAACAGCAGCTGGATCAGGCAGAGCACCGCGACCCCGCCGGCCGCCAGCGGCAAATGACGCCACATGGTCGCCTTGATGGTTCAGCCATTCGACCGTGGCCAGGGCCAGCTCGCGCCGGCCCGGAAAGAAGATCGAGAAATTGGAGAACGGCGTGCTGTCGCTGATCGCGGCCACGCGCCCGCGGCCGTGTTCGAGCACGACGTGCTGCAGGAAGAAGCCGAAGTCCTCGCGCTGATCCAAATGGATATTGCCGAAGAAGCCGGGATTGTTGAAGTCGGCGGGCTCGGCGCCCATGCCGTAGCCGACGATCACCGCGCGGGCATCGAGCGGTGCCACGATGGTCGCCGAGGTCTCGAACTGAAACGACGGCACCAGGGCGGCAATCGGGTGCGGCAGCCACGCCGGGCGCTGCCACCGGGTCAGGTTTTCGGTGCCGAGATCGAAGGTGTCGTCGGAGCGGAAGGCGAGGCCGAAACGCCCGGCCAGCGCGTTGAGGAAGGTCGTCATGCCGAACAGGTTGGTGTGGTCGCCGATCAGGAACAGGCCGCCGCCGTCGCTGACGAACCGCTCGATCGCCTGGATCTCCTCCGGCAGGATCGGCTTGACCGGGGTCTTGACGATCAGCACGTCGGCATCCTTGAGCACCGCCGCGGTGATCGGCCCTTCCCGGTGGCGCCGGACGTCGTAATGCCAGCTCAGCAGGTCGTAGAAGTTGCCGTAGGTGTAGGAGTAGCGCCGGCCGAAGCCTTCGGTGTCGAACGCGACGTCGGTCGGCTCCCAGATCCCGTGGCTGTCGTCGAACACGATCCGCCCCGATTTCCGAGCTCCGGGGTCGTCCCACCCGAGCCAGAAGGTGAGCGCGAGCCCGGCAACCGCGGCCGCCAGCGGTCGCGCCCAGGCGCGGCCCACGGGATCTTCGGCCGGCAGCAGCGCCACCCCACGTCGCGGCAGCAGGGCGGCGGCGGGCAGGAGCGTGAGCAGCAGCCACCAGGGGCTGATGTCCAGGCCCTGATCCGGCAGCAACGGCCGCGCCAGCAGGATGACGAGCCCGCGCAGGAGAGCAAAGCCGATCAGACCGGTGCCGAGCCAGCCGAGCACCAGCCACGGCCGCCGTACCGGCAGCAGGGCGACCGCGCCCGCCCCGCCGGCGAACACGCAGCGCCAGGGGAAACGCTCCCAGACGCGCGAGGCTCGGCCGGTAGTCGATCAGCAGTTGCCCGGAATGGAAAACGACCCGGCCATCGAGGGCGGCGGCGTCGAATCCCGTGAGGTTGATCATACCTGCAAGCAGGGTCGCCAGACCCGGGACTTCCTTCCAGCGCGCCAACAGATCAGAAAATCCGTGACCGGCAACGAACTGAAGGACGATCACCCCGATGATGGCCGCCAGCCGTTGCCGATGCGTCATGTCGCGCAGCGCGAGCGCGCAGATCAGGGCGCCCAGCAGCACCAGCAGGCAACCGGAGGCGGTGGCGTCGAGGATGGTCTCGGCGAACACCATCTGCCAGCCGATCGCGGCGGTGAGCAGGCCGACGTAGAACGTTCGGGCGCCGATCATGGCGTGGATGTGCGCGCGAGCAGGGCGTCGACGAAAGCCACGTTCACGGGCTGGAACTGGCGTTCACCCTCGAAGTTCTGGTCGTGAAAGAAGCGCGGATCGCCCACCGCGAGGCACCTGCCGCGGCCGGGTCGGGTCTCCGCGACCAGACCGTAGCCCTTCCAGGCGGCGTGGATGGTCAGGGCCTGGTCCCCGATCGCCCGGATCGGCCAGGCATCGACCATTTCGAGCTCCTTGCCGTGCCAGGGTGCGGTCGCCGGCCCGAGCGGCAACGGGTCGATCGCCATGCCGCAAAGCCCGAGCGGACCCGCGACCAGCTCGGGGTGGCGCCCGTCGGCGACGATCAGGAGCGTGCCACCGCGTTCGAGAAACCGCGCGAGCCGATCCCGATCGGCCGCCGAGTACGGCGCGGAGGGTGCGAACAGCACGACCATCCCGACCTGATCGAGATCCTCATTGTTCAGCCCACCGGTAACGGGCAGATATCCGGCTCGGTAAAGCGCCGCGAACAAGCCGCCGATCGAGCCCTCGACGAAGAACTCGTAGGGCGCGTAGGGCACGTGCCCGGTGTCGACCAGCGCTACCGCCTCGGGCGGCCGCAACGGCGTCGGCGCGGGCGGGGGCCGGAGATCGCGCACGGCGGCAGCAGCCAGGAGCGCGAGTGCCAGCGGCACGACCAGAGCGCCCGGCCGCCGGGTCCAGATCAGGCCCACGACCCCGACGCCAAGGAGGACCCACAACGCAATGCCCAGAGCCGCGGGTCGGCGTTCGGAACCGCCGGCGACGTAGGCGAACACCCGATCGACGAAGGCGCGGGCCTGGGGGACCGACAGGATCTGGATGGTCGATGTGTCACCGAACACGACGACCCGACCGTCCCCGACCTCGGCGCTCGCCACCAGGACGACGTCACCGAGGCGCTCGCCCACCTGGTATCGGTAATCGCCAAGCATTCCCCCCTGGCCGTCGTTGAGCCGGTTGCCGAGATCGCTGAACGCATAGCGGCCGACCACCACCGGGCGCGCGCGCAGATCGTCCAGCACCAGCGAGCCACCGGTGCCGATCTCGAGATCGCGCGCATCGACCACGCCCGATGTGATCGGATGCGGCCGCACCTCGATCGCATCCTGCCAGTGGCTTCTCAACGGGAAGGCGGAATCGAAGATGAAGCGCGTGCCGATCGGCTCCAGCAGCCGATTGAGCGGTTTCATCATGCCGAACAGGTCGGTGTGATCGCCCAGCACGAGCAGCCCGCCCCCCTTGCGGACGAAGCTCCAGATCGCCTCGCGCTCGCGATCGTCGAAGGACTGGCGAAGGTTGATCACGACCAGGACGTCGACCGTCTTCAGCGCGTCGGGCAGATCGGCGCGCGCGACCTTGGCGACCTGGTAGCCCGCGAGCTCCAGGAAGCGCGACGCGCTGCCGAACATGCCGACCTGGTTGAGGCCGTACCGGCCGCGTTCCGGGCTGGAGAAGTCGAGCATGCCGTCGTCGTAGAACGCGATGGTCGCACCCGCCGGGGCCACGAGCGCCGACCGCGTCCCGAGCCCGCCGGCCCCGACCACGATCGCCAGCACGGCCAGGGCCGCGACCAAGGGTCGGCCACGACCGCCCGCCGGCGCCGCCGGCGCCGGTCGCAGCAGAAAGCGCGCCGGCAGCCACATCGCCAGCACCAGCAGGACATTGCCGATCGACGCCAGGGTGCCCGGGCGCAGCTGGCGAGGCTGGTCGGGATCGAAGACATGGTCGGCCGGCGGCATGACGAGCGCCTGTGCGGCGGCGCGCAGGCCGGCCTCGATCCAGGGCATCACCGCGGCATAGGCGACCACGAGCGCAAGGGTCACGACGAGCAACGCGCCGGCGCGCAGCGCGGGCGTCAGGGTCCGCCGGCCACCGGCAGCGACGAAGACGGCGCCGAGCGCCGCGTAGAGGACCACGACCCACACGCCCGCAAACGTCGGCCCCAGCTCGACCGGCGTGCCGCTGAGGCTGCCCGCGCTCCGGGAGATGGCGAGGGCGACGGCGTCGAGCCCGCTCCACACGACCGGCAGTTGCCGCATCCCGACGACCACCAGCGCCGCGAGCGCGACCGCGTCGGCGCCGAGCGCCAGCGTCCGACCCAACGCAGTCGCGCGCCCCAGCCACGCCGCTCCGGCCAGGCCGGCGACGACCGCCAGAAGATCGATCGCGGTCGCGTCGCCGTGGGTCACATGGGCGGCGACGAGCGGCCATACTGGCACGAACAGCAGCGCGGCGCGGGCCCACAATGCTGCGCCGCGCGCACGCCGCACTACCGGGACGACCACGGCGCCGAGCGCGAGCGCGAGGAGGGCCCTGGTCAGGGCCGGACTGAGCGGACCGGCCAGCCCCGCCGCCAGCAGGAAAGCCAGGAATCCCAGGACGACCGGGGTCCAGGCGCCCCGCTCTTCCTTTGCATCCCGGTGCAGATCCCCGAGGCGCGCGTGGCGGCGCCGGAGCGCCTCGAGGGCAGCGGACCCGGCAAGGCGGAGCCGCCCTGGCCAGGACTTGCGATCGCTCCGCTCGAGGCCAGACGAAGGGACGGTCGCGCTCATGCGGTCGCGCGCCAACCAGTCCACGCGCCGGAAGACGCCACCCGGTCCCGGACGTCACACAGCGGTAACAGGCCTGCCGACACCGCGACAGCCCCGCGCAAGGGTGTCCTCACCCGATCGGCGGACACCGCCATTCCCGCCGGTCGGGCTTGACCGCGGGCGCTGGCAGAGCTTCCACGGACTTCGGCAGCTTGCCCTGCCACTCGAGCTTCTCGCGGATCTTTCGGCTGACGACCGCCGTGATGTCCTCGGCGCGCTTGCCGATCGCGATCTGGAAGGCCGAGTCGGGGATCTCGACCCCGAACTCGTAGGCGATGTCGTACTCGCCCTCGACGTAGGCCTCGATCCCGGGCGCGGGATGCCAGGCATCGTCGTTCTCCATGCGCAACACCAGGTAGCTCTGCGGATCGACCCACAAGGTCACGCCCATCGAGCTGTCCGGGCTCAAGGGAATCCGGCCCTCGGAGCGCAACACGTAGACCGGCTTTCCCTGCAGAACCTGCTGGCTCAGCACGAAGTCGTGGCCGAGGAACTCCTCAGGCAACTCGGCCGCCATCATCGGCTGGGTCCACTTGGGACCGTACTCCTTGGGCATCCGACTGAAATCGACGTAGTCTTCGCGCACGCCGCAGCCGCGCTCCGGGTCCGCGTCGGGCTCCTTATAGCGCCACCACAGCAACCGGCCGTCATTGATCCACAGGAGATCCCCGCCCGGCCGGTCCGCGTCGGCCTTACCCTTCGCCCGCACCGCCGTCCGGTAAGCGCCCTCCGCCTGCTCGAACCGGATCTTGCGGTCCTTCTGGAGGGCGACCGCCGTCCCGGACAGATGCACATCAGGCTTTCCCGGCGCGCGGATGACGGTGCGGTACGCCATCGTCACCCGTCTGCCCTCGGCGTTGAGCGCCTCGTACGCCTTGTTGATGCGCTCCATCACGGTCGGCGCATCGATCTTCGGCGCGTCCTCTGCGCAAGCTTGCCCGCCGACGAGCACAGCCGCAACCAGCCACAATGCCGGACCTGCAAGACACGGCGCGACCAAGCCCGCGCCCATGCGGGTCGCTCTCCGTCTCAAAGCTCGTTCCACGCCCGCTAGAACAACTGCTTCGTTGGCGCCCGCAGCGCGGCGCTCTGGGTCGAGCCGGCCGGGCTCGTCGCCTCGGCGACCCGGCCGACGGTGTCCGTCGTCTGCACGGTGTAGGTGACGTCACGCCCGGCCGGCAGCGGGTCGATCACCCGCATCAGTCGATCGTTCGAGGCGGGCCCCTCCGCCACCAGCACATCACCGCGGCCCGCGCCCGCGTTTCGGTATACCCGGTAGCCCGCGACATCGCCCCCGCTCACTTCAAAGCGGATCTCGTTGCCGGCGGTGACCCGGGCCACGTCGAATCCGGTGATACGCACGGTCGCGAGGGGGTTCTGGTTCTGGAGCGGGCAGTACGCCCCCGACTTCTGGTTGGGCGCCGTCTGGGGCGCCGTCTGATCGGGCGCCGTTGGGGAGTTGTTCTCTGGCGTACCCTCTCGGTTGCAGTTGGAACAGGAGCTCAAGGTGCACTCACTACCGACGCAGGTCGAACCAACGCAGCCGGAGCCAACACATTCGGAGCCAACGCACGCGCTCCCAACGCAGCCGCTCAGAGCGCATGCGCTGACGGCCTCGCTCGGCCATAGCAAAGCCTGCTGGCCTGCCGGCGCCATGTGACGCTGAGGCTCCAACTCTGCGGGCAGCGCATCCGCGACGGCTGCGGGTGCCATCCCGAACTGCAGCGCCATCTCATCGAGACGCCGTGCGAACAAGGGCGTCACCGGCGGCGAGACCGTGGCCCCTCGTTCGACCCCGCCCAGTTCGGCGAAGCACACGCCCGTGAGGGTCACCACCCCGGCCAGCACCGTCAACGCGACCTTCCACAGGTTCCCCATGCGTCGTCCTCCCCTGAATGCTTCCGCTCGCTCGGCTGTCCGTCAGCTCATCGGGCTGGCTGCCGCCAAAGTGGTCGCTCCGCCGCCAGAGCAGGCGGCGACGCGATCCGCGCGGCTACTGAACTGGGCCCAGCACCTGGTCGTCGAACTGCTGCTGCGCCTCGATCCCCGCCAGAAACTGGGGATCATTGGTCAGATCGACGGCATCGGGAGGCAGCTGCAGGAAGAACGCGCCGGGCCGCACGAGAACCCCGGGGGTGTAAGCAAAGTCACCCTCCAATTCGAGGAAGTGGCCGGTCGCGATCTGCTCGGAGTCCTGTTCCATGCGCGCCACCAGACAGGTCTCCGGCGCGACGAAGAACGCCGCGAAGTCCACCTGCTCCGCGTCCGAGATCCGGGTCGCCCCCTGGCTGCGCAGCACGAACACCGGGTCGCCCTGGTAAGTCTCGCGCTCCACCACAAGGTCTCCCCCGGCATTCAGCAGGTCGAATTCGACCAGCGTCGCGAACGGGCCGGTGATCCGCTCCTGAACGTCCGGAGGGAAATTCGAGAGGTCGATCTTGAACGCGTTGGTGACGAACTCGCCTTTGGCCACCGGGATCCCGGTTTCCAAAGAGCGCACCTCGTCGCCCCGCCGGACGAAGACCAACTTGCTTTCCGCCCGGCCGAAAAACGGCGGAATGTTGTCCTTGCCCGGACTGCGCGCGACCACGTCGTGATCCGCCTCGAAGCGCAGGTTGGTTCCCTGCTGCACGACGGACGCGCTACCCGTGCTGGTCACGTCGGGCTGCCCCAGGACCCGCGTGATCAGCCGAAACTGCATGTCGATCTGGAACGTCCCCTCGGCCAGGCCGTGGTAGGCGTCGTCGATACACTGGATCAAGGTGTTGGCGCTCGGGGTGGTGCCACCCTGGAACGCCGACAACACGTCTTCCTGCGGCGTGCCCGCCACTGCGGTGCCGCCGATGGCGCTGGGCAGCGCGAGTCCGGCGACCATCCCGGCGAGCGCGCAAAATCTCGTCATCTGCACCTCCCGTCCCCCGCTTGCCGATGGCTGGAGGGAGCTTGCTTTGCCTGCAGCGGAGCCGAGCTAAATACACCCAGGCTGGTGAGCACTCGGACTCTTCGAAGCAATTTATCATAAAACCGTCGGTGTGACCAAGACGATTTCCAGCTCAGCCCTAGAGTTTCCACCGACCGATGCGCGGGAATCGCGTTGAGCCGTCACGTGGGGTCAGGGCGCGCTCCCCTCACGCGCGACCAGGCGCATCGACCCGCGGTGATGACAGGTGGCGGCGGGGGCGCTATAGCAGCGCTATGCTAAGATCCGGCCGCCAGCGAGCATGCCGTGCTCCAAACCGGCCGCGAGGGGGACGGTTCTGCTCACACGCGCGCTCGATCTGTCGCCGCCGGTCGCGGACGAGGTCAAGACCACGACCTGCTACATGTGCGCCTGCCGCTGCGGCATCAAAGTGCACCTCCTGGACGGCCGGATCCGCTACATCGAGGGCAACCGCGACCACCCGGTCAACCACGGCGTGCTGTGCGCCAAGGGCTCGGCCGGGATCATGCAGCACTACGCGCCGGCGCGCCTGACCAAGCCGCTCATGCGGGTCGGCGAGCGCGGCGCCTGCGAGTTCCGCGAGATCGAATGGCACGAGGCGCTGGCGACCGCGACCCAGTGGCTCTCCGCGATCCGCCACGACGACCCGCGCAAGCTCGCCTTCTTCACCGGCCGCGATCAGAGCCAGGCGCTGACCGGCTGGTGGGCCACGCAGTTCGGCACCCCCAACTACGCCGCCCACGGCGGTTTCTGCTCGGTCAACATGGCGGCCGGCGGCCTCTACACGATCGGCGGCTCGTTCTGGGAGTTCGGCGAGCCGGACTGGGAGCACACCCGCTACTTCATGCTGTTCGGCTGCGCCGAGGACCACGACAGCAACCCGCTCAAGATCGGCCTCGGCAAGCTCAAGGCGAAGGGCGTCAAGTTCGTCTCGGTCAACCCGGTGCGCACCGGCTACTCGGCGATCGCCGACGAGTGGCTCGCCATCACCCCCGGGACCGACGGCCTGTTCGTGCTCGCCCTGGTCCACGAGCTCCTTCGCGCGGGCAAGGTCGACCTCGACTACCTGATCCGCTACACCAACGCCCCCTGGCTCGTGACCCTGGCCCCCGGCGCCGCCGATGACGGCCTGTTCGCGCGCGCTGCCGAGGGCGTCCCGCTGGTCTGGGACCGGACCGCCAAAGCGCCGCGCCCGGCGAACGATCCCGACGCCAGGCCGGCCCTGAAAGGCGAGGTCACGCTGTCCGATGGCCGGCGCGCGCGGCCGGTCTTTCATCTGTTGGCCGAGCGCTATCTCGACCCGGCCTACGCGCCGGATGCGGTGGCGGCGCGGACCGGGATCCCCGCTCCGACCATCCGCAAGATCGCCGCAGAGCTTGCGCAAGCCGCGTTCGCCGACCCCCTGGTCCTCGACCAGCCCTGGACGGATGCCTCGGGCCGGCGCCACGCCCAGATGATCGGCCGGCCGGTCAGCATGCACGCGATGCGCGGGATCTCGGCGCACGCCAATGGCTTCCACACCTGCCGCGCGCTGCATCTCTTGCAGATCCTGCTCGGCAGCATCGATGCGCCAGGCGGCCTGCGCTACAAGCCGCCGTTTCCGAAACCGATCCCGCCGGCGCCGAAGCCGGCCGGCCGGCCGGATCAGGTCGCACCGGGCCAGGCCATGGCCGGGCCGCCGCTGGGCTTTCCCACCGGCCCCGAGGACCTCCTGGTCGAGGAGGGCGGCAGCCCCCGCCGGATCGACAAGGCGTTCTCCTGGGACGCCCCGCTCGCCGCCCATGGGCTGATGCACCTCGTGATCACCAACGCCCACAACCGCGATCCCTACGGAATCGACACGCTGTTCCTGTACATGGCCAACATGGCCTGGAACTCGGCCATGAACACGGGCGGCACGCTCGCCATGCTGACCGCCAAAGACCCCGCGAGCGGCGAGTACCGCATCCCCCACATCATCTATTCGGACGCCTATTTCTCGGAGACGGTCGCCTACGCCGACCTGATCCTGCCCGATACCACCTACCTCGAGCGCTACGACTGCATCTCGCTGCTCGACCGGCCGATCTGCTCGGCCGACGGGCCCGCGGACGCCATCCGCCAACCGGTGCTGGCGCCCGATCGCGACGTCCGCCCGTTCCAGGACGTGCTCCTCGAGCTCGGCCACCGCCTGCGCCTGCCGGGCATGACCAACGATGACGGCAGTCCCAAATATCCAAAGGGTTACGCCGACTATCTGATCCATCACCAGCGCCAGCCCGGGATCGGCTCGCTGGCCGGCTGGCGGGGCGGCGACGGGACCAAGGAGGGCAGGGGGGAGCCCAACCCCGAGCAGCTGCAGCGGTACATCGAGCACGGCTGCTTCTGGCAGGGCCTGATCCCGCCCGAGGCGCGCTACTTCAAGCACGCCAACCAGGCCTATCTCGACTACGCGGTCCAGATGGGCTTCATCCCGAAGGCGGAGCCGATCACGCTCCAGCTCTACAGCGAGGTTTTGCAGAAGTTCCGCCTCGCGGCCGAAGGGCACGGGCCGGTGCAGCCGCCCGAGCGCCACCGGGCGCGCGTGCAGACCTATTTCGACCCGCTGCCATTCTGGTATCCGCCATTCGATGACGGGGCTGCCGATGCCGCGGGCTTTCCGCTCCACGCCGTCACCCAGCGGCCGATGGCGATGTACCACTCCTGGGGCGGCATGAACGCCTGGCTGCGCCAGATCCACGGCAGCAACCGGCTCTACCTGCACCACACGCGGGCAGCCGCCCTCGGCCTCGAGGACGACGCCTGGGTCTGGATCAGCAGCCGGCACGGCCGCATCAAGGCCCAGATCCGGCTGGTCGACGGGGTCAATCCCGACACCTGCTGGACCTGGAACGCGATCGGCAAGCGGGCCCGCTCCTGGAACCTCGCGGCGAACGCACCCGAATCCCAAAAAGGCTTCCTGCTCAATCATCTGATCGATGAACTTCTGCCCGAGCGCGAGGGCGGCTACCGCTACGCCAACGCCGACCCGGTGACCGGCCAGGCGGCGTGGTACGATCTCCGGGTCAAGATCGAGCCCGCGACCCCGGCCGAGGCCGGCACCTGCGCGCCGCAGCTGGCAGCTCTCTGTCCGCCGCCCTGTCTGCCGCCGGCGCCCAAGGTCTCCCGGTTCGGCATCGAGTTCCGGCCACGCCGGAAGCGCTCGGCATGACCAGCCTGCCGAAAAGCCCCCCGGAGCGCCGCCTCGGCCTGGTGATCGACCTCGACACCTGCGTCGGCTGCCAGGCCTGCGTGGTCCACTGCAAGGAATGGAACACCGGCGGCTATCCGGCGCCGCTCACCGATCAGGACCCCTATGGCGGCTCGGCGCGCGGCGCCTGGCTGAACCGCGTGCACGGCTACGAGGTGGGCGAGGGGGCGGCGGGCCGGACCGTGCATTTCCCCAAGTCCTGCCTGCATTGCGAGGATGCCGCCTGCGTCACGGTCTGCCCGACCGGGGCCTCCTACAAGCGCGCCCTGGACGGCATCGTCCTGGTCGACGAGGATCTCTGCATCGGCTGCGGCCTGTGCGCCTGGGCCTGCCCCTACGGCGCGCGCGAGCTCGATGCCGACCAGGGCGTGATGAAGAAGTGCACCCTCTGCATCGACCGGATCTACAACGAGAATTTGGAGGAAATCGACCGGGTGCCGGCCTGTGTGCGGACCTGTCCCGCGTCGGCGCGCCATTTCGGCGACCTCGCCGATCCCGACTCGGCGGTCTCGCAGCTGGTCGCCGAGCGGGAGGGCTACGACCTGATGCCGGAAATGGGCTACCGCCCAACCAACAAATACCTGCCGCCGCGGCCGCGCCGGACCGAGCCCGGCTACCTGGGGGCGCCGGCCGCGCTCGAGCCGGCCGAGCCCGGCGGCGGCTTCCTCGCCTGGCTGGACCGCGTGCTCTCGGACTGAGCCGCACAACGTGCATCCCGCCCCCTCGATCATCTTGTTCACCACCGCGTCCGGCGCGGGCTATGGCCTTCTGTTCCTGCTGGGCCTCGGCGCGGGGTTTGGCCTGCTGCCGGCCGACCCCTGGTTCGGCTTCACCGCCCTGCTGCTGGCCCTCGGACTGATCACGCTTGGTCTCCTGTCCTCGACCCTGCATCTCGGCCACCCGGAGCGCGCCTGGCGGGCGATCAGCCAGTGGCGTTCGTCCTGGCTGTCGCGCGAGGGCGCTCTGGCGCTCCTCACCTATCTGCCGGCGCTGGTCCTCGGCCTCGGCTGGCTGGTCTCCGAACCCGACGCCGGCTGGTTCGTGGTCCCGGGCCTGCTGGCGGCGCTAGGGGCGGCGCTCACCGTCTGGTGCACCGGCATGATCTACGCCTCGCTGCGGCCGATCCGCGAGTGGCATCAGCCGCTGACGGCACCAGTCTACCTTGCCTTCGCGCTGATGAGCGGGGCGCTGCTCCTGCATCTCGTGCTCGCGCTGTTCGGCCAACCGCGCCTCGCCGCGGGCAGCCTTGCTCTGCTCGCGACGATCCTCGCCCTCGCGCTCAAGGCCCTCTCCTGGCGCACGCTCGCGCGCGCCCTGCCGCTCAGCACCCCCGAGACCGCGACCGGCCTCGGCGCCTTCGGCTTGGTGCGCATGGTCGAGCCGCCGCATACCCAGACCAACTATCTGCTCAGCGAGATGGGCTTCGTGGTCGCGCGCCGGCACGCCCGCAAGCTCCGCCGCCTGGCTTACGCCCTCGGGCTCGGCGGCGGGCTCGGTCTCACCCTGCTGGCCCTGCTCACATCCGGCATCCTCGCCGGTACGCTGGCGCTGCTCGCAGCGCTCGCGGGGCTCTGCGGCATCGCGCTCGAGCGCTGGCTGTTCTTCGCCGAGGCGACCCACACCGTGATGCTCTACTACGGCCGCCGGCCGGCCACCTCGGAGGCCGCCGGTTGAGCTCGGCCCTAGAACGTGAGCAGGGGAGCCTCGGTCGCCGCCAGGCTTGGGGCCTCGGCCAGCTCGCGATCGCAATAGAGCGCGTGCAGCGTTTGGAGCAGGGCGCGGACCTCGGCGCCCTCGATGGTATAGTAGATGGTCTGCGCCGAGCGCCGGGTGCTCACCAGGCGATCCCGGCGCAGCCGGGCCAGATGCTGGGAGAGCGCCGACTGGCTGAGGCCGACCAGGCGGACCAGCTCGCCGACCGACTTCTCGCCTTCCAGCAGTTGGCAGAGGATCATCAGGCGGCGCGCGTTGCCGAGCGCCTTCAGGAGCTCGGAGGCCTCGTGCGCCCGCCGCTGCAGCTGGTTTGGGTCCATCCCAGACGTCCCCTTGGTTGGTGGGCGGAGCTCAGGCAGCCTGGGCGTCTGGCCGGCTGATCGCGTCGGCTGCCGCTTCGCCGTTGGCCGCAGCCACGGGCTCGCCGCGGGCCAGCGGCGAAGCTTGGGCGGTCACGGCAGTGTTCTGAGATAGTCGCCTGCAGCGGCGCTTTCCATAGCCGCCACCGGATTCGCCCTCAATCGTTCGACGGCGTGTCGGCGACCTCCTCGACCGGGCCGCCGCCGGCGTTGGCGAAGATGCCGACCAGGAAGCGGCCGGCATTCAGGAAGCGCGCCGGATCGTAGGCCGTGTCGTCGACCCGGATCTCGTAGTGGAGATGAAGGGCCGTGCTGCGGCCGGTGTTGCCGATCACGCCGATCGGCTGGCGAAACCGGACCTCGTCGCCGACCGCCACGCTGATCCTCTTCAGATGGCCGTAGCGGGTGACGATCCCCATGCCGTGGTCGATTTCGACCATGTTGCCGTAAGGCCCGCCGGGCCCGGCATGGATCACGTGGCCGGGCGCGGTCGCCAGGATCTGGGAGCCGGGGGCGGCGCCGAAGTCGAGCCCGGCGTGGAACGCCCACTGGTTGGTGAACGGATCGCGGCGCTTGCCGTAGGGGCTGGTCAGGTAGAAGTGGTCGAGCGGCGACGCCAGCGGCAGGGTGCGCGCGAGCTTCTGCAGCGCCGCCAGGCGCTGGATGTCGTTCTGCATGGGGTCGCTCGGTGTCCGCGGCGCCATCTGCTCGCCGGGCAGATCGACGCCCGGCGCCGCGACCTGGAGCGGGCCGCCTTGGCCCAGCTCGCTGGTGCCGGCACGGGTGATCAGGGTCTCGACGTCGACGCCTGTGTCGCCGAACAGCTGCTCGAGCGCCTCGGTGCTGCCGAGCACCCAGTCCTTGAGCCAGACCCTCGAGGTCTCGCTGCGGCTGCGCAGCTGCTGGAGGTCGCCCTCGAGGCGCGCGACGTGCCAGCGCAGGCCAACCTCCACCTGGCGCTCGGCATCGCGCTGCTGGCTCGCCTCGGCGAGCCGCCGCTCGGTGCCGTCCAGGCGCTCCTTGAGGGCGGATTTTTCCGCCTCGAGGTTGGTCAGCCGGTCCTCGACCCCGGTCACCGACTGCTCGAGCCCGGTGACCAGGTCGCGGGCGTGGTTGCGCTGCTCGGCGATCGCCGCCAGCTGACGCTCGCGCGAGTCGAGCTGGTGCTGCAGGCTGTCGCGGATCTCGGTCAGCTCGTGCAGCGCGTCGCGCTGGCGCCCGTTGGTCGCCTCGAGCTGGGTGATCTGTTGCATGAAGCTGCTGGTCGACAGCTGTGATTCGGAAAGAAGATCGGCGTAGGCATGCTCGAGGTTCTTGATGTGGGCGATGGTGTCGCTCAGCAGGTGCCGGCTGCCGATGTAGCTGACCGAGGTGACGGTCACCCACGCCGAAAGAGCGAAGATGATGGCGCCGGTGGCGAGTTGCGCCTTCATCGAGACATCGTGGCTACCAATGCAAAAGCGAGCGATCACATTGCGCGTGGCGAACCATCGATTCCCTACCGGCTTTACACCGGCCATGAGCCTACCCTGAGCATCTGGTCACTCCTGCTCGCGGTCACGACAACACCCCGGGTCAGGGAAGCCGGCCCCCACCCTCGCCTCCGCCATTGCTTGGTTGGTAGCAGACCCCACTTGCAGTCATTCAACGCTGCGAGTATGTGAAGGTTCCTCGACTTGGGCAAGACCGAAAGCGGCGCCCGGCGGAGAACAGCCGGCCAACATGCGCGATTTTTTTGCGCCGCCGGTTCGCTCGTCAGACCGGGTCGATCCGGGGCCGGACAGGCACCGCCCAGCCGCCAGGTCGTACGCCAAGGCGCCGGCCGCACACACCAAGTCAACCCTGCCGCCGGTCGGCGTCCGACACCGCGGTCAGACAGGCGCCCAAAACGCGGCTTTGCCGCGCCCACCGGCATCGACACCGGGAGCAGTTCTGGTCCGACTGGTCGAGGTACCCGAAACGAGCCCGATCGGCGCACCGCCCGGCGGTCGGGAAGCCGCAATCCCGGCTGCTGCCCGGGTTTGCTCAAGCGGCCGCGACGGCGCGCCCGACCCCGGCCTCAGTCGCGAAAGCGCGCCCGGAACGCCTCGGTGGTATTGACCTGTGGAAACGGCTCGTCCGGCACCGGCAGCCCGAGGAACGCGCACAGCGGCCCCCAGCCGTCCTTGACCTCGTAGACCAGCAGCCGCTCCGCCGGCAGGCGCCGTTGCACGTCCTCGATGTGGCGCAGGAACACGGCCTTGGCGTGCTCGGGACTTTCGATGTCACCGCCGAAGGTCTGCTCGACGATCAGCTGACGCTGCATCCGCCCGCGCCGCCGCGCGACCTCGTCATCCGCGGCGACCGGCCGCAGGATTCTGGGAAAAATCGTGCTCCAGCAGCTCTCGAACCAGCGCTCCGGATCGCGCACGGTGAGGATCACCTTGGCGTCGGAATAGCGCGCCGCGAGCTCGACCCAGAAGCTGCAGACCGGCCAGTCGACCGCGGAGCGATAGCCCCCGAGCAGCTCCTCCCAGTCGACCGCCAGGCCATCGGCCGCCCGCTGCCAGAAATCCGCATGCCCCGGATTCTGCACCACCTCATACATATGATAACACGGCCCGAGCCCGAGCCGCTCCAACGCGTCCCGGAGCGACAACGTCCCGGTCCGCCCGAACCCCGCCCCGATCACCGCCAGCGCCATTCTCTCCGAACTCCCTCGAGCGTCGTCCGGGGCCTACGTCGTCGGTCCGGACGACCACCGCTCGCGCGGAGCCTAGTGATCGACGGGCGACTCTTGAAGGCCCCTCGTATCCCGGACAACTCGGCTCTCGGTCGCACCCGGGAGGGAGTGGACCACCGCCACCCGCGAGTTCGAGCTGCCCGGTAAGGACGCCATCAAGCGCAAGGAGCGCGAGCGGCTGATCATCGCGCGAACCGAAGTCCTTGCTCGCGGCGCTGGCGGGCTCGCGTCCCTCGCCGAGCAGTTGCCGCCGATTCCCCATACTGGGCCTCGATCCCGTCGAGCTTTGATGCGTCGCCGCCGCCGGTCGCAGAAGGATGCTTGCGCTCGCGCCGGCCTTGCGCTTTCTGCTCCGGCATGGCGCCCGGCCAGGGCTCGCCGGCAATCAGGCGTTGGGGAGGCGGCGACAATGCGAATCGAGGCGGTCGAGACCGAGCTGGCGCGGCTGCCGCTGCCGTGGCCGTGGCAGGATGCGATCCAGGACGTCACCCACATCGAGGTGATCGTCACCGACGTGACCACGGACACTGGCCTCGTCGGCACCGGGTTCAGCTACACCGGCGGGGTCGGCGGACGGACGCTCAAGGCGATGCTCGACCACGACATTGCGCCCTTCGTGATCGGTCAGGGCGCCGCGCCGCGCGGGCTCTGGCACAAGTGCTGGCATCACCTGCACAACATGGGCGGCGGCGGGGTCACCACGACCGCGCTCGCAGCCCTCGACATCGCGCTCTGGGATCTCGCCGCCAAGGAGGTGGGCAAATCGTTGGTGGCGCTGCTCGGGCCGGTGCGCGAGCGCATCCTCGCCTATGCCAGCGGCATCAATCTCAACAAGTCGGAGGCCGAGCTGATCGAGCAGGTGCGGGGCTGGCGGGCGAAGGGCTTCAAGGCCTTCAAGATCAAAGTCGGCAAACCCGAGATCGCGGAGGACGTCCAGCGCCTGACCAAGGTCCGGGAAATCGCGGGCCCGTTGCCGGTCATGGTCGATGCCAACCAGGGCTGGGACGTCGGCTGGGCCGTGCGCGCGATCAATGCCTTCGAGCCGCTCTCACCGCACTGGGTCGAGGAGCCGCTGCTCGCCGACGACGTCGAAGCTCACGCGCAGCTCCGCCAGCGGGTCAAGAGCCCGCTCGCGATCGGCGAGAACGTCTACACGCTGCAGCAGTTCAGCCACTACCTTGCGCGCGGCGCCTGCGATTTCGTCCAGGCCGACGTGGTCCGGGTCGGCGGCATCACGCCCTATCTCGAGATCGCGGCGCTGGCGCGCGCCTTCGGCGTCCCGCTCGCCCCCCACTTCATGATGGAGCTGTCCGGCCAGCTGCTCTGCTGCCTGCCCAATGCCCACATCCTCGAGAGCATCGATGGCGGCTCGCTCTCCGACCTGAAGGCGCTCAGCGAGCCGATCCGGATCACCGACGGCCACTTCACGCCGCCTGAGCGGCCCGGCCACGGCATCGTCTTCGATCGCGACCATCTCGCCGCCCACGCGGTCGGCGCGTAGCCGCGTCCTCGCCCCCCGACGCTGGTGGGCGCGCGGTCCTCAGCCGCGCCGGGCGCTGGCCGCGATCCCCGAGACGGCCGTGCGCAGGCGTTCCCAGAAGTGGCGCAGCTGCTCGGACGCAGCGTCGAGCCCGGTCGGGACGTGGAGCGCGATCGGGCGCGGCAGGAGCCGGCGACGCCAGGGCGACTTCGGTCCCGGCTCGGTCATCTGGGTGCGCCGCGCCGAGGCCGGTGCGTCGCCGGCGGCGCTGGCGACGCGGTGCTTCTTGACCAGCGGGTGATCGGCGGCGACGTCGGCGGGCAGCTGCAGCTCGAGGGAGGCGACCGGCCTTGCGACCCGATAGAAGACCGGCGCGTTCCGCCGGCCGCCTGCCTTGCGGCGCTCGATCTTGTCGAACTCGCTGGCCCGCAGGCGCTCGGCGACCGTGGCGAGACCGATCCGTCGCCCGGGCTTGGCCTTGAGGTGGAGCGCGTAAGGGTGCTCGGGATGGTCGCTCACGGTCTGCGCAAACGCGGCGCGCGCGGGAACCCACTCGCCGCTCTGGCCCAGCCGCTCGACGGTCTGGAACATGAGGCGCGCGAAATCCTCGGCGTCGCGGGCGATCGACTTCGCCATCGGGCGTTTCCTCCATCGCGCCCGCGCATCTGATCGTGGCAGGCTGGGACGGAACCTAACCCGGCACTGCTTAAGCGACCGTAAGCGGGAGGGGTCGACGCCCAAAACGCGGCCGGTCGGGCGCGCCGCCGCCAAGCGCCAGCTCCGCGGTCGCCGCGCCCGCACCAACGGCTCAGCCCGCCTTCGTTCGGCCTCCGGGCGCTGCCCGGTGGTGCCGGCGGCAGGACTTGAACCCGCAACCTCCCGCTTACAAGGCGGATGCTCTACCGTTGAGCTACGCCGGCGCGCAGGCTTCTTACCTAGGCGGCGGGCCGGAGACGTGCAAGCGCGACCGCCGCCGGCCAGGGGCGGGGCTTGAGACGCCCGATCCTCGCCCGATCAAGGGTCTGGTTGGCAGTCCCCGGCGCTTGCGGTATCTGTTGCCCCAAGGGCCCAGCGATCAGGCAACGTGGCCCAGGCGCGGATCGGAACCGGCCGGGGGGCGCCCGCGTTGGGCTTGCAGGCCAGCCTGCGGCGCCCGTCCCGGGGAGGAGGTGAACGTGAACTCGAGATTGCTTGCCGGCGTGGCCGTCGTTGTCATGGCGGTCTGGCCAGCGGCGGCAGCGGAGCCGGGCGATGCGGCGGCCGGGCACAAGCTCGCCTCCAAGCTCTGCACCGCCTGCCACATCGTCGGCAGCGAGCGGGTCGGCAGCGATGCGGCGCCGCCGTTTCCGGTGATCGCTCAGGATCCGGCCCGCAAGCTCACCGAGCTGCACAGCTGGCACGGTCCGATGCACCCGGTGCTCTCGAACCTGGCGCTGAGCACAAAGCAGATCGCCGACATCAACGCTTACCTCGACAGCCTCCGCGCGCCCTCGGAGGCAACCGGGACACCGACTCCGACCGCGAAACCGCCGCCTTCGATCCAGAATGCGCCCCCGGCGAAGATCGGACCGCCGATCGAAACCAAGCCGAAGTGACCCTCGCGTCCCGGTACGCTCCGAGCCGGCGCGGGCCCGGGCGCACGGAAGTGGCGCGTCCGACGCATGGAGCGTGCCGATCAAGGGGCTGGAGACTTGCCTGTTTGCGACATCGGCAGGCGACGCCGATATTCCAGATTCGTCATTGGTGCCAATGTGTTGGCGTAAAGAGCTGATTCCAATAGTGAAGATTGATCGAGCCTCCAGCGCTGGAGGCTCCGGCTTGACTGTGGGGGCCGAGGTCGAACGCGCCTCACTTGTGTCGCGCGTGCGCACGCTTCTGTGCCTCTGCCAAGCATTCGGTGCGCCATCGCGCCGATAACATGAGTAACGCCACGCCGAATCCGAATGGCCTTCGTCTTAGATCGGCGCTGGCCCGGCGCGATCATCTTCATCTGTAGTCCGACACCGAGAGAGCTCGACGGCGACCTGGGTCGACAATACTGCTCGGAAGCAACCGTAGTCTGGGGAGCTCAGGGTTCGGCTGAAGCGCCTGGACGGCGCCGGCGGCGCCCCGCATCAACCTCGACGCGCGAGCGCGTAGAGGGCGATGCCGCAGGCGACCGAGACGTTGAGGCTCGGCATGGCGGTGGCGATCGGCAGGCGCGCAGCGAGGTCGCAATGCTCGCGCACCAGGCGGCGCAGACCCGTTCCCTCGGCACCCAGCACCAGCGCGAGGTTGTCGGTGTCAGGCGCCTGGTCGATGGTCGCCTCGGCCAGGGCGTCGAGGGCGAGCCGCCAGTAGCCGAGCTCGGCCAGCTGATCGAGCGCCCGGGCGAGGTTGGTGACCTCGACCACCGGCACCAGATCGAGGGCGCCCGAGGCGGCCTTGGCGGCCGCGCCGCCGAGCTCGGCGCTGCGGCGCTCGGGCAGGACCAGGGCGCGCACCTCGAACGCCGCGGCCGAGCGCAGGATCGCGCCGACATTGTGCGGGTCGTTGACCTGGTCGAGCACCAGCACCAGGTTGCGGCCCGGCTCGGGGGCGAGCGCGCGGCCGAGGTCGAGCCTGGGCAGCGGCGCGACCGAGAGCGCCAGGCCCTGATGGACCGCGCCGGGCCCGAGCTTGCGGTCGATCTCCTCGCGCTCGACGGTCAGGACCTCGAGCCCCGGCCGGCTGGCGGCCGCGCCCAGGGCTGCCAGCGCCTCGGCGGTGGCGAGCAGCCGGTGACAGCTGCGTTGGTGGTTGGCGAGCGCCGCCTCGACCGCGTGGCGGCCATAGAGCCAAAGGCCGCGCGCCGCGGCCGCCTTTGACGCCGCCCGCCGGACCGGCGCCGCCGCCGCAGGACCTGTCTTCGAACCAGGCGCCGGCGGCGCCGGCCGCGGTTTTGCTGCCGGCGCGGCTGCGCGCGCCTTGGTGGCGACCGCCGCAGCGGCCCGCTGGCGTTTCGGTGCTGGTGCGGCCGCGCGACTCCTCTTAGATACCGCCCGCGCGTCAGCTGCCGCTCGCGTCTTCTTAGATACCGCCGGCGCGTCAGCTGCCGCTCGCGCCTTGGCGGGCTTCCGCCCCGGCCGCCTGGCGTTGCGCGGGGCAGGCCTGGGGCCGCGTTCACGCTTCATCGAAGCCTCCCTGGCGGCCCGGCCGCCACCGCGGTTGACAAAGGACTTGCAATAACCATACTCCCGCCCACCTTTCCCCTCCGGGGCAACGGTTTGGCGGTATTGTAGAGCGTCTTGGAGGGGTGGCCGAGTGGTTAAAGGCAGCAGACTGTAAATCTGCCCGCGTACGCGTACGTAGGTTCGAATCCTACCCCCTCCACCACGCCGCGAGGCCCTGGCCAGGGATGCCGGGAGCGAGGCCCGGAGCGACCAGGTCGAACCAGGCCAGAACCAGGCCAGAACCAGGGAAGAGAGCGTTCACTTTTGCCGATCTTGGTACTGCCCCCGGGTGCGGCTCGATGCGGGTGTAGCTCAATGGTAGAGCTCCAGCCTTCCAAGCTGGTGGTGTGGGTTCGATTCCCATCACCCGCTCCAAGCCCGCCCCCAACCGTGCCGTAGTGCCGGCTCAACCGTGCTGTAAGCGAGGAATCGAGCGATGTCGAAGGCGAAGTTTCAGCGGACGAAGCCGCATGCGAATGTGGGCACGATCGGGCACGTGGACCACGGCAAGACGACGCTGACGGCGGCGATCACGAAGATCCTGGCGGAGACCGGCGGGGCGACCTTCACGAGCTACGACCAGATCGACAAAGCGCCGGAGGAGAAGGCGCGCGGGATCACGATCAACACCGCGCACGTCGAGTATCAGACCGCGAACCGGCACTATGCGCATGTCGACTGCCCGGGGCACGCCGACTACGTCAAGAACATGATCACCGGGGCGGCGCAGATGGACGGCGCGATCCTGGTGGTGAGCGCGGCCGACGGGCCGATGCCGCAGACCCGGGAGCACATCCTGTTGGCGCGCCAGGTGGGGGTGCCGGCGATCGTGGTCTATCTGAACAAGGTCGACCAGGTGGACGATCCGGAGCTGTTGGAGCTGGTCGAGCTGGAGGTGCGCGAGCTGTTGTCGACCTACGAGTTTCCGGGCGACGACATTCCGATCGTCAAGGGCTCGGCGTTGTATGCGCTCGAGGGGCGGGGCGATCCGGAGCTGGGCAAGGGGTCGGTTCTGGAGCTGATGAAGGCGGTGGACGCGTACATTCCGCAGCCGCAGCGGGCGATGGACCGGCCGTTTTTGATGCCGATCGAGGACGTGTTCTCGATCTCGGGGCGGGGCACGGTGGTGACCGGCCGGGTCGAGCGCGGGATCATCAACGTCGGCGAGGAGGTCGAGATCGTCGGCATCAAGGACACCCAGAAGACGGTGTGCACGGGCGTCGAGATGTTCAGGAAGCTCTTGGATCGGGGCGAGCCCGGGGACAATGTGGGGGTGCTGCTGCGGGGCGTGAAGCGGGACGATGTCGAGCGCGGGCAGGTGTTGTGCAAGCCGGGGTCGATCACGCCGCACACCCAGTTCAACGCCGAGACCTATGTGTTGACCAAGGAGGAAGGCGGGCGGCACACGCCGTTTTTCTCGAACTACCGGCCGCAGTTCTTTTTCCGGACGACGGACGTGACCGGGACGATCGAATTGCCGGACGGGACCGAGATGGTGATGCCGGGCGACAATGTGACGATGAAGGTGAAGCTGATCGCGCCGATCGCGATGGAGGAAGGTCTGCGCTTCGCGATCCGCGAAGGCGGCCGCACCGTCGGCGCCGGCGTCGTCGCCTCGATCATCGAATAACGTCAGTCGCTTGTCCCGTTTCGTTCATGCGCCTCTTGCGCCCCAGCCGGAAAATGCGTAGCTACTGCGCCGGCCGTCGCGGGGGCCGCCCGCCGCAGGGCAGGTCCGGCCGGCCGGTGCCAGGGATAGGAGTGTAGCTCAACTGGTAGAGCACCGGTCTCCAAAACCGGGGGTTGGGGGTTCGAGCCCCTCCACTCCTGCCAGGCGCTGCCCGTCGACGAGCTGGCGGGCGTACGGGCGGCCGTCGCGGTGGCGGTTGCGGTAAGCCAAGGGACAGGATCGATCGTCGGCATGGCAAGGACCTCACCGGCGCAGTTCGTTCGCGAAGTGCGCCAAGAGATGGCCAAGGTGACGTGGCCGACCCGCAAGGAGCTGGTGGTCACGACGGTCAGCGTGTTCGCGATGGCGATCGCGGCCGCCCTGTTCTTCTTCATGGTCGATCAGGTGATCGCGGTGGCGGTGGAACTGGTCTTGGGAATCGGGCGGTAATGGCGGCGCGCTGGTACATCATTCACGTCTACTCCGGGTTCGAGAGGAAGGTCATGACCTCGATCCGCGAGCAGGCCCAGCAGCAGGGGCTGCAGGACCTGTTCGAGGAAATCATCGTGCCGATGGAGGAGGTGGTCGAGGTCAAGCGCGGCAAGAAGGTCAACGCCGAGCGCAAGTTCTTCCCGGGCTACGTGCTGGTCAAGATGGACCTCAACGACGAGACCTGGCATCTGGTGCGCAACACCGCCAAGGTCACGGGCTTCCTCGGCGCCGGCGGCAAGCCGATGCCGATCCCGGATGCCGAGGCCGAGCGCGTGCTGCATCAGATGCAGGAGGGGATCGAACACCCGCGGCCGCTGGTGACTTTCATCTACGGCGATCAGGTGCGGGTCACGGACGGGCCCTTCAGCTCGTTCAACGGCACGGTCGAGGAGGTCGACGAGTCCAAAGGTCGGCTCAAGGTGGCGGTCTCGATCTTCGGCCGGGCGACCCCGGTCGAGCTCGAATACTCGCAGGTCGAGAAGCTCTAGGTCGAGGCTGCGGGAGCGGCCGGGGCAAGGGCCCCGTCGCGCTGGTACCGCATCACCAGGGGAGGCCACCGGATGGCCAAGAAGATCACCGGCTACATCAAGCTTCAGGTGCCGGCCGGCAAGGCCAACCCGTCGCCGCCGATCGGCCCGGCGCTCGGCCAGCGCGGCCTCAACATCATGGAGTTCTGCAAGGCGTTCAACGCCCAGACCCAGAACCTCGAACCCGGCATGCCGATCCCGGTGGTGATCACCGCGTTCGCCGATCGGACCTTCACCTTCGCGACCAAAACCCCGCCCACGAGCTATCTCCTCAAGCGCGCGGCCGGGCTCGAGAAGGGCGACAAGACCCCCGGCCGCACGCTCGCCGGCAGGGTCACGCTCGCGCAGGTCCGCGAGATCGCCGGCCAGAAGATGCAAGATCTCAATGCCAACGACCTCGACGCCGCGGTCAGCATGGTCAAGGGGTCGGCCCGGTCGATGGGCCTCGAGGTGGTGGAGTAGGGCGGATGGCGAACCCAGGCAAGCGGTTGAAGACGGCGCTCGAACGGATTGACCGGGACCGGACCTATCCGCTCGACACGGCGGTCGGGCTGCTCAAGGTCTCTGCCACGGCCAAGTTCGATGAGAGCGTCGAGGTCGCGCTCAACCTCGGGGTCGATCCCCGCCACGCCGATCAGATGGTGCGCGGCACGGCCGACCTGCCGCACGGCACCGGCAAGAGCGTCCGGGTCGCGGTGTTCGCACGCGGCGACAAGGCCGAGGAGGCGCGGGCCGCGGGCGCCGACATCGTCGGTGCCGAGGATCTGGCGGCGACCATCCAGGGCGGCGAGATCGCCTTCGACCGCTGCATCGCGACCCCCGACCTGATGCCGGTGGTCGGCCGGCTCGGCCGGATTCTGGGGCCGCGCGGCCTGATGCCCAATCCCAAGCTCGGCACCGTCACCCCGAACGTCGCCCAGGCGGTCAGCGCCGCCAAAGCCGGCCAGGTCCAGTTCCGGGTCGAGAAGACCGGCATCGTGCATGCCGGCGTCGGCAAGGCGAGCTTCGGGCCAGAGCAGTTGGTCGACAACATCAAGGCCTTCGTCGATGCGGTCAACAAGGCCAAGCCGTCGGGCGCCAAGGGAACCTACCTCAAGCGCGCGGCGATCAGCTCGACCATGGGCCCGGGCGTCAAGGTCGAGGTCGCGACCCTGCTCGGGTGAGGGTCACCGGCCGTTCCGGCCACGCGAAAAAGGACTTGCACCCGACGTACGGCACACTATGTTGCTAGGTCTGTTCATGCGCGTTGAACGTCAACATCGAGCTGGAGCCTCCCTGCGACGGGTCGTCCGCGGGGCGGGCATGCTGCGTTGGCAACAAGGCTGC
>CAVWDE010000021.1:0-502579 GCA_963753685.1 uncultured Alphaproteobacteria bacterium
ACGGTGGCGCCGACAATCTCGCCGGAGGTCGAGCAACCAAGAATCGCCACTCCTTTGAAGTGACCGCGCAGCTCATCTCCGGCCTCCAGCCCTCACTTTGCGACCATTTGTACTGTGTCGTCTTCATAACTTCAGCCGCTCCATCGAAAGGGAGATACTTACACTTCCCCACGAAGAAAGGGAGACACTTCCCCACGAAGAAAGGGAGACACTTCCCCACGAAGAAAGGGAGACACTTCCCACGAAGAAAGGGAGACACTTCCCACGAAGAAAGGGAGACACTTCCCACGAAGAAAGGGAGACACTTCCCACGAAGAAAGGGAGACACTTCCCACGAAGAAAGGGAGACACTTCCCACGAAGAGGGTATAGCGTCCAGTTCTTGATGTAAATGCATTTGTCGGCGCTTCCCAGCGCGCTCGGTAACGGCCGTTGCCCTGCGGGGGCTCATGGCGTACCGACGCCGAACAGGCGCTCGATCTTCTCGAGCAGGCGGGCGATCTTGGTTGCTGGGATCCGCTGGCCTGAAGCACGCCGAGGCCCTGCTCGATGAGCTCGGCCGATGTCCGCCGCTGGCTAAAAGTGACGGTGATCGGCCCGCAATCGGCCGGGGGCTCGGGCTTCCGCAAGTCGGTCCATAGCGGCCGTGCGCGCTAACCGCCTCCGCTGCTCCTCCCCCACCAGTGGCCCATTCCCCGGGTGACCGGGCGATCGAGGTGAAGTCGGACGCCGGCCCGAACTTCGCATTGGTGACGGCCAGCATCTGGCGCACGGCCGCGCCGACCAGCATCGGCACGCGAAGCGCTCCGGCTTCGTCGACGCAGAGGCGGACGTCCTCGTGGAGGAGGCCCCGAACGCCATCTGCGGCCGGTCGACATTCGAGGAGCAACCGCCGGCCGCTCGCCACGATCTCGGCCGGGGCCTCGCCTCCATCAGGGGCCGGCGAGCGTGGGCGCGCGGTCGATCTCGAGGGTGACGCCGGCGATGCTCTTCGCCTCGTCGGAGCAGGCCAGGCCCGCCCCCCGCGGGCCGCGCCTCGGCTTGTCCCGCAGGGCGAAACGGTGCACCATCGGCATTCAGCAGCCGGCATTCGGGGAATCGCGGCTCGAGAGAAGCCGGAGGCCGTTGCCAGGGGGCAAGAAATGTCGTCGACCCATATGAACACGCAGCTTCTCGATGCCAAACTGGCCGAGATCGCGACCGCCAGGCAATTCAACTCGCGAATGATTGCTGAACTACGGACATGGATCGCGACCGCTGATGATTACGACTTGTTCAGGGCCAATCCGATCCAGTTCGCCCGCGAGAAAGCGCTCGCGCCGGACGATTGCATTGCGCTGTTCCTCTATACGGCAAAGTATGGCCTGTTCGAGATGGAATGGCATATGCTGTGCGCCTTCTGCGGTCATATCGTCGAGAACCTGCAAGAACTGAGCCAAGCGCATGCCCACTTCGTCTGCGATTTCTGCGGTGCCGAGAACACGGCTTCATTGGATGATTACATCCACGTCAGCTTCACGCTGTCGCCGCAGATCCGCGCCAACGCGTATCTGGAGCCGGATGGGCTGCCGATCGCGGATTTCTATCTGAAGCATCAGTTCGCCAAAGGGGTCATGTTCGCCGGCGGGCACAGCCTCGAGGAGGTCGGCGCCATGCTGACCCGGTTCATGGCCGACGTCGAGCCGCAGGCAACGCTGGATTTCGAGGTCGCGGCCGAGCCGGGAACGTTGCAGGTCAAGGACCTCAGGAACAAGGCGGGTTCGACCTTCGTCCTGGCACCGGCGGCCGCGAGCGGCCCCAGCCGGCTGGCGCTCGACCTCGAGGGCGGCGCCTTCCTCGCCAACGGCGCACCGGCGACGCCGGTCGTGATGAACTTCCGGGTGGCACCATTCCACCTCGAGATGGCGGGCGAGCTCGCGGCCGGCCCGCTGCAGATCGCGTTCCGCAACCGCATGGACAAAAAGAGCGCGCTCTGGGTCATGCAGTTCCCGCCCGGGTTCGAGAGCGACTACGTCCAGTTCGACTCGTTCCTGTCCGGCAAGCGGCTGATCACCACCCAGACCTTCCGGGACCTGTTCCGGTTCGAGACGGTGCCGACCACCGAAGGGATCGACATCAAGGATGCGACCTTCATGTTCACCGACCTGAAAGGGTCGACGGCGCTCTACGAGCGGATCGGGGATCTCAAGGCCTATTATCTCGTGCGCCAGCATTTCGAGACGCTGGCCGCGGTCATCGACCGCCATGCTGGTGCCATCGTCAAGACGATCGGGGATGCGGTCATGGCGTCGTTCACGAACCCGCAGGATGCGGTCAAGGCCGCACTGGAGGTCTACGAGGAGATCGCGGCGTTCAACGCGACGATCTCGGACGACATCATCCTCAAGATCGGCCTCCACAGGGGCCCGGCGATCGTCGTCAGCCTGAACGACCGGCTCGATTTCTTCGGTCAGACGGTGAACGTCGCGGCCCGCGTCCAGGCCCTGGCCGGCGCCGGCGAGATCCTGCTCAGCGCGGAGGTCGACAACGATCCCGGCGTCCAGCAGGCGTTGCAGGGACGCGAGGTCGCCGCCGAACAGGTCGAGGTCCGCGGTGTCAGCGGCCGGCTCAATGTCTTCAGGGTGAGGGCGCAGCCCTGACGGTCTGCGGGAAAAGGGCCGCCTGGGGGAGCCCTCCCCCAACCGCGGGCCGTGTCTCCGAATTCCCCCATAGGCTTGATGCTAGATTCGGCCCCGGATCTCCACTCCCGCCCAGTCCTCGATCAGCTTGGCGATCGAGGTGAAGTCGAAGTCCGGGCCGAACTTGGCGTTGGTGATGGCCAGAATCTGGCGCACCGCGGCGCCGAGGACCATGGGGACGCCAAGGGCTTCGGCCTCGTCGACGCATAGGCGCACGTCCTTGTGGAGCAGGCCGGTCGCGAAGCCGTGGTTGAAGGTGCCGGTCAGGATCGAGCGCGGGAATTTGTCGACCGTCGCGCTGTTGCGGCCGGTGCCGGCGTTGATGACCTCGATCATGATCCTCGGGTCGACGCCTGCCTTGACGCCCATGGCGAGCGCTTCGGAGGAGATCGCCAGCGCGGTTGCCGAGAGCAGGTTGTTGCCGAGCTTGACCACTTGGCCGAGGCCGGGTTTTTCGCCCACGAAGAAGACCTTGCCGAAGGTGCGGAGAACCGGCTCGAGCTGATCGAAGGTCGGGCGCGGGCAGGCGGTGATGACCGCGAGCGTGCCCTCGCGGGCACCCCGGACGCCGCCCGAGACCGGCGAGTCGACGAGCTGGATGTCGCGCTCGGCGAGGCCCGCGGCGACCCGG
The DNA here is from genome assembly GCA_963753685.1 of uncultured Alphaproteobacteria bacterium. Classification (GTDB taxonomy): domain Bacteria; phylum Pseudomonadota; class Alphaproteobacteria; order Geminicoccales; family Geminicoccaceae; genus DATAOG01. The sequence continues at coordinate 3,309 of CAVWDE010000021.1, forward strand.
GCCGTGGTCGCGGGGCCGGTGGTCGAGAGGTCGACGAGCGTCTTGACCCGCTTGCCTTCAATGATCCCGCCCGGGCCGAGCGCCACCTCGCTGGACGATCTCCGGGGTCGGGAGGCTCACGAGGATCGTCTCGACCGCGTCCGCGACCGCCGCGGCCGAGGACGCGGCCGTGGCGCCACGTTCGACGAGCGGCCGGAGGGCGGCCGCGTTGGTGTCGAAGACCGTGAGCTCGTGGCCGGCATCCAGCAGCCGCCCGGCCATCGGGCCGCCCATCCGGCCGATGCCAACGAAGCCCAGGCTCTTTTTTTCCACTTTTTTCCCCACTTTGCTCTTGGTCGTTGGGGGCGGCGCGTTGCCACGTTCCTGGCATCGGCGCTACTGGACGAGGTCCTTGCCCAGGACTTCGCGCACGTGCTGGACGTAGGCGGGGCCATCGAAGCCCACGGCCGCGGCGCGCTCGTACCAGGACTGGTAGACCGGGTCGGTGATCTTGGGGTCGAAGATCAGCTTCTTCTGGTCCTGGGGCGCCACCCAGAAGGTCGTGCCCGACGCCTTCATCTCGGTCATGGCGCTGCGCACGAAGCCGTAGTAGCCGGTCAGCGCCTCGTGCTGCAGCTTCGCCATTTCTGCCTTCATGGCGGTCTGCAGGTCGGGCGGGATGGTGGCCCAGATGTCCTTGTTGATCAGGATCGCCCAGCCGTTGATGGGCCCGAGGCTCCAGTTCTGGACGTTCTTCGCGAGCCGCTCGTAGCCCTGGCCATGGCCGTAGCAGGTCGAGGTGAACAGGCCGTCGATCACGCCGCGCTCGAGCGCCGGCATGACCTCGGACAGCTGCATGGGCGTGGGCTTGGCGCCGAGCGCCTCCATCAGCGTCGCGGTCTGCGGGTTGTGCACGCGCAGGCGTTTGCCCTGGAAATCCTCGATCGGTGTGGATCGGTTCCTTGGAGAACAGCTGCTGCACGCACCAGGCGCCCTCGGCGAGGTCGACGCTGTTCCACTTCTCCAGCCAGAGCCTGGCGAGATCGTCGCACCAGAAGGCATCGCACACGAGCTTGTACTCGGCCATGTCGTCGATCAGGCCGGGCAGGTTGAAGATGCCCATGCGCGGCTCCTCGGCCGCGAGATAGGTGTGCACCGCCGCCGACATCTCACGCGGCCGTCGCGCACCGCGGGCGCGATCTGCGGGCCGCCGATCAGCGAATCGTTGAGGGTGATCTTGACCCGGCCGTCGGTCGCCTTGGCGATCCGGTCCGGGATGGTCGCGATCATCGCGCCATAGGCGGTATGGGGCGAGGGCAGCATCGCAAGCGTCAGGTCGAAGTCCTGGGCGCTCGCCGGCGCGCCCGCCAGCAGCAGGCCCAACCCCAGCGCGCCAAGCAGGCCCTCGCGGAACACGTGCGTCACCGGTCCCCTCATCGCTCGCCTCCTGGTTGGTTGGGGCCGCTGACCCGGCGGACAGCGGCGGACGTTACGACGATCATACGATGGGGTTGCCTGTTGGCAAGGACGCCAGGGCGGTGATAGGGCTCGCCCGCGGGGAGGCGCCGCATGGCCGCAGAAGCCACGGACCGGCTGGACAGAGCGCAAGGCGCGAGGGGCGAGTTCGTCGTCCTGACCTGGATCGACCGGCTGTCGGAAGTGACCGGGGCCTTGAGCGCGCTCGGGCTGCTGGCCATGGCCCTGATCATCTGCTTCGACGTGTTCTGCCGCTACGCCCTCAACGATCCGACTTACTGGGCGACCGAGATCGCGACCTACATCCTGGTCGGCATGACCTTCCTGGCGCTGGCGGCGGCCGAGCGCTCGGACAGCCACATCCGGGTCGAGCTGCTGCTCGGGCTGCTGCCGCCCGCGGCGCGCCGGAGGCTCGAGCTGATCGCGGGCTGGCTCGGCCTGCTCTTCGTCCTGGTCGCAGGCTGGCAGATGATCGCCTTCGACCGGCAGGAATACCTCAACGACACCCGCGACTGGGGCCTGCTCGCGACCCCGCAATGGCTGCCCGAGCTGCCGGTCGCGATCGGCTACATCGCCTTCGCGCTCGCGATCCTGGCCGGGATCTGGCGCCTGCGGCCGCCCGAGCGCGCGCTCGCGCGCTGGAGCGTGCCGGTGCTGGCCATGCTGCTGGCGCTCCTGCTCTCTGCGCTCGGGCCGTTGCCGGTGAAGATCCCGGGCACCCGCTTCGACTGGGGCACGCTCGCGATCCTGGCCGCCTTCGGCGCTGCGGCGTTCGCCTGGAGCGGTCCACGGACAGCACTGCCGGTGCTGGCGATCGTGCTGATCTCGGGCCTGGTCTACTGGTCGGCGCACGGTCTGTCGCTGCTCCCGATCTCCCTGCTCCTGGTGGCGACCCTCGTCCTCTTTCTGCTGCTGAGCGTGCGGATCGCGCTGGCGCTCGGCCTGACCGGCCTGCTCGGGCTCTATTTCCTGTTGCCGCAGCCGCAGCTGTCGCTGCTGGCCGAACGCTCCTGGAGCAGCGTCAACGCGTTCGCCCTCACCGCCGTGCCGATGTTCGTGCTGATGGGCAGCCTGCTTCTGCGCAGCGGCGTCAGCACCGAATTGTTCGATGCGCTGATGCGCTGGTTCGGCCGGCTGCCCGGCGGCATCGCCTATGCGAGCGTCGGTGCTGCGACCATCTTCGCCGCCGTCTCGGGCTCGAGCCTGGCGACCGCGGCGACGCTCGGCGCGGTCGCCTGCCCGGAGATGGTCAAGCGCGGCTACAGCATCCGGCTGACCTACGGCGTGGTGGCGGCCGGGGCGACGCTCGGCATCCTGATCCCGCCCTCGATCGCGATGATCATCTACGGCACCACGGTCGGGGCACCGGTCACGGTCCTGTTCATCGCCGGCATCGTGCCGGGCCTCTTGCTGACGCTCGCCTTCATGGCGGGCGTCCTGGTCTGGTCGAAGCTGGTCGTTGGCGCGGCGCCGCGGGGCGAGGCCTACAGCTGGCGCCAGAAGTTCAGCGCCCTGCGTGGCACGCTGCCGTTCGCCGCGGTGATCGTCGCCGTGCTGGGCTCGCTGTACGCCGGCATCGCGACCCCGACCGAGGCGGGCGCGGTCGGCGCCCTGGTCGCCCTCCTGCTCTGCCTGCTGCGCCGCAAGCTCAGCCTGGCAGGGCTCTACGAGACCGCCCTCGAGACCGTCCGGGTGACCTCGTTCCTCCTGATGATCGTAGTCGGCGCCTCGATCCTCAGCTGGGTGTTCGACTTCCTCCGGCTGCCGCGCAGCATGGTCGACGTGGTCCAGGCGGAAGCGCTCGCGCCCTGGGTCGTGATGGGCGCGATCGGGCTGATCTACGTCGTGCTCGGCATGTTCATCGACCCGATCTCGATGATGCTGATGACCCTGCCGGTGACGTACCCGATCGCCAGGGCGCTGGGCTTCGATGCGATCTGGTTCGGCATCGCACTGGTCCTGATGATCGAGGTCGCCCTGATCACGCCGCCGGTCGGGATCGTGCTGTTCGTGCTGCGCGGCATCAGCCCCGGCGTGCCGCTCAAGGAGATCGTTTTGGGCGTGCTGCCGTTCGTGTTCGTGATCCTGGCGTTTCTCGTTTTTCTCTACTTTTTCCCCGGGATCGTGGCCTGGCTGCCGAGCCGGATGGAACCCTGACCTTTGGGAACGCCGCGATGACCTTTCTCTCCACGCGCCTTGCGGAATGGACCGCGGCCCTGGGTTTCGCTGACCTGCCCGCGGAGGTGGTTGAGAACACCCGTCTGCGGGTGCTGGACGTGATCGGTCTCTCCCTGGCCGGGCTCGGCACCCCCTTCGGGCAGGCGGTGCGCAAAGCCGCGCTCGCGCTCGCCCCCGACGGCCCCGCGCGGATCCTCGGCAGCGGCGAGCGGGTGGGGCTCGGGGCGGCGGCGCTCGCCAACGGCGCGCTCTCGCAGGCGATGGAGTTCGACGACACGCACAATTTGTCGATCGTGCACATGAGCGGGCCTTCGGTGGCGGCCGCGCTGGCGCTGGCCGAGACGCGGCCGGTATCCGGAAAAAACCTGATCGCCGCAATCGCGCTCGGCAGCGAGATCTCCTGCCGGGTCGGCAGCGTCGCGCCCGGCCAGTTCCACAAAAAGGGCTTCCATCCGACCGGCCTGTTTGCGCCGTTTGGCACGACCTACCTCGCCGGCAAGCTGCTCGGCCTCGCGCCCGCAGAGCTCGCGAATGCCGCCGGCATCGTCGGCAGCTTCGCCGCCGGTATTCTCGAGTGCTGGGTCGACGGCACCCAGTCGAAATATCTGCATCCGGGCTTCGCGGCCCAGAGCGGGATCACCGCGGCCATGCTCGCCAAGGCTGGCGCCACCGGCCCGGAAGCCGTGTTCGAAGGTCGTTTCGGTCTGTTCGCCTCGCACGTCCAGGACCCGGCGGCGGTCAAGGACTTCGGCCGGATCGGCGAGGGGCTCGGGAGCGACTGGGAGAGCCAGCGGGCGTCCTTCAAGCCGTTCCCGGCCGCCCACGTGATCCATCCCTACATCGACGCGCTCCTGCGGCTCCGGCGCGAGCACGCCATCGATCCGGGCGATGTCGAAAAAATCATCGTGCCGGTCGCCGCCTACATCCTGCCGATCGTCTGCGAGCCGGCCGCCGAGAAGCGCCGCCCGCGCTCGGATGCCCACGCCCGCGTCAGCATGCACCACACGCTTGGCGGAAGCGCTGTTCGCGGGTCGGCTCGGCAAGGATGCCTATGGGCCGGACGCGCTCAGCAATCCCGCGATCCTGAGACTGGCCGACCGGGTCGAGGTCGAGGTCGACCCGAGCTTCCCCGGTCCGGAGCGCTTCAAGGGCGTGGTCCGGATCGTGATGGCGGGCGGGCGCGTTCTCGAGGCGGTCGAGGAGCACAACCGGGGCTCGGCCGCCAATCCGATGTCCCGCGACGAGCTCATCGCCAAGTTCGACGACAACGCAGCGGACCTGCTGACCCCCGATCAGCGCCGCCGTCTGGTCGAGACGACGCTGCGGCTGGAGACTCTGGAGCGCGCGGATGAGCTGGTCGGATCGGCGGTCCGGGCCTGACAGCCATGCCCGCCGCCAGCTGAGGGTTCAGAACCCGCTTTTGGTGCCTGATTCGGGCGGCCAGAAGTCGCCGAGGATCTGGTCGAGGGTCCACGGGCAGCGCTCGGGCAGACGCGCCACGACCTCCGCTTCGCCGTAGCGCTCGAGCTTGCGTTGCAGGTTGCGCCGCGCTCATCGGCGTAGAGCAGCTCGCGGCGGCGCTCGAGATCGCGCCGCAGGCTCCGGGTCAGGCGGCGCTCGATGTCGCCCCGGAAGTTCACGACCTCGTCGATCCAGCCGCGCCGGGGCTCCGCGGCCGGCGAGTGCTCGAGCAGGAGCAGATGCTCGATGAGGCGCGCGGTCCAACTTCGCAAGGAGTCGCGCCGCTCGGTCCCCAAGTCCGCGATCTCCTCGGCGATGTGCCGGACGTCGAGCGCCACGTTCGGCCGCGTGCGGCCGAAGCGCCGCAGCTCCTTCGCCTGCAGCTGGGTCCAGGCGAAGAAGTCCTCATCGTAGAGGCGCTCGGCGGGTGCTATGGTCATGTGCGGGAAGGTAAGCCTGAGGCCGCCGGCCGGCAATTGCCCCGCGTAAGCGCCTTCACAGCCCGTCCAATGTGTACAGCGACTGGGCGGTGCGGACGCCGCGGAGCGCGAAGCGGCCGATCGAGACCAGGCGGTCGGCGGACTGGCTGGCAGCGCGCGCGAAGGCTTCCGAGATCAACAGGTTGCGGTCGTGCTGGCCGCACAGCGCCTCGATCCGCGCCGCCTCGTTGACCGCCGGCCCGATCACGGTGAAGTCGAGCCGGTCGGTGCTGCCGACGTTGCCGTAGTAGACATCGCCCAGATGCAGCACCAGGTCGAGGTCCATGATCGGCTGCTCGGCCCGGGCGCGCTCGGCGCTCAGCGCCCGGACCTCGCCCAGCGTCTTGGCGGCGGCATCGAGCGCCAGCTCGCAGACTTCGGCGGCCGGGCGGCCGTTGAGCGGGAAGGTCGCGAGCAGGCCGTCGCCCAGGAACTTCAGCACCTGGCCGCCGAAGGCGTCGATGTTCGGCACCAGGCAGTCGAAGTAGCCGTTCAGCATGTCGACCACGCGCTCGCGCTCGAGGCGATCGGTGCTGGCCGTGAAGCCGCGCAGGTCGGCGTAAAAGATGACCGCGGAGATCACGTCGAGCATGCCGCGCCGGATCTCGCCGTTGAGGACCCGCCGCCCGGCCTCGGGGCCGACGTAGGTGTCGAGCAGATTGACCGCGATGTCGTAGCCGAGCCGCGCCTGCAGGGCCAGCGCGAGACGCGGCATCAGATGCTTGAGCGCCGCGAGGTCGCCGTCGGTGAAGCCGCCCGCCCGCTTGGTGGTCCAGGACGAGATCAGGCCGGTCTTGTCGTCGAGGCTGCCGTTGACCCCGAACCAGGTGCGCTGGGCAAGATAGTCGGTGGCGCCGTCCTGGCGGAATTCCTCGAGCAGCGGGAACTCGACCGGCTCGTTGACGTCCAGGCGCACGCGCAGATCGTTGACGCCGAGGTCGACCATGCGCTTGAACGGGCTCGAGAGATAGCCCTCCGCCGGGGTCAGCCTATGGATGTAGACGTCGGTGCTGATGCCCCGGTCGGGGTGCCAGGAGGCGCCCATGCCGCGAAAGCGGGGGTGCAGGGTCTGGGCGCTGACGTAGCCGCGCCAGATCGGCACGTCCAGCGCCACGAGGCGCTCGCAGAAGCCCTCGACCAGGCTCTCGAAGCTGACCCTGAGCAGGCCCTGCTCGACCAGCCAGTCGGTGATCCGACTGATCTCGGGACGATAGGCTGCTGTGAGCATGGTCGCCTCGCCTGCCAAGCCTCGCTCCAGGACCCGTGACATCGGGGAACCTCCCTAATTTGTGCATCGCACAGGCGTCCGCAACGGCCAGCTTCGCCGCAGGCGCCTCGACGGTGTCATGAACAAAACATGAACATACTAACGCCGCAGGCTCCAGCCGGCAACCCGGAATCAAACCTGCGGGGACGGTCGATGGGGTGCCGGGCCGGTGCTGGAGGGCGGTGGTGCCGTCCGCTTGCCGGCGTTAGGATCGGGATTCGAGCACCGGACGCGGGGACGCGCAAAGGCGGGGAGGAGACGGCATGCGGCTTGCCGACTATTCGGTCCTGACCTTCGACTGCTACGGCACGCTGATCGACTGGGAGAGCGGCATCGTGCAGGCGCTTCAGCCCTGGCTCGAGCGGGCGGGCGTCGGCGCGACCCGCGCGCCGATCCTGGCGGCCTTCGCTGCAGCCGAAGCGCCGCAGCAGGCGGCGACCCCGGATCTGCCCTATCCGGCGCTGCTCGCGCGCGTCCATGGTGCGATCGCGGCGCATTTCGGCCTCGCGCCGGACCCGCAGGCGGCGCAGGCGTTCGGCGCCTCGATCAAAGCGTGGCCGGCCTTCCCGGACAGCGCCGAGGCGCTCGCCTATCTGAAGCAGCACTATCGCCTGGTGATCCTCTCGAATGTCGACCGCGCCTCCTTCGCGCACAGCAACGAGAAGCTCGGGGTCGCGTTCGATGCCGTCTACACCGCAGAGGACATCGGCTCCTACAAGCCCGATCCGCGCAATTTCGAGTACCTGCTGGCCCGGCTCGCCGAGCAGGGCATCACCCGGGAGCAGATCCTGCACACCGCAGAATCGCTCTATCACGACCACGTGCCGGCCAAGCGCTTTGGTCTCGCGACCTGCTGGATCCACCGGCGGGCCGGCCAGGCGGGCCATGGCGCCACCCACCGGCCGGACACCGAGGTTCATCCCGACTTCCGTTTCCCGACCCTTGCCGCGATGGCGGCGGCGCGCCGCGCCGAACGCTCCGGATAGCTCCGCGATGGCCAGAACCGCCACTCACTCCTCACGGTGAGTGGCGTCGGCCTGGACCAGCTCGCCCAGGCGCTTGGCGGCCAGTGAAATGAACTCGACATTGACCGAATCGAGCTCCTTGAGGACGGCCGCGAAGGCGGGGACGTCGCCAGTATGTGCCGCATCCTGCAGGCGTTGGCGCATCGTCTGCCAGTGGTCGAACATCGCGCTCACCCGCGCCTGCGCTCCCGGGCCGAAGTCGGCCGGCAGCGCATCCTGATCGTTGACCCCGCGGTTGCGCGACTCGATCTCGAGGAGTTTGATCGCTTCCCAAACGGTCGCGAGACCGGTGCTGCCATTGCCGGCGCCGCTACGCCCGTCGCCCTCGAGCGTCCTCGCCCGGTGCTCGACGAAGTCCTGGAGGCGATCGGCGTCCTTGTAGGGGTCGATGATCTCCCAGCGAAAGCGGTGCGCGAGGTTCAGCGCCGTGAAGATCCTGGCGACGCTCTTCTCCCGAATGTTGCTCTGGGTGCCGGCGGAGGTCTGCACGAAGCTGATCGAGAAGGTGGCGCTGTTGTCGCCAGTGATGTCGACGCGATTGATGACCGGCAGATAGTGGTGTCCATCGGCTGGCGACCGAAACACCGTGTAGGTCGCCGCCACCCGACAGCTGGTCAAGGACTTGGCGCAGGCCTTATAGATCGCGGGCCAGAATGTCGCATCGAGGTTCTGGCGAAGATCAGCATCGAGTCGCGTCTGGAACTGCTGCCAAGAAAAGCCGGTGTCGCCGAGCTCGAACAAGCGCATGGCACTCGAGCCGCGCCAGATGCTGATGCCATCCGGAACCGCTGCCGACCTGAGCAGATTGACGTCGGGCACGTGCAGATACATGACGTTCTCGGGTACGATCGAATCGACGACCAGAAAGCCGACGGCCTGGACGATCTTCCCGGCAGCGTCCTGCCGGGTCGCGCAGGCTTCGTTGGCGAATACCGAGTTGATCGGCGCCAGGCCCGGATAAGGCGGCTTGCCGAAAATCTCCTTGAAGAACAGATCGAGCTCGTCGGGCTGATCCGGCTGTGGCGGTTGACATTTGACCGCCTGGTATTTCTTGAGCGGATCGGGCAGCTCGACATTGGGTGGGTAGAGGACGACTAGGCGGTCGGCATCGGGGTAGACCATACCCCGGAAAATCCCCGCCTCGTGGTGGCACCACGCCCAGTCGTCGTCGACGCCGGAATACAGCAGAATGAACCAGTCGGACTCATACAAGGCCTGTTCGATCTTGCCCTGCCAATCGTCGCCTTTGGTGATGTTTTCGGACATAAAGACTTCTATGTGACCGGCGGATTGAATACGCAGCACTTCGCGGATCTGGTTAGCCGCTTTGAAGTCTTTCTTCTTGTGGCTCAAAAAGACGCGAATGAGGTTGCGCTCCCTCGCCCGCCGGCTCTTCTCCTCCTTGACGGCGGAAATGACGTCAACTGGATGCGCGCCGTTGGGCTTTGTCTGGTAGGGCACCAGTCCGTCGGACAATCCGGTCTGCATGGTTTTGATCCCTGTAGGGCGAAACGCCGCGCACGGGCAACGCATGGCGCCCGATTGACTATGCTCCGAGGATCGGACGGAACGCGGGCGGTGTCAGTGAGCCCCGTCACACCCTTGGATAGAAAAGTTCTAGGAACTGAAAACGCTCTCCGGTTGTCGCTGTCCCGAGCGCCGGTCCTAAAGGGAGTTGTCGAGCGTCTCGCCGGCGGTCATAGTCGGCAATCAGAACGCGCGCGGCGAGCCCGGGGCTTGTCGGAGACGGCGTGCGCGGCTGCCGGCCGGGGACAACCGGACGCGGCCAACGGGGACATCCAACGGGGACGTGGAGACGATGACGATGAGCAGGCGGTGCCTCCCTATCTGCGCGGCCGCGGCGGCCTTGGTTGCGCTGCCGGCGATCGCGAGTGCCGAGCTGATGATCGTGGGCAACGATCAGAAGGTCAGCTGGGATGCTGCCGGCAAGGTGGTGACCGCGGCGCCGGGCGGCGATTCGATCTCGATCGTCGACATCGGCACCGACCCGGAGAAGCCCAAGATCGTCGCCAATCTGGCGCTGATGAACTCGGTCTTCGGGCCGCCGACCAACCTCGCGATCACCCCCGACGGGACGCTCGCGATCGCCACCAACGCGATGGCCTGGAGCAAGCAGGACGGCGCCTGGAAGCCCGTGCCCGACAACAAGCTCTACGTGATCGATCTCCAGGCCGACCCGCCGATGCCGATCGCCACGGTCGAGGTCGGCAAGCAACCCTCGGGGCTGGCGATCAACGCTGCCGGCACCCTCGCGTTGGTCGCCGACCGCGCCGACAATGCGATCAGCGTGCTCGCGATCGACGGCAAGGAGGTCAAGCTTCTCGATACCGTGAGTGTCGCCGCCGCGGATGCCAAGGCCCAGGTCGCGGCGGTCGCGATCACCCCCGACGGCAAGCGGGCGCTCGCGGCCAAGTTCGCCGACCACAAGGTGGCCGTGCTCACGATCGACGGCCAGAAGGTGAGCTATAGCGGCTACGACATCCCGGTCGGGCTCTGGCCGTACAATCTCGCCATCACGCCGGACGGCAAGCTCGCGCTGACCGCCGACAACGGCAACGCCGGCAGCTCCGACGGCCAGGTCGACACGGTGACCGTGATCGACCTCGAGGCCGACCCGCCGCGCGCGATCGACAAGGTGGTGGTGGGCGACGCGCCCGAGGGCTTCGCGATCAGCCCGACCGGCAAGATCGCGGTCGCCGTGCTCCTGAACGGCAGCGGCGGGGTGGCCAAGGACGCCTGGTTCGCCCATCCGGCCGGCAAGGTCGCGGTGCTGACCATCGACGGTAACAAGGTCACCAAGACCGGCGAGGTCGAGGTCGGCCGTCTGCCCGAGGGCGTCGTGTTCAGCCAGGACGGCAGCCACATTTACGTCGGCAACTTCATCGACAGCAACGTTTCGATCCTCAAGGTCGACGGCACCCAGGTGACCGATACCGGCAAGAAACTCCAGCTCCCGGGGCAGCCGGCATCGATGCGCGCCAACCACCCCTGAGCTCGCGGCCGCTCGTCGCCCTTTAGCCGGACGCCTGGAGCGCTGGTCCGGCATTGCGGAAGCGGCAGCTTTCACGCCGCTTTAAGCTCGGGTTCCTACCCTGCCTCGGGCCATGGCGCCCGAGGGTCCCGGCATGCCGTCCGGATCGATTGTCAAGCAGGCGACCGCGAAGGCCCGCCGCACGGTCGGGCTGGCGCTGGTCGGCGCCGCGCTGATCGTCAGCGGCGTGCTCCTGGAGCGGGTCGCCTATCAGCGCGAGCAGAACGCGGCCACCGAGCGGCTGATCGAGGCGCAGCAGGCGGCGGACCGGATCCTGCTCGCCGACGAGCGCCTGACGATGTCCGCCAACATGGCCGCGGCGACCGGCGAGCAGCGCTGGATCAATCGCTACGACGCCAACATTCCGGTCATCGACGAGGCGATCCGCGCCGCGGGCGAGCTGGCGCCGGCCAGCGTCGCCGACCAGTTCGACGCCGAGACGCGGGTCGCCAACGATCGCCTGGTCGAGCTCGAGCGCTCCTCGTTCGACGCGGTCCACGCCGGGCGCATCCGGACCGCGCGCGCGATCCTCGACGGCGCGGCCTACGCCGAGCACAAGCACACCCTCAGCGACGGCACCAGCCGCTTCATCGCCAGCGTGATCGGCAGCGTGCGCGCCGAGCTCAAGGCGGTCGGCAGCCGCGCCCTGGTCTTCATGTGCCTGGTCTTGCTGGCCTCAGGGGTTGGCGCGAGCCTGCTGTGGCGGCAGCTCAACGTCAGCCTGGCGAAGTCGGAAGCCGCCTTCCTCGAGGCCGAGAGCACGATTCGCGATCTGGCGCTGAACGACGTTCTGACCGGCATCTCCAATCGCCGGGCCCTGTGCGAGTCTCTGAAGAGCGCGCTCGCCGAGGCCGGTCGCGCCGGCAGCAAGGTCGCCTTGCTGATGATCGATCTCGACCGCTTCAAGCCGGTCAACGACCGCCATGGCCACGTGATCGGCGATCTGGTGCTCAAGGAGGTCGCCGAGCGGCTGAGCCACGTTCTGCGCGCGGGCGAGCTGCGGGCGCGCTATGGCGGCGATGAGTTCGTCGCGGTCGTCGAGTACCGGAGCGACGATCACATCGGCGCGCGCATCGGCCGGCGCCTGGTCGAGGCCCTGTCCGCCCCGATGACCTTCGACGACACCACCGTTCAGATCGGCGCCAGCATCGGAATCGCGGTCTATCCGACCGACGCGGCCCACGACGGCGAGCTCCTGCGCAAGGCGGATGTCGCCCTCTACCGCGCCAAGCGGGACGGCCGCGGGATGGTTTGGGCGTACAACCCGAGCATGGACGTCGACATCGACGCTCAGACCGCGCTCGAGGACGAGCTTCGAGCCGGGATCGCGGCGGGCCAGCTGGTGCCCTACTTCCAGCCGCTGGTCGATCTCAGGAGCGGGGCGATTCGCGGCTTCGAGGTGCTCTGCCGCTGGCGCCACCCGACCCGCGGCCTGCTGCCGCCCACCGACTTCATTCCGCTGGCCGAGACCACCGGGCTGATCGACGATCTGACCATGGCCGTGCTGCGCACCGCCTGTCTGGAAGCCCGCCGCCTGCCGCCCTCAGTGACGCTCGCCGTCAATGTCGCGCCGCAACAGATTCAGGACGAGCGGCTGCCGGAGAAGATCCTGGCCGTGCTCGCGGACACCGGCTTCCCGCCCGCCCGGCTGGAGATCGAGCTGACCGAGAACGCGCTGATCAGCGACCTCGGCGCCGCCAAACGGGTGATCATGCTCCTCAAGGCGGTCGGGATCAGCATTTCGCTGGACGACTTCGGCACCGGCTACTCCAGCCTGTGGCACCTGTCCGAGCTGCCGTTCGACAAGATCAAGATCGACCGCTCGTTCATCAGGACTTTGCACGAGCGCCAGGAGAGCGCCAAGATCGTCACCGCGATCGTCGGCCTCGGCAAGAGCCTGGGCGTGCCGACCATCGCCGAGGGCGTCGAGAGCGCGCGCGACGCCGAGTTCCTGCGCCGGATCGGCTGCTCGACCGCCCAGGGCTACTACTTCTCGAAGCCCTTGCTGAGCCTCGAGGCTATCGGGCTCAAGAAGCTCGAGCTTGCCGCCGAGGCCGAGCCGGCGGTCGCCTGAGCGCGAGCCGCCGACGCCGGGACGGAAGCCGGCCCCGCTGATCCGCAGCCCGCGGGCAGCCGGCGCGGGAGGTGCGGCGGCACTCGGTTGCTCAGTCGCCGCCGTCGTCGGAGCCCGCCAACCGCTCGCGCAGCCAGGCGGCCATGGCCTCGATATGGTCCTTGGCGACATCCAGCATCCGGGTCATCTGGATCGAGGCGTGGGTGACGCCCGGCCACAGGACATAGCGGTGGGGGACGGCGGCCGCCTCGAGCCTGGCGACCAGCGCGGTGCTGTCGTCGAGCAGCGGGTCGAGCTCGGCCGCGGTCACCATGAGCGGCGGCAGGCCCGCGAGCTCGGCCAGCAGCGGCACCGCGAGCGGGTTGCGGTTGTCGGCCTGGTCCTTGATGTAGTGGTTCCAGAACCAGCGCATGTCGTCCCGTGACAGGATGTAGCTGCCATCGCCGAACGCCTTTTGCGAGGCGGTCTGCAAATCCTCGGTGTAGGCGGCGTAGGCGCCGTAGATCAGGAGGCCCGCGAGCAGCGGCCTCTCGCCCTGATCGCGCCGGCTGAGCAGCGCAGCCAGCGCCAGGTTGGCGCCGGCGCTGTCGCCGCCGATCGCCAGGCGCGAGGTGTCGATCCCCCAGTCGCCGCCATGGGCGCCGAGCCAGCGGACGGCGGCGGCGCAATCCTCGAGGCCGGCCGGGAACTTGTGCTCCGGTGCCAGGCGATAGTCGACGCTCGCGACCAGGAAACCGCCCGCCTGGGCGAGGCGCCGGCAGACGCCGTCATGGGTATCGAGGCTGCAGATCACCCAGCCGCCGCCGTGGACGTAGATCAGGCACGGCGCCGGGCGCGCGACGCCCGGATCGTACAGGCGGATGCGCAGCGGCCCGCCCGGCCCCGGGATCTCGTGGTTGTAGACCGCCCAGAGGACCGGCCGGTCGGCGTTCCAGAACGCCTCGGTCGTGGCGCTGGTCTGTGCCCTGGCCTCGATGGGCGAGAGCGAGGTGCGCTCCGGGCGCCCCTTCAAGGCCTCGGCGATCAGGGCCAGGATGGCCGCCATCTGCGGGTTCGGCTCGGGCATTCGTCACTTCCTCCGTGGCCGCTCGGCGCGGGCTTGTTCTGCGCGGCGCAGCGGCTAGGGTTCAACAGCGGGCCGGCCTTGTCGAGTCCCGCACAAGGCAGCCGGCCGGGCGGAGGAGGGGGCAATGACGAAGCAGGTCGCGGACACGTTCGTGGCGGACTCCCGGGGCGCTGGCTGCTCGCCTGCCTCGCGGTGCTGGGATCGGCCGCCGTCGCCAGCCCGGCCTCGGCGCAATGCTTCCCGGTTGCCGACGGCCCGGCGCGCATCGTGCCGGCGGCCGAGCAACGCGCCGCCGTGCCGGCCGGCAGCGTCCGCCTGACCTTCCTCGGCCATTCCAGCTTCCTGATCGAGACCCCGGCCGGGGCGAGCGCCGTCACCGACTACAACGGCTTCCTCGGCGGCTTCGAGCCGCCCGCGATCGCGACCATGAACAACGCGCACGAGACCCACTACACCGACCATCCCGATCCCCGGATCGAGCACGTGCTGCGCGGCTGGGATCCGGGCGGCGGCATCGCCCGCCACGACCTCATCTACCTCGACCTGCACGTCCGCAACGTGCCGACCAACGTGCGCGAGGCGGGCGGCGTGCGGGTCAACGGCAACTCGATCTTCGTGTTCGAGAGCCAGGGGCTGTGCATCGCCCATCTCGGCCACCTGCACCACCTCTTGACCGACGTCCACCTCGGCGAGCTCGGCCAGATCGACGTGCTCCTGGTGCCGGTCGACGGCAGCTTCACCATGGCCCAGGAGCTGATGGTCGAGGTGATCGAGCAGATCCGGCCGGCGCTGGTCATCCCGATGCACTATTTCAGCCCGTTCACGCTCGCCCGTTTTCTCGAGCTGGTGCGCGCGAGCCACGAGGTCGTGATCAGCCAGACGCCGACCGTCACGCTCGCGCGCGCGACCTTGCCCTGGCACCAGGTCCTGGTCCTGCCGGGCGGCTGATCGGGACGCGACCAACTGCCGCGGGCCGCCTCCCGCTTCAGACGGGCCAGCCCGACACCTCGGCGGTGACCTTGGTCATCCGCAACGCCAGACCGATCCCGACGAAGAACGGCCACAGCGACGTCACGACATATTTTCCGATGATCTCACCGGAGGAGCCGGTGCTCGCGCCCGCATGGACCTGCTGGGCGAGCAGCAGACTTTTCAACTGCCCGAAGACCGGCATCGCCAGATCGTAGGTCAGCGACCGGTCCATGGTGGTCCATCGTCGGTGGGCGATTGCGTCCCGAAGCTCTGCGGCCAGCACATCGCGCGGATCGTCATGAAACGTCTGGATCCCTTGATCCAGCACCGCTTTGATCCGCAACAGGTCCCTTTGATCCAATGCCGACAAGACCTCTCTCAACCAAGCGCAATAGTGGGCGGGGATCTGGTTGGGAAGCAACCGAGCGATCGTGCCGATGTTCAGCGTCGAGAGGACGGTTTGCAGGAAGCTGTAGGTCTCGGACGGCAAGAAGGTCCGGCCGCACCAGGCTTCCTCGCGGCCGACCAGTATCTTGGCGCCGCTGAAATCCGGTGGATACTGGGTCAGAATAAACCTTTGGTAGCTCTGCTGGCGCTCGCTGTCCTGGCTGAGTAGGCCGAGCAGCAGTCCGATTGCGACCAGTGAAAAATATAGGTAATCGGTACCCTTGACGATTCGAGTGGTGATGCCGCGCCAGACCGCCAGGATTGCGTGGAAGATCGATAGCGACAGGAAGAACACAGCCAAAAGTAGCAGGATGAAGTCGTGGGCGATGCACAACATCTGGCCAAAGACCAGGATACCGACGAACGAGCTCACGAAGAGGCTGAGGCGCGCTCCGGCCATGGCTGAACTCTCGGTTATTGGCCGCGCGGCTTGGCCCTCGGACAGCGTCCGAGTCGTTTGCTCGGCCATTCTTGCAACCGCAGGGTATCGCCCAGCGCGGGGCTTGGGAAGCGGAGCGATGGCGGCGCCAGGCGAGGGGCTGGGTCTTGCGTCTTTCGCCGCCCGGCGCGATCTGCCAATCTGCCCGCATGACCACCATCCAGACCGCAGCCCTGCCCGCCCGCCAGGACGTCAAGGTGATGAGCCTGATCGGCATCGGGCATTTCTTCAGCCACTTCTATATCCTGCTGCTGCCGCCCCTGTTCCCGCTGCTCAAGGACGCGTTCGGGGTCGACTACGTGCAGCTCGGCTTCGCGATCGCGATCCTCAACGGGGTCACGGCGCTCACCCAGGCGCCGGTCGGCTTTCTGGTCGACCGGTTCGGCGCGCGCGGCATCCTGATGACGGGCCTTGCCCTGTTCAGCCTGGCGATCGGCCTGGTCGGGGTGTGGCCGAGCTACCACGTCCTGCTGCTGCTGATGGTGGTGGCCGGGCTCGGCAACAGCGTGTTCCACCCGGCCGACTACGCGATCCTGTCGGCGGCGGTCGACACCCGGCGCAAGGGACGGGCGTTCTCGATCCACACCTTCGGCGGCTATGCCGGCTTCGCCGCGGCGCCGCCGGTGATCGTCTCGCTCGCGGCGGTGTTCGGCTGGCGTATGGCGCTGCTGCTCGCGGGCATGGCCGGTCTGGTGGTGACCGCGGTGCTGCTTGCCAACAGTGGCGTCCTGCGCGCGGACGTGGACGCCAGAAGCCGGGCGACCGGGAGCAGCGCTGCGGCGCCCGGCTGGCGGTTGCTGCTCAGCGGGCCGATCCTGATGGCGCTGGTGTTCTTCGTGATGCTGGCGTTCAGCCTCGGCGGCTATACGAGCTTCAGCGTGGCCGCGATCCAGGCCCTCTACCGGGTCGATCTGGCGGCGGCGACCGTGCCGCTCACGGTCTATCTCGTGGCCAGCACCCTTGGCGTGCTGCTCGGCGGCTGGATCGCCGATCGGACCCGGCAGCACCACCAGGTGGTCGCCGGCTGCTTCCTCATGGTCGCCCTGGTCTCGGCCGCGATCCCGCTGCTGGTACCGCCGATCCTCCTGGTCACCGTGCTGTTCGCCTGCGCCGGGCTGTTCTCGGGCGTGGTCGCGCCGTCGCGCGACATGATGGTGAGCGCGGTCACGCCGCCGGGCTCGAGCGGCAAGGTGTTCGGCTTCGTGACCACCGGCTTCAGCATCGGCGGCATCGTCGGGCCGCTGCTGTTCGGCCTGGTGCTCGACCTCGGCAATCCCGGCAACCTGTTCTGGACGATCGCCGGGCTCAGCCTTTTGACCCTGATCGTGGTGTTCGCGGGCGGCCGCCAGGACCGCCAGCAGGCTGCGCCAGCGAGCTCGTAGTCGGGCGCTCCTCAGCGCTTGGGAGATCGACGCCGGCGCGCGCGCTGGGCTAGGTTCGGCGCATGTTGCGGGTCCTGACCGTCGCCGGCGCGTTGTTGGTCATCGCGCAGCTGCATCGCGCCTCGGGCGGCGTGGTCGCGCTCGAGCTCGATCGCAGCTTTGGCCTCGGCGCCGGCCAGATCGGCCTCGTGATCGGCGCCATGCTGCTCGCCTCAGCGGCGGCGCAGCTGCCGGCCGGGCTCGCCTTCGATCGCTTCGGCGCGCGCCGGACGGTCACGGCGATGGTCATTGTCGCTCTGCTCGGCACGCTCCTGTTCGCGCGCGCCACGAGCTTCATCGGCCTCGCGGCCGGCCGCTTCCTGATCGGCGCGGGCTTCGCGGGCGTGGTCGCCAGCATCATGCTGCTCACCATGCGCTGGGTGCCGCCGGAGCGCTTTGCCACGGTCGCGGCGACCGTGCTGGCGCTCGGCAGCGTCATCGGCGGCCTGCTCGCGACCACGCCGCTGGCGCTCGCCCTGCACACCTTCGGGTGGACGCCCACCTACCTCACGATCGACCTGCTGTGCGCGCTCGCCCTGGTCGCGGCCTGCGCTCTGCTCCGGGACTCGCCGGCCGCCGCCACCGTCCGGGGCGCCGGCCGCGAGAGCCTGGCCGAGAGCCTGCGCGGCCTTCGGGCCCTGCTCGGCGACCCCGATCTGCGGCGGATCTTCGCGATGGCGGCCTGCACGATAGCACCCTTCATGGGCACCGGCGGCCTCTGGGCCGGGCCCTATCTGCGGGATGTGCACGGCCTCGGTGGCGACCAGACCAGCTACGTCCTGCTCGGCATGGTCCTGATGCTCAATCTCGGCACGCTCGCCTATGGCCCGCTCGATCGCTGGTTCGGGACCAGGCGAGGCGTGGTCCTGGCCGGCGCCAGCGCCAGCATGCTGATCCTCGCCGCGCTCGCGGGCCTGCCCGACCCGCCGCTCTGGCTGGTGGTCGCGCTGTTCCTCGGCCTCGGCCTCACGAGCCCGTTCTATGTCACGCTCACCGCCCATGGCCGGAACTTCGTGCCGATCGAGCGCGCCGGCCGCCTGGTCACCACGATCAATCTGTTCGCGCTGTCGGCCGCCTTCGGCGCGCAGTGGCTCTCGGGCTACGTGGTCGGCCTGACCGGGGGCGGCCAGGCGCTCGGCTCGGCCACGGGCTATCGCCTGGTGTTCGCTCTGCTCGCGGCCATGCTGCTCGGCGCGCTGCTGATCTATCGCCTGGCGCCGGAGCGACCCGGACGGCAGAGACGTGAGCCGGCCAGCGCGCCTGAGGCTGATCTTGCCTAGGGCGAGGTGACCGGCCCCGTGCCCACCGTGGCGGCCGCGGCCGCCGCCCGTTGCCGGGCAAGCCGCGCCTCGCGCTCGGTGATGTAGATGGTCGCGCCGAAGATCAGCCCGCCGCCGAGCCAGGTCCAGACGCTCGGCACCTCGCCGAACCAGAGATAGGCGGCGAGTGCTGCGAACGGCAGGCGCAGGAACTCGAACGGCACCACCGCGGATGCGTCCGCGCGCTGGACCGCCTGCGCGAGCGTCAGCCAGGCGAGCGTGCCGAAGCTGCCGATCCCGATCAGCAGCAGCCAGCCGGCGAGGTCCGGCATCCGCCAATGCAACAGGCACGAGCGGGAAGGAGAGCAGGGTCGCGAACAGCGCCTGGTACCAGACGATGGTCGGCACCCGCTCGGTCCGGGTCAGGTATTTGATCAAGAGCGTGGTGGCGGCCGCGAGCAGGGCGCCGAACAGCACCAGCAGGGCGTAAGGCGAGATCGCCTCAGCACCCGGCCGGAGCACGATCAGGACGCCAACGAAGCCGATCCCGATGGCACTCCAGCGCCGGGCGCGCACGACCTCGTGCAGCACCAGCGCGGCGCCCACGGTCGCGAACAGGGGCTTGGAGAAGGCGAGGGCGATCACCTCGGCGAGCGGCAGGTAAGCGATCGCCGCGAAGTAGCAGATCATGCCGCCGACGTGGAAGACGCTCATCATCAGGATGCGGCTCGGGCGGCGCGCCCGGAACATGTCGAGCCGGATGCCACCACCGGCCCCGCGCATGAACGGCAGCATCGCGAGCAGGCCGAAGACGTTGCGCAGGAACACGACCTCGAAGGAGTGGACCTCGGCCGAGACCACCCGGATCATGCTGTTCTGGATCGCGACCGAGATGGCGCCGAGGATCATCAAGAGCGCCGCCTGGACGATCGGCGGCTGGCTGCCGAAGGCGGTTTTGAGCGCGCGCACCGGCAGACTCTAGGCGGGCGGCGCCAGATCGAGCCGCTGATAGGCCTCGGGCGGGGCCGCGTGCGCCTGCATGTGGGCGCGCATCGCGGCAACCAGCCGCTGCTCGACCTCGGGTGCCTCGATCGGCGTCATCTGGCCGGGATCAGCGCCAGTGTCGTAGAGCACGGTCACCGGGTCCTCGAGCCCGCCGCCCTGGGTCGGCGGCCGCCTGGCATCGCGGCGCGCCGGCAGCCGCAGCATCGGCAGGCCCTTGGTGAAATCGAAGGGATCGACCAGCTTTGCGCCCTCGAACTCCTCGGGCTCGAAGAACCCCCGCATGTGGACGGGCATGAGCGTGTACTCGAACAGCTCCTGCGCAAACAGATCACGCGGGTAGCGGAAATAGGTGTAGCGGCCGTCGGTGATGTTGGTGGCGCCGCCGAAGATGCCGTAGAGCGCGCTCTCCCGGACATGGGTGTCGCCGCCGAGCAGCGGCATCAGCGAATGGCCGCACACCTCGGGCGGCACCGGCTGGCCGAACACATCCAGGATGGTCGGCATCAGGTCGATCGTCTGGGTCAGCGCTTGGCGGTGCGAGCCGGCCTCGGATGCGTGGTCGGGGTGCCAGATCAGCAGCGGGATGTGCGCGATCTCGTCGTAGAACGGCATCCGGTTCTTGCCCCACCAGTCGTGCTCGGCGAGCAGGAAGCCGTGGTCGGTGGTCAGGATCAGCGCAGTATCCCGCCACATGTCGTGCGCATCCATGTAGTCGAGCAGGCGGCCGAGGTAGTGGTCGCACATGGCGACCAGGGCGGCGTAGTTGGCGCGCAGCTCGGCGATCTCGTCGGGCCGGTCGAGCACCCGGCGATAGCGCGGCCAGTCGAGGATCGGGCCGCCGTAGTTGGTCGGATAGTCCTTGCGAAAGCGCGCCGGCGCATGGAACGGCTCGTGCGGATCGAAGGTCTCGAGCTGCAGCAGCCAGCCGTCCTCGCCCCGGTTGGCGTCGAGGAACTCGAAGCTCTTGGCGAAACACTGGACGACCGGGAAGTCGGCCTCCTCGCGGATCTTCTCGCGGTTGATCATGTGCTGCAGGCGAAAGCCGGCGCGATCAGCCTCGAACTGCTCGGGGTGATAGATCTCGGCGAAGCGCTCGAGCGGCGGGCGGACCATCGCCTGCCACTTGTCGGCCTCCTGGCCGCGGATGAACGCAAAGCTGTTGTAGCGCTGGTGGTAGGTCCAGCCGCCGTCGGCGAAGTAGTGATAGTGGTCGGAGACCAGGTGGGAATAGATGCCGGCTTGCCCCAGCAGCACCGGGAACGAGTTGTCGAACGGCTCGAGCGGGCCCCAGCTGCGGTGCAAAAAGTTGAGCCGGCCGGTGTGCAGATCGCGCCTGGCCGGCATGCAGGGCATGCTGCCGACATAATGCCTGTCGAAGCGCACCGCGCGCTCGGCCAACCGGGAGAAATTCGGGGTCCGGACCGTGGTCCCGCCATAGCACTCGAGCGCTCGCCGGTTCAGACTGTCGAACAGCAGCAGGATCACGCGCATCGCTCAGGGCTCCCCGACGGCTCATGGCACCAATGCACGTGGCTTTACGGATGACAAGCCGCGCGGGCTCGGCTTTGCTGCCGGGAGCAGGAGCGGGGGAGGAGCATGACCAAGCGGATCGGTTTCATCGGCGCCGGGCTGATGGGTCATGGCATGGCCAAGAACATCGCCCTCAAGGGCTTTCAGCTGACCGTGCTCGGGCATCGCAACCGGCAGCCGGTCGAGGACCTGCTCGGCCGCGGTGCCACCGAGGCCAAGAGCCCGGCGGCGCTCGCGCGCGCGAGCGACTTCGTGATTCTGTGCGTGCCGTCCTCGGACGAGGTCGAGCTCTCCGTGTTCGCCGAGAACGGCATCCTCGCAGGCGCGCACGAGGGCCTGATCGTGATCGATGCGACCACCGCCGAGCCCGCCTCGACCGAGCGCGTGGCGAAGGCGCTCGCGGCCAAGAACGTGGGCTTTGCCGATGCGCCCCTGACCCGCTCGCCCAAGGACGCCGAGGCCGGCCGGCTGAACACGCTGGTCGGCGCCGACGAGGCGACGCTGGCCCTGATCCGACCTGTGCTCGAGGCCTATTGCGAGAACATTTTCCACGTCGGGCCAATCGGTTCCGGCCACAAGATGAAGCTGATCAACAACTTCCTCAGCCAGGGTACCGCAGCCCTGATCGCCGAGGCGGTGACGACCGCGACCAAGGCGGGCGTCGATCTGGCGAAACTGTTCGAGGTGGTGAGCGAAGGCGGGGCCAACTCGTCCGTCTTCCAGCGCTTCATGCCCTGGGTGCTGTCCGGCCAGGGTGGCATGATCTTCAAGCTCAAGAACGGCCAGAAGGACGTCAGGTACTACACGCATCTGGCCGAGAGCGTGGGCGCCACCGCGTTCCTCGGCGAGGCGATCCATCAGATCTTCACGCTCGCGGCCGCCCAGGGCGAGAGCGAGAGCTACGTGCCGGCCCTCGCCCGCGCGCTCGGCAAGGTCAACGGCGTCAAGATCGGTCCGCAAGAGTAAGACGGGAGGCAAGCATGGCCCTGCTGGGCAAAGGCGCGATGGTCATCTGGCATGATCCGGCGCCCGGGATCGAGAGCGACTACAACGAGTGGCACTCCAAGGAGCACATGTTCGAGCGCGTCGGCATCCCGGGATTTCGCCGCGGCCAGCGCGCGGTCGCGATCAGTGGCGCGCCGAAGTATTTCAACTTCTACGAGGTCGACGACCTGACGGTGCTGACCGGCAGGCCGTACCTGGACCGGCTCAACGATCCGACCCCCTGGACGCGCCGCATCACGCCGCACATGAACAACAACAGCCGGACGCTCTGCCGCGTGACGGCGAGCTTCGGCGCGGGCGGGGTGCCGGCGTTCTGGACCATGATCCTGCTGTCGCGCGTGACCGGTCAGGAGGATGCGCTGCGCGCCTGGCTCGCCGAGGCCGTGCTACCCGAGCTGGTCCGCCGGCCGGGGGTCCTTTGCGCCCATCTGCTCGAAGGCGAGCCGACCACGAGCGGCCAGGAGACCGTGGAGAAGAAGCTGCGCGGCGGTGCCAACGAGTTCGTCGACTGGGTGGTCCTGGCCGGCGGCTACGAGAGCGACGCGCTGGCCGCGGTCCGCGCCGACCCGCTCTCGGAAGCCGCCCTTGCCGGGCGCGGCGCGTCCTCGAGCCGGGTGCGCGGCATCTACCGGCTCGTCCACTGCGTGACCGAGGCGGACCTTCCAACCTAAGTCACATCAGGCGTCGACCAGCGGGTTGACGATCTTCAATCCACGGAATCGACGGAAGTCCCGATCCGCGGTCCAGAGCTCGCCCACACCGTGGTGACGGCAGAGCGCGGCGATATGTGCATCGTGGACACGTGGGCCCGTCACCTGGCTCTGCTCCAGGATTGCACACAGGACGGGCCAGTAGCCTGAGGCGACACCGAGCAGCATGAGGCTCGGCGCTTCCATCCAGAGTTCGACCTGCCGGATCGCGAGGTCGAGAGGCGTCGGCGGCACATAGACTCTGCTATGAGTGACAATGCCGAGGAATTCGTGAAGGCACGGCCAAGCGATGGCCCACGGCAGGGCGCTTTCCATCAGTCGGGTGAGACAAGCGTCAGCGCGCTGATTCCACGTGGAATCCTCGCGGTGGGCGTAGACGAGAATGTTGGTGTCGACGGCGATCACGCGCCTCGGTCTTCATAGGCCATGGCACGGATCGTCGCGAAGTCGTCCTCGTCGAGTCCGGGCTGCAGCCCCTCGCCCTTGAAGGTGCACTTGCGCAGCTTGAAGGACGCTGGCGGCGGCACCTCGGTCTGAATCAGGAATTGGCGCAGCGCCGTTTCGACCAGCGCCTTCAGGCTCAGCTTGCGCTCAAGGGCGACCCGCTTGGCCTGCTGCAGCAGGGCATCGTTGATCTCGATCGTCGTCTTCATCGGGGTCTCCGCCAGCCCTTCACCGCCTGATCCATATTTATGGGTCGGTGCGGCCAAGCGTCAAGGCGGCGGTCGCGCCGGGAGCCGGTGTTGTCCTCGGCTGGCCCGGGAGGGTATGTCTGAGCGGCCGCTGACCCAAAAAAGGGAGAACCGCCGTGAACCGCAGCCTTCGAAACGCGATCCCGCTCGCCGTGCTTGGCTTGGCGCTGGCGCTCGCCGGCCCGGGCGCCTTTGCCAAGGACGTGGTCAAGGTCGGCTTCATCGCGCCGCTGACCGGCGGGACCTCGGCGGTCGGCCTCGGCGGGCGCAATTCGGCCGATCTCGCGATCAGACTGCGCAACCAGGACCCCAAGGCCAAGTACCAGTACGAGATGGTCGCCCTCGACGACGAGTGCAAACCGGACATCGGCGTCCAGGTGGCGACCAAGCTCGCGACCGATGACGAGGTGATCGCCGCGGTCACCCACTACTGCTCGGTGGTCGCGATGGCGACGGTCGACATCTATCACAAGTTCGGCCTGCCGGTGGTGGTCTGGGGGGCGGTGCTGCCCGACATCACCTACGGCAACGACTACCCGGAGATCCACAGGGTCAACGGCACGATGATCAACCAGAACGAGATCGCGGCCCAGTTCATGAGGGGCCTCGGCTATCAGAACTGGGTGATCATCCACGACACCACCGACTACGGCAACGGCCACAACAAGTACTTCAGCAAGTTTCTGAAAGCCGCGGGCGGCGGCATCCTCGGCACCTTCGGGGTGACCGCGGATCAGCAGGACTTCACCGCCGAGCTGACCCAGGCCAAGTCCTTGAACCCCGACGTGATCTATTTCGGCGGGCTGGTCCCGATCGGCATCCGCATCCGCCAGCAGATGGACAAGCTGGGGATCAGGGCCGAGTTCGAGGGCACCTCGGGGATCGTGTCGGATGCCTTCATCCAGGGCTTGGGCCCGCTCGCCGAGGGCGTGGTCGCGTTCCGCGAGGGCGCCCCGGTCGACAAGCTGCCGGGCGGCAAGTTCTTCACCGAGCAATATGCCAAGGCGGGCTACAGCGAGCCGGCCGAGGCCTACGGGCCGTTCGCCTTCGCCGGCATGAACCTGCTGCTGGACACGATCGAGGCGGTCGGCCCCGATCGCGACGCGGTCACCAAGGCGCTCGCCAACGTCAAGGACCACGATTCGATCATCGGCCCGATCACCTTCGACGGCCACGGCCAGAACACGGTCGCCCTGATCACCAAATACGTCGTCCAGGACGGCAAGTGGGTGCTCTGGGAGGACAGCGACTACGCCAGCGGCAAGCGCAAGCTGACCCGATCGGAGTGAGCAAGAGCAAGGCCCGCCGGGGCAGGGCCTTGCCGAGCGCAGCACGCGACGGCCTTGGACCGCTGTTGCGTGGTGGCGCCCGAAGGGGGCTTCAAGCCCGATGCCAAAAGCAGAGCGGGGACGGCCTTCGAGCCAGAATCGAGCGCAGGGACGTTAACCTTTCGGCAACCCACGGGGTCCTAAGCTGTCCCTGTTCCCTTGGTCCATGCGATCCTGGGAAGCCATTCGCCCGAACCAAAGTGGGCGCGCGGAGTGCCACGGTCGCATGGACCAACGAACACGGAGTCTCGCGGCCAAAGCTTGACGAAAGGTTAAACCTCAGCGCCCCTTTCGGCGAACGCAGGCCGGTCCTTCTCGTGCAATCCGCCCCCGCTTTTCCGATGATCCGGTCCGGCAATCCATGAAACGCGGGCTTGCGGTCTGACGAGGCCTCTGTCCTGACTGCTGGTCGAGGTCGACCCAGGGCCGCGTGCAGTGCGCAGCGGCTCGGCATAAATCCCGTCGGGCGGTGGGATGCCTGGTCAGGATCAAAGTCCACCAGAGGCGGTGGAGCAGTTTCGGTCGGTGTGGTGGGGCGCCTCGTATCTGGCCGGATGAGGAGAAGCCATGGACCTGGGTCTGCTCGGGCAGTTCGTCGTCAACGGGCTCATGCTCGGCATGATGTACGCCTTGGTCGCTGTCGGCTTCACGCTGTTCTTCGGCGTCCTCGACGTGATTCAGTTCAGCCATGGCGACGTGCTCATGGTCGGCGCCTTTGCCGGCTTCTCGACCTGGCTCGGGCTGAGGGCGCTGGGCATCACCGAGCCCGTCGTCCAGATCGTCGCCGTGGTGCTGGTCGCGGCCGGCCTGATGGCCCTGCTCGGCGCCCTGATCGCGAAGTTCCTGGTGCTGCCGCTCAAAGGCGCACCGGCCCTCAACACGCTCCTCATCACGCTCATGCTCGGCACCGCGCTGCGCGAGAGCATCCGCGTGTTCTATCCCGAGGGCGCCAGCTCCAAGCGGTTTCCGGCGCTGCTGCCGACCAGCCAGGTCAGCTTCGGTCACTTCACGCTGCGCCTCGACAGCACGATCCTGCTGCTCGCCGGGCTCGCCGTGATCGTCCTGATCCATCTGGTGATCAACCGCACCCGGCTCGGGCTCGCGATCCGGGCGGTCGCCCAGGACACCGAGACCGCGGCGACCATGGGGATCGACGTCACCCGCGTCGTGCTGATCACCTTCGCGATCGGCTCGGCCGCGGCCGCGTTCGCGGGCGTGATGAACGGGCTCTACTACAACGAGATCAACTTCGGCATGGGCCTGCTGCTCGGCGTGATCGGCTTCAGCTCGGCGATCGTCGGCGGGCTCGGCAACCTCTATGGCGCGATCCTGGGCGGCTTCCTGTTCGCCGGCCTGCAGACCATCGGCGCGGTCGCGCTGCCGTTCGCGAGCGCCTACAAGGACGTGTTCGCCTTCGCGGTGGTGATCGCGATCATGGCCTGGCGGCCGACCGGGCTGATCGCCGAGCCGGTCAGCGAGCGGGTCTGAGGCGGTCGATGCCGGGCTCCTGGATCCCAGGCCTGCTGGCGCTCGCCGCCCTGACGCTGACCGCCGTCCTGCTGCTCTGGGTCCAGAGCCAGACCGCCGTCCTGATCCTGCTCTCAGCGGTCGCCGCCGCCGTCCTGCTGGCCGCACGGCTGGGCTGGCTCGGCCGCGTCCAGGCGAGCTTCGCCGGCAACGAAGCCGTCCTGAACGGCGCCGCGGTGCTCGCCGTCCTGGTGGTCGCGGCCTGCTTCCACGCCAACCACTTCGCGCTCCTGATGGTCGCGACCGTGCTCGTCTACATCCTCGCCTGCCTCGGCCTGACGATCCAGCTCGGCTTTGCCGGCGTCCTCAACTTCGCCGGCGCCGCGTTCTTCGGCATCGGCTGCTACACCGCGGCCGTGCTGACCGCGGACACCGCCCTGCCGCATCTCTTGGTGCTGCTGGCCGGCGGCCTGATGGCGGCGCTGATCGGCTCCCTGCTCCTCTATCCGGTGCTGCGCACCCGCGGCCACTACGCGGCCGTGGTCACGATCGCCTTCGCGCTGCTGTTCCGGACCTTTCTCGAGGTCAACGACGTGCTGGGCGGGCCGCAGGGCCTGCGGGTCGCGGGCTTCGACCTGTTCGGCTGGGCGTTCAACGACAACCTGCGGCTTGGCCCGATCAAGACCTCATTCTACCTCAATTACGTGCTGCTGGCGCTCCTGCTGGTGGTGCTCGCGTTCGCCCTGGTGCGCCGGCTCGAGCGCTCCTGGATCGGCCTCAACATGGACGCGATCCGGCTGGATGAGACCGCGGCCGCCTGCTTCGGCATCGATCCCGGGCGCTGGAAGATCACCGCCTTCACACTCGGCAATGGTCTCGCCGGGATCGCGGGCGCCTTGTTCGGCATGATGCTGGGCTTCATCGCGCCCGCCAACTTCACCTTTGCCGACGGCCTGGTCATGGTCTCGATCGTGCTCCTGGGCGGGATCGGCAACCCCTGGGGCGTGGTGGTCGCGGCGGTGATTGTGGTGGTCGTGCCGCAAAAGCTGCAGATCATCCAGGAATACCGCTTTCTCCTGTACGCCCTGATGGTGATCCTGATCCTGCTGTTCCGGCCGGAGGGCCTGTTGCCGCGCGAGCTGCGCCGCTACCTGCCGCGCGGCCTGTCCGGATGAGCCCGCCGCTGCTCGCCGCGCGCGGCCTCACCCGCCGGTTCGGCGGCCTGACCGCGCTCGACGGCCTGGATCTGACCGTCGAGGCCGGCGAGATCCTGGGCCTGATCGGCCCCAACGGCTCGGGCAAGACGACCTTCTTCAATGTCGTCACCGGCATCTATCCGGCGGATGCCGGCCAGGCGCTGCTCGCGGGCGCCGACCTCACGCGCAGCCCGCCGCAGGCGGTCTACCGGGCCGGCATCGCGCGCACCTTCCAGCGCTCCAGGCTCTGCCTGCCGCTCTCGATCTTCGACAACATCATGATCGGCAACCACGCCCGCCTGCACGCCGGGCTCGCCTTCAACCTGTTCCGGCGCCACGCTTTCCGGCGCGAGCTCGAGGCGGCCTATGGCGCGGCCAGAGAGCTGGTGGCCCTGTTCGACCCGCCGCTCGCCGAGCGCATGCTGACCGCGGTCCGGGAAATCCCGATGATCGACCGCCGGCGGATCGAGATCTGCCGGGCGCTGATCAGCCGGCCCAAGCTCCTGCTGCTGGACGAGCCCTCGGCCGGCATGACCCGCGAGGAGACCCGCCAGCTGATGGCCGACATCCTGGCCGTGCGCGAGCGCATCGGCGGCCTCACGATCGTGATCATCGAGCACGAGATGGCGGTGATCGAGGCGATCACGGAGCGCTGCGTCGTGCTCAACTACGGCCAGAAGATCGCCGAGGGCAGCTACCGCGAGGTCGCGGCCGACCGGCGGGTCCAGGAAGCCTACCTGGGGCTGGCGTGATGGTGAGCGCCGACGGACTCGCGGTGGCGAAAATCAGGGCGGGTTACGACCAGGCGGACGTGCTCGAGGACGTCACGCTCGCCGCCCGCCCAGGACAGATCACCTGCCTGCTGGGCGCCAACGGCGCTGGCAAGACCACGCTCATTCGGGCAATCCTCGGCCTCACGCCGCCGCGCGCCGGCACGATCAGCTTCGAGGGCCGCGAGCTGACCGGCCTTCCGACCCACCAGGTGATCGCCGCCGGCATCGCCTGCATCCCCGAGGGCCGCAAGGTCTTTCCGAAACTCACGGTCGAAGAGAATCTCCGGGTCGGCGGCTATCAGGAATCCTCGGAGACCCTGGTCCGGCGCCGGATCGACGAGGTCTACGAGCTGTTCCCGCAGTTGCGCGAGCGCCGGACCCAGCTTGCCGGCACGATGTCGGGCGGCGAGCAGGCGATGGTCTCGATCGGCCGCGGCCTGATGCGGGCCCCGCGGCTGCTCCTGATCGACGAGCCCTCGCTCGGCCTCGCGCCGATCTACGTCAAGCACAACTTCGAGATCATCCGCCGCATCCGCGCGCGCGGCATCAGCGTCTTTCTGGTCGAGCAGAATGTCCATCAGACGCTCGCGATCTCGGACTACGGCTACGTGCTCGCCAAGGGCCGGGTGGTGGCCGCGGGCACGCCCGCCGTGCTCGCCCAGAATCCCGAGGTCCACCAGGCCTATTTCGGCTAGGATGCGCCCGACCGATCTCGCCCAAGGTGCAGCCATGACCATCCAGCTCGACAGCGTCGAGACCGCGATCGCCGAGATTGCCGCCGGCCGGATCGTCGTGGTGGTCGACGATGCCGATCGCGAGAACGAGGGCGACCTGATCATGGCCGCGGCCAAGGCCGAGCCGGAGCCGGTCGCGTTCATGGTCCGGCACACGAGCGGCATCCTGTGCACGCCCGTCTCGTCCGAAGACGCGCGGCGGCTGCGCCTGGATCCGATGGTCGCGCGCAACGACGCCCCCATGGGCACCGCCTTCACGGTCTCGGTCGACTATCGCTTCGGCCTGACTACCGGCATCTCGGCCAAGGAGCGCAGCAACACCGTGCGCGCGCTGGCCAACGCCAACGCCGGCGCCGACGACTTCGTCCGGCCCGGCCACATCTTTCCGCTGATCGGCCGCGACGGCGGCGTGCTGGTGCGCTCGGGGCATACCGAGGCGGCGATCGACCTCGCCCGGCTCGCGGGGCTGCCGGCGGTCGGCCTGCTGGCCGAGCTGGTCAACGACGACGGCACCGTCAAGCGGCTGCCGCAGCTGGCCGAATTCGCCGCCGAGCACGGCCTCAAGATGATCTCGGTCGCCGATCTGATCGCCTACCGGCAGCGGCGCGAGCAGCTGATCCTGCGGATCGGCGAGTTCGAGGTGGCAACCGAAGTCGGGCCGGCGCGCGCGGTCGCCTATGCCACGCCGCTTCGATGCCGTCCACCATGTGGCGCTGATCCTGGGCGACCTCGGCCCGGGCATCGACATCCCGGTCCGCATCCATCGCGAGCAGGTGATCAGCGACGTGTTCGCGCGCCGGGACGGGCCGCCCGGCCATCTGATCCCGAAGGCCCTGCAACGCCTCGCGGCGCAGGGCAGGGGCGTCCTGATCTATCTGCGCGAAGGCACGGCCGGGGTCCCGGCCGGCGGCCTCGGCGACTCCGCGGACGCCAATCCGGAGGCGTCGGCCGCCGGCACGACCACCGAGCTCGTGCGCACCCAGCAATGGCGGGACGTCGGGATCGGCGCCCAGATCCTGCGCGATCTCGGCGTCACCTCGATCCGGCTGCTCGCCACCCGCCACCGCCACTACATCGGCCTCGCGGGCTTCGGGATCGACATCACCGCGACCGAGCTGATCGACGGTTGAGCGCGCCGCGACCTCAACGCAATTTGGTTTTATATTTATGCTTGAAATTTAACTTGGAGTTGATAAAACTTCATTCAGCGCCGAGCCATTGCCACCGCCCAGGGAGCTCAACAGTGCCGCCTGCCGCGCTTCCAGCCGCCACCCCCGCCCCCTCTGCTCCGATCCACTCCGCGCCCGCCCCCATTCCTCAGGCCGACGACCAGCCGCTCCGCTTCCTTTTGATCCGCACCAAGGGGGGCGAACTGCCCTGGCTGGCGCGGACCATGGCGCAGGTCATGGCGCCGGTCGAGATCGTGCAGGTGGTCGGCATGGCCAATGCGCTCTGGCGGCTCGGTCACGAGCGCTTCGATTCGGTCCTGCTCGACATCGATCTGACCGATCGCTGGGTGGTCCGCCGCTGCCGCGAGCAGATCGCCGACATCGCGGCGATCCCGGTCCTCGACCTCGCCGACCGGCCCGAGGCCAAAGCCGAGCCGGTGGTGACCGAACGCCCGAACCGGCGGCGTGAGGCGAGTGCTGGCGGGGACTCGGGACGCCAGACGCTGCGCCTGCCCTGGCAGCGCCGGCCCAAGCGGGCGCCCTCCGCCCCCCAGCCGGAGATCGTCCGCGCCGGCTGATCCGGCGCCCGCCGCAAGCCGGGGCGGCGGCCCCGCGCGTCAGCTTTCGGACCGCAGCGGGACCAGCGCGCCGTTCCGAAGCACGTAGGATTCGCTCCGGCGGCCGGAGGGGCAGCACTCCAGGTCGCCGGGCTGGCGCACCTCCAGGAGCAGCTGGATGGTGCCATTCTCGATCTTCTCGATGCCGCTCGCCAGGACGTCCGTGCCGGCCCCGCCGACATAGGTCTTGGCGGCGGGCACGAAGGTCTTGCCGTCGAACCGGTAGGCCACCAGGAACTGCGCGGTGCCGGGCTGGTCGGACTGGTAGTCGAGCAGCACCGCGGCATCGGGCTTGCCATCCTGATCGAGGTCGCCGAGCTCGGTGCCCTCGATCTCGAACCGCGCGCCGGGCGATTGCGTGAGCTGCGCCAGCCGCTGCATGTCGCGCGCCAGGGCCTCGCCGAGCTTGGTCCGATCGGCGCTCCCCACCGGCAGCCGGCTCGGCGCGATCGCCGGGATCGCCTGCACCTCGGCGCTCGCGGCATCGCCCTTCTGGCATTTCCAGCCGCCCTCCTGCAGGCGCTGGACCAGATCGCGCGTGCGCTCGATGCAGAAGCCGAAGTCGTGGTCGGCCTGCCACATCGACTTGCCGTCGTCCGGCGGCGTGGCACCATCGCGCCAGTAGAGCACCTGGCACGGCAGGCGATCGGGCGCGTCGGCATGCTGCAGCTCGACCCGCCGCTCGCGCTGGCCATTCCGGCACGAGTAGGTTTCGTCCGTGGTCGTCGCTTGGGCGGCGAATGCGGCGGTGACCGCGAGCAGTCCCAGGACTCCGAGGATCGTGCGCCGGTACATTGCGTGCGTGACCTCCCCCAACCTCCCGCTTAGCTTAGCGCATCGCGCGCCACGCTCAACAGCGAACCGACGCGGACGCGCAGTTCGCATGACCGGAGTCTGCCCGACCTCTCCTTAACCGAGGTTTACTGCGGGAGACGGCGGTCAGACAGGCGCCGACCGCAGAGCACGGCTGTCAGACAGGCAAATCGCCGCGGGTCGCCGCCGGCGCTAGCAAATCTGCCCGCCGGTCCCGGGCGAGCGCCTCCGGGTCGCGCTCCGACGGCGCGCCATAGCCGCCTCCGCCCGGGGTGTGAACGATCAGCCGGCGTCCGGCCGGGATCTCCTGATAACCCTTGCCGGCGAGGCGGGTTCCATCGTCGAGCCGGATCTGGCCGGCACTGCCGGGCGCGCCGCCAGCCCGGCCGCGCGGCGGGTGTTCGATGCGGTCGAGCGCCGCCCAGATCCCGAACGGCGCGCCGTCTCGCGCCTCGATCTCGATGATCTGGCCATGGCCGCCTTGCTGGCGGCCAGCACCACCCGAGCCCGGCCGCAGCTCGCGCTTGCGGTAGACGAGCGGCGAGATCTGCTCGGTGATCTCGACCGGCGTGCCGCGCACGCCGGAGGGATAGGCGGTGGCCGACAGGCCGTCGGCCTGCGGCCGCGCGCCGGTGCCGCCGTTGTGGACCGCATTGAGCATGAACCGGCGGGCATTGCCCTGGGCCGCGGTCGCGCCGCGGCCCAGCGTCAGGGTCCAAAGGCAGGACGTGCCTTCGGCCGGCACCCGGTCCGGAATCGCCTGGTGCAGGCAGCCGAACACCACGTCCGGCAGCATCTGGCCGATCACGTGCCGGGTCGCGACCGGGCTGGGGTAGGGGGCATTCAGGATGCAACCCTCGGGTGCCTCGACCCGGAAGACGCTGAGCGAGCCCGCGTTGTTCGGCACCTCGGGCGCGATCGCGCAGGCGAGGCCGAAGCCGGTATAGGCCTCGCAGTAGGTCTTGGGCACGTTGATCCCGAAGCGCGACACGGGCGAGGTGCCGGCGTAGTCGACCGTGACGCCGTCCGGCGCGATGGTCAGCGCCGCGGCCAGCTCGATCGGCTGGTCATAGCCGTCGAGGGTCATCCGATAGCGCCAGGTGCCCGCCGGCAGCGCCCGCACCCGCTCGAGCACCGCGGCGCGCGAACGCGCGACGATGTCTTCGGCGAGCTCGGACAGATCCTCGAGGCCGAACTCGGTCATCATGGCGCCAAGGCGCCGGCAGCCGGTGTCGTTGCAGTTGGCGAGCGAATAGACGTCGCCCTCGGCCTCGACCGGCGCCCGGCTGTTGGCGCGCACCAGAGCGAGCAGGGTCTGGTTGATGCGCCCGCCTTCGGCGAGCTTGAGCATCGGGATCGCCAGGCCCTCGGCGAACACGTCCTTGGCGTCGGGGCCGAAGCCGATGCCGCCGATGTCGACCAGATGGCTGGTGCAGGCGAACAGCGCCACCAGACGGTCCCGGTGGAAGGCGGGCGTCACCAGCACGAAGTCGTGCAGATGGCCGGTGCCGAGCCAGGGGTCGTTGGTGATGTAGACGTCGCCCGGCTGCATCGTCGCGAGCGGGAAGGCCGCGATGAAATGGCCGACCGACTTTGCCATCGAATTGACGTGGCCCGGCGTGCCGGTCACCGCCTGGGCGAGCATCCGGCCCTGCAGATCGAACACGCCCGCCGACAGATCGCCGCATTCGCGCACGATCGGGCTGAACGCGGTGCGCAGCAGGGTTGTGGCCTGCTCCTCGACCACCGCGATCAGCCGCTGCCACATCACCTGCCGCCGCAGCTCTGCGAGCGCCCCCGCCCGGTTGCTTGCCGCCCGGTTCATGGCAGTGTCTCCGCTGATTGCCGCTCGAGCCAGACATGGCCCTCGCCGTCGATCCTGGCGCTGCAGGCCGGGGGCACCAGGATGGTGGTGTCGTCCTCGGCGATGATCGCCGGGCCGTCGAGCGCGGCCCCGGGGGCGAGGTCGGGGCGCCAGTAGACCGGCACCTCGAGCGGCTCCCCCGCCGCCGGATCGAGCAGCTGCCGCCGGCCGGCCGGGCCTGGCGCGAAGGCCGCGGGCGCGCCCGCTGCCGGTCGGACCGGAAGGGCGGCGCTCGCGAGGTTCAGCCCGAAGCTCAGCACCTCGACGTCGAGGCCCGGGATCAACCGGCCATAGAGCCGCAGGTAGGCGTCGTCGAAGGCCGCCTGCAGGACCGCGCGATCCGAAGCGCCAAGCGGGCGCACCGGCAGCGGCGCCACGATCTCGTGGCCCTGGCCGACGTAGCGCATGTAGGCGATCCGGCTCCGCTCGAGCGGGGCGGCGGGCGCCGCCGCGCGCACCACCGCCTCCGCCTCCCGTTCGAGCTCGGCGAACAGCGCATTGATCCGGCCCGGATCGAAGCCTGAGAGGCGCAGGGGCAGGGAGCGCACCACCTGATAGGCCGCGGGTGCCCGGAGAAACCCCACGGCCGAGCCGACGCCCGCCGCGGTCGGCACCAGGATCCGCCGGATGCCGAGCTTTTCCGCGAGCCTCGCGGCGTGGATCGGGGCCGCACCGCCGAACGCGATCAGGGTCCGCTCGCCGACGTCGGCGCCGCGCTCGACCGCGTGCACGCGGGCGGCATTGGCCATCGCCTCGTCGACCACCTCGGCGACCCCGATCGCGGCCAGCGTCGGATCGAGGCCGAGCGGCGCCCCGATTCCGGCCGCTAGCGCCGCCTCTGCCCGGCCCTGATCGAGCGCCAGGCGGCCGCCCGCGAACCGGGTCGGATCGATCCGGCCGAGGACCAGGTCGGCATCGGTCACGGTCGGCGCGCGGCCGCCCCGGCCATAGCAGGCGGGGCCCGGCTCGGAGCCGGCACTGGCCGGCCCGACCTGGATCCGGCGGGTCGCATCGAGGCCGGCGATCGAGCCACCGCCGGCGCCGATCTCGACCATCTCGATCACCGGGATGCGAACCGGCAGGCCGCTGCCTTTGACGAACCGGGCCTGGCGGTCGATCTCGAAATGGCGGGCGGTGTCCGGCCTGAAGTCGTCGATCAGGCAGATCTTGGCGGTGGTCCCGCCCATGTCGAAGGACAAAACGCGCTCGAGGCCGCATTCGGCGGCGATCCGGGCCGCCAGGATGGCGCCGCCCGCAGGCCCCAACTCGATCAGGCGGATCGGCTCGCGGCTCGCGTGCGCGACCGTCATCAGGCCGCCGCCGGAGGTCATCAGGAACAGGGGGCAGGCGAGGCCGGCGGCCGCGAGGCCCTGCTCGAGCCGCGCGAGGTAGCCCGCGATGCGCGGCTGCACGTAGGCGTTGGCGGCGGCGGTCGTGAAGCGCTCGTACTCGCGGATCTCCGGGCAGACCTCAGAGGACAGCGTAAACCAGAGCTCCGGCAAAGCGGCGCGCAGGAGCTCGACGCAGCGCCGCTCGTGCGCGGGGTTGGCGTAAGAGTGGAGAAAGCCGATCGCGACGCTCTCGACCTCGAGCCGCTGCAGCACCGGCACCAGAGCGCCGACCGCCGCCTCGTCGAGCGGCACCAGCACGCCGCCGTCGGCGGTCACGCGTTCGGGCACGGTCAGCCGCCGCTCGCGCGGGACCAGGGGCGGGGTCTTGACCAGGTTGATGTCGTACTGGTCGAAGCGGCTTTCGTCGGCGATCGCGAGCACGTCGCGAAAGCCCTCGGTCGTGATCAGGGCGGTGAGCGCGCCCGTGCGCTCGATCACGGCGTTGGTCGCGAGCGTCGTGCCGTGGATCACCAGTGCGACCTCGGCGGCGCCGAGCCCGGCCGCCTGGAGCACCTGGCCGATCGCCGCCAGCACGGCCTGCTCAGGCGCAGCCGGCGTGGTCAGCACCTTGGCCGTGGTCCGGCGCTCGCCGGTCTCGACCACCACGTCGGTGAACGTGCCGCCGATGTCGACCGCGAGGCGCGCCGCTGGCCGCTGCTGCTGGTCCCCCACCCTGACGCTCCTGGCGATGGCGACGTGGCCGGTCGCCACCGGCCGGGCGGACGATAGCCAACTCCCGGCACGCCCGGCAAGCGGCGGGGCAAACTCCGCGTCCCGCGGCAGCCCAAGGCGCCGGTGTTATCTGGTGTTGTCTGGGGATTGCGGCCGGCACAAGCTCATCACGCCGCGGCCGCCAGGCGGCGACCGTGGTCGGATCGCGCAGCGCCGGGCACCAAATGCCCGGCCGGCGCCCGGCTGCAGGCCGGATCTCAGCTGGCGTCGAGGCGCGTGCGTTGCAGCATGCCGCTCAGGTCCTCTTGCACGCGCTCCAGCAGAGCCAGAAAGCGGGCCTCGCCATGGTCGTAGAAGACATCGTCGGGGTCGCTGACGATGATCTCGCGAAAGCGGTCGACGGTGAGCCGAATCACCGCCTCGATCTCGTCCAGGCCGTCCGAGGGCGTCGCGACCAGGACGTTCTCGAGATCCTCGATCTGCCGATCCAGGTCCTCGAGGTCGGACTCGATCTGGTTGAGGCCGGACTCGGCCTCCGTGGACGACAGATTGGCGACCAGGCTGCGGATCTCGTCGTTGGTCAGACCGACCAGGCGCAGGGGCTCGACCGCCCAGTCCGGCAGCTGTGCCCGGACCTGCTCCTGCCGGCCGACCAGCGCCTGGCGACGGCGCTGTAACTCCCGGATGCGCCGCGTCAACAGAATTGAGTTGGTGATCACGCTGCTTCGGTCCCCTGCTGGTGACTTGCGGGACCGACTCTCGGCGATAGTCATGGTCACATCCTCCCTACGATGCGGACCTCTTGGCGCTCAGCGACTCTCACGGCGATTGACACGTGCCGCCGCTTGCTCCGGCTGCCGCTGATCAGCACCACCCCTCTCAGCTCGATCGAAGACGTAGTCGCAAGCTGATCGTGCATCAACGTCCGGAACTGACAGTATCCTTAATCAAATCTCCTGAAACGACTTGTCAAGAAAATTCTTGGTCGCTGTTTTTATTGATTAAAACTTCCAAAAAATTTGATATAAATCCGGCTGGAGCAGTTTATGACAAATGATGGCCAAGGCACTGAAAAACAACGAATCGCTGGCGCCTTCCGGTAATCGCCAACACCTTTTGTCAACCTTGCCCGCGCCCGGGAATCGGTTGTCCACAGCTTCGATCAACTATTGGTTGGTGCGCCGCCGGCGCAACCGCCGCGCGCCGCAACCGTCGAGGCCAGCGGCATTCCGGCCGCAACCGGAGCGACGGGTCGCCGCTGGACGAAGCAGGGGGCTCTGCCTATTGTCCTGTGCGGTCGTCGATGGCCGGCTTGTCACCGGCTGTCGACTGCATGGCTGCTCGCCGTGACTGCTAGGGTTGTTGAATGTCGCCGCAACGGGGACCTGGAGTGCCGGAGCCTGAGGCGCGCGAAGGCCCTGTTGGCGGCTTTCGCGTGGTCGAGCCGGCGCAGCCGAGCGGTCTCGCCCGGCTGCGCGCCTATTTCCTGACCGGGGTGATCGTCACCGCGCCGTTCAGTATTACGATCTACCTGGTCTGGCAGTTCCTGTCCTTCCTCGATACCCGGGTCGAGGGCCTGCTCCCGGACCGCTACAATCCCGAAAGCTATCTGCCCTTCAGCCTGCCGGGCGTCGGCCTGGTGATCATGCTCGCATTCCTGACCCTGGTCGGGATGCTGACCGCCGGCCTCGCCGGGCGCACCCTGGTCCGCCTGGGCGAGCGCCTGCTCTCGCGCATGCCGGTGGTGCGCAGCGTCTACGCCACCCTCAAGCAGATCTTCGAGACCGTGCTGGCGCAGTCCTCGCGCTCGTTCCGCGAGGTCGTCCTGATCGAGTACCCGCGCCGCGGCCTGGGTGCCATCGGGTTCGTGACCGGGCCAACCCGCGGCGAGATCCAGGAGCGCTCCGAGGAGGAGCTGGTCAACGTGTTCCTGCCGACCACGCCCAATCCGACCTCGGGCTTCCTCCTGTTCGTGCCCAAGAAGGACCTGATCCACCTCGACATGACGATCGAGGAGGGCATCAAGCTGGTGATCTCGGGCGGCATCGTCGGGCCGGCGGCCGATGCGGAGCGCGCCGCGCTCGAGCCCCTGCCGCCCGCCGGTCCGCCCGCCGAGCCGCAGCCGCCGGCCAATGCTCCGGATGACACCCGGATCGCCGGGCGCTAGCCCGAGCCCAGATAGGCGACCGCCGCCTGGCGCTCGAACAGCCGCAGCAGCTGCCGGAGCGCCTGGCCGCGCGGGCTCTCGAGGCGCGGGTCGCGGCGCAGCCAGAGGCGGGCATCGTCGCGGGCCGGCGCCAGCAACCCGGCATGGGCGCCAAGATCCGCGAGCCGCAGCGCCGGCAGGCCGCTCTGGCGCGCGCCCAGCACCTCGCCCGGCCCGCGCAGGCGAAGGTCCTCCTCGGCGATCCTGAAGCCGTCCTCGGTCGTGCGCATGACCTGCAGGCGCGCGCGCGCCACGGCGCCCAGCGGCTCGCCGTACAGCAAGAGGCAGCTCGACGGTCGTTCGCCGCGCCCGACCCGGCCGCGCAGCTGGTGCAGCTGGGCGAGGCCGAAATGCTCCGCCTGCTCGATCACGATCACCGTGGCCGCCGGCACGTCGACCCCGACCTCGATCACCGTGGTCGCGACCAGGAGCCGGACCCTGCCGGCGGCGAAGTCGGCCATGACCCGGTCCTTGTCTCTGCCCGGCATCCGGCCGTGGACCAGCCCGACCAGCCGGCCGAAGCGCGCCTCGAGCGCCTGGTACCGCTGCTCCGCGGCCGCCTGATCGGCATCCTCGGCGGCTTCGGCATCGCCGATCAGCGGGCAGACCCAATACAGGCGCTCGCCACGCTCGAGCGCGGCCGCGACCCGGGCGAGGATCGGCTCGAGCCGGGTCAGCGGCAGGGCGCTGGTGCGGATGCTGCGCCGTCCGGGCGGCTTCTCGCGCAGCTCCGAGACCGCCATGTCGCCATAGAGCGCCAGCACGGCCGTGCGCGGGATCGGGGTCGCGGTCATCACCAGGAGGTCCGGGCAGTGGCCCTTGGCGGCCAGCCCCAGGCGCTGATGGACGCCGAACCGGTGCTGCTCGTCGATCACCGCGAGCGCCAGATCGGCGAACGCCACGCCCGCCTGGAACAGGGCGTGGGTCCCGACCACGATCCGGCTCCGGCCTGCGGCCAGATCGGCCAGCAACCGGGCGCGCCCGGTACCCCGCTCGCGGCCGGTGAGCAGGCTCGGCTGCAGCCCGGCCGGCGCCAGCAGGCGCGCGAGCGTCGCCTGGTGCTGGCGCGCCAGAACCTCGGTCGGCGCCATGATCGCCGCCTGGCCGCCGGCCTCGACCGCCGCCAGCATGGCGAGCAGTGCGACCAGGGTCTTGCCGCTGCCGACGTCGCCCTGAAGCAGCCGCAGCATGCGGGTCGGGCGCGCCATGTCGGCGCCGATCTCCGCCACCACCCGCTGCTGGCCTTCGGTCAGGCGAAAGGGCAGGGCGCCCAGCACCGCCCGGCAGAGCCGGCCGTCGCCGGCGAGCGCGCGCCCGGCCTGGCCGGTGGCGCCCTGGCGGACCAGGGCGAGAGCCAGCTGACTGGCGAGCAGTTCGTCGAAGGCGAGGCGCTGGCGCGCCGGGGCGTCGAGCCCGACCTCATCGGCGCTCGCCGGCTGGTGCAGGCTCCGGAGCGCCTCCCCGAAGCTCGGCCAGCGCCGCCGCTCGAGCAAGGCTGGGTCCTGCCATTCCGGCAACTCAGGCAGATCCTCGAGCGCCTGCCGGGCGAGCCGGCTCATGACCCGCGTGCTGAGGCCCTGGGTCAACGGATAGACCGGCTGCAGCGGTCCCGCGCCCGCGAACTCGGCGGGCGTCAGGATCAGCTCGGGGTGGACGATCTGCCAGTCGCGCCCGAAGCGCGTGAGCGGCCCGCTCACGACCCGGGTCGAGCCCTCGGGCAGCGCGTCTTCCAGATATGCCCGCCGGGCGCGAAAGAACACGAGGTGCAGCCTGCCCGCCGCCGCCTGGCAGCGCACCCGGTAGGGCTGGCGGAGTGCCGCGTGCGGGCGGTATCTGGACTGCGGCGCCGGCTGGTGCTGCTCGATCAGGACCTCGAGGGTCACGCGCTCGCCTTCGCTCGCCCCGGCATGGCTGGCGCAAAGGCGGCGGTCGACGACCGCCTGGGGCAGATGCCAGAGCAGGTCGAGGCGGCGCGCGCCGACGCCCGGGGGCAGGCCGAACAGGCGGGCGAGGATGCCATCCAGGCGCGGTCCGACGCCCTTCAGCCCGCGCGCCGGCGCCAGCCAGGCGGCCAGCGGATCGGGTTCGATCGACGCCTCCGGCCGCGCCCGGGGGGCCTTTGAATCCGCGCGCCGATCCGCTACACCCTTGGCCATCGATCGCCTGGCAACCCCGCCGGCCTCGCACCCCCTCGGACCTGCCATGAGCGAGCCGCTCCCGATTCGCCGCAAGCGGCTGTTGCATCAGAGCCGATATCGCGGCCGGCTGGAAGCCGATCTTCTGCTCGGCCGGTTCGCCACGCGGCATGTGGCCGGGCTTGACCGGGTCGGCCTCGATCGCTACGAGGCGCTGCTTGGCGAGAGCGATCAGGACCTGCTCGACTGGATCTCCGGCCGGACGCCGGTGCCGGCCCGCCATGACCACGACCTGTTCGAACGCCTGCGGACCTTCCGGTTCGCGGGCGCCAAGGACTGACCGCCGCCCGCCCCGATGCGATCTGTTCCGCTCTTAGCCGATACCGCCCCGGATCTCCAGGCCGCGGCGCCGCCTCTGCGTCCCGCGCGGCGCCTGGTGGCGGCTGCGGTCGAGGGACTGGATGCGCTTTGGCTCGCGCGCGCGGCCAGCGGGGCCGGCGCCGCCCAGCGCCTGCACGTCGCGCGCGATGGCGGGCGGGCCACCCTGCTTGCGGACCTCGTGCGCTTCTTCGCGCCGGCGCTCGAGGTCGTGATCCTGCCGGCCTGGGACTGCCTGCCCTACGACCGGGTGTCGCCGAACTCCGACGTCATGGCCAGGCGCCTCGATGCGCTCGCCCGCCTGCTCGACGCCCGCCAGCTGGACGATGCGGCGCCGCGGCCGCAGCTGGTGATCACCACTGCCAACGCCGTCCTCCAGAAGCTGCCGCCGCCCGAGCTGATCGTCTCCGGCCGGTTCGCCGCCGAGGCCGGCGGCCGGATCGATCGGGCGCGGCTGCTGGCTTGCCTCGCGCGCAACGGCTACCGGCGCAGCGGCACGGTCGTGGAGCCCGGCGAATACGCGGTCCGCGGCGGCATCATCGACATCTTTCCGACCGGCAGCGAGCAGCCGCTCCGGCTCGATCTGTTCGGCGACGTGCTCGAGGCGATCCGCGCCTTCGATCCCCTGACCCAGCGCTCGCTCGGCAAGGTTCCCGGATTCGAGCTCGGCCCGGTCAGCGAGGTGATGCTGGACGAAGCCGCGATCGAGCGCTTCCGCGCCGGCTATCTGAAGCGCTTCGGCGCCGTGACCGGCGATCCCTTGTTCGAATCGATCTCCGCCGGCCGGCCGTTCCCGGGCATGGAGCACTGGCTGCCGCTGTTCCACGAGCGCCTGGTGGACCTCTTCGACTATCTCGAGCCGGACGCCGGGATCAGCTTCGATCCGCTGGCGGACGAGGCGATCGCCGCCCGCCATGCGACCATCGGCGAGCACTATGGCGCCAGGCGCGAGCCGCCCGAGGCCGCGCGCGCGATGGGTGCGGCGCCCTACCGGCCGCTCGCCCCCGATGAGCTCTACCTCAGCGAGCCCCGGCTGGAGGCGCTGCTCGCGGGTCGCGATCGGACCGATTTTTCGCCTTTTGCGCCGGCGCCGGACGCCACCGCGGGCGGCCTCGAGGTGATCGACCTCGGCGGCCGCCAGGCGCGCGATTTCGCGGCCGAGCGGGCGCGCCAGGACGTCAATCTGTTCGACGCGGTCGCTTTGCACCTGCGCACCGAGCAGACGACCGGCAAACGGACCCTGATCGCCGGGGCGAGCGAAGGCTCGCTGGAGCGGCTGCGCATGGTGTTGGCCGATCACGGCGTCGAGGGCCTGCACCGGACCGAACGCTGGGACGACGCGGCTGCGGCGAGCGGGCCGGCGCTGGCCGTGCTGCCGCTCGAGCACGGCTTTGCGACCGCCGACCTCTCGGTCCTGGCCGAGGCCGACATCGTCGGCGACCGGCTCAGCCGGCCGGCCCGCAAGACCCGGCGCAGCGATCAGTTCATCCCCGACGTCGGCGCGCTCGGCGAGGGCGATCTCGTGGTCCATAACGACCACGGTATCGGCCGCTATGACGGCCTGGTGACCCTCGAGCTCGGCGGCGCGCCCCACGACTGCCTGCGCCTGCTCTACCAGGGCGGCGACAAGCTGTTCGTGCCGGTCGAGAACCTCGACGTCCTCTCGCGCTATGGTGCTGCCGAGGGCGAGGTGGCACTCGACAAATTGGGCGGCCTCGGCTGGCAGACCCGCAAGGCGCGGGTCAAGAAGCGGATCCGCGAGATCGCGGCCGAGCTGATCGAGATCGCCGCCAGGCGCGCCATGCGCCGCGGCACCCGCCTGACCCCGCCGCACGGCCTCTACGAGGAGTTCGCCGCCCGCTTCCCGTACGATGAGACCGAGGACCAGGCGCGCGCGATCGAGGTCGTGCTCGACGATCTCGCCTCCGGCCAGCCGATGGATCGCCTGGTCTGCGGCGACGTCGGCTTCGGCAAGACCGAAGTCGCATTGCGCGCCGCCTTCGTGGTCGCCATGGCCGGCCTGCAGGTCGCGATCCTGGCCCCCACGACCCTGCTCGTGCGCCAGCACTTCCAGGTCATGCGCGAGCGCTTCCAGGGCCTGCCGCTCCGGATCGAGCAGGTTTCCCGGTTCGTGCCGGCCAAGCAGATGGCCCTGATCCGCGAGCGCCTGGCCGCGGGCGAGGTCGACATCGTGGTCGGGACCCACGCGCTGCTCGGCAAGACCACCCGCTTCAAAGACCTGGGCCTCGTGGTGATCGACGAGGAGCAGCATTTCGGGGTCGTGCACAAGGAGCGCCTCAAGCAGATGAGGGCCGAGGTCCACGTCCTGACCATGACCGCGACCCCGATCCCGCGCACCCTCCAGATGGCACTCGGCGGCCTCAAGGAACTGAGCCTGATCGCGACCCCGCCGGTCGACCGCCTGGCGGTCCGTGCCTTCGTCCTGCCGACCGACCCGGTGGTTCTGCGCGAGGCGATCCTGCGCGAGCACTACCGCGGCGGCCAGACCTTCTACGTCTGCCCGCGGATCGAGGACCAGGCGAGGCTCACCGAGCAGCTCCGCCACCTGGTGCCCGAGGTCAAGCTCGGGGTCGCCAACGGCCGCCTGCCGGCAAAGCAACTGGAAGACGTGATGGCGGCCTTCTACGAGCGCCGGATCGACCTCCTGGTGACCACCAACATCATCGAGTCCGGCC
Source organism: uncultured Alphaproteobacteria bacterium (assembly GCA_963753685.1). Lineage (GTDB taxonomy): Bacteria > Pseudomonadota > Alphaproteobacteria > Geminicoccales > Geminicoccaceae > DATAOG01. Next base: position 46,285 of record CAVWDE010000021.1, read on the forward strand.
TCGACATCCCGACCGCCAACACCCTGATCGTGCACCGCGCCGACCGCTTCGGTCTTTCCCAGCTTTACCAGCTGCGCGGCCGGATCGGGCGCGGCAAGGTCCGGGGCTACGCCTATTTCACCCTGCCGCCCAAGCGCATCCTGCGCGAGGCCGCCGAGCGCCGGCTGCAGGTGATCCAGAGCCTGGACGAGCTGGGTGCGGGCTTCCAGCTCGCCTCCCACGACCTCGACATAAGGGGGGCGGGCAACCTCCTCGGCGACGAGCAGTCCGGGCACATCAAGGAGGTGGGCTTCGAGCTCTACAACCACCTGCTCGAGGAGGCGGTGGTGCTCGCCCGCCAGGCGGGCGACGAGGGTGCTGCCGAGGCCCAGGACTGGACGCCGCAGATCACGATCGATGCCGCGGCCCTGATCCCCGAGACCTACATCGAGGACCTCGATCTGCGCCTTGCCATGTACCGCCGGCTCGCGGCACTCGCCGAGCCCGACGACGTCGAGGCGTTCGCGGCCGAGCTGATCGACCGCTTCGGCCCCATCCCGGAGGCGACCGAGCAGCTCCTGCAGCTGGTCCGGATCAAGCAGCTCTGCCGCAAGGCGGGCGTGGCCAAGGTCGAGGCCGGCCCGAAAGGGGTCCTTCTCGCCTTCCACGACAACCGCTTCGCCCGCCCCGAGCGCTTGGTCGGCTACATCGCGGAGCACGCCAAGACCATGCGCGTCCGCTCCGACCACCGCCTGGTGGTCAGCGGCGAGACCAAGACCCCGGTCGAACGCCTGAAACGCGTCCAATCCCTGGTCCAGGACCTCGGCCGCCTCGCGGCTTGACCTCGTGCTTGGCTTTCGCGGCCGGATGCGCGAGGCTTAAGATCTGGAGGAACGACGATGGCGAAAGTGCTCGAGCGGCAGGAGACGCTTTACGACCGCGATCTGCTCGCATGGGCCGAGCATCAGGCGGCGCAGCTGCGCGCCGGGCACCTCGACCAGGTCGACCTTGAGCATCTGATCGAAGAGATCGAGGCGATCGCCGGCAACCTGCGCCGCGAGCTCAAGAGCCGTTTGCGGGTTCTTCTCGCGCACCTCCTGAAATGGCAGTTTCAGCCCAGACGGCGCTCCCGCAGCTGGGCAGCGACCATCGCCGAACAGCGCGCCCAGATCGAGGATCTGCTGGAGGAGAGCCCGAGCCTCAGGCGCGAGCTCGAGGCTACGGCGCCTGCGGCCTGGCCGCAGGCGCGCAAGCGGGCGGCGATCGAGACCGGGCTGTCGCGCCAGACCTTCCCCGCCAACCTCCCGTATGATCTGAGCCACATTCTTGGCGACGAGGGCGAGGTCGTCACCTGAGGTGAGCTTACGCTCCGAAGGGGAGCCTACTATCGCGCGATCTCGGCTTCTCGGAATCGGGTGTAGATGACCCGGACGAGCTCGTACTCGAACGGCGATCCGCTCTGGTAGTAGCGAAACGGAATGCTGTTGCGCTTGTCGATCGGCCGCAAGGCGTAGAAGGTGGCCATGTAGGCCGGATTGCTACTCACGTCGCCGGGGACGAGGAACCAGGAGGGCGCACTGTCGACGATGAGGCCGGTGGTATCGCGGACATTCGAAGGGCCGAGGATCGGCAGGACGAGATAGGGGCCCGGGCCCGCGCCCCAATAGCCAAGGGTCTGACCGAAGTCCTCCTTGACCTGGCCGATCCCTTTGGCCGCGGTGATGTCGTAGAGGCCGCCGAAGCCGAACATGACGTTGTTGACGAAGCGCACCGCGGCGCGCCCGGCGGTTGCCCCCTTCAGCTGCAGCGCCGCGTTCGCGAAGGTGGTGATCTCGGTGAGGTTGGAGAAGAAATCGTGGATCCGATGGCGCACGAATTCCGGCGTGACGAAGCGGTAAGCGTCGACCACCGGCAAGAACACGTAGCGGTCGAACTGCGCATTGAAATTGTAAACACCGCGGTTCCAACCTTCGATCGGGTCGGAGATCTGGCCGGCAACTTCACCCGGCTCGGCCACCTCGCTCAACTGACGCTTGGGCGGCACCGGCGGCACCGGTGGCGTGCCGGCGCAGGCACTGCATCCCAGGATCGCCAACAGCGCCGTGGCAACCAGGCGGCGCGCGATCATCACCGGCTCCCCTCCGCCATCAATTGGTGAAGAATTTCATCATGTCCGCCACATTGTCGCGATAATCCATGTTGCCACAGTGCCCTCCCCGCGGGTAAATCATAGCACGATTGCCAAACACCTGCTTGAGATAGTCGATCTCGCCAGGCGCCATGATGATGTCGTCCGCGTTGTGCATCAAGCCAATTTTGCGACTGGTGCGCAGGTAGGGTTCGATGCTGTTCAAGCTGGTCAGCTTGATCAGGTCATCCAGAGTTATCTCTGGCTGGCGCCCCTTGAAGTACGGATAAAAGAGATCATCGATATAGTTCTTAAAGGTGCTGCGCATCGCTACCGCGGCGAACTCGTCCAACGAGGTGGTCGGCGTCAGCGGGGGCCGTTTCGGTGCAATGTAGCCGGCCTTGGTCATCACGTCGGAGGTAAATGCCAGATTGGCCGATGAGATGCGGAACGAGATGCCGATGGTCGCCTGCAAACTCTCGTCGGATGGCTGGCGCCGCTGGTACACCGTATACATGAAGTCGCCATTCAGACTGACGGTGTCCTCTTCCTGCACGTAAGTCTCGGCGAATGCCGCCAGCAGGCGATTGAAGGCCACCGCGACGCCGTCGGGGGTGTTGTCGTCCAACATGCGATCGAGGATCAGCGCTGAATTGTAGAGGCTGACGGGTGGATTGATCATCAGGACGCGCTGGAAATTGAACGCGTGCTCGGTTTCGTCGAGCTTGGCGACGAAGGCGGCCTGGGCGGCACCCAGGCTGTAGCCGGTGAGGTCAAACCCGGTGACCTCGATCTCATCCTTGACCTGGGCGTAGGCAAGCTGCATCACCCGATAGAGATCGACCGCGTCGTCCGTGATCAGGCCCGGCACGCTGGTGGTCGAGGCGGTGACGATGAAATTCTGGAACGTCGGCGACGGCAAGGTGATCACGTGAAAGCCAATCTTGTCGAACATCCTGACCAGGATGTTCACCTTTTGCGAATCATGACCGGCGCCGGTTCCGGCGATGACGAAGGCGAGCGGGGCCTTCTTGTTCTGGGCCAGGAAGCCGAAGCGCAGGCGCTTGGTGTACCAGAACACGTCAGGAACTTTGCGCTCCGGAAACACCACCAGCTCGCGGTTCTGAAGCGCGACCTGCTGCGGCAGATCGGCCCGGTAGGCGGCGGGCGTGCCGACGATCGTCGCCGCAAATGGGTCCGCGATCGGAAAACCGTAACCCTGGGCGCCGGCAGTGGCCGGGACGGCGAACGCCAGCGCCAGCAGCATGAGGAACCCGCTTCTCATTGCCCATTCCTTCGTGGTACGGGGAACCGCAGTTCTGGAAACCGTGCGCCAAGTCAAGATTGCCGCCACTCGCGCAACGAGCACCGAGGGTAGGGATACCGGCAACCGACACGCGGGACACGGCCATTATGATCACGCCTGTCGTCAGACGGTCAAGCGCGCCCCGATCGGAACGGCTCTGCCGCGCCGGATCCTCCCTGGCGATCTGGTTTATGCTCTGGAGCCGCGTTCCGGGCGAAGAGTTCGAGCCGGACACAAGGGGCCACCCCCCGAGGTGAGCGCGCGTTCGGGGCGGGTCGGGCTCGCGGATCTGCCGCTGCACACCGGCCGGGCACCAGCCTGGCTATTCGGGCGCATGGTCGGGCTCGCGCGCGAGATCCTGGGCCACGTCGTCGCGGACTATGGCCCAAACGAGGTGCTGGCGCGCCTCTCCGACCCGTTCTGGTTCCAGGCATTTGGCTGCGTGCTCGGCTTCGACTGGCATTCCAGCGGCGTCACGACCACGACCTGCGGTGCTGTCAAGGAGGCGGTACGGGGGCTCGAACACGACTTCGGGCTGTTCGTCTGCGGCGGCAAAGGGGCCGCCTCGCGCAAGACACCCGGGGAAATCGAGCGCGCCTGCGAGCATCTGGGAACAGACCCTGCGCCGCTGGTGCGCGCGAGCCGGCTGTCGGCCAAGGTCGACAATACCGCCGTCCAGGACGGCCATCAGCTCTATCACCACGTCTTCGTGTTCACGACCGGCGGAAACTGGTGCGTGGTCCAGCAGGGCATGTCGGATGCGACCCGGACCGCGCGCCGCTATCATTGGCTGGGCGATCGGGTCACGAGCTTCGTCGAGGAGCCGCACGCCGCGGTCTGCGCCGACCGAAGCACCCCGACCCTGAACCTGGTCGCCGCGGAAAGCGCTGCCGCGCGCCTCGCCACGACCGAGATCGCCGCTCATCCGCCGGCCGCCATCCTGGCCGGGCTCGATCATCTGCCGCTGCTCCGGATGCCCGCCCGCCATCCGCTGCTGGCGACCGCCGACGTCGACCCCAAGCGCCTGCATCAGACCCTGCTTCGGACCTACGAGCGCGCGCCCGCCGACTTCGAGAGCCTGCTCGGAACCCCGGGCCTCGGCCCGAAGAGCCTGCGCGCGCTGACCCTGGTCGCCGAGCTGATCCACGGCGCTCGCGCCAGCACCCGCGACCCGGCGCGCTTTGCCTTCGCCCACGGCGGCAAGGACGGCACGCCGTTCCCGGTCGACCGCGCCACCTACGACCAGACCATCGAGCTCTTACGCGGCGCGCTTGGCCGAGCGAAGCTCGACCACTCCGACCGCTCACGCGCGCTCAAACGCCTCACCGCCTTCGCCAACAGTGCCAGCCAGCAGCCAGCTACGACAGAAGCTTGATCAGGGCGACGATCAGCCCGGTCTGGCCGAGCATGAGCGGCACCAGCCATTTGATGATTTTGGTCCCCACTGCAGCGAGGTCCGCTTTGGTCGCCATCTCGGTCCGCAGCATCGCGATGTCAGCCTTGGTCGCGACGTCGGCCAGATCCGTCGCCCGGGTCTCGGCGAGGATGTCAGTGACCGTCTCGGCCTGGGTGTCGGTGAAGCCCGCATCCCTCAGGCGCTTGACGATCCGGTGGGTATCCATGGTCAGCGTCGCCATGGCATCTATGTAGTCGCTTCGTCCTGCCCGCAGCAAGCGCGCGCGCATTCGTCCTTAGCGCTGCAACCGTTGCGATGCTAGAGCTGGCGCCGGAGGCGCGCCGCATGACCACCCTGCTCTACACCCATCCGTCGTCCGCCGTGCACGACCCCGGGCCCGGCCATCCCGAGCAGCCGGCCCGGATTCGGGCGATCCTGGCCTTGCTCGAGCGCGAGGAGCGGAAGGGGGCCTTGGTGGGCGTCCACCGCGAGGAGGCGCCGCGCGCGACCCGGGCGCAGCTCGAGCGCGCGCACACGCCCCGCTACGTCGACGCGATCCTGGCCGCCGAGCCCGCCTCGGGCTACCGTCGGCTCGATCCCGACACCGCGATCTCGCCGGGCTCGATCGAGGCGGCGCTGCGGGCGGCGGGCGCCGCCTGCGCCGCGGTCGGCGCCGTCGTCAGCGGCGCGGCACGCAACGCCTTCTGCGCGCTCAGGCCGCCCGGCCACCACGCCGAGCCCGAGCGCGCCATGGGCTTTTGTCTGTTCAACAACATCGCGATCGGCGCCCTCGAGGCGCTCGCGGGGCACGGCGTCCGGAAAATCTCGATCTTCGATTTCGACGTCCACCACGGCAATGGCACCCAGGCGATCTTCGCGAGCGAGCCGCGGGTGCAGTATCTCTCGACCCACCAATGGCCGCTCTACCCGGGCACCGGGGCGCGCGCCGAGACCGGGGTCGGCAACCTCGTCAACCGGCCGCTGCCGGCAGGCACCGGCTCCAAGGACTGGCGGCGCGTCGTCGAGGCCGACATCCTGCCGGCGATCGATCGCTTCGCGCCCGAGCTGATCATGGTCTCGGCCGGCTTCGATGCCCATCGCGCCGATCCGCTGGCCATGCTCGAGCTGGAGGAGGCTGACTTCGCCTGGGTGACCCGTGAGCTGATGGCGCTGGCCGGCCGGCATGCGACGGGCCGGGTGGTCTCGGTGCTCGAAGGCGGCTATGATCTGACCGCGCTCGCGCAGAGCTGCCTTGCGCATCTGAACGCGTTGCGCGAGCCCTGACCCCGACCTACTTGACCCAGATGGCCGGATTTGTGAGCGAAGACCCCCCGAGCTGGAACACCTTGCGCGAGCCTTTGCCGGCGGCGGCCCGAAGCCGCGGGCGGCGCCGGTCCGAGCGCGCCGGACGTCCTGGCCATGAGCTTCGAGCAGGCGCTCGCCGAGCTCGAGCGCATCGTCCAGGACCTGGAGCGCGGCCAGCTCGACCTGGAAGCTGCGATCCAGGCCTACGAGCGCGGCACGGCGCTCAAGGACCATTGCCAGCGCAAGCTCCAGGAGGCGCAGCTGCGGGTCGAGAAAATCACCCTCGGCCCGGACGGCAGCGCGCGCACCGAGCCCATGGACCCCGCTTGAGCGCGCCGTCCCTGTCCCAACGGATGGCGACGGTCGCCGAGGCGATCGAGCTCGAGCTCGACCGGCTCCTGCCGCGCCCTGCGGGTGGCCAGGCCCGGCTGCAGGAGGCGATGCGCTACGCCGCCCTCGGCGGCGGCAAGCGGCTGCGGCCGTTCCTGGTCGTGGCCGGCGCCGAGCTGTTCGACGTACCCCAGGCACGGGCCTTGCGGGCCGGCGCCGCGGTCGAGCTGATCCACGCCTACTCGCTGGTCCACGACGACCTGCCGGCGATGGACGACGCGCTCACCCGCAGGGGTCGCCCGAGCTGCCACCGTCAATTCGACGAGGCGACCGCGATCCTTGCCGGCGACGCGCTCCAGAGCCTCGCCTTCGAGGTCCTGGCGGGGCCCGCGACCCACCCCGATCCGGCGGTCCGCGGCACCCTGGTCGAGAAGCTCGCCCGGGCCGCCGGTGTGATGGGGATGTGCGGCGGCCAGATGATCGACCTCGAGGCCGAGGGCCGGGCGCTCTCGATGGACGAGGTGCTCGAGCTGCAGCGCCTCAAGACCGGCGCCCTGCTCGAGTTCGCCTGCGAGGCGGGCGCGATCCTCGGGGCGGCGTCGGAAGCGGCGCGCGAAGTGCTGCGCGCCTATGCCGCCGATCTCGGCCTCGCGTTCCAGATCCAGGACGACCTTTTGGATGTCACCGGCGATGCCGCGCTCGCCGGCAAGGACCTCGGGCGCGACCAGGCGGCCGGCAAGGCGACCGTGGTCGGCCTGCTCGGCATCGAAGGTGCCCGGGCGCGGCTCAAAGAGCTCAATGCCAGCGCCAATCGGCAGCTCGATCGGCTGGGCCGCGCGGTGCCCGTGTTGCGCGAAGTGTTCGAGTTTGTCATAAGCCGTTCCAACTAGGGTCGCATTGCACCGTCGGCGGTCGCCTCACGGGCGAGATCAAGCCGATGCTCCGCGGGAGGAAATTGATCCCTATGGTTGAGACCCCGCTGCTCGACACGATCGACGAGCCGGCCGATCTACGCCGCCTGGCGCCGGACAGCCTGCGCCAGCTGGCCGATGAGCTGCGCGCCGAGACCATCGATGCGGTCTCGGTCACCGGCGGCCACCTGGGCGCGGGCCTGGGCGTGGTCGAGCTGACCGTGGCGCTGCACTACGTGTTCGACACGCCGCACGACCGCCTGGTCTGGGACGTCGGCCACCAGGCCTACCCGCACAAGATCCTGACCGGGCGGCGAGCGCGCATCCGCACACTGCGCCAGCCGGGCGGCCTGTCCGGCTTCACCAAGCGCGCCGAGAGCCGCTACGACGCATTCGGCGCCGCCCACAGCTCGACCTCGATCTCGGCCGCGCTCGGCATGGCGACCGCGCGCGATCTGGCGGGCGACGACTTCCACGTCGTCGCGGTGATCGGCGATGGCGCCATGAGCGCCGGCATGGCCTACGAGGCGATGAACAACGCCGGCGCCATGAACGCGCGCCTGATCGTGATCCTGAACGACAACGACATGTCGATCTCGCCCGCGACCGGCGCCATGCACGACTATCTGTCGCGGGTGATCTCCTCGCAGTCCTACCTGACCTTCCGCCACGTCGCCAAGCAGCTCGCAGGCTTCGTGCCGCGGCCGCTCGCCGAGGCCGCCGAGAAGGCCGAGGAATACGCGCGCGGCATGATGACCGGCGGCACGCTGTTCGAGGAGCTCGGCTTCTACTACATCGGCCCGCTCGACGGTCACAACATCGACCACCTGCTGCCGGTGCTGAAGAACGTCCGCGACGCCAGGCGTGCCGGGCCGGTCCTGATCCACGTCCGCACCCAGAAGGGCAAGGGCTATCCGCCGGCCGAGAACTCGGCCGACAAGTACCATGGCGTGGTCAAGTTCGACACCGCGACCGGCACCCAGTTCAAGAAGAAGGGCAACGCGCCCGCCTACACCTCGGTGTTCGCCAAGGCCCTGATCAAGGAGGCCGAGACCGACGACAAGATCGTCGCGATTACGGCTGCGATGCCGTCCGGCACCGGGGTCGACGCGTTCGCCAAGCACTACCCCGACCGCGCGTTCGATGTCGGCATCGCCGAGCAGCACGGCGTGACCTTCGCGGCCGGGCTTGCGACCCAGGGCTTCCGCCCGTTCTGCGCGATTTATTCCACATTTCTGCAGCGCGCCTACGACCAGGTCGTGCACGACGTCGCGATCCAGGGCCTGCCGGTCCGCTTCGCCATGGACCGGGCAGGGCTGGTCGGCGCCGACGGCCCGACCCACGCCGGCGCGTTCGATGTCGCCTATCTCGGCTGCCTGCCGGGGTTCGTGATCATGGCCGCAGCCGACGAGGCCGAGCTCATGCACATGGTCGCGACCATGGCCAGGATCGACGACCGGCCGTCGGCGGTGCGCTACCCGCGCGGCGAGGGCATCGGCATCGACCTGCCCGAGCGCGGCACGCCGCTCGAGATCGGCAAGGGCCGGATCGTGCGCGAGGGCGGCGGCCCGATCGCGCTCCTGTCGTTCGGCGCCCGCCTCCAGGAGTGCCTGAAGGCGGCGGACGAATTGACCGCGCGCGGGCTCTCGACCACGGTCGCCGACGCCCGCTTCGCCAAGCCCCTGGACCACGACCTGATTTCCCGACTTGCGACCGAGCACGAGGTCCTGGTGACGATCGAGGAGGGTGCCATCGGCGGCTTCGGCGCCCACGTCCAGCAGTTCATGCTCGAGGCCGGCCTGCTCGACCACGGCCGCCTGCGCCTGCGCTCGATGATCCTGCCCGACCGCTTCATCGACCACGGCACCCCCGCCGGCATGTACGAGGAGGCGGGCCTCAACGCCACCCAGATCGCGACGCTTGCCCGCCTCACCCTCAGCCCCGGCGAACCCTCGGTCCACCAGGCCAAGGCCAGCGCCTAGGCGGACTCCTCGTTGAGCCGGACACGGCTTGATCAGCTGCTGGTCGAGCGGGGACTGGCCGAGAGCCGGGCCAAAGCGCAAGCCGTTATCCTGGCGGGTCGGGTGTTTTCCGGCGATCAGCGGCTGGACAAGCCGGGACATGCGGTCGCACCTGACATAGCCGTCGAGGTTCGTGGGTCGAGCTCGCCCTATGTGTCCAGAGGCGGGCTCAAGCTCGCCCACGGTCTCGATCATTTCGGCATCGACCCTCAAGGCATGGTCGCGCTCGACGTCGGCGCCTCGACCGGCGGCTTTTCCGACGTCCTGCTGCAATGGGGAGCGACCAAGGTCTATGCGGTCGACGTCGGCCACGGCCAGCTCGACTGGCGTCTGCGCAACGACCCGAAAGTCGTTGTTCTGGAACGGACCAACGCCCGCTACCTGACCCGCGATCTGATCCCCGAGCCGGTCGACCTCGTGGTCTGCGACGCGAGCTTTATTTCCCTGAAGCTCGTGCTTCCGTCAGCACTTCAACTGACGCATGCAGGCGCCTGCCTGCTGGCGCTGATCAAGCCGCAGTTCGAGGTCGGCAAGGGCCAGGTGGGGAAGGGGGGTGTCGTGCGCGATCCGGCGCTGCATGCGGAGGTCTGCAGCGACATCGCGCGTTGGCTCGCCGAGGAGCAGGGCTGGCACGTCCTGGGCATCACCGAAAGCCCGATCACCGGCCCCAAGGGCAACCGCGAGTTCCTGATCGCCGCGCGGCGCCCTTGACAGGCCGCGTTGGCATAGTCTAATTATAGACTATGACAGCGACTTCGTCCGTCGTGAGACATCCCGAGATCGCCGCGGCAGACCGTGACGACGTTGCGGTGCGCGCGTTCTTCCGCCTGGTCGAGCTCTGGGGTCTGAGCATGGAGCAGGCGCGGGTGCTGCTCGGACGGCCGTCGCGGGCCACGCTCTACAACTGGAAGGCTGGCAAGGCGAAGACCCTGCCGCACGACACGCTCCGGCGGATCAGCTACCTGCTCGGCATCTACAAGGCGCTCCAGATCCTCTACCAGGACGCGGCGCTCGCCGACGGCTGGCTCGGCCCGGCCGAACGCGGCCTTCGGCGGCCAGAGCGCGCTCGAGCGCATGCTCGCGGGCGACGTCGCCGATCTCGCCGCCGTGCGCGCCCATCTGGATGCCGCGCGCGGCGGCTGGACCTGAGCCCCGGGCCGTGACCGAAGAGCCACCGGAGCGGCGGGTCCGCTGGCCGGCCGTGCACCGGATCCTGCCGTCCCGCTACCCGCCGATCCAGCTGTTCGAGCGCCTGACCGACGATCCGGGCGACTGGGAGCAGCTGGCCGCGATCGAGAGCCTGACCAACCCGCGCCTGCGCGACGAGCTCGGCGAGATCCGCCTGGTGCCGGTCGAGGAACGCGTGAGCGGGCCGGGAGCGAGCTGGGTGATGGCCTCGTTCACCCATCTGAACCCGCAGCGGCTCGCGCTTCAGCGACGGCAGCTACGGCGTCTACTACGCCGCCCGCGAGCTTGCGACCGCGATCGCCGAGACCGTCTTCCACCTCGGCCGGTTCTACGCCGCGACCGCCGATCCGCCGCACGCCGAGGACATGCGCGTCCTGACCGGCCGGATCGATGCCCGCTTTCACGACCTCAGGGGCGGCGACCCGCGCTGGCGAGCCCTGCCTCGATCCGAAGGACTATGCGGCCGGCCGCGCGCTCGGCCGCGGTTGCGGGCCGCGGGCAGCAACGGCATCGTCTATCCGAGCGTGCGCCGCGCCGGCGGCCAGTGCCTCGGCGCCTTCCGGCCCAAGGCGGTCGCCATCCCGGTCCAGGGCCGCCACCTCCGCTACCACTGGGACGGCACGCGGATCAGCCGCTACTTCGACTATGCCGACGAACGCTGGGTCAGCCTCGCGTCACCCGGTTGAGCCGCGCGAAGCCCGCCTCGAGGTCGGCGATCAGGTCCTCCGGGTCCTCGAGCCCGGCGTGGATCCGGATGTTCGGAAAGCGGTCGTCCCAGCGGGTCGCGGTCCGGTAGCGCTCGGGATGGACCGGCATGATCAGGCTCTCGTAGCCGCCCCACGACGCGCCCAGGCCGAACAGCTCCAGGCCGTCGATCAGGGCATGCCAGGCGGCGGTCGGGCAGGGCTTGAGGAGCATCCCGAACAGGCCGCAGGCGCCGGTGAAATCGCGCCGCCAGAGCGCATGGCCCGGGTCGTCGGGCAGCGCCGGGCAGAGCACCCGCTCGACCTCCGGCCGCGCCTGCAGCCAGGTCGCCAGGCGGAGCGCGTTGGCCTGATGGCGCTCGAGCCGGACGGAGAGGGTGCGCAGACCCCGCAGCGCCTGGTAGCAGTCATCCGGCGAGACGTAGGCGCCGAGATCCTGCAGGCCGTGGCGCAGGCGCTCGTAGAGCGGCAGGGCGCAGCTGACCGTGCCCATCATCAGGTCGGAATGGCCGCCGATGTATTTGGTCGCGGCCTGGATGCAAAGGTCGACGCCCAGCAGCAACGGCTTGAAATAAAGCGGCGATGCCCAGGTGTTGTCGATCATCGTGAGGACGCCAAGGTGCTTTGCGACCTCGACGATCGCCGGCACGTCCTGGATCTCGAAGGTCAGCGAGCCCGGCAATTCCAGGAACACAACCCTGGTGTTCGGCCTGATCAGCGCCTCGATGCCGGCGCCGATCAGGGGATCGTAATAGGTGGTCTCGACCCCGAAGCGGGCCAGCACCCGGTCGCAGAACTGGCGGGTCGGGGCATAGGCGCTGTCGACCATGAGCAGATGGTCGCCGGCCTTAAGGAAGGCCAGCAGCGTCTGCGCGATCGCGGTCTTGCCCGAGCCGGTCACCATGGCACCATGGCCGCCGTCGAGGGCGGCGATCGCGTCCTCGAGCGCGAAGGTGGTGGGCGTGCCGGCGCGGCCGTAGTAGACGCCCCGCACCTGGCGCGGCGCCTCGAACGCCTCGACCGAGGGCGACAGGATGGTCGAGGCCCGGTAGACCGGCGGGTTGACGACCCCGAAGTTGCTCGCCGGATCACGCCCGGCGGTGACCAGTAGCGTCTCGTCCCTCATGGCCCAGCCTTGGTTCGTCGGTGGGCCCAAATCGCGGCCACCGGTTGCACTCGGGGCGCGTGCCGGACCGGGCACGCCCGCCCGGGTCGAGTTTTGCCGCTTTCGAGCGCCTTGGCTAGCCCGCGCATGCGACCCCGGCCCGGCCGGGGCGAGCGCGGAGCGGCGACGGGCGCGCGTATCATCGTGCTGCGCCTGCCCGCACCCGGACCTCGGGGCTGGATTTTGCACCGTCCCTGTGGCAAGACCCGAACAACGGCCGGTCGGATGGCGTGGTCGGCGAGCCTGGCGTGACGCCCGGGAGGCGCGTTGGTGCCGATCAGGGCAAGGCTTGCCAGCCCGGCGGGCAGATCGAAAACAAGGAGGACCGTTCATGCGTCTAGCAACCATTCTGCTTGCGGCCGGCGCGGTGGCGCTGATGGCGCCGGTCGGCACGGCCAAGGCCGGCGCGACCCTGGATGCGGTCAAGAAGAAGGGCTTCGTCCAATGCGGCGTGAGCACCGGGCTCGCCGGCTTCTCCAACCCCGACGATGCCGGCAACTGGTCCGGGCTCGATGTCGACGTCTGCCGCGGCATCGCCGCCGCGATCTTCGGCGACGCCAAGGCGGTCAAGTACACGCCCCTGACCTCCAAGGAGCGCTTCACCGCGCTGCAGTCGGGCGAGGTCGACGTCCTGTCGCGCAACACCACCTGGACGCTGTCCCGCGACTCAGCCCTCGGCCTCGACTTCGCCGGCGTCACCTACTACGACGGCCAGGGTTTCATGGTGCCGAAGTCGCTGGGGGTCCATAGCGCGCTCGAGCTCGACGGCGCCTCGATCTGCGTCCAGACCGGCACGACCACCGAGCTCAACCTCGCCGACTACTTCCGCGCCAACAACATGAAGTTCTCGCCGGTCAACTTCGAGCGCTCGGACGAGGCGCGCGCCGCCTACGAGCAGGGCCGCTGCGACGCACTCACCACCGACCAGTCCGGCCTCTACGCCGACCGCACCGGCCTCAAGAACCCGGACGATCACATCATCCTGCCCGAGGTGATCTCCAAGGAGCCGCTCGGCCCGGCCGTGCGCCATGGCGACAACGAGTGGGGCGACGTCGTGCGCTGGACCCTCTACGCGATGATCGAGGCCGAGGATCTCGGCGTGAGCTCGGCCAACGTCGATGACCAGAAGACCACGTCGACCAACCCGGAGGTGCGCCGGCTGCTCGGGGCCGAGGACGAGATGGGCAAGGACCTCGGCCTGCCCAACGACTGGGGCTACCAGATCATCAAGCAGGTCGGCAATTACGGCGAGATGTTCGAGCGCAACGTCGGCATGAACACGCCGCTCAAGATCGCCCGCGGCCTGAATGCGCAGTGGAAGGACCACGGCCTGCAATACGCCATGCCGATCCGCTGACCCTTGCCGGTCGCCGGGTCCTCGGGGGCTCCCCCGAGGACCCGGCGGACCATGCTGGCTGCGGTGTCCGTCGATGCCAAAGGCAGGCCGGCGGTGGGCTTCACCGGTGCTTAAAACTCGAACCGTAGTCTGCGCGCGGGTGGGCCAGGAGGGACCTTCGCCATGGCGCAGCGCTGGCGCATTGGTTGGAACGAGCTCGCGACGGGCTGCTCCTGCCCGAGCGCCGAGCGGCCGCTCTGTGCCGAGGCCGACATCGCCCGCGCGATCGCGGAAGGCGGCTGCAATCTCTACGACACGCTGACCAACCTGCCCAACCGCCACCTGTTCCAGCAGCGGCTGCACCAGGCAGTGCACGCCCGCCAGAACCGGGCGAGCGTGGCGGTCCTGTGCGTCGACCTCGACCGCTTCGCGGGCCTCAACGAAGAGCTCGGCACCGCCCGGGCCGATCAGGTGCTCCAGACCTGCGCCCAGCGCCTGCGCGCGAGCGTGCGCGGGCAGGACACCGTCGCCCGGCTGGATGCCAACGAGTTCGCGCTGCTGGTCGCCGGTCACCAGCCGCACCAGCTCGAGCTGTTGTGCCGACGGCTGCTCGCCAGGCTCGCCGAGCCCTACCCGCTCGATGGCCGCAACCTCGTGATCACCGCCAGCATCGGCGGGACCCTGCTGCAGCCCGGCGACGATGACCCCGAGCAGGTCCTGAGGCACGCGCAGATCGCGCTGTCCCAGGCCAAGAGCGAAGGTCGCGCGACGGTGCGCTGGTTCGAGCCGGAGCCCGACGCAGCGCCGGCGCCGGTCGCCGACGACGAGCTGTGCGCGGCGCTGCACGGCGGCCAGTTCGAGCTCCACTATCAGCCGCGGGTCGCCGCCCGCAGCCGGCGCCTGGTCGGCGTCGAGGCGCTGCTGCGCTGGCGCCATCCGACCCGCGGCCTGCTGTTGCCGGACCAGTTCCTGGCGCACGCCGAGACCGACCGGGCGGTCCTGGCGCTCGACGAATGGGCGCTGCGCACCGCCTGCGAGCAGGCGCGCGCCTGGCCGGGCCTGAGCGTCGCGGTCAACCTGTCCCAGGCGCAGTTCCAGGGTCACGACCCGATCGGCTGCCTGCGCCGGACGCTCGCGGACACCGGCCTCGAGCCCGAGCGCCTCGAGCTCGAGATCACCGAGGACGTGCTGCTGCACGACCGGCAGCGGGCGCTGGTCGCGCTCTGGCAGCTCAAGAGCCTGGGCGTGCAGATCGTGATCGACGACTTCGGCACCCGCGCGACGCGCCTCGGCTCCCTGCTCAACGGGCCGCTCGACAAGCTCAAGATCGACCAGTCCTTCCTCTATGGCATCGCCGGCCTGCCCCAGGCAGAGAACGTGCTCGCCGCCCTGATCGGGCTCGGGCGGAGCCTCGGCATCCAGACCTGCGTGGCCGGGGTCGAGACCGCGGCCCAGGTCGCCTGGCTCGACGCCCAGAGCTGCGACGAGCTGCAGGGCGGCTATTTCGGCCAGCCGCTGCCGGCGGCCGAAATCGCCTGTCTGCTCGCTGGCCGTGATGCCCCGGCCGCGGGCGCCGATGGTCCGCTGACCGCCTCGGCCTGAGCGCCGGCCGGCCGTTGCCGCCGGCGCCTCGCGCGCCGGCCTGCGGACGCGGGGTTGGCTCGCCCCGCCGGGCTCCCTAAACTCGGCGGCCGAACCTCAGCCGCGAAGGGCAGCCATGCCGATCGTCGAACGCGACCCCTGGCGAGCGCAGTATTTCGAGCACGTCGCCTGTCCCGACGCCGTGTTCGTGCCGACCGAGGACGGCGACGCCTACCAGCTGTTCCAGAAGTTCCGCTGGATCTACAACAAGCTCCTGATCGCCGAGTCCCAAGGCCTCGTCTGCGGCCTGCACGGCATGGCGCCGGACGCCTTCCCGGTGTTCTCCAAGCCGGTCTACAACATGCGCGGCATGGGCGCCGGCAGCCGGATCTTCAAGACGCTGCGCGACTATCAGCTGAACCAGCGGCCCGGCCACATGTGGATGGAGCTGCTCAAGGGCGAGCACGTCTCGACCGATGTCGCGGTGGCGGGCGGCAAGCCCCGCTGGTGGCGCCACGTGACCGGCAAAGCGATCGACGAGGGCATGTTCGACTACTGGACCGTGCTCGCCGAGGCAAGGCCCCTGATCGAGAGCTACTGCGGCGCAGTGGCTTGGCGCCAACCTTGGCGGCTACACCGGCATGGTCAACTTCGAGACCATCGATGCGCGCATCATCGAGGTCCACCTGCGCTTCTCCGACCAGTGGCCGGACCTGTACGGCGCCGGCTGGACCGAGGCCCTGGTCCGGCTCTACGCCGAGGGGATCTGGGACTACCCGGACGACGACCGCCGGGACGGCTACAGCGTCGTCCTGTTCGGCCCGCACGGCCTGCAGTACTGGCACCCCGACCCCGAGCTGATCGCCGAGCTCCTCAAGGCCCCGGGGCTGACCAGCATCCAGATCACCTTCCACGAGGACAAGCCGCCCAAGGCCCACTCGATGCCGCCCGGCGGTTTCCGACTCGCGATCATCAACGGCTTCGACCTCGAGGCCGGCCGTCAGGCGCGCGAACGCCTGGCGCTGCGCTTCTGGGCGACCCAACGCATCGTCCCCCGCCGCCCCCGCCGCAAGCTCGCGGTGACGCCGTAGGCGTTCTGCGTTCGGCCTTGTGTGTACGAACGTGCATCCCATATCATGGGCGCGCCGGTCGCAGGCTTCGATTGGGACGAGGGCAATCGCGCCAAATGCCAAAAGCACGGTGTCTCGGTCAGGGAGATCGAAGAACTCTTCACCCGCCCGCATGTGATCAGTGTGGATGTCGAGCACTCACTCAACGAGCAGCGCCTGAAGGCCATCGGCAAGACCCGCTCCGGCCGCTTCGTTTTCCTGGTGTTTACGCTCCGCGAGCGTGACGGACACACGTACATACGGCCGATCAGCGCCCGCTACATGCACCGGAAGGAGGTCGAGAACTATGAAAAAAAGGATCCCGGTCTTTCGCACTGACGAGGAAGCCGAGCGCTTCGTCGAAGAAGCCGACCTCACCGAGTACGACCTCTCCCAGTTCAAGCCGGTGCGGTTCGAGTTCGAGAAGAAGGCGGCGCGGGTCAACATGCGCCTGCCCGAGACACTCTTGAACGCGGTCAAGGCCCGCGCCCAGGCGCGCGGCATCCCCTACCAGCGCTTCATCCGCGAAGCCCTCGAGCAGGCGATCGCCCGCGACTGACCCGAACCGCTCAGGCCGGCGCCAGCACGTGGATCACCCGGCTGGCGATCAGGTCCCTGGTTTTCTCTGCGTACGCCTTCATGTGCGGCGCTGCGGCATGGGCCTTGAGCGCGTCCAGGCTCGCCCACTGCTCGACCACGACGAACGCATCCTCGCCGAACCGGGTCTGGATGGCGCCAGCACCCTCGGCATCGACGGTCGCGACATACTCGATGCACCCCTTCTCGGCGTGCACCGCGGGCACGTTGGCCTTGAAAATTTGCAGCAGCTCGGCGCGTTTGCCAGGCTTCGCGGTAAGGATGGCCAGCACGTGAACGGTCGGCATCGGGCGGTTCCTCGTTAAGGTTCGCAGATCTCACCGGGTTACCGGTTCCCGCCCCGGCCGACAACCGCCACCGAGGTTCGGGTCTGCTTCCGATCCGAGCCTCACGGCTCGCGGTAGACGTCGTCGAGCGGCTGCCCGAGCGCCGCCCCACCGACCGCCCCGAGACCGCAGCCGAGCGCCGCCGCAGGCGCGGTGCCGGCGAGCGCGGCGCCGCCGGTCGCGAGCCCGGCGCCGAGGCTGAGCGTGGTCGCGGCCATCGAGCCGGCAACGCAGCCCATGGTGGCCCCGGCGATCGCATGCCGATGGCGGTACAGTACCACGCCGCCGATCACGATCGCCTCGCGCGCCTGGTCGAGCAGGCTCTGCTCCGCCGCGCGCGCCGCATCCCACCCCTGCGCGAGATCGTCGGACCAGCCAGCCTCGGCCCGCCCGGACGCGAGCCCCACGGCCAACCCCGCCAACAGCCCAAAGCTGCGTAGCATGCCAGCCTAATTCATATCCGCCTCCGCCGCTGCCGCGTCCGCCCGTGCCTTGACCTAGAACAGACCGGCTTTCCGACGAGCCCATGAGAGCCTTCAGCAGACCACGACGGTCACATACGCCGGGTCTCTCGCCGCCAAGTCGATCATCGCGCGATCACGCGTGACGATCGGCGCCCGCTTCATTCGGGCGGTCGCTATGATGAAGCAGTCTCCCGGGTCGCCTCGGCCATAAGGGACCGGGACCCGTGCCGCCTCGAACGCAATCGCAGGCCCGATCCGCACCAGCGCAGCACCAGGCAGCCTCCTTGCGGCTCGAAACCAGGTTGCGCCGTCTCGGTTTCCGAGGTCTGGCTGCCCACCTCGCTTCGTCAGCGCGAGCGCTGCCTCCCAGCCCGTGATCGGCGACAGGAAGAGCTTGCCGTCGAGTTGAGCCTCGGCAATCGCCTCGAGGGCATCCGCTGCCATCGGCTCGCCGTTCAGAAGCCAAATTGCAGCGTGCGTGTCGAGAACAACGCCCGCCAGCTCGATCAGCCCTTACCGCGCTTCTTCGAAGCGGCCTGCCGCAGAGGGGTGCGGCACACCTGCTCAAAAATGGGCTTGGTGACGTCAACGCCTTTTCGAACAACATACTGGCCCTTGAGCGCACCATACCCGGCCGGAATCATGCGCCCGGTCTTGGCATCACGGGCGATGCTGCGGCACGTCGAGGCTGGCTTTTTCGTCGCCATGGCAAACATATAGCGATTTGATGTTGGGGACGCCATCGGCTCATCCGGCCGACGCCGCGAACTGGCCAAAGTTCCGCATAGACGTCGTTCGGTTCTATATCTGGGGTCGAAGAGCCCGCCGACCGTGCGGGTTGTCGGATCGTGCGCCAAAGGCTAGCGTCCGGGGTGATAGTCGTGGCGCAGGCGGTGACGCCGCGGTGAGGCCCAGCGCGCCTGTGATCGCCTCGCGGCGGCGGAGCGCCTGACCAGTTCAGAGAGTGACCCATGCCGACGGCGCACGACGACGAGACCTTCCTGCGCCGCGCCATCGCCGTGGCGGCCCGCGCCCGTGCCAACGGCAACCATCCCTTCGGCGCGCTCCTGGTGGGGCCGGATGGCGCCGTTCTGCTCGAGGCCGAGAACACCGTCGTCACCGAGCACGACGCCACCGGCCACGCCGAGCGCAACCTGATGACCCTCGCCTCGCGCCGGTTGCCGCGCGACCTCCTCGCCCGGTGCACCCTGTACACCAGCACCGAGCCCTGCGCGATGTGCGCCGGCAGCGTCTACTGGGTGGGCGTCGGGCGCGTCGTTTACGGGCTGGCCGAGCGCGACCTTCTCACGCTGACCGGCGCGCACGCCCAGAACCCGACCTTCGATCTGCCCTGCCGCACCGTGTTCGCCGGCGGCCAGCGACCGACCGAGGTGATAGGTCCTCTGCTCACCGAGGAGGCCAAGGCGGTCCACGCCGGCTTCTGGGTCTGAGCGAAGGAAAACGGGGTCGGGACAGTCAGGACTCCCCTTTCGAGCAAGCAAACGGGGCGGCTGACGCAGCGACAACGGTTTTGGGCGTCGGCGACCAAATCAGGTGGTTCCCCTGAGCAGGCTCCAGATCTACCCGAGCAAGGTCAGAACCAGGAAGGGCAGGCAAAGACGGCCAAGAAGCGAAATGGAGTCAGGATGCTGATGCGGACGGTTGCCGACAAGGCGCTGCCATTCGATCCCCTGGTGCCAAACGAGGAAACTGTGAAAGCGACGAAGGCGCCGCGCCGCGGCAAGCTGGTGACGGTCGGCGGCGTCCAGGAGCTCATGAGATCCGACACTGCTCCGGGCCCCGGGTAGCAGTCAGCAAGTGGCAATCGGGGGGCCTGGGCAGTATGGTTCTTCTTCGTAGTAGTGGTAGGAACGCGACCAATTCCCACTCATGCACATCGACAAAACAAAAATTATATAAGCCAGAGCAGCCGCTAAGAGAATTGATTTCGTAACCTCTGGGAAACGCTGGCGAGATACTTCTATAATGGCCACAGTTCCACCGAGAATGAACACAGCAATGAAAGGCGCTAATACATATGCCAAGCCGGAAGCAAACATGGTCGAACTATCTATGGCATCGATCAGGTATTTACCTCGTCAAGCGGTTTTAGCCCGAGAAGATTTTCAATATGCTTAACGCGCCTGTCGATAATATCAAGATCGTCGGTCGCCTTTGATTCAGGGTCATGTAAATAGGTGGATAGCCCTCGTAACTGGATTGCTGCGTCTTCAATTGATTTCCTCGGAAGAATGGCGGAAACCATTATTGATGCAAGCCGGTCGTAGGCCGATATAGCTTGTAATTTCGCTAGCAAATCGCACGAACTTTTCATCAGAGCACCGCGGGCTTGGTCGGATCTCTCAGGAGTGCGGCTACTCGGAGTGTGGATTTCTCGAGCATAAAAAGACAAGTTGAAGCGTACTTCACCGATTACTTTTCGCAAATCCTGCACGGGAACAATAAAGAACGTGGACAACAGTTGACCGATGACGTAAACGGTCACACCTACAAGGATTGTGAGCGTCGCTGTTGCGAGTGCAGGCATGGGACACATCGCCTCTTTCTTTACTACTACGATTTACATGGTTGGGTAAACTCGAGGTTCGCCCTAGGGAGCCATCGACGACAGCTGTACCGAACTAGAAGTAGCTATTCGTATCACTCTTTCTACCCGAGGGGATCATAGGAGTCAAGCGCTCAGCAGAGAAATGAGGCCACGCCGGGAGGGCGCGAATTTACGTCGGTGGTGGTGCTATATTGCTCCTTTCACGGGCCGGAAGGGCACACAAGTGACGCATCCTGGACGCTCGGGAGACAGGTCAACTTGCCGGTTTGCGACATCGAGATTCCGGCGGTCGGCATGAGGTTCTCGAGCGCCGGCAAGGGGTTGGTGGCCAGGACTCGGGATTGATGCGGCCTCCATCCGATGGAGATTCGGATCGACTTGAAGAGCACAAATCCAGAGCGCCTCACTTCCGTCGCATCGCCGCGCACATGTGTCGCTTGCGCTCGGGGCAGCATGATCTCGTAAAAAGGCCGCCGCAGTCGTGGTCGGATCAAGCCGCTTGAGGACGAGCTGCGATGGCGTGGTTGGCGGTCGCTCGATGGCCTGCAGCAGGTGTTCATCTTGGATCTTGAGACGAAGTCGCAGCGTTGGTGGCTGGTCGACTGCCGGGTTGCGGGCGGATCGGGCGGGCCGTTGACCGCCTGCGGGCAGGGGTTGGCAGCGGGTTTCGTCGCGGCGGCAGACGGCGTATAGGAGATTTGACACTGGATGGGCTGGAAGCAGGCGCAGACATGAACGCAGAGAAGTTCGGCGAGATCGTCGAGATCGAGAACGTGTGGATCCCGATGTCGGACGGCTGCCGGATCGCGGCCCGGATCTGGCTGCCCAAGGCTGCCGAGGCGGCGCCGGTGCCGGCGATCCTGGAGTACATCCCCTACCGCAAGCGGGACTTCATGCGGGCGCGCGATGAGCCGATCCATCGCTATTTCGCCCAAAGTGGCTATGCCGCGGTCCGGGTCGATCTGCGGGGTTCAGGCGATTCCGACGGCATCCTCTTGGACGAGTACACCCAGCAGGAGCAGGACGACGCGCTCGAGATCATCGCCTGGATCGCCGAGCAGGGCTGGTGCACGGGCGCCATCGGCATGATGGGGATCTCCTGGGGCGGCTTCAACGCGCTCCAGGTCGCGGCCCTGCAGCCGCCGGCGCTGAAGGCGATCATCACGCTCTGCTCGACCGACGATCGCTACGCCGACGATGCCCACTACATGGGCGGCTGCCTCTTGAACGAGAACCTGCAGTGGGGCTCGATCCTGCTCACGCACGGCGCCTATCCGCCCGATCCCGAGATCGTGGGCCCGCGCTGGCGCGAGATGTGGCGCGAGCGGATCGAGAAGCTGGTGGCGTTCCCGGCGCTCTGGCTGGAGCATCAGTCGCGGGACGCCTTCTGGCGGCATGGCTCGGTCTGCGAGGACTATGGCGCGATCCGCTGCGCGGTCTATGCGATCGGCGGCTGGGCGGACGGCTATTCCAACGCCGTGCCGCGCCTGCTCAAGGGGCTGACGTGCCCGAAAAAAGGCCTGGTCGGGCCCTGGGCGCATCGTTTTCCCCAAAATGGCGTGCCCGGGCCGGCGATCGGTTTTCTCCAGGAAGCGGTGCGCTGGTGGGACCATTGGCTGAAGGGCATCGATCGCGGCATCATGGCCGAGCCCGCGTACCGGGTCTGGATGCAGGAGAGCGTCGACCCGCAGCCCTCCTACGAGGAGCGGCCCGGCCGCTGGGTCGCCGAGGCCGGCTGGCCCTCGCCCCGGATCGAGAAGCGCAGGCTGTTCCTCAACCCCGGCCGGCTCGAGCCGGCGCCGACCCAGGCGGCCAGGCTCGCGTTCTCCTCGCCCCAGACCACCGGCCTGATGGCCGGCGAATGGTGCGCCTTCGGCGCCGAGGGCGAGATGCCGCTCGAGCAGCGGCCCGACGACGGGCGTTCCCTGACCTTCGACACCGGGCCGTTGCCGGAGCGGGTCGAGATCCTGGGCGCGCCGGTGGTCGAGCTCGATCTGGCGGCCGACGAAGCGGACGCGCTGCTCGCGGTCCGCCTGAACGACGTCCAGCCCGATGGCACCTCGACGCTCGTGACCTACGGCCTGCTCAACCTCACCCATCGGGACGGCCACGAGCAGCCCGAGGCGCTCGAGCCCGGGACCTTGCAGCGCATCCGCCTGCAGCTCAACGACATCGCGCACGCCTTCCCGGCCGGCCACCGGCTGCGGCTCGCGCTGTCCTCGAGCTACTGGCCGATCGCCTGGCCGTCGCCCGCAGCCGTGGTGCTGACCGTGCGCACCGGCCAGAGCGCGCTCTATCTGCCGGTCCGGCCGCCGGCGCCGGAGGATGAGGGGCTGCGCCCGTTCGAGCCGCCGGCGCCCGGCACCCGCCATCGGCCGCGCCCGATGCCGTTGCGGCGCACGATCGAGCTCGATCTCGCCTCCAACGAGACCGTCTACACCTTCCAGAGCGGCGAGTTCGATGCCGCCCCCGCCCGCATCGAGCCGATCGGCATGGACCTCGGTTATACCTTCCTGAAGCGCCACCGCATCTCCGAATACGACCCCCTCTCGGCCCGGACCGAGGTCGTGCAACGGACGGTGATGCGCCGCAGCGACTGGTCGGTCAGGATCGAATGCCGGACCCACCTGACCGCGACCCGGACCACCTTCCAGTTCGGCGCCGATCTCGAGGCATTCGAGGGCGATCAGCCGTTCGCGCACCGCGAATGGCGGGTCGCGATCCCCCGCCGGCTGGTGTGATACGGCCTCAGGCCAACCCGAGGCGGGTCAGCGCGGCGTCGAGGATCATCTTCAGCATGTCGGGGTAGGCGATGCCGGCGAAGCCGGCCATGAAGGCGAGCTTGCCATCGTTGGCCCAGGCGGGATTGGGGTTGACCTCCATCAGCTTAGGCTCGCCGTCGGCCGTGCAGCGGAAGTCGAAGCGGGCGTAGTCGCGACAGCCCAGGCGCGCGAACAGACGCCGGGCGTGATCCGCCATGGCGGCGAGCAGGGCAGGGTCGGCGTCGGCGCGCTTGAACTTGATCTCGGTCCAGTAGGGCGAGTCCGGCAAAGCTTTGGATTCAAACGAGAGGATCGGGTTCAGGCCGGACGGCAAGCGGGAAAAATCGACCTCGAGTGCCGGCAATGCGGCGAGCTCGGTCTCGGGGTTGCCGATCAGGCCGATGCCGTACTCGGGCCCAGGCAGATACTCCTGCATCAGCAGCGCCCGCCCGGGCAGCTCGCGCCGGACCCAGGCGATGTAGGCCTCCGCCTCGGCGCGCGAGCGGACCACGGCATCCTGCCGGATGCCGACGCTGCCATCGGCCAGATTCGGCTTGATCAGGGCGGGATAGAGGTCGGGCAGGGCGTGCGGCCAGGGGGCGGGCCCTAGAAAGACCTCGCGCGGCACCGGTACAGCGAGGCTTTCGGCGAGCAGGCGTACGATCTGCTTGTCGTAGCAGAGCACCATGCCGGCGGGCGAGGCCCCGCTGTAGGGCACCCCGAGCATCTCGAGCAGGGCCGGGATATGCAGCTCCTGCGTCGCAACGTTGCGCAAGCCGGTGTCGCAGAAATTGATCACCAGGTCCGGCGGCTCCCGGCTGAAGCGCTCGAACAGCCGGGCGTGGTCGTCCTCGAACGTGAAGCGGTAGCCCGGAAACGACTCGAACGCCGTCCGCATCGCCCGGTGGGTCGCGAAATCTTCCTCATTGTAGCGATGGTCGCGCTTGGTCAGATCGGGCAGGCGGGGATCGCCGGTCAGGACGCAAACGCGAAGCGGACCCGTCATCGCCTGCCTGCCCCCCACCCGTTGCGAGCGCGCGCCGGCGCCAAGCCCGCACGCGGTCGCCTTCAGATGGCGATCAGCGGCCCGGGTGCAAGGCAGTCCGAAGCTAGCGCCCGGCCGCGGCCCCCAGGATGGCATCGAGGTCCTTGGCGAGGCTGGTGCGCACCAGGGCCGCGAGCAGACGGGAGAAATCCTTTTGCGGCACGCGCTTGGCGAGCTTCGCTGGGTCGTCCTCGAGACCGAGGCGAGCGGCCGCTCGGAGCGCCCGCCGGTCGGCGAACGGGTAGAGCTCGTCCCAGGCGATCTGCGCCTCGCGGCAGAAGATGTCGGCACCGACCTCGCCGATCCCCTTGCATTCCTTGAGCAGGGCGCGCTCGCCCTCGGGCGTGCGGCCTGCGGCCGCGCGCAGCTGGCGCAGATCGCCGCCGTACTTGTCGAGCAGCATCAAGGAGGTCTCGCCGAGCATGCGCGACGTGCTCTCGTCATAGCGGGCGTAGCCCGATTGGTTGAGCGCCCGCGTGCGCTGCTTCCAGCTCGCCGCGGCCATCTTCCCGGCGGTGGTCCAGCCCTCTTTCGCCAGGGCCTTGGCGGCGGAGACGGCAACATTGGCGCTGATCCGGGCGCTGAGCAGGATCGACGCGCACAGCCAGCGGAACAAGGGCGAGGGCGTGCCGCGGCCGAGGTCGATGCCGAGCTCAGCGGCATAGGTCCGGCCATGGCGTTCGAGCAGCGCTTCGACGATCCGGTCCTTCGATGGGTTAGCCACCGACGCCTCCCGCCCAGGTCGGTTTCGCTCAAGCGGAGCAACAGCCTCGGTGCAGAAACCGTTCCGTGGGGCGGGCAATCGAGGCGAAGCTCAGCTGTCGGCGAAGGTGCACCAGACCGGGACGTGGTCGGAGGGCGCCTTGGCGGCGCGCTCCTCGGCGTCGATGCCGGCCGCCTCCAGGCGGTCGACCGCCTGCGGCGACAGCAGCAGATGATCGATCCGGAGCCCCTGGTTGGCTCGGAAGGAACGGCCCTGGTAGTCCCACCAGCTGTAGGCGCGGGTGCGCGGCTCGACGAGCCGGAAAGCGTCGTACAGGCCGAGGTGGAGCAGCGCGCGCAGCCGCGCCCGTTCCTCGGGGTGATAGCAGATCGTGCCGTCGAGCGCCTGCGGATCGTAGACGTCGATGGGGTAGGGGGCGACGTTGTAATCGCCGCCGATCACCAGCATTTCTTCAAATTGCAGAAGCTGTTCCGCGTGTTTCTTCAGGCGCTCGAGGAAGGCCAGCTTGTAGGCGAACCGGGGCGAGTCGAGCGCGGTGCCGTTCGGGACGTAGACCGAGGCGACCCGGACGCCGCGCGACCACCGCCTCGAGATAGCGGGCCTCCTGATCGTCCGCGTCGCCGGGCAGCGTCCGGCGCAGGTCCTCGAGCGGGCTCTTGGCGAGGATCGCAATACCGTTGCGGCCGCCCGGCTCACCGATCACGGCCAGATTGTAGCCCAGCTCCTCCAGCGGCTCGGCCGGAAACTGCTCGGGCGTGACCTTGGTCTCCTGGAGCAGGGCCACGTCCGGCCGCGCGGCCGCGAGCCAGGCCAGCACGCGCGGCAGCCGCGCCCGGATCGAGTTGACGTTCCAGGTCGCGATCTTCAACGCGTTGGCCTGCGCGCCGCCGGGCGCGGGTCAGGACCGGCCCGCCTCAGATGGCGAACGAGTTGCCGCACCCGCAGGACGAGCTGGCGTTGGGATTGCTGACCCGGAAATAGGCGCCGGTCAGGTCCTCGACGTAGTCGACCTCGCAACCGATCATGTAGAGCAGCGACATGCCGTCGATCACGACCTGGGCACCGTCCCGCTCGACCGCGATGTCGCCGTCCTCGGCCCGGTCGTCGAGCGCGAAGCCGTACTGGAAGCCGGAGCAGCCGCCGCCGGAGACGCTGATCCGCAGCTTGAGGCCGGCCTGCGGCTCCTTGGCCAGGATCGCGCCGATCCGCCGGGCGGCGTTCTCGGTGACGCTGAACGGCCCCGGCCGGGCCTTGATTTCCGCCATCGACGACACCTATTGTTAGCGACCGGGCGGGCCGTAGGGCTCACCCCCGCCTCTCGCCCAATGTAGGCCCTCTCGCCCAATGTAGGCAGAGCGATCGCCTTGTCAAACCGCCGCGTCGGCCTCGAGGGCCCTGCCCGCCGGGCGCTGGCGCCCTATGCGTGCGATCCGGCCCGCAGCCGCGGCCGCCGCTATCCGGAGCCCGAGAGCCGGTTGCGAAGTCCTTTCCAGCGCGACCGCGACCGGATCGTCCACAGCACCGCCTTCCGCCGGCTGGAGTACAAGACCCAGGTGTTCGTCAACCACGAAGGCGACCATTTCCGGACCCGCCTGACCCACACCCTGGAAGTCGCGCAGATCGCCCGCACGGCGGCCCGCGCGCTTGCCCTCGACGAGGACCTGGCGGAGGCGGTGGCGCTCGCGCACGATCTCGGCCACAGCCCGTTCGGGCATGCCGGCGAGGAGGCGCTCGATGTGGCGCTCGCCCGCTGGGGCGGCTTCGATCACAACGCCCAGACGCTGCGCGTGATCACCCGGCTCGAGTGTCGCTACGCCGAGTTCGACGGCCTCAACCTGACCTGGGAGACGCTCGAGGGCGTGGTCAAGCACAATGGTCCGTTCGCGGGCCTGCTCGCCGGGCGCCCGCCCGCCTATGTCGCCGCCTACGCCACTCAGCACGATCTCGAGCTCGGCAGTCAGCCGAGCGCCGAGGCGCAGGTCGCCGCGCTGGCCGACGACATCGCCTACACCAATCACGACCTCGACGATGGCCTGCGCGCCAGCCTGTTCACGCTCCAGGATGTGGCGGCGCTGCCGCTGGCGGGACCGATCCTCCAGGAGGTGACGGCGCGCTATCCCGGCCTGGAGACGCCGCGGCTGATCCACGAGACGCTGCGGCGCCTGATCGATGCGATGGTGACCGATCTGGTCGGCGAGACCCGGCGCCGGCTCGAGGCGCTGGCGCCGGCGGCGGTCGAGCAGATTCGCGCAGCTCCGGAGCCGGTGGTCGGATTTTCACCGAAAGTTGAGACCGCTCTGCGAGACTTGCGCCGGTTCCTGCAAGCGCACATGTACGGTCACCACAGGGTCAAGCAGATGGCTCGCAAGGCGCGCCGGGTGGTTCGGGAGTTGTTCGAGGGCCTGCACGAGCAGCCGGAGCGCCTGCCGCCCGACTGGCGGGCCAGGGCCCAGATCGGCGATGGCGCCCGCACGGCCGAGGCGATCGCCGACTACATCGCCGGCATGACCGACCGCTTTGCGCTCGATGCGCATGACCGCCTGTTCAACCTGACCGGCCGGGCGCAATGACGGCTTTGCCGATGAATCTTTTCCAGGAGCTGCAGGGCGACGTCCTGGCCGCGATCGCGGCCTGCCAGGCGGCCGGCGAGCTGCCGCAGGGGCTGGCGACCGACCGGGTCGCGGTCGAGCCGCC
This sequence comes from uncultured Alphaproteobacteria bacterium, assembly GCA_963753685.1. Classification (GTDB taxonomy): domain Bacteria; phylum Pseudomonadota; class Alphaproteobacteria; order Geminicoccales; family Geminicoccaceae; genus DATAOG01. Next base: position 73,925 of record CAVWDE010000021.1, read on the forward strand.
GCGCGACACGGCCCATGGCGACGCCGCGACCAACGCCGCGCTGATCCTGGCCAAGCCCGCCGGCCGGTCGCCGCTCGCGATCGCCGAAGTGCTGGCTGCCCGCCTGCTCGAGCTACCCAAGGTCGCGACCGTCGAGATCGCCAAGCCGGGCTTCGTCAATCTGCGTCTCACCGACGATTTCTGGCGGGCGCAGGTCAGGGTCATCCTCGACGCCGGCAGCGGCTACGGGGCCGCCGATCTCGGCCAGGGCCGGAGCGTCAATGTCGAGTTCTGCTCGGCCAATCCGACCGGGCCCCTGCACATCGGCCACGGCCGCGGCACGGTGTTCGGCGACGCGCTCGCCAACCTGCTGGCCAGGCTCGGCTGGCGGGTGACCCGCGAGTTCTACATCAACGACGGCGGCGCCCAGGTCGACCTGCTCGCGCGCTCGGTCCATCACCGTTACCTCAGCGCGCTCGGCGGCGCGCCCGCCACGCCCCCCGCGGGCTGGTATCCGGGCGACTACCTGATCCCGGTCGCCCGCCAGATCGCCGAGCGGGACGGCGAGCGCTGGCGTGCGGCCGCGGAGAGCGAGTGGCTGCCCGCGTTCCGCCGCCACGCGGTCGAAGCCATGCTCGCCCTGATCAAGGACGATCTGGCCACCCTCGGCGTCCGGCACGAGGTCTTCACCTCCGAGGCGGCGCTGATCGAGGCCGGCCGGATCGAGCAGACCCTGGAGCAGCTGGCGCGCGACGATCTGGTCTACACCGGGACCCTCGCGCCGCCCAAGGGCAAGCCCAGCGAAGACTGGGAGCCGGTGCCGCTGCTTCTGTTCCGCGCCAGCGCGTTCGGCGACGACGGCGACCGGCCGCTCAGGAACTCGAAGGGCGAGTGGACCTACTTCGCCGCCGACCTCGCCTATCACCTGGACAAGATGCGTCGCGGCGCTGCCGAGCTGATCGACGTCTGGGGCGCGGATCACGGCGGCTACGTCAAGCGGCTGCAGGCGGGCGTGCGCGCGCTGAGTGCTGGCCGCGTCGAGCTCGACGTCAAGCTCTGCCAGCTGGTCAACCTGCTCGACGGCGGCCAGCCGCTCCGGATGTCCAAGCGCGCCGGCCGGATCGTCACGCTGCGCGACGTGGTCGACGAGGTCGGCAAGGACGTGGTCCGCTTCATCATGTTGACCCGCAAGAACGATGCGCCTTTGGATTTCGACCTTGCCAAGGTGACCGAGCAGTCGCGCGACAATCCGGTATGGTACGTGCAGTATGCCCACGCGCGGATCTGCTCGGTCCAGCGCCATGCCCAGGACGCGGGGCTGCCGGCCCGGCCGGTGGGCCTCGCGGCGGTCGACCTGGCGCCGCTGACCGAAGCGGGGGAGCTGGGCCTGATCCGGCAGGCCGCGGCCTGGCCGCGGGTCCTGGAGGCGGCCGCGCTGCATCACGAGCCGCACCGGATCGCGTTTTACCTGACCGATCTGGCGGCGAGCTTCCATGCCTGGTGGAATCAGGGTAATGAGCGTCCGGAGCTGCGCTTCCTGCGGCCCGACGCGCCGACGCTGAGCCGGGCCCGCCTGGCGCTGATCGCCGCGATCCAGGTGGTGCTGGCCAGCGGTCTGGAGGTGATCGGGGTGCGCCCGATCGAGGAGCTGCTGTGATCTATCGCTTGCTGTCGTAGGTGTTGTCGTGCCCGATCCGTCAAGCTTCGCCGCCGCCACGGCTCGCATCCGCCGCCCGGGCATGGAGCCGCAACCGATGCCGCAGCCGCGGGCCCGCCGCTCGCGCATGCTGCTGGTCGGGCTGCCGGTGTTCGCGGTCTTCGCCGCCTTCAGCGCGATCGTCTGGCTGGCCTACGAGCATGGCGCCCAAGGCCCGCCGACCGGCGAGGCGCCCCTGATCAAGGCGCCGACCATGGCGATCAAGCTGCCGCCTGACCAGGCCGGCTCGGCGGCGGTCGCGGATCAGGGCGAGGTTGGCGATCTGCTGACCGACAGTTCGCCGAGCGATCAGCCGGAGCGGCTGCTGCCTCCGCCCGAGCAGCCGCAGGCGCCGGTGGCCGCCGCCCAGGAGCCGGACGACGGCTCCGGCGACGTCGCCGCCGTGGCGCCACCGACGCCGGGCGCGACCGCCCCCGCCACCACGGGCCCGGCCACCGGCGCGACCGCGACGGGGCCGAACACCGGCGGCCCAACCACCAGCGCCTCGACCAGCACCGGGCTGGCCGCGACCGGCCCCAATACTGCCGGTCCAACCACCGGCAGCCCAGCCGCGAACGGTGCGGCCGCGCCGCGCCCGGTTGCCGCGGCACCGCCGCAGGCGACCCCGGCTCCTGGCCAGGTCGCCTCGTCTCCGGGCAAGCCAGCCCCGGCTCCGGCCCAGGTCGCGACCGCCCCCGCCCAGGCGGCGCCGGCTCCTGCCCAGGTTGCGACGGCGCCAGCTGAGCAGCCACGGGAAACGCCGCTCGCGGTCGAGCGGCAATCGACCGCGCCCACCGGCGCGGCGCAGCCTTCGGGCGCGCCGCAGCCGACGCCGAAGGAGGCCGAGGCAGCCTTGGACGCGCTGCTCGCGGAGGTGACGGCGCCGACCGACGCCCGCCCGACACCGCCGGCGCCCGATGGCGTCCAGCCGGCACCGGGCGGGCCAGCGCAGACCCGGGCGCCGGCGACGCCGGCACCGGCGACGGTGTCCGAGCTGCCCTCGCCGAGCACGTCGCCGGCTCCCCGACCTGCGCCCCAGCCCCCGACGCCGCTGGCGCCGCCGGCGACCGTCAGCCCGCCCGCCGGGCGCGGGACCGACGTCACCGCGATCGCGCCGGACCAGCCGGGCACCCGCGCGCCGACCGGCGGCGCCACGACCACGGCGACCCCTGCGCCGAGCTCGACCCCGACGCTCGAGACGGGGCCCACCAACGGCGTTGCTGCGCTGGAAGGCGGCTACCGCATCCAGCTCGCCGCGGTCCGCGACGAATCCGACGCCCGGCGCGCCTGGGATCTGTATCTGGTCGATCTCGGCCCGGTGCTGCGCGGGGTGCAGCCTTTCATCGAGCGCGCCGAGACCGCGAACGGCGTGTTCTACCGGGTCCAGATCGGCCCGTTCGCCAATCTGCAGGAAGCCGAATCGTTATGTGACGAGCTCAAGCGGCGCAATGCCAGCTGTTTCGTCATTCGCCGCTGAGGGCGCCGGCCGCTCGCCGGCGGCGGCGATCGTCGGCGTCGCGGGGCCGGAGCTCGGCGCCGACGAACGGGCGCTGTTCGAGACCAGTCCGCCCTTCGGCTTCATCCTGTTTGCGCGCAACTGCCAGGACCCGGCCCAGCTGCGGCGGCTCACTCACGAGCTGCGCGCCGCGGTCGGGCGGGCGAGCGCGCCGATCCTGATCGATCAGGAGGGCGGCCGGGTCGCGCGCCTGGGGCCGCCGCACTGGCCGGCGCGGACCGCCGCCCGGTCGATCGGCCGGCTGGCCGAGGGCGATCCCGAGGCCGGGCTCGAGGCCGCTTGGCTGCATGCCCGCCTGATCGCCGCCGATCTCGAGCCGCTCGGCATCACCGTCGACTGCGCGCCGGTGCTCGATCTGGCGCTGCCCGGCCGCACCGGGGCGATCGGCGATCGGGCGCTGTCGGCCGATCCGGCGCTGGTCGGCGAGCTCGGCCGGGCGATGATCGAGGGCTTCCTCGCCGGCGGCGTGCTGCCGGTGATCAAGCACCTGCCGGGTCATGGCCGCGCCCGGGTCGACAGTCATCTGAGCCTGCCGGTGGTCGAGGCCGACCTGGGGCAGCTGCGGGCCACCGACTTCCGGCCGTTCCGGGCCTGTCGTACGGCACCCTTGGCGATGACCGGGCACCTGCTCTACCCGGCGCTCGATCCGGAGCGGCCGGCGACCCTCTCGCCCCGGATCATCGAGGAGGTGATCCGCGGCGAGCTGGGCGTGAGCGGCGCTTTGCTGACCGACGATCTGAGCATGGGGGCGCTCGCCGGCACGCTCGGCGAGCGGACCGCGGCGGCGCGCGCGGCCGGCTGCGATCTGGCGCTCCATTGCAACGGCCGTCATGCCGAGCTGGCCGACGTGCTGGCCGCGGCCGGACCGCTCGAGGGCGCGGCCGGAGACCGCGCCCTGCGGGCACTCCGCCAGCTGCGTCCGCCGCAGCCGATCGATCGCGCCGCCGCCGAGGATCGCCTTGGCGCCCTGCTCGCCGCCGTTCAAGCCGCACTCCAGCCGGGCGCCTGAGTCATGGACATCGCTTCGATCGGGCAAACGCTGTCGGTCTGGCTGCTGCCGGTCGTGATCGCGATCACCCTGCACGAGGCCGCGCATGGCTGGATGGCCGAGCGCTGCGGCGACAACACCGCCCGGCTGATGGGTCGGGTCACCTTCAATCCGATCAAGCACATCGACCCGTTCGGCACCCTGATCCTGCCGGGCCTGTTGCTGCTGCTGCACGCGCCCTTCCTGTTCGGCTACGCCAAGCCCGTGCCGGTCAACTTCGGCCGCCTCAACCACCCCAAGCGCGACATGGTCTGGGTCGCCCTCGCCGGCCCGGGCATCAACATCATCCTGGCCTTCATCGCGGCGCTCCTGCTGCATCCGGCCGCCTATCTGCCGGCCACGCTCGCCGCCTGGGTCGGTGAGAACCTGGCCAATGCGATCATCATCAACGTCGTGCTGGCGGTCTTCAACATGCTGCCGCTGCCGCCGCTCGACGGCGGCCGGGTGGTCACCGGCCTCCTGCCCAATCCCTACGCCTGGAAATTCGCGCAGCTCGAGCGCTATGGTCTGGCGATCCTGATCGGTTTGCTGTTCCTGCTGCCGATGGCCGCCGACGCCATGGGCATGCCGTTCAATCCGCTGGCAAGCGTGCTCTGGCCCCCGGTCCAGGCGCTCTACGAGCTGATCCTGACCCTCGCCGGGCTGCCCTGAGCGGCCCGTGAGCCCACTTGGCGCGCTGCCGACCATGTCTGCCCAGGCGGACCCAGTGCCGGACCCAGTCTTGCCCGACCAGACAGCGCCGCCGACCGATTTCGTGGTCGACCTGGACGGCTTCGAGGGGCCGATCGACCTCCTGCTGGCGCTCGCCCGCGAGCAGAAGGTCGACCTTGCGAAAATCTCGATCCTGGCGCTTGCCGACCAGTATCTCACCTATATCCAGCAGGCCCGCGACCTGAAGCTCGAGATTGCCGCCGACTATCTGGTGACCGCGGCCTGGCTCACCTACCTCAAGTCGCGCCTGCTCCTGCCACAGCCGCCGGCCGACGCCGAACCGGGGGCCGCTGAGCTCGCCGAAGCGCTGGCCTGGCGCCTGCGCCGGCTGGACGCGATCCGGCGCGCGGCCGATCAGCTGCTCGCCCGGCCGCGCCTCGGCGCCCTGCGCTTCGGACCGGGCCGCCCGGCCGGACTTCGGGTACGGCGCAAGAGCCGCTTTCGCCTGGCGCTGCATGAGCTGTTGCAGGCCTACGTCGAGCAGCGCCTGCGCACCCGCGAGCAGCGGCTGACCCTGATGGCGCCCGCGGTCTACCGGGTCGAGGACGCGCTCAGGCGTCTGACCCGGGCGCTCGGGGGACCCGACTGGCGCAACCTGCTCGCCTATCTGCCCCCGGACCTGGTCGACGAGCGCCTGCGCCGTTCGGCGCTCGCCGCCCACCTCGCCGCCAGCCTGGAGCTCGCGCGCGACGGCGTCATCGAGCTCAGCCAGACGAGCCCGTTCGGGCCGATCTATCTGCGCCGCAAGCGTTGATCACCGGAGATGAGCCGGGCAGCATGAGCCGGGAACTGGGCAAGCGGATCGTCGAGGCGCTGCTGTTCGCGGCCGAGGAGCCGCTCGACGTCCTGACCATCCAGGCGCATCTGCCGGGCGGCCTGCACGCGGCTGAGCTGCTCGACGAGCTGATCCGCGACTATGCCGGCCGCGGCGTGCGCCTCGAGGCCCACGGCGGCCGCTTCGCGCTCCGCACCGCACCCGACCTCGCCCCCTATCTCGAGCGCGAGCAGGTGCAGAGCCGGCGCCTGTCGCGCGCCGCTCTCGAGACGCTCGCGATCATCGCCTACCATCAGCCGATCACCCGCGCCGAGCTCGAGGAGATGCGCGGCGTCACGGTCAGCAAGGGCACCCTCGATCTGCTGCTCGAGACCGGCTGGGTGCAACCCAAGGGCCGCCGCGAGACTCCGGGCCGACCGGTCACCTGGGTGACCACGCCGACCTTCCTCGACCACTTCGACCTGGCCGCACTCGATGATCTGCCGCGCATCGAGGAGCTCTTGCAGGTGGGTCTGCTCGGCCCCGTCGCTGCCGCCGGCGGGCTACCCCTGACCATGCCCGACGCCGGCGGCGACACGCTGCCCGAGGACGCGATCGACGACCCCGACGACGAGCCGCGGGACGCGCTCGACCCCGAGCTCGAGGATCACTCCCACGGCTGAGCTCGGCCGGCGCGCGGCACAAGACCGCGTCGGCTTGACCTCGGGGTGGTGTCACCGTACCTGCTCTTGAGCACGCCTGACGACGCTGGAGCCAAAATGGCCGCCACGGCCCACGCCCGCGCCGACCACGACCCCGCCGCTGGCCTCGAAGTTGAGGGGCTGCGCCACGCCTATGGCGAGCGCACCGTCCTGAGCGAGGTCGACCTCAGCCTGGCCACCGGCGAGGTGCATTGCCTGGTCGGTCCCTCGGGCTGCGGCAAGACCACCATGCTGCGCCTGATCGCCGGGCTCGAGCCGGTCCAGAGCGGTCGGATCGTGATCGACGGCGAGGTGGTCGCCGAGCCGGGCTACGCCTGCGCCCCCGAGCTGCGGCGGGTCGGGCTGATGTTCCAGGACTTCGCCCTGTTCCCGCATCTGCGCGTGCTCGACAACGTCGCCTTCGGCCTGCGCGGCCTCGACCACCGGGCGCGCCGGCGCCGGGCGCAGGAGCTGCTCGCCCAGGTCGAGCTCGACGCTCATGCCGACAGCTATCCGCACATGCTCTCGGGCGGCGAGCAGCAGCGCGTGGCGCTCGCCCGGGCGCTCGCCCCGAAGCCCCGCCTGATGCTGCTCGACGAGCCATTTTCGAGCCTCGATGCCATGCTCCGCGCCCATGTCAGGGACGACGCCATCGCGCTCCTGCGCACCGCCGGCACGCCGGTCCTGATGGTCACCCACGACGCCGACGAGGCGGTCCGGGTCGCCGATCGGATCCACGTCATGCAGGACGGCCGGATGCTCCAGCACGGCACGCCGGCCGATCTGTACGCGCACCCGGCCAACCCGTTCGTCGCCGGCTTCTTCGGGCCGCTCAACCGGTACAAGGGCTGGGTCGTGGGCGGCCTGGTCAGCACGCCGCTCGGCCCGCTCGAGGTCGCCGACCTGGCCGACGGCTCGCCGGTCGACGTGCTGATCCGGCCCGAGGGCGTGCGGCTGCTCCGCGACGGCGGCGCGACGCCCCGTCGGTTCCGGGTGCGGCGAATTCGCGATCTCGGCACCAACCGCGTCCTGGAGCTCGAGCTGCCCGACGGGCCGCCGGTGATCGTGCGCATGACCAGCATCGCCGAGTTCGCGGCGGGCGACGTGGTTGCCGTCGAGGTCGACCCGCGCCAGATCTACGTCTATCGCGCGCCGCCGGGGCGTTAGCGGTGCGCGTTGCGTGGGGCCGGGTTTTCTGCGAGACTTCCTGTCAAGCTCGAGGTCCCGAGGCTGCGCGATGGGCGCGTCGGGATCGGTGCGAGAGGAGTTCCTTCGATGAGCATCGGTATCTGGCAGGTCGTGCTGATCCTGGTGATCGTCCTGATCCTGTTCGGCGCCGGTAAGCTGCCGAAGGTCATGGGCGACGTCGCCAAGGGTGTGAAGAACTTCAAAGCCGGCATGAAGGACGACGACGAGGACGACAAGCCCGCGGCGTTGACGACCGAGGCCGCCGATGAGCAGGTGAGGGCGCGGGTCGCCGAGCCGAGCCTCAATCGGGACGAGGCGGCCAAGACCTAGGCGCGCGGTCGCCCGGGCGGAGGAGGACCGGCGGTGTTTGATGTCGGCTGGTCGGAGATGGCGGTCATCCTGCTGGTCGCCCTCGTGGTGATCGGGCCGCGGGATCTGCCGCGCGTCGCGCGCACCATGGGCAAGTGGGTCGCCAAGGGCCGGTCGATGGCGCGCGAGTTCCAGAGCGCGCTCGAGGACATGGCCCGCGAGGCCGAGCTCGACAAGGTCAAGAGCGAGATCGAGAAAGCCGCTCGGACCGACTTCGGCAAGACCGTCGAGAACACCATCGATCCGACCGGCGAGCTCGGCAGGGCGTTCGATCCGACCGCCAAGAGCGGTGCCAAGGGGACCGCGGGCCCGGGCACGCCCGCGGCCGAGGCGGTCAAGCCGGAGCCGCCGGCCGAGGCCGCCAAGCCGGAGCCGGCCGAGGCCACCAAGCCGGAGCCGGCCGAGATCGCCAAGGCCGAGCCGGCCGCGCCCGCCGGGGCTGAGCCTGCGGTTGCCGCGCCTGCCGACCCCAAGCCTGCGGGTCCCCAGCCGACCAACGGCAAGGCGGCCGCCCTCGAGCCGGAGCCGCCGGCCGCGGGCAACGGCGCCGCGAGCTCGCCGCCCGCACGTGAGACCGCGCCGGCCGACCCCAGCTAAATGGCGCTGATCAAGGACCTTGATGACCGGCAGATGCCGTTGCTCGACCATCTGATCGAGCTGCGCAACCGGTTGATGTACGCCACCGCCGCGATCCTGATCGGCTTCGTGATCTGCTATTTCTTCAAGGAACACATCTACGCCTTTCTGGTCAAACCGCTGGCCGACATCTATCAGGGGCAGGCCGGCCGGCGGATGATCTACACCGGTCTGACCGAGGCGTTCTTCACCTACGTCAAGGTATCGTTCTGGGCCGGGGCCTTCCTCGCCTTCCCGTTTGTCGCGACCCAGGTCTGGATGTTCATCGCGCCCGGGCTGTACCGCAACGAGAAGCAGGCCTTCCTGCCGTTCCTGATCGCGACCCCGGTGCTGTTCTTCATCGGCGCCGCGATGGCCTATTACGTGGTGTTCCCGCTCGCCTGGCGGTTTTTCGTGAGCTTCGAGACCCCGGGCGGACCCGGCACGCTGCCGATCGAGCTCGAGGCCCGGGTCGGCGAGTACCTGTCGCTGGTGATGAAGCTGATCTTCGCCTTCGGCCTCGCGTTCCAACTGCCGGTGGCGCTGACGCTGATGGGGCGGGTCGGCCTGATCAGCGCCGAGCAGCTACGCAAGAACCGCCGGTTCGCGATCGTCGGCGTGTTCGTCGCGGCCGCGGTCATCACCCCGCCGGACATCTTCAGCCAGATCAGCCTGGCCATCCCGATTCTCATTCTTTACGAGATCTCAATCATCGCGGTGCGAATGGTCGAGCGCCGGCGGGCCGAGGCCGAGGCGGCCGAAGCGGCGGCCGAGAAGGCCGGTGGCGCGCGCGACTGAGGTACCTGGCGATGCCCGCTTCGAGGCTCATGCCCGCTTTGCGTTGTGATCTGCCGTGCTCGACCTGAAGTGGCTGCGTGACCAGCCGGAGGCGCTCGACCGGTCGCTCGCCCGTCGGGGCCAGGCGCCGATGGCGGCGACCCTGCTCGAGGAGGACGCCGCGATCCGCGCGCTGCAGACCGACCTGCAGGAGCGCCAGGCGCGGCGCAACGCGCTGTCCCGGGAGATCGGCCGCCTGCGCGCCCGCGGTGGCGAGGCCGACGCGGTGCTCGCCGAGGTCGCAGCCCTCAAGCGTGAGATCCAGGCCGACGAGGACCGGGTGCGCGAGCGGATCGCCGCCCTCGACGCCGAGCTCGCCGGCATCCCCAACGTCCTCGCCGACGACGTGCCCGATGGCGCCGACGAGGGCGCCAACGTCGAGCTGCGGCGCTGGGGCGAGCCGCGCGCCTTCGACTTCGCGCCCAAGGAGCACGACGAGATCGGCGCCCCCTTGGGCATGGATTTCGGCCGCGCCGCCAAGCTCGCGGGCGCCCGCTTCGTCGCCCTGTTCGGTCCGCTCGCCAGGCTGGAGCGGGCGCTCGCCGGCTTCATGCTCGACCTGCAGACCAAGGAGCACGGCTATACCGAGGTCAACCCGCCGCTGCTGGTGCGCGACCACGTCCTGTTCGGCACCGGCCAGCTGCCCAAGTTCGCCGACGATCAGTTCCGCACCACGACCGGGCATTGGCTGATCCCGACCGCCGAGGTGGCACTCACCAACCTGGTCGCCGACGAGATCCTGGAGGCCGAGGGCCTGCCGCTCCGCTACACCGCCTGGACCCCCTGCTTTCGCCTGGAAGCCGGGGCGGCCGGCAAGGACACCAAGGGCATGATCCGCCAGCACCAGTTCAGCAAGGTCGAGCTGGTCAGCATCACCCGGCCCGAGCAGTCCGAGGCCGAGCACGAGCGCATGACCGCCTGCGCCGAGGCGGTCCTGCAGCGGCTCGAGCTGCCCTATCGGGTCATCATCCTGTGCAGCGGCGATACCGGTTTCCAGGCGCGCAAGACCTATGACATCGAGGTCTGGCTGCCGGGCCAGGGGCGCTATCGGGAGATCTCGAGCTGCTCGAACTGCGGCGACTTCCAGGCGCGCCGGATGCGTGCCCGCTTCCGGCCGAAGGGCGAGCGCCGGACCGAGTTCGTGCACACGCTGAACGGCTCCGGGCTCGCGGTCGGCCGCACCCTGATCGCGGTGCTCGAGAACTGCCAGGAGGCTGACGGCAGCGTCCGCCTGCCCACCGCCCTGAAGCCCTACATGGATGGCCGGGAGCGCCTCAGCCCCGATGACTGACGCCGCCCAGCGCCCGAACGGGCAGCGGGCCAAGGCGCCGCGCATTCTGGTGACCAACGACGACGGCATCAATGCGTCGGGGCTGCGGGTTTTGGAGCGGGTCGCCCGCAAGCTCAGCAACGACGTCTGGGTGGTAGCGCCCGAGACCAACCAGAGCGGCGCCTCGCATTCCCTGACCATGCACCGGCCGCTGCGCATCCGGAAGCTGTCCAGGCGCCGCTTCGCGGTCGATGGCACGCCGACCGACTGCGTGCTGCTGGCGCTCCAGATCGTGATCAAGGGCGGACCCGCCGAGCTGGTGCTGTCCGGCGTCAATCACGGCGGCAATCTCGGTGAGGACGTGACCTACTCGGGCACCATCGCCGCCGCCATGGAAGCGACCCTGTTCAACGTTCCGGCGTTCGCCCTGAGCCAGGGCTGCCGCAACGGCCAGCCGGTCAATTGGGCCACCGCGGAGCAGCATGCGCCGGAGCTCATCGAGCGTCTGTTTACAACGGATTGGCCACAGGATCTCCTGATCAACATCAATTTTCCCGACTGCCCGGCCGACGCCGTCTCGGGCTATCAGGTGACCAGCCAGGGCAAGCGCAAGCTCGGCGATGAGCTGCTCGAGCGCATCGACCCGCGCGGCCAACCCTATGTCTGGATTGGCGGTTTGCGGTCCGACGATGTCCAGCAGGCGGGCACCGATCTGCAGGCGGTCGCGGCCAACTACATCTCGGTGACGCCGGTCCACATGGACATGACCCACCGGCCGAGCTTCGAGCGCCTCCGTCTTGCGTTGAAGTAGAACCTTCACCGCCTGAGCAGCACCCGGCAACGTCATGTAAACCGACCAGTAACGCGACCACATCCCAGGTTTTAGTCTTAATTCGTAACTTTAATCGGCCGGTGATTGGGCCTGTGAGAGGTCAAGAGGGCATACTACGGGACGCAACATTGCCAGCAAAATTTCTTGATTTGTCGCCTGTAGGTTTATTAATCTTACCGGCATGCAAGGGATTGTTCAGCATAACGGCCGGTGGCGACTGGCCTTGATCATGGTCGCGGGTGGGCTGACGGCCGCCTGCTCGACCTATCAGCCGCTCAATCGCGGCAGCGACGTGCCCTGGGCCAAGGCCAGCCGGATGGCGTCGGCGGACAGCGCGCAACCGAGCGCGACCGCGCCGGCGGCAGCGCAGCTGCCCGAAGACCGCTACGTCGTGCGGCGGGGAGACCGGCTCGCGGACGTCGCGGCCAGCTACGGCCTGAGCGCCGAGGCGTTGGCCAAAGCCAACCGGCTCAAGGCGCCGGACCTCCTCTACGTGGGCCAGGTGCTCTGCGTTCCCAAGGACGGGCAGGTGGCCAAGGCTGAGGATGGGCTGGGCGCCGAGCCGTCAGCAGGGCCGGCCGCCGGGCTCGCGGCGGTGCAGGTCGCCGAGGCCGAGGATGCGCGGGTCGCCGATCGTCAGGATGTCCAGGTCGCCGAGGCCGAGGATGTGCAGGCCACCGATGTGGCGCCCGCGGCCGGCCCGGTAGCCGCCGCCCCCGCTCCAGCGAGCGGCGATCGCTATGTGGTGCGCCGCGGCGAGACCCTCTGGTCGATCGCGAAGCGGATCGACGTGCCCCTGGTCCGGCTCGCGGCGGCCAATCAGATCGCGTCGCCCTACGACGTCTTTGCCGGCCAAAGGCTGCGGATTCCCGGTCCGGGTGGGAGCAGCGCGCAGTTGGTGGCGCCGGGGCCGGTGCCGGCGCACCGGCACGCCACCGGTGAGCCGCCGCCGCTCACCGGTCGAGGCTTTCTCTGGCCGGTGAACGGCAAGGTGATCGGCGACTTCGGGCGGACCAAGCGGGGGCAGTGGCGCGACGGGATCGACATCGCCGCCCGCCAGGGCGCCCCGGTCCTGGCCGCGGAAACCGGCATCGTCGCCTACGCCGGCGACGGCATCCACGGCTATGGCCGCCTGATCCTCTTGCGCCACGCCGAGGGCTACATCACCACCTACGCCCACAATGCCGCCCTGTTGGTCGAGGCCGGCGAGCTGGTCGAGCGCGGCCAGGTGATCGCCCGGGTCGGCTCGACCGGCGACGCGGCGCGCAGCCTGCTGCATTTCGAGCTGCGCAAGGGCCGCAAGCCGATCGATCCGGAGACCGTGCTGGTGCGCGACTCGACCGCGGTCGCCAGCACCGAATAGCAGGCGCCGCAGCGCCGCTGGACAGCGCCGCTCGAAGCTGGTCTGCTGCCACCCGGTCGAACAAGATCAGGCTCGGCGCTGCAACTCATGCCGGTTCGCACGCAGATCCCGCAGGCCAACCAGCAACCCACTCACGGCGCCGGCCGCCACCCCGCAATCGCGGCCATGGTCGAGCAGATCCGCTGCGTGCCGGCGGTCGAACGGATCCTGCTGTTCGGCTCCCGCGCGCGCGGCGATCACCGGGAGCGCTCGGACATCGACTTGGCGATCGCGTGCCCCGGGGCCGATGCCGCCGACTGGGCCAGAATCTGGCTGATCGTCGACGACGCTCCGACCCTTCTGGCCGTCGACCTGGTCCGGTTGGAGCATGCCGGCGACGCCCTGCGCCGGCAGATGTGATTTTCTGTGAGCGCCGATACGGTCCAGCTGGCGCTCGCCACCTCGGCAGCGCCCTTGCGCGCCTGGAGGAGGCGCTGGCAGCGAAGCCAACGCGATCCGGGTCTATCGGGATATCGAGAGCTACGTGGCGGAGTTTCGCCAGCTCTACCGGTATTTGAGCGAGCGCTTCGGCCATCAGGCTTGACGGTCGAGGCGAAGCCTGCGGTCCAGCCGGTCATCAGGCCTCCCGGCCGAGCAGGTCCTGGACGAACTGCCAGGCGACCCGGCCGGAGCGGGCGCCGCGGGTCTGCGCCCATTCCAGCGCCTCGCGCCGGAGCCGCGCGGGCTCGATCCCGATTGCGAAATGCCGGGCGTAGCCCTGGACCATGGCCAGATAGTCGTCCTGCGAGCAGGGGTGGAAACCGAGCCAGAGACCGAAGCGGTCCGACAGCGAGACCTTCTCCTCGACCGCCTCGCCGGGGTGGATCGCCGTCGAGCGCTCGTTCTCGATCATGTCGCGCGGCATCATGTGGCGGCGGTTCGAGGTCGCGTAGAAGAGGACGTTGTCGGGGCGGCCCTCGATGCCGCCCTCGAGCACGGCTTTGAGCGACTTGTAGGTGGTATCGCCGCTGTCGAAGCTCAGGTCGTCGCAGAACAGCAGGCAGCGGCGCCGGCTGCCGGCCAGGCGCTGGAGCAGGCGCGGCAGGCTGTCGACGTCCTCGCGGTGGATCTCGATCAGGGCGAGCGCGCCCGGACGCTCGGCGTCGATCTCGGCATGGATCGCCTTGATCAGCGAGCTCTTGCCCATGCCGCGCGCACCCCAGAGGAGGGCGTTGTTGGCGGGCCGGCCGGCGGCGAAGCGCCTCGTGTTGGCGAGCAGGATGTCGCGCACGCGATCGATGCCGACCAGGAGCGGCAGCGGCACATGCGCGACCGTGGCGACCGGGCGCAACTGCTGCGCCGGCGCTTCCCAGACGAAGGCGTCGGCGGCATCGAGGTCGACCGCCGGCAGGGTCGGAGGGGCCAGGCGCTCGACCGCGGTCACGAGACGGAGGAGCAGCCCGGTCAGGTCGGAGGTCATGCAGATCTCGCGGCGCAGTCGTCGTCAAAATCCGCGGGCAGGCTAGGGGCTGTGGCGCGGTCGATCAAGCCGGGTGCAGCGCTTGCCTTGAGGGTCTCGGCCTGGGTCGCGGCCTCCGCCAGCAGCCAGGCGCGAAACGCCCCGATCTTGGGCTGCTCGGCGGTCGCCTCCGGACTTACGACGTAGTAGGCGAGATCGTGCCGCAGGCTGACCTCAAAGGGCTGGACCAAACGCCCGGCCGCGAGGTCGCCGGCCGCGAGCACCCTCCGGGCGAGGGCCACGCCCTGACCCTCGGCCGCCGCCTGCACGACCATCGCCGAATTGGTCAGGACCGGGCCGCGGCCGGCGTCTACGCCCTCGACGCCGGCCAGCTCCAGCCACAGCAGCCAGCCGCTGTGGTCGTCGTCGTGCAGCAGCACGTGGTGGCGGAGGTCCTCGGGGCGCTGCAGGGGATGCGGGCCGCTCAGCAGCTGCGGACTGCAGACCGGCACCATGCTCTCGCCGAACAGTCGGTCGACCCGCAGTCCCGGATAGCTGCCGCGCCCCATGCGGATGCCGAGGTCGACGTCGTCGCGCGCGAAATCCACCAGTTGCGTGGCCGCGCTGATCCGCAGATCGAGGTCCGGGTGGGCGGCCCGGAAGCGACCGAGCCTGGGCACCAGCCATTTGGCGGCGAACGACGGCAGGACGCTGACCGTCAGGCTGCCGCTCGAGCCGGCCACGGCGAGCCGGGCGGTCGCGGCGGCGATCTGATCGAAGGCGTCGCGCACCGGCGGCAGGTAGCGCTGGGCCTCCTCGGTCAGCAGCAGCCCGCGCGGCAGGCGCCGGAACAGCCGCACCCCCAGGCGTTCCTCGAGGCCTTTGATCTGATGACTGATCGCGGTCTGGGTGACGTGCAGCTCGTCGGCCGCACGGGTGAAGCTCAGATGGCGCGCCGCGGCCTCGAAAGCGCGTAGCGCGTTGAGCGGCGGCAGGCGCCGGCTCATCGCTCGACCGGATGAAGATCTCTCATGCCGGACATGAGAAACCATCGTTGGTCGGATGGCAAGCGGGCAGCTATCTCGGGGACAGAAAGCGGTTCTCAACATGAGGAGGACTCATATGTCGACTGTCAGCCTGCGTGCCTCCCACGCGACCTTCGCCGGGCCTCGCGCGGCCCCGGGCGGCCGGTCCGCCCGGCAGAGGTGGTTGACCGGGGTGGTCGACCGGCTGCTGACCTGGCACGAACGGGCGCGCCAGCGCCGTGAGCTCCAGGGCCTGAGCGACCAGATGCTGCGCGACGTCGGGCTCAGCCGCGCCGACGTCGAGGCCGAAGCCTCGAAGCCCTTCTGGCGCCCCTAGCAAGGCGACGACGCGAGGTGGCTGATCAGCTGCGGTTGCTTGCTCAGGCGAGGATCGGATCGTCGCTGAACAACTCGCCGACCACGATCTCGAAGCAGGTGGTCTCGCCTTCTTCGCGGTCGCCCCAATAGTAGGTGTGCGCGCGGATGCCCATGAAGGTGATGACGTCCATGACGCTGAGCCCGCTCGCGTCGGGCACGGTGCGGTAGGCGACGTTGGTCGGGGTCATCCTGTCGCCATCGGGCGTCTGCGCGACCGCGACCGTGGCGTCGGCGAGTTCGGCGTCATCGCGGAAGTTCGAGCCGAAAACGTCGAGCGGGGCGTAGACGTTGAGCCAGCCGGCCGGCACGCCGGCGCTGGCGAAGCGATTGCGGGTGAAGCCTGGATAGAGCAGGCGCACGCCGTCCCATGGGCAGCCGATCGTGACCAGTCCCCGAACCAACCGGTAGCGCGGATCCGGCGGCCCCTGCTGCGGAAACAGAGAGTCCAGCACCACGAGCGAGCCGAAGCTGTAGCCGACCAGATCGACTCGGCGATAGCCAGGGTTCTGCTCGGCGACGTATTCGATCAGACCACGCAGCCGGCCGGCGAGCGCGGCGCGCTGGACCCCGATGCGCAGATAGGCGAGGGTTGCCAGCATGGTGGCGCCGAGCTCCTTGACCCGGTCGCCGAGCGCCGGCACACCGCCGCCAAAACCGAGGCCGACCACAAGCAGGGCCGCCGCGAGATCGCCAAACCAGCCGAGGTCGGGCAGCTGCTGGGGCTCCTCGACGCCCACCAGCCAGGCATAGGCGGCCTTGATGCCGTTCGAGACCACGTGCCAGCCGCTCAGCTGCTCGAACGCGGCCACCAGGGCCGCGAGCAGCAACCAGGCATAGGCCACCAGCAGCAGCAGGCTGGCGGCGCCGGCCAGCAGCTGCAGCTTCTCGAGCAGGGTCTTGACGCGCCAGTTCCACAGCGAGGTCCAGCCTACCCGGCCGAGGCTCACGAGCGCGATCCAGGTCACCTGGAGCCAGCGCCCGAAGGCCGACGCCTCGAGATGCGGGCGCAAGAGGGTCGCCCGATAGTCGTACTCGTAGAGGTCGAGCACCGGCTGTTCGCCGGCAGGGTCCTCCCGGAACAGCGTCGCGCGCCGGAATTTTCCGCCAACTCCCCGGTCGACCTCCTCGACCTTCTCCGCCACCCGAAAGGTCACCCCCGCGGTCGCTGCCTTGTGGTCGAGGGCGGCCTTGAGACGTCGGGCGATCGCCTCGACCTTACTGTTCGGCGTGGCATGACAGCCCGGCACCCAGAGCAATGCGCTGCGCGCGGCACCGGTCGGCAGCTCGGCCCCCGCCTGGTTCCGGTCACCGGCGGCCTGGTCGCCAGGGCCCTGCGCCGCCGGCTCGCTCACGGCTGCCACGGGACCAGGCCGATCGGTCGGCACCTCGACGCTCGCCATCGTTGTCACCCTCCCCGCCGGCACGTCACACGTACAGTCGCGCGCATCGCCCGCGCCAGACATCGACCGCCCGGGGCCGGCCGGTCAAGCTTCGGCCGCTCAGGCCGACGCAGGCCGGCCAAGGCTTGAACGTGGGAACCGGCGCAACTACCTCCTGGCAGCGATCTCACCGGCCGCGTGCTGTTGGCTTTTCGCCAGGGCCCGGCTATAGTCCGCGGCCAATCCGGCGCCCGATCTCGACGAGGAACGTGATGCTCTTCTCCCCGGCCTACGCCCAGGCGGCAGGCGGTGCCCCGGCGGGTTTCGACTTCATCTCGCTGATGCCGCTGGTGCTGATCTTCGTGGTATTCTATTTCCTGCTGATCCGGCCACAGCAGAAGAAGATGAAGAGCCATCGCGACATGATCGGCGGGGTCAAGCGCGGCGACAAGGTGCTGACCGGCGGCGGCATCATCGGCACCGTGGTCAAGGTCGAGGACGGCGACGACGTCCTTCTGGTCGAGATCGCCAAGGACATCCGGGTCCGGGTCGCACGCAGCACGATCTCCGATCTCCTCAACAAGCCGCAGCCCGCCAAGGCGCCGGCGAATGCCGAAGGCGCCGTCGAGAGGGCGCCCAGGACCGGCCTGATGGCGCAGCTGTTCGGCAAGAAATAGCGTCCGCCGATGCTCCGCTTCTCCACCTGGAAAGTCGTCCTGATCCTCGGGATCTGCGTGCTCGGAGGCGTGCTCAGCCTGCCCAACCTGTTCCCGCGCGACGAAATGCAGCGGCTGCCGACCTGGTTGCCGCACCAGCAGATCAACCTCGGACTGGATCTCCAGGGCGGCTCGCATCTTCTGCTCGAGATCGATCTGCACGCGGTGGTCGAGGAACGGCTCAACACCCTGGTCGACGACATCCGCGGCGTTCTGCGGCCGGCGCGGATCGGCTATCGCGACCTCGGCGTGCACGGCGACGCCGTGACCCTGACGCTGACCGATCCGGGCAGCGCCGATCAGGCGCTCGACCTTTTGAAGAGCCTCAACCCCAGGCCGCTCTCCAGGGAGGTCGAAGTGGTCGCGGGCGAGGGCGGCCAGATCACCGTGCGCCTGAGCGAAAGCATGATCCGCGATCTCCAGGATGCGGCGGTCCGCCAGTCGCTCGAGATCGTGCGCCGGCGGATCGACGCGATCGGCACCCGCGAGCCGACCATCCAGCGCCAGGGCGACAACCGGATCCTGGTTCAGGTGCCGGGCGAGAAGAACCCGGAAAGCATCAAGCGCCTGCTCGGCCAGACTGCCAAGCTGACCTTCCATCTGGTCGATCTGGACACGCCGCTGGATCAGGCGCTGGCCGGCCGTCTGCCGCCGGGTGACGAGCTGCTGCCGAGCGCCGAGCATGGCGGCCAGGGCCAGGTCGTGGTCCGCAAACGGGTCGAGGTCAGCGGCGCCAATCTGACCGACGCTCAGCCGACCTTCCAGCAGAACGAGCCGGTGGTGAGCTTCCGCTTCGACTCGGCCGGAGCGCGCAAGTTCGGCGCCGTGACCCGCGAGCATGTCGGCGAGCTGCTGGCGATCGTGCTCGACGGCAAGGTGATCAGCTCGCCGCGCATCCGCGAGCCGATCCTGGGCGGCAGCGGCGTCATCTCGGGCAGCTTCACGGCTCAGTCGGCCAACGAGCTCGCGATCCTGCTGCGCGCAGGCGCCCTGCCGGCACCGCTGCAGATCGTCGAGGAGCGCTCGGTCGGCCCCGATCTCGGCGCCAACTCGATCCGGGCCGGCAAGATCGCGGGCGTGGTCGCCTTCGTGCTCGTGACGATCTTCATGGTCCTCTATTACGGCATGTTCGGGGTGATCGCCGACCTCGCGCTGGTCGTCAATCTGCTGCTGCTGTTTGGCGCGCTGTCCGCGCTGCAGGCGACGCTCACCTTACCGGGCATCGCCGGCATCGTGCTGACGATCGGTATGGCGGTCGATTCCAATGTGTTGATCTACGAGCGCATCCGCGAGGAGGCGCGGCATGGCAAACCGCCGATCAGCGCCGTCGAGTCCGGTTTTCGCGAGGCCATGCGCACGATCGTGGACGCCAATCTGACCACCCTGATCGCCGCCGTCCTCTTGTATGCGTTCGGCTCGGGGCCGGTGCGCGGCTTCGCCGTGACCCTGGGCATCGGTATCGCCACGACCATGTTCACCGCCGTGACCTTCAGCCGCCTGGTCGTGGCCACCTGGCTCTGGCGGACGCGGCCCGCCGTGCTGCCGGTCTGAGGAGGCAGACGCCGTGCGCTTCCGTCTGGTCCCCGACAACACCCAGATCCACTTCATGCGCTATGAGTATCTGGGTTATGCCGTGTCCGCCGTTCTGATCCTGCTGACCCTGGTTCTGGTCCCGCTCAAGGGCCTGAACTTCGGCATCGACTTCCGCGGCGGCATCCTGATGGAGGTCCGGACCCCGGGGGACGCGGCGGCCGATCTCGCCGCCATGCGCGCCGAACTCGGCGGGCTTGGACTGGGCGAAGTGGCGTTGCAGACGTTCGGCGAGCCCAACGACGTCCTGATCCGGATCCAGCGCCAGGAGGGCGGCGAGGACGCCCAGCAGGTCGCGGTCGACAAGGTCAAGACGAAGCTCGGCGATCAGGTCTCGTACCGCCGGGTCGAGTTCGTCGGGCCCAAGGTCAGCTCGGAGCTGTTCTGGGACGGGGCGCAGGCGGTCGGGTACTCGTTCATCGCAATCCTCGCCTACATCTGGTTCCGGTTCGAGTGGCAGTATGGCATCGGGGCGATTCTCGCCTTGATCCATGACACCGTCACCACGGTCGGCGTGTTCTGCGTGTTCAACCTTGAGTTTAATCTTGCCTCGGTGGCAGCAATCCTTACGATTGTCGGTTACTCGCTCAACGACACCGTCGTGATCTTCGACCGGGTGCGGGAGAACCTGCGCCGCTACAAGGCCCTGTCGCTTCCCGACCTGCTCGACCGCTCGATCAACGAGACCCTGGCGCGCACCGTGATGACCTCGCTGACCACCCTGCTGGCGCTGGCCGCGCTGGTGATCTTCGGTGGCCCGGTGATCCGCGGCTTCACGATCGCGATGATCTGGGGCGTGATCGTCGGCACGTACTCGACGGTGTACATCGCGACCCCGGTGCTGGTGCACTTCAACCTGCGCCGGACGAGTGAGGCGGTGCCGGCAACCCAGACCCCCTGAGGATCCGGGCCTCTCGAGGCGAGGACGCTGCCATGGACGCGACGCCGCTCGTCCCGGCCGGCCGGCAGATGATCCAGGGCTACGATGCCGGTGGCTTCCGGATCGCCGGTATCCGGCATGCGGGCTCGGTGCTGGTGCTGCCGGAGCAGACCCTTGCCTGGCCGGTCGCCGCACCGGCGAAGATTACGGTTGCGAGCCTGTCGCCGGTCCGGGCGGCCGCGCCGGCGGTCGAGATCCTGGTGCTCGGCTGCGGCGGCCGCTTGGTGATGATCCCGGCCGAATTGCGCGCCGCTTTGAAGGCGGAGGGCATCGTCGTCGAGGCGATGGACACCGGCGCCGCCTGCCGGACCTTCAATCTGCTCCTGGCCGAGGACCGCCGGGTCGCCGCGGCGCTGATCGCGCTCTGAGCCCTGGCGGCGGACCTTGTCAGGCACCGGCTGCCTCTTATCTTGCCTGACAGGGGGGATTTCATAACAGGAGGCTTTCGATGAAGGTGGAAACGGCATTGGCGGCCAAGGGTCGCGAGGTGGCAACGGTGCACCCCTCGGCCACGCTCGCAACCGTGGCGCAGCGGCTGCGCCTCGAACGCATCGGAGCGCTCGTCGTGCTCGACGAGGGCAAGGTCGTGGGCATCATTTCCGAGCGCGATGTGGTCCATGCCTTTGCCGCCCATCGCGCCGACACCTCCGAGATCAAGGTCGCCGAGGTGATGACCCGGAACGTCGTCACCTGCCGCCGCGAGGACAGCCTGACGCGGGTGCTGGGCGTGATGACGCGCCAGCGGGTCCGCCACCTGCCCGTGCTGGAGGAGGGCCGGCTGGTCGGCCTGATCAGCATTGGCGATGCCGTGAAGCATCGGCTGGACGAGCTGGAACTGGAGGCGGCCGTCATGCGCGACGCCTACGTCGCCGCCCACTGACCACCACCCCCCGCGTCATCCGCGGCGGCTTTGCTCCGGCCGACCGCCGGACTTGGGGGGCTTTCACCGGCCGGTTTGGTTCGTCCCCCACGGCCCCGACGACGGTACCGAGGCGAGCTCAGAAAATATTGGCGACCGAGCGGGTCAGGCCGGCGACCAGGTCGGGCGACGCCTCCTCGAAGGTGAGATTGGCCTTCTCGGCCTTGCTCATCACCCGGGTGCGGTAGCGCTTCCAGTCGCTGACCTCGGTCGAGCTCAGAACCTGGTTGCCGCCGGTGCCCTGGCTCAGGTCCTGGCGCGCACTCTCGGTCACGACCACGCCTGGCGCCGCGCGTTCCGACACCTGGACGTCCGTGATGATGCTGTAGGTCACGTCCTGGACGAAGGCGTCCGCGACCGCCGAGAGCGCGGCGCCGGCGAGCGCGCCGCCGATGATCACGCTCGGATCTTTGCTGACCACCCGCCCGACCCCGGCGCCGGCAGCACCGCCCAGGATCGTGCCGCCGTAGCCGCCGGCGAAGGTCTTCTCAGCCGAACTGTCGGAGTTCTTGCCGGCCTGCAGGACGTTCGCCTGCAGCAGGTAGTGCGCCTTGGTCGGATCGTCGACCACCTGATAGCCGCGGCTCTCGATCGACGCTTTGACCGCCGGCTCGATGTCGAAGTCCGGCCTGTCGGAAGTGTTGCGGACCTGGACGAACACCGTGCGCTCGGCCGGCGGCACCGGGTCGAGGAAGATCGTCTCGGACATCTTGGTCTGGACGTCGAGGTTGCGCTTGCCGATCGCGGTGGTGGTCGCCGAGCACCCCGCGAGCAGCACCGTGAATGCGAGACCCAGCGCCCTCATGGAGCACCGCCCGGCAGTCATGGCTGGGGACCTCCTTGGTCTCGTCGCGACGACGGCGATCCCTGATTGCCCTTCAGGCCACGGCCAATCCAATCCAGAGCCAGGCTCTGCAACAACTGCGGGCTCCGACGCGCGCCGGCGGTCCAGCCCGAGGCTCAGAGCGCCTTCTTCAGCTCCGCTTCGACCGCGTCCCAGTCGACCAGGTGATTGAGGAACGCCGCGACGTACTCCGGCCGGCGGTTCTCGTAGTCCAGGTAGTAGGCGTGCTCCCAGACGTCGATGCCGAGCAGGGGCGTCATGCCGTCGACCAGCGGGTTCGCGCCGTTCGGCGTCTTCACGACCTTGAGGGTATCGCCATCGAGCGCGAGCCAGCCCCAGCCGCTGCCGAACTGGGTCACAGACGCGGTCTTGAACTGGTCCTTGAAGCTCTCGAAGCTGCCGAAGGCGTCGTCGATCCGGCGCGCGAGCTCGCCCGAGGGCGCGCCGCCGCCGCTCTTCTTCATGATCCGCCAGAACAGCCGGTGATTCCAGTGCTGGCCGGCGTTGTTGAACACGCCCGCCTTGGCCGGGTCCTTGGCCGCGGCCATGACGATCTCCTCCAGCGACGCGCGCGCGAGGTCGGTGTCCTCGATCAGGTTGTTGAGGTTGGTGACGTAGGTCTGATGATGCTTGTCGTGGTGCAGATGCAAGGTCCTGGACGACATGTAGGGTTCGAGGGCGTCGTAGGGATAGGGCAGGTCGGGGAGTTCGAAGGCCATGGTTACCTCGCCTCGCTCTGTCGTGGTGCCGCCACGAGTTTCCGATGCAAGGCTAGATAATCCATCGACCCGGGAAAGCAAAGCCCGCGACCGGCCTGCCGGCAGCCCGTCTGCAGCCGATCTGCGTGCCTCTCTTGCCTTGCCGAAGCTGCGGCCTAAACCTGAGGCCCGGCACCATGGGGCAGCCGGCGCCGTGGACCAGCAACCCGTGGACCATCAACCGGGGCGGCATCCGCCATGAACACCAAAAGGGCGACACGCGCCGCCGGGACGCAGCAGAGCGCCATGACGAAGCTTCCCCTCGGCGGCAAGTCGGCACTGGTGACCGGGTCGACCAGCGGCATCGGGCTCGGCATCGCGACCGCGCTCGCCAAGGCCGGCTGCAACCTGACCCTGAACGGCTTCGGTGAGCCGGCGGCGATCGAGCAGACCCGCGCCGGGCTGGCCGAAACCTGTGGCGTCCAGGTGCGCTACGACGGTGCCGACATGAGCCGGGGCGAGCAGGTCGTCCAGATGGTGCGCGCGGCCGAGGCGGCCTTCGGCGCGCTCGACATCCTGGTCAACAATGCGGGCATCCAGTTCGTGGCGCCGATCGAGGAGTTCCCGGCGGAGCGCTGGCAGGCGATCCTCGCGATCAACCTCTCGTCCAACTACCACACGATCCACGCCGCCCTGCCGGGCATGCGGCGGCGGGGCTTCGGCCGGATCGTCAACATCGCCTCGGCGCACGGCCTGGTTGCCTCGCCCTACAAGGCGGCCTACGTCGCGGCGAAGCACGGCGTGGTCGGCCTGACCAAGGTCGTAGCGCTCGAGACCGCGACCCTGAACATCACCTGCAACGCGATCTGCCCCGGCTACGTGCGCACGCCCCTGGTCGAGGGCCAGATCGACGAGCAGGCCAAGGCGCACGGCCTGCCGCGCGAGCAGGTGATCAAGGAAATCATCCTGGCCGCGCAGCCCAGCCAGCGCTTCGTCGAGGTCGCCGAGCTCGCCGCGCTCGCGGTCTTGCTCTGCACCGAGGCCGGCCGCTCGATCACCGGCGCGGCGCTGCCGGTCGACGGCGGCTGGACCGCCCGCTGACGGCGCGTGCCGCCGGAGCGCCGCCCGTGCTGGCGCGCGGACAAACGCGTGCACATTTGCTTGATCGAGCCGCCCAGGAGCTGACGTGGCGCGGTCCATCGACCACATGCACCATGCGCCTGCCCGTGACCGCGTCCCCGACGCTCGATGCGGCCGTGATCGCCGGGCGCGTCGGGTTAGCCGTGGTCGGATGCCGCGAGTGCCAATATGAGTGTCGCAATCAGCCATCGTATGAGCGCCGATATGAGCACCGAGATCGTCACCGCCGCGCCCGCCGCCCGTCCGCTGCTCCGCGCCCGGAGCTTCGTCTTCGGTCCGCCGTTGCCGACCCGGCTGCCGGAGCGTGTCCAGGGCGCGATCCTGGAGGAGCAGCAGACCAGCGAGATCCTGGTCACGTTTCTGCAGCTCCTGGCGATCGTGACCTTCGCGATCCTGTACACGCTGACCCCGAAGGCGTTCCCGCCGAGCGTGCCGTTCGAGCCAGTGCCGGTGACGCTCACGGTCTATGCGGCGTTCACGCTGGTCCGCCTGTGGCTCGCCTGGCAGCGCCGCCTGAAGCCCTGGTTCCTGGCGCTGTCGGTGATCGTCGACATCACCATGCTGATGGTCACGATCTGGAGCTTCTATCTGCAGTACGAAGAGCCGCCGGCGATCTACCTGAAGGCGCCGACCCTGATGTACGCCTTCATCCTGATCGCGCTCCGGACGCTCCGCCTGGAGCCGTGGCTCGTGGTGCTGGCAGGCGTCAGCGCCGCTGCCGGCTGGCTGTGCCTGGTCGCCTATGCCGTGATCGCCGAGGGCGGCGCCCAGATCACCCACAGCTTCGCGACCTACGCGACCTCCTACCAGATCCTGCTCGGCGCCGAGTTCGACAAGGTCGTCTCGCTGCTGATGGTGACCCTGATCCTCGCGATCGGCCTGTTGCGCGCGCGCAAACTCCTGTTCCGGTCGGTCGCCGATCAGCTTGCGGCGGCCGAGCTGTCGCGGTTTTTCGCACCCGAGGTCGCCGGCCGCATCCGGGACAGCGACATCGCCCTCGAGCCCGGCCAGGCGGAGCTGCGCGAGGCCGCGATCCTGATGGTCGACCTGCGCGGCTTCACGCCCTTGACCCATCGCCTGGCGCCGGACGAGGTGATGCTGCTGCTGTCCGAGTATCAGTCGCGCGTGGTCGCCGCCGTGACCGCCCATCGCGGCAGCATCGACAAGTTTCTGGGCGACGGCATCCTCGCGAGCTTCGGCGCGACCCGCCCCAGCGCCAGCTTCGCGGCCGACGCGCTGCGCGCGGTCGAGGATTTGCTGGGGGCGACCGCGGCCTGGGCCGAGCAGCGCCTGGCGGCCGGCCTGTCCGCTCCCCGGGTCGGAGCTGCGGTCGCAAGCGGTCCGGTCATGTTCGGCACGATCGGCGATCGCACCCGGCTCGAGTACACGGTCATCGGCGACCCGGTGAACCTCGCCGCCAAGCTCGAGAAGCACACCAAGGACGAGCAGGTCCGGGCGCTCTGCCCGGCCGCGGCCTACGAGCTGGCGCTGGCTCAGGACTACCGTCCCGCGGTGCGCCACGAGCTGCGGTCCGGTCGGCGGGTCGCCGGCGTCGACGCGCCGCTCGACCTGGTGATCCTCGCCTGAGCGTCGAGCTCTCCTACTGCGCCGGGCTGGCCCGGACGGCGGCGCCGGATCGCTATCTTGCGACCCTGTTCGCACCGGCTGCGGCGCGCGAGGCGCTGTTTGCCCTCTACGCCTTCGACCATGAGATCGGCAAGGTCCGCCACGTCGTCAGCCAGCCGATGGCGGGCCTGATCCGGCTACAGTGGTGGCGCGACGCGCTCGATGCAATCGCGGCCGATCGGCCGCCGGCCCATCCGGTCGCCGATGCCCTGCAGATCACGCTGCGCGCCGCCCCCGCCTGCCGCCCTCGCCTGGATGCGGCGCTCGATGCCCGCGAGCGCGAGCTGGAAGATCCCCCGCCCGCCGATCTCGGAGCGCTGGAGCAACAGCTCGAAGGCGGCAGCGCCGCCATCGTCCAGGCCGCCCTGGTGATCCTCGGCGCGAGCGATGCGGCGACGCTCGAGGTCGGTCGCAAGATTGGCCTGGTGGTCGGCCTCGCCGATCGGCTGCGGTCTCTGGGGGCGGATCGGCGCCAGGGCCGCCTGCTGCTCCCGATCGCCGAGCTCGCGCGCCATGGCATCGATCCGGAGGCCGCCGCCGATGCCGACCAGGATCTCGCGCCGGTGATCGCGACGCTCGCCGGATGCGGCCTCGAGCATCTGCGCGCGGCCAGGGCGGAACGACGCGCGGTCCCGGCGGCGGCGCTCGCGGCCCTGCTGCCCGGCACTCTCGCCGGCCAGCATCTGCGGCGCCTGCGCCGGACACGCTCGACGGCCGGGCCCCGGCACCGCGCCCCGTTCGCTCCGCTCCGGCTGCTCTGGTACCGCGCCCGCGGCCGGTTCTGATCGTGAGGCCCTCAAGACGAAGGCGTCGACCTGGTCCCGACCAGGCTCGCGATCGCAGCCGCCAGGCTGTCCTGGCCATAGGGCTTGTCGAGCCGCGGCAGGTCGAGCGGGCCGTCGGTCGGCAGCTCAGCATAGCCGGTCGCGAGCACGACCGGCAGATCGGGCCAGGCGGCCCGGATTTCGGTGGCAAGCTGCGTGCCGGTCATGCCCGGCATGGCCTGGTCGGTCACCACCACATCAACCGCGGTCCCGGCGCGCAGGATCTGCAACGCCTTGGTGGCCGACGCCGTCACGATCACCTGATGGCCGAGATCGCGAAGGATGTCGGCGGTGGCCATGCTGGTCAACGCGTCGTCCTCGACCAATAAGACGGTGCAGGGGCGCGGCTCGGGCGCCGGCGTCGCCGCCGGGGTGGCGATGGTCGCCGGCGCCCCTTCGGCGCGCGGCAACCAGAGCTCCGCCGTGGTGCCCGCGCCCAGGCGGCTCGCAAGACGCAACGCGCCGCCCAGCTGCGCTGCCATGCCGTCGACCATCGACAGACCGAGGCCGGTGCCCTTGCCGAGCTCCTTGGTGGTGAAGAACGGGTCGCGGGCGCGCTCGAGCGTCGCCTTGGCCATGCCGCTGCCGGTGTCGGCGACCGCGAGGCACACGTAGTCGCCGGCCGCGAGCCCGCCCCAGGCGGCGGCCGTGAGCGTCGCGTTGCGCGCGCTGACCCGGAGCCGGCCGCCCTCCGGCATGGCGTCGCGGGCGTTGACCGCCAGATTGAGCAGCGCCAGCGCCAATTGGTTGGGATCGACCCGCGCCGGCCAGAGGTTGGTCGCGAACTCGGTCTTGACCGTCACCAGCGGGCCGACCGCACGGCGCAGGATGTCGAGCGTGCCGGCGACCAGCGCCGCCACATCGACCGCCCTCAGCTTCAGGTCCTGCTGGCGGGCGAACGCCAGCAGGCGCCGGGTCAGCAGCGCCCCGCGCTCGGCCGCCTCGAGGGTGCCGTCGATCAGGCGCAGGCCCTCGGCATCGCCGCCCAGGCGCTTGCGCAGCAGGTTCAGATTGCCGAGCACGGCCATCAGCAGGTTGTTGAAATCGTGGGCGATGCCGCCGGTGAGTTGGCCGATCGCCTCCATCTTCTGGGCCTGGCGGAAGGCCTCCTCGACCTTCATGCGTTCCCCGATCTCGCCCGCGACCCGCTGCTCGAGCGTCTCGTTGAGGCGCTGCAGCGCCTGCTCGGCCTCGCCTCTGCGGATCGCGATCGCCGCCTGATTGGCCACGACCTTGAGCACCAGCTGCTGCGCCGCGCTCGGAAAGTCGACGTGGCGCGAGGCGGTCACGAGCATCGCGTCAGCGCCGGCCGCGACCGGCTGGAACACCGTCCGGACCGAGCCGGCGCCGACCGGATCGGCGAGCTCGACGACGTCGCTCGGCGCGGGCTGGCCCAGCCATGTGGCCAGGCCATCGCGGATCGCTGGCGCGGGGTCGCGCGCGGTCGGCCGCCTGGTCCGCGCCACGTCGATACCCGGCTGATCGGTGGGCCAGCGCAGCGCCAGATAGGCGAACTCCAGGTCGAGCATGCGGACCAGGACCTCGGTCACGCTCTCCGCGATCTGGCGGGCGTCGTACTTCATCCAGATCGCGGGCAGCATGGACACCGCCACCAGATCGCGCAGGCTCCGGTGCAACTCCTGCGGGTCTTCCGCAATCGCTTGAACCGTTGGCAAGTCGCTCAGCCTGGTTCAGCGCGGATCATTCGGTCGATTCTGTGCCCGCGCACTCGCAACGTTTACTGAACAGAAGCGCTCCGCGCCCGCAATTCCTTCAGAAGCTGCTCGGGCGGAACGTAGAACGGGTTCTCCTGGAGGATGCCGCCCACGATCACCTGCGGATGGGTGCGCAGGATGTCCATCACCACGGTGGCGCTGAACCGGTTCAGATCGTAGGTGCAGATGACGACGTCGTCGAAGCGCGAGGTGACACGGTTCAACCGACTCTCGTACTCGACGATGTCGTCGCAGCCCGGAAAGTCCTCGAGCGACCACTCCATGTTGGCCCAGAACCGGGTCAGGCCGAACTGCTCCTTGCCCCTGCCGAGCACCTCCTCGACCAGCGCCAGCATCGCGAACTGGTCGAAACGGCCCTCGCGCAGGTGCGCATCTTCCCAAGGCCGGACCTCGATCTGACCGGACTGCTCGGCACCCGCCACATCGATGCCGAGCGTGCCGAGCCGCCGCCGCCGCTCGTCGCGATGCCGGCCATCGACGATCTGGAAGATCTTGTCCTTCTGCTCGAACCCTTCCCTCACGAACGGCAGCAGCAGCCGATACTCCTCCTCCCGATCGTGGAAAAAAGCGCAGGCATGACAACGATGCTTGAGCGCCACGCCCGCCAGGGTCACCGAAGGGGTCCGCCCGTCCATCGTGCTCCTCCTCTTGGCGCGAGGCCGTCGCAGCCTAGGCGCTGAACCTGTCGAAGCGCAACGAGCAGCGCGAGCGGCGGCCGAAGTTGAGCCGCCGCCCCCCTCATTTCTGCCAGGTGACGTCGGCGCCGTGCAGGGCCACGGTGCTGATCGCCATCTTGGCGCTGCCTTCCTTCACCTGGCGGGAGTAAACGACGTAGACCAGGGTGTTGTTCCCCTCGTCGTAGATGCGCCGCACCGCCAGCGACTTGAAGATCAGGCTCAGGCGCTGGCTGAACACCTCTTCGCCCTTTTCGTCGCGCTCGATGTCGCCGATCACGATCGGTCCGGTCTGGCGGCAGGCGATCGAGGCGTTGGACGGATCCTCGAACCAGTTGCCCTGGGTCAGCTTGTCGAGGAAGCCGCGCTCGAACCGGGCGATGTGGCAGGTGACGCCCGCGACCTTGGGGTCAGCGATCGCCTCGACCACGATCCCGTTGCCGGTCCAGTCGTTGGTGAAGCTGCCGACCTCTTCAGCCGCCGCCAGCGAAGCGAACAGCATCAGGCCGCCGGCCACACTGGCGAGCGCGATCGGTCTTGAGAGCAACGGATCCTCCCGTTTGCGGGTCGAGTTGGCCTCAGCCCCGGCGATCGACAATATGAGGTCGATCGGGCCTGCGACCAGCGGCCGCCACGATCCGGGCGGCCGCGGCCGCCCGCAGGGCATGACAGCCGGCGACGGGAGGCTTATATTTTTGTTCGGCGCTCGTCGCCTTCGAGCATTCCTGTGACCCGAGCAAACTCCTTGACCCCATCCGAGATGCTGGCCCGCCTGGTCGGGTTCGACACCACCAGCCGCAACTCCAATCTCGCGCTGATCGAGTTCGTGCGCGACTACCTGGACCGGCTCGGGGTCGCCTCCGAGCTGGTGTTCGACGACAGCGGCGGGAAGGCCAATCTGCTGGCCACGATCGGCCCCGTTGAGCGGCCCGGCCTCGTGCTGTCCGGGCACACCGACGTCGTGCCGGTCGACGGCCAGGACTGGTCGAGCGATCCCTTCTGCGGCAGCGTGCGGGACGGCCGCCTGTACGGCCGCGGCACCGCCGACATGAAGGGCTTCATCGCGACCGTGCTGGCGCTCGTGCCCGAGCTTCTGCGAGCGGCGGCTGCGGGCACCGATCCACCTCGCGCTGAGCTACGACGAGGAAGTCGGCTGCAAGGGGGTGCCCCGTCTGCTCGATCATCTGGCCGCGCATCTGGCGGCGCTGCCCTTCGGCTGCGTGGTCGGCGAGCCGACCGCCATGCGGGTCGCCAACGGCCACAAGGGCAAGGCGGGCTACGCCTGCACCGTGACCGGCCTCGCCAGCCACTCGGCGCTCAATCATCTGGGCGTCAACGCGATCGAGATCGCGGCCGAGATCATCGTCCGTCTGCGCCGGCGTAACCTCGAGTTCCGGGCGCAGGGACCGTTCCAGGCCGGCTTCGATCCGCCGCACTGCACGGTCACCACCGGCGTCGTGCAGGGCGGCACCGCCCTCAACATCGTGCCCGCCGGCTGCCGCTTCGAGTTCGAGTTCCGGACCCTGCCGGGCCAGGACCCGGCGGCGCTCCTGAAAGAGGTGCAGGCGTTCGCCGAGGCCGAGCTTGTGCCCGAGATGCGCGCGCGCCATCCCGATGCGGCGCTCGAGTGGCGGGAGCTGATGAGCTATCCGGCATTGGGCGGCGCCGGCCACTCGGCGATCGAGCAGCTCTGCTCTGGGCTCGCGGACGGCCGGCCGCCGGCCAAGGTCGCGTTCGGCACCGAGGCCGGCCTGTTCGCCGCGCGCGGCATCGCGAGCGTGGTCTGCGGCCCGGGCGACATGACGGTCGCGCACAAGCCGGACGAATATGTCGAGCTGGCCGAGCTCGAGCGGTGCGCGGACTTTCTTCGCCGGCTGGTCGATCGGGCGGTGGCGGCCTGACCGATGCCCGAGGCTCCGGTCGAAATCGCGGCGCCGGACATCAGCGTCTACCAGCAGGGCAACACCGGCATCCCCTACGTCACGACCTTCGAGAGCGGCCGGTCCGGACCGCATGCGGTGATCACGGCCCTGGTCCATGGCAACGAGCTGTGCGGCGCCTGGGCGCTGGTCAGGCTGTTCGAGCATGGCTTGCGGCCGCGCCGCGGCCGGCTGTCGCTCGCCTTCGTCAACACCGCCGCCTTCGAGCGCTTCGATCCCGTGCTGCCCAAGGCCAGCCGCTATGTCGACGAGGACTTCAACCGGGTCTGGGATCCGGCGACCCTGGACGGGCCGCGGCGCTCGATCGAGCTCGACCGGGCGCGTGCCATCCGGCCGCTGATCGAGAGCGCCGATGCTCTGCTCGATCTGCATTCGATGCAGCTCGCCGCGCCGCCGCTGCTGCTCTGCGGCCTCCCCGCCAAGGGCCGGCAGCTCGCCCGGGCGATCGGCTATCCCGGTCTGGTGGTCGCCGACGCTGGCCATCGGGGCGGCGCCCGGATGCGTGACTTTGGCGCCTTCGCGGACCCTGCCAGCCCGCGCGTGGCCATGCTGGTCGAGTGCGGGCAGCACTGGGCGGCGCGCAGCGTCGAGGTCGCGGTCGCGACCTGCGGTCGCTTTCTGGGCGCCCAGGGTCTGGTCGCGCCCGAAGCGCTGGCCGGGCTCGGCGGCGCCGCCGAGCCGGAGCCGCAACGGCTGATCGAGGTCACCCATGCGATCACGGTGAACGGCGGCCCGTTCCATTTCACCGAAGACTTCCGGGGTCTCGAGGTGGTGCCGAAGCGCGGCACGGTGATCGGTCACGACGGCGCCCATCCGGTGCGCACGCCCTACGACAATTGCGTGCTGATCATGCCGTCGCGCCGGCTCGGGCCCGGCCTGACCGCGGTCCGCCTGGGCCGTTTCGTCGACTGACGCGCGCGCGCTCGCGCTGCCGCATCCTGGGCCTTGCTGCCGCCAGCCTGGAACTGAAGCAAGGCGCGGGCGGTTTCTGAGGCGGTTGCCAGAGCTCCAGGAACGTCCATGACGCTCGCGCGGCGTGAGTTCGGATCGCAGACGGTCGAGGTCAACGGCCGGCCGATGTTCTTCCGCTCTTCTGCGGGCGAAGCGGCGGCCGGGCGGCCGGCGGTGGTGTTCGTGCACGGCTTCGTGCACGCGGGGTCTTACATGTTGCCAACGGCCGAGCATCTGGCGGCCGATTTTCGGGTCTTCGCGCCCGACCTGCCGGGCTTCGGCGAAAGCGCCGGGCCGCGACGTGCTCTGGACGTGGCAGAGCTCGGGGCAGCGCTCGCGGACTGGCTGGCGGCGATGGAGCTGCAGCAGGTGGCACTGCTCGCCAACTCCTTCGGCTGCCAGGTCGCGGTCGAATGCGTGCTCCCGAGCCCGGAGCGGGTGAGCCATCTCATCCTGCAGGGGCCGACCACCGATCCGGCGGCGCGCTCGCTGTTCGGACAGCTGCACGAGTGGTTCCAGAACTCACGCTTCGAGCCGCCGGTCAGCCACAACATGGTGCGCGACTATTGGAAGGCGGGGCTGCCGCGGGCCGTGGCGACCGCGCGCTACCTGCTGCGCGATGCGATCGAGGAGAAGCTGCCGCGGGTGCGGGTGCCGACGCTGGTGGTGCGCGGCGAGCACGACCCGATGGTGCCCGAGCGGTGGGCGGAGGAGGTGGTGCGCCTCCTGCCGGAGGGGCGCCTCGCGACGATCCCGGGCGCGGCCCACACCGTGGTCTTCTTTGCTCCCCGCGAGTGCGCCGAGGTCGTGCGCGCCTTCCTGCTCGAGGGCGAGCCGGCCGCCAGAGCGACGGGCACTCGGGCATGAGCGCGGGATCGCCCCCCTATATCGCCGATTTCGACTCCGCTTCCGCCATGCTGCGGGCGCTGTCCGCCTGCCTGCACGGCGAGGATTTCGCCAACCTCGGCATGTCCGCCTGGCTGCGGCCGCCGGTGCTCGCGACCGGCCTCTTGCCGCGGCGCGTCCGCGAGGCGGTCTACGCCTGGAGCGGCTGGGCCGAGGCGACCCCGGCGGCGCGGATCGGCGAGGTCGACGCCGAGGAGATCGCGCGCTGGGTGGTCGGCTCCTATCCCAAGCGCCGCTACCCGGCGGTCGCGATCGGCTCGTCGAGCGGCGCGCTCGTCCATTTGTGCGCGGCGCTCGGCATTCCCTGGCTGCCGCAGACCTTCCTCGTGCCGGTGCGGCAGACCGACGTCGCGCCGGATGACCCGCGCCGCAGCATGGAAGTGGGCACGCCGCTCGGCCGGCGGCTGCTCGAGGCGAACCCCGACCTGCAGCTGCACCACATGCACGATCCCAATCAGGATCAGCTGATGGTCCGGCACATGACCTACTTTCGGGTCAAGCGACTGCGCCTCGGCCCGACGTTCGAGCGCTTCCTCGCGGACGCGCTGGCACCCGGCGGCACGATCCTGATCTCGGAATGCTCCAAGACCTGGCCCGTCACCCGGGTCGGCGAGCGGCACGTCTTCCAGTTCGGCGCGGTCGGCGGCCTCGAGCCCGAGGAGTACCGCGAGGCGAGCCCGCGGGTCGCGGCGTTCCTCGAGCGCTACGGCTCCGCGCGCCGCCGCTGGGACCCGCCCGCGCCGGACGGCGTGGCGCCGGAGGCGGAGTGGGGCTTCGAGGCGCCGCTTGGCGCCGACATCCTGCGCATCGCGCACCAACGCGGCTACCGGATCCGCCGCCTGATCTTCGATGATCCGGAGCACTTGAGCCCCTTGGTCGCCGAGCTCTACCGGTCGCGCTTGCGGGCGCGCGGGCTGCCGGCCGAGCGGCTGCTGGTCGAATCCTTCGCGCTGATGGCGCCGCTCTGGGCGCTGCGCTCCGGCTCGGTGCCGTTCTGGCTCACCTTCAACACCGAACCCTCGGCCGCCTGCCTCGAGCGCTACCTGGACGAGGCCGAGCCCTACGACGAGATCCTGATGATGCTGTTCGCCCACGGCACCGACAGCATCGGCCTCGCGTCGATCGAGCGCTGGCGCGGGCTGCTCGCCCGGGCCCGCGGGCGCGGCCGCTTTCTCGGGGTCGACGAGCGCAGCTACCCGCGCGATTTCGCGACCTTCGCCCGCTACCACGCGGCCCTTCCCGAGGTGCGAGACCCCGTCAACCTGGAGCCCTTAGGCTGGTCGGAGCTCGAGGACTTCATCGAGCGCCACCAGTCACGCTTCGCCGTGCGGTGGCTCACAGGCGAAGCCGCCGGCGTCCCTGACCATGCCTCGGTGTCGGGTCAGGCCGCAGAGGTCAGGGCCGGACTGCCGTGACGTAGTGGAGCGTCGCCGGAATCCGGACTCCGTCCGCGCTCTGGTAGGGTCGGAAGCGCTCGCCGATCTCGAGCGCGATCGCCTGCCGGGTTGCCGGATCGGGCTCGCGGGCGTGGAGCAGGCGCGTGAGCGGGCCGACCTCGCAAGCGAACTCGGCCTCGGCCTCGGCGGTCGCGGCGCCCGGCATTTCGGTCGTCGCGGTCTCGATCGTGACCGCGGCGAACCCGGCCGCGGTCAGAATCTCCTCGACGTAATCGGTCTCGGCCAAGGCAAGCGGCCCCGGCGCCCGCGGCGGCTGCGGCTCGGGCGCTCCCAGCCAGCGCACGCCGACCGCGAGCGGCAGAGCGAACCACGGATTGTCGGCAAGCGGCGCCCAGCACACGAAGGCCAGCCGGCCGCCCGGCCGCAGCGCGCTCATCAGGTTGGCAAAGGCGGCGACCGGATCGCTGAAGAACATCACGCCGAAGCGGGATAGCAGCAGATCGTGCGTCGGCCGGCTCGAAGGCGTGCGTCTGGGCGTCGGCGCGCAGGAAGCGCACGTGACCCTGGCCGCGCTCGGCGCTGCGGCGGCGTGCCAATGCCAGCATCGGCTCCGAGATGTCGACCGCCAGGACCGACCCCTCGCCGCCAACCCTCGCCGCCAGCTCGAGGGTCGTGGCACCGGTGCCACAGCCGACGTCGACCGCGCGCTCGCCGGGGTGGGGCGCCGCCCGCGCCAGCAGCTGCTCGCCGACCACAGCCAGCCGGGCATCGAGCGCTGCCTGGTGGGTGACCCATTGCTCACCGCGGACGTTCCAGTACTCGGCCTGGTCGGTGTTGGCGGGAAAGCGCTCCGCGAAGTCGTTGGTCATCGGGGCCTCATGCTGCCTGCGCCGCTGAACCGAGCCAGACCGCGAGGTCGGCGAGCGCTCGCCGGGCCAGCGCTGGCTTGCGCTCGGCCCGCTTGACCGCGCGTCCGAGCGGCGGGAACAGGCCGAAGTTGACATTCATGGGCTGGAACGTTTCGGCGGCGGCGCCGCCCGTGATGTGGCCGAGCAGGGCGCCGAGCGCTGTGGTCGGCGGCGGTGACGTGAGCGTCTCGCCCTTGACCTCGGCGGCCGCGAACCGGCCCGCGAGGATGCCGATCGCGGCACTCTCGACGTAGCCCTCGACGCCGGTGATCTGGCCGGCAAAGCGGATGTGCGGGCGAACTTTGAGGCGCAGCTCCGGATCGAGCAGGCGCGGGCTGTTGATGAAGGTGTTGCGGTGCAGGCCGCCGAGACGCGCGAACTCGGCCCGCTCGAGGCCCGGGATCATGCGCAAGATCCGCCGTTGCTCGCCGTAGGTGAGCTTGGTCTGGAAGCCCACCATGTTGAACAGCGTGCCGAGCGCGTTGTCCTGGCGCAGCTGGACGACCGCGTAGGGCCGCTGCCCGGTCAGCGGGTCGGTCAGGCCGACCGGTTTCATCGGCCCGAAGCGGAGCGTCTCCGGCCCGCGCTCGGCCATCACCTCGATCGGCAGGCAGCCCTCGAAATAGGGCGTGCTCGCCTCCCAGTCCTTGAACGCGTGCTTGTCGCCGGTGAGCAGCGCCGCAACGAACGCCTGGTACTGGGCGTGATCGAGCGGGCAGTTGATGTAGTCGGCGGTGCCGCCGCCCGGGCCTGCCTTGTCGTAGCGCGACTGGAACCAGGCGACATCGAGATCGATCGTCTCGCGGTGGACGATCGGCGCGATCGCATCGAAGAAGGCGAGCGCGTCCTCGCCGGTGACGGCGCGGATCGATTCGGCGAGACCCGGCGAGGTGAGAGGGCCGGTCGCGACGATCACACTCCCCCAGGATGGATCGGGGAGGGCCGGCACCTCCTCGCGTCGGATCTCGATCAGGGGTTCGGCGGCAAGCGCCGCTTCGACCGCGTTGGCAAAGCCGCCGCGGTCGACCGCGAGCGCACCCCCTGCCGGCAGCTTTTGCGCATCGGCCGCGGCCATGATCAGCGAGCCGGCGCGACGCATCTCCTCGTGCAGCAGGCCGACCGCGTTGTTGAGCGGGTCGTCGGAGCGGAACGAGTTGGAGCAGACCAGCTCGGCGAGCGTGCCGGTCTTGTGCGCATCGGTCGCGCGCAGCGGCCGCATCTCATGCAGCACCACGCGAACGCCGGCCCGCGCCACCTGCCAGGCCGCCTCGCTGCCGGCGAGCCCACCGCCGATCACCTGCAGTGGTCCGCTCATCGTCCCGCCTTCTGGCTCTCCCCCCGGGGCATCGAGTGCGCCTGCGTGCTCCCTGCGATTCTACTATTGGGCGAGCGCGGCTTGAAGACCCCCTCGATAACCGCGGGCGCCGGCGCGATCACATCAGTCCGGCCTGCTTGTAGTAGCGCTCCGCGCCCGGATGGAGCGGCGCCGAGAGCGACGCCTTGACCATGTCCTGCTTGTTGAGCGCGCCCAGGGCGGAGTTCAGCTTCTTGAAGCGATCGAAGTTCTCGAACACCGACTGGACCACCTCATAGACCTCTTCGTCGGGCATGGCACTCGAGGTCACCAGGGTCGCGCGCACGCCGAAGGTCTCGGTGTCGGTATCGTTGCCGGGATAGAAGCCGCCGGGGATGACCGCCTTGGAGTAGTAAGGCTTGGCCGCGATCAGCCGGTCGACCTCGGGTCCCGTGACCGGGATCAGCCGGGCGCTCACCCTCTTGGTCGCACCGAGGATCGCGGCCGAAGGGTAGCCGACCGTGAACACGATGGCGTCGACCTGGTTGGCGGCCAGCGCATCGGCCTGCTGGGTCGAGTCCAGCTCCGAGACGTAGGCGAAGTCCTTCATGGTCCAGCCCTTGGCCTGCATCAGCTGCTCCATGGTCGCGCGCTGGCCCGAGCCGGGGTTGCCGATGTTGACCCGCTTGCCCTTCAGATCATCGAAGGTCCGGATGCCCGAATCGCTGCGCGCGACGACGGTGAACAGCTCCGGGTGAAGCGCGAACACGGCGCGCAGCTCGGGAAAAGCGCCCGCGGAGGCGAACGGCCCGCTGCCGTGGTAGGCCTCGAATTGCAGATCGCTCTGGACGATCGCCATGTCGAGCTTGCCCGAACGCAGGCCATCGATGTTGGCGATCGAGCCCTCGGTGCTGACCGCCTCGCAGCTCGAGCCGTTCTGCTTGAGGGTCGGATTGGCGACGCGGCAGACGGCACTGCCGACCTGGTAGTAGACGCCGGTGACGCCGGCCGTGCCGATATAGATGGTGCCGGGCGCCTTCGGCGCGGCCATGCCGGCCTCGGGCTGGTTGTGGGGCGCCGCCGGCGCCGGCGAAGGTCCACCGCTCGTACAGGCCGTGAGCGTTGCCGCGAGCACCAGAAGCGCGACCTGGCAGACGTTGGGGCGCATCATCCCTTCTCCTCGGCTCGAGACGCCGGGCGAGTCGCCCGGCGGGCGCAGTTCTGCCTGCATTCGCGCGCGCGGGCAAGGCTGGCGGCGCACTCACCTGCCCAGGACTGCGAGCGCCCGGGCATTCCCGCAACCACCCGCGAGCCGGTTGGATTCGAAGCAGCAGCCGGAGGAAGGCGTTGGTCTCGACCGGGTGGGTCAGCCAGTCGAGGTTGAGCGGGGCGGACGGGCTCGAACGGGTTTGGCCTCGGCACCTGCCACAAGGCTCCGCGATGCCCGTGGCCTCGAGCGCTGCCGCGAGCGCGAGCCACGGCAGCCGGAAGATAATGAAGCGCCGGTCTCGAAATCGTCCGCTCGAACTCACCGGGACTGACCCACGGGTTAACCGCCTTCCTTTATGCTACCCTTCAAAATTCTAAGCCCTCCAGGTCGAAGCATGCAACGAGCAACCCAACCTGCACTGGCCATCCCGCGGCTGATCGGGCATCGGGGCGCGGCTGCGGCGGCGCCCGAGAACACCCTCGCAAGTCTCAGAAAAGCCAAGGAGCTCGGGGCGAGCTGGGTCGAATTCGATGTCAAGCTGACCCGCGACGGCGTGCCGGTGCTGATGCACGACGAGCGTCTCGAGCGGACCACCAGCGGGCGGGGCGAGGTGGCCATGACCACGCTGGAGGAGCTCCAGAACCTCGATGCCGGCAGCTGGTTCGCGCCCACCTTTCGGGGCGAGCGGGTGCCGACCCTGGAGGCGGCGCTGGCGCTGTGCGCCGAGCTCGGTCTCGGGATCAACGTCGAGATCAAGCCTTGCCCGGGGCGCGAGGTCGAGACCGCGCGGGTCGCGGTCGAGTCGTTGCGCGGGCTTTGGCCAGGCGACCGGCCGACCCCGCTGATCTCGAGTTTTGCGCACGCCTGCCTCGGGGTCGCGCGCGAGCTCGCACCGGAGATCCCGCGCGGCTATCTCGCCGGAAGCCTGCCGCGCCGCTGGCGCCAGGAGCTCACCGCCTATGGCTGCCGCACCCTGCATTTGAGCGACCGCCGGCTCAGCAGCAGGCAGCGCGCAGCCGTGCTGGCTGCGGGGGTGCCGCTGCTGCTCTACACGGTCAACGATCCGGAGCGCGCGCGAACCCTGCTGCGGGAGGGCGTCACGGCTGTCTTCACCGATCGGGTAAGCGAGGTGCTGGCGGCGCTGGACTGATCCAGAACGCTTGCTAGTAGCGGCGCATCAGCCCGACCAACCGGCCCTGGACCTTGACCCGGTTGGCGCCGAAGATCCGGGTTTCGTACTGTGGATTGGCGGCTTCGAGCGCGATCGTGCCGCCCTTGCGCCGCATCCGCTTCAGGGTGACCTCGGATTCGTCGATCATCGCGACCACGATGTCGCCATTGTCGGCCGCGTCCCGGCGCTCGATGACCACGATGTCGCCATCCTGGATGCCGGCCTCGATCATCGAATCGCCGACCACCTCGAGGGCATAGTGGTCGCCCGCGCTGCCGAGCAGATGCGGCGGCACCGCGACCTGGGTGGTGTGGTCGCGCAGCGCCTCGATCGGCGTGCCGGCGGCGATCCGGCCGTAGAGCGGCAGGCTGAGCGTGCCGCCCTCCTCGGCCGCGAGGTCCGGCCGGGCGCCGAAATGCCCCTGAACCACGTTGGTCGCCGCGTCCGGCTCGGCGGCGTCGCCCCGCCAGTTCGCCGGCAGGCGGATCACCTCGAGCGCGCGCGCGCGGTACTGCAGGCGGCGGATGTAGCCGCGCTCCACCAAGCCGGTGATCAGCCGGTGGATGCCCGACTTGGATTTCAGCTTGAGCGCGTCCCGCATCTCTTCGAAGGAGGGCGGCACACCCTGATGGCTCAGATAGCTCTGGATAAACTGGAGCAACTGGTGCTGGCGCTGAGTGAGCACCTCTCCTCCCCTTCTACGACCGCCCTTGTGCGTTTTGTTCTACATAAGTTCTCATCGGCCGTCAACGCATCAAAGCGCAGAATCCAATCTATCGGATCGAGAGTCTCGTTCCAAGCCTCCCACAGGATTGTACCGGGCCGCGGTTGCATCCGCGCCACACCACTGTGCTCCGGACGCCGGTCTCAGACGCCGATCGGCCCGGCGGCGAGCGGCAGAATTCGAACCGGCGTGCCGACCGGCATCGCCGGCGCCAAGGGCGCGCGCTTGATCAGGCAGTCGGCGCGGGCGAAGGTCGCGAGCATCGAGCTGTCCTGGAGCTCGGCCGGGACCGCGACCAGCCGGCCGTCGGGGCCCCACTCGGCGCGCGCGCGCAGATACTCCTGGCGCCGATCGTTCGGTCCCAGCGCGCGACCGAGCACGGCCGGGATCTCCGGCGGCGCCGGGTCGAGGCCGAGCAGCACGGCGATCACCGCGCGCACGAACAACACCGCGCACACCCCCGCCGACACCGGATTGCCCGGCAGGCCGAGCAGCGGCACGCCGCGGATGGTGCCGAACATCAAGGGTTTGCCGGGCCGCATCGCGATCTGCCAGAAGTCGAGCTCGAGGCCCTGCTCGCCGAGCACGCTGCGCACCAGGTCGCGCTCGCCGACCGAGGCGCCGCCCAGGGTCACCAGCAGCTCGGCGCCGGCGATCCGCTCCGCGACCGCAGCCAGCTCCGCCGGCTCGTCGCGGGCGACGCCCAGGTCCGAGGCGAGCCCGCCCCAGGCCGCGACCATGGCGGCGAGTGCCGTGGTGTTGGAGTTGACGATCTGGGTCGGGTCCAGCGCCTGGCCCGGCATGACCAGCTCGTCGCCGGTTGCGAGCAGGGCGATCCGTGGCTGGCGTCGGACCGGCAGCCAGACCTGGTTGAGCGCCGCCGCGAAGCCGAGATCGCGCGCGGTCAGCCGCCGGCCCGCCGGCAGAGCCAGCTCGCCGCGCTTGAAGTCGAGCCCGGCCGGCCGGACATAGGTGCCGGGCTCGACCCGGCCCTCGAGCCGGATCCGATCATCCTCGGCGGTCGCGTTTTCCTGCAGCGCCACCGCATCGGCGCCGGCCGGCAGCAGGCCGCCGGTGAAGATGCGCACGGTCTCGCCCGGTTGCAGCGTGCCCTCGAACCGGCCGCCGGCCGGGGCGCTCCCGACCAGGCGAAGCTCGGCGTTGCCGGCGGCCAGATCCGAGCTTCGGACCGCATAGCCATCCATCGCGGAGACCGCCCCCGGCGGCTGATCGCGGGGGGCAACCAGATCCTCCGCCAGCACCCGGCCATGGGCGGCGGCGAGATGCACCCACTCGCAGGGCTGGGGCCGGAAGGCCGCGATGATGCGCGCCAGCGCGTCCTCGACCGCGAGCATCACTCGGCCGTGAACGATCCGGACCGGCCGCCCGCCTTGTGGCGCAGCCGGATGTCGGTGATGCGCATGCCGCGATCGACCGCCTTGCACATGTCGTAGACCGTGAGCGCCGCCGTGCTGACCGCGCACAGCGCCTCCATCTCGACCCCGGTCCGGGCGCTTACCCGGCAGGTTGCGGTGATCTCGACCGAGGGCGGCTCGGCCCGGCAGACCAGCTCGACCTGAACCGAGGACAACGCCAGCGGATGGCAGAGCGGGATCAGGTCGGCCGTGCGCTTGGCGCCCATGATGCCGGCAAGGCGCGCGACCGCGAGCACGTCGCCCTTCTCGACCCCGCCCTCCTCGATCAGAGTGAGGGTTTCGGGCTGCATCAAGACCCGCGCCGAGGCGACCGCGACCCGCTCGGTCACGGGCTTCTCGGTGACGTCGACCATGACCGCGTGGCCGGCCGCATCGAGATGGCTGAGCCTGCTCATGCCGCGACCGTCATCGCCGAGCAGGGCCGCGGTCGCGCGGCGGACGTCCGCCTGGCGCATCAGGGATTCGCCGACCAGGAAGCAGCGGGCACCTGCCGCCGCCATGCGCTCGAGGTCCTGGTGCGTGTGCAGGCCGCTCTCGGCGACCACCAGGCGGTCCGCCGGCACCCGCGGCGCCAGCTGCTCGGTGGTCGCGAGATCGACCTGCAGGGTCTTGAGGTTGCGGTTGTTGATCCCGATCAGCGGGGACTCCAGCCGGAGCGCCCGCTCGAGCTCAGGGGCATCGTGGACCTCGACCAGAACATCCATGCCCAGCTCATGGGCCAGGCTCGACAGGTCCAGCACCTCAGGGTCGTTGAGCGCGGCCAGGATCAGGAGCATGCAGTCGGCGCCCTGCGCCCGCGTCTCGATCACCTGATAGGGCTCGAGGATGAAGTCCTTGCGCAGACACGGCAGGCTCACG
Organism: uncultured Alphaproteobacteria bacterium; assembly: GCA_963753685.1. GTDB lineage: Bacteria > Pseudomonadota > Alphaproteobacteria > Geminicoccales > Geminicoccaceae > DATAOG01. Next base: position 115,526 of record CAVWDE010000021.1, read on the forward strand.
GCCGCCCGCGCCGCCTCGAGGTCGCGGTCGGCGCCCTGAAAATGCTCGGCCTCGGTCAAAACCGACAGGCAGGCGGCGCCGCCCGCGGCATAGGCTTCCGCGAGCGCCGGCGGATCGAAGTCCGGCCGGATCAGGCCGCGGCTGGGCGACGCCTTCTTGATCTCGGCGATCAGCCCGAACTGGCTCTGGGCGAGCTTGGCCTCGAGCGCGCGGACGAAGCCGCGGGGCGGGCGCTCGGCGAGGCGGCGCTCGAGCTCGGCCTGCGGCACCAGCGCCTTCTGGCGCGCGACCGCCTGGCGCCTGCGAGCGCAGATCTCGGCCAGGACATCAGCCACCGGGCGGCGTCTCGTTCGAAATCGCGATCAGCCGCGCCAGGACCGCCTTGGCGGCACCCCGATCAATCGCCTCGACCGCCCGTGCGACGCCGCCGGCCAGATCCTCGGCGCGCTCGGCGACCACCAGGGCGGCGGCGGCGTTCAGCAGCACGATGTCGCGATAAGGCCCGCGCACGCCGTCCAGCAGCGCGCGCAGCGCGTCGGCGTTGGTCTCGGCATCGGCGCCGCGCAGATCCTCGGGTCGTGCCCGCGGCAGGCCGGCCTGCTCGGGCGTGACGTCGAAGGTCCGGACCCGGCCGCCCTGCAGCTCCGCGACCCGGGACGGGCCGGTGGTGGTCAGCTCGTCCAGCCCGTCGGAACCATGCACGACCCAGGCGCGCTCGGCGCCGAGCTGCCCCAGCACCCGGGCGAGCGGCTCGACCCAGTCGCCGGAGAACACCCCCAGCAGCTGCCGCTTGGCGCCGGCCGGGTTGGCAAGCGGCCCGAGCAGATTGAAGATCGTGCGCGTGCCGAGCTCGACCCTGGCGCCGGCGACATGGCGCATCGCGCCGTGATGGCGGGGCGCCATCATGAAGCCGATCCCGGCCTCCCGGATCGCCCGCTCGATCCGGGGCGGCTCGGCGTCGATGTCGACCCCGAGCGCCGCCAGGATGTCGGCCGAGCCGGACTTCGACGACAGGGCGCGGTTGCCGTGCTTGGCGACCGGTACGCCACAGGCCGCGACCACCAGCGCCGCGGCGGTCGACACGTTGAAGGTCCCGGACGCGTCGCCACCGGTGCCGCAGGTGTCGAGCGCATGGTCCGGCGCGCTGATCTTGACCATCCGCTCGCGCAACGCCTGCGCCCCGCCGGTCAGCTCGTCGACGGTCTCGCCGCGCACCCTGAGCGCCATCAGGAAGCCACCGACCTGGGCCGGGGTCGCGTCACCCGCCATCATGATCTCGAACGCCTGACGCGCCTGATCGAGGGTCAGCGACTGGCCGTCGGCGACCAGTGCGAGCAGCGCCTTCATGCGATCGGGCGCGGCGCTCATGCCGCGGCCTCGACCTCGACCGTGGCCAGAAAATTGCGCAGCAGCCGGTGGCCGTGCTCGGTCTCGATGCTCTCCGGGTGGAACTGGACGCCGTAGATCGGCCGGCTGCGATGGGCGACGCCCATGATCACGCCGTCCGCGGTCCGCGCGGTGACGCTCAGGCAGGCCGGCAGGCTCTCGGGCTCCGCCACCAGCGAATGATAGCGGGTCGCCATGAAGGGCGAGGGCAGGCCCGCGAACAGACCGTCGCAGCTGTGCTCGATCGGGCTGAGCTTGCCATGCATGATCTGCGGCGCCCGCACGATCCGGCCGCCGAACGCCTGGGCGATCGCCTGATGGCCAAGGCAGACCCCGAGGATCGGGCAGACCTCGGCGGCGGCGCGCACCAGATCGAGCGAGATGCCCGCCCGATCGGGGTCGCAGGGTCCGGGCGAGATCACGATCGCCGCCGGCCGCAGCGCCAGCACTTCGGCCGCGCTCAGCGTGTCATTGCGTCGCACCGTCACCTTCGCCCCCAACTCGCCCAAGTAATGGAACAAGTTGTAGGTGAAGCTATCGTAGTTATCGAGCAGCAGCACCATCATCGGTCGGGCATTCGATCGCGGGAGTTGGCGCCGGTCAGCAAAGCCCGGCCGGGTCGGCGGCGTCAAGGAGAAAGCACGCTGCACCCCGTGCGCGGGCGTCGTGGTGCGCGGTGACCGGGTGCGCGAGCGAGCGCCTATGGACCGAGACGGATAGCGCACCAAGATATGTCTTGATGAATTGCGGGCAAGCTTACCTTGGCGTTCACGCTATGATGGCGTGACCTGCTCCCCCTGACGGCGGTCGCTGATGCGGCAATCGCTATCCGGATAGATAAATTGGCGATTGAAAACTCGCGTGGATATGAATAGGGCTAGTGTCGCTTACGCCATTCTCTGCTAGGATGCTGCGGTAGCTGGCGGTGATGACACCAGTCGGTCCTGAAGAGGAAGCGCCCTCGCATGATCACCCGACGTCGACGCAGTCGCCGGCGCAAGAGTTGGTCGACCAAGCTGCGCCGTTACCTGATGGAACACCGCTTCAATGCGGTGCAGGGCGCGCTCGGCCTGATCGCCCTGACGGTCGGCCTGGCGTTGCTATGGCCGTCGGCGCGGTCCGGGAGCGTCGATCATCATGGGCTTTGGCAGCGTAGCCTGCAGGTCGCGGGCGAGAGCTTCGAAGGCCGGGACGAGGCCGTGCGGGACGGCCTGGTGTTGGTGACCGAGGCGAGCAAGGCGGTCTCGGCCAAGGGCGAGGTGCAGGGCCTGTCGGAGCCGCAGCTGGCCGAGATCGCAGGCGCGCGGCTCGCGCAGATCGCCAAGACGATGCCGGCGATCGGGGTGCCGGACACCGGGCCCGGCACGGTCCGGAGCGCGGATCTGGAGCTCGATCGGCATGCGTCCGGCGAGCCGGGCGCGGCCGATGCCGGTGCCACCGCGACCGCGCTGCGCGCGGCGTCCGCGCCACCGGCCGTCGCCCAGCTGCTGCCCCACGACGCGCCCGCCGACCTCACCGAGCGGACGCCGACCTGGCTGCGCAACGCGGTCGCGCCGCCGCTTCTGGACGATCGGCCGGAAATCGCGGTGATGATCGACGATCTCGGGCTGAACCGCCACAACACCGCCGCGCTGAACCAGCTCAAGGCGCCGCTGACGCTCGCGTTCCTGCCCTACGCCGACGGCCTCCCGGAGCAGACCAAGGCGGCCCGCGCGGCCGGCCACGAGTTGATGCTGCATGTCCCGATGGAGCCGATCGGGACCGACTGGCCGGGGCCGGACGCGCTGCTGACCTCGCTCAGCCCGAGCGATTTCCTGTCACGCTTCCGGACCCAGCTGCGCAGCTTCCGCGGCTTCGTCGGCGTCAACAACCACATGGGATCGCTGCTGACCGCCGACCGCGACAAGATGGATGAGCTCATGACCGAGCTCAAGGCGCGTGGACTGCTGTTCGTCAATTCGCGCACCACCTCGAAGACGGTCGCCGCCACCGAGGCGCAGCGCCTGGGCGTGCCGCACGCCGAGCGCGACGTGTTTCTCGACAACGACGCCAATCTCGATGCCATCCGCCGCCAACTCGCGGCCGTCGAGCGCATCGCCCGGCACCGCGGCGTCGCGGTCGCGATCGGCCACCCCCATGACCTGACCATCGAGGCCCTGCGCGGCTGGCTGCCGACCCTTGAGGAGCGGGGCTTCGTCCTGGTCCCGATCAGCACGGTGGTGGCGCGCGAGAGCTGCGCCCATGGCCTGCTGGTCGCGAGCAGCGCCTGCGGCCGCTACGTCTCGGCGCACAACACCGTCAATTAGCGATCGGGCGCAGGCAGGAGATCCAACAGGGATAGCGGATCTCCTGCGGGCTGGGCTGTGAGCTACTCGCTGGAACGCGCGAAGCTGACCGCCTCCTCGGCGGCACGGAGCAGGGCGCGCGCCTTGTTGCAGCTCTCCTGATACTCGGCCTCGGGGTCGCTGTCGGCGACCACCCCGCCGCCGGCCTGGACGAACATGCGGCCGTCCTTGATCAGCGCCGTGCGCAGCGCGATGCAGGTGTCCATATTGCCATCGGCGCTGAAATAGCCGACCGCGCCGGCGTAGAAGTTGCGCCGCTCCGGCTCCAGTTCGTCGATGATCTCCATCGCCCGGACCTTGGGCGCGCCGCTCACCGTGCCGGCCGGAAAACCGCCGATCAGCGCGTCCAGGGCGTCCTTGTCGGGGCGGATCCGGCCCTCGACGTTGGACACGATGTGCATCACGTGGCTGTAGTACTCGACGACCATCTTCTCGGTGACTCGCACGCTGCCGATCTCGGCCACCCGGCCGACGTCGTTGCGGCCGAGATCGAGCAGCATCAGATGCTCCGCCAGCTCCTTCGGATCGGACAGCATGTCCTCGGCGAGTGCCAGGTCCTCCGCCCGGGTCGTGCCGCGCCGGCGCGTGCCGGCGATCGGCCTGATGACCACGGTGTCGTCGCGCAGCCGGACCAGGATCTCCGGGCTCGAGCCGACCAGGGCGAAGTCGGCGAAATCGAGAAAGAACAGAAACGGTGAGGGATTGAGGCGGCGCAGCGCCCGATAGAGCGCGAACGGCGGCAGATCGAAGGGCAGCGTGAAGCGCTGCGAGGGCACCACCTGGAAGACGTCGCCGGCCCGGATGTACTCCTTGGCCCGCTCGACCATCGCGTGGTAGTGGGCGCGCGTGACGTTGGAGGTCGGCTGCGGCAGGGCGCTGGCGCCGCGCCAGTCGCCGCGATGCGGCAGAGCGCGGTCGAAGTCGGCGACCACGTCGGCCAGCCGCTCGCGGGCGAGATCATAGGCGGGGCGCGCGCCGAGCTCCGGGTTCGGCCACACCGGGGTCACGATCACCACCCGGTCCTCGATGTTGTCGAAGATCGCCATCACCGTCGGCCGGATGAACACCGCGTCGGGAATCCCGAGCCGGTCCGGATTGGCGGCCGGCAGCCGCTCCATCAGCCGGACCATGTCGTAGCCCATGAAGCCGAACAACCCGGCCGCCATCGGCGGCAGCGCCTCGGCGAGCGCGATCCGCAACTCGCCGATCAGCTGGCGCAGCTCGGCCAGCGCACCGCCGGGCAAGGGCTCAAACGCGCTCAGGTCGTGGCGGGCGGCGCGGTTGATCTCGGCGCGCTCACCGAAGCAGCGCCAGATCAGGTCGGGCTTGAGGCCGATCGCCGAGTAGCGCCCGCGCACGGCCCCCCCCTCGACCGACTCGAACAGGAAGCTGTAGGGCCGGCCCTCGGCCAGCTTGAGCATCGCCGAGACCGGGGTTTCGAGGTCCGCGACCAGCGAGGTCCAGACGACCTGCGGCTGTCCGGCGTCGTAGCGGGCGGCGAACTCGGCCGGGTCAGGGCGGGGCGGCATCTGCGCTCAGAACGAGCCCGAGTCCGGCAGCCGCGGGGCCGGTCCGCTCGGTACCTGGCCGTCGGCGCCGATCAGCCGGTTGATCGCGGCGCCATCGATCTCGACCCGATAGTCGCGCCTCAGCGAGGCCTCGAACTGCGCCAGCAGATCGTTGCGCAGCTCGGTCTGGAGCTCGCTCTCGAGCTGCTTCTTGCCGTCCGGATCGGTGCTCGGATCGGCCGCGATCACCTCGTCGGTCGCGACCACGGCAAAGCCGTCGCCGACCTCGATCACCTGGCCCCCGACCTCGCCCGGCGCGGTCGCGAACAGGGCGTGCACCACGGCCCGGTTGATCCCCTGATCGCTGCCCTGGGCGTCGCGCTTGACCGGCTTGATCGGCTTGACCTCGAGCTTGTCGGCCGCCGCCAGCGTCGCGAGCGTGGCTCCGTCCTGCAGGCGCTTGAGCAGATCCTCCGCCTGCTTGTGCGCCAGATCGTGGCGCTGCTCAGCCTGCCATGCCTCGACCAGCTGCGGCCGCACCTCGTCGACCGACTTGACCCGGGGTGCCGTGACCTCGTCGACATGGAGCACGAAATAGCTACCGGCCTCGGTCTCCTCGAGCAGGCTCTGCTCGCCGGCCGTGGTCTGGAAGGCGACCTTGAGGAACTCGGGCCAGGGCGGCAGCCCGTCCGGGCGCTTGCCGTCGGCATCGTTGCCCTTGGCATCGATCGGCGGCAGCGACTTGGCTTCCAGGCCGACCGCCTTGGCGGCATCGGCCAGGCTGCCCCCGCCGGCCAGCTGGTCGTCCAGGCGGGTCGCGACGTCCGGCAGCTTGTCCTTGGCCTCGCGGAGCGCCAGCTCCTTGGCGAGGTCGTCGTGGATCACGTCGAGCGGCACGACCGCCTCGGGCGTGATCGCGCTGACCTTGAACAGATGCCAGCCGAAGGGGCTCTGAACCGGCTGACTGACCTGACCCTCGGTCAGCCCGAACACCACGTCGGCGAGCTCGGCCGGCAGGTCTTTGCGCGTCAGCTCGCCGAGCTCTTCGCTGTGCAGGCCCTGGTCGGCGAGCGCGGCCGCCACCTCCTCGAAGCTCTTGCCGGCGACCACCTGCTGCTCCGCCTTGTCGATGGTCGCCCGATCGGGCGCCAGCAGCTCCGTCACCTTGCGCTGCGCCGGGGTGCGATAGCTGTCGATCCGCGCCTGATATTCGGCCTTGACCTGGTCGTCGCTGACCGTGACCTCGCCGACCAGATCCTCGGGCTTGAGCGTGATGAAGGTCAGCCGGCGATATTGCGGGGTCGTGTACTTGTCCTGGTGATCGTCGTGATACTTGGTCAGCTGATTTTCGGTCGGCTGCGGCGGGTCGGTGATCGACGCCGCCTCGATCGCCACGTAGTGGCCGCGCCGCTGCTCGTTGCGATAGCGGTAGAGCGCGTCGACCAGGGTCGCGGGCACGGTCACCGGGCCGGCCAGGCTGCCGGTCAGCGTGCTCGTGACCACGTCCTGCCGCAGGCTCGCGAGATAGCCCTGCTCGGTCAGCCCGTTGGCATGCAGGAGCTGCTCGAAGCGGTCGCGATCGAACTTGCCGGCGGTCTGAAACATCGGATTGTCGGTGATCATCTGCCTGAGCGTGTCGTCGGCGACCGTCAGACCCATGTCGCGGGCGCGCAGGTCGATCAGGCGACGCGCGATCAGATCCTGCAGGGTCTGCTGCATCAGCCCGAGCTGGATCGCCTGCTGGCGATCGATGGTGCCGCCGACTCGGCGCTGCAGGGTGCTCAGCGCGCGACTGAAGTTGTCGGCCAGCTCGCTGGCCGGGATCGGCACGCCGCCGACGCTGGCGACGCTCGGATTGTGCGAGCCGCGGAAGAACACGTCGCCGATGCCCCAGATCCCAAAGCTGACCACGAGCAGCAGGAGCAGGACCTTGACGACCCAGGATGCCGCCTGTTGGCGGAGCACGTTGAGCATGATCGACCAGGGACTTTGCTATCTCGACCGGTGCCAGCCGGTCACCCGAACGGCTGCCCCAATGTAGGCAGCGGCCGGCACGCCGGCAACCGGCAAGTTGGCACGCCGGACGCTGGCAAGCCCGCGCTGCCTGTGCTAGAGAGGCGCCGCGTCGAGCCCGGCGCGGGTCGCTGCGTGGTGACTGCTGATGCCTCTGGCGACGCCGATCGTGATCGGCAATTGGAAGATGAACGGTCTGCGCGCCGACGGCCTCGCCCGGATGCGGGCGCTGCGCGCGCGCGAGCCGGTCGCATTTCGCGCCGGCACGCTCGGCATCTGTCCGCCGGCGACCCTCCTGGCCCTGATCCAGCCGGCGCTGGTCGGCAGCGCGATCCTGCTCGGCGGCCAGGACTGCTCGAGCGAGGCCCGCGGCGCGCACACGGGCGATCTCAGCGCCGCCATGCTGGCCGACACTGGCTGCCGGCTGGTGATCGTCGGCCACTCCGAGCGCCGGCATGGCCACGGCGAGGCGGACGGCCTGGTCCGGGCCAAGGCGACCGCGGCCCAGGCCGCCGGCCTGATCCCGATCCTGTGCATCGGCGAGACCGAGGCGGAGTGGCTGGCCGGCCGCACGCTCGAGGTGCTCGACGGCCAGCTCGAGGGCAGCCTGCCGGAAGCGGCCTCGGCGGCCAATCTGATCATTGCCTACGAGCCGGTCTGGGCGATCGGTACCGGGCGCACTCCGAGCCTGGACGACATCGCCCGCACCCACGCCCATCTGCGCGCGCGGCTGGTAGCCCTGGCGGCCGACGGGGCCGGCCTCGCCCTGCTCTACGGCGGCTCGGTCAAGGCCAGCAACGCCGAGGAGATCATGGCGCTCGCCGAGGTCGACGGCGTGCTGGTCGGCGGCGCCAGTCTTGATGCCGACGAATTTCTGGCCATCTACACGGCCGGGCAGGCGGCCGGTGCTGCCTGACCCGCAGGGGCGGTGGCGCCGCCCGCCACCCGGCGGCCTGGATCCCGGTCGCCTGCGAGCCGGAAACCTTGAACCCTCAGCCTGAACTTATGTGATCGGCGTATGACGACCATCATCCTGATCGTGCATCTGCTGATCGCGCTGGCCCTGGTCGGCGTGATCCTGCTGCAACGCTCCGAGGGCGGCGCGCTCGGCATGGGCGGCGGCGGCTTCGGCGGCCTCATGACCGGCCGGGCGTCGGCCAATCTTTTGACCCGGACCACGGCCGTGCTGGCCGCCATCTTCATCACGACCAGCCTGGTGCTGGCGATCGCGGCCGGCCGCGGCTCGACGCCGCGCTCGATTCTCGACCAGCCGACGACCACCCCGGCGGCGCCGGCGGGCTCGGAGGCCCCAGTCAATCCCGCGACTCCGGCGCCGCCGGCCGCACCGGCCGAGCCGAGCGCGCCGGTCGCCAAATGAGCGGCCAGGTCAGCAGCCAGGAGCGGACGGCCGATCGGGCGGCAGGCTCGGGCCGCCCTGCTGGCAGGCCGCACCGGTCGCGCTTTTCGCGATTGCCCTGCGCGCGGTTCTGGCCGATAGTCCTGCTCCCATGACGCGCTTCGTCTTCATTACCGGCGGCGTCGTGTCGTCCTTGGGCAAAGGGCTGGCCTCGGCCGCGATCGGCGCGCTGCTCCAGGCGCGCGGCTACTCGGTCCGCCTGCGCAAGCTCGACCCCTATCTGAACGTCGACCCGGGGACCATGAGCCCCTATCAGCACGGCGAGGTCTACGTCACCGACGACGGCGCCGAGACCGATCTCGACCTCGGCCACTACGAGCGCTTCACCGGTGTGCCGGCGCGCGGCAACGACAGCGTGACCGCCGGCAAGATCTATTCGCGCGTGCTCGCCAGAGAGCGCCACGGCGACTACCTGGGCGGCACGGTCCAGGTGGTGCCGCACGTCACCGACATGATCAAGGCGTTCATCCTGAAAGGCGTCGAGGATGCCGACTTCGCGCTCTGCGAGATCGGCGGCACGGTCGGCGACATCGAGGGTCTGCCGTTCCTGGAGGCGATCCGCCAGCTCGGCTTCGAGCTCGGCCGCGACCGGGTGGCCTACGTCCATCTCACGCTGGTGCCCTATCTGGCCTCGGCGGGCGAGCTCAAGACCAAGCCCACCCAGCATTCGGTGCGCGAGCTGCGCGGCATCGGCATCCAGCCGGATCTGCTGCTCTGCCGCGCCGAACGCCCGATCCCGCCGGAAGCGCGGCGCAAGATCGCCCTACAGTGCAACGTCCAGCCCGGCGGCGTGATCCCGGCGCTCGACGTCAGCAGCATCTACGAGGTGCCGATCCGCTACCACGAGGAAGGGCTCGACACCCAGCTGCTCCGACACTTCCGCCTGCCCCACGAACAGGGGCCGGAGCTTGCCCGCTGGCTGGAGATCTGCGAGCGCCTGCACAAGCCCGAGGGCGAGGTCACGATCGCCGTGGTCGGCAAGTACATCGGCCTGCCGGATGCCTACAAGTCGCTCGACGAGGCGCTGACCCACGGCGGCATCGGCAGCCGGGTGCGGGTCAACACCCGTTGGCTCGCCGCCGAGATCTTCGAATCCAGCGATGCCGCGCTGCACCTCCAGGACGTCAACGGGATCCTGGTGCCGGGTGGCTTCGGCGAGCGCGGCGCCGAGGGCAAGGTCGCCGCGGTGACCTTCGCCCGCCAGCGCCACATCCCCTATCTCGGGATCTGCTTCGGCATGCAGATGGCGGTCGTCGAGGCGGCGCGCAATCTGGCCGGGATCGAGGGCGCCGGTTCGACCGAGATCGCCCCGACCGAGGAGCCGGTGGTCGGCCTCCTGACCGAATGGGAGCGCGAGGGCCGGCGCGAGACCAGGGGGCCCGGCGACGACCTCGGCGGCACCATGCGGCTTGGCGCCTATCCCTGCATCATCGAGCCCGGCAGCCTCGCTTATAAGATCTATGGCGAGGGCGCGATCAGCGAGCGCCACCGCCACCGCTACGAGGTCAACATCAACTACGTCAACCGGCTCAGCGCCGCGGGCCTGCGCTTCTCCGGCATGTCGCCGGACGGCCGCCTGCCCGAGATCGTCGAGATGCCCGACCACCCCTGGTTCGTGGGCGTGCAGTTCCATCCCGAGCTCAAGTCCAAGCCGTTCGCCCCGCATCCCCTGTTCGCCTCGTTCATCGATGCGGCCGTGCACCAGTCGCGGCTGGTCTGAGGAAGGGAGCGAGAGGTGAACCGGCAGATTGCCATCGGCACGCTCACGATCAGCAACGAGCTGCCATTCGTGCTGATCGCCGGGCCCTGCCAGATCGAGAGCCGGACGCATGCGCTCGAGACCGCGGCCGCCCTGGTCGAAATTGCGCGCGCGAGAGAGCTTGGGCTGGTCTACAAGAGCTCGTTCGACAAGGCCAACCGCACCAGCGCCGACAGCCCGCGCGGCCTCGGCCTCGCCAAGGGGATCGAGGTTCTGGCCGAGGTGCGCGAGCGCTACGGCTGCCCGGTGATCACCGACGTGCACGAGAGCCAACAGTGCCGGCCGGTCGCCGAGGCGGTCGATATCCTGCAGATCCCGGCGTTCCTCTGCCGCCAGACCGACCTTTTGGCGGCCGCGGCCGCAACCGGCAACGCCATCCACATCAAGAAGGGCCAGTTCCTGGCGCCCTGGGACATGGCGCAGGTGGCGAGCAAGCTCGAGCATTTCGGCGCCACGCGGCTGCTGCTCGGCGAGCGCGGTACGAGCTTCGGCTACAACACGCTGGTGACCGACTTCCGCGGCCTGCCGCAGATGGCCGCGACCGGCTGGCCGGTCGTGTTCGATGCCACCCATTCTGTGCAGCAGCCGGGCGGTCTTGGCGGCAGCAGCGGCGGTCAGCGCGAGTTCGTGCCGGTGCTGGCGCGGGCAGCGCTCGCGGTCGGCGTCGCCGCTTTGTTCATGGAGACCCATCGCGACCCCGACCGGGCGCCCAGCGATGGTCCGAACATGGTGCCGCTGGCCCAGCTGCCGGCGCTGCTGGACGTGCTGATCGCCTTCGATCGCCTCGCCAAGCAGCACCCCCTCAACGCCGTTCGATCCCCCGCGCTTGTATCCGAGGAACGATCATGACCGAGACCGAGATCGTGGCACTCGCCGGCCGCCAGATCCTGGACAGCCGGGGCAATCCGACCGTCGAGGTCGACGTCACGCTGATCGGCGGCGCCATGGGTCGCGCCGCGGTGCCGTCGGGCGCGTCGACCGGCTCCAGGGAGGCGATCGAGCTGCGCGACGGCGACCAGGGGGTCTATGGCGGCAAGGGCGTGCTGCGGGCGGTCGAGGTGGTCAACGGCGAGCTCGCCGATGCCGTGCTCGGCCGCGACGCGTGCGAGCAGGTGGCGATCGACCAGGCGATGATCGAGCTCGACGGCACCGCCAACAAGAGCCGGCTCGGGGCGAATGCGATCCTGGGCGTGAGCCTCGCGGTCGCCAAGGCGGCTGCCGCCCAGCTCGGCCTGCCGCTCTACCGCTACGTCGGCGGCACCTCGGCGCGCACCCTGCCGGTGCCGATGATGAATGTGATCAACGGCGGCGTGCACGCCGACAACCCGATCGACCTCCAGGAATTCATGATCATGCCGGTCGGCGCGTCCTCCTTCGCCGAGGCGCTGCGGACCGGAGCGGAGATCTTCCACGCGCTGAAGAAGGCGCTCAAGGACGCCGGCCACAACACCAACGTCGGCGACGAGGGCGGCTTCGCGCCCAATCTGAAGAGCGCCGACGAAGCCCTTGGCTTCCTTAGCAAATCGGTCGAGGCATCTGGCTACCGTCTGGGCGAGCAGGTGGTGTTCGCGCTCGATCCGGCGGCGAGCGAGTTCTATCGCGACGGCCGCTACCAGCTGACCGGCGAGGGCAAGACGCTCGATGCCGAGGGCATGGTCCGGTTCTACGCCGAGCTCTGCGGCCGCTACCCGATCCGCTCGCTCGAGGACGGCATGGCCGAGGACGACTGGGACGGCTGGCGGGCATTGACCGACACCCTGGGCGCCAAGCTGCAGCTGGTCGGCGACGACATCTTCGTGACCAATCCGGCGATCCTGGCCGAGGGCATCGAGCGCAAGATCGCCAATGCGATCCTGATCAAGGTCAACCAGATCGGCAGCTTGAGCGAGACCCTGGAGACCGTCGAGCTCGCGCATACGGCTGCGTACCGGTGCGTGATGTCGCATCGCTCAGGCGAGACCGAGGACTCAACGATCGCCGATCTCGCGGTCGCCACCAACTGTGGCCAGATCAAGACCGGCTCCTTGTCGCGCTCCGACCGCCTGGCCAAGTACAACCAGCTGCTGCGGATCGAGGAGGATCTCGGTCCGGTCGGGCGCTACGCGGGCGCGGGTGCGCTGCGGGCCTAGTGACGGCGATGCTCGCCCGCCTGTCCGGCTGGGCGCGGCGCGTGCGTCGGCAGCACTGGCTGGCCCTGCTCGGCCTGACCCTGGTGGTGTATTTTGGCTACCACGCGGTCAGCGGCAGCCGTGGCCTGCTCGCCTGGCGCGAGGTCAGCGCGGAGCTCGCGGCCAGCCAGCAGGAGCTGAACGGGCTGCGCGCGGAACGCACCGCGCTCGAGCAGAAGGTCAAGCGGCTGCGTCACGATTCTTTGGATCCCGATCTGATCGACGAGCTGGCGCGCAAGGAGCTGAGCTTCGTCGAGCCCATGGACGTGATCATTTTGCTCGATGCCAAGGACGGGTCGAAGTAGCCTGGACGCGATCATCGACGAAACAGCGGGGACGAATGGCCGGGACGAATGGCTGGTATGCTGCCGCAAGGGTTAACAGCGGTCAGCGGATGTTGTTTAACGAGGGCGCGCCGCTTGGGTGGGGTCGTCGTCCGGACCAGTAGTGGGAGGTTGTGATCATGGCCAGCGCGCAGCGTGAGGTCGTCGCCGTCGTCGGCGAGGACGACGTAGCCAACCGGCGGGCGGCGGGCCACGACCGCGAACTGCTGTTGACCTACTACCGCGACATGCTCCTGATCCGACGCTTCGAGGAGAAAGCCGGTCAGCTCTACGGCATGGGCCTGATCGGCGGCTTCTGTCACCTCTACATCGGCCAGGAGGCGGTCGCCGTCGGCGTCCAGCATGCGCTCGAGCAGGGCGATTCGGTGATCACCGCCTACCGCGACCATGGCCATATGCTGGCGACCGGGATGGACCCGCGCCGGGTGATGGCCGAGCTGACCGGCCGGGTCACCGGCTATTCCAAGGGCAAGGGCGGCTCGATGCACATGTTCGCCCGCGATAAGCATTTCTACGGCGGCCACGGCATCGTCGGCGCCTGCGTGCCGCTCGGCACCGGGATCGCGTTCGCCCACAAGTACCGCGAGGACGGCGGCGTCTGCGTCACCTATCTGGGCGACGGCGCGGTCAACCAGGGCCAGGTCTACGAGGCGTTCAACATGGCAGCGCTGTGGAAGCTGCCGGTGGTCTACGTGATCGAGAACAACAAATACGGCATGGGCACCTCGGTCGAGCGCGCCTCGGCCAGCATCGAGCTGTACCGGCGCGGCGAGGCCTACGGCATCCCCGGCCGGCCGATCGACGGCATGGACGTGCTGGCGGTCCGGGATGCCGCCGAGGAGGCGGTTGCCCACGCCCGCCTCAAGGGTCCGATCGTGCTCGAGGCGCTGACCTATCGCTATCGCGGCCATTCGATGTCGGACCCGGCCAAGTACCGCTCGCGCCAGGAGGTCCAGGAGGTGCGCACCGAGCGCGATCCGATCGACCGGCTGCGCAAGACCATGCTCGATGGCGCGGTCGCGGGCGAGGAGACCTTCAAGGCGATCGACAAGGAGATCCGCGCGATCGTCAACGAGGCCGCGAGCTTCGCCCAGGACAGCCCGGAGCCCGGTCCGGACGAGCTCTACAAGGATGTCTATCTGAACGGCTGACGTCTGCTCCGCTTACCCCAGGAAGCCCCAACATGCCGACCCAGCTCCTGATGCCCGCCCTGTCGCCGACTATGACCGAGGGCAACCTCGCGAAATGGCTGAAGGCCGAGGGTGATGCCGTCGCGACGGGCGACGTTTTGGCCGAGATCGAGACCGACAAGGCGACCATGGAGATCGAGGCGGTCGAGGACGGCGTGCTCGGGCGCATCCTGGTCCCGGAAGGCACCGAGGCGATCGCGGTCAACACGCCGATCGCCCTTCTGCTGGCCGAAGGCGAAGGCCGCGCGGCCCTCGATCAGGCGGCAGCGCCGGCGGCCACGGCGTCCGCGGCCCAGCCGATCACGGCTCCGGCCCCGACCCCGACGCCAGCGCGCGTGACCAGCTCCGGCAACGGCGCGGCGGCAGTTGCCATGCCGACCGCGGTCGAAGCCGAGATCCCGGCCGGCACGCCCATGATCAGGCAGACCGTGCGCGACGCCCTGCGCGATGCCATGGCCGAGGAGATGCGGCGCGATCCCGACGTGTTCCTGATGGGCGAGGAGGTCGCGGAGTATCAGGGCGCCTACAAGGTGAGCCAGGGGCTGCTGGAGGAGTTCGGCGTCCGCCGCGTGATCGATACGCCGATCACCGAGCATGGCTTCGCCGGTCTCGGGGTGGGCGCCGCGTTCGCAGGGCTCAGGCCGATCATCGAGTTCATGACCTGGAACTTCGCCATGCAGGCGATGGATCATCTGATCAACTCGGCGGCCAAGACGCTCTACATGGCCGGTGGCGAGCTCGGCTGCCCGATCGTGTTCCGCGGGCCCAATGGCGCCGCCGCCCGGGTCGGCGCCCAGCACAGCCAGGAGTACAGCACCTGGTACGGCCATTGCCCGGGCCTCAAGGTGATCGCCCCCTATTCGGCGGCGGATGCCAAGGGCCTGCTCAAAGCCGCGATCCGCGATCCCGATCCGGTGATCTTCCTCGAGAACGAGATCCTCTACGGCCATGCCTTCGAGGTGCCGCAGGTCGACGACTTCGTGCTGCCGATCGGCCGCGCCAAGGTGCTGCGCGAGGGCTCCGACGTCACCATCGTCGCCTTCGGTCTGATGGTCGAGCGGGCGCTGCAGGCGGCCGAGGCGCTCGCCAAGGAGGGTATCCGGGCCGAGGTGATCGACCTGCGCACGATCCGCCCGCTCGACGTCCAGACCATCGTCGCCTCGGTCAGGAAGACCAACCGGCTGGTCTCGGTCGAGGAGGGCTGGCCGACCTTTGGCATGGGTGCTGAGCTCGCCGCGGTCATGATGGAGCAGGCCTTCGACCACCTCGACGCGCCCGTTCGCCGGATCACCGGCAAGGACGTGCCGATGCCGTATGCCGCCAATCTCGAGCGTTTGGCGCTGCCCCAGACCGAGGACGTGGTCAAGGGTGTCAAGGCCGTCTGCTACGCTTGAGCTGAGAACGACAAGAGCCGGAAAAAACAGGGAAAAATGGGCATGCCGATCGAGATCCTGATGCCGGCGCTCTCGCCCACGATGACCGAGGGCAATCTGGCGCGCTGGCTGAAGCGGGAGGGCGATGCGGTCAGCGCCGGCGACGTTTTGGCCGAGATCGAGACCGACAAGGCGACCATGGAGGTCGAGGCGGTCGACGAGGGCCGGCTTGGCAAGATCCTGATCGCCGACGGCACCGAGGGGGTCGCGGTCAACACGCCGATCGCCCTGCTCCTCGAGGAGGGCGAGGAGGCCTCGGCCGCCGACGCGCCGCCGCCTGTGGCCGCCGCGCCCGCCAAGCCCGCCGCCGCGCCCGCTGCGGCTGCCGCCGCCACGCCGACAGTTGCCCAATCTGGCAACGGCGCCGATCGCGGCGGCCGGATCTTCGCGAGCCCGCTCGCCAAGCGGATGGCCGAGCAGGCGGGGATCGATCTCGGCAGCCTGACCGGCAGCGGTCCGCACGGCCGGATCATCAAGGTCGACATCGAGCGCGCAATCAAGGCGGCGACAGCCGTCGCAGCGGCGCCCGCTGCCGCGCCATCGCCGACCGTCGCAGCCCACGCAGCAGCATCCGCCACGCCGATCCCGGCGCCGAAGCCTGCGCCAATCCCAATGGCAGCCCTGCCGCCGGCCGCGGCGGCCTTCACCGAGCAGCCGCTCTCCAACATGCGCAAGGTGATCGCGCGCCGCCTGACCGAGGCCAAGCAGACGATCCCGCACTTCTATCTGAGCATGGACTGCGAGCTGGACGCGCTGCTCAAGCTGCGCCAGGAGCTGAACGGCCGCGCCGGCGCGGATTACAAGCTCTCGGTCAACGACTTCGTGATCAAGGCCGCAGCACTCGCGCTGCGCAAGGTGCCCAAGGCCAACGCGTCGTTCGGCGGCGACAGGATCTACCTCTACCGGGACGTCGACATCGGGGTCGCGGTCGCGATCGCGGATGGCCTGGTGACGCCCGTGATCCGCAACGCCGATCACAAGGGCCTCGCGGCCATCTCCAACGAGATGCGCGATCTGTCGGCCCGCGCCCGCGACCCGGGCGGCATGAAGCTCAAGCCCGAGGAATACCAGGGCGGCAGCCTCTCGATCTCGAATCTCGGCATGTACGGCGTGCGCGACTTTCAGGCGGTGATCAACCCGCCCCAGGCGTCGATCCTCGCGGTCGGCGCGGGCGAGCTGCGCCCGGTGATCAAGGACGGCGCGCTCGCCAGCGCCACGGTCATGACCGTCACCCTCTCGATCGACCACCGGGTGGTCGATGGCGCGATCGGCGCCGAGCTGCTCCAGGCCTTCAAGGGCTTGATCCAAGACCCGTTCGCGATGCTCCTGTGAAGGTGCCGATGGCGACCAAACCGGCCAAGCTCTACGACCAGGATTTCTACGCCTGGACCCAGGAACAGGCGGCGGTCCTGCGCGAGCATTTCCGGGGCGACCACCGCCTCGACGTCGAGCATCTGGCCGAGGAGGTCGAGGATCTGGGTGATTCTGAACTGCAGGCGGTCGAAAGCTTCGTCGAGCAGATCATCGCGCATCTTTTGAAGCTCGACTATTCCGGCCAGAGCGATCCGCGGACACATTGGCGTGCCGAGGTCCTGAACTTCCGCCGTAACGCCGACCGCAAGATGTCGCCGACGATCCGTCGCAAGGTCGAGACCGATCTCGAGGGACGTTATGCGCGCGGGCGGGAGATTGCAGCCGTGGGCGCGATGGTCCACGAGCCCGACCTGATCCGCCGCCTGCCCAAGACCTGCCCTTACGACTGGGGTATGATTTGGCACCGGGATGTCATCGCCGAAGCTGGTTTCGACCTCTCCGAGGAGGACGACACGCCGCCGAAGAAGCGACGTGGCAAGAGGAAGGCCTGATGGCGCGACGATCGGAGGAGGTGAGGGACGGCCCTGGGACCGCTACCGAGGCTGCGGTCCTCTACGAGCAGGATTTCTACGCCTGGACTCAGGCGCAGGCGCAGGCGCTGCGCAGGCATTTCCAGGGCGACAACCGCATCGATGTCGAGCGTCTGGCCGAGGAGATCGAAGATCTGGGCGGTTCCCAACTCCATGCGGTCGAAAGCTTCGTACAGCAGATCATGGCGCATCTGTTGAAGCTCGACTTTTCCGGCTTCGACCTGCCGCGCCGGCACTGGCGCAGCGAGATCGTGGCGTTCCGCACGAGCATGGAACGCAAGATGTCGCCTTCCATCAGGCGCACGGTTCGGCAGGCGCTGCCGGAGCTGTACGAGGGCGCGCTCAACCTGGCTGCCGCCTCGTTGGACGCAGAGCCGGATCTGGGCAATCACTTGCCGAAGCTGTGCCCGTACGATTGGGCCGCGGTTACGGAACGGGACGTCTGGGCCGAGGGCGGCTTTGGGTTCCCCGCAAGCCATGGAACTCCGCCCAAGAAACGACGCGTCGGGGGGAAAAAAACCTGATGGCCGCGCAGGCGTTCGATCTGGTCGTGATCGGCGGCGGGCCGGGGGGCTATGTCGCGGCGATCCGGGCGGCCCAGCTCGGCATGAAGACCGCGCTGGTCGAGCGCGAGCATCTGGGCGGCATCTGCCTGAACTGGGGCTGCATCCCGACCAAGGCGCTGCTGCGCTCAGCCGAAATTTTCCACTTGATGCATCACATCGGGGAGTTCGGCTTCAGCGCCAAGGAGTTGAGCTACGACTTTGACAAGGTGATCAAGCGCTCGCGCCAGGTCGCGGGCCAGCTCAACCGGGGCGTCCAGCACCTCCTGCGCAAGAACAAGGTCACCGTGTTCGATGGCCACGGCCGGCTCGACGGCAAGGGCAGCGTCGCGGTCGAAAAGGACGGCAAGCCCACCCAGGCGCTCCAGGCGCCGCACATCATCCTCGCGACCGGCGCCCGCGCGCGCACCCTGCCGGGCCTCGAACCGGACGGCAGGCTGATCTGGACCTACAAGGAAGCGATGGTCCCGGACGCCATGCCGAAATCGGTCCTGGTGATCGGCTCGGGCGCGATCGGCATCGAGTTCGCGAGCTTCTATGACCACATGGGTGCGGACGTGACCGTGGTCGAGGTGCTCGACCGCGTGCTGCCGGTCGAGGACGAGGAGATCTCGGCCGCCGCGCGCAAACAGTTCGAAAAACGCGGCATCAAGATCCAGACCAGCGCCATGGTCAGCGGGTTGAGCACGAGCAACGGCACGGTCCGTGGCAAGATCGAGGCGAACGGTCAGGCGAGCGACATCGAGGTCGAGCGCGTGGTGCTGGCGATCGGCATCACCGGCAACGTCGAGAATCTCGGCCTCGAGGGCACGGGCGTGAACGTGGAGAAGGGCCACGTCGTGGTCGACGAGTGGCTCCGTACCGGCGAGCCCGGGGTCTATGCGATCGGCGATCTCGCCGGCCCGCCCTGGCTCGCGCACAAGGCCTCCCACGAGGGCGTGATCTGCGTCGAGCGGATCAAGGGCCTGAACGAGGTCCACCCGCTCGATGTCGCCAAGATTCCGGGCTGCACCTATTGCACGCCCCAGGTCGCAAGCGTCGGCCTGACCGAGCGGGCGGCCAAAGAGCGGGGCTACGAGGTCAAGGTCGGTCGTTTTCCGTACCTCGCCAACGGCAAGGCGATCGCGCTCGGCGAGACCGAGGGCCTGGTCAAGACCGTGTTCGACGCCAGGACCGGCGAGCTGCTCGGCGCGCACATGATCGGCGCCGAGGTCACCGAGCTGATCCAGGGCTATGCGATCGCGCGCCAGATGGAGGCGACCGAGCTCGACCTGATGCATGCGGTCTTCCCGCATCCGACGCTCTCGGAGATGATGCACGAATCCGTCCTTGACGCCTACGGCCGTGCTATCCACTTCTGAACCATGCGAAAGGCGGCAGCCGAGCGCGATGACTGAGATCCTGGACCCGACGACCAGCACCGGCAGCCGGCGCAAGCCGCCCTGGATCCGGGTCAAGGCGCCGAGCTCGACCGGCTATCACGAGACCCGCCGCCTGATGCGGGCCAAGAGCCTGCATACGGTCTGCGAGGAGGCGGCCTGCCCGAACATCGGCGAGTGCTGGACCCAGGGTCACGCAACGGTCATGATCCTGGGCGATACCTGCACGCGCGCCTGCGCGTTCTGCAACGTCAAGACCGGACGGCCGCGCGCGGTCGACCCGGACGAGCCCCGGCACCTGGCCGAAGCGCTACGCGAGCTCGGCCTCAAGCACATCGTGATCACCTCGGTCGACCGGGACGATCTGCCGGATGGCGGCGCCTTCCAGTTCGTCCGCTGCATCGAGGCGATCCGGAGCACTTCGCCCGCGACCACGATCGAGATTCTGACGCCCGACTTCCTGCGCAAGCCCGGCGCGGTCGAGACGATCGTCGACGCCGGCCCCGACGTCTACAACCACAACCTCGAAACCGTGCCGCGCCTCTATCGGACCGTGCGCCCGGGCGCCCGCTACTACCATTCGTTGCGCCTGCTCGACCGGGTCAAGGAGCGCGACCCGAGCCGGTTCACCAAGTCCGGCCTCATGGTCGGGCTCGGCGAGGAGAAGCGCGAGATCTACCAGGTGATGGACGACCTGCGCTCGGCCGCGGTCGATTTCCTGACCATCGGCCAGTACCTGCAGCCGACGCCGCGCCATCATCCGGTCCTGCGCTTCGTGCCGCCCGCGGAATTCGAGGACTACGCAAGGATGGCGCGCGCGAAGGGCTTCCTGATGGTCTCCGCCTCGCCCCTGACGCGGAGCTCCTATCACGCGGGCGACGACTTCGAGCGCCTGCGGCGTGCCCGCCAGACGGCCCTCGCCACCGCCGCGGAGTAGCCGTATCGATGCCGACCCATGCCGAGCAGCGCCATCTGCCCTACAGCCAGAAGCAGCTGTTCGATCTGGTCGCGGCGGTCGAACGCTATCCGGAGTTCCTGCCCTGGTGCAGCGCCTGCCGGATCACCCGGCGCGACGGTCAGACCTTCCACGCCGATCTCGTGGTGCGCTTCAAGGTGTTCCAGGAGCGGTTTGCCTCGCGGGTGACCCTGCACCCCCATTCGCTGATCGACGTCGAATACATCAATGGCCCGTTCCGCTACCTCAACAACCACTGGCGCTTCATCGAGGCCGAGGACGGCGGCGCGGTGATCGACTTCTACGTCGATTTCGAGTTCCGTTCGCGGATGCTGCAGAAGCTGATCGGGCTGTTGTTCAACGAGGCGGTCTCGCGCATGGTCGGCGCGTTCGAGACCCGCGCGAGGCAGCTCTACGGCGACCGCACCACCCCGGCCGAGGCTGCAGCACCCTGCCGCCCTGCGGCCTCGCGGGCATAACCACACGGCGCAGCGATCATTCCCGTCTTCGCGTCCGAATAGGCCGGCGGCCGGATCCGTTTACCAATCAGTAACCCTGTCGAGCTTAGGTGCGGGTGGCAGACCGATCACGAACCGGCCGCAACGCCACCATGACGCGTCGCCCCGCCTTGCTGCTCTGCGCGGCCATGCTCGCGCTCTCGAGCTGCGCCAGCATCGGCCCGGCCAGCGTCCGGCGGGATCAGGTCGACTACGCCGATGCGGTCAGCGAGGGGGCCAAGCGGCAGCTGCTGCTCAACCTGGTCAAGCTGCGCTACGGCGACACCCCGAACTTCGTCACCCTCAGCCAGCTGGTCGCCGGCTACACCCTCGAGAGCCGGCTGGCGCTCGGCGCCGATTTCAACAGCGACAATCTGGTCTTCGGGCGTCATTTCGGTTTGGGCCTCGGCGGCACCTTCAGCGATCATCCGACCGCCACCTACACGCCGCTGCAGGGGGCGGCATTCGCCGAGCTGATGCTGAAGCCGATCTCGCCCAACTCGCTGTTCGCGGTGATCCTCGCCGGCGGCCCGCCGCGCATCGTGCTCGGCCTCGGGGTCGAGGCGATCAACGGCCTGAACAACGGCTCGCGCCGACCGGGCGGCTTTCTGCCGGAGCGCCGGGAGTTCAATCAGGTGCTGCGCCTGATCAGCGAGCTCAACGACGCGGGCCGCCTGCAGCTGCGCTTCGAATCGACCCCGACGGGGGTGCAGGCCTATCTCGAGACGCGGCGGCGGGACGGCAAGCTCTCCGATCCACGCTACGGGCAGCTGATCAAGCTTTTGGGCCTGGACCCGAAACTCGGCCGCTACCGGATCGCGTTCGGGCTCGGCGACAGTGGCGCCGACGAGATCACGATCCAGACCCGCTCCCTGATCGAAACCCTGAGAGAGATCGCATCGCGCATCTCGGTGCCGGACGCGGACATCGAGGATGGCCGCACCTACGCAGCGCCGCCGACGATCGAAGGCAGCGATGGACGGATCGACCTCGGCGTCCGCACTCAGATGCTGCCGCCGCTCGATGCCTTCGTTGCCATCAGCTACGACGGCGACTGGTTCTGGATCTCGAACAACGATTTCCAGGCCAAGCAGAGCTTCACGATGCTGATGCTGCTGTTCAACCTCGCCACCCCCGGCTCCGAGACGGGCCTGCCGGTGATCACCATCCCGACCGGCTAAACTCGGGCGCGCTCGGTCTCGACCCGACCCTAGGTCGCGCTGGTTCCGCCGGTGATCGGCGGGTTGACCAGGTGGCAGGCGGCGGCGTGGCCGGCCGCGATCTCGAGCAGCCTGGGCTCGAGCCGCCGACAGACGTCCATGACGTGCGGGCAGCGGGTGTGGAAGCGGCAGCCCGGCGGCGGATCGCTCGGGCTCGGCACATCGCCGCGCACGACCGGCCGCGCCCGGCGGTGCCTGGGCCGCGGCACGGGGATCGAGGCCAGCAGTCCCTGGGTGTAGGGGTGCCGAGGCTCGGCATAGAGCGCCCGTTTGGCCGCGATCTCGACGATCTGGCCGAGATACATGACCGCGACCCGGTCGGCGATGTGCTTCACGACGCCCAGATCGTGCGAGATGAACAGGTAGGTGAGGCCGCGCTCGGCCTGCAGGTCCTGCATCAGATTGATGATCTGGGCGCGGATCGAGACGTCGAGCGCCGAGACCGGCTCATCGCAGACGATGAACTTCGGATTGAGCGCGAGCGCGCGGGCGATCCCGATCCGCTGGCGCTGGCCGCCCGAGAACTCGTGCGGGAAGCGCAGGGCGTGGTAGCTCGCCAGCCCGACCGCATCGAGCAGGGCGCGCACCCGGCGGCTCTGCTCCGCGCGCGTCCCGATGCGGTGCACGACCAGGGGCTCGGCGATGATGTCCTGCACCATCATGCGCGGGTTGAGCGCGCCGAACGGGTCCTGGAAGATGATCTGCATCTCGCGCCGGAGGGCGCGCATGCGGCCGGCGTCGCGCCCCTCGATCGGCTCGCCCGCGAACCGGATCAGCCCGCGCGTCGGCCGGATCAGGCCGATCAGCATGCGCCCGGTCGTGCTCTTGCCGCAGCCCGATTCGCCGACCAGGCCGAGCGTCTCGCCCTGCCGGATCGCGAAATCAACGCCATCGACCGCGCGCACCGCGCCCAGCTGGCGTGCGAAGAGCGTGCCGCGGGTGACCCTGAAATGCTTGACCAGGCCCTCGGCCTCGACCAAGGGGGCGCCCGCCGCCGCGGCGCTCATGACGGCGCCGTGGCCGCGCTGCTGGCCGGCACGCGGTAGCCGGTGTGACGGATGCAGGCGGCGAGATGGCCCGGCCGCAGCTCGATCAGCGGCGGCTGGCACGCCGCACACTCGGACCGGGCATAGGGGCAGCGCGGCGCATAGCGGCAGCCGGGCGGCAGGGCGAAGGGGCTCGGCACGACGCCCGGGATCGCCTGCAACCGCGGGCGCTCATCGTCGAGCGAGGGGATGCTGCCGAGCAGCCCCTCGGTATAGGGATGAAGCGGCGCCTCGAAGGTCGGATCGACGTCCGCCTGCTCGACCACGCGGCCCGCGTACAGGACCAGCACCCGATCGACGTACTCCGCAACCACGCCGAGGTCGTGGGTGATCAGGACGACCGCCATGCCGGTCTGCTCCTGCAGCGCGCGCAGAAGTTCCAAAATCTGCGCCTGGATGGTGACGTCGAGGGCGGTGGTCGGCTCGTCGGCGAGGAGGAGGCGCGGGCTGCAGGACAGCGCGATCGCGATCATCACCCGCTGGCGCATGCCGCCCGAGAGCTGGTGCGGGTACTCGTCGAGGCGCTGGGCGGGCGAGGGGATGCCGACCCGGTCGAGCAGATCGAGCGCCCGCCTGCGCGCCGCCGCGGCGCCGACCCGCTCGTGGTAGCGGATCGTCTCGACGATCTGGTCGCCGACCGTGAGCACCGGATTGAGCGAGGTCATCGGCTCCTGGAAGATCATCGCGATCTCGGCGCCGCGCACCTGGCGCATCCGCCGCTCGGACAATTCGAGCAGGTTCCTGCCGTCGAGCAGCACCTGGCCGGCGGCAATCCGGCCGGGCGGGCTCGGGATCAGGCGCAGGATCGAGAGCGCGGTCACGCTCTTGCCGCTGCCCGACTCGCCGACGATGCCCAAGACCTCGCCCCCGGCGAGATCGAAGCTCACGTCCTCGATCGCCGCGAACGTGCCTTCGTCGGCCCTGAACTCGGTGCGCAAACCGCGGACGCTCAACAGCGGCGCCACGGGGCCCGCTCCCCGCCCCGCGCTCACTGCTGCACCTTGAGGCGGGGGTCGAGGACGTCGCGCAGGCCGTCGCCGAGCAGGTTGAGGCCGAGCACCGTCATCGCGAGCGCCAGGCCCGGGATCGCCGTGATCCAGGGCGCCTCGCGAATGTACTGGCGGCCCTCGGCGATGATATTGCCCCAGGTGGGCGTCGGCGGCTGGGCGCCAAGCCCGAGAAAGCTCAGGACCGCCTCGGAGAGGATCGCATAGGCGAAGATGAAGGTCAGCTGGACGATCAGCGGCGCCATGCAGTTGGGCAGGATGTGGTAGCGGAGGATGCGCAGGTCGCTCGCGCCGATCGCGCGCGCCGCCTGGACATACTCCATCTCGCGCACGACCAGCACCGAGGCGCGCACGATGCGCGCAGTCCGAGGCGTATAGACCGCGGCCAGGGCGATCACGGCGTTGACCGAGCCAGGCCCCAGCGCCGCCGTGATCCCGATCGCGAGCAGGATCACCGGGAAAGCCATGAAGGCATCCGCGATCCGCATCAGAAGGTTGTCGAGGCGCTGGAAATAGCCCGCGAGCGCGCCGATCAAGGTTCCGAACACGGCGTTCAGGACCACGACGCCAAGCCCGATCAGGAGCGACAGCCGGGCGCCGTAGAGGACCCGGCTCCACTGGCTGCGGCCGAAGTTGTCGGTGCCGAACGGCCACGCCAGGCTCGGCGGCTGGAAGCGGTCGCGGATCGAGAGCTTCAAAGGATCGGCCGTGGTGATCAGATCGGCGAGCAGCGCCGCCGACGCGACCACCAGCACCAGCAGCGCGCCGGTCACGAACAGCTTGTGGCGGAGCAGCCGACGGAGCGTGGGGTGCCGGCGCCGGATGCGCTCCTCGACCGGCGGCGCGATCGCCGCGGGCGGGACGCCTGCGCGCAGCGTCTCATGAGCCATCGCGGTAGCGGACCCGGGGATCGAAATAAGCGTACAGCACGTCGACCACCAGATTGAGCAGCAGCAGCATGGTCGCGACCAGCAACAGGCCGCCCTGGATCACCGGATAGTCGCGGCGCAGGATCGCCGAGCCGAGCAGGGAGCCCACGCCCGGGATCGAGAAGATGGTCTCGATCACCACCGATCCGGACAAGAGCAGGCTGAACACGATGCCGATCACCGTGACCACCGGGATCATGGCGTTCTTGAGCGCATGCAGGCCGACCACGCGGTATTCGGGCAGGCCCTTGGCGCGCGCCGTGCGGATGTAGTCCTGGCGCAGCACTTCCAGCATGGTCGAGCGGGTGATCCGCGCGAGCAGGCCCATTTGCAGCATCGCGAGCGAAATCGCGGGCAGGGTCGCGGCCCGCAGCCAGCCGAGCAGATCGGCCCGGAAATCGACGTAGCCGCCGCTCGGCAGCCAGCCGAGATGGACCGCGAACAGCACGATCAGCATCAGGCCGAGCCAGAAATTCGGCAGGCTGACCCCGATCAGCGCGACCGTCATGACCAGCTGGTCGACCCAGCTGTTCTGGCGCAGCGCCGCAAGCACGCCGCAGAGGATGCCGAACAGGAGCGTGATCGCGAGCGCATAGAGCGCGATCGAGATCGAGACCGGCAGCCGCTCGAGCGTCACTTCGAGCACGTCGCGGCCGAGCAGGAAGGAGGTGCCGAGATGGCCGTGCAAAAGGTTCGCGTACCAGCTCAGCAGCTGGATGTGGAACGGCTGGTCGAGGCCGAGCTGGACCCGGACCCGCTCGACCTCCGCAGGCGTGGCGCTGAGGCCGGCGACCAGGATCGCCGGGTCGCCCGGCACCAATTGCATCAGCGAGAACGAGATCAGCGTGACCAGGAACAGGACCGGGATCGAACTCAGCAGCCGCCGGAGGATGTAGCGGCCCATTCAGGACCCTTCCCGGCTCCCGGCGTCCGTGTCCGCGCGTGCCTCTCCGCGCTGGCTCAGGACGGCTTCTCCATCCAGACGTTGTACATGCGCGGAATCCGGAACGGCACGAAGTTGTGGACGTTCGAGCGCGTCGCCTGGTTCTTGGTCAGCCAGCCGAACGGCAGGGCCAGCCCGTTCGCCATCACCTCGTATTGGGCGCGCGCGAAGGCCTTGGCCCGCTCCTCGAAGGTCGGCAGGTTGAGCATGTCGTGATAGGCGGCATCGAACACCGGATCGGTGTCGTCGGGATGGGCGAAATTGTAGATCGGCCGGGGCCTCGCCAGGAACTTGAAGACCGCCAGATAGCCGAGCGACATGTTGGTGCCCCAGCCGGTGAAGTGATAGTTCCAGGCGTCCGGCTGCTTGTCGCGGGTGGCGATGGTCGCCGGCCAGTCCTGGACCTCGAGGCGCACGTTCATGCCGATCGCCTGGAGCTGCGCCTGCATGACCAGGGCGGCATTGTACATGCTGGTATAGTCTTTGTTGGTCAGGAGCACCAGCTCCTCGCCATTGTAGCCGGCCTCCTTGAGCAGCTCCTTGGCCTTGTCCGGGTCCTTGAGGTTGAAGAACTCCTTGCCGCTGTCCGAATAGACCTTCCGGTTCCGGGTCTGGAAGCCGAAGTTGGTGTTGTAGGCGCCATCGGTCGCTGCCTCCATGATCTCGTCCATGTCGAGCGCGGTCTGGATCGCCTTGCGGACCAGCGGCTTGTCGGTCGGCGGCTTGGCGAAGTTCGGCGTGGCGAGGTGGATCCAGAAGTTCTCGTAGGGCACGATCTTGATGTCCGGGTTCTGCTCCAGGCGCTCGACGCTCGCCTGGGGCACGTCCTCGACCGCCTGCAGCTCGCCGGTCTCGAGGCCGGCGACCCGGGCACCCGGCTCGGTCACGATGCGGAAGGTGATGCTGTCCAGGCAGGCGACCTTGTAGCCGCCGAACCCGGTCCGGTCCTCGAACTGAGCGTTCGGGACGTAGCCGTCATAGCGCTTGAGCTTGACGTGGCTGTCGGGCACGAATTCGACGAACTCGTAGGGCCCGGTGCCGACCGGCTCGAGCTTGAGCGGATCGGCCTTGGCGAGCTCGGCGGGCACGATCACGATCGGCACGCTGAAGGAGCTCAGATCCTCGAGAAAGGTCGGCTGCGCCCGGCTCATGTGGATGACGAAGGTCGCAGGGTCCGCCGCCTCCCAGCTCGCGACGTTGTCCAGGATGACGTTCTCGATGCCGACCTGCTTATAGCGGTCGAACGAGGCCACGACGTCGGCCGCGGTCATCGGCTTGCCGTTGTGGAACTTAATGCCCTGGCGCAGCTTGAAGGTGTAGACCAGCCCGTCGTCGCCGACCTCGACCGACTGCGCGAGCTCGAGGATCGGGTTGTTGTCCTCGTCCCGGGTCATCAGCGCCTCGAAGATGTGCATGGCGATGTTGCGGGTCGAGATGGTCGAGCTCGCGTGCATGTCGAGGCTGTTGACCTTGGCCTCCTGGCCGAACACCAGATCGCCGCCCTTGACCGGGCATTGGAAGGCCGCGCGTGCGCCGCTCGGGGCGAATGCTACCAGCGCGGTGGCGAGCACCAGGGCGCCAAAGCGCCGCGCCTGCGTCAAGTCCATTCCAGCCTCCCCTCCGCGCACGCCCGGCCGGTGACGCGAAATTGACCGTGGCCACGGTAGCTCGCGGCGCCATCGATCGCCAACCCCCAATCCATGACGTCGGAGGCGTGTGGACGGCGAGGTTGCGCTCGCCTGAGCCGCCGGCGCCGGCCGGTCGGTCGCGAGATGGAACAGGCAGTCGCCGGGCTCGCAGCGGCCAATCGCGCGCCGGCAGGCCACCAGGCCGCTGCGCTGGATGTGGCAGCCGACCGGCTCGCGCGCCGGGCCCTCGACGAAGTGCACGCGAGCCGCGGGCTGGCCCGTATCGACCTGGTCGCCGAGCTGGACCAGGGTCTTGAAGACGCCGTAGTCGACCCTGGCCCCGATCAGGCTAGGGCCGGCGCTCACCGCCCGCGGCCCGACGCTATGATCCAGGCGCATGGCACCGCGCTTGGCATGCGCTCGTCGCCCAAGCCCAACCGGTTGCAAAGCTCGCCGCCGGGCGGGGTTCTGCAGCAGCGCTTGGCGGCGCGCAAGGGGCAAGCGCCTCGCAGCGATGCGCCCGGCCGCGGCGTGAGGCGCTGCAGCCACGACGACAGGAGTGTGCCCTCGTGTGAAACGACAAGGAAGTGTACCCTCGTGTGAACCATTTTTTTCCGTTATGACGTTATCTTGACACAGACGCATCCTACATCGGCGAGATCGGCGCCACGGGTCCGTCTTTTCGACCCAACGCGCACTCATCGACATGGCGTCACGCGACTCTTGGAGACCTCGATGCCTCTCGCTGCCACGCCCGACCTGCTTCGGGCAACCGCCTGCCGCAAAACTCCGCGCGCCCCCGACGGCGGCGGCGCGGTGCCGTCCGACGAGAAGCTGTGGCTGAAGATCCTCGCCCGCTACCGCGATCCCGACGCGGGGCGGAGCGTGTACGAGGTCCTGGTCACGGCGGTGCCGTTCTTCGCACTGTGGGCGATCATGCTGCTGTGCCTGAATTACGGCTATTGGCTGAGCCTGGCCCTCGCCGTGCCGGCGGCCGGGTTCCTGGTCCGGCTGTTCATGATCCAGCACGATTGCGGCCATGGCTCGTTCTTCCGTCACCGCTTGGCCAACAACACGCTCGGGCGAGCGATCGGCGTGCTGACGCTGACCCCCTACGACTACTGGCGGCGCACCCATGCGCTCCATCACGCCGGCTCGGGCAATCTCGACCGCCGGGGCAAGGGCGATGTCACCACGCTCACGGTCGCCGAATACCTGAACCTGCCGCGCTGGCGCCGGGTCGCTTACCGGCTGTCGCGCAATCCGCTGATCCTGCTGCTGCTCGGCCCGATCTACATCTTCCTCCTCAAGCATCGCCTGCCGATCGAACTGATGGATGGCGGCAAGGATGTCTGGATCAGCGTCATGGCGACCAACCTCGGCATCGCCGGGATCGTGGCCGGCATGAGTGCCTTGGTCGGCGTCCACGACTTCCTGCTCGTGCAGCTGCCGATCACGCTGCTCGCGTCCTCGATCGGGATCTGGCTGTTTTACGTGCAGCACCAGTTCGAGGAGACCTACTGGGACCATCAGGACGCATGGAGCTTCCATGCCGGCGCCATGCAGGGCAGCACCCACTTCGATCTGCCGGCGCCGCTCAGATGGTTCACCGCCAACATCGGCATCCACCACGTCCATCACCTGGCGAGCCGGATCCCAAGCTATCGGCTGAGCGAGGTGCTGAGGGACCATCCGACGCTGCGCAACGTCAGCCGGCTGACGCTCGGCCAGAGCTTCAGGTGCTTCCGCCTGGCGCTGTGGGACGAGGAACGGCGCCGCCTGATCGGCTTCCGGGACCTGCGCGCGCTCAGGACCGCCTGAAAGGCTCGAACCGCCGGCAGCTCAGCGGATCACTTCGATCGCGACCCCAATGTCGAGGCGTGCCCAGGAGCGGTCGGCGGTCAGGGCGACCGCTCCCAACCTCAGCGCCAGCGAAAGACAGGCCCGATCGCCGAACGAGAGGCCAAGGGTCCGCGTTCTCTGACGCAGCATGCCGGCGGTGTAGGCTTGCGCTGCGTCAAAGGCATGGATGTCGAGATCGAGCCGTTCGATGGCCAGGTGAATCTCCAATTCCGGGACGCCGTCCTGGTCGAGTTTCGCCACCACCTCAGAGAGGTTCACGGCACCAATGCCGGCACCCTCGAGGCGGGGCTCCACGCGTTCGGCACCCGGCTGGGCGCGCAGCACGGCAAGCAGCGCCGACGCATCGAGCACGACCGTCATTCACGCTCGGCCGCCCGTCGGCGCTCTTCGATCAGCTCGTCGACCAGGGAACGGTCACGGTCGGGAATATATTTGGCGATGATCGCCTGTGCTTCCTCGATCGCCTTCCTGTACGACCGCATGTGTAATTCGCCTTCCTGGATCTCGAGGACCACCGGATCGCCGGGTCCGATTCCAAGCTCCTTGCGTAGCCTGGCAGGAATCAGGACTCGGCCACCTCGATCGATCTTGGCTCGAGCCGTTGTCATGGCAGATCCTTTAAAAGCGCCAGAGGAGCACAATCGGCGTTGCCATGGCCCTAGGTCAAGACGTGCGTATCCCACTCCGATCTGTGCGCTGGCCTCGCTGCCGGCTGAGTCGAGCTGCTCAGGTTGTAGCGCGCAGGTTGAGGCAGAGGTCGAGCTCGTCCCGAAGCGGGATGCCGTACGCCCCGATCGCCGGGATCGAGGGCTTGAGGCGACGCGCTTCGTCGAGCGCGCCACAGCAAATCCGCACGAGGCGAAATCCGCGGCGCTGATAGAAGCGAAGCGCGTCCAGGTTGTCGTTGGTCGTGGTCACCCAAAGGGTCGGGACGCCGTCGGCCGTGAGACGGCGCACGAGCTCGCCCAGGAGCGCCGTGCCCACGCCCCGTCCCGACCGGACGGCGTCCAGGGTCACCAGCTCGGCGTCGCCCTCGATGCGGTAGGTGGCGAGCCCTTGCCGGTCACCCGCGACCAGCGCGGGCAGCGCCGCCGCCTCGAATCGCACGCCGTGGGCGACCACGATCGTCGAGCCCCAACGCTCCCGGAGCAGGGCCTCGACCCATGGCTGGTCGGCGCCGGTCTTGGCCCGGATCGGCAGATCGCTCGCGACCGGCATCGCTCATCCAGCTAAGGCGTCGGCGCCGCCGGATCGATCAGCCGCTCTGCCTTCAGCTCGAGCCAGAGATCGGCCGGGATCAGGCGCCGCATGTGCTGCAGGTTGGCGCGCACCTGCGCCGGGCTGTTGGGTCCCGGGATCACGTTGGCGACCGCCGGATGGTGTAGCGGAAACTGCAGCGCCGCCGCGGCCAGCGGCACACCATGGCGGGCGCAGACGGCCGCGATCCGCCGGGTGCGCTCGAGCACACCCGGCTCGGCCGGCTGGTAGGCGTAGAGCGCGCCCTCGCCCGGACCGCCCGCGAGGATGCCGGAGGCGAACACCGCGCCGATCACCACGGATACGCCCCGCTCCAGGCAGAGCGGCAATTCCTCCGCAAGCGCCGGCTGGTCGAGCAGCGTGTAGGGCATGGCGACCAGGAAGAAGTCGAGCTCGAAGCGTTCGAGAAACCGCGGAATCATGCCGCTGTGATTGATGCCGGCGCCGATCGCGCCGATGTGTCCGCCGGCCTTCAGTTCGGCGAGCGCCGCATAGCCGCCGCCCGCGTCGAGCTGGTCGAAGGCGGCGCGCACGCCGTCCTCGGTCTTCTGATGCCGGAGGTCGAGATCGTGGATCAGCAGCGCATCGACGCTGTTGAGGCCGAGACGCGCGAGGCTGTCCTCGTAGGAGCGGAGCACGCCACCCCGCGTGTAGTCGAAGCGGAAGTCGAACGGCAGGCCGCCCGCCCAGCGCGCCTGGCTGAAGGTCGCCGGGTCCTGCGGCCGAAAGTAGACCCGGCCGACCTTGGTCGAGAGCACGAACGAACCGCGCGGCTTGGTCCGGAGCACACGGCCCAGCCGATGCTCGCTCTTGCCGTTGCCATACCAGGGCGACGTATCGAAATGCCCGATGCCGGCGGCATACGCGGCCTCGACGGTCAGATCTGCGCGCGCTTCATCGATCACCTCGACCGGATCGCCGAGCGTGCCGCCGCCGAACCCGAGCCGCGTCACCTCGCCCCTGGTCTTTCCCAAGTGCCGGGTCTCGAACGGGTCCATGGCGCCTCCGATCCGTTCGGCTGTCAGCAGCGCGGCGCGCTCACGACAGGAACACGCCCTTGCCGGTGGTCTGGGTGTCGAACAGTTTGTAGGCCTCGTCGGCCTGGTCGAGGCGGTAGCGCTGGGTGAACAGGCGGTCGACGTCGATCCTGCGGTCGGCGACGAAACGGGCGCACTCGGCCTGGATCACGCTCGAGAAGGTCCAGGAGCCGATCACGGTCAGCTGCCTGCGGATCATGTCGCGGCTGACGTCGATCGTGACGCTGCCGCCCTCGCCGACGAAGCAGACCTTGCCCCAGGTGCGGGTCGCCCGCACCGCCGCCGAGCGCGCCGCCTCGGCGCCCGAGCAGTCGAGCGCGAGATCGACCCCTTCGCCATGCGTCTGCGCCTTCAGCGCCTCGACCGGATCGTCGGCGCCCGGGTCGATCACCGCGTCGGCGCCGAACTCGCGCGCAAGCGCGCGCCGCTCCGCTCCGATGTCGATCGCGATCACGCGGGCACCCATGGCGCTCGCCAGCTGGCAGGCACTGAGCCCGACCGGGCCCTGGCCGAAGATCGCGATCGTGTCGCGTCCGGACAGCTCGAGACGGCGGAGCGCATTGTAGGCGGTGCCGGTGCCGCAGGCGATCGCAGCGCCGGTGGCGAACGACAGCTCGTCCGGCAGCGGCACGAGCGTGCGCGCCGGCACCTGCATGTAGTCGGCATGCGCGCCGTTGGCGGTCACGCCATAGACCACGAAGCCCGCCCGGCAGAGCTGCGACCAGCCGACCTTGCAGTGCTTGCAGACCCCGCAGCCGCAATAGTGGTGATCCATCACGCGCATGCCGACCTTGGCCTCGGCAGGGGTGACGCCAGGGCCCACGGCGGCGACCACGCCGCAGGGCTCGTGGCCGGCGATGATCGGCTCGGTGAGATCGCCGAGGCCCAGTGCCCGCTGCGCCTCGCCAGGGGCCGAGCGATAGAACTTGAGATCGCTGCCGCACATGCCGGACGCCTTGATCTCGAGCACGACCTCGCCCGGTCCCGGCGTCGGGTCCGGAAAGCTCTTCAGGCCCACCTTGCGATCGCCCAGAAACACCACGCCTCGCATCGATCCCTCCCCCTGATTGCCGGTCTGCGTCTGCGGGCTTAGGAGCGGGCGGCGCCGGCGTCAACGCCGGCGTCAGAGGGTTGCAGGCTCATGGGAAAGCCCTGCGCGCGCAACTCCGTGCCGAGCGCGTCCTCGAGCAGCTTGACCACCATCGGCGACCACGCGCTGCCGCCGTAGCGCGCCCGCGCGCGCAGGAAGGTCTGCTCGACCAGGCCCGCGAGCTCGAGCGGCACGCCCAAGGTGCTGCCGAGCTGGTGCGCGAGGCCGAGATCCTTGCACGCGAGATCCATGGTGAAGCCGATGTCGTAGCTGCCCGAGAGGATCACCCGGCTTTCGGTCTCGTGCACGAAGCTGTTGCCCGAGCTCGCCTGGATCGCATCGAACGCCTTGGCCAGGTCGAGGCCGCCACGCCTGGCCAGCATCAGCGCTTCGCCGACCGCGACCAGGTGGATAAAGGCCAGCATGTTGGTGATCACCTTGATCACCGAGGCGCTGCCCAGCGGGCCCATGTGCAAAACCTTGCCGCCCATCGCCGCGAACGCCGGCAGGTGGGCCTCGAACACCGCCACTTCGCCGCCGACCAGGACGGTGATCTCGCCGGTCGCCGCCTTGTGCACGCCGCCGGTCACCGGCGCCTCCAGACAGGCGATGCCGCGCGCCGCCGCCTGCGCGCCGAGGCGCCTGATCTCCTCGGGATCGTTGGTGCTCATGTCGATCCAGGCGCCGCCCGGCCGCAACCCCGCGAGCACGCCATCCGCGCCTTCGACCACGGCCGCGACGGCGGCGGGCGAGGGCAGGCAGGTGAAGACGCTGTCGGCCCCAGCCGCAACCTCGCCTGGCGACGTGCCCCAGGCAGCGCCGGCCGCGATCAGGCTGTCCGCGCGCGCGCGCTCGAGATCGTGAACCGTGACCGTGAAGCCTGCCCGCAGCAGGCTCCGGGCGAGATGGCCGCCGAGGTTGCCCAGTCCGACGAACCCGAGCCGCATCAGAGCGGCCGGTCGTGCATATCGAGGTGAAGCTCCTTGCCGGTATAGGGATGACGCGCCGCGACCTCCTCGTCGAGTTCGACGCCGAGCCCTGGCCCGGCCGGCGGGATCACGTAGCCATCCTCCCAGACGATCGGGACCCGCAGAATCTCGGCGTGGAAGCCGCCCCATGTCTGAATGCTCTCGAGTATGAGAAAATTCGGGCTGCAGGCCGCGATCTGGATGTTGGCAGCACCCTCGATCGGGCCGCAGTAGAGATGGGGCGCGATCTGGGCGTAGTGGGCCTCGGCCATGCCGGCGATCTTCTTGGCTTCGAGGATGCCGCCCACGCGTCCGAGCGCCATCTGCAGGATCGAGGCGGCGCCGGTCTGGAGCACGCGCGCGAACTCGTACTTGGTCGCGAGGCGCTCGCCGGTCGCGATCGGGATGGTCGTCTGGCGCGCGACCTTGACCATCTCCTCCGGCATCTCCGGCGGGGTCGGCTCCTCGAACCACAAAGGGTCAAAGGGCTCGAGCCGGCGCGCGAGCCGGATCGCACCGGCCGCGGTCATCTGACCGTGGGTCCCGAACAGCAGGTCGCACCGACTGCCGATCGCCTCCCGGAGCATCTTCACGAAGCGCTCGGTATGCTCCAGCGCTTCCAGGGACAGCTGCCGCGGATCAAAGGCGGTGTAGGGCCCGACCGGATCGAATTTGACGGCGGTAAAGCCCTTGGCGACGTACTCGGCGGCACGCACGGCGGCGAGCTCGGGGTCGCGGTAGACGCAGGTCGGATCGCCCGGCTCGGGATAGAGGTAGCTGTAGGATCGCAGCCGCTCGTGCACCCGCCCGCCGAGCAACTCGTAGACCGGCTTGCCCAGCTCCTTGCCGACGATGTCCCAGCAGGCCATCTCGAGGCCGCTCAGGATGCCCATGAGCGACAGATCGGGGCGCTGGCTATAGCCTGCGGAATAGACGACCCGCCACAGGCGCTCGATCTTGAAGGGGTCGGTGTCCAGGACGTAGCGCTGGAACAGGTCCTCGATCATGCCTGCAACCGTGTGCGGGCCGAACGGGACGCCGTAGACCTCGCCGACGCCTTCGATCCCGCCATCGGTCACGAGCTTCAGAAAGACGAAATAGCGGCCGCCGAAGTGGGGTGGCGGATTGCCGACCACGAAGGTCTTGAGACCGGTGATCCGCATGCGGCCTCAGGCGAGCGCCAGCACGGCTGCGGCGAAGCGATCGATGTCGGCGTCGGTCACATGACGCACGGTCGACTCGCGCATGGCCCGGGTCTCGGACGCTCGCATCTCCGCGGCCAGAGCGAGGGGACCCACGTTCTTGAACGCCGCCGGCAGCCGCCGCTCCACGCCGACGCGGTTGAGGAAGTCCGAATACCAGCCCGGCAGCGCCGCGGCATCGTGGGCCGCGCCGCAGGCTTCGGCCGCCGCCGCGAACGCGCCCTGATCGGCCGCCACCTCCCAAGGGAGCACGACCTCGAGGGCGAGCGCGGTCGCGAGGCCGTGGTGCACCGGTGCCAGCGCCGCGAGCGCATGGGAGATGTTGTGCGCGAGCGCGCAGCCGCAGTTGTCGATCGCGATCCCGGCATGCGCCGCGCCGAGCAGCATGTGGCCGCGGGCGACGAGGTTGCCGGGCTCGTGCACGGCGGTCTCGAGCGCGCCTGCGATCAGGCCAAGCGCCCGGTGGGCGTAGAGGTTGCTCCACGGGTGCTGACAGACGTTGGTGCTGGCTTCAAGCGCGTGCGCGAAGGCATCGAGGCCGGTCCAGGCGGTCAGCTGCGGCGGCAGGGTCGTGGTCAGCTCCGGGTCAAGGACCACGCGCTCGGGCTTGGTCTCGGGCCCCCAGACCCAGACCTTCTTGCCGGCTTCGTTGGTGAAGACGTTGGTCGAGGAGAACTCCGAGCCGGTGCCGGCGGTGGTCGGCAGGCAGATCTTGGGCACCGTGCGCTTGGGCAGCGGCTTGCCTTCCATCGCGAAGTCGGCCGGACCATCGCCGGTCGTCGCTATGGTCGCCGCGATCTTGCCGATGTCCATGGCCGAGCCGCCGCCCAGGCAGACGACCAGACCGGCGGCGTTGAAGCGGACGAAGTCGGTCGCCGCCTCGACCTGCGGCTGCTTGGGCTCACCCTCGATGTCGGCAAATAGCGCGACCTCGGCGCCGGCCGCTTCGAGCGCAGCCAGGAGCCCGCTGGCGACCCCGAGCTCGACCAGCGCCCGGTCGGCGACCAGCACGACGGGCTTCCTCGGATGGCCGAGCGCCGCCGCATCCTCGGCGATCGTGCGCGCGCGCCCCGGCCCGAAGTGGACCTCGGGAACCCGTTTGACGGCAAACGCCGGAATCTCGGTCAGGCTGGCCATGCCCATCCGCTCTGGCTACATCGGATCGCACCATGAAGGTAGAGCCTTCGTGCCGGTTGTCATGGTCGGAGCTCCGGCGATAGGTTCTGGCCGTCCCTCGTCCCTCTTGATCTGGCAGGAAGTCGTGGCTGAAGCACTGACCAGCGGCGTCGACCCGATCACGGTCTCGGTGATCCAGCATCGCCTGCACGCGATCGCCGAGGAGATGGGCGAGGCGATGCTGCGCACCTCCTACTCGCAGATCATCAATTCCAGCCGCGACTTCTCGACCGCGCTGACCGACGCCCTGGGCCGGCTGATCGCCCAGGCCGAGCACGTGCCGATCCACGTCGGCGCCTTGCCCTGGGCGGCGAAGTCGGTGCACGACGCGTTCCGCGGCCGGGTCCGGCCGGGCGACGTCTACCTGCTCAACGACCCCTACCACGGCGGCAACCATTTGCCCGACCTCACGGCCTTCGTGCCGGTATTCGACGGCGAGCGCCTCGCCTTCTGGTCGATCAACCGCTCGCATCAGAGCGACATCGGCGGCGCGACCCACGGCGCCTACAACCCGGCCGCCACCGAGATCTGGCAGGAGGGGATCCGCATCCCGCCGCTCCAGCTCTACGAGCAGGGCAAGCTGCGCGCCGACGTGCTCGAGATGATCGTCCTCAATGTCCGCCACCCGCGGGAGTTCCGGGGCGACCTCGCGGCGATGATCGGCTCCGCCCGGGTCGGCGAGCGCCGGCTTTTGGAGCTGCTCGCGGAGTTCGGGCCAGAGACCACCGAGGCCGCGATCGAGGCGGTGCTGGACGGCGCCGAACGTCAGGTGCGGGCGGTGATCGCCGGCTGGCGGGATGGCGTCTACTACGGCGAGGCGGTGCTCGACGACGACGGCCATGGCGCTCTCGACGTCACGATCCGCGCCACGGTCACCAAACGCGGCAGCGACCTCGAGGTCGACCTGACGGCGTCCGATCCTCAGGTGGCCGGCTTCATCAATTCCTCATACCCGAACATGCGCTCGGCCGTGGTCGTTGCGCTCGCCTACCTGATCGACCCGCAGACGCCCAAGAACGATGGCGCCTTCCGGCCGCTATCGGTGATCGCGAAGGAGGGCACGGTGGTCTGGGCGAAGCCGGGCGCGCCGGTCACGCTCTGCACCAACCATTGCGGCCAGGAGATCATCGAGGCGATCATCAAGGCGCTGGCGCCGGCCTGCCCGGAGCGCGCGATGGCCGGCTGGGGCCGGCGCTTCCGGATCGCGCTCCAGGGCACCGACCCGCGCACCGGCCGGGCCTTCATCTGGCACATGTTCCAGGCGCGCCCGGGCGGCGGGGCGTCGCCCGCGGGCGACGGCTGGCCGGCGGCGGGCGAGTGGCAGGCAGCGGGCGGCATCAAGTTCGGCAGCCTGGAAGTCGCCGAGGTCCGTTTTCCCCTGTTCTTCTGGCGTCACGAGTTCCGGCCCGACAGCGGCGGCGATGGCCGCTTCCGGGGTGGGCCGGGGGCCGAGCTCGAGATGGTGGTCGAGGTCGCCGAGGCCGCGGTCGCCAACACCGCGGGCGACGGCGTCCGCCATGGCGCCTGCGGCCTTCTCGGCGGCCAGGACGGCCGGCCGCACCGCTACGTCCTCAAGTCCGCGGACCGCCCGGATCGGCCGCTGCGGACCAAGGAAGTCGGGATCGTGATCCGGCCGGGCGACGTGCTCGACGTGCGCTCGGGCGGCGGCGGCGGCTTCGGCGATCCGGCCCTGCGTTCCGAGCAGGAGCACGCCCGCGATCGCCGGCTCGGCTTCGTCACCGACGGCGCCGGGCACTGAGCGATGGTCCGGATCGGGATCGACGTCGGCGGCACCTTCACCGACCTGGTCGCGGTCGACGACAGCGGCGGCGTCACCATCGCCAAGGCCGCCTCGACCCCCGCCGATCCGTCGATCGGGGTCATGGCGGGACTGGAGCGCCTGGCGACGGCCCTCAACCTCGATCTCGCCGCCATGCTCGGAGCGACCGAACGGATCGTCCACGGCACGACGGTCGCGACCAATGCGCTGCTCGAGCGCAAGGGGGCTCGGGTCGGCCTGCTCACGACCGCAGGCCATCGCGACGTGCTCGAGATGCGCGAGGGCCTGAAGGACGACCGCTACGACCTCCGCCAGCCGCCGCCCGAACCGCTGGTGCCGCGCCAGTTGCGCCTCGGCGTCCGCGAGCGCATGCGCGCCGACGGCCGGATCGAGACGCCGCTGGATCAGACCTCGCTGGCGGCGGCGATCGAGGTGTTGGCGGGCGAGGGCATCGAGGCGGTCGCGATCTGTTTTTTCCACTCTTATCGCGATCCCGGGCATGAGCAGCTGGCTGCCGACGCGGTGCGTGCCGCCATGCCGGGCGCCTATGTCTCGCCCTCCTCGGGGGTCTTTCCGCAGATCAAGGAATACGAGCGGGTCTGCACGACGGTCGTCAACGCCTACGTCGGCCCAGTGCTGGAGCGCTATCTGACCCGGCTCGCGAGCCGCCTGCGGGCGGCGGGCTTCGCCGGCGGAGTGCTGATCATCCAGTCCCACGGCGGGGTCGCGACGATCCCCGATTCGATCCGCCTTGCGGCCGGTGCGGTGCTGTCCGGGCCGGCCGGCGGGGTCGCCGCGAGTCGCCATGCGGCACGCCTCATTGGCGAGGGCAATCTCCTGCTGTTCGACATGGGCGGCACCAGCACCGACGTCTCGCTGGTGGTCGAGGGTGCGGCGCAGATCGCCTCCGATCGCCGTCTCGCCGGCCAGCGGGTCGCGCTGCAGGCACTCGACATCGTCAGCGTCGGCGCGGGCGGCGGCTCGATCGCCAGGGTCGATGCCGGTTCCGTCCTGCACGTCGGGCCCGAGAGCGCCGGCGCCGAGCCCGGCCCGGCCTGCTACGGCCACGGCGGCACCGAGGCGACCGTCACCGATGCCAATCTAGTGCTGGGCCTGCTCGATCCCGACAATTTCCTGGGCGGCCGTGCCAGGCTCGACCCCGGCGCGGCCGCGGCCGCGGTCGACCGGGTGGCGCAAGCCCTCGGGGTCGAGCGCATGGCCGCGGCGCTGGGCATCCAGCGGGTCATCAACACCCGCATGGCCGAGGGCATCCGGCTGGTCTCGGTCCGCCGCGGGATCGATCCGCGACGGTTCGCGATCCTGGCCTTCGGCGGCGCCGCCGGCCTCCACGTCAGCGACCTCGCCCGCCAGCTCGGCCTCAGGCGCGTGATCCTGCCGCGTCTGGCGGCGGTGCTCTCGGCCTGGGGCATGCTGACCTCGGACCTCCGCTACGAACTCGCCCGCAGCCACGTCGGCGACGCCAGCCGCCTCGACTTGGCGGCGCTCCGAGGGCTCTACGCCGAGCTCGAGGCGGAAGGACGGGTACGCCTGGCCGAGGCAGCCTTCGAGGGCCGGGTGCAGGTCCAGCGCTCGGCCGACATGCGCTACGGCGAGCAGATCTTCGAGGTCGGCGTCGATCTCGACGGCATCGACTGGCAGTCGCCTGACCTGCTGCAACGGCTCGCGGACGCCTTCCACCGCCGGCACGAGCAGCTCTACACCTACGCCCTGCCGGACCAGGAGGCGGTGCTGGTCAACGCCCGGGTCGCCGTGACCGGCGAGCTACCCTCGCCGCCGCGGGAGCCGCATCTGCCGGCGGGGCCGCCGGCTCGGCCCTTCGGCCAACGCCGGATCTACCTCGGGGACTGGCAGTCGGTCCCGGTCTTCGCCCTCGAGGCGCTGGCTCCCGGCCAGGCGATCCCTGGCCCGGCGATCCTCGAAGCGCCGACCACCACGGTGCTGCTGCACCCGGGCGACCTCGCCCGCACCAGCGCCATCGGCTGGCTCGACATCGCGGTCGGCGGCGGTTGATCTTCGTTGACGGCGAGACGCTCTACCAAAAGCCGCAACCGGCGAACCGCGACCACCAAGGGTCCTTGCGCAGCCCGGGCGACCGCCCGCGCACGAGCGCCATCGGCCGCCTCGATATCGCCATCGTGGTGGCTGCCCCCCCTTTTGACGGCATCCCGCTGACGAAATGCCGTCACCCGGACCTGATTCGGCCTCCACCTGGTTAAGCGCCGCTCGACGCCGACCTTCGCCGGTCCCCGCTCGGCCGTTGGCTCTCAGCTCGCGACGACCTCGGCAAGCGTGGTCGCGGGCGGGGTGTTGCGCGAGCGGCCGGCGCGCACCACGCCATCGATGATCACCATGCTGATGCCGGGCAGATCGCCCATCCGGACGCTCTCCAGAAGGGTCTGGCCGGCGGTGTGCTGGGCCCGGTCCATCAGGACGAAGTCGGCCGCTCGCCCGGGCTCGACCAGGCCGCAGTCGAGCTCGCGCATGCGCGCGGTGTTGCCGGTCGCGAAGCAGAATGCCCTCTCGGCCGGGATTTCGCCGAGGCTGCTCAACATCGCGACCGTCCGCAGGATGCCGAGCGGCTGGACGCCGGAGCCGGCCGGCGAGTCGGTGCCGAGGATGATCCGCTCCGGCTGGCCAAGCTCGATCGCCGTGCGCAGAGCGTAGAGCGCGGCCAGCGGGTTGCCGTTGTGCACGATCTCGAGCGCGCGCGTGCACTGCTCGCAGAGGCAGCGGATCTGGGTCAAGGGCAGGGCCGTGTGGCCGCCGTTGATGTGGCCGATCACATCCGCATCCGCCTCGAGCACGACATCGGCATCGATCAGCCCCGAGCCCGGGATCGACGGGCCGCCGGTGTGGATCGTGCTCTGGATGCCGTACTTGCGCGCCCAGGCGACCATCTGCTTCGCCTCTTCGCCCTGCTTGACGCCGCCGAGCCCGACCTCGCCGAGCAGCTTGACCCCGGCCTCGGCCAGGTCGCGAAAATCGCTCTCGACCATGCCCTTCTCGAGCACCGGCGCGCCGGCGTGCAGCTTGACCCCGCCCGGGCGAAAGTTGGAAAAAGCCCGCTGGGCGGTGATCGCCAGCGCCTTGACCCCGACCACGTCCCGGGGCCGGCCCGGCAGGTGGACCTCGCCCGCCGAGACCATCGTGGTGACGCCGCCGTGCAGGAAGCTGTCGATCCAGCCGAGCTGGCTCTGGCGCGGCGTCCAGTCGCCGAATACCGGATGGACGTGGCTGTCGATCAGGCCGGGCGCGACCGTCGTGCCCCTGGCGTCGACCACCACGTCTGCCTGGCCGGCATCGACATCCTTCGCCCTGCCGAACGCGCTGATGCGACCGTCGACGGCGACGATCGTGTCGGCATCGAGCAGCGGCCGCTCGAGCGCCCCCGAGAGCAGCGTCCCGATGTTGCGGATCACGAGCTTGCCCGTGACCGAGCCATCCGGTGCCAGCTTTGCCATGGCGTCTCCCCTTCAGGTCCCTGCGCCCGCGGCCGACCTTCGATTGGCACGCCAAGCGCGCCCGGCGGCGCCGAACTCCGACCGCGACCTTGCCACCTGCCACGCCCGGGCCTGAACCAGCTATGCCCCAGCTGTGCCCGGGCCTGAACCAGCCATGCCCGGGCCTGAACCAGCTACGGCCGGGCGTAAATCATCCGCGGCCATACCCCGACCCGGAGCGGGTCGGAGATGGATTGCCAACTCAAGCCCCGTTCCGTCCGGTTAACTTTTCATCAACCATTGGTCTCCATCGTACGGCACTCGACGGTTCCATGCGATCCTGGCAATCCATCCGCCCGCCGCAAACTTGAGCGGCACGGATTCCCACGGTCCCATGGACCCATCCAAGCGAGGGACCAGCCAAAAGGCTTAACCTCCGGTTAACGTCTCGGCTGGCCACGGTTTCATGATCGGGACGGCGATGGCTCACGCCCGTCGGTTGGTTCGGATCGCGTCCCGGCTTGCCGCAATCCCAGGGGGCGCCGCTGATCGGGTTCGGATCGCACCCGGGCGTGCCGCAATCCGCTGCCGGCGCCGCTGATCGCGGGTTTGGATCGCGCGCGACGCGCCGCATCCCGCAAAATCGCCGTTTGAACCTTGGCGCCGAGCCCGCCCGGCGATCATCACCACTCCCTGGGCTGAACCTCGCGATGACCATGGATGATGCCCATCGGTCGACGGACCTAGCGCAGACCGTCCTTGCCCTCGATCTGATCCTTCGTGAGGCCACCAATTCGGGGTCGCGGCCGGCCGCCGTCGGTGACCACGACCGCGACCACGATCTCGCCGGCGCGCGGCGCGTCCGGCACCCGCACCTCCATGGCATCGAAGTGGCTGCGCACGTAGGCGGCGTCCTTGTGCCCGAGCGGCACGTCGATCGGCGTGCCGATGCCGCCCATCTTCTTCGAGGACGGGACCAGCGCGGCCCCCTTCTCGACCGCGGCGCGCAGCGGCTTGCCGAGCTTGGGATGCAGGATCGCCGCGGCGTGCTCGAGCTCGCCCGCCTCGCCGACGATCGCGGCCTTGCCGTAGCTCTCGATCGCCGATGGCGCCAGCCCGAGTGCTGCGACCGCCATCCCGCCGAGCACGCCGCCCAGCTCCTCGCCGATCTCGATCAGCGGCTCGAGATCCTGCGCATCCAGGCGGGCGAACGGGTTCTCGATCACCGCGATCGCTGCTGCCTTGCGGGCCGGCACCGCCAGATCCTTGCCCATCTCGCGCCGGGTCGTCTCGACCACGACCAGGAACTTGCGCACGACCGCCCCCATCGCTTCCCATCCCCGGCTTGTGGCGCTCCT
The DNA here is from genome assembly GCA_963753685.1 of uncultured Alphaproteobacteria bacterium. GTDB lineage: Bacteria > Pseudomonadota > Alphaproteobacteria > Geminicoccales > Geminicoccaceae > DATAOG01. The sequence goes on from CAVWDE010000021.1 coordinate 158,352, forward strand.
GTTGTCAAGTATAGGGCGGCCCCATTGGCCAGGGTAGGGGGCCTGACGGCGGGCGCCGCCACTGCATCGGCCGCCGACGGCCGTGCGTCTTACCCGTCAGCCGGACCTGGCCCGTCGGGGTCGCTGATGGCCTGCTTCGTGCCAACAGGGGTACCCACCTCTACGCGCCGGCGGCTGGCGATCATTGATCGCCGCGTCCGGGCTGCCGGCGGCGACCAGCTTCGCCCCTGGCAGGCGTCTCCAGACGACCGAGGTGGAACCGGGCGAAGTAGCGGGGTATCCGCAACCGCGACCTTGATCGTCATGCCGTTCGCCCTTCTACTGGGGGAGGGGTGGGGCACCTCCCTGCCGATGCACCTGCCCGGCAGGCACAGCACCGGCAAGAATCAGGGAAGGCATCGGATGTGAACACGGAGCTCAAGATCGCCGTCCTGCCGGGCGATGGCATCGGCGTCGAGGTCATGGACGCCTGTCTTGCGGTGCTCGCGGCGCTCGAGCGACGGACCAGCGGCTACCGGCTGGCGACCGAGACCCTGCCGGGCGGCGCCGCGCTCTACCGCGACACCGGCACGGCCTTCTCCGACGAGAATTTCAGGAAGACCGAGGCCGCGGACGCGATTCTGTTTGGCGCGATGGGGCTGCCCGACGTGCGCTACCCCGATGGCACCGAGATTGCGCCCCATCTCGAGATGCGCCGGCACTACGGGCTCTATGCCGGGGTCCGGCCGGTCAGGTTTTTTCCCAACTGCCGCACGCCGTTGTCCGATCCGCGTGCCGCGAACATCGACCTCGTGATCCTGCGCGAATCGACCGAGGGGCTGTTCGCCTCGCGTGGCCGGGGCACGGTCGAGGACGATCAGATCGCGCGCGACACCATGGTGATCACGCGCAAGACCTGCGAGCGGCTGTTCGACTTCGCCTGCAGGCTCGCCCTGCGCCGACGCGGGCGCGGCCGCCAGGGCCGGGTCACCTGCGTCGACAAGTCGAACGTGTTCGTCTCGATGGCCTTCTTCCGCAGGATCTTCGACGAGCGTGCCCGGCGTTTCCCCGAGCTCCGGGCCGATCACCACTACATCGATGCCATGGCCCTCGACCTGGTCCGCAAGCCCTGGGAGTTCGACGTCCTGGTCATGGAAAACATGTTCGGCGACATCCTCTCCGACCTCGGCGCGGGCCTGGTCGGCGGCATGGGCATGGCGCCCTGCGCCGAAATCGGCGAGCGCCACGGGCTGTTCCAGCCGGCGCATGGCACGGCGCCCGACATCGCCGGCCGCAATCTCGCCAATCCGACCGCGATGTTGCTGTCGGCGGCGCTGATGCTGGACTGGCTGGGCGAGCGCCACGAGCTTGCCGCCTGCAGCGAGGCCGCCGAGCGGCTGGAGGCGGCGATCGAGACCGGCTATCGGTCCGGTGCGCTCCGCCCGATCGAGCAAGGCGGCAGCCAGACCACGACCGAGGTCGCGAGCGCGGTCATCAATCTGCTCTGACCGTGGTCATGACCACGAAAACGTCACGAGACAACCCCAAGGTGTAGCCATGAGCCAGCGGATCGACATCCTGAATGGGCCGAACCTGAACCTGCTCGGCGTCCGGGAGCCCGAGATCTATGGGCATCAAACCTTGGCCGACATCGAGGCGCTCTGCGGGCGCGCCGCCGCCGGCCATGGCCTCGAGATCGCCTTCCGCCAGTCCAATCACGAAGGCCAGATTATCGACTGGATCCAGGAGGCGCGGGCTGCGGCCGCGGCGATCATCATCAATCCGGCTGGCTTCACCTCGACCTCGATCGCGATCCTGGATGCGCTCAAGACCTTCGAGGGACCGATCGTCGAGGTCCATCTCTCGAACATCCACCGGCGCGAGGCGTACCGCCATCATTCCTACGTGTCGCTGGCGGCGACCGGCGTGATCTGCGGCCTCGGCGCCCATGGCTATCTGCTCGCCCTGGACGCGATCGCGGGCCTGATCGAGCGACCCGCCTGACGGGCCCCCAGATGGCCGCGCGAGCGCGGGAGCTCGGCTATGACGCGCGGCCGGCGGTGCTGGTCGGCCTGATCGGCGCCGGCATCCAGGCCTCGCGGACGCCCGCCATGCACGAGCGGGAAGGGGCACTCCAGGGGCTGCGCTACATCTATCAGCGGATCGACCTGTCGGCGCTGAAGCTCGGCATCGAAGCTTTGCCGGATCTGCTGCGCGCGGCCGAGTGGACGGGCTTCGCCGGCCTCAACATCACCCATCCCGCCAAGCAGGCAGTGCTGCCGCTGCTGGACGAGCTGTCGGATGCGGCGCGGACGCTGGGGGCGGTCAACACGGTCGTGTTCGAGGCCGGCCGGCGGATCGGTCACAATACCGACTGGTGCGGCTTCACCGAGAGTTTCCGCCGCAACCTCGAAGGCGCACGGTGCGATCGGGTCGCGCTGCTCGGCGCCGGCGGCGGCGGCTCCGCCGTGGCGTATGCGGCCCTGACGCTTGGTGTCGGGAGGCTCGCAATCCTCGACGTCGAGCCCGCGCGCGCGGAGCGGCTGGTGGCGCGCCTCTGCGAGCATTTCGGCGCCGGCCGCGCGCAGGCCGTGCCCGACCCGGCAACCGCTCTGGCGGCAGCGGACGGCCTGATCAACGCGACCCCGGTCGGCATGGCCGAACATCCCGGCCTGCCGCTGCCGGCGGCGCTGCTGCACCCTGGGCTCTGGGTCGTCGACATCGTCTATTTTCCGCTCGAGACCGAGCTCCTGCGGGGCGCGCGGGCGCTCGGCTGCCGGACGCAGGGCGGCGGCGACATGGCGGTCTTTCAGGCGGCCCTGGCCTTCCAGCTGTTCACCGGCATCGTGCCGGATGCCCTGCGCATGCGGCGCCACTTCGCCACCCTCGGCGTGACGGCGTAGCACCGGTGGCGCCCTGATGTCGTCAGGCAACAAAGTCGACTAACTTGATGGCGGCTTGTGCTAAGGTTAAGACCAGCGCGGCCTGCACCTCGTCAGGTGACCGCGGCTGATCGGTCGAGCCATGAACGACGAGACATCCTATCGGCCGCGCTTCCCGATCATGGCCTGTCACGAGTGCGGGCTGATCCACCGGATGCGCGCCCTGCCGGATGGCGCCAGCGCCCGCTGCCGGCGCTGTGGTGCCACCCTCTACCGCGAGCGGCGCGACAGCCTGAATCGCGTGCTGGTGCTGACGCTGGGCGCGCTGATCCTGTTCGTGCTGGCGCACACCTTCCCGTTCATGACCTTCAAGCTCGAAGGGCGCGAGCAGGTCAGCACCCTGCTCACCGGCGACATCCAGCTGTATCGCGACGGCATGTGGCCGCTCGCCCTGCTGGTGTTCTTCACCGCTTCGCTGGCGCCGCTGCTCAAGCTGCTCGGCAACCTCTACGTGCTCCTGCCGCTCAGGCTCGGCTGGCGCGGTCCCGGTCTGGCGCGGGTGTTCCGCTACACCGAGATCGTCCATCCCTGGGCGATGATGGAGGTCTACGTGCTCGGCGTGATCGTGGCCTACGTCAAGCTCACCGAGTTCGCCCACCTCGAGCTCGGAATTGCAGTCTACTCATTTGTCGCCCTGATCGTGACCATGGTCGCCGCCGAATCGGCGCTCGATCCGCGCCAGGTCTGGCTGCGGCTCGGACGACAGGCGGTATCACCCCTGCCCCTGCCACCGGCCGCGTCGCTGCTCAGTTGCCACGCCTGCGATCAGCTGGTGCGCGCTCACGACTCCGGCCAGCACGCCCGGCTCGCCTGCCCGCGCTGCGGCGCGGCGCTGCATCGTCGCCGGCCGAACAGCCTCGCCCGCACCACGGCCCTGGTGGTGACCGCGACCATCCTCTACATCCCGGCCAACCTTTTGCCGGTCATGACCGTGACCTCGTTCGGCAAGGGCGAGCCGGACACCATTCTGACCGGCGTCAAGACCCTGATCGACGCCGGCATGTGGCCGGTGGCGCTGCTGGTGTTCTTCGCGAGCATCACCGTCCCGGTGCTCAAGCTGATCGGCCTGACCTTTCTCCTGGTCTCGGTGCGGCGCCGTTCCGCCTGGCGGCTACGCGATCGCACCTTCCTGTATCGGATCATCGAATCGGTCGGGCGCTGGTCGATGGTCGACATCTTCATGATCTCGATCCTGGTGGCGCTGGTGAACCTCGGCGCGATTGCCACCATCCAGCCGGGGGCGGGTGCGATCGCGTTCGCCGCGGTGGTGATCACCACCATGATCGCGTCGATGTCATTTGATCCGCGGCTGATCTGGGACAGACAGGAGACGAGCCATGCGCGACGACCGGCACTCGGCCGCTGACCTGGACGACGTCCCCGAGGTCGAGGTCGCGGCGCGGCGCGGCATCTCGATCGTCTGGCTGATCCCGCTGGTCGCCGGCGCGATCGCCATCTGGCTCGGCTACACGACGCTGCAGCAACGAGGGCCGACCATCACCATCACCTTCGCCAACGCCGAGGGCCTCGAGGCCGGCAAGACCAAGGTGAAGTACAAGGACGTCGACGTCGGCCTGGTCGACACCGTCACGATCAGCGCGGACCTGGCGCGGATCATCGTGACCGCCTCGATGGTCAAGGGCGCCGACAACTACCTGAACGAGGGCACGAAATTCTGGATCGTCCGGCCGCGGATCGGCGCCGGCGGGGTGTCCGGGCTCGGCACGCTGGTCTCGGGCGCGTTCGTCGCGGTCGATCCCGGCCAGGGCAAGGAGACCAAGAGTTTCACCGGCCTCGAGGAGCCGCCACCGATCAATTCCGACGTCGCCGGGCGGCGTTTCGAGCTGAGCGCGACCAAGCTCGGCTCGGTGTCACGCGGCTCGCCGGTCTACTATCGCAACATCCAGGTGGGCCAGGTGCTTTCCTACAAGCTGGCCGACGACAACGAGAGCCTGACCATAGACATCTTCGTTGCGGCCCCGCACGATAAGTTGGTGCGCGCCAACAGCCGGTTCTGGAACGCCAGCGGCTTCGACTTCTCGCTCGGTACCGAGGGCGTCAACGTCTCGGTCGAGTCGCTTCAGGCCCTGCTCGCCGGCGGGATCGCCTTCGATACTCCGGCAATCGGCCAGCCGGGCGAGCCGGCGGCCGCGGGCACCGTGTTCCCACTGTTCGACAGTTTCGGCTCCGTCACCGAGTCGCGCTACACCAAGAAGCTCCTCTATGAGGTCTACTTCGACGGCTCGGTGCGCGGCCTGCGCGCGGGCGCGCCGGTCGAGTTCCGCGGCATGCGCATCGGCTCGGTGACCGATGTCAAGCTGGAGATCGATCCGAAACAGGAAACGGTGCGCATTCCGGTGACCTTCGGCATCGAGCCGGAGCGGATCACCATGGCCGGCGAGGTGCTCAGCGGCGAGCGCTACGCCATGATGCGAAGCCTGGTCGCGCGCGGCCTCAGGGCGCAGCTCAAGTCCGCCAACCTCCTCACCGGCGAGCTGCTGATCGACCTCGATTTCCATCCCGAGAGCCCGCCCGCCAAGCTCGACGAGAGCGGCACCTATCCCACGATCCCGTCGGTGCCGACCCAGCTGGAGGTGCTGACCTCGTCGATCACGGGGATCTTGAACCAGCTCGCGGCGCTGCCGCTGCCCGAGCTGGTGGCCGACCTGCGCACCACGGTGCAAAGCGTCAACAGCCTGGTCGCCGCGCCCGAGACCAAAGATACGGTGACCGCCTTGCGCGAGTCCGCGACCCGCCTGCAGGCGCTGCTCGGCACCCTGGACCAGCAGGTCGGGCCGCTGATGAAGCGGGCCAATTCGACGCTCGCTTCGGCCAACACGCTCGTCGGGCCGGATTCGCAGCTGCGCTACGACGTCGGCGATACGCTGAAGGAGCTGGCCGGCGCGGCGCGCTCGATCCGGGTGTTCGCCGACTATCTCCAACGCCACCCGGAGGCCTTGCTGCGCGGCAAGGGACCAGCCCAATGAGGAGCCCCCCCCGATCCCCGTCCCAGGCGCTCGGCGCCCTGCTCGCCTGCCTGCTGGTCGCCGGCTGTGCGGCGACCACCCCGACCCAGTTCTACACCCTCTCGAGCCTGGTCGCGGCACCCGGCGAGGCTGCTCAGGGGCTTCCCCATCTCGCGATCGGGGTCGGGCCGGTGACCCTGCCGGAGTATCTCAACCGGCCTCAGATCGTCACGCGCGCCGGCAGCAACCGGATCCTCCTGGCCGATTTCGAAAGCTGGGCCGAGCCCTTGGACGGGCTGTTCGCCCGCATCCTGACGGAGAATCTGTCGCTCCTGCTCGGCACCGACGACGTCGTGCCGCTGCCCCTGCGCCGGACGATGCACCTCGACTACGACGTCGAGGTCAACGTCACGCGGTTCGACGTCGACAGCAGCGGCCACGCGGTCCTGGATGCCCGCTGGGTGGTCTACCGCGACGTCAGCGGCGAGCTGGTGCGCACCGCCCGCTCGACCCTCGTCGAGCCCGCCTCAAGCGACGACGAGGCGGCGGCCGTTCAGGCGCTCAGCCGGGCGCTCGGCGCCATGAGCCGGGAGATCGCGGACACGATCGCCGCCGCGACCGCGAAGCAGACGCCGGGGAAGCGGCGATGACCCGCGTCGACTGGCGCATCCGCGGCCTCGAGATCAACACCTGCAACTGCGACTGGGGCTGTCCCTGCCAGTTCAACGCGCGACCGACCCAGGGGCACTGCCGGGCGGCGGTCGCGATGCTGGTCGAGTCCGGGCACTTCGGCGCGGTCCCCCTCGATGGCGTGATCTGGGCGCAGCTGATCGCCTGGCCCGGGGCGATCCACGAGGGCCGCGGCGAGGTCCAGCCGATCATCGACGACCGCGCCAGCCGCGCCCAGGTCGACGCGGTCTTCCGCATCCTCAAGGGCGAGGAGACCGAGCCCGGGGCGACCATCTTCAACGTCTTCGCCACGACCATCGAGAGGGTGCACAAGCCGATCTTCACCCGCATCGAGTTCGAGCACGACCTCGCAGCGGGCCGCGGCCGCTTCAGGGTCCCGGACCTGGTCGAGGCCGTCGTCGAGCCGATCCGCAATCCGGTCACCGGCGCTCCGCACCGGGTCCGGGTCGTGCTCCCGGACGGCTTCGAGTATCACGAGGCGGAGTTCGCGAGCAGCCGCACCCAGGCCCCGAACGCCGCGGTCCCGCTCGACTGGCAGGACCGGCACGGCTTCCTTGCCGCGGTCGAGATGACCGGCGAGGGCGTCGTCCGCTGACCGGGCCGCTCAACTCTGCTTGCAGTTCGGCCAAGGGGCGCCGCCCCTAGATCGAGCCGGCCTCGACCATGTAGTTGTTGGCGGTGCACATGGCGGCGTCGTCGGAGGCCAGGAACAGCACCATCCGCGCGAGGTAGACCGGCTCGATCAGATCCGGCAGGCACTGCCGCCGCCGATGGCGCTCGAGCGCCTCGGGCGTCGCCCAGAGCTGCTTCTGGCGCTCGGTCATGACCCAGCCCGGCACCACCGTGTTGACCCGGATCCGATGCGGCCCGAGATCGCGCGCGAACGCCCGGGTCATGCCGTGCACGGCCGCCTTGGCGGTGGTGTAGACCGGCATGCCGCCGGCCGCCTCCCACCAGGAGTTGGAGCCGAAATTGATGATCGAGCCCTTGCCGGCCTTGATCATCCCCGGCGCCACCGCCTGGATCGCGAAGAACATGTGCCGCAGATTGGTCGCGATCCGCTCGTCGTAATACTCGGGCGTCACCTCCTGCCAACCATGCCGGTCGTCGCGGGCCGCGTTGTTGACCAGCACCAGCGCCGGCCCGAGCCCCGCCTCGAGGGCGGCAAACGCGCGCCTCAAGGCGTCGATGTCGCGCAGGTCCGCGACCTCGAAGCGGATCGTGGTACCGGCCCGCTCCAGCTCACCGGCGAGCGCCCGACCGCGCTCCGCGTCCAGGTCGATGAAACCGATCTTCGAGCCCTGCTCGGCAAACGCGCGCACGATCTGCTCGCCAATCCCCGACGCACCGCCGGTCACGAACACCACCGTCCCCTTCAGGCTCGGATAACTGGCGAAGGGCATGTCGCGACTCCATTCTCTTCCCGGTCAGACAGTCGGCCCGGTCTCGGCGCTTTGCGCGCCCCCGTCAAGGCGCCCGCGGCGGGCGGTCCCCGCGGACCCGCTCAGGCGGCGGCCTCGGGCTCGACCGGCGCCTGCAGCACGTCCTTGTGCTCCTCGAAAAACTTCTGGCCGGCCGCGTAGCCGATGTCGAACAAGGTCGACAGGTTGCTGTACGACCAGTCCAGCGCCTTCGGCCAGTACTCCTTTTTGATGTCGAACTTGATCGGCATCAGGTTCAGCTTCCAATGATGGTTGTATTTATACTTGAACAGCTCGATGTCATCCTTGGCGATCTCGACCAGGGGAATCATGATCGACTGCACCCAGGCGTCGTAGAGCGAGACCGGCTCGTGGATGATCTGGTCGGAGGAGAGGACGTCGAAGATCACCACATTGCGCAAGGGCACGTGGCGGGCGAGCTTGCGGGTGCGGGTCTTGCCGGCGCGCTCGGCGTTCAGCCGCTCGTCCCGGTATTCCAGCAACCCTTTGAAGCACAAGGTGTCGAGCGCCGAGCCCTCGATGTAGGTCTTGCCATTGATCTTGAACGGCGGATAGATCAGCGGAAACGACAGCGCCGCCCGGAAATGATCCGCCGTGATCTGCTCCTTGGCGAACAGTTCCATCTTGTGGTCGGTGATATTGTAGGCGTTCATGTAGAACTCGCCCGGGAACTGCTTCAGCTGGTCGAAGTCGACGACCTCGTCGATCCAGGGGGCATGGTCGCAGAGCCCGAGGCTGCGGCCCGACAGGTCGGTCGGGCACCAGGTCGCGAACAGCAGCGCCATCCAGTCGGCGAACAGCCGGCCCATCTGGTCCTGAGCGGGCAGCAGGCGCGGCAGCGAGTGCAGCCAGCGCCGGTAGGCATGCGCCGCATCGCCGGGCTTGTGGAAGACTTTGAAGTTGACTGGAAACTGGTCGTAGATGCTGTCGTGGACCCCCATCTCCTTGGTGTTCTCCAAGGCCTGGCGGGCCGACATTCCCCTGGGCGCGACGTACAGCAGCCCGATCAGCATGCCGGCACCCGCGGTTGAGATGACGTCGAAATGGACCTTGTTGTCGGCCAGCGCCGCGAGCGCGCCCGATTCCAAGGTGAGGGTCGGCGCGCCGCCGCCCAACAGCAAACCCGTCGCTTCAGCGGTCATGTCATTCTCCTTCATACGTGGCAATGCCTGTTCTCATATCGCCCAAATCCAGGCGCTCTCGACTACGCGGAGCGCAACGGCTGCCCGCCGTCCAGGTTGGCGAGGACGGCCCGCACGCACTCCCGACCGGTCGCCACGCCCATGGTCTCGAACATCCTGCCGGCCAGCAGATAGCTCTCGCGCGCGCGCTCGGGTTCACCCTTGGCGGCCAACACCTGGCCTTCGGCGAGCCGCGACCAGGCGAGGTCGAACAGGCAGGCGCGCCGCTCCTGGATCTCGATCGCACCCCGGATCTCGGCCTCGGCCTGCTCGATCGGCGGCGGCTTGAGGGCGAGCAGCGCCTCGGCGTGGATGCGAAGCGCGATCGAGCGGCTCCAGGCCTGGGCGGTCTCGCTCGCCACCTCGAGCGCCTCGGCGCTGTAGCGGAGCGCCTCGCCGACCTCGCCGTCGAGCAGGCGAAGCTTGCCCCGGAACGCCTGGAAGGCGCCGCGGTGAAAGCTGGTGCCGATCTTGTCGCCAAGCTCGAGGCAGCGCTTCAGATCGGCCTCGGCGGCCTCGTAGCGGCCCGCCAGCAGGTAGCCCTGGCCGCGCCAGCCGTGGGTCAGGTACTGGCGGAACATGTCGCCGGCGCGCTCGCATAAGGCCAGCGCCTCGTCGAACTCCGGCACCGCGGCTTCGAGATCGCCATGCCAGCCCCGAACCACGCCGCAGAAGAACAGGCACGCCGCCTGGGTCGGCAGATGCTCGATCTGGCGCGACAGCTCGATGCCGTGCGCCGCCACCTGACGCGCCCGGTCGAACTCGCCATGCATGCCGTAGGCGAAGGCCAGCACCCCCGACATCGCCGCTTCCTCGATCCGATTGCCGAGGCGGTGCATCTGCTCGACGTTGCGCGCGGCATACATGATGGCTTCGCGCGCCTCGCCGCGCAGGCAGTGGATGCGGCCCAAAAGATTGACCGGATCGGCGGTGAACTGCTCGGCGCCGCCCAGGCCCTCGGCGATCAGCAGCGCCTTGCCGGCCAGCTCGACCGCGCGGTCGAAGCGGCCGAAGACGTAGGTGATCCGGCCCATCCAGTATTGGATACGGCACAGCAACTCGCGGTCGTTGACCGCTTCCGCCAAGGTGAAGGCCTGCTCGAGGTTGCGCAGGTCCTGCTCGAAGTGGGTCCGGTTCTGGGCGACGCTCGCCAGCCTCAGGACCGCCTCGATCTGGGCGCGCCAGGTGTTCTCCGAGGGCGGCAGCGAGCGCGCGAGGTCGAGCGCTTCCTGGAACCGGGCGCGCGCCTCGATCGCGGCGTAACGGGCGACCGCAGCATCGCCCGCTCGCAACGCATAAGCGAACGCCCTGGCCGGCAACGCCGCCTCGCGGTAGTGGTGCGCGAGCAGCTCGGGCTTGCTCTCGACGGTCTCGGGGAAGCGCTCCTCGATGGTCTTCGCGATCCGCTTGTGGAGCTGCTGGCGCTTGCTGCGCAACAGGCTGTTGTAGGCGGCGTCCTGCACCAGGGCGTGCTTGAACTCGTAAATCAGATCCGGCGCCGTGCCGCGCCGATAGATCAGCTCGGCCTCGACCAGTTGCGCGAGCGCCCGCCGCAGCGCCGGCTCGTCGAGGGTCGAGACCGCGGCCAGGAGCTCGTAGCTGAAGACGCGGCCCAGGGTCGCCGCCAGATGCGCCACGTCCTTGACGCCGGCCAGGCGATCGAGGCGTGCCATCAGCGAGTCGTGCAGCGAATCGGGGATCGACAGCAGGGGCAGCGGGCCGGTCAATCTGAGCTCGTCGCCGACCACCTCGAGGGCGCCGGATTCGAGGAGGGTCTTGGTCAGCTCCTCGACGTACAGCGGGACGCCGTCGGTCCGCTTGACGATGTGGTCGAGGACCTCGGGCGGCAGGTGGCGGCCGCGGGTCACCTTGTCGACCAGCACGCCCGCCTGGCGGTGGCTGAGGTGCGAGAGCGACAGCGAGGTGACATGCGGAAAGCCGGACCAGGGCGGGGTGAAGCTCGGCCGGTAGGCGACGATCACCAGGACCGGCAGGCGCTGGATGCGATCGATGATCAGTTGGAACAGCTCGGTCGTGGTCGGATCGATCCAATGCGCGTCCTCGAGCATGATCAGCACCGGGCGCGTGGCCAGCCCCGCCAGCTGCTCGAGCAGGGCCTCGAGCATCAGGGCCTTCTTGCGCTCGGGCGCCAGGTCGAGCTGCGGATAGCGGCCGCCGGTCGGGATCGAGAGCAGCGGCGCCAGCAGGGTCGCGGCGCGGGTGACCTCGGCGGACCCCTGGCCGAGCAGCGCCTCCAGCTTGTCGAGCTTGACCTCGGGCGAATCGCTTTTCTTGAGGGCGGCCGCGCGCTCCAGCTGGTCGAGAACCGGATGTAGCGCGCTGTGCACGTAGAAGGGCGAGCAATAGTAACGCAGGACCGTCGCCTGGTCGGAGCGCACGTGCTCCCGAAACGATTGGATGATGCGCGATTTGCCGATCCCGGGCTCGCCGGTCAGCAGGACCACGTGGCCGTCGCCCTCCTTGGCATCCTGCCAGCGCGAGAGCAGCAGCCGGATCTCTTCGTCGCGCCCGACCAGGGGCGTCAGACCGCGCATGGCGACCGCCTCGAAGCGGCTCGGCGCCCCGGTGGCTTCGCGCACCCGAAAGACCGCGACCGGCTCGCCGATGCCTTTGATCACCTGCGGACCCAGCTCGTCGAACAGGAACAGGCCCTCGAGCAGCCGGCGGGTGCGCTCCCCGACCAGCACGCCGCCCGGCTCGGCGAGCCCCTGCAGGCGCGCCGCGACGTTGGGGGTCTCGCCGACCACCGCCATGGTATCGCGGAACTCGCCGGTGCCAATGTCGCCGACCACCACGATGCCGGTGTTGATCCCGACCCGGACGCCGATGCTCACGCCCAGATCGTCGAGGTCGTCGTTCAGGCGCTTGATCGCCTCGACGATGTCGAGAGCACCCCGGATCGCGCGCAGCGCATCGTCCTCATGGGCCTTGGGATAGCCGAAATAGGCCAGGATGCCGTCGCCGATATAGTTGCCGACGTGGCCCTCGAAGCGCGCGACCACCTCGGCGCAGGTTTCCTGGTAGCGCCGCATGACCTCGTGCAGGTCTTCGGGATCGAGACGGGCCGCAAGCGCGGTCGAACCGACCATGTCACAGAACATCACGGTCAGCTGCCGGCGCTCGGCATCGTGGCTGGGTCGCAAGGGCTCGGCCACGGGCGGCGCCGCAGGGGTGGCGTCGGCCGGCGGCGGAGCCGGCGGCCCGGTCGGCGGCGCCTGCTTGAGCGCCGCGATCGCGCGGATCATCCGTTTGCGATCGCCGAGCGAGATCCCGAGCTGGACCAGATCCGCTTCGGTGAGGTCGGCCAGGACGTCGAAGTCGAGGTCGGCATCAGCGAACGCAGCAGCGTAGCGGCCAAGGCCGAGGCTCTCCAGCCATGCGCCGACGTCGGCCATTCCCTTCCTCGCGCTCGCCAGCTTGTTTGGGCAATTCGTACCGCCGCCATGGTAAAGCACAAATTGCCCGGCAGGTCACGCCGCTTGTGTCTGCAACCGGCAGCAAGGCAGCTGAGGGTTCGCGGCGCGGTTTGCCTGTCCGGGGCGGCGGTGCTAAGCAGCGCTCGCGCGTGATCAAATAACCGAGGGCCGGCGGTGCAGGAGATATTGGATCAGCTCGACGGCAAGCGCGAGGCGGCGCGCAAGGGCGGCGGCGAGCGGCGGATCGCCGCCCAGCACAAGCGCGGCAAGCTGTCCGCGCGCGAGCGGCTGCAGCTGTTGCTCGACCAGGGCTCGTTCGAAGAGATCGACATGTTCGTCGAGCACCGCTGCACTGAGTTCGGCATGGCCGATACGCGCATCCCGGGCGATGGCGTGGTCACCGGCTCGGGCACCATCAACGGCCGGCCGGTGTTCGTGTTCAGCCAGGACTTCACGGTCTTCGGCGGCGCCCTCTCGGAGGCCCATGCCGAGAAGATCTGCAAGATCATGGACCACGCGATGCGGGTCGGGGCGCCGGTGATCGGCATCAACGATTCCGGCGGCGCGCGCATCCAGGAAGGGGTCGCGAGTCTGGCCGGCTATGCGGATGTGTTCCAGCGCAACGTGCTGGCCTCGGGCGTGATCCCGCAGATCAGCCTGATCATGGGACCCTGCGCCGGCGGTGCCGTCTACTCGCCGGCGATGACCGACTTCATCTGCATGGTGCGTGACACTTCGTACATGTTCGTGACCGGCCCCGATGTGGTCCGCACGGTCACGCAGGAGGAGGTGACGCACGAGGAGCTGGGCGGGGCCGCGACCCACACCCGGCGCTCGGGCGTGGCCGACCTCGCGTTCGACAACGACGTCCAGACGCTCTCCGAGATCCGCCGCTTCTTCGACTTCCTGCCGGCCTCCAACCGCGAGCCGCCGCCCGCGCGGCCGACCGAGGACCCCCCCGAGCGCCAGGAGCCGGCGCTCGACACGCTCGTTCCGAGCAGCGCCAACAAGCCCTACGACATGAAGGAGCTGATCCTGAAGGTCGTCGACGAGAGCGATTTTTTCGAGCTCCAGCCCGACTACGCCAAGAACATCCTGATCGGCTTTGCCCGCCTGGAGGGCTCGACGGTCGGCATCGTCGCCAACCAGCCGATGGTGCTGGCCGGCTGCCTCGACATCGACAGCTCGCGCAAGGCCGCCCGCTTCGTGCGCTTTTGCGACTGCTTCAACATCCCGATCCTGACCCTGGTCGATGTGCCGGGTTTCCTGCCGGGCACCGCCCAGGAATACGGCGGCATCATCAAGCACGGCTCGAAGCTGCTCTACGCGTTTGCCGAGGCGACCGTGCCCAAAGTCACGGTGATCACGCGCAAGGCCTACGGCGGCGCCTACGACGTCATGAGCTCCAAGCACCTGCGCGGCGACGTCAACTACGCCTGGCCGCAGGCGGAGATCGCGGTCATGGGCCCCAAGGGCGCGGTCGAGATCATCTTCCGCGCCGACCTCGGCGACCCGGCCAAGATCGAGGCGCGCACCGAAGAATACCGGGCGCGCTTTGCCAACCCGTTCGTCGCCGCCGCGCGCGGCTTCATCGACGACGTGATCATGCCCCACGACACCCGCCGGCGGGTGTGCACGGCACTCCGCTGGCTGCGCACCAAGCGCCTGGAAAACCCCTGGAAGAAGCACGGCAACATCCCCCTCTGAGGCTTGCACTTGGCTCCCGCGCATTCTATCTAGTCGGACTAGTCAAAATGGGAAGATCCGATGGCGTGGCAGCTCCAGGAAGCCAAGGCCAAGTTCAGCCAGCTCGTGCAGAAGGCGCTCGATGAAGGGCCGCAGACGGTCACGCGGTATGGCAAGGAGGTCGCCGTGCTGATGTCCGCAGACGACTACAAGAAGCTGCAGGGACGGCGGCCCGGCTTGCTTGAGGTTCTGATGTCCGGGCCTGAAGGCGAGCTCGAACTGCCGCCGCGGGTCGTGCAGGAGCGCGAGATCGATTGGTAATGTTCCTGCTCGACACGAACGTGCTGTCAGAGCTGCGCAAGGGCTATCGCGGCGAGCCAAGGGTCAGGCAGTGGGCCGCGGGGGTCGAGCCGGAGCTCGCCACCAGCGTCGTCGTGCTCGGTGAACTGAAGCGGGGCGCCGAGCGCGTCCGGCCCCGAGATCCGCGCTTTGCGGCCGAGCTGGAGCGCTGGCTCACGCGGGTCATTCTGGTCATGGACGGGCGCATCCTGCCGATCGATCAGTCCATCGCGCTCGACTGGGGGCGAGTGACCGCGCGGCGCACGCTGCCGCCGATCGACGGTCTGCTGGCGGCGACTGCGCGGGTGCACGGCCTGACCCTGGTCACGCGCAACGTCAGGGATTTCGCGGATCTTGGCGTCAGCTATCTGAACCCCTTCGACCCGGTGCACTGAAAGGGCTAAGCCTTGACCTCGGATGGTGCATCAGCGCTGCGCGGGGCGTAGGCGGCAAGGAAGGTCGTGACCGCCGCCTCGACCACCTCCGCGGGATCGCGATCGCCGAACTCCGCCGTCAGACCCAGAAGGTGGCGCATGTGCAGCGGTCCCAGCAGCATGCCGATGAACTGCTCGGCTGCGAGCTTAGGGTCCTCGACCCGCAGGGCGCCGCGGGCATCGGCCGCGCCGAGGTAGTCGGCGAGCCGCGCCAGCACCACCGCGGGCCCCGAGGCATAGAAGGCGCGGCCAAGCTCGGGGAAGCGCGGCGCCTCGGCCATCACCATCCGATAGATCGCGCGCGCCTTGGCCGACAGCACCAGCTCGAGGAAGTTGCGGCCGATCGCGCCGAGCGCCTGACGCACGTCGAGCCGGTCGACGTCGGGCGCGGTCAGGGTCTGCGAATGGCTCCGGCACTCGGCGCCGACGATCGCGGCGAACAGCTGATCCTTGCCGGCGAAGTGGGCATAGAGCGTGGCCTTGGAGACGCCCGCCCGGCGCGCGATCGCATCCATGCTGGCGCTGCCGTAGCCCTCCTCCCGGAACACGCTGCCGGCCGCCTGCAGCACCTGCTCGGCCTTCGGGTTGAGGACGGCGCTCGCGACGGCAGGCTCGGTGGCGGTCATTGATGTCATCCCACGGAACTGAACCGTTCAGTTTTAGCTTGACAAATGTGGCGACGCCACCACGTTGTTGCAAGGACTAAACTGAACAGTTCAGTTCAGGCGGTGGAGAGCCGCTGCAAGGAGGCACGCAGATGGCCGAGACCCACGAGTTCCCCGAGCCGACGGTCTCAAAGCCCGAGTCCGAAGCGGCCCGGCCGGTCGCGAATCGCCGGGCCCGCATCAAGAAAAAGGTGCTGCCGGTGGTCGCGGCGCTGCTCGTGGCCGGCGCCGGCGCGGGCGGTTGGTACTGGTGGACCATCGGGCGCTTCATCGAAACCACCGACGACGCGTATGTCCACAGCGACACCGCCGTGATCAGCCCGGAGATCGAGGGCTACGTACGCAGGGTCGAGGTCGCCGACAACCAGGCGGTTCGGCCGGGCGACGTCCTCGTGACGATCGACGATCGCGACTTCAAAGCCCGGGTCGCCGCGGCCGAGGCCGATCTCGCCGCCAAGGCGGCCGCGGTCCAGAGCATGGCCGGCCAGATCACGCTCCAGCAGTCGCTGATCGATCAGGCGGCGGCCGCGGTGCCGCGCGCCGAGGCCGATCTCACGCTTGCCCGCCAGGATCACGAGCGCTATCAGCGCCTCGCGCGGGACGACTTCGCGAGCGAGCAGCGCTTCCAGACCGCAACCGCGGACCTGAAGAAGGCCGAGGCGGGCCTCGCCGAGATGCAAGCAGCACTCGCGTCCGCCCGCAACCAGAGTGCCGTGCTGCAGGCGGGGCTGACCAAGGCCGAGGCCGAGCGCCGCCAGGGCGAGGCGAGCCTGGATCTGGCCAAAACCAATCTCGAGCGGACCGTGATCCGCGCCCCCGAGGCCGGGGTGATCGGCAACAAAGGCGTCCGGGTCGGTGAGCTGGTGCGGCCCGGTGACCAACTCATGGCCCTGGTGCCGCTGCCCAAGGTCTATGTGGTCGCCAACTTCAAGGAGACCCAGCTCGACCGGATGCGGCCGGGCCAGCCGGTCGAGATCGACGTCGACGCCCTGCCGGACAGCCATTTCGAGGGCCGGGTCGAGAGCTTCGCGCCGGCCACCGGCTCCGAGTTCAGCCTGCTGCCGCCCGAGAACGCGACCGGCAACTTCACCAAGATCGTCCAGCGGGTGCCGGTCCGGATCGCCGTGCCCGCCGACAGCCCGCTCGCCGGCCTGCTGCGGCCCGGCCTGTCGGTGGTCGCTTCGGTCGACACCCGGACGCCGGGCGAGGCCGCCACCGCCGACAGCGGCGTGATCGGCGTCGCGCGCGCCGAGACCCCGGCCGGAGATGCCGGAGACCGCTGATGGCCCGCGCGCTCCGCTACGACCGGCTGGAGCCCGAAGACGCCCCGGCGCCGCCAGCGCGTCCGGCTCCGGCGACGCGTCCCGTGGCCGCCCCGACAGCCGCCCGACCGGCGCCGACCGTCCGCGACTGGCTGGGCTTCCTGATCATGGTCGGCGGCATGTTCATGGCGATCCTCGACATCCAGATCGTCTCCAGCTCCTTGTCCGAGATCCAGGCCGGCCTGTCGGCCAGCGCCGACGAGATCAGCTGGGTCCAGACCTCGTACCTGATCGCCGAGGTGATCATGATCCCGCTCTCGGGCTTCCTCGCCCGGCTGCTCTCGACGCGGGTGCTGTTCGTGCTCTCGGCGACCGGCTTCACCCTCATGAGCGTCGCCTGCGCCATGGCCTGGAGCATCGGCTCGATGATCCTCTTCCGCTGCCTCCAGGGCTTCCTCGGCGGCGCCATGATCCCGACCGTGTTCGCGACCAGCTTCAAGGTCTTCCCGCCCGATCGGCGCGCCACGGTCTCGGTCATGATCGGGCTGGTCGCGACCATGGCCCCGACCCTCGGGCCGACGCTCGGCGGCTACGTCACGGAGATGGCCTCCTGGCACTGGCTGTTCCTGATCAACGTCCTGCCGGGCCTCCTGGTCGCTGCCGGCGTCTGGGCATTGATCGACGTCGACCGCCCCGACAAGAGCCTGCTCAAAGGCTTCGACTTCCCGGGCCTGCTCACCATGGCGCTGTTCCTCGGCAGCCTCGAATACGTGCTCGAGGAGGGCCCCCGCAACGACTGGTTCCAGGACGATCTGATCGCAACCCTCGCCGTCGTCAGCCTGGCGGCCGCCGCCGTCTTCTTCTGGCGCGTCCTGAGCTACGGCCGCCCGATCGTCGATCTGCGCGCCTTCGCCGATCGCAACTTCGCGCTGGGCTCGCTCTACAGCTTCATCATCGGGGTCGGCCTCTATGGCTCGGTCTACCTTTTGCCTCTGTTCCTCGCCCGCGTACGCGGTCTCAACAGCCTCCAGATCGGCCTGATCATGATCGTGACCGGCAGCGCCCAGTTCCTCTCGGCGCCGGTCGCGGGCGCGCTCTCCAGGAAGCTCGATCTGCGGGTCATGCTGGTGTTCGGCCTGTCGCTGTTCGCGCTCGGCCTCTGGCTCAACAGCTTCCTCACCGCCGAGAGCGGCTTCGTCGAGCTGTTCCTGCCGCAGGCGGTCCGCGGCTTCGCCCTGATGTTCTGCTTCATCCCCATCAACACCCTGGCGCTGGGCACGCTGCCGCCCGAGAAGCTCAACAACGCGAGCGGGCTTTACAACCTGATGCGCAACCTCGGTGGTGCCATCGGCCTGGCGGCGCTCAACACGGTCCTGATCGACCGCCTCAACCTGCACTGGGCGCGGCTCGGCGAGCAGATCAATCTCGCCCGCCCGGTCGTCCAGGCCCGGCTCGAGCATCTGACCCACATGCTTGGGACCGTGCTGCCGGGCGATCCGCAGCACGCGGCCATCCGGATGCTGGGCAATCTGGTGATGCGCGAGGCGACCGTGCTCACCTTCAACGACGCGCTGCTCGGGATGGCGGCGGCGTTCCTTCTGACCCTCGTGTTCATGCCGCTGGTGCGCAAGCCCGCGCACCCGACCTCGGGCGGCCACTGAGGAAGCGCCACCTCCGCGAGGCTGGACTAGCCGCGCGGATGCCGCTATCTACTGACCAATCTGGTCAGGAGAGGAGGCGCGGATGGAATGGCAGCTGCAGGAAGCCAAGGCCAAGTTCAGCGAGCTGGTGCAGAAGGCGATCGATGACGGCCCGCAGACCGTGACCCGCCGCGGTCAGCCCGCGGTCGTCGTCCTGTCCGCCGAGCAGTTCGAGCTGATGAAGAAGCGGCAGATCAGCCTCAAGGATCTCTTGCGCTCCGCACCCTGGCATGAGCTCGAAATCGATCGCGATCAGAGCCCTGCGCGCGACGTCGATCTCTGATGTATCTGCTCGACACCAACGTGATATCGGAAATCGGCCGGGGCGAGCAGGGCGATCAGAACGTGAGGCTGTGGTACGACGCCATGCCGCCGGAGGAGCTCTGCACCAGCGCCCTGGTGATCGGCGAGATCCGGACCGGTGTCGAGCGGCTACGTCATCGCGAGGCGGTGCGTGCGATGGCGTTCGAGCGCCATCTCGTCCTGCTGATCGACCTGTTTGCCGATCGGATCATCGGCATCGACCAGCGAACCGCGGAGGAATGGGGGCGACTGAACGCGCGGCGCACACGGCCGGCCATCGACGGGCTGATCGCGGCGACCGCGCTCGTGCGCCAAATGACCATCGTGACCCGCAATGTCCGCGATTTCGCCCAGACGGGGGCCGCCATCCTCAACCCCTTCGAGCCGCCCGTGTCGGCGGCCGGGCCGGGCTGACCGCATGTTCGAAAAAATCCTGATCGCCAACCGCGGCGAGATCGCCTGCCGGGTGATCCGGACCTGCCGGCGGCTCGGCATCGAGACGGTCGCGGTCCATTCCGAGGCCGATGTCGACGCACCGCACGTCCGCATGGCCGACGAGGCGGTCGCGATCGGCCCGCCGCCGGCCGCCGAAAGCTACCTGCGGATCGAGAAGATCGTTGACGCTGCGCGCCGGACCGGTGCCCAGGCGGTCCACCCGGGCTATGGCTTCCTGTCCGAGAACCCGGGCTTTGCCGAGGCGCTCGAGGCCGAGGGCATCGTCTTCATCGGGCCGCCGGCCGGCGCCATCCGCCTGATGGGCGACAAGCTCGAGGCCAAGCGCCTCGCGGCCGCGGCCGGGGTCAGCATCGTGCCGGGCCATGCCGAGGCGGTGCGCGATCCCGAGCTCGCGGCCGGGATCGCCGCGACGATCGGCTATCCGGTCATGGTCAAGGCGGCCGCCGGCGGTGGCGGCAAGGGCATGCGCATCGCCCTCGATCAGCGCGATCTGCGCGAAGCCCTGGTGCGGGCCCAGAGCGAGGCGCGCTCGTCGTTCGGCGACGACCGCGTGTTCCTCGAGAAGTTCGTCTCTGAGCCGCGCCACATCGAGATCCAGGTGCTGGCCGACCGGCACGGCCACGCGCTCCATCTGGGCGAGCGCGAATGCTCGATCCAGCGGCGCCACCAGAAGGTCATCGAGGAGGCGCCGAGCCCGTTCCTCGACGCCGACAGCCGGCGCGCCATGGGCGAGCAGGCGGTGGCGCTGGCGCGCGCCGCCGGCTACCACTCGGTCGGCACGGTCGAGTTCATCGTCGACGCCGAGCGCAACTTCTACTTCCTCGAGATGAACACCCGCCTCCAGGTCGAGCATCCGGTGACCGAGCTGGTGACCGGCCTCGACCTGGTCGAGCAGATGCTCAGGGTTGCGGCCGGCGAGCCTCTGACCTTGACCCAGGACCAGCTGCGCCTGGACGGCTGGGCGATGGAAGCCCGGGTCTACGCCGAGGATCCCGCCCGCGGCTTCCTGCCGTCGACCGGCCGGCTGCGGCGCTACCTCGAGCCGGACGGCAAGGGCATCCGGGTCGATGCCGGCGTGGTCGAGGGCAGCGAGGTCACGCTCTACTACGACCCGATGATCGCCAAGGTCTGCGCCCATGGCAGCGATCGCGCCCAGGCGATCGACCGGCTGAGCGCCGCGCTGGATGCCTTCTACATCCGGGGCGTCAGCCACAACGGCGCCTTCCTGACAGCACTCCTCAACCATCGCCGCTTCCGGGCGGCCGAGCTCTCGACCGACTTCATCGCCGCCGAGTTCGGCGAGCGCTTCGAGGGCGTCGCTCCGGCCGCCGCGACCCGGACCGGGCTGGCCGCGATCGCGGTCGCACTCCGCCTGGTCCAGGTCCAGCGCGAGGCCCGGATTTCTGGCCAGCTGCCGGGCTGGCGGCCGCAGCTGCGGGCCGACTGGGTGGTCCGCCTGGGCGAGGAGAACATCGACGTCAAAGCGCACTTGGAGCCGCCCCTGGTGATCGTCGAGGTCGGCGCTGTCCGCCACGAACTGCTGCTGGAGTGGCGCCCCGGCGCGCCGCTCGCGCGCGCGACCATCGAGGGCCGGACGGCCGTGATCCAGGTCGATCCCTGCCCCGAAGGCTTCCGGCTCAGCCACGGCGGGATCGAGGTCCAGGCGCTGGTCCGGACCCGCGAGGCCGCCGAGTTCGCCGCCCGGGTGCCGCCCAAGGTGCCCCCCGATACGTCAAAGTTCCTGCTGTCGCCGATGCCGGGCCTGATCGTCTCCGTCGCGGTCGCCAAGGGCGACCCGGTCAAGTCCGGCCAGGAGCTGGCCGTGCTCGAGGCCATGAAGATGGAGAACGTCCTGCGCGCCGAGCGCGACGGCATCATCGAGGACATCCGCATCCAGCCGGGCGCCACGGTCGCCGCCGACCAGGTCCTGATCGCGTTTGCCTAGAGCTCGCCGCAAACCCGTCGTCAGCCCGGAGACCGGTGATGAAGCTTCCTCTCGAAGGCGGCTGCCTGTGCGGCCGGATGCGCTATCGGATCGGCGATGCGCCGCACCACGCCAACTACTGTCACTGCCGCATGTGCCAGCGCGCGAGCGGGGCGCCGGTCGTGCCGTGGCTCACCATGGCGAGCGCGGACTTCGCCTGGACCGCCGGCGCGCCCGCGGTCTATTGCTCCTCGCCTGGGGCGGAGCGCCTGTTCTGCGGCGTTTGCGGGACCCAGCTCGTGTTCCGCGAGATCGCGGACCCTGAGAGCCTCGACGTCACGCTCGCGAGCCTCGACGACCCGGTCGCGGTCCGCCCGAGCCACCACATCTGGACGATGAGCCGGATCGCCTGGTTCGACCTTGCGGACGACCTGCCCCACCACCCGGAGCGCGGCCCCGGCAGCGCCGGCTGAGCGCCTCAGCTCTCGTCTCGCTTCAGAAAATCCTGGATCGTCTTGCCGCGCTCCGGGCGGAACCTCTCCTCCAGCACGTCGAGCTCCGCCATGCGGTCGAGCCGGAACGAGCGGAAATCCTCGCGCAGCTCGCACCACGCGACCAGCAGCCAGGCCGGGCCGTAGAACGACAGCGCGAGCGGCCGCACTATGCGCGCGCTCGCCCGCTCCTCGCCGTCGCGGTAGCAGAAGTGCACCTTCAGCCGGCGCCGCAACGCCAGCCGCAAAGCACTCGGATCGACGTTGATCGGGTGCGCGAAATGGTCGGCCGGCGCGAGCAGGGCGGTGTCCGCCATGTGCTGGCGCAGGCGCTCCGGGATCACCGCCTCGACCTTGGCGATCACGTTGCCAGCCGCGTCGGCGAGCTTGGCATCGGTCCAGGACTCGATGATCCGGGCGCCCAGCACCAGGGCCTCGATCTCGAGCTCGTCGAACATCAAGGGCGGCAGGTCGAACCCTTGGCGCAACGCATAGCCGACGCCCGCCTCGCCCTCGATCGGGACCCGGCTTGCCATCAGATCGCGCACGTCGCGGTAGATGGTCCGCTCCGAGACCTCGAGCTTCTCCGCCAGATCGCGGGCGCGCACCAGCTTCTGCCGGCGCAGCAGCTGGATGATCTCGAACAGGCGGTCGGCGCGGCGCATCGGTTGCCTGCGGTAAGGCCTCCCCGGCTCGATCGTCGAAGCCTAGCCGAGCTCTCCTGACATCATGCTGTCAGGAGCCTGCGACTAGCATGCCCACTTCTCACCAACCGGCATGCATGAGGAGCCTGCAGATGTCGATCCTTCAGCTGAGATCCTCCCAGGCGACCCTGGCGGGGCGCCGGCCGGGCCTGGGCTACGCCCGCACGCCGCGCCGGGTCCGTCTGGGCCTGCGCGCGCTGGAGCGGGCCGCCGACCTGCTGCTGACCTGGCAGGAGCGCTCGCAGCAGCGCCGCCAGCTCGAGACGCTGAGCGACCACATGCTGCGCGACATCGGCCTGAGCCGTGCCGACGTCATGGCCGAGGCGACCAAGCCGTTCTGGGAGCGCTGACCGGGTCGGGGACGGTCGGGAAATTCGATGGACCTTGGCCGCCCGGGCGGGCTATCTGCACCCTTGAACCGCGACGGGAGGGGACGGATGCTGGAGCCGGCCAAGGTCACCGAGGAGCTGCGCGCGCGGGTGCGTGCGGAGCTCCCCGAAGTCGAGCAGATCCGCGATCGGGAGCTTGGCGCCAGGGTCGTCGAAGCCTGGGCGCTGGCGCTCGCCTCGAGCAGCTTTCACGCGATCGGCGAGATCGAGCCGTCCGGCAACCCCGGCGTCAACACGCTCAAGCGCGGCCGCCAGACCGACCACATCCGGGGCGTCACCCGCATGGCGTTGGCACTCGCCGAGCAGCTGCAGGGGCAGCTCGAGGACCTGGTGATCGACCGGGATATTCTGATCGCAGGCGCGCTCTGCCACGACGTCGGCAAGCCCTGGGAGTTCGATCCTTTGAACCGCAAGCGCTGGCAGGCCGGTCCGCGCGCCGCCGGCCTGCCCTCGGTCCGCCACCCGGCGTTCGGCGTCCACATCTGCTTCACGGTCGGCCTGCCCGAGGAGGTCGCGCACTGCGCCGCCGCCCATTCCGGCGAGGGCGAGCTGCTGGTCCGCTCGCTCGAGAACACCATCATCCATCACGCCGACTACGCCTTCTGGGCCATCTGCCGCGCGGCCGACCTGCTGGTGCCCGAAAGTATCGCCGAGCTCAAGGTCCGCCATTAAGCCGGCGCCTCGTCCAGACTTGAGGCCGGCCAACTTCATCATCGGGCCACAGCCCGCGGCTGATGTAGACAAGCCTCCGCGACCGACCCTAGGCTGCGCCGAATGGCTTCCGTCAACGTGGGCTCCTGGAGCCGCCAGACCACGAGCTGAGATGCATGGCAAAGATCCGCTCGCTGCCCGACGGCGTGGAGTTTGACACGAACGAGGGCGAGACATTGCTCGAGGCGGCGCTGCGTGCCGAGCTGCCGCTCACCCATGCCTGCGGCGGCCGGGCGAAGTGCTCGACCTGCCGCGTCTGGGTGCTCGCCGGGCTCGATCGGTGCCCTTCGCGGACCGACGCCGAACGGGCGCTGGCCGAGCGGCTCGGTCTCGGCGACGAGGTCCGCCTTGCCTGCCAGCTGCGACCCGGCGGCGACCTCCGGGTGCGGCGGCTGGTCATCGACGAGACCGATCTCATGATGACCAGCCAGCTCGACCGCGCCGCGGCGACCCGGGTCGGCGAGGTCCGCGAGGTGACCGTGTTCTTCAGCGACGTCGTCGGCTTCACGAAGATTGCCGAGACCTTGCCGCCCTATGACGTCATGTACCTCCTCAACCGCTACTTCGTGCAGGCGGGTGAGATCATCGAGCGCAACGGCGGCTATATCGACAAATTCGTGGGTGACGGGATGATGGCGCTGTTCGGCGTTAACGGCCAGAAGGATGCGCCGATCCGTGCCGTCAACGCGGCGCTGCAGACGCTCGCCGCGATCGATCGCATGCAGCCGTTCGTGGCGTCGATGTACGATCATGACTTCGACATCCGGATCGGCCTGCATCACGGCGAAGCCCTGCTGGGCTCGGTCGGCACGCTCGGCCACGAACGGCTGACGGCGATCGGCGATGTCGTCAACGTCGCCAGCCGTATCGAGGGCGCGAACAAGGAGGCCGGCACCCGCCTGTTGATCTCCGAGGCGCTCTACCGCCTGGTCGAGGACCAGGTCGAGATGCTCGACTTCGTGCGCACGCGCCTGCGCGGCACCAGCGAGCGCATCACGCTCTACGAAATCCAGCGGATCAAGCCGGAGGTCGAGGCGACCCTGAATGAGCGGCTGCTGCACGAAGCCGAACACTACGCCGGCCGCAAGTGGCGGCACGCGTTCGCCGAGGACGAGCTTGCCGTCGGCGAGCGGCGCATCCTCGAGCTCGACAAATGCGATGTCGTCGTCCATCGCGGGCCGAACGGCTACATCGCCTTCAACAACGCCTGCCCGCACGTGCGGCTGCCGTTCTACGACCGAACGCCGCCGAAAGCGGAACATGTGGCCATCCTGCCCCCACGGCAGAGCGTCGTGACCGACGACCTCGAGATCCACTGTCGCTGGCACGGCACCTGCTACGATCTGCAGACCGGTGAGATCCGCGCCTGGTGCCCGCTGCTCAATCAGGACGGCACCTCACCGGGGTGGGAATTTCTCGGTGACATCTCGAAGAATCTCGCGCCCCTCGAAGTCTTTCAGTGCCGCATCACCGACGGACAGCTCTGGATCTCGCTGGATTGACGGCGCGGCGCGCAGCTTCATCGCACAGGCCCGGTCTTGGATTGGCACACGGGGCCGCGACGTCTTCGAACTCGTCTTCGTGCCTCGACCCCGAAAGCATCGCCGAGCTCAAGGTCCGGTATCGAGGGGAACGCGCCAAGGGAACGTCAATGGCAGCGGTGCTCGGGCGGGATCTGGCTGAGCTTGTCGAGGTCGGCGGGATCGGCGCGCCGGCCCTCGGGGAACCCCAGGCGGCCAATGATCGGTAACTTGAACGCGGGCGGATCGAGGTCGATCCCGAACACCGCGCCCAGCAGGTTGATCTCGATGCCCCTCCTCGCGGGCCACCAGGATCCCGACCAGCCCCAGGATCGAGATCTGCCAGCCCGTGCCGCTCGGCGCCGGCGCCAGGATCCGCCTGCCGACCAGATAGTCCTTGCCGATCGCGGTCGGCGGCAGATCGACCCGCAGTTCCGGCGCCGCGCGCGCCAGCTCGGCGATGAAGCTGTTGCTGTTGGGCCCCGGCCACAGCCGGTAGCGGTCCGGATAGCGCCGTGCGGCACCCTGGATCTCGATGATCGCCTGGTCCGCCCGTCCGCCTCTGACCTCGGCCAGCAGGGTCGGCTCGGCGCCGTGCCATCTCCGGTCCGGATAATATTTCTGACAGGTTCTGACCGCTCGTCCCGATAGGTAGGGCGGGAACCCATGCGCTTCGTACACTGTATACTTCGTCTCCCCGGCTCGGCGAAAGGCGAGCCAGGTATGCACCGAGACGATCCTTGCGTACCACTCGTAGCTCCGGGCGGCATAGAGCTGGACGATACTCTCCTGATTGGCCTCGGGTCCGGGTGCCAGCCCGACCACGGCGACGTCGTCGAACCGCCGCTCCGGCGAGCAGGCGACCAGCCCGAAGCAGACGAGCACGGCACCGGTGACGCGCCCCAGCCAGGGCTCTCGTCGCTGCGGTCCCTGGCGGAGGCGCGCGCGCATGCCTGGGGGATCGCTGATCACGTCAGGGAAGATCCGGATGGCGGCGGGCCCGAGTGCGGCGCCAACCTTACAGTGCCGGGGCAAAGCCTCGCAAGGCATCGGCTCCTTGAAGATCCGGGGATGTGGCACTAATGTCTGGGCTGTGGCACAAGGAGGCCGTCGATGCGCCAATTGAGCGTCCGTGAGATCCGAGCTGCTCTCACTCAGCTGGAGCAGATCCTGGAGGAAGAGGGGGAGGTGGTCATCACGCGTCATGGCGAACCCATCGCGCGCGTGTTGCCGGCGGTCAGAAAGGGAGGGATACCGAGCCATGCCGACCTCCGCCGCCGCATGTCTCGTGTCAGTGTTGGCAGCGAGGTTCTGATCCGGCAGGAGCGCGATGAGCGCTGACGTCGCCTACGTCGACAGCAGCGCGCTCGCCAAATGGTACCTGAACGAGGCTGGTTCGGCCGAGTTCGTCGATTTCATCCGTGCCCAGCGGCTGGCTCTGATCAGTCGATTGACGGTCGTGGAGCTGCGGTCGCTGCTGGCGCGCCGCCAGCGATCGGGCGACATCACCGCAAACTACCGGCGGGACGCAGTTCGGACGTTCGAGATGGATGTCCGCCGGGGCTTTCTGCAGGTCGAGCCGCTGTTCGATCAGCAGGCGATCATCGCCGCGGATTTGATCGATCGTCTGCCGAATCTCCCTTTGCGCACGCTCGATGCCTTGCACCTCGCGATCGCGCAGACCACCGGCGTCCGCCTGTTCGCGACCGCCGATCGAGCGCTCGCCCGCGCCGCCGAAGCGATTGGCCTCGCGGCCGTCACGTTTGGCTGAGGCGGGCGCGCCGCGGTCAGGTCAATTGACAACTCGCTCCGCCCAGGCCCTCGATCTCGATTTCGACCAGGTCGCCAGCTTCGACCCATCGGGTCTCGACCACGCTCCCGAGCAGCACGAACTCTCCAGTCGCCAGCGTTCGGCCACGGCCTGCCAGGCCGTTGGCGAGCCAGGCGAGCGCGGTCAACGGGTGGCCCAGGATGTCGCCGCCGCGCCCGCTCCCGACCTCACTGCCGTTGATCCGCATGCGGCCTGTGACGCTGGTCAGATCGAGCTCATGCCAATTCTCCACTGACGCCCCTAACACGCAGGCGGCATTGAAGAAATCATCAGCGATCAAAGTCGGCGTGTCGAGCGTCTTGTAGTCCTCGTAGCGATCGTCGACCACCTCGATCGCGGCCATGCAGGCACCGATCGCGGCCGCGACGCTGGCAGCGTCGTAGGGCGCGCCGACGGCGGGCAGGGCCGTCGCCATGCGGACCGCGATCTCGCACTCGACGCCGACGTGCAGGAAATCGGCATGCCGGAACCGGCCGTGCCCGTGCCGCACCGTGGGCGCGAAGACGCCGCCGGCACAGGGATTGCCGATGTCGAGGAAGCGCTGCATCACGGCCGTGGTGCAGCCGATCTTGTGGCCGGCAAGCGCGCCGCAGCCGGCGGCGCTCAAGCGGTGATGGAGCGCGTCCTGAATCGCATAGGCGGCAGCCTCGTCCGGCGGCCGACAGGCCGCGGGCAGGCCCGCGAAGCGATGGCGCTCGAGCCGCGCCCGGGCGAGCAGCCCCGCCGCCTGCTCGATCTCCGCCTGTCCCATCGCCACCCCGTTGCCCCGGTCCGCAGGCGTGCGGTCCGCCGCCTCGGCGTGACCGGTCAGGGCTTCTCTATCACGTCCGACGGGAAAGGCCAGGGCGTCACGGAATGGCGATAGTGGCGGCCGCCGTACGCCACGAGATCGAGCCCGGCATTGGAAGCGATCACCGGCAGGGCCGCCTTGATCAGACGCGCGGCGGCCTCGATGCGGTCGCCGATGACGCCGATGTCTTCCGCCTCGGGCAGCTCATCGAGCAGACCGTTCAACGTGCCCTCCGCGATCAGCGCCTGCACCGCGGCTTCATGCAGCGTGCCCGCAGGCAGGCAGGAGATCGCCTGCTCCAAGGCTTCGATGGCTTTCAGGTTGGTCCGGCGCCAGAGCTCGATCTGGTCACGGTCGGCGGCGCCGGGCTCGACCTCCAACTCATCGAGGCGCTGCTCCTTCTGCAACAGCGTCTGCAGCACGGCAGCGAGCGGCGTCACCAGTTCTTCCATGGTCCGGGTTCGGTCCCCGAGAGCTGAACGCGTTTGGCCGTGGCGGCGCAAAGATGACCAGAGCCGTGCAACCAGATCTTTTGCGCACCAAGTCAACCCGTCGCCGCTGCCCAGAAGTTGCCATTGAAGTCAACCGACCATGCAGGCCTCCGTCGCGGCCGTCAATGACGCAACCATCATGTACAGCTGTTGATGGCTCAACGCCTACGCGCAATTTGCCAACAACCCGGATTGCCAGACATCAGGCGAAACAACTTGCGCTTATACCGCCGGTCGGCGCCGCCAACTTCTGCCCGGCGCAGGATGATCTGACCCCTCGGCAGGCATCCAGGCCCGCTGGCACCGGCCCGCGTCGACGGCGCGGGGTCACCGGCTGCCCACCGCCAGGACCCCGGCGCGCTTGAAATGGAAATACAGCAGCGTGCTGTCGGCAGCGGCGAAGAACCACCAGACGGAGGTGAAGGTCGCATAGTAGGCATAGGCCGAGATCGCGCCGCCGACGGCGACCACGGCGCCGAGGACACGGAGGATCGGGTGCGAGGAGAGCAGGAGCGGCACGCAGGTGCAGAGCACATAGGGCAGCTCGCGCCAGACCCAGGACCAGGACAGGGCGTCGAGCGTCGCTCGCGTAGCGCAGGCTGTTGTGGTGGATGGCGACGGTCGGCGGGTCGGTGAGCAGTGCCACCAGCAGATAGGCCGCGAGGATCGTTCCGAGGCCGACGATCGCGCGGAGGATCTGCCGGCGCTGGGGGTCGGGCTCGATCAGGAGGACGGCGAGTGGCGTGAGGACCGGCCAGACGACCTCGGCGAAGATCAGGAACGTCCGGGTGAGCGCAGCGACCGCGGGGCTCGCGGGCGCGCCCGCCAGCAGCAGCCACAGGACGCCTTCGGCCGCCTGCTGCGCGGCGAACAACATTGGCGCGATCGCGAGCGGGATCTGCCGGACGTCCCGGACCTGGGCGAGGACGGCGATGCCGATGGCCGCGGTCGTGGCCGCCAGCGTGACGCTGGCCGGCGCGGAAAAAGCACATGGTGGCGACATCCCGGGCGCGCGTCTGGCCCGCGAACGGCTCATGAGCGCGAAACACGAACCGGCGCGGCAGCCGGAGAGCAGGGTCCTGGCCCCAAAGGACGATGGGACGGACGGTGGCGCCGGGTGGCCAGATGATCAGGGCGCAGGGCGATGGTGTCACGGATCGTCCGCGCAGCACACGGGAATACTCGAACGCCATGGTCGGCGGCCGGGCGACCCGATCGGCGGCATTGCGACCGGCGGATGGCGGCGGCGTCCGGCGACCTTGCGCCGAGGTTCGGGAAATCTAGACTGGGGGCTCGGAACGGCAGCGGGGTGGGCTTTTGGCGCACAGCCAGACGGCGGCATTCCGGCAGTGCGTGCGCGACCACATGCAGGCGCCGCCGGTGGTCGTGCCGGCCGATCTGCGGGCGCAGGACGTGGTCGCGCGGATGACCGAGGCGGGCGCCTCGGCTGCGGTCGTGCTGGACGGTGAGCGGCGGCTCGCCGGCATCCTGACGGAGCAGGACGTGACCCGCAGGATCGCCGGCCGCGCGGTCGGCGAGCAGCCGGTCGCCCGCCTGATGACCAGCCCGGTCGCCACGATCGCCTGCGATCAGCCGCTCTATCACGCGATCGGCCTCATGCGCCGGCGCCGCCTGCGCCACATGCCGGTGGTCGATGCCGCAGGTGCGCTCGCCGGCATGCTCTATCTCCACGACGCCCTGGCCGCCGCGAGCGCGGGCCTGGTCGAGCAGATCGACCGGCTGACCCACGAGACCACGCTCCAAGGCCTGCGCCAGGTCAAGGCCGCCGAGGTCGCGCTGGCGGCCGAGCTGGTCGCCGACCGGGTGCCGGCGCCGGAAATTCAGAGCCTGATCTCCGGCCTCAACAACGACCTCCATCGCCGGGTGCTGACCCTCGAGCTCGACGCCCTGCGCACCGAGGGCTGGGGCGCGCCGCCGGTCGCCTTCGCCGCGATCGTCATGGGCTCGGGCGGGCGCGGCGAGAGCTATCTGTTCCCCGACCAGGACAACGGCTTCATCCTCGCCGACTATCGGGACGCCGAGCACACCCGGATCGACGCCTTCTTCATCGAGCTCGCGGCCCGCATGAACCGGCACCTGGAGGAACTCGGCTTTCCGCTCTGCCGGGGCGGGGTGATGGCGATCAACCCGGTCTGGCGCAAGACCATCAGCCAGTGGCGCCAGCAGGTGACCCGCTGGGTCGCGCGCCGCACCGGGGTGGCGCTTCAGCTCGCCGACGTCCTGTTCGACTTCCAGAGCGTGTTCGGCGAGGTCGCGCTCGCGGACCAGCTGCGCCAGACCATCCTCGGCCTCTGCCACGCCAACCCGGGCTTCCTGCGTGAGATGTTCGGAGTCCAGGCCGACCATCGGGCCGGGCTCGGCTGGTTCGGGCGCCTGCTGACCGAGCGCGAGGATCCCGCGCACAAGGGCCACATCAATCTGAAATACGCCGGCACTCTGCCGCTCGCCGAAGTGGTCCGGCTGCTGGCATTGCGCGCCGGCATCGAGGCCACCGGCACCCTCGCCCGCATCGCGGCGCTAGGCCAGGCGGGCGAGCTGTCGCGCGACCTCCAGGACCATCTCACCGGCGCCTTCGACCACATCACCGGTCTGCAGCTGCGCCAGCAGATCGCGGACTTTCAGGCCGGCCGGCCGGTCTCCAACTTCGTCGACCCGGCCCGCCTCACCGAGCGCGAGACGCTCCTGCTCAAGGACGGCTTCCGGGCGATCAACGAGTTTCGCGCCCGGGTCCGGGCCGAGCTGACCGGCGATGTTTTTTGACCGATCGCCGGTCCCGTCCGATCAGGCGAGGGCTTGGCCTAGCGGCCGGCCCCGGCCTGGCTGGCGAGGCGGCGGGCGATCGCGTCGATGTCGCCGCGCAGGACGCCGACATCGGCCAGCTGCTGGTCGCTCAGAGCCGAGAGCTCGGCAACCGTGGCGCGCTGGTGGCGGCGCTCGGCGAGCCAGGCGTTGAGCTGTGCGAACACCTCGCCCAGGCGGCGGGTGGTGACGGACTGGGCGCGGCCGGCCAGGAGGTCGGCGCGCTCCGGGGTGATGACGTGGGTCGCCATCTCAGGCACTCCTCGAAGCATGCTGTTGCGGGGCTGGCGGACAACCGCGAAGGCTGCAGTCCGTGCCAGCGGTGTTCTCCAGGTGGGCAGCCGCCCGGAGCTTCCAGAAGAGGGCTTTTTGCATTGCAGCAATGCGCCCGGAACGAGGCTCCACGGGCCTCTCGCGGCGCCGGCTTGACAGCGCCGGGGCGGGCGCCAAGGCTCATGACGGCGACCATCTGCGAGAAGGGGCGGACCGATGTTCGAAGGCTTCGAGACCCGGGACGTGAGCACGGCCGGGACCAGCATCCGTCTGCGCGTCGGCGGCTCGGGGCCGCCGGTTCTGCTGCTCCACGGCTACCCGCAGACCCATGTCCTCTGGCATCGGGTAGCGCCCCGGCTGGCCGGGCGTTTCACCGTCGTCTGCCCGGATCTGCGCGGCTACGGCGACAGCGGCAAGCCCGCGTCCGACGCCGAGCATCGGGTCTACAGCAAGCGCGCGACCGCGCTGGACATGGTCGAGGTCATGGCATCGCTCGGCCACCAGCGCTTCATGGTCGCGGGCCACGACCGTGGCGGCCGGGTCGGCCATCGCCTGGCGCTCGACCATCCGGAGCGGGCCCTGAAGCTCGCGGTGCTCGACATCGTGCCGACCCGGACCATCTTCCGCGCGACCAATCAGGCGATCGCGACCGGCTACTACCATTGGTTCTTCCTGATCCAGCCGGGCGGCCTGCCCGAGCACCTGATCGGCGCCGACCCGGTCTTTTTTCTCCACTGGCTGCTCGGGCGCTGGGGAACGGGCCTGGAGGCCTTCGCGCTCGAGGCGCTGGCCGAGTACGAGCGCTGCTTCCAGGACCCGGCGACGATCCACGCCACCTGCGAGGACTACCGCGCCGCCGCCTCGATCGACCTCGCCCACGACGAGGCCGACCTCGACCACAAGATCGCCTGCCCGGTCCTGGCTCTATGGGGCAAGCGCGGCCTGATGGAGCGCCATTTCGACGTGCTCGCGACTTGGCGCGAGCGGGCCGCCGGCGCGGTCAGCGGCCACGCCCTCGACTGCGGCCACTTCCTGCCCGAGGAACGGCCCGAGGAGACAGCGACCGCGCTGCTCGAGTTCTTCAGCGGGTAGAAGGGTCCTCGATGGCCCGAAGATAGCGCTCGGCCGACCGCCGCAGGGCGCGCTTGCCGTCCGCGCGCACCACGAGATCGAACCAGCCGCCATAGATCCGCTCGAACGCGAACGGCTCGAGCCGGTCCATGATCCGACGCACCGCGCTGGCCGAAAGCGGGATGAAGTTGGGATAACTGCGCATGAAGCTGACGAAACGCCGGTCCTGGACCACCTGGACGATGTCGCCGGAGAGAAGCGCGCCCCGGCCGTCCGCCGCATCCGCCCAGTGCAGCACCTGACCACCCGGGAAATGGCCGCCAAGCCGGAGCAGCGTCAGCCCCGGCCCGAGCGCCAGCCGCTCGCCCTCCCAGAACCGGATCGCCGGGTTCGGCCGCATCACCCACGCCCGGTCGTCGGCATGCAGCCAGATCGGCGCCCCGCCGAACGCCCGGCTCCACTCGACCATGGAGCTGTAGAAATGCGGATGCGACACCGCAATCCCGCCGAGCCCGCCCAGCCCCTCGACCACCCGCACCGCGGCCTCATCGACCAGACTGATGCAGTCCCAAAGCAGGTTCCGCCCCGACCCCTCGTTCGGCCGGGCCGGCACCAGCAGCGCCCGCTGGCCGATCGCAAAACGCGGCTCACAACCGATCCCGAGCAGCCCGTCGCCCTCGTCCCGCACCGCCAGCCGATGGCCGCCCCGCAGGGCCTCGAGCGTCGTCCACCGCTGCCCCGCCCAACCCACGAACTGGCGCTCGTCCGCA
This sequence comes from uncultured Alphaproteobacteria bacterium, assembly GCA_963753685.1. GTDB lineage: Bacteria > Pseudomonadota > Alphaproteobacteria > Geminicoccales > Geminicoccaceae > DATAOG01. The sequence goes on from CAVWDE010000021.1 coordinate 191,619, forward strand.
CAGACCGGACAGACCGCGGGCGGCCGCTCGCTGTCCTTGAACTGCACGCCACAGGTGACGCAGATCGGATGCATGTCGTGCTCCTTCCCTGGCCCAGCCACAGGTCCCATGATTGATGCGCGACCCGCTGCCACGCGCTATATTGAAGCTGCGCATATGGGAAAAGCGGCCTTGGACACCCTCAGGATCGCACGCGACCTCAGCGAAGGAAACGTCTTCTCTCACGAGCAGGCGGAACGCCTCGGCAACGCCTTCGCGACCTACTGGGCCGAGGTCCGGAGCGAGCTCGTGACGAGGGAGCACCTCGACGCCCGCCTGGCCCAGCTGGAGGCGAAGTTCGACGGCCGCTTGGCGCAGCTCGAATCCCGGCTCGAGACCCGGCTAGCCCAGATGCAGAACAGGATTCTCTCCGCCCAGGTCGCGCTGTTCGTCTTGCTCGGCGTCGCGCTCTACTTCAAGTAGCACCCTCGCTCACTCCGCCGCGCTCTTTCCCCGCCGCTCGGCGAGCAGCGCCTCGGCACGCGCCAGGTTGCCCTCCGCAATTCCCGCGAAGTGGCTCGCGCCGGCGGGCCCGAACACTTCCATCGCCGCGCGATAGGCGGCGACCGCCTCGTAGCCGCTGCGTGCCGTCCTCGCGCTCGCTGAGCGTTGAGAGCGCGGTGCCGAGGTTGTTCTGGGTCATGGCCCAGTCGAGCGGGACGCGCTCGCGCGTCCTGACCCCCAGGGCGGCGCGATAGGCGTCGACCGCCTGTTCCAGCCGCTGCGTGCCGTCCTCGCGCTCGCCGAGCGTCTCGAGCGCGTTGCCGAGATTGTCCTGGGTCATCGCCCAGTCGAGCGGGACGCGCTCGCGCGTCCTGACCTCCAGGGCGGCGCGATAGGTGTCGACCGCCTGTTCCAGCCGCTGCGTGCCGGCCTCGCGCGCGCCAAGCGCTCTGAGCGCGGCGCCGAGGTTGTTCTGGGTCATGGCCCAGTCGAGCGGGACGCGCTCGCGCGTCCTGACCTCCAGGGCGGCGCGATAGGCGGCGACCGCCTCGTCCAGCCGCTGCGTGCCGGCCTCGCGCGCGCCGAGCGTTGAGAGCGCGGTGCCGAGGTTGTTCTGGGTCATGGCCCAGTCGAGCGGGACGCGCTCGCGCGTCCTGACCTCCAGGGCGGCGCGATATTCGTCCACGGCTGCTTCGAGCGGCTCGTTCTCGCCAGCCTGCTCGCCGATCGTTTGGGCCGCCAAAGCCAACGAGAAGCGCAGGTCCGCCTTCTGTTCTTCGTCCAGCTCCGGCGGCGGGTTTGCGAGCAGTTGCTCGATCTTGGACCGGGCCGGTTTCAGCACGCCGACCAGATACGTGCCCGCCTGTTCGGTCGCCGGGGCAACCTGCGCGAGCGCGACGCCTTGAAGCTGGGCGCCGAGATCGGGGAAATTCTCCGGCAAGGTGAGCTTTTCGGTCAGAGAATAGGACGGAGCGCCGAGGGTGCTGCTGCCGCTGCTCAGGAACCAGAGGTTAAGTTCCCGATCGGCCTTCTTGACCTCGCCCCAGATCAGCAGGTCGGCGTTGCGGGCTTCGAGGAGCGCCCGCCCCTCTTCGCTCGCCGCAGCCTTGGCGGCGGCGAGCGAGCCGCCGGTCACATTCAGCCGGACCACGCGACAGGTCGAGCGCACGTCGAGCCCGCGCTCGTTCAAGAACACGTCCCGCACCAGTCTGGTCTGCTGGCCCTCGGGATCGCCGGCCAGATTGCTGATCAGGATCGTGAACTGCGTGCCCGGGGCCGGCTTGCGGAACTGCTCCTCGGCCAGACACACGAGATCGTGCGGCGCGGGCAGCAGTTCGGTCGCGACCGAACCAAAGTAGGCAGCGACAACACCTCCAAGACCGACCGCGCCCCAGAGCCAGAGCCCAAGTCTCTTCAAGCGCGCTCGGGTTCGACGCCAGCGGGTCGGCTCGTACAGATCCGCGTAGGTGCGTTCCATGGGCGCCGCAATCCCTTCGCTCGGAATGCACCCCCCATTCTGCGCCGACCGGCGCTCGCCTTCAACCAAATCGCGCCCGCGGCCCCGCTCCGAGCACGCTTTGCGGGATCGAGGGATTGACCGCTCTGGACCGGTCGGCTGCACGCTTCTGTGCCCTGCGTCCGATTGATGGTTCGATCAAGGTGGACTCAATTCTCCATCCTTGACCGGGCACGATCAATCATTGAAGATCCTACAAGCCTCTGCACATGCTACGAAATATCGATCTGGAGACAGACCCTGAGATCCATGGAGTCCATGGACTCCAGCTTGATCTCATTGATTTTGCCGACCACTTCACGCTGAGGCGACACTTGTGTGTTACGCCAGGTAAATCAAGCGACGGATCCGGGCGATGCCTGTGCACTCTCAATGCCCAAATCGATCAATCTGTCGACAAATACACATAGTCGACTTTTCCGCTGGCACAATTCGATTGTTGCATGGGTCCACGATAGGGTCTGGTCACTCCGAGATCATCTGATTTGTAATCGCTACGGGCACAAAATGTCCTCCACCCGCATCAATATGAACGTCGCCCCGGCATCAATCTCAATCCGAAACAGCCCCGGATTGACTCAATCCCCATGCCTCTGACCACCCCCTGCCTCCGCTCCCGACCTTCCCGCCCCGCCCCCCGACCCGGGGCCAAAGGGGGCGGCGGCCGCACCTGTTCCACCATCCGGAACCCTGTCAAGCCACGGTTAACAAATCCTTGCCAGCCGGCGAAAAATTCTGCCGCACGCCGCGCCGCGAAAGTGTGAAGCAAAGATCGCAAACCGATGTTATCAAACGCAAAAATTCGGCCCACCGCGGCTCGCGGTCAGACGTTGAAGTAGCGGGCCTGGGGGTGGTGGAGGACGATGGCGCTGGTCGACTGTTCGGGGTGGAGCTGGTCTTCCTCGGACAGCTCGATGCCGATGCGGGTGGCATCCAGCAGGGCAAGCAGCTGGCGCTGGTCGGCGAGGTTGGGGCAGGCGGGGTAGCCGAAGGAGTAGCGCGAGCCGCGGTAGCCCTGCTTCAGGAGCTCGTGGCGATCGCGGGCATCGAGGTGGCCGAAGCCGAGCTCGGCGCGGATCCGGCCGTGGACGTATTCGGCCAGCGCCTCGGCGAGCTCGACGCCCAGGCCATGCAGGCGGACGTAATCGTTGTAACGGTTGGCCGCGAACCATTCGCGCGCGACCTCGGAGGCGCGCTGGCCGACGGTCACCACCTGGAGGCCGATCACGTCGCGCTCGGGCTCGGCCGCGTCGCGCAGGAAATCCGCGATGCACAGGCCGTTCTTCTTGGTCTGGCGGGGCAGGGAGAAGCGGGCGACCTCGCGGCCGTGGTCGGCGGGGTCGAACAGCAGGAGGTCGTTGCCCTCGGCGGCCGCCGGCCAGTAGCCGTAGACCGCCTGGGGCTGGAACACCTGCTCGCGCTCGGCCTCGTCGACCAGGCCTGTCAGGATCGGCTTCAGCTCCTTGTTGGCCCAGGCGAGGAAGTCCGCGAGCGTGCGGCCGTCCTTCTTGAAGCCCCAGTGGAACTGGTAAAGCATGTTGTCGTTCAGGAACGGCAGCAGCGCCCGGACCGGCACCGCCTCGAGCAGCCGGGGGCCCTGGAAGGGCGGCGTCGGGATCTCGACGCCGCGCGAGAGCTCGTTGCGGCGCAGGCGCGTTTCCGCCACTTCGAGCGGCCGCAGGATCGGTGCCTGCGCGTCGATCGCGGCCAGCCTGCGCTCAGGCTTGGAGCGCTTGGGCCTTGCCTGCTGCTTGGCCTGGCGTTCGGCCAGGTAGGTCGCAAAGCAGCCGGACATGATCCGGTCCATCAGGTGCAGGCCGTCGAAGGCGTCGCGGGCGTAGGCGACCTTGCCCGAAGCGTAGGCCCGCACGCAGTCCTCCTCGACGTACTGGCGGGTCAGCGCCGCGCCGCCGAGCATCACCGGCACATCCAGGCCCTGGCGGCTCATCTCGAGCATGTTCTCGCGCATCACCACGGTCGATTTGACCAGCAGGCCCGACATGCCGACCGCGTTGGCGCGATGCTCCTGGAAGGCCGCCAGGATGTTGGCAAGCGGCTGCTTGATGCCGAGGTTCACGACCTTGTAGCCGTTGTTGGTGAGGATGATGTCGACCAGGTTCTTGCCGATGTCGTGGACGTCGCCCTTGACGGTCGCGAGCACGACCGTGCCTTTGTGGCTGCCCTCGACGCGCTCCATGTGCGGCTCGAGGTAGGCGACCGCGGCCTTCATGGTCTCGGCACTCTGGAGCACGAAGGGCAGCTGCATCTGGCCGCTGCCGAACAGCTCGCCCACGACCTTCATGCCATCCAAGAGGTGCACGTTGATGACGTCGAGCGGCGGGTACCTGGTCAGCGCCTCGTCGAGGTCGGCCTCGAGGCCCTGGCGGTCGCCATCGATGATCCGCTGCTTCAGCCGTTCCTCGACATTGGCCGCGCGTTCCTTTTTCTCGGAGGCGACCTTGCGCTCGGCGAACTGCGCCATGAAGGCGTGCAGCGGATCGTAGCCCTCGCGCCTCCGGTCGAAGATCAGATCGCTCGCGAGCGCTGCCTCCTCGGGTGGGATCTTGTGCAGCGGCATGATCTTGGAGGAGTGCAGGATCGCGCCGGTCAGGCCGCGCTTGAGCGCCTCGTCCAGGAACACCGAGTTGAGCACGTGGCGGGCGGCCGGGTTCAGGCCGAACGAGATGTTCGAGAGCCCGAGGATGATCTGAATGTCCGGGAACTCGGCGCCGATCGCGGCGATCGCATCGAGGGTCGCGATGCCGAGGCCGCGGTCGTCCTCGTTGCCGGTGCAGATCGTGAAGGTCAAGGGGTCGATCAGCAGGTCCGAACGCGGCAGGCCGTGGCGGTTGCAGGCGAAGTCGACCAGGCGGCGCGCGACCTCGAGCTTGCGCTCGACGTCCTTGGCCATGCCGGTCTCGTCGATCGTGAGCGCGATCACGCCCGCCCCGAATTTGCGCGCAAGCTCCATGCGCTTGGTCGGCGGCTCCTCGCCGTCCTCGAAGTTGATCGAGTTCAGGACCGCCTTGCCGCCATAGAGCTCGAGCGAGGTCTCCAGCACCGGCAGCTCGGTCGAATCGAACACGAGAGGGCTGTCGACCGCGCCGCGCAGGCGCGAGATGACCTCGGTCATGTCGCGGCTCTCGTCGCGGCCGACGTAGGCGGTGCAGACGTCGAGCGCGTGCGCGCCCTCCTTCGCCTGGTCGCGGCCGATCGCGACGCAGGCATCCCAGTCTTCGGCCGCCTGGCGATCCTTGAAGGCCCTGGAGCCGTTGGCGTTGCAGCGCTCGCCGATCGAGAGATAGGCCTGCTCCTGGCGCAGCGGCACGGCGCTGTAGAGCGAGGCGAGCTGCGCGGGTGCTGTGACCGCACGCAGCTTGGGTTGCGGCCGATAGCCGTCCTCGGCCAGCCGGCGGAGCATCTGATCGAGCGCCTGAATGTGCTCGATCGTGGTGCCGCAGCAGCCGCCGATGATCCCGACCCCGTCCTCGGTCACGAAGCGCTCGAGCCAGCCGGCGAGCTCGCGGGGCCCGAGCGGATAGCGGGTCTGACCCTCGACCAGCTCGGGCAGGCCGGCGTTCGGCAGGACCGAGATCGGCCCCGGCCAGCTCTCGGAAAGGTAGGAGAGATGCTCGGCCATCTCCTGGGGACCGGTCGCGCAGTTCAGACCCATGATCGGGACATCGAGCGCGCCGACGATGGTCGCGGCGGCCGCGATGTCGGTGCCGACCAGGAGCGTGCCGGTGGTCTCGACCGTGACCTGGACCATCAGCGGCAGGCTCTTGCCGGCGGCGGCCATGGCGGCTCGGGCGCCGTTGATCGCAGCCTTGGCCTGGAGCGGGTCCTGGCAGGTCTCGCACAGGATGACGTCGGCGCCGCCCGCGATCAGGCCCGCGGCCTGGACGCTGAACGCCTGCTCGAGGGTCCGGTAGGCGACGTGCCCGAGCGAGGGCAGGCGGGTGCCGGGGCCGATCGCCCCGATCACGAAGCGCTGGCGACCGTCGCCTGCGAGCCTGGCGATCGCCTCATGGGCAAGCTCGGCCGCGCGCTGGTTGATCTCGAACGCCCGCTCGCCGAGGTCGAACTCGCCGAGCGTGATCGGCGAGCCGCCGAAGCTGTTGGTCTCGAGCGCGTCGGCGCCGGCCTCGAGGTAGCCCTGGTGGATCTCCCGGATCAGGTCCGGACGGCTCAGGTTCAGGATCTCGGAGCAGTTCTCCTGGCCCCAGAAGTCGGCCTCGATCGAGAGGTCGCGGCCCTGGATCTGGGTGCCCATGGCACCATCGAACAGCAGCACCCGGCGCGCGAGCGCCTCGAGGAAAGCGGAGGTCATAAGGGTCAACCTCAGGCGGCGTGGGCGAGGCGCGGCCGCAGGCCGAGCAGCCGGCAGGCCTCGATGGTGAGCTCGGCGCGGTTCAGGGTATAGAAGTGCAGTTGACGGATCCCTTCGCCGATCAGCTGCCGGACCTGGTCCGCGGCAATGCTCGCGCCGACCCGGACGCGCTCGGCGGGATCGTCGTCCAGGCCCGCAAAGCGCGCGGCCAGCCAGTCGGGCACGCCAGCACCACAGCCGTCGCTGAAGCGCTTGATCTGGCCGAAATCGTGCACCGGCATGATCCCGACCGCGAGCGGGGCGGTGATGCCGGCCGCGGCCATGCGGTCGCGAAAGCGCAGCACGGTGTCGGTCTCGAAGCAGTACTGCGTGATCGCGCGCACCGCGCCGGCATCGAGCTTGCGCTTCAGATTGTCGAGATCGGCCTCGGGGCTGGCCGCTTCGGGATGCGTCTCGGGATAGGCCGCGACGCTGATCTCGAAGGGCGCGACCCCGCGCAACGCTGCGACCAGGTCGGCCGCGAACGGGTAGTGCTCGCCGTTCGGCCGGCTGTCCGCATCCTTCGGCCGGTCGCCGCGCAGGGCCACGATCTGGCGAATGCCGGCGGCCCAATACTGCCGTGCGATGGCGTCGATCGCGCTGCGCGTGGCGCTGGCACAGGTCAGATGGGCCACGGCCAGCCAGCCGGCGCGCTCGCGCAGGGCGTCGACCCAGCTGCGCGTGCCTTCGGCGGGATTGCCGCCGGCGCCGCAGGTCACCGAGACGTAGTGGGGCTGGAGCGGCTGCAGCTGCTCGACCGCCTGCCACAGGCGCGCTTCGGCCGCCTCGGTCTTGGGCGGAAAGAACTCGAACGAGAGCTCGACCTCGGACCAGAGCTCGCCCGGCAGCAGCTCGCCTGGTGGGGGCGCGGGATGGTCCAGGGCAGGGCTGGTCCACTCGGGCATCAGGCGACCTCGCGTCGGGCGCTGGGTTGGTGGTCGGGCTGGTCGAAATCGCCGGCCGCTCCGATCCGGCGCGCCGGCCAGATCATCACGGTCAACGGCTCGCCCGGGAGGCGGAGCGGCGGCTCGAACAATAGCCCGGCCGCGGTAAACCAATCGCGCATCTCGGCGTCGGCGAAGCCGAGCCGGCGATGGGCGTGCTGCTCGCGCAGGAACTCGAGCCGGTGGGGCGCGAAGTCGACGACCACCAGACGCCCGCCCGGACGCAGCGCGCGGGCGGCTTCGGCGAGCGCCGCGGCGGGATCGTCGGCAAAGCGCAGCACATTGTGCAGGGTCGCCGCGTCGAACGCGCCGTCAGGCAGCGGCAGGTGATACATGTCGCCCTGGCGGACCTGGCAGTTGCGCAGACTGGTGCGGTCGAGGTTGGCACGCGCGACCGCCAGCATCTCGCGCGACAGGTCGACCCCGAGCCCGAAGCCGATGCGGGGGGCGAACAGCTGCAGCACGCGGCCGGTGCCGGTGCCGATGTCGAGCAGGCTCTTGGGCGGCTGGTCGCCGAACACGCCGAGCAGCGCGCTCTCGACCTTGGCCTCGTCGAGGTGCAGCGAGCGCACCTGATCCCAGCGGGTGGCCTGAGCGGCGAAATACTGCGCCGCCTGGTCCTGGCGGGCGCTGCGGACCGCGGCCAGGCGCTGGCGGTCGAGGGCCAGATCGGCGTCCTCGGGCGGCAGCATGCGGCAGAGATTGCGCGCGAGCCTGGCGCCCGGCCCCCGATGGGCGCGCCGGTAGAACACCCAACTGCCCTCGCGGAAGCGCTCGAGCAGGCCGGCCTCGGCCAGCAGCTTGAGATGGCGCGAGACCCGGGGCTGACTTTGCCCGAGCACCTGGGTGAGCTCGGTCACCGTCCATTCGCCCTGGCTGCAGAGGACCAGGAGGCGCAGCCGGCTCGGTTCGGCGGCCGCACGCAGCCCGTTCAAGAGGGTCTCAAGGCTGTCGTGCTGGTCGGCCATGCTGGCTTCCCGCGGGGACCCCATCGCTCTGGCATTCAAGATACGCATATATAGATTTCTTTATGTCTGCATGTCAAGGCGCAAAAAAAAGGGCGGTCATCACGACCGCCCGAGAGGCTTGGGGGAGTTGCGGGGTGATTTACGCGTACGGCGCGGCTTCAAGCCGACCCGCGCTCGAAATCAGCGCGGGCGCCGAACAGCCAGCTCATCACCGTGTCCTCGACCAGACGGCGAACCTCGTCCGGATAGAGCCGCAAGCTGCTCATGGCATCCGTGAGACAACGTTCGTCCTCGAGTCGCAGACCTTGGTGGAAGCGGCGATAGAGCAGGTTGTCGGTGCCGAGTACCTCCTCGAGCCGGCGCAGAAGGCTGTCCAAGGTAATGATCCGGACGTCATTCATGGGCTGGCTCCTCGGCGGCTCGGCCCCGCTCGGCCGCGACGTTTACGTTTCGTTTACAATGCCGGCTTATCGGTTGGGTCTGCAACGTCGTCGCCCGGCCGCGCGACATACCCGGGTAGGCCATGACCGCATTCCCTAGGAGCCGGCACCCCTTCGCCGACGCCCGAGCGACGCGGGCCCGCGACGGTCGGCCGGCCAGGATCGTCAACCACCGGGCGGTGATGTGCGGATCTTGATGCTTCCTGCGCGCACCCATATCTTGCTCGGCCAAGGCGGCGGGGTGATTCCGCCGCGGCGCGGCGCGGCAGGAGGCACTGGGTGACGAGATCGTCCCGACGGGTCCCGGCATGAGGGGACCGTGGCGGTCATGGTGGTGGCGTCGAGTCGGGCCGGTCGGGCTCGCGCTGGTGTGCGGCCTCCTGGCACCACCGGCGCGCGCCCAGGATAATGAGAACGATCCGTTCGAGACGTTCAATCGCGCGGTCTTCCAGGTCAATCTCTTCCTCGACCGCCTGATCCTGAAGCCGGTCGCGATCATGTACCGCAACGCCACGCCCGAGTTCGTGCGCGACGGGGTCGACAACTTCCTGGCCAATCTGCGCACGCCGGTGGTGCTGGCCAACGACCTGCTGCAGGGCCAGTTCGAGCAGGGGCAGCTGACCCTCGGCCGGTTCATGCTCAACACCATCCTCGGGGTCGGCGGCTTGGTCGACGTCGGCGGCATGGTCGGCATGCCGGAGCGGCGCGACGAGGACTTCGGCCAGACCCTCGCGGTCCACGGGGTCGGCCCGGGGCCCTATCTGATGTTGCCGCTGCTGGGACCGTCGAATCCCCGCGATGCCGCCGGCCGGGTGGTCGACCTGGCGTTCGACCCGCTCTTCTTCCTGGCGCCGACCTCGGTCAGCATCGCCCGCTTCGGGGTCCAGACGGTGAGCTTCCGCGAGCACAACATCGAGACGTTCGACGACCTGGAGCGCAGCAGCCTTGACCTCTATGCTGCGACCCGGACCCTGGTTCGCCAGCTGCGCGCCAACGAGATCCGCAACGGCGCGCCCGCGCCGATCGAGGACATCTACAATGAGGACATTTACAAGCTTGACGAGCCCGCGCCCGAGTCTCAGCCGGCGCCGAGTTCAGCCGGGGCCAAAGACCGGCCATGCGCCCTGACGCTCGCGGCCGGCGGCCGCTGCTCGGTGGCCTGCTGGCGCTCGCGCTGCTGGCGATCGGGGTGGCGCCCGGCGCCCGCGCCGAGCCCAACCCGGACGCGGCGCGCACGCTGGTCGAGACGGTCGGTCACAAGGTCTTGACGACCCTGCGCGACCCCGGCCTCAGTGAGCAGCAGAAGTTCAGCCAGCTGGTCGCGACGCTCAGCGGACCGGTCGATCTGGACCTGGTCGCGCGTCTGATCCTCGGTCGCTACTGGCGGACCGCGAGCGAGGCGCAGCGCGCCGACTACCTGAAGCTGTTCCGCGACTTCGCCCTGCACACGCTCGCGACCCGGCTGGACGTCTACGGCGGGCAGAATTTCGAGGTGACCGGCGCCAAAGCCGTCGGCGACCAGGATGCCCTGGTCTCGTCCCGGATCGTGAGCGACGGTCCGCCGGTCGAGGTCGACTGGCGGATCCGCGAGCGCGCCGACCACAGCCTGGTGGCGATCGACGTCATCGTCGAGGGGGTCAGCCTGATCGTGACCCAGCGCTCGGAGTTCGGCGCGGTGATCGAGCGGCAGGGGATGGACGGCCTGCTGGCCGAACTCCGTCGCCGGGCTGAAAGCCGGGCCTGAGCTCAGCGCCGCCAGCAGGCGAACGAGGCTCGGGGCGGGGAAGGGGGCCGGTCGGGGCCAGGCCCTGTGCGCCGCATGATCGAACGATCGCCGGCCCTGGCTCATAGCGTTGCCGCGAAGTCTCCAGCTACGCGGCGCGCGCCCGCCGCCCGCCAACCCGGGCGCGCAGACCAAGCGCGAACGTGAGGACTTTCTGCCCTTCAGTCCTCGCCGGCGGCTGCCGGCGTGGCGATCGACGAGCCCGCAGTGGCCGCGCCGGTGATCGGCAGGGTGAAGCGGAACACGGCCCCCCGCGGCGCCGCCGGCTCGACCCAGATCCGGCCGCCGAAGTGCTCGATGATCTGCCGGCAGATCGCGAGCCCCAGGCCCGAGCCCGCGGGCTTGCCGGTGATCGGGTCGCCGGCGAGCTGATGGAACCTCTCGAACACCGCCTGGCCCTGCTCGGGCGGGATGCCGGGGCCGTTGTCCTGGACACTGACCTCGAGGTCCCGGCCGGCGGCGGCGAGGCACACCTTGACCCGGCCGCTGCCCGCCTGGACGAACTTGGCGGCGTTCGAGAGCAGGTTGATCACCACCTGCATCAGCCGGTCGCGATCGACCGTGATCCTCGGCAGCTCCGGGTTGAGCTCGGGCTCGACCGTGATCTGCTTGGCGCGGAACAGGCCGTCGGTGGCGGCGAGCGCGTCGGCGATGATCTCCTTCGGGTCGCAGCTGGAGAGGTGCCATTCCATCTGCCCGGAGCCGATCCGCGACAGGTCCAGGATGTCGTTGATCAGCCGGGTCAGGCGCTCGGATTCCTTGACCACGATGTCGAGGAACTGGTTGCGCTGCGCGACCGCGAGGTCGGGGTTGTCGAGCAGAATCTCGGAGAACGAGCGGATCGAGGTCAAGGGCGTGCGTAGCTCGTGGCTGACGGTCGAGATGAACTCGTCCTTCAGGCGATCGAGCTCGGTCAGCCGCTGGTTGACCCGGCGCAGCTGCTCGCTGGTGATCTCAAGCGCCTGCGACTTCTGCTCGAGCTGCCGGCTGTACTCGATCACCTGCGAGGCCTCATCGAGGATCGCCATCACCTCGTCCGGGCTGAAGTCGGCGCTCTTGACCACCGTCGAGATCATCACCCGGGCGGACGCCGCCCCGATCGCGCCGGCGAGCAGGCGTTCGGCGAACGTGACCAGATCGGCATCGGCCTGGGCGTCGGCGGCGAGCGCCAGACCCCGGGTTCTGGCATGCCGCGCAAGCGCCTGCCCGGCCCGCTCGGCACCCACGTAGCGGGCGAGCAACGCCCGGAGATCGGCGACCGGCGCGCTACCCCGCCAGACATGTGGGCCGCCGCCCAGCCGGTCAACGTCGACGAACAGCGACGCTTGGACGCGCTCGAAGCTGCCCTGCCGGCCGAGCAGCGACCAGCCGACCAGGCCGGCGACATTGGCGAGCAGGCTCCAGAGCAGCGAGTGGCTGACCGGATCCAGCCCGCCGACCCCGAACAAGGCGTAGGGCTTGAGGATGCCAAGGCCAAACAGGCCGTCGGTGACGAAGCGGGCGCCGATCCAGCCTGATCGCGCCAGCGCCGGCAGCAGCAGCGTGTACAGCCAGATCAGGAAGCCCGCGGACAACCCGATGAGCGCGCCGCGCAGCGTCGCCGCCTTCCAATAGATGCCGAACAGGATCGGCGGCGCGAATTGGGCGGCGGCGCAGAACGACACCAGCCCCATGGTGACCAGGGCGTAGGACTCGCCGACGACCTTGAAGTAGGCGTAGCCGAGCAGCAGCATGCCGAGGATGCTGCCGCGCCGGATCGTCAGCAGCAGCCCGGACAGGTCGGGCTGCTCGTTCAGGCGCAAAAAGCGCAGGCGCAGCAGCACCGGCATGATCAGGTCGTTGCAGAGCATGGTGCTGAGGGCCACGGTGGCCACGATCACCATCGCGGTCGCCGCCGACAGGCCGCCCAGGAAAGTGAACAGGGTGAGCAGGTGCTGGTGCTCGACCATCGGCAGGAGCAGGACCATGAAGTCGGCGTCGACCTCGCCGCCGGGAAAACGCAGGCGGCCGGCGAGCGCGATCGGCAGCACGAACAGGTTGATCGCCAAGAGATAGAGCGGGAACAGCCAGATCGCCTTGTTCAGGTGATCCTCGTTGATGTTCTCGATCACCGCGACCTGGAACTGGCGGGGCAGGAACAGAATCGCCATGCCGGCCAGGCAGGTGAGCGCGAACCAGTCGGCGAAGGTCATGCCGGTGCCCTGGAAGGTCAGGAGTGCCCCCAGGCCGGCGGCCTGCGCCTGGCTGAAGACGTCGGCAAAGCCGTCGTACAGGCCGAAGGTCACGTACAGGCCGATCGCCAGGAAGGCGAGCAGCTTGACGATCGATTCGAAGGCGATCGCCGCGACCATGCCCTGGTGGTGCTCGGTGGCGTCGATGTGGCGGGTGCCGAACAGGATGCTGAACGCCGCCAGCAGCAGCGCCACGAACAGCGCGAGGTCGCGCCAGAACGGCGCCTCGGCGGGATAGCCGAGGATCACCGCGACGCTGGTCGAGACCGCTTTCAGCTGCAGCGAAATGTAGGGCATGCCGCCGAACACCGCGACCACCGTGACCAGGCCGCCCAAGAGCGCGCTCTTGCCGTAGCGCGAGGCCACGAAGTCGGCGATCGAGGTGATGCCGTAGGCCTTGGTGATGCGCAGCATCTTGCGCAAGACGAACCACCACAGGCAGGCCATCAGGGTCGGGCCGAGATAGATCGGCAGGAAGCCGAGGCCGGCGGCGGCGGCCCGGCCGACGCTGCCGTAGTAGGTCCAGGCGGTGCAGTAGACCGCGATCGAGAGGGTATAGATGTACGGGTTGTTGATCACGCTGCGGGCCTGCTCAGCGCGCCGGTCGCCGACGTAGGCAATCGCGAACAGGACGCCGAGATAGACGCTCGCGATCAGGAGGACGACCCAGCCCTCGGTCATCTCAGCGCCTGGCCTCGACGATCAGCGCGAGCAAGAGGATCAGGCCGGCCCAGACGCCGAACAGATAGGCGAGCAGGGGCGGCAGGCCGAACACCGCCCGGCCGGCCTCGGCGACCGCCAGCAGCGGGAAGTTGAGCGCCACCAGCCCGAGCAGGAAGACGGCGATCAGGCGCTTGCCCCGTTCTTCGTCGCGCATCGGCCCGCCTTCACCCGCCCGCGACCAGGAGACGCCCGCGCCTGGGCCCGAACGCCTCGGCCTGGCGCCGGCGCAGCGCGACCGCCCGCTCGGCGAGCTCGAGCGCTGCGCCCAGCGTATGCACGCCCTCGGCCTCGAGCAGCTCGAGCAGGCGCAGGAACAGCTGCCCGGTGCCGATCGCGTCGCCGAGCGCCTGGTGGCGGTCGACCAGGGCGACGCCGAAACGGGCCGCGATCGCGTCCAGCGAATGCTCTGGCGTGTGATCGTGGAGCACCGCCGACAGCAGCAGCGTGTCGAGCACCGGCTGCTCGAAGCGCAGCCCCAGGCGCTCCTCCTCGCGGCGCAGGAATGCCATGTCGAAGGCGGCATTGTGCGCCACCAGGACGCTGCCGGCGGCGAAGGCGTGGAACTGCGGCAGCACGATCTCGAGCGGCGGCCGGCCGTGGACCAGCTCGTCGGTGATGCCGTGAAACCGGCTCGAAGCCTTGGGGATCGGCCGGCCGGGATCGATCAGGGCATCGAACACCTCGCCGGTCAGAAGCCGCCGGTTGACGATCCGGACGGCCGCGATCTGGATCAGGCGATCGCCGCCGGCCGGGTCGAGCCCGGTGGTCTCGGTGTCGAACACGACGTAGGAGAGCTCGCCGAGCGGGCGGTCGCGCAGCGATGCGCTCGGCTCATCGGCCCGCGCAAGCAGCTCGAAGTCGTAGAACTCCGGCCGCGGCGGCGGCCGCTCCGTGCGGCCGGATCGGCCGAGCTCCGATTTCGGTCCGGGCAGCGGCAGACGCAGCAGCGCATAGCCAGGCCGGGCGTGCGCCTGGCTCCAGATCTCGCTCCGATGGTGGCGCAGCACGTCGCGCAGCCGCCCGCCATCCGCGGCGCGCGCCGGATCGAGCGGCTGCTCGAGCCACGCCTCCACGGTGGCGAGCGGCAGCGGCCGGCCGGGCCAGACCAGATCCAGCTCGACCCGCCGGCCCTGATCCCGCGCCTCGAGGTCGAGCTCGGCGGTGCCGGTCGCGACGCCGACCGACAGCGCCAGCCGCGCCAGCAACAGGCAGAGATGATAGCCGTCGCCGTGCAGCCAGAGACCAGGGCCGACCGCGGTCAACGTCATCGACCCGGGGCCATTCGCCAGGCGGCGGTTGACCCAGCGGACCAGGTCGGAGCTGTACAGGTCGGCGCCCGGCCAGTCGCCGGCGGCCAATCCCTCGGTGGCGGCCGCCAGGGCGTCCAGCCGCCCGCACAGGGCGGCGCTCTCGCGCTCGAGCACGGCGACGAAGGCCGCGCGCTCGGCCGCTGGCAGCCCATCATGCCCGGCCAGGACCTCGGCCGCGGCCCGGAGCGCTGCGACCGGCGCGCGCTGCGCCTCGATCAGATCGGCGAGGCGGGCAGTCTGCCGCGCACACTGGTCGAGCTCGGTCGTCGCGTCGGTGAAGTCGAGCACGAAGCCGCTCGCCGCACCGTCGGGACCGACGATCGGAGCCATCCGGCAGCGCAGCAGACGGGCGCCGTCGGCGGTCGCGCAGACGAACTCGGCGCGCTCCTCATCGGCGCTTTCGTCATGACCGCGCGCCCGCCCGGCGGACGGCCCCCCGGCGCGTTGGGGCTCGGCCGCGGCCCGGCGCTCGCGCAGCCGCTCGAAGGCATGGGCGATCGGCTCGCGCGCGATCAACCGGTCGAGCGGCCGGTGCAGCCCGAGCTCGGGATCGCCGCCGAAGATCCGCAGCGCCGCGTCGTTGAACAGGAGGATGCGCCGGTCGGCCGTGCAGGCGATCAGGCCGTCGGTGAGATCGCGCAGCACCGCCTCGAGGCGGCTCTGCTGCTCGCGCAGGCGCGCCGTGGCCGCGGCCAGCATCGCCGTCTGCTCGGCGCGGCTGCTCCGCCAGCGCTCGGCGAGCGCCTGCAGGGCCGGGACCAGGTCGCCCAGACCATGCCCCGCGGGCGCCGCGATCGACCGTTCCGGGTTGGCGTGGAGCAGGAGCCGGAGCTCGCGCGCGAGCGTCGTGCCCGGCCGCAGCCAGCTGCGCTCGAGGACGAGCCAGACCAGGGCCTGCGCAGCGATCAGGATCACCGCCGCACCGACCCAGACGAGCGCGACGGGCAGGGCCGAGCGGGCGTGCAGCCAGGCGGCGCCGGCCAGGACGACGACGCTGGTCAGGGCGAGGGCCCCGAACAGCAACCAGAGACGCACGCGTGCAGCCATGGCCCGATCGCCGCGGCGATCATCCCGTTCAGCCGGAGCTCAGCATCTGCTTGACCCTGGCGACCAGCTCGCGGGTCGAGAACGGCTTGGTGACATAGGCGTCGGCGCCGAGCCCGAGCCCCTTGTCGCGCTCGACCGCGCGGCCCTTGGCGGTCAGCATGACGATCCGGGTCGCGGCCCAGTCCGGGTTGGTGCGGATCCGCTCGCAGACCTCGAAACCGTCGAGCTCGGGCATCATGACGTCGAGCAGGACCAGATCGACCGGGCGCCGCCCGAGCGCCTGCAAGGCCGCCTCGCCAGTCGGCGCCACCTCGACCTCGAAGCCCTCCCGTTCCATCAGAAAACGCAAGGACAGCACGATGTTCGGCTCGTCATCGACCACCAGAACCCGCTTGGCCATGGCCGCAACGCCTTCTCGAGCGGTTCGCCTTCTGTTCCCGCCATTTAACGCCATCACGCCGGCGCTGTCAGGTCGATTTTGGGCGGGCCTGCGATCAGGCCCCGGGCGCATCGAACCCAATGCGTCTTAAGCCCTCCCGTACCGCCGCCTGGGCGTCCGGATCGAGCAGCCAGGAGACCCCGCAAACCGTCGCTGGATCGAAGTCGGAACATTCAAAGCGCAACTGTTTTGCGACCGCCGCGCTTTCTGGCCCACGGCCGAGCCTAGCGAGGCTCATGGCGAGAAACAGCTTGGTAATCGGGGTGTCGGGCGACTGCCGTGCCGCTGCCACCGCAATCTCATAGTTACCACAAAGGTAAGCCACCCGTAGTTGATTGTAGAAATAGAGCGGCGGCGCGCCCGGATTGAGCCGAAATGCACGTTCCATCATTGCTTGCGCCTGGTCCGGTCGGCCGAGCGTGCCGACAAATTGCTTGGCGAGAAGCGCCAGCGTGTCACCGTGATTGGCAGCCAGCCGGGCGGCCTCCTCGAAGGCAGCCCGCGCGCCCGCGAGATCGCCGTCGTCGGCTCTGAGATCGCCGAATTCCATCAGGATGGTGCCGTCCGACGGATCGAGCTCGTACGCTCGAATAATGGACTTCCGGCGCTCTCGGTTTGCAGCCTCGGCATCCGCCGCCCAGCCGAACCTGCACGCATGTTCCCACGCATACGCGCGCACCAGCCAGGCGCGGGCGAGCGTCGGATCGAGGGCGAGCGCCAAGTCGGCCAGCTCGATCGCGCGCTCGTCGTCAGCCGGGGTCATCTTGGCCTCTGCCTCGTAGGCGAGCAGATAGAGCTCGTACGCGGTGAGGCTGCTCTTGGAAACGTGCCGCGCCTGCCGGCGCGTCGCCCGGCTGATGCGGCCCTCCCAGCCGAGGAGCGCGCCGGCGACCTGCTCGACGATGTCGTCCTGGACGATCAGCAGATCGGCCTCATCGCGATCATACTTCTGGGCCCACTCGTGGAATCCCGTCGCCGCATCGATCAGCTGTGCGGTTACCCGGATTCGACCGCCGCCTGCCTGAATGCTGCCTTCCAATACGTAGCGGACCCCAAGCTCCCGGCCGATCCGTCGCACATCCGCAGAGCGGCTTTTGACGGAGAGCATTGACGATCGTGCGATCACTGAGAGGTCCGCGTGGCGCGCGAGGTCGGTGATGATGTCCTCGCAGATTCCCGCCGCAAGCCGCTCCCATCGTTCATCGCCGACAAGGTTTTCGAACGGCAGGACCGCGATGGTGGCCCGCAATCCAGCTTGCGGTCGTCCGGTTCGGTTCGGGAGGCGGTTGGGATCGGCTCCCTTGAGAGCCACCCTGTAGACGACGACAGGGTCCGGGATGTTCTTGACCGCGTGCTCTCCGGCGGCCTCGAAAGCAAGGTTGATTTTGTCGCGGACGTGATCGTACGCGGTTTGCGAGATGCAGATGCCGCCCGAATCCGCGAGCGCCTGAACGCGCACCGCAAGGTTCACGCTGCTGCCGTAGATGTCATCTCCCTCGATGATGATGTCGCCAATGTTGATGCCGATGCGGAACGCGATGCGTTCTTCCTCCGGCACATCCGCCTCATGCTCGGCGACACCGATTTGGATCGCATGCGCGCACTCGATTGCGTCGACCACGCTGGCGAACTCGACCAGCGCGCCGTCGCCCGTAAGCTTGACGATGCGGCCATGGTGCTCTGCGATCTTGGGCGCGATCAGATCTTTCCACAGTGCCTTGAGGCGCTCGTGCGTACCCTTCTCGTCGGCCACCATGAGCCGGCTGTAGCCGACCACGTCGGCAGCGAAGATCGCCGCCAGCCTGCGCTCCATGGCCTCTCTCCTTCCGGCCGGGAGCAGTCAACTGCGGATCGTTGTACTCCGTTCCTCACGAACAAACAAATGTGGCGCTCCCAAGCCGTCGCGAATGGAGACTGCCGGCAATCTCCCGGCGCTGTTCGGAATTGGATGCTAGCCCGCGCATTCGTCTCCGGCGGGAGCGAGCGCTCCCGGCAGCGGCCGCCAGCCCTCGAGGGTGAGCTGCTCGAGCGGCTGGAAGCGGGCCTTGTAGGCCATCTTCGGGCTGTTCGCGATCCAGTAGCCGAGATAGACGTAGGGCAGCCCGAGCGCGCGTGCCCGCTCGACGTGCCAGAGGATGATCAGGCTGCCGAGGGAGCGCCTGGTCTCCTGGGGATCGAAGAACTTGTAGACCCCGGACAGGCCGCTCGGGCTCTGATCGGTCAGGCTTGCCGCAATCAGCGAGCGATCCGGGCGGCGCCATTCGATCAGCCGGCTGGCGACCGGGCTGTCGTCGATCATGGCGCGGAAATCCCCCCAGGTCATGGTCGCCATGCCGCTGGCACCGTGGCGGCTCTCCAGATAGCGCTGAAAGAGGGCGAACTGCTCCGGGGTCGCGCTCGACCGGCGCTCGGCGGCGACCAGGTCGGCATTGCGGTGCCAGATCCGGCGCCAGGCGCGGGTCAGCTGGAACCGCTCGACCAGGATCCGGACCGGCACGCAGGCCGCGCAGCCCGGGCAGGCGGGCCGGTAGGCGAGACCCTGCGAGCGCCGGAAGCCGGCCTGCATCAGGCGATCGTGCAACGCATCCGGATCGGGGCCATCGAGCACCGTGACCAGGCGGCGCTCGAGCCGGGCCGCGAGATAGGGACAGGGCGCCAGCTCGGTGCTGAAGAACAGCTTCATCGCAACCCCCGGCGGACCCTCGGCATGGCTTCAGACGCCATAGTACCAGGGCACGAACAGGGAGAACGCCAGCCAGACGATGATCACCAGCGGCAGGCCGCCGATCACGAAGTCGACGAAGCGGTAGTGCCCGGGGCCCATCACCAGAAGGTTGGTCTGATAGCCGATCGGGGTCGCGAACGAGCAGCTGGCGCCGAAGGTCACGGCGATCGCGAACGGAAACACCTGGGCATCGAGCTGGTGCGCGAGGTTGACCGCGATCGGCGTGAACAGCACCGCGGCCGCGTTGTTGGTGAGCACATTGGTGACCAGGGCGACCAGCAGAAACAGCACCGAGAGCACCGCGGCCGGCGGCGCGCCCTGCATCGCGTGCAGCACCAGCATGGCCAGATAGGCCGCCCCGCCGGTCGCCTCGAGCGCGCTCCCAAGCGCCAGCGAGGAGGCGATGATCAGCACGATCTGGCGGTCGACCGCGCGCGCCGCCTGGCGCACGTTCAGGCAGCCGGTGAGGATCAGGGCGAGGATGCCGAGCATGGCGGTGACCACGATCGGCACCAGGTCGAGGGCCGCCGGGATCACGATCGCGCCAAAGATGATCGTGGCCAGCGGCGCCTTGCGCACCAGCGGCATCTCGCTCGCCGACCACTCCATCAGGAGGACGTCCGGGTCGGTGCGCAGCCGCCGGATCTGATCCGAATAGCCGAGCAGGAGCAACACGTCGCCGGGCTCGAGGCGGAGCTCGCCGATGCGCGTGCGCAGCATCCGCGCGCGCCGCTGGATGCCGAGCACGGTGCAGTGGCTGCGCGCCGGAAAGTTGGTGAACTCCAGGGTCTGGCCGGCGATCCGCGAGGCCGGGCGGACCATCGCCTCGGCGAGCACCATCTCGCGCTGGCCGCGCGGCCGCGCCGCCCGCTCGCTCGCCGGCGGATTGAGCAGGTGGCCGTGAAACTTGGCGAGCATCTCGGTCAAAACCTTGCGGGTCGCGGCGACGATCAGGATGTCGCCGGCCTGGAGCCGGACGTCCTCGAAGGGCGGCAGGAGCGCCTCGTCGCCGCGCTGGACCAGACGCACCGTGACATCGGCCAGGCTCGGGAACATGCCGCCGCGCGCGGTCTCGTTGATCAGCGGCGAGTCGGGCCCGACGTCGAGCTCGGCGATGAACTGCTTGCCATCGGCCGCAACCAGGCCCGGCTGCTCGTCGCGCCGCGGCAACACCAGCGGCATGATCAGCACGTAGGCGCCGCCCGCGAGCGCCAGGACCAGACCGGGCAGGGTGAAGTCGAAGAACCCGAACGGCCGTTCGCCGAGCTTGGCAAGCTCGCCCGAGACCAGGAGATTGGTCGAGGTGCCGATCAAGGTCAGCATGCCGCCGAGGATGGCCGCGAAGCTGAGCGGCATCAGCACAGCACTCGGCGGCCGGCCGAAGCGCTCGGCGATCGAGCGCAGGATCGGCATGAAGATCACGACGATCGGCGTGTTGTTGAGGAACGCGCTGCTCGCGGTGACATAGCCGAGACTGTAGGTCAGGGCGCGCTGGAAGCTGCCGCGCGCCAGCCAGACCAGCAGCCGGGCGATGCCCTCGAGCGCGCCGGTACTGACGATCGCTTCGCCGACCACCAGGAGCGCGCTGACCGCGATCAGGGCGGGGCTCGAGAAGCCGGCCAGGAGCTCGCTTGGGCCGAGCAGGGGCGTACCGCCGGCGCCGACCAGCGGCAACGCCTGGAACAGCAGCAGGAGCGCGCCGAGGATACTGAGCCCGGTCAGCTCGACCGGCAGCAGCTCGGCAGCGTAGGAGACCACCGCCGCCGCGGTCAGCGCGAGCGTGAGCCACATCTGCAGGCTGGGCTCGACCGGTGGCATCAGGCTCCCCTCAGCGACCTGGCCGCCTCTGGGTCCAGGGAGGCGGGACCAGAGCGAACCAGGGCTGGACCATGGCGCGAATCCGCGGCCAGGGCCAGAGGGCGTCACGTGATTCGCGCGCACCGGCCCAGGACCGGCGCGGCGTTTCCGGTTGACGCCCGGCCGGGTGATGGCTAACCGAGCCGCTGACGAGACCCCGTCCGCCGCCCGGTCGTCCCGGGAAACCGCCGAGGAGCCACGATGGAGATCCGCCGCGTCCAGGTCGAGGGGCCCGACCGGTCCTACGGCCTGAGCTACGCCGAGTGGGGCGCCGCCGGACCGGTGCGCACCGTGGTCTGCGTGCACGGCCTGACCCGCAACGGGCGCGACTTCGATCACCTGGCGCGGGTGCTGGCCGCCGACCGGCGGGTGCTCTGCCCGGACGTGGTCGGCCGGGGCTTGAGCGACCCTTTGAGCGATCCCGAGGACTATGCGCTGCCGACCTACATCGGCCACATGGCGCAGCTGCTGCACAGGCTCGATCTGGTCGAGGTCGACTGGGTCGGCACGTCGATGGGCGGGCTGATCGGCATGGGGCTCGCGGCGATGCCGGAAAGCCCGATCCGCAGGCTGGTGCTGAACGACGTCGGCCCGTTTCTGCCCAAGGCGGCGCTCGAGTACATCAACAGCTACCTCGGGCTGGACCTCCGCTTTCCCAGCCTCGAGGCGCTGGAGGCGCATCTGCGCCAGGTCCATGCCGGCTTCGGGCCGCTCACCGACGCCGAGTGGCGCCACCTCGCCGAGCACAGCGCCGCGCGCCGCGAGGATGGCCGGTTCGGCCTGAACTACGACCAGCGCCTCGCCCAGCCGATGACCAGAGGCCCGATCGAGAATCTCGAGATCTGGCCGGTCTGGGACCAGATCCGCTGCCCGGTGCTGGTGCTGCGCGGCACCGAGAGCGACCTTTTGCTGGCCGAGACCGCGGCCGAGATGACCCGCCGCGGGCCCAAGGCCGAGGTGATCGAGATCGACCGCACCGGCCACGCGCCGGCCCTGATGGCCAAAGACCAGATCGCGATCGTGCGCGCCTGGCTCGGGCCCTGAGCCGGACGACGCCCCCGCCCACATCGCCGCAGGGGCGAAGGCTCAGGACCGGTCGTCGCGCCGCAGGAGGTCGAGCAGCCGCTCCGGCAGGGGCACCGCGCGCATGCTCGCCTGATCGGCGTGCACCCAGACCATCTCGGCGGTGGCGCGCGGCTCCGTCTCGCCCCCGGCCAGGAGCGCGAACGTGAAGGTCAGGCTCGAGCGTCCGATCCGGCCGAGGCGGACCTCGACCTCGAAGGCCTCGTCGAAACGGAGCGGCCGGCGGTACTCGACCAGCGCCCGCACGGTGTTGAAATCGGCGCCGCTGGCCTTGCCGATCGCGGTGTAGTCGTAGGGCAGCGCGCGGAAGAACTCGTGGATCGCGATGTCGCAGTAGGTCGCGTAGTGGGCGAAATAGACCAACCCCTGATGGTCGACCTCGGAGTAGCGGACGCGCAACGGGTGGCGAAAGGGAGGACGTAAGGGCGGGGCAGGCTCGGTCATCGCGGCTGGACCCTCGGCGCTCCGGGATTGCTCATCGGCGCCAGCTATGCGACAGGAGGGCAGGGGCGGCAAGGCGTGATCGAACCATGACCAACGAGGCGGAGATCGGCCTGATCGGGCTCGGCGTGATGGGTCAGAACCTGGCCCTCAACATCGCCGACCACGGCCACCGGATTGCGGTCTACAACCGGACGCCGGCGCGCACCGAAGCGTTCGCGGCGAGCGACGAGGCCACGGGCCTGCCGGTCGAGCCCGCTCTCGGCCTGGAGGCGCTGGTGGCCGCGATCCGCCGGCCGCGGGCGATCGTCCTGATGATCAAGGCGGGCGAGGCGACCGACGCCCAGATCGACGGGCTGGCGCCGCTGCTCGAGCCGGGCGATGTCATCATCGATGGCGGCAACGCCCGCTATCAGGATACCATCCGGCGTGAGCGGGCGCTGCGCGAACGCGGCCTGCTCTTTCTCGGCACCGGCATCTCCGGCGGCGAGGAGGGCGCCCGGCATGGCCCGTCGATCATGGTCGGGGGCGACGACGCCGCCTTCGCGCGGGTACGCGCGATCTTCGAAGCGATTGCCGCCAACGTCGACGGGGTGCCCTGCTGCGCCCATCTGGGGCCGGACGGCGCCGGCCATTTCGTCAAGATGCTGCACAACGGCATCGAATACGCCGACATGCAGCTGATCGCCGAGACCTTTGCTTTGATGCGGGATGAACTGGGTCTCGCCTATCCCTCGATGCAGGCGGCGTTCGCCGAGTGGAACCGCGGCGAGCTGGACTCCTATCTGATCGCGATCACCGCCGACATCCTGGGCAAGACCGATCCCGAGACCGGCCAGCCCATGGTCGAGATCATCCTCGATCGGGCCGGCCAGAAGGGCACCGGCGGCTGGGCGGTCGAGGCCGCGCTCGAGCACGGCGTGCCGGCGCCGACCATCGCCGAGGCGGTCGCGGCACGCTCGCTCTCGGCGCTCAAGGCCGAGCGGGTCGAGGCGGCGGAGCGCCTCGAGGGACCCGAGGCGGCGGGGGGGCGGTCGGATCGGCCGCTGGATGAGCTGCAAAACGCCCTGCTCGCGGCCAAGCTCTGCGCCTACGCCCAGGGCTTCGCGGTCATGGCCGGGGCCGCCCATGCCCACGGCTGGCCGCTCGACTTCGGCACGATCGCCACCATCTGGCGCGGCGGCTGCATCATCCGGGCGCGCTTTTTGAACCGGATCAAAGAGGCCTACGACCGCGATCCGAACCTCAAGAACCTGCTGCTCGACCCCTATTTCGCGGCCCTGATCGGCAAGGCCCAGACCGGCCTGCGGCCGGTGGTCGCGGCCGCGGCCAGGGCTGGCATCGCGGTGCCGGCGCTGGCCTCGGCGCTCGCCTATTTCGACGGCTATCGCTCGGCCCGGCTGCCGGCCAGCCTGATCCAGGCGCAGCGCGACTACTTCGGCGCCCACACCTACGAGCGGGTCGACCGGCCGGGCAGCGTCCACAGCGATTGGACCAGCCTCTAGCGGGCCTGGCCATGGTGACTGGGGCCATGGTGATCGTGCTGATGGGCGTCAGCGGCAGCGGCAAGACCGCGGTCGGCGAGCGCTTGGCTGAGGCACTCGGGGGCACGTTCGCCGAGGGTGACGCCTACCATCCGCCGGCCAACGTCGAGAAGATGAAAAGCGGCCACCCGCTCGACGACGCCGACCGCCAGCCCTGGCTGGAGACGCTCGCACGCGAGATCGGGCGCTGGCTCGATGCCGGCCAGAACGTGGTGCTCGCCTGCTCGGCGCTCAAGCAGCGCTACCGCGACATCCTCAAGGGCGGCCGGCCGGGGGTCCGCTTCGTCTATCTGCGCGGCAGCGAAGAGCTGATCGCCGCCCGCCTGAAGCAGCGCCGCGGCCACTACATGCCGGCGAGCCTGCTCAGGCAGCCAGTTCGCGGCGCTCGAGGAGCCTGAGGACGCAATCACGGTCGACATCGACCATCCGCCGGACGAGATCGTCGCCAGCATTCTGACGGCATTGGGCGCCGCCTAGTGTCGCTACCACGAACGTTGTTCAGGGTGAGCCGGGTTCTGCGGCATCGCCTCTTGCCAGCGAGTGTGCCGGGCGGGCGCGGCCAGTCAAGGCTGCAACCGGCGGAGCCGGCAGCTACGCTGGCCTTGACCGGTCGCGACCCGACCCGGCGAGAATGCTCCGCCAGAAGGCCACACCGCACCAGGAGCTGCCGGCATGAGCAACGTTCAGAGCAATGACACCTAGGCGAGCGTGCCGAGCGCCAGAGCTAGCGCCGCGTCGACGGTCGCTAGGCGGATCGCGGCGCGATCGCCGGTGAACAGGTGGCGGACGTGAGTGGTGCCGTGGACGCGTGAGGCGACCGCGATATGCACCAGGCCGACCGGCTTGGTCGGGGTCGCCCCGCCGGGGCCGGCGATCCCGGTGGTCGCAATCGCCAGGCTGACCCCGGCGCGCGCGAGCGCGCCCAGGGCCATGGCCTCCGCGACTTCCTGGCTGACCGCGCCGACCTGCTCGAGCAGCGCCACGGGGATGCCCAGCACCTCTTCCTTCGCGCGGTTGTCGTAGGTCACGTAGCCGCGCTCGACCACGTTCGAGGCGCCGGGGATCTCGGTCAGGCAGGCGATGATCAGGCCGCCGGTGCAGGATTCGACGGTGGCCAGGCGAAGCCCGCGCGCCTCGCAGACCGCGAGCAGCTGGCGGGCGAGCTCCAGGCTTGTCGACGGAAAGATCATGGTATGAGCGCGCTCCCGGTCAGCAGCCAGCGGTCGGCGGCCCACAGCAGGAGGCCGGCATAGACCGCGGCCGCAAGGTCGTCGATCATCACCCCGAACGCGCCGCCGACCCGGCGATCGAGCCAGCTGGCCGGCCAGGGCTTGAGCACATCGGCGATCCGGAACAGAACGAAACCGAGCAGGTAGGCGATCGGATGCAGGGGGGCGACGCAGAGCGTCAGCCACTGGCCGGCGATCTCGTCGATCACCACGGCGCCGGGATCGTGCACGCCGGTCGCCTGCATGTAGCGGCCGGCGGCCCAGAGGCCGAGGCCGAACACCAGGGCGGCGGCGGCCAGCAGCAGCCAGGGTCCGCCCAGCCACATCAGCGCCCAGGCGAACGGCAGGGCGGCGAGCGAACCCCAGGTCCCGGGCGCCCACGGCAGCAGCCCCGCCCCGAACCAGGTGGCCAGCCAGGTTGCGAGCCGGGGCGAGGCCCGGCCGGGCTCGGCGGTCGTCAGGGTTGGGTGCATCGGGCTCAAGCTGGGCTCAGGCCGGCAGGCTGACGGTGGCGATCGCCTGCGCGGCGATGCCTTCGCCTCGCCCGGTGAAGCCGAGGCCTTCGGTCGTGGTCGCCTTGATGCTGACCCGGCCGGGGCCGAGCCCGAGCAGCTCGGCCAGGCGCACGACCATGGCCGCGCGGTGCGGGCCGATCCGCGGCCGCTCGCAGATCAGGGTCGCATCGACGTGCTCGATCCGGCCGCCCGCGGCCTCGACCAGGCGGCGCGCGTGGTCGAGGAACAGTGCCGAGTCGGCGCCCGCCCAGCGCGGGTCGGTCGGCGGGAAGTGGCTGCCGATATCGCCAGCACCGAGCGTGCCCAGGAGCGCGTCGGTCACCGCATGCAGGCCGACGTCGGCATCGGAGTGGCCGATCAGGCGGAGCGGGCCAGGCAGGCGGACGCCCATCAGCATGAGGCCGTCGCCCGGGCCGAGCCGGTGGACGTCGAAGCCGAGCCCGGTCCGGGGCTGCAGGCGGCCGCCGAGCAGCAGCTCGGCGCGCGCGAGATCGGCGGGCTCGGTGATCTTGAGATTGGCCTCGTCGCCGGCGACCGTCGCAACCCTCAGGCCCGCGGCCTCGGCCACCGCCACGTCGTCGGTCAACTCGGCGCCGGCGGTCGCCCGGTGGGCCGCGAGGATCGGCTGATAGGCGAAGCCCTGCGGTGTCTGCGCGCGGTGCAGGCCGGAGCGCTCGACCGTGCCCAGGACAAAGGCCCCGGCGACCCTCTTCAGGGTATCGGTCACCGGCAGGGCCGGCAGCACCGCTCTGTGGTGATCGAGGGCGTCGAGCACGCGATCGATCAGCGCGCCGTCGGCCAGCGGCCGCACGCCGTCGTGGATCAGCACCACGTCCGGCGGCGTGCCGCTCAGACTCTCGAGCCCGAGCCGGACCGAGTCCTGCCGGGTCGGCCCGCCCTCGGCCGGCGTCAGCAGATCGAGACCGCGCGCGGTCAGATCGTAGAGCTCGCGGTCCTGGGCGTGGATCACGGCGCGCACCCGGTCGACCCGGGGATGGCCGCAAAAGCGCTCGAGGCTGTGCCGGAGCACCGGTCGGCCGGCGAGCGGCTGATACTGCTTCGGCCGGTCGGCGCCGAACCGCTGGCCGCGACCCGACGCCACGATCAAGGCCACGCACTCGGCCAAGGTGGTTCCCCTCTGTTGCGCTCGGCCCGGCGGGGGACCGGGCACCCTCAGGCTAGGCGTTCGCTCATTTTCTGCCAAGTGTCGCGAGGGTGCTTGCCGGCCGGGCCGGGACCAGCTATCTTCTGCCCGTGTTTTGGGCAGTTTTCGCAGTTGACTAAGGATTAGTCACGAATGGCGTGGTCGAGCCCGAGGTCCGGGTCGCCGGCGCAACAGGCGGGTGGATGAGCGCTTTCGCCGAGACCGTGCCGGCGCTGCTCCTCGAGCGCATGATCCTGAACGCCATGGCCAGCAGCGTGCTGGCGCTCGATGGCGAGCTCGCCGTCGTGTTCGTCAATCCCGCCGCCGAGCAGCTGTTCGGCGCCAGCCGGACCACGCTCGAGCACCGGCCGCTCGCCGACCTGGTGCCGGACGACAGCGCGCTGTTCGATCTGATCCGCCGGGTCCAGCTGGCCGGCAACAGCGTCTCCGACTACGGCGTCGAGCTGCCGCTCAACCGGAGCGTCCGCCGCCTGGTCGACCTGCACGTGTCGCCGCTCGCCGAGCGCCCGGGCCATTGCCTGGTGGTCCTGCATCCGTGCTCGGTCGCGCATCGCCTCAATCACCAGCTGGTTCACCGGGGTGGTGCGCGCTCGGTCGCCGGCCTCGGTGCGACCCTCGCCCACGAGGTCAAGAACCCCTTGTCCGGGATCCGCGGCGCGGCGCAGCTGCTCGAGCAGGGCGTCAGCGCCGACGAGCATCCGCTGATCCGGCTGATCTGCGACGAGACCGACCGGATCTGCGCCCTGGTCGACCGCATGGAGGAGTTTGCCGACCACGGGCCGATCGAGCGCCGGCCGGTCAACATCTACCAGGTCCTGGAGCACGTCCGCCGGCTCGCCGAGAGCGGCTTCGCCCGCAAGGTCGGGTTCATCGTGCACTACGACCCCTCGCTGCCCGAGGTCGACGGCGACCGCGATCAGCTGGTCCAGGTGTTCCTCAACCTGGTCAAGAACGCCGCCGAAGCGGTGCCCAAGGACGGCGGCGAGATCCGCCTCTCGACCCAGTACACCCATGGCCTCTGGGTCCGGATCGCCAACAGCAGCGAGCGGGTCGAGCTGCCGATCACGGTCCAGATCGAGGACAACGGCCCGGGCGTGAGCGAGGAGATCGTCGGCCATCTGTTCGAGCCGTTCGTGTCGACCAAGCGCTCCGGCAGCGGCCTCGGCCTGTCGCTGGTCGCCAAGATCATCGGCGACCACGGCGGCGTGGTCGAATACGCGAGCCAGGCGCGGGGCGGCGCCCTGTTTCGGGTCCGGCTGCCGGCCTGGCGCGGCAGCAACGGGCCGGGTGAGCTGTAGGAGCGGGCATGGCCGAGCCGACCGTCCTTCTGGCCGACGACGACGGCGGCATCCGGACCGTGATCTCGCGCGCGCTCTCGCGCCAGGGCTATCAGGTCCAGGCGACCGCGACCGCGGCCACGCTCTGGCGCTGGATCGAGGACGGCACCGGCGACGTCGCGATCGTCGACGTCGTGCTGCCGGACGAGAATACCCTCGATCTTTTGCCGCGCATCAAGCAGCGCCGCCCCGCCCTGCCGATCATCGTCATGAGCGCCCAGAACACGCTCCTGACCGCGGTCCGGGCGACCGAGCGGGGGGCCTTCGACTATCTGCCCAAGCCGTTCGACCTCAGCCACCTGGTGACCCTGGTCAAGCGCGCGCTCGCCCTGCCGCGCACCGAGCGGGCCGAGCCCGAAGACCCGGCCAAGTTCGAGGAGCAGCTGCCGATCATCGGCCGGGCGCCGCCGATGCAGGAAATCTATCGGATCATCGCCCGCCTCATGGGCACCGATCTGACGGTGATGATCAACGGCGAGTCCGGCACCGGCAAGGAGCTGGTGGCGCGCGCCATGCACGACTACGGCAAGCGCCGCGGCGGGCCGTTCATCGCGGTCAACATGGCGGCGATCCCGCGCGAGCTGATCGAGAGCGAGCTGTTCGGCCACGAGAAGGGCGCGTTCACCGGCGCCAACGCGCGCAAGATCGGCCGCTTCGAGCAGGCCGAAGGCGGCACCCTGTTCCTGGACGAGATCGGCGACATGCCGCTCGAGGCCCAGACCCGCCTCCTGCGCGTCCTGCAGTCGGGCGAGTTCATGCCGGTCGGCGGCCGCAGCCCGATCCGGGCCAATCTGCGGATCATCGCCGCGACCCACCGCGATCTCCGCCAGCTGGTCACCCAGGGGCTGTTCCGGGACGATCTGTTCTACCGGCTGAACGTGGTCCCGATCCGGTTGCCGGCCCTGCGCGAGCGCGGCGACGACATCCCGGCCCTGGTCCAGCACTTCCTGGTCCGGGCCCGGCTCGAGGGGCTGCCGCTCAAGACCATCGAGCCCGAGGCGATGACCCGCCTGAGGCAGCACAGCTGGCCCGGCAACGTGCGCGAGCTCGAGAACCTGGTCCGCCGCCTGGCGGTGCTCTATGCCCAGGAGACGATCGGGCCGGACGTGATCGATGCCGAGCTGCGCGAGGCGGTGCCGGTCGCCGGCGGTCTGACCGAGGCCGGCGACGACCGGAGCCTGGGCGATACCATCGGCCGCCACCTCGACACGCTGTTCGAGACGCGCGCCGGGCGCCTGCCGGCCGCCGGCCTGCACGGCCGCATCCTGCGCGAGGTCGAGCGTCCCCTGATCCTGCGGGTGCTGGCCGCGACCCGCGGCAACCAGCTCAAGGCGGCCGCGCTGCTCGGCCTCAACCGCAACACCCTGCGCAAGAAGATTCGGGAGCTGGACATCGAGGTCATGCGCGGGCCACGATGATGCCATGGAACCCTCGCGACTGACGGACGCGGCGCCGTGGCGCGTTCGCTGACCGGTTTCTCCCCGCCGACCTGGCCGCGGTTCGCCAGCTGGCTCCGGCGCGCCCACATCGCGCGCCGCCTCGCCGTGGTGCTGACCGTGGCGGCGATCCTCTCCGGCACCGCCACCTACGTGGTGCTGTCCGGCTGGCTGAGCTTCGGCGCCGACGTCGACGTCGTCCTCGGCCTGCTCTATCTCGACGTGATCCTCCTGCTCCTGCTCGGCGTCCTGGTCGCGCGCCGGCTGGTGCAGCTGGTCATGGCGCGCTGGCAGGGCTCGGCGGGCTCGCGCCTGCACGCCCGCTTGGTCGGTCTGTTCAGCCTGGTCGCGGTCGCACCTGCGATCGTGGTCGCGGTGTTCTCGGTCGGCTTCCTGCACTATGGCCTCGAGGCCTGGTTCAACCAGCGGATCAACGATGCGCTGAGCAACTCCCTGAACGTCGCCCAGTCCTACCTCGAGGAGCACAAGGAGGTGATCCGGGCCGACGCGCTCGCCATGGCCGCCGACCTCAATCGCGAGGGGCCGGCCCTGCTCGCCACCCCCGCCATGTTCCAGCGTCTGCTCGACGCCCAGGCGCTGCTGCGCTCGCTGACCGAGGCGATCGTGTTCCAGAGCAACGGCCAGGTGCTCGCGCGCACTGGGCTCTCCTACGTGCTCGATCTGGAGCGGCTGTCGCCCGAGACCCTGGACCAGGCGAGCCGGGGCGACGTGATCGTGCTGACCAGCGATACCGACGACCGGGTGCGGGCGCTGGTGCGGCTCGACAACTTCATCGACGCCTACCTGTTCGTCGGCCGCTTCGTCGACCCGCGGGTGCTCGACTACATGGACCGGACGCGCGAGGTGGTCGACGAGTACCATTCGCTGCAGCTGCGCCGGTCCGGCATCCAGGTGACCTTCGCCGCGATCTTCGGGGTCGTGGCGCTGCTCCTGCTGCTGGCCGCGGTCGGGGTCGGGCTCGGTTTCGCCAACCGCCTCGCGACCCCGATCGTCCGGCTGATCGCGGCCGCCGACCGGGTGCGCGCGGGCGATCTGACGGCGTCGGTGCCGGAGGACGAGGAAGGCCACGAGATTGACCATCTGTCGCGCGCCTTCAACCGCATGACCGCGCAGCTCAACAGCCAGCGCGCCGAGCTGATCCGCGCCAACCAGCAGCTCGACCAGCGCCGCCGGTTCACCGAGGCGGTGATCGGCGGCGTGTCGGCGGGCGTGCTCGGGCTCGACCCGCAGGGTCGGATCACCTTGCCCAACAACTCCGCGGCGAGCCTGATCGGCTGCCCGCCCGACGATTTGATCGGGCGGCCGCTGATCGCGGTGATCCCCGAGGTCGCGGGTCTGCTCGCCGGGGTCGCGACCAACCCGGAGCGCCCGGCCGAGGCGCAGCTCGAGCTGCATCGCGCGGACGGCACCCACACCCTGCTCGCGCGCGTCTCGGCGCAGATGGACGCGGCCGGGATCGGCGGCTTCGTGGTCACCTTCGACGACATCACCGAGCTGCTCGCCGCCCAGCGCAAGGCGGCCTGGGCCGAGATCGCGCGCCGCATCGCGCACGAGATCAAGAACCCGCTGACCCCGATCCGGCTGTCGGCGGAGCGCCTCAAGCGCAAGTATCTGCCCCAGATCCAGCGCGAGCCCGAGGCGTTCGCCGCCAGCGCCGACACGATCGTCCACCAGGTCGACAACATCGGCCGGCTGATCAACGAGTTCTCGGCCTTCGCCCGGATGCCGGCGCCGGTGTTCGAGCGCGAATCCGCCCGTGAGCTGATTCACCAGGCGGTCTATCTGCAGCAGGGGGCGAGGCCGGAGATCCGATTCGAAACACGGCTTCCGGCGCATGATGTTCAGTTGTATTGTGATGGCCGACAGGTAGCGCAGGCGCTGACCAATCTGCTACAGAACGCGATCGAGTCGGTGCTGGAGGGCAACAGCGGGGCCGACCGGGTCAAGGAGGCCGGCTGGGTGATGGTGGCGCTGCGCGAGACTGGGGATCGGGCTGTGATCGAGGTGCAGGACAACGGGCGCGGACTGCCGGAGCCGATGGAGCGGCTGACCGAGCCCTATGTGACCACGCGGGCGAGCGGCACCGGCCTTGGCCTGGCGATCGTGAAGAAGATCATGGAAGAGCACGGCGGCGCTCTGACCCTCGGCAATCGGGCGGTCGGCGGCGCCTGCGTCAGCCTGGTCTTCCCGGCAATGCGAGCGCTCGATGGCGCGGCCGCCGAATGAGCGCACAACGGTGCGCACGCCCTCGGGGTCGCGCGGAGGGTCCGGGACGGTCATGACCGGCGACATCCTGATCGTCGACGACGAGCCCGCAGTGCGCGATGCGATCGCGGCGATCCTCAGCGACGAGGGCTACGACGTGCGCCACGCTCCCGACGGGGTGAGCGCGCTCGCCGAGATCGAGTCCCGGCCGCCCAGCCTGGTCCTGCTCGACATCTGGCTCGAGGGCTCAAGGCTCGATGGCCTCCAGGTGCTCGACCAGATCCGGCGGACCTCGGACGATCTGCCGGTGCTCGTGATCAGCGGCCACGGCACGATCGAGACCGCGGTCACCGCGATCAAGAAGGGGGCCTACGACTTTCTCGAGAAGCCGTTCAACGCCGATCGCCTCCTGGTGCTGATCGAGCGCGCGCGCGAAGCCGCCAGGCTCAAGCGTGAGAACGCGGAGCTCAAGCTCAAGCTCGGCGACGAGCGCGAGCTGATCGGCCGCTCGCCGGCGGTCCAGCAGGTCCGGACCGCGATCCAAAGGGTCGCGCTGACCGGCTCGCGGGTCCTGATCTCGGGCCCGCCCGGGGTCGGCAAGGAGGTCGTGGCGCGCCTGATCCACGTCAGCTCGAGGCGGGCCGAGGGCCCGTTCGTGGTGATCAACGCCGCGACCATGGCGCCCGAGCGCATGGAGGTCGAGCTGTTCGGCTGCGAGGCCGGGTTCCTGGGCCCGGAGCGGCCGCGCCAGCTCGGCACGTTCGAGCGCGCCCATGGCGGCACCCTGTTGCTCGACGAGGTCGCCGACATGCCGCTCGAGACCCAGGGCAAGATCCTGCGCGTGCTCCAGGAGCAGAGCTTCCTGCGCCTCGGCGGCCAGCGGCGGATCGAGGTCGACGTGCGGGTGATCGCGGCCAGCAATCGCGATCTGCAGGGCGAGATCGCGACCGGACGCTTCCGCGAGGACCTCTACTACCGGCTGAACGTGGTGCCGATCCGCGTGCCGCCGCTGTCCGAGCGACGGGCCGACATCCCGATGCTCGCCGCCTACTTCATGGAACGGGCGGCCGAGGCTGCCGGCCTGCCGGCCCGCCGGCTGTCGCCCGAGGCGCTGGCCCTGCTGCAGTCGGCCGACTGGCCGGGCAACGTCCGCCAGCTGCGCAACGTGCTCGAGTGGCTCCTGATCATGGCGCCCGGCGATCCCAAGGCCGAAGTCGGGGTCGACAGCCTGCCGCCGGAGTTCGTCGAGACCGCGACCGCGGGCCTCGGCGCGTCCTCCAACGGCGAGCTGATGGTGCTGCCGATCCGCGAGGCCCGCGAGCATTTCGAGCGCGCCTATCTGCAGGCGCAGCTGGAGCGCTTCAGCGGCAACATCTCGCGCACCGCGAGCTTCGTCGGCATGGAGCGCTCGGCACTCCACCGCAAGCTCAAGTCGCTGAACATCCACACCGACGACTGACCCGACCATGACGACCATGACGAGCCGGCGCCGGTTCCGGCCCCGATCGCGCCGCCGACCGCGCCCATGAAGGTGATCGTCTGCGGCGCCGGCCAGGTCGGCTTCCACATCGCCCGCTACCTCGCGGTCGCCGGCAACGACGTGACCGCGATCGACCAGCGCGCCGAGCTCACCCAGAAGATCGGCGAGAGCCTGGACATCCAGGCGATCACGGGCTTTGCCTCGCATCCCGAGGTGCTCGAGCAGGCCGGCGCCGAGGACGCCGAGATGCTGATCGCGGTGACCAGCGCCGACGAGGTCAACATGGTCACCTGCCAGGTCGCGCACTCGCTGTTCAACGTGCCGACCAAGATCGCCCGGGTGCGTCACCAGAGCTATCTGCAGAGCCGCTGGCACGACCTCTTCCGGCGCGAGGCCATGCCGATCGACGTCATCATCTCGCCCGAGCTCGAGGTCGCGCGCGCGATCTCGCGGCGGCTCGAGGTGCCGGGGGCGACCGAGGTCACGCCGTTCGCCGAGGACCGGGTGCGGCTGATCGCCGCTCGCTGCGGGCCCGACTGCCCGATCCTCGACACGCCGCTGCGCCAGCTGACCTACCTGTTCCCGGACCTGCACCTGATCTGCGTCGGCATCACCCGCGGCGACCGGTTCTTCATTCCGAGCGGCGACGATCACCTGATCGCCGGCGACGAGGTCTACTCGGTGGTCGAGACCAGCCACGTGGGGCGCGCGATGCGCGCGTTCGGCCACGAGGAGAAGACCGCGGACCGGATCGTGATCGCCGGCGGCGGCAACATCGGGCTGTCGCTCGCCCGCGAGATCGAGCTGACCCGGCCGCAGGCGACCATCACCCTGATCGAGAGCGGCGCCGAGCGGGCGCGCTTCATCGCCGACAAGCTGACCCGCAGCGTCGTCCTGCTCGGCGACACCCGCGACCAGGAGATCCATGAGGAGGCCAATCTCAGGACCGCCCAGGCGATCGTCAGCGTCACCAACAACGACGAGGTCAACATCATGGCGGCGCTGCTGGCCAAGCGCTACGGCTGCCCGCAGGCGCTGACCCTGGTCAACAACAACGTCTACGGCGGCTTGCTCGGCTCGCTCGGCATCGACGTCGTGGTCAACCCCCGCGAGACCACGGTCTCGAGCGTGCTCCGGCACGTGCGGCGCGGGCGGATCAAGTCGGTCTACTCGCTGCGCGACGGCGAGGCCGAGGTGTTCGAGGCCGAGGCGCTCGAAACCTCGCCCCTGGTCGGCCAGCCGCTCAAGGACGCCCGCCTGCCGAGCGGGGTGATCGTCGGCGCGATCGTGCGCGACGATGCCGTGATCATGCCGCGCGCCGAGACCGTGATCCGGGCGCGCGACCGGGTGGTGGTCGTGGCCCGGGCGGCGGTGGTCAAGAAAGTCGAGAAGCTGTTCGCCGTCCGGGTCGAATATTTCTGAGCCGGCGGCGTTAGCTCACGAGGACCCATGCCGATGACCCGGATCGCCTATGTCAACGGCCGCTACCGGCCGCTCGCCGACCCGGCGATCGCGATCGAGGATCGCGGTTACCAGTTCGCCGATGGCGTGTACGAGGTGATCAAGATCCTAGGCGGTCAGGCGCGCGATCTGGAGCGCCATCTCGACCGTCTGGAGCGCTCGCTCGCGGCCCTCGAGATCCGCCCGCCGATGACCCGGGCGGCGCTCAAGAGCGTGCTCGCCGAGGTCCTCCGGCGCAACCGGCTGCCGACCGCATTGCTCTACCTGCAGGCGACGCGCGGCACGGCGCCCCGCAACCACATCTTTCCCAAAGACGCCCGGCCGACGCTGGTCGTCACGGTCCGCAGGCCGAGCTTTCCGGGCGCCAGGGAGCGGGAAGGGGGGGTCGGCGTGATCACCATGCCGGATCTGCGCTGGGGGCGCTGCGACATCAAGTCGATCAGCCTCCTGCCCAATGTCCTGGCGCGCCAGCAGGCGGCGGCCGCAGGCCGGCGCGAGGCCTGGCTGATCGACCGCGAGGGCTTCGTCACCGAAGGCAGCGCCTCGAACGCCTACATCGTCGACCAGGACGGCCGGCTGGTCACCCACCCGTTGTGCGAGAAGATCCTGGGCGGGGTCACCCGCTCGGTGCTGCTCGAGCTCGCGCGCGCCGACGGCATCGCGGTGGTCGAGCGGCCGTTTTCGCTCGCCGAGGCTCAGAGCGCGCGGGAGGCGGCGCTGTCGAGCACCAGCTCGCTGGTCCTGCCGGTGACCGCGATCGACGACCGCACGGTCGGCAACGGCCATCCGGGAACGGTGGTGCGGCGCCTCATGACGCTCTATGATGCGCACTGCAATCGGCGGATCGAGACGGCGGCAGCGGTATCGCAAGTTGGCCCGACCCCTCGAGACCTGATCGCGGCACGCTAAATATGCTGGCTAACGCCGACATCTGGCCGCTATCTTGCAAAAGCGGCTGGACGGCAAGCGGGCAGCGGAGCTGCGGTCTTGCCGGCGGCAAGCGGCGCGGGTAGATCGGCCCCGGCGAAACGGAGGAGGACGCCTGGACAACCGCCGGTCCCGGCTGCAAACAACAACAAGGATCAACCCGATGTCCACCGAAAAGACGCAGAATGTGCAGGATGTTTTCCTTAACCACATTCGCAAGAACAAGGTCCCTGTGACCATCTTTCTGATCAACGGGGTCAAGTTGCAGGGGGTGGTCAGCTCATTCGACAACTTTTCGCTGTTACTGCGCCGCGACGGCCACGTGCAGCTGGTGTACAAGCATGCGGTCTCGACCGTGATGCCGGCGAGCGTGGTGCGCCTCTACGAGCCGAGCAGCGAAGAGGCGGCGCCGGCTGGATGACCGCCCCCTGACCGAGCCCGGAGCCGGCAGCGCGCGGACCCTCGTGCTGCGGCCGCTCTGGGCCGCGACCGAGCGGTCCGACCGGTCGTCGGAAGGCCAGCTCGACGAAGCGGTCGGGCTCGCGCGCGCGATCGACCTCGAGGTCGTCGATGCCGAGGTCGTGGTGCTGCGCAAGCTGCGGCCGGCGACCTTGCTCGGCGCCGGCCGGGTGGCTTCGCTGGCTGAGCAGATCAAGCTCCAGGAGATCGCGCTGGTGGTGGTCGACGGGCCGCTCAGCGCGGTCCAGCAGCGCAATCTGGAGCGCGCCTGGTCGTGCAAGGTGATCGACCGCACCGGCCTGATCCTCGAGATCTTCGGGGCGCGCGCCAAGACCCGCGAGGGCGAGCTCCAGGTCGAGCTGGCGGCGCTCACCTATCAGCGCTCGCGACTGGTCCGGTCCTGGACCCACCTCGAGCGCCAGCGCGGCGGCTTCGGCTTCCTGGGCGGCCCGGGCGAGGCGCAGATCGAGCTCGACCGGCGCCGGATCGACGAGCGCATCCTGCACATCGAGCGCGATCTGGCCGCGGTCAAGCGCACCCGCGGCCTCCATCGCCAGGCGCGCGAGCGACTGGACTACCCGGTGATCGCCCTGGTCGGGTACACCAACGCCGGCAAGTCGACCCTCTTCAACCGCCTGACCGGGGCCGCGGTCGACGCCCGCGACCAGCTGTTCGCGACCCTCGATCCGACCATGCGGCGCTGCGCGCTGCCGTCCGGACAGGCGGCGATCCTGTCCGACACCGTGGGCTTCATCGCCGATCTGCCGACCGATCTGGTGGCCGCCTTCCGCGCCACCCTCGAGGAGGTGCAGACGGCCGACCTGGTGATCCACGTGCGCGACGTCGCCCATGGCGAGGCCGCCGCCCAGCAGAGCGATGTCCTGAAGGTGCTGGCGAGCCTCGGCCTCGAGCATCTGGGCGCCGAGGGACGGCTGATCGAGTTCTGGAACAAGGTCGACCTGCTGGCCGACGACGCGCGGCAGCGGCTCGCCCATGCCGCCGCGCGCCAGCCCGAGGCGATCTTGGGCTCGGCGCGCACCGGCGAGGGGATCGCGGCCCTGCTGGCCGAGCTCGACCGGCGCCTCGCCGCCCAGGCGCGGGTGGTCGAGCTGGAGCTGGATTCCGCCGATGGCGCCGGGCTCGCCTGGTTGTACCGCCACGGCACCGTGCTCGCGCGCTCGCAGACCGACGGCCGGGTCCGCCTCCGGGTCGCCCTGCTGCCCGCCCAGGAGGCCCGTCTGGCGCGCCAGTTCCCCGGCGGCACGATCCTCTGACGCCCGCCAGCACCCGGTTTGTGACGCCGGTGCATTCGGGTTGCCGCCGGAGTTGACAGGCGTCGGGTCGGCGCCTATATGCGGGCTGTGCTTAGCACTCAAGCGACGAGAGTGCTAACAAACCACCGAAATTCCCAACCCCTGGACCAGGAGCCGTTGCGGCGGGCTCATGGTCGCATCGTACCCAGCTCGCAACAGATATGGAGGAGCTCATGAAAATCAAGCCGTTGCACGATCGGGTGGTCGTCCGCCGGGTCGAGGAGGAGGAGCGTACGCCTGGTGGCATCCTGATTCCCGATACCGCCAAAGAGAAGCCGATGCAGGGCAAGGTTCTGGCGGTCGGGCCGGGCGCCCGCGACGAGAGCGGCAAGCGCATCGAGCCGGACGTCAAGGCTGGCGACACCATCCTGTTCGGCAAGTGGTCGGGCACCGAGGTCAAGATCGACGGCGAGGAGCTGCTGATCATGAAGGAGTCCGACATCATGGGCATCATCGAGGGCGCGGCCAAGAGCGCCAAGGCGGCCTAACCAGGTCGGGACAGGATCGAGCAAGGAGGTCAGGAGCCAATGGCTGCGAAAGAGATTAAGTTCAATACCGAGGCGCGGGCGAAGATGCTGCGCGGCGTCGACATGCTGGCGGATGCCGTCAAGGTGACGCTCGGCCCCAAGGGCCGCAACGTCATCCTCGAGAAGTCGTTCGGCGCGCCGCGCATCTCCAAGGACGGGGTGACCGTCGCCAAGGAGATCGAGCTCGCCGACAAGTTCGAGAACATGGGCGCGCAGATGCTGCGCGAGGTCGCCTCCAAGACCTCGGACGAGGCCGGCGACGGCACCACCACCGCGACCGTGCTCGCCCAGGCGATCGTCCGCGAGGGCGCCAAGGCGGTGACCGCCGGTATGAACCCGATGGACCTCAAGCGCGGCATCGACGTCGCCGTCGAGGCCGTGATCGCCGAGATCAAGAAGCATTCCCGCAACGTCTCGACCGAGGCCGAGGTCGCCCAGGTCGGCACCATCTCCGCCAATGGCGACAAGAGCATCGGCCAGATGATCTCCGAGGCGATGCAGAAGGTCGGCAAGGAGGGCGTGATCACGGTCGAGGAGGCCAAGGGCCTGCAGACCGAGCTCGAGGTGGTCGAGGGCATGCTGTTCGACCGCGGCTATCTCTCGCCCTACTTCATCACCAACGCCGAGAAGATGTCGGTCGAGCTCGAGGAGCCCTACATCCTGCTGCACGAGAAGAAGCTGTCGGGCCTGCAGCCGCTGCTGCCGGTGCTCGAGCAGATCGTGCAGTCGGGCAAGCCGCTCCTGATCATCGCCGAGGACGTCGAGGGCGAGGCTTTGGCCACGCTGGTGGTCAACAAGCTGCGCGGCGGCCTCAAGGTCGCGGCGGTCAAGGCGCCGGGCTTCGGTGATCGGCGCAAGGCCATGCTCGAGGACATCGCGATCCTGACCGGCGGTCAGGTGATCAGCGAGGATCTCGGCATCAAGCTCGAGCACGTCACCGTCGACATGCTGGGCAAGGCCAAGAAGGTCCTGATCAACAAGGAAGAGACGACGGTCGTCGACGGCGCCGGCGACAAGAAGGCGATCGAGGGCCGCTGCACGCAGATCCGCTCGCAGATCGAGGACACCACCTCCGACTACGACCGCGAGAAGCTCCAGGAGCGGCTGGCGAAGCTCGCCGGCGGCGTCGCGGTGATCAAGGTCGGTGGTGCCACCGAGATCGAGGTCAAGGAGAAGAAGGACCGGGTCGACGACGCTCTGCACGCGACCCGCGCCGCGGTCGAGGAGGGCATCGTCGCCGGTGGCGGCGTCACCCTGCTCTACGCCGCCAAGGCGCTCGACAAGCTCAAGCCCGGCAACGACGACCAGCGGGTCGGCATCGACATCGTGCGCAAGGCGCTCGCCTGGCCGGCCAGGCAGATCGTGCTCAACGCTGGCGACGACGGCTCGATCGTGATGGGCAAGCTGCTTGACAAGAACGACTTCAACTATGGCTACGACGCCCAGAACGGCCAGTACGTCGACATGTTCAAGGCGGGCATCGTCGATCCGACCAAGGTCGTGCGCACAGCACTTCAGGATGCCGCGTCGGTCGCCGGCCTCCTGATCACCACCGAGGCCATGATCGCCGAGAAGCCGAAGCGCGAGTCGGGCGGCGGCGGCATGCCCGGCGGCGGCGGCATGGGCGGCATGGGCGGCATGGGCGACATGGACTACTAGTCGTCCGAGCTTTGCCAACGGTTACGGGGGCCGCTCTTCGGGGCGGCCCTTCCTTTTTGGCTCCTCGGTCGCCCTGCGGGTCTGGGCGCCGAAGCGCCGCCAGCGGCTAGTCGATCGCGTCTTTGGGCACCCACTTGCCCTCGTGCCAGACGTACCACGCGAACGGATCGAAGCCGGTGACGTCGCCCTTGGCGTCGAACCCGATCGTCCCGAGCACGGTCTCGAACCGCCGCTGACGCAGCACTTCGGCCACGCGGGCCGCGTCCGTCGTGCCCGCCTGCGCCACCGCCTGGGCCCAGGCCTGGACCGCGGCGTAGGCAGAAAGCTGCGCGCCGAGCGGCTCGTCGAGACCTTGCGCCCGGAACGCCGCCACCACGCCGGCGGCAGGCGGCCGTCGCAGGGCATCCATGTAAAAAGTCATCGGGATGCCCTCGGCGGCATCGCCGGCGATCAGCCAGAAATCCTCGTTTGCGACCCCATCCGGCACGAGAATGGCAAGTCCAGGCAGACGCTGCTTCGCCTGCCGGACGATCAGCCCCGCCTCCGCCTGGTAGCCGCCATAGAAGACGACGTCGATTCCGCGATCCTCGAACATCGCGATGAGATCTGAGAATTCGGTCTGCCCCGGCCGCACCTGCTCGAACAACGTGGTCGCGATGCCGAGTTCATCGAGCCGGCGTTTGGCTTCCTCGGCAACCCCCTGGCCGTACACCTGACCGTCGTGGACGATGGCGATCCTCGCGCCCGGCCAGTCCTTGGCGATGCGATCGCCGACCATGGTGCCCTGCTGGTCGTCGCGGCCGCAGGTCCGAAACGTGTAGCGCAGGCCCCGCTCGGTGAGCCGCGGGTTGGTCGCCGCCGGCGAGATCAGGATGATGCCCGCGTCCTCGTAGACCCTGGAGGCCGGAATCGCGGCGCCCGAGCACTGATGGCCGACCACGAACGGCACGCCCTCGGCCACGAGCTTGTGCGCCGCCGCCAGCGCTTGGTCCGGATCGCAGAAGTCGTCGACCAGCACCGGCTCCAGCGTCTGGCCGAGAACCCCACCGGCGGCGTTCAGATCCTCAAGCGCCATGTACGCGCCGGCGCGCGTCTCCTCGCCGCCCCAGGCGTAGTGACCGGTCAACGGCGCGGCGACTCCGATCCGGATCTCCGCGTGGGCGCCGGGAGCGGCAAGGATTGACAGGAAAATAACCGCAAGCCCGAAGAGCCTA
Organism: uncultured Alphaproteobacteria bacterium; assembly: GCA_963753685.1. Taxonomy (GTDB): domain Bacteria; phylum Pseudomonadota; class Alphaproteobacteria; order Geminicoccales; family Geminicoccaceae; genus DATAOG01. The sequence goes on from CAVWDE010000021.1 coordinate 232,470, forward strand.
TCGCTCACCATGTCTCCAAACTCCCAAGCCACGCTTGAATCTGACCAATTTGTCTAGGTCGTTCCTCGTTCATGTGTCAACCCGGACCGTCCTGCGCTCTCTTTTGGTGGCCGCGGCGGCGCCGCCGTGCCAAGCTCTGCCCGAGGCAAGGCGCGGGGAGGGGCGATCATGCGGCTCTACGACTACTGGCGAAGCTCGGCCGCCTATCGGGTGCGGCTCGCGCTCAACTTCAAGGGCCTGGCCTACCAGCAGGTCGCGGTCGATCTGCGCACCGGCGCTCAACGCGCGCCGGCGTTCCTGGCGATCAACCCCCAGGGCCTCGTGCCGGTGCTCGAGGATGACGGCGCGATCCTCACCCAGTCCTTGCCGATCCTCAACTACCTCGATGAGCGCTACCCGCAGCCGGCGCTCCTGCCCAAGGACCTGCCCGGCCGCTGCAAGTCGCGTGCGATCGCGGTCGCGATCGCCTGCGAGATGCATCCTTTGAACAACATGCGCACGCTCAACTACCTCGAACATACGCTCGGGCTGGACGAGGCCGCGCGCATGGCCTGGTATCGGCATTGGATCGCCGAGGGCTTCGGTCCGCTCGAGGCGATGATCGCGCGCTCGGCCGGCGACTTCTGCGTCGGCGACGCGCCGAGCCTGGCCGACGTCTGCCTGGTGCCGCAGGTCTATAACGCCCGCCGCTACGAGTGCGATCTGGCGCCCTATCCGACCATCCGCCGGATCGACGAGCGCTGCCGCCGGATCGAAGCCTTCGCCCGCGCCGCCCCCGAGCGCCAGCCCGACGCCCCGCCCAGCTGACCGTCTGCTGGGCATGGCCCTTGAAACCGGGGCCGCGCGCGCCAATAGTCCGGCGATCGTCCTTGCAACCGATTGACGCTCCGGGGCGTTCGCGACCGGGCCGGAGCGGACAGCAGGCGGAGCGGGTCATGGCGAACCGGCACTTCATCTCCTATCCCCTGAGCCAGGGGCGCGCCTCGCGCCAGGCGCATGCCGACTTCCCGGCCGGGACCTTCGAGCGCGAGCTCGGCAAGGAGGGCTTCTTCGGCCCCGCGACCCACATGTACCACAGCCACCCGCCGACCGGCTGGATCGACTGGCAGGGGCCGCTCCGGCCGCGCTGCTTCGACCTCAACCGGCTCGCGGACGGCACCGGCTCGCCCTGGGACGCGGCCGTGGTCCTGCACAACAGCCCACGTCAAGCTCGCCTTCTGGCGGGCGCCGATGAAGATGGATCACCTCGCGCGCAACGGCGACGGCGATCAGCTGATCTTCGTCCACGAGGGTGCGGGCGATCTGTTCTGCGATTACGGCCACCTGGAATTCCAGGCCGGCGACTACCTGGTCCTGCCGCGCAGCACCATGTGGCGGCTCGACTGCGCGACAGAGGTCAGCGCCCTCCTGATCGAGGCGACCGGCGGCTCGTTGATGCTGCCGGACAAGGGCATGGTCGGGCGGCACGCGATCTTCGATCCGGCGATGCTGGATGTGCCCCAGATCGACGAGGCGTTCCTTGCCCAGCAGGGCGAGACCCGGACACGAGGTCCGGATCAAGCGCCGGGGCGCCATCAGCACCGTGACCTATCCCTTCAACCCGCTCGATGCGGTCGGCTGGTCGGGCGATCTCGCGGTCGCGCGCATCAACGTTGCGGACCTGCGCCCCCTGATGAGCCACCGCTATCACCTGCCGCCGTCGGCCCACACGACCTTCGTGGGCCCCCGCTTCGTGGTCTGCACCTTCTGCCCGCGCCCGCTCGAGACCGACCCCGGCGCGCTCAAGCTGCCGTTCTTCCACAACAACGACGACTTCGACGAGGTCCTGTTCTACCACTCGGGCGACTTCTCGAGCCGCGACAACATCGAAGCCGGCATGGTCACCTTCCATCCCTGCGGCTTCACCCACGGGCCCCATCCCAAGGCGTTGCGCGGCATGTTCGAGCCCAAGCGCACGGCGACCGACGAATACGCCGTGATGCTCGATGCCCGCGATGCGCTCGAGGTCGGCGAGGCAGCCCGCGCGGTCGAGAACCAGGACTACGTCAACAGCTGGCGGGCGCCGGCGGCGCCGGGCTGAACATGAAGCTGGCCTCGCTCAAGGGGCCCGGGCGCGATGGCCGGCTGGTGATCGTCAGCCATGATCTCGCGCGGGCGGTCGAGGTGCCGCGGATCGCGCCGACGCTCCAGGCGGCCCTCGACGACTGGACGGCGTTCGCGCCGGCGCTCGAGCAGGCGGCAGCGCAGCTCGAGCGGGACGAGCTCAGGCCCGAGGAGGTGTTCCCGTTCGAGCCGGCCGCCTGTGCCGCGCCCTTGCCGCGCGCCTACCAGTTCGCCGACGGCAGCGCCTACCTGAACCACGTGGCACTCGTGCGCCGGGCGCGCGGTGCCGAGCTGCCGACCGAGCTCCTGGACGATCCGCTGATGTACCAGGGCGCCTCGGATGGCTTCCTCGGGCCCACCGACCCGATCGCGGTCGCCGACGAGGCCTTCGGCATCGACCTCGAGGCCGAGGTCGCGGTGATCACCGACGACGTCCCGATGGGCGTCTCGCCCGCCGCAGCACTCGGCCACGTCAAGCTGGTCATGCTCCTGAACGACGTCTCGCTCCGCCGCCTGATCCCGAGCGAGCTGGCGAAAGGCTTCGGCTTCTTCCAGGGCAAGCCGCGCAGCGCCTGCTCGCCGGTCGCCGTGACGCCCGCCACCCTCGGCAACGCCTGGCAGGGCGGCAGGGTGCACGGTGCGGTCCGCTCCTCCATCAACGGCCAGGAGCTCGGCCATCCCGACGCCGGGGTCGAGATGCAGTTCGACTTCGGCCGCCTGATCGCGCACGCCGCGAAGACCCGCCCGCTCGCCGCCGGCACGATCGTTGGCTCCGGCACGATCTCGAACCAGGATCGCTCGGTCGGCTCGTCCTGCCTCGCCGAAGTCCGCACCATCGAGACCCTCGATCAGGGCAAAGCCACGACCGGTTTTCTCAAGTTCGGCGACCGCGTCCGGATCGAGATGCTGGACGAGGCCGGCCATCAGATCTTTGGCGCGATCGACCAGCAGGTCGTGCGCTACGACCGGCCTTAGCCGGCAGGTGGCGAAGGCATGCGTCACCCTCTACATAGAGGCGTGATCAGGGCTGCGCAGGGAGACGACCGTGAGCTTCGCATCCCAGGGCGATCTGGCCGAGAAGGTAATCACCTTCGCCGAGCTGGCAGACGGAGTGTTCGCCTATACCGCCGAAGGGGATCCCAACTCGGGCGTGATCGTCGGCGATGACGGCGTCATGGTGGTCGACGCGACCGCCACGCCGGTGATGGCGCAGGCGCTGATCGAGCGCATCCGCGGCGTCACCGACAAGCCCGTGAAATACGTGCTGCTCACGCACTACCACGCGGTCCGGGTGATGGGCGCCTCGGCCTATGGCGCCCAGGAGATCATCGCGAGCGATCTGACCCGCGGGCTGATCGAGGAGCGCGGCCAGGAGGACTTCGAGAGCGAGGTCAACCGTTTCCCACGGCTGTTCCAGGCGGTCGAGAGCGTGCCCGGCCTGACCTGGCCGACCATGACCTTCGAGACCTCGATGACCGTCTGGCTGGGCCGGCGCCGGGTCGAGATCAGGCACGTCGGGCGCGGCCACACCAAGGGCGACACGATCGCCTGGCTGCCGGAGGAGCGGGTCCTGTTCAGCGGCGATCTGGTCGAGTACGGCGCCGCTCCCTACACCGGCGATGCCTACCTCACCGACTGGCCGGCAACCCTCGAGCGCCTGCGCGCGCTGAATGCCGAGAAGCTGGTCCCCGGCCGCGGCGAGGCCCTGACCAGCCCGGTCGACGTGGCCGCGGGGATCGACGGCACCCGCGACTTCGTGACCACCATGTTCGACAGCGTCAGGCGCGGCGTCGCCGAGGGCAAGTCGCTGAAGGAGGTCTTCGACGCCAGCCATGCGCTCTTGAAGCCACGCTTCGGCCATTGGGTGATCTTCGAGCATTGCATGCCGTTCGACATCTCGCGCGCCTATGACGAGGCGCGCGGCCACGTCGATCCGCGGATCTGGACCAAGGAGCGCGACCTCGAGATGTGGCGCGCCTTGCAGGCCTGAGGTCGCTCGGACGACCGGCCATGGCCGGGCCCTACGCCTTCCGCGCCAGTCCCGATCAGCAGGCCGGGCGGACCGTGCACCACAGGGTGATCATCGTCGGCGCCGGCCCGGTCGGCCTGGCGCTCGCGATCGATCTCGAGCTGCGCGGCATCCCCGTGATCGTGCTCGAAGCCCGGACCGACGTCGGCACCGGCTCGCGCGCGATCTGCTACGCCAAGCGCTCGCTCGAGATCCTGGATCGCCTGGGCGTCGGCCAGCGGATGCTCGACAAGGGCGTCACCTGGCAGCAGGGCAAGGTCTTCTGGCGCGACCGAATGGTCTACCAGTTCGACCTCCTGCCCGAGGCCGGCCACCGCATGCCGGCGTTCGTCAACTGCCAGCAATACTACCTCGAGCAGTTCCTCACCGAGCGCGCGCAAGAGCTTGGAATCGATCTCCGTTTCGGCCATCACGTGACCGGCCTCGCAGCCGCGGCCGATGGCGTCCGGGTCCAGATCGGGACCCCGATCGGCGAGTACGCGCTGACCTGCGACTGGCTGCTCGCCTGCGATGGCGCCCGCAGCACCGTGCGCCATGCCCTCGGCCTCGGCTTCGAGGGCAGAGTCTTCAAGGACAAGTTCCTGATCACCGACGTCAAGATGGACGCGGACTTCCCGCCCGAGCGCTGGTTCTGGTTCGACCCGCCGTTCCATCCCGGCCAGTCGGCCCTGCTCCACAGCCAGCCGGACCAGGTCTGGCGGATCGACCTGCAGCTCGGCTGGGACGCCGACGCCGAGGAGGAGGTCAAGCCCGAGCGCGTGATTCCGCGGCTGCGGGCCATGCTCGGCAAGGATCGGCGCTTCGAGCTGGAGTGGATCAGCATCTACACCTTCCGCTGCCGGCGGCTCGCCAAATTCCGCCACGGCCGCGTGATCTTCCTCGGTGACGCCGCGCACGAGGTCTCGCCGTTCGGCGCGCGCGGCTTCAACTCCGGCATCCAGGACGCCGACAATCTCGCCTGGAAGCTCGCCGCCGTGCTGCAGGGCCAGGCGACCTTGCGCCTGCTCGAGAGCTACGACGAGGAGCGGCTGGTCGCGGCCGACGACAACATCCGCCACTCGACCCGCTCGACCGAGTTCATCACGCCCAAGAACGAGGCGAGCCGCACCTTTCGCGATGCCGTGCTGGCGCTCGCTACGGATCACCCCTTCGCCCGCAGGATGATCAACAGCGGCCGCCTCTCGACCCCGACCCGGCTCGACTTTTCGTCACTCAACACCCCCGATCGGGACGGCTTCGCGCGCGGCCTCGGGCCGGGCTCGCCTGCTGCCGATGCGCCGCTCGAACACGGCGGTGCCCCCTGCTGGCTGCTCAACCAGCTGGCCCCCGGCCTGACCCTGCTCTTGTTCCTCGATCGGCCGGAGACGTTGAGCCCGGCGCTCGCGAAACGCCTCGGCGGGCTCGCCCGCCCACCGCTGCCGATCGCGACCCGGGTGATCCTGACCGGCGCCGAGCGGATGCCTTCGAGTTTGCATGGCCTGCCTCTTTTGACCGACCCGGAGGGGTTCGCCGCGGCCCGCTATGCCGCCCTGCCGCTCACCTGCTACCTGTTCCGGCCAGACCAGCACGTCACCGCGCGCTGGCGCGGCTTCGATGCCGATCGGGTGGCGGCCGCGGCGCGGCACATCTTCGAGGGGAGGACGCCGCCGGCTGTGGCGATGGCGGAAGCCATGGTGGGGAAATGAGCATGGCCCGGGGCGAGCTCGAGACCAGGCTACCCGATGATCCCGACGGGCTCTACCAGCTCCTGGTCGAGGCGCATCGGGACCTCACCGCCGAGCAGAGCCGGCAGGTCAACAGCAAGCTCATCCTGCTGCTCGCCAACCAGATCGGCGATCCGGCCGTGATCGCCGCCGCGATCGCCGCGGCGCGCACGGGTGTGGCCGAGCCGGCCAAGCCGTCACCCGGAGTGGCCGCGCGCGAGGGTTGAGCCTCCGCCGCGCTTGCGGCGCGCGCGCGGCGCGCCCATGCTGGTGCGATGGTGGCGTGGCTGCAGAGAATCCGGGCTCGGCGACGCGCCCGCTGGGCGCTGGCGATCCTGCTGGCCGGCGTCGGCTCCTTGGCGCAGGTCGCACCCGCCCGCGCCCAGCCGGTCGATGTCGAGCTGGTGCTCGGGGTCGACACCTCGATGAGCGTCGCCGCCGACGAGTTCGCCTTGCAGATGGCCGGCTACGCGCGCGCCTTCCGGCAACCGGAGGTGCTCGAGGCGATCGAGAACGCCGGCGTCAACGGCATCGCCGTCACGCTGGTGCAGTGGGCGGACAGCTCCCAGCAGGCGGTCAGCATCGGCTGGACCTGGGTCGGCGATCCGGCGAGCGCCGCGCGCTTCGCCGACCGCATCGGCGCGACCGGCCGCCGGTTCACCGGTCCGGGCACCGCGCTCGCCACCGCGCTCAGCTATTGCCTGCAGGTGTTCGACGGCAGCGGCTTCGAAGGGCGGCGCCGGGTGATCGATCTGTCGGGCGATGGCCGCGACAACCGCGGCCCGCGGGTTACCTGGGCTCGCGATCGCGCGCTGGCCAGCGGCATCACCGTCAACGGCCTCGCGATCGTCAACGACGAGCCGTTTCTCGACCGCTACTACGAGCACCAGGTGATCGCCGGCCCCGACGCCTTCGTGGTCGCGGCCGCCGACTATCGCGATTTCGCCGACGCCATCGTCAAGAAGCTGGTGCGCGAGATCTCCGGTCCGCCACTTGCGCGCCTGGGCGTGCCGCTCGCTCGCTACTCCGCGCACTACTGGGCGCGCGCGGTCGTGCCGGAGATCCGCCGCATGAGCTCGCCGTCGACGATCCGCTGGAACGCGATGTCGATGCCCTTCTCGGTCAGGACGCGGTCGTAGATCTGCAGCTCGTAGGTGCCGTCCTCCAGGACCTCGAAGGCGTAGACGTGCAGCCGCGGGCCGTCGAGGCTCGCCCAGCGGACCGGATCGCCGCGCATCGGCTGGGTCTCGGCGCGCTCCTGGAACACATTCTCGGCCTCGACCTCGACGTACATGTCCCGGCCGGCGACCGGCTCGAACAAGGCGGTCTGCACCCGGCGCTCGACGCCTGGCAGGTCGCGGCGGCCGTCGACCAGGGTGACGTTGATCCAGTCGATCCGAAACCCGTCCTGCTGGTAAGGCTGGATCACGATGTCCATGTCGCGCTGATGAACCTCGCCGGACGCGTCCTCGACTTTGGCGACCCCGACATAGGTGCCGAAGAACGGCTTGAGATCCCCGGGATTCGCGCACAGACCGGCGCCCGGCAGCAGCCAGACGAGCGCCAGGCCGCCGATCCACAGGCCGGCTCTGATCACGGCCCTGGTACCGGCCGCAGGCGATCTTCCCATCCGGTGCCGCATGGTCAGCCCCCCGCCTTCTCGAGGCGCCCCTCGATGGTCAGCATCAGGTCGTTCTCGATCCGGTGCGTATAGCGCACCGTCATGCCGCCGTCGGTCAGCGTCCGCGCGTAGCGGTCGAGGTCGAAGCCGCCGTGATGATCGATCGCCAGGCTGTAGACCGTGAGCGTGCCGCCTTCGAGGCGCGCCCACAGAAGGGTTTCGCCCTTGAGCGGGTTGCCGGTCGCGGGATCGGCGAACAGGCGGCTGAGCAGCGACGGCTTGCCGGGATTGAACGCGAACACGCCCGGCCGGTCGGTCGGGGTGAAGCTCGCCTCGAACTTATGGCGTTTCAGAACGCCGCCGGCCTCGCGCTCGAAGGCGATCCAGCTCATCTCAAAGCCGGCATCCGCACGGCGCAGCTCGACGTTCAGGTCCTTGGCCGTCGGCGCCATCACCCCGTCGGCGCCGGTGACCTGCAGCTCCACGCCCTGCCAATTGCCATAGAAATCGTCGATCCTGGTATCGTTCGCCGCAGCGCTTGCTGAGGCCAAGGCCAAGCTGGTTGCGACCAGAATGAGCCGCCACTTCATGCCGTTTTCCCCCGACTGCCGGCCACAATCACAGCATGATCGCATTCATAGAACAAGGCGGCTCGGGCCACCACTTCAAATGGCGCGGCGACGTGACGGGACGCCCCGCCATCGTTCACTTGGCGGTCTGCGAAGGTTCCGGGGGCATCGCGGCCCGCGCGTCTTCGAGCAGCTGCCCGCAGTTGGAGCCCTTGGTCTCGCCCGGCTCGATGAAGGGCAGGATCGCGCCGACCACCGGCATGATGACCCCGAGCGCCAGCGCCGCCAGGCTCTTCTCCGCCAGCTGCTTCGAGATCAGGTCGACCTTCGGATGCTTGAACGTGCCCTCGATGCGCACCGGCGTGCTCGCGGTCAGCACGCTCGCATCCTTCGGATGGGCCAGCAACTCCAGCGCCAGGGTCTCCTTGCCGAGGTCGATGTCGCCCTTGCCGGTGATCGTGCTGTCGGTGGTGTCGAGCACCAGAGCCTGGGCCCGCATCACGCCCTGCTGGACGCCGAAACGACCGACGAAACACTGGATCGGCACGGTCGTGTCGGCGCCCTCCTTCTTCTGGGTCAGCACGAGGCCGAGCGCTTCGCCGGCATCGAGGCCGATGGCCTCGATCAGCAGCGCATTGATCTGGCCGCCACCCATGACGATCGCGAGCTCGCCGTTCGCCGTGGCCGCGAGGTCGTGGACCGAGTTGCCATGCGCCTTCAGCCGGGCGCGGCCACCGAAGGTCCCGATGCCCTTCTTCTCCAGCTGAATGTCGGCGAGCTTGATATTGAAGCGCGCCAACAGCTGGTTGAGCTTGATCTGCTTCAGGCTGATATCGAAGGTGCCATCGAGCGCCTGGTTCCGGCTGGCGAGGTCGGCCACCGCCTTGAGCTGGCCGTCCGCCACCTCGACCCGCAGGGGCTCGATGTGAAGCTGGCCGTCCTGCAGGGTAAGCTCGAGGCTCAGGTTCTGGAGGGGCAACTTGCGCGCCTGGATCGTCTCGCCTTCGAACTTGACCCTGGCATCGATCGCCGCCAGGTCCGGCAGGTTGAACGGCTTGTCCGGCAGCACGTCGGGCTTGGCCATGGCGGCTGCGGCCTCCTGGCGCTGCGCCGGGGACGCGGTCTCGCCGGGCTGCGTGTCGGGCGGTGCGCCGACCAGCACGCCGAGATCGTCGAAGTCGAGCCGCTTCGACTTCAGGTCGGCGACCACCGTCGGGCGCGCGCCCGAAAGTTCCAGACTGACATCGCCCCCGAGGTCGCTGTCGCCGATCGTGCCCCGGATCGCCACCAGGTTCCAGCGCTGGTGGTCTGCCTCGAAGGTGACCTTGCCCCTGAGGTCGTAAGGCGAGGTCGCCGGCAGCGGCCTCTTCAGAATCTTGCCGAAGGCCTGAAGATCCGGACCCTGGAGCGCGACGTCGAGATCCAGCCCCGCGAGCTCGAGCGGATGATCGACGCTGCCCTTGGCGCTCGCCTTGCTGTCGCCGGCCTGCAGGGTGAGGTCGACCGGGTAGCGCGCCTGCGGGTCCTTGAGGTTGGCCTCGCTGCCGGCGTGGGCCTCGAAGGTCACCGGCTCGAAGTCGCGAAACCGGCCCTGGCCGGTCGCATCGGCGATGGCGACCCGGTCCTGGAGCTTGAGATCGAGCGCGAGTTTGTCGAAGACGACCTCGGGCGCCTGCACGTAGTCGCCCTGGAATTTGAGGTCGGCGTCCAGCTTCGGCAGCGCCTCGAAGTTGATGCCGGACGGGGTGACGATCGCCGGCAGCTTCGCCCCGGCCTTGGCTGCGTCCTCCTTGGCGGCCTGCCGGTCGGCTGGAGCCGGCATCAGATCCGAGGCCCGCAGCCGGTCCGAATGCAGATCGGCGGACAGAAACGGGCGCGCCCGCGACAGATCCACCTCGAGCCGGCCGGAGAGATCGCTCTCGCCGACCTGCGCGTACAGATCGCCGAGCCGCCAGGCCTGGCCGTCGCGGGTCAGTTGCCCGGAGACCTGCAGCCCCGGCAGCTTGGGCAGGTCGATCCCGGCCGCGCCCAGAACCTCGGTGAGGTCGGGGCTGCTGGCCTCGACCTTGAGATCGACGCCCTGCAGACGCTCCGGGTCGTCGACCTTGCCCGCGGCGGTGAGCCGGGTCTGCCCGGCGCCGATCTCGGCATCGATCCGATAGCGCGGCTGCGCCGGCTCGGCGCCCTTGGCCGGCCCGGCCTGCACGTCGAGGGTCACCGGCGCGCCCTTGAAGCTGCCCGCGCCCGTGAGCGCGAGGCTCGGCAGGCGGTCATGCAAGCCCGCTTGCAGCTTGACGTCCTGGAGCGCGAGATCGGGCCCGGCGAGCTGGCCGATGGTGTAGTCGAGATCGGCGTTGAGCCGCGGCAGGCGGTCGGGCTTCAGCCCTGCCGGCAAAGCCGCCCCGGGTCTGGCCTCGCTCCCGGCCTGCTCGCCCGGGCGCGCGGCAGCCCCGATCAGCCCGGCGAGATCGGTCGTCTTCACCTGATCCGAATGCAGCGTGGCGCTGACCGCCGGCACATCCTTGCCGAGATCGAGCGTGACCTTGCCGGCGAGATCGCTGGCGCCCAGCTTCAGATCGACGGCGACCACATCGGCCTTGGCCCGCTGCACGAGCTCTGCGACCGGCGGACCGCTCAGCTGCAGATGCAGGGGCTGACCTTCGAGCTCACCGGTCGCGCTCAGCGCCATGCCCTCGGCGGTGCCGCTGCCCCCGACCTCGTCGAGGTTTGCGACCACGTTGCGGCCGCTGCCGTGGTCGAGGTAGTGCACCGTGGCGTCGGCAATTCGGAGCTGGCCGATCTCGGGGATTTGAGGCGGGCCTTTCGAGGGGCGCTTTTTGAACTTCCAGTTGGGCGGGCCGTCGGGGCGCGTCTCCAACCGGAGCACAGGCTTGGTGATGCTGACCTCGGTCAGCACGACGCGGCGGTGCAGCAGCGCCCGCAGGTCGACCACGACCTCGGCACGCTCCACCGCCAGCATCGGGCCATCGCTCGCCCAGTCCGGATTGGCAAGACGCAGGTCCCGGGCCGTGATCCTGGGGTGCAGCGACAGATCGACGTCGAGCGGACCCCTGATCTCGAATTCGCGCCCCAGAGCGGCCGTGACGCGCCGCTCCAGCGGCCCCTTCAGCCAGCTCCAGTCGAACAGGGCCAGAACGACCAGCGCCGCGAGCACAGCTAACGGCAGCAAGAGCCACCAGCGATGCCGGATCATCGAAGGCCGGGGAGCGATTTGAAATGCCGTATCACGCCAGCTGAACGCCGGCGCAAGCGTCCGGGTTCCGCCCGCGCTCGCAAATCAACTGTGCTCGGCTTCGACCTCCGCGAGCGCCTGGGTGAGCGCCTCGAACGGCAGCAGCACGCAGTCGTGCCGGCTCTTGTGCCGGTGGACCGGGGCGAACGCCCCGAGCTCGGGCCAGCGGCCAGCGGCCGTGGCCGAACCCTTGCGGACCGCTTCGGCGACCTCCGCCGCGACCTCGTGCAGCGCCGCCGGCGTCTCGCCCGGCGCCCGCGCCGCGATCACGGCGGCCGCCGCCTGGCAGAGCAGGCAGCCCCGCACCTTGTGCCCGATCGCGCCGACCCGGCCATCGGCCAGGGTCAGATCGAGCGTGACCCGATCGCCGCACAGCGGGTTGTCGACCGTGACGCTCGCCTGCGGCGCCTCCAGGCGCGGCGTGCGACGCGGCCTGCCTGGCGAGGTCCAGGATGGCCCGCTGATAGAGCTCGTCGGTCATCGGAGCAGCGCCAGCGCCTCGTCCAGCCCTGCGAGCAGAGCGTCGATGTCGGCATCGTCGTTGTAGGGGGCGAGGCTCGCGCGCGCGGTCGCGACCAGGCCGAAGCGCTCCATCAGCGGCTGGGCGCAATGGTGGCCGCCGCGCAGAGCGACCCCCTGGACGCCGAGCAGATGGCAGAGATCGTGGGCATGGGCGCCGTCGGCCTCGAACGAGACCACGCCGATCCGGCCCTGGAGGCCCGTGGGCCCGAGGATGCGGATGCCCGGCAGCTGGCCAAGGCCATCCAGGATGCGCTCGGTCAGGCGCAGCTCGTGGCGCGCCCCCTCCTGCCAGTCGAGCCCGGAAAGCCACCTCGCCGCCGCCGCCATGCCGATCGCGGCGCCGATCGGCGGCGTGCCGGCCTCGAAGCGATGCGGCGGCTTCGCATAGGTGGTCTCGGCGAAGCTGACGCGGGCGATCATCTCGCCGCCGCCGAGGAAGGGCGGCAGCTCCTCGATCAGCCCGCGCCGGACCCAGAGCGCGCCCGCCCCGGTCGGGCCGAACATCTTGTGGCCGGAGAACGCGTAGGCGTCGACGCCGAGTGCTCCCAGATCGAGCGGCCCATGCGGCGCCCGCTGGGCGCCATCGAGCAGCACCCGGGCGTTAACCGCGCGCGCCGCCTCGACCAGCCGGCCAACCTCGGTGATCGCCCCGGTGACGTTCGAGGCATGGGTCACCGCGATCAGCCGGCAGCGCTCGGTCACCACGCGCTCGAGCCGGTCGAGGTCGAGCCGGCCCTCGTCGGTCACCGGCAGGGCCTTGAGCACCACGCCCCGGCGCTCGCGCAGCAGCTGCCAGGGGACGATGTTGCTGTGATGCTCGAGCTCGCTCAGCAGGATCTCGTCGCCCGGGCCGAGCCTGGCGCCGAATGCATGGGCGAACAGATTGAGGCCGAAGGTCGTGCCGCTGGTGATGATCACCTCGTCGGGATCTTCGATCCCGAGATAGGCGGCGAGCGCCGCGCGCGCCTCATCGAATGCGATCGTCGCGGCCTCGGCGAGCGGGTAGATGCTGCGCTTGACGTTGGCCCGGTTGCGGGTCTCGTAGGTCAACAGCGCCTCGGCCGCCGGCCGGCAGATCTGGCCGGTCGCGGCGCTGTCCAGGTAGTGGAAGCCGGACGGGCGATGCTCGAAGATCGGGAACTCGGCCCGGATCGCGGCCGCGCGCCCGCTCATGACGCCGTCTCGAGCAGTGCCGCCAACGCCTCCGGGAGTGTCGATGTCGAGCAGCGCCGCGTCGTCCTCCATCTCGATCTCGACCACCTCGTCGTCGTGCTCGCCGATCAGGTGGCGGGCGCCGACGTCGCCCTGGATCTCGCGCATCTCGGGCAGGAAGCGGGTCGCGAACAGGACCGGGTTGCCGCGCTTGCCGCGCACGGTCGGGACCACGATCGCGCGCCCCTCGAGCGGGTCGAAGGCGGCGATCAGCCGATCGACCTGGGCGCTCCGGATGCGCGGCATGTCGCCGAGGCAGATCAAGACGCCCTCGACGTCGTCGGGCAAAGCGACCAGCCCGGCCTTGAGCGAGGTGCTGAGCCCGTCGGCATAGTCGGGATTGGCGACCAGGTGGACCGGCCGCTTGCCGAGCGCTGCGCGCACGTGTTCGGCCTCGTGGCCGGTGACCACGATCACCGGCGCCGCCCGCGACGCGAGCAGCGCATCGACGATGTGGGTCACCATCGCCCGGCCGTCGACCTCGGCGAGCAGCTTGTTGCGCTGGCCCATGCGCCGCGACTGGCCGGCGGCCAGCACCAGCGCGGCGACCCGCCCGGGCTTGGCGGGCTTGGCATCGCGCGGCTGCGGCCGGCTCGGGATCTCCATCAGGAGGCCGCCCACGCCCATGCCCATGATGTCCCGGCGGGTGACCTCGATGCCGGCGGCGATCCGCTGCAGCACCCAGTCGAAGCCGTTCAGCTTGGGCGAGCGGCAGCAGCCCGGCAGCCCCAGCACCCGGCGATCGCCGATCTTGGCCAGCAGCAAAAGGTTGCCCGGGATCGACCGGCATGCCGAAATGCTCGACCACGCCGCCCGCCGCCTCGATCGCCGCCGGCAGCACGTCCTTGCGGTCGGTGATCGCCGACGCGCCCGCGATCAGCAGCAGATCGCCGTTGCTCTGCCGGATGCGCTCGGCCAGAGCGGCCGTCTCATGGGCCGAGCGCGCCTCGCTGATCAGCCGCCCGCCGGTCGCCCGCACCCGATCGGCGGTGATCGCGACGGTCTTGTCGAGCACGGATTCCTTGACGCTCGGCAGCCGGGTCTGGATCAGCGCGACGTCCAGATGGCGATAGGGGGCGACCTTGATCAGGGGTGCTGCCTCGGCCGCGATCTTGATGCAGCGCTCGAGCACCGCGCGCGCGACCGCGAACGGGATGATCTTGACGGTCGCCACCATCTGCTTGGGCAGGGCCGGCTCGAACGCGGCGAGCGTCGCGATCGTGACCGCCTCGTCGACCAGGTTCAGCCGGTCGATCCGGGCCTGGTCCAGGACCAGGAGCCCGGCCTGCTCGGCGAACAGGTTGACACGGCCCGTAAACGGCTTGTCGACCCGCAGATGCGCCCCGGCCGCCGCCTCGGCCAGCAGGCGCGCAGCCTCGTCCTCGTGGACGTCGTCCGGCCCGAGCCGGGCGCCGATCACCGAGCTGACCCCGGCCGCAGCGAGCGCCGCGAGGTCGTCCGCAGTCAGCCGCCGGCCCTTGCGGAAGACGAGCTTTCCGGACTTCACCGAATGGGCGAGGATCGCGCCCTCCGCCTCGGCGAGCGGCAGATCGCCGAACCTCATGCCGCGGGCTCCAGGCGCAGCACCTCGGTCATCTCGGCCATCACCGAGAGCGCCACCTCGGCCGGGCTGACGGCGCCGATCGCAAGGCCGGCCGGCCCATGGATGCGCCCGAGCGTCGGCTGGTCGTGGCCGAGCGCGCCCAGGCGCTCGAGCCGGGCGGCATGGGTCCGCTTGCTGCCGAGCGCCGCGATGTAGAAGGCCTCCGAGCGCAGCGCCAGATCCAGCGCCGGATCGTCGAGCTTCGGATCATGGGTGAGGGTCACGACGGCGGTGCGCGCATCCGGTTTCAGCTCCTCCAGCGCCTCGTCCGGCCAGTCGGTGCGCACGTTCACGCCCGGAAAGCGGGCATCGCTCGCGAACGAGCGCCGCGGATCGACCACCGTCACATCGTAGCCCGTCAGGCTCGCCATCGGCACCAGCACCTGCGCGATATGCACGGCGCCGACCACGATCAGGCGCAGCGGCGGGTTGAAGACCTGGATGAAGAGTGGCCCCGCATCGCTCTGAATCGTAACGCCTTTGTCACGCCGATGCGCGCTCCGGACCGCATCGAGCACGGCCTGCGGCTGTGGCTCGCCGACCACCACCTCGCCCGCGATCACGAGCGCCTCGTCGCCGCGCTCGAGCCAGCGCAGATGCGCCGCCGGCTGCTTGGCCGCCCGGGCCTCGAGCAGCCGTTGCAGAAGGGCGCGTCTCACCTCGGAGCCCCGCTCAGCTCACGGCCTCGATGTAGACTTCGAGCTTGCCGCCGCAGGCGAGCCCGACCTCCCAGGCCTGCTCGTTGGAGACGCCGTAGTCGAGCAGCTTCGCAGGCGCCCCGGCCATGACCTCGAGCGCCTCCTTGACCACCGCCCCCTCGATGCAGCCGCCCGAGACCGAGCCCACCATTTCTCCACTTTCGCTGACGCCGAGCTGGCTGCCGACCGGCCGGGGCGAACTGCCCCAGGTCGCGACCACGGTCGCGATCGCCGCCTTGCGCCCGGCCCCGGTCCAGGCCGCGACCTGCTCCAGCACCTGATCATGCTCGTTCATGGCTGCCTCCGCTCCCCGTTCCGGGCATAATGTAGGCGGTCCTGGCGGTCGCGCCAGCATCAACGCCCGCTCCGGCGGCACGAGGGAGGGAGGTCGTCGCATGCGCCGTCTGCTGGTCCCGCCGCTCATCCTGCTCTGGGCGCTCGCCAATCCGCTCGCAGGGCTGGAGGCCAAGCCCAAGCTCGGGCCGGACGCGATCCCGCTGACCCGCGAGAGCGCCTACCTGCGGACGGCGCCGGCGCCGGACTACTGGCAGCTCAGCGCCTTCTACGTGCCGCAGTTCACCTCCAGCGCCTGCTCGGTCGCGGCCGTCGCCATGGCGATCAACTTCGCCCGCGGGCTGCCAGAGGATTCGCAGGAGCCAATCGTGACCCAGCCGGCCCTGCTCGACAAAGTGGCCGACGCCGAGTGGACCAAGCGCGGCGCCGAAGGCGGCGACGGGGTCACGTTCGACGAGTTCCTCGGCGTGCTCGAGGCGAGCCTCGAGATCTACGGCATCCACGGCTACGGCATCGAGGTCATCCGCCCCCGGACCGCGGACGCCGCCACCCTCGACAAGGTCCGGACCGCGCTGGCCAGGAACGAGGCCTCCGATCACGACCTGATCCTGATCTACTTCAACCAGGGCGTCTTGACCGGCGACTGGAACGGCCCGCACATCTCACCGATCGGCGCCTACGACCAGGGCACCCACCGCGCCCTGATCATGGACGTCGACCGCGAATGGTACGTCCCCTACTGGTCGCCCGACACCAAGCTCCTCGACGCGATGCTCAAGCCCGCCCCCGCCGACCAGGGCCCACTCGCCGGCCAGACCGGCGGCCTGATCTGGCTCAAGCTCGGCGCCACCAGTCCGAACTGAGGCGCATCCGCCAACGCAGCTGGGCGTAGCTTCCCGTCCCCTTCGCTGGGGAGGGTAGAGGGTGGGGGAAAGTTCCTCAGGACGTGACACAGTTGAAGGCGGCGACCCGCTGGTGATCGATGTCGCTCACCGACTGCAGCACCGCGATCTTGTCATAGTCGTGGCAGTAGCTCTCGGCCTTGCTCGAGGCCGCGCGGACGTCGTCGTCATGATTGCCGACGTAGATCGCGACACCGCCGCTCTTGCTCTCGGCGCAGTCGAAGCTCGCCAGCAACTGATCATGGTCGACCGGGCTCACGCTCTGCAGGACCGCGTAGCGATCGTGCTGCTGACAATGATCCTTGGCCTTGCTGCGCGCCGCATCCAGCGCATCGACATCGTTGTCGATCCGCAGGGCGATCCCGCGCGAAGATTCCATCGGCTCAGTACCGGCGCAGGCGGCGAGCAGCCCTGCTGTCCCCAGCAGCAGCGCAAGACGCATAACCATCACGAACCCCTCCCCACGGACCCGCCCGCCAATCCGGGCGAACTGGCCCAACAACAGCGGAGTTCCGGGTTGGTTCCTCGGCGGTTGGCTTCGCGCGTCCGCGGCTTCCAACGCCTCAGGTTGTCGAGGCTCAAACGAGGTGACGACCGTTGCCGACGCCATGTTCCCGACGAACACGCTTCTGCTCTCCGGGACAGCCTTGTGACTTGATGGGTCGGCTAGATGGTCCTTCTCTTTCTGGTGAGCGATTACGCTGGAAATGTCGGCTGAAGTCGGCTCGAACGTTTCGAGATAACGAGGGATTGCGTAGTCGAGCGCGGGCACCTCTTCCAGATCGCTCTTTTGCGAGTGCCTACTCTTCTCCCGGGCCACAAGGTTCCAAACAAAACGCTGACATATCCTGACATCCTTTTTTCCATTAGCAAAACTGCTTGTAATCAGCTTCAAACGAAGCAAATGCTGCCAATTCGCCCACTATAACCTTACCGATGTCAGGTAATTAATAAGGTTATATTACTGCGTCTTGTAGAGGCGGAGGGATGGTGCCGTATCTTCAGGCTGATGACGCCGGCGCGGCGCCGGCAGCCGCCATGCCCTGCCAGCTGGTGAGGCCCTCCTCGCGGCGGGGGCCGATTTCGCCGAGCGCGGTGGTGAGGTCGGCGAGGCTTTCGAGGTTGTGGATCGGGCGGAAGTCGTCGACGTGGCGGATGATCGCGCGGGCGCCGGTCGCGATCGGGGCGTAGCCCTCGAAGCGCAGGAGCGGGTTGAGCCAGATCAGGCGCCGGCAGCTCTTGTGCAGGCGCTCCATCTCGAGGTCCAGGCCCTCGCCCGCGTCGCGGTCCAGGCCGTCGGTGATCAACAGGAGAATGGCGCCCTGGCCGAGCACGCGGCGCGACCAGATCCGGTTGAACTCGTGCAGGCAGTGGCCGATCCGGGTGCCGCCCGACCAGTCCTCGACCAGATCGCCGACCCGGGCGAGCGCTGAGTCGACGTCGCGCGCGCGCAGTTGGCGGGTGACGTTGGTGAGGCTGCGTGCCGAAGACGAAGCTCGCGACGCGGTCGCGATCGTTGGTCACCGCGTGCATGAAGTGCAGCAGCATGCGCGAGTAGCGCTCCATCGAGCCCGAGATGTCGGACAGGATCACGAGCGGCGGATGGCGGCGCCGGCGGCGCTTCTTGGCGAGGTCGATCATGGCGCCGCCGCCGCGCAGCGACTGCCGGAGCGTGCGCCGCAGATCGACCCGCCAGCCCGAGGGATCGGGCTTGAAGCGGCGGGTCGGCACCGGCTTGATCGGCAGCTGCAGCCTGCGGATCAGCGCCTTCGCCTGCTCGACCTCGGCCGCCGACATCTGCTCGAAGTCCTTGTGCTGCAGGATCTCGCGGGCGGAGAAGCTGAGCGTCGCATCGAGCTCGAGCGGCGGCTCGGCATCCTCCTCCGCCTCGTCCTGGCCGGGCCGTTTTTCCGGACCAAGCGCCTCGGCAAGGCGTCTCGAGAGCTCTTCGCCGGCCGCAGGCTCGCCCCCCTCGAACTGCGGCAGCAGCAGCTGCATCATCTTCTCGAGCAGGTCGGGCTTGCGCCAGAAGATGTGAAAGGCCTGGTCGAACAGCTCGCGCTGGTCGCGCCGGTTGACGAACACCGCGTGCAGCGTCCAGTAGAAGTCGACGCGGCTGCCGATCCCGACCGCCTCGACCGCCCGGATCGCGTCCAGAACCTTGCCCGGCCCGACCGGCAGCCCGGCCGCCCGCAGCACGCGCGCGAAATGCATGATGTTGGCCGCGAACCGGCTCTCGCCCGGATCTTTCCGCGGCGCACCGGCGGGGGTCGCCTGATCGTCCATGCGCGAAAATCCCCTCACTCGAGGGGCACCCCCTCGTAGATGGCGGCGAGCGCTAGCTCGATGCCCGGCGGCTCGAGGCGCAGAGGATCGGCCGGCGCGATGTTGGTGAGGAAGACGCCGCCAAGGTCGTCCCGGCGCTGATGATGCACGACCTGCCGCCGGTCCTGATGGATGACGAGATAGTGCCGCAGGCTCGGGATCTCGAGGTAGAGCGAGAGCTTGCGGCCCATGTCGTCGTTCTGGTTCGAGGGCGAGAGAATCTCGACGATGATCAGGGGCTCATCGACGCTCGGCGTCGAGAAGTCGAGCGGCGCGCAGGTCACGACGATGTCGGGAATCAGGGACGAGCTGGCTACTTCGATGATCGCACCACTTACCAGCACGTGGCAGCCGGCCTCGCCGCGAAAGCCGCCGAGCAGAAGTGCCACATTGCCCTTGATCACCACCCGCGCCTTGGAGCCGGGCGCCCGCAGCTTCGGCACACCGGAGAAAAACTCCCAGACCTCTGGCTGGCGCTCGTGCCAAGTCCGGAACGTCTCCAGGGTGCGCGGCCGGTCGGCCTGTAGCTCGGGCATCTTCCGTCTCCTGCTCGAACCGAATATAGACGCACGCTCCGCGCCGCCAAAGGGGCGCGTCGGACGAACGACCAGCTGTCGTCGGACCCCGGGCCGAGAGGATGACGACCGAGCAGACGGACCCCACACCGCCAGGGACCGAGGCCGCCGCGAGCGCGGCCGGGAGCGTTGATCGACGGCTTGGCGGCGTGCCGCATCGCCTGCGTGCCAGCGCGCGCGCGATCGACCACCGCCTCGCCCGCCTGCGCGCGCTGCTGCGCGCCGACGAGATCGCATTCGTGGCGCTCGCCGTCGCGGTCGGCGCGGGCGCCGGACTTGCGGTCACGGTCATGAGCCGCACGACCCAGCTCCTGCACGAGCTGCTGTTCGCGATCGAGCCCGGTGCAAGGCTCAGCGCCAGCTCCGGGCTGGAGGCGTGGCGCGTGCTGCTCGTGCCGGTGGCCGGCGGCCTCCTGCTCGGGGCGGTCATGTCCGCGAGCGGCCGGTTCCGCTCCCGCCAGGTGGTCGACCCGATCGAGGCCAACGCGCTCTATGGCGGCCGGATGTCGCTGCTCGACAGCCTGGGCGTCGGGCTGGAAACGATGATCTCGAACGGCGCCGGGGCCTCGGTCGGCCTCGAGGCGGGCTATACTCAGGTCGGCTCGGGCGGGGCCTCGACGCTCGGCGGGCGCATCCGCCTGCGCCGCAACGATCTGCGCATCCTGGTCGGCTGCGGCGCCGCCGGCGCCATCGCCGCGGCCTTTGAGGCGCCGCTGACCGGCGCCTTCTACGCCTTCGAGCTGGTGATCGGCGGCTACGCGGTGGCGGCGCTGGCACCGGTCGTGGCGAGTGCCTTGACCGGCGCCGCGATCGCCAAGCTGCTGGTGGCCCAGACGACCTCGCTCGAGATCGTCAGCACCATGACGCCGACCTGGCAGGATCAGCTCCTGCTCCTGCTGGTCGCCGGGCTCGCGGGCCTGGCCGGGATCGCGCTGATGATCGGCGTGACCAACGCGGAGCGCATCATCCGCGCCACCCGCCTGCCGCGCGCGGTGCGGCCGGCGCTCGGCGGGGTCGCGGTCGGCGCGCTCGGGCTGCTCTCGCACCAGGTCCTGGCCTCGGGCCACGGCGCGCTCGCCAGCCTGCTCGTCAGTCCGCTGCCGCTGCGCGAGATCGCGCTGGTCCTGGCCTGCAAGGCCGCCGCCTCGGCGATCTCGATCGGCTCGGGCTTCCGCGGCGGCCTGTTCTTCGCCTCGCTGTTCATGGGCGCGCTGACCGGCGCCCTGGTCGCCGGCGGCATCAACGCGCTCCCCTGGTTGTACGCCGACCCGCAGGCCTACGCCCTGATCGGCATGAGCAGCATGGCGGTCGCGGTCGTCGGTGGCCCGCTCACCATGGTGTTCATGGCGCTCGAGATGACCGGCGACTTCGCGCTGGCACCCTCGCTGATCGCCGGCGTCGTGATCGCAGCCCTCGCCTCGCGGCGCCTGTTCGGCTTCTCCTTCGCCACCTGGCGCTTTCATCTGCGCGGCGAGGCGATCCGCAGCGCCCACGACATCGGCTGGATCCGCAACCTCTCGGTCGGCCGGCTGATGCGCCGCGACGTCCGCACCGTGCGCGCCGACACCGTGCTCGCCGCCTTCCGCCGGCAGTTCCCGCTCGGCTCCACGGGCCGGGTCGTGGCGCTCGACGCGTCCGAGCGCTATGCCGGCATCGTGCTCCTGCCCGAGGCGCACGGGCCCGAGCTCGACGACCAGGCGGTGAACCTCAAGCTCGAGGCCCTGCTGCGCTACCGCGATGTCGCGCTGCTGCCTTCGATGAACGTGAAAGAGGCGGTCGCCATGTTCGAGACCGCGGCCGCCGACGCCCTCGCGGTGGTCGACGATCCGGAGCGGCGCCAGGTCCTGGGCATCCTCACCGAGGCCCACGCGCTCCGCCGCTACACCGAAGAGCTCGACCAGCGCCGCCGCGAGCTGGTCGGTGAGCTATAGTGTGGGATGTCCGAGGATCGCTGAGAATGGTTCCAACGACCGCACGCAAGTTCCGAGGTGAGACGGTCCCTGATGTCTTCGCTACGCGCCCTCGAAGCCTGGTACGCCTCCCAGTGCGCCGGTGACTGGGAGCATCGCTTCGGCGTCACCATCGAGACGCTGGACAATCCCGGCTGGACGGTCCGGATCGATGTCGCCGAGACTCCGCTCGCGGGCGGGCTGTTCGAGCAGGTCCGGATCGAGCGCTCGCCCGACGAATGGCTGCGCTGCTCGGTCGAGGCGGACGTCTTCAAAGGCTACTGCGGTCCAGGCAATCTACACGAGGTTCTCGACCTGTTCGCCCAATGGACAAAAGCCGAGGCCGAGCGTCAGCGACGCTCCGGTGTAAAAGCGCCGACCGAAGGCTGACTATCCAACGACCTCAGGCAGCCCGAGGTTATCGCAGCCTGTCGGCACGGACCAACTCGGTACTGTCCGTCTGCGGCACGTCGGGCGTGAGCGCCGCAATCCGATCAGCCAGCTCGCGAAGCGACTCCGCCGACCCCTCCCGCCGCACATCCCGCAAGGCGTCTCTGACCTCGGTCCCGCGAGGTCGGCAATCGCGCTCGGCGTCACGGCGATGGCGGGTCACGATTCCTTCCTTCGTTCGTGCCGATAATAGCTGCGCAGGACGGCATTGATCCGGGTCTGATAGCCGCGGCCCTGGGCACGGAACCAGCGCAGCAGGTCGCGGTCGAGGCGCAGCGTCACCTGGTCCTTGGGCTCGGGCAGCTCGACCGTGATGGTCTCCTGCCAGTCCTCGTCGGGCAGAGGCGCCTCGGGATCTGCCCGGCGCCGGCGCATGGCCTCCTCCTGGCTCATGTTCCAGTCGGTCCGACCTTCTCCCCGCCGGCGCATGGCCTCGATCTCGTCAGCCGTAAAGCTTACGATATTCTCGGATTTCCCAGTCATCGGCCCGGTAGGCGGAGATGATCCGCCCTCTCTCCTCGCATCGTCCATACCACCAGGTAAAACCTGTCGTTCACGATCCCGACGGTACCCCAGCGGTCCTCGCCCCGTCGCGGCGAATGGTAGGTGAAGGTCGGCCGGCCATCGAAGATCTGGACCATGTCGATGAAATCGACCCGATGGTCATCGATGTTGAGCAGCCGCTTGTGCTCATCCCACTCGAACCGCATATGGCAATGTAGCTACTGGCCGTAGCTACGGCAACTGGTCCGGGTCGAACGAGGCCGCGGCCTTGGAAAGTCGGCCGCCGGGACGCTCTGAGTGATCCCTTATCCCGCGCTCGCCAGCTCGCGCTTGACTTGGGCCAGGATCTGGGCGGCTTCGCTGCCTTGGATCTTGGCGATGTCGTCCTGGTATTTGAGGAGCGTGCCAAGCGTGTCGTTGATCGTCTGCGGGTCGAGCTCGAGGCGGTCGAGCGTCATCAGCGCCTGGGTCCAATCCAGCGTCTCGGCGACGCCCGGGAGCTTGAACAGGTCCTTGGCGCGCAGGCGCTGGACGAAGCCCACGATCTGCTGCGAGAGGCGCTCGGGCGCGCCCGGCAGGCGGACGCGGATGATCTGCAGCTCGCGCTCGGCGGTGGGATAGTCGACCCAGTGGTAGAAGCAGCGGCGCTTCAGCGCGTCGTGGATCTCGCGTGTCCGGTTCGAGGTGATGATCACGATCGGCGGTTTTTCGGCTTTGATCGTGCCGATCTCGGGGATCGTGATCTGGAAGTCGGCCAGCACCTCGAGCAGATAGGCCTCGAACGGCTCGTCGGTGCGGTCGAGCTCGTCGATCAGCAAGACCGGCGGCCCGGCGCCCTCCTGCGGCTCGAGCGCCTGCAGGAGCGGCCGGTGGATCAGGAACGCCTCGGTGAAGATGTCCTTGGCCAGCGCCTCGCGATCGCTCACGCCCTCGGCCTCGGCCATCCGGATCTCGAGCATCTGGCGGGCGTAGTTCCACTCGTAGACCGCCGAGCTCACGTCCAGGCCCTCGTAGCACTGCAGGCGCACCAGCCGGCGATGCAGCGTCTCGGCCAGGACCTTGCCGATCTCGGTCTTGCCGACGCCCGCCTCGCCTTCGAGGAACAACGGCCGGCCGAGCTTGAGCGCGAGGTAGAGCGAGGTCGCGAGCGCCCGGTCGGCGACATAGTTGCCGCGCACCAGGAGCGCCTGGGTGTCGTCGACGGAGGTGATCTCGGTCATGGCGTCTCTGCAGTCCTGGCCCGTGCGCTGGTTAGAGCATATCGTGCGCGCGCCCGCCATGATCCAGCGCCGGCGGTGGAGAACGCCTGGGAATCCCGCGCGGTCGCTCAGCGCCGGCGACGGTTCCGCCGCTCGCGCCCTGGCTCGCCGCCTGCGGCCGGCGAAGGACCGAGCGGCCCGAGCCACTGCTCGATCGTCGCCCGATCGGGCGCCGGCCCCGCCGGCCGGGTGGCGAGCGCATCGGCCATCGCCCGCACATGCAGCGGCGTCGTGCCGCAGCAGCCGCCGATGATCCGGGCGCCGGCATCGCGCGCGAGGCAGGCGTAGTCGGCCATGACCTCCGGCGTGCCGTCGTAGTGGATCAGGCCGTCATGGTAGTGCGGGATGCCGCAGTTGCCCTTGGCGACGATCAGATCGCCCGCCCCGGCGGCGGCCGCGAGGCCGAGCACGCTCTCGACCAGCTGGGCGGGCCCGATCCCGCAGTTGGCGCCGAACGCGGCCGGACGGGCGGCCAGACCCGCGCGCAGCCCCATCGCGGCCGCGGGCGTCAGGCCCATCATGGTCCGGCCGTGGGTGTCGAAGGTCATGGTCGCAACGATCGGCAGGCCCGTGGTCGCCGCGCCCGCGACCGCAGCCTCGAGCTCCTCGGCGGCCGAGAGGGTCTCGATCCAGAGCAGATCGCAGCCACCCGCCGCCAGCGCCGCCGCCTGCTCGGCGAAGGCCACCTCGCCCTCCTCCCGACCGAGCGCGCCGACCGGCTGAAAAATCTCGCCCGTGGGCCCGATCGAGCCCGCGACCAGCACGCTGCGCCCGGCTGCCTGCGCGGCTTCGCGGGCGAGCCTGGCGGCGGCGCGATTGAGTTCGCCGACCCGGCCCTCGGCGCCGTGCAGCTTGAGCCGGCAGCGATTGGCGCCGAAGCTGTTGGTCAGGACCAGATCGGAGCCGGCCTCGATGAAGCCCCGATGGACCGCGCGCACCCGCTCCGGGTGCTCGAGGTTCCAGAGCTCCGGCGCATCGCCGGTCGCGAGCCCGGCGGCGAACAGGCTGGTGCCCATGGCGCCATCGGCGAGCAGCACGGACTTCTGGGCGAGCAGCGCCCGCAGGGGATCGGTCATGGCTTGGCTGATGGGCTTGGCTGATGGGTTTGGCTGATGGCTCGGCTGCGCGAGGGGTTGGCGATGGGGCGGTCAGTGCAGATCCTCGCTCACGCGGCGCCGGCGCGGCCGGCTGTCGGCGGCGCTGGTCCGGCCGGCGGCCCGGCGCCGCGCGCGCAGCTTCTGGACGATCGCCAGGCGCTCGGCGCTGCTGGCGGCCGGCCAGGCGGCGATCTCGTCGAGCGTGCGCATGCAGCCGGCGCACAGACCGGTCGCCGGATCGAGCCGGCAGACGCCGACGCAAGGCGAGGGGATGTCGAGCACCAAGCGCTCCTCGAGGGTTCAGCTCTCCATGACCGAGAGCAGGCCCCGAGGGCTCACATAAAGCGGCACTCGCCTGCCCGCAAGCGACCTCGCGTGCGCCAGGGCGCGCGGTCGCTCACTCGGGCCTGGTCGCGGCGAGCGCCGCGCGCAACGCGCGCAGCGAGCGATCGACCTCCTCCCGGCGCAGATCGTCGAGCCCGGCGGCACGGCAGACGTCCTCCAGAGCCCGCGCCTGCCGGGCGAGCACGGTGTGCTGCGGCGGGGTGCGGGCGAAGGCGGCGAGGCTGGCCAGCACGTCGGCCAGGCGCCGGAGCACCCGGGCGTTGGCGCGCCCGGCCTCGCGGATCGGGTTGAAGGCGATGCCGGTGACCGTCTCGAAGCTCGCCGGCGTGACCATCAGGCGCAAGGCACCGTCGTCGTCCGGGACCAGCGAGGGCGGCTCCGGCCGGCGCATCAGCTCGGCCAGCGCTTCGGCCAGCCGGTCGATGCCGGCGATCGCGGTCTGCGGGTCGTTGATGCCGGGCGAAAGCGCGCGCAACGCGATCTCGACCAGCGCGCTGACCGCAAAGTCGATGTCCTGGGTCGGCGTCCGCTGGCGGCCGATCACGATCGGCTCGCGCAGCGTCGCGGCAAGCTCCTCGGACAGGCGCCCGCGCGGCCAGACCCGCAAAAGAGGCGTGCCCGCGATCACGAAATCGCCCGGCCGCTGCTCGACCTTGACCAGCAGGTCCTCAGCCGTCGCGCGCTTCAGCAGGGCACGACCATCGATCGCCTGGACATAGCCGCTCTTCAGGCTCTGGACCACGCCGGGCGGCTGGCCCAGGTGATCAAGGAACGGCGTCTCCAACTTCGTCGTCGCGTTGGCCTGGACCTGCGGAAAGGGATTGGCGATCGCGCGCGCAAGCTCGTCGCTGACCTCGGCGATCACCGAATCCGCCTGAATCGAGACCGCGACGTGATGGATGAAGAAGATCAGCCACAAGAGGCTCGCCAGGGTCAGGAGCAGGCCGAGCGTGATCGAGAGATGGGGGACGAAGGGCTCGGGTGTGGTCTGGGACACGGTCTCGAGGATCAGGAGCGCATAGACGAACGTCGCCAGGAACGTCCCGAGCACCACCTGGTTGATGGGATCGCGCATGAAGCGCGTGATCAGCCGCGGCCCGAGCTGGGAGGAGGCGAGCGTCAGGGTCACCAGGGTCATCGAGAACACCAGGCTCGCGACCGTGATCATCGAGCCCGCGATGGTCGCGAGCACCTGGCGCGCGCCGTCCGGTCCGATCCGCAGGAACCAGCGCAGGGGCCCGAGCCAGGCAAGCGGCACCCAGGCGTCGAGCCAGAGCATCGCGAACGCGAGCACGACCGCGCCGACGATCATCAGCGCCGGGACCAGCCAGAGGCTGGCGGTGATCCGGTACCAGAGATACTGCAGGCGCGCGCGCATCGACCTCGCCGCGATCTCTCAAGCCACCCCAAGGCGCCCCGCCCGGCCGGTTGCGGGCCCGGCGGGGCTGGCCGTCGCCGGTCGGCCTTATAGGCGCTTGCCGGCGTGCTCGCCACGGTACCCTCATGCGCGCTCCAGCGCTTTGGGGACTTTGCCCAAGGCGCGCTTTCGCTCTAGGCTGGCCTGCAATGAGTTGAACGCGAGGGGCGCCGGCCCAGGCCCGGCGGGGCGCTCCGCCGACCGAGGAGGCATGAGATGACGATCAAGGCGACGACCTGGGTTCTGGCCGCAGGCGCTGTGGCCCTGCTGACCGCGGGGGCGGCCCGGGCGGCCGAGCCCGACAGCTGCAAGAAAGTCCGCTTCTCCGACGTCGGCTGGACCGACATCACCTCGACCACCGCCGCGACCACCGAGGTCCTCAAAGGGCTCGGCTACCAGACCGACATCGAGATCCTCTCGGTGCCGGTCACCTACGCCAGCCTCAAGAACAAGGACCTCGACGTGTTCCTCGGCAACTGGATGCCGAGCATGGCGGCCGACATCAAGCGCTACCACGAGGACAAGACGGTCGAGGACGTGCGGGCGAACCTCGAAGGCGCCAAATACACGCTGGCGGTGCCGACCTATCTGGCCGACCAGGGCCTCAAGGACTTCGCCGACATCAACAAGTTCCGCGACCAGCTGGACGGCAAGATCTACGGCATCGAGCCGGGCAACGACGGCAACCGCCATGTGCTCGACATGATCCAGGCGGACGCCGACGGTCTCAAGGGCTTCGAACTGGTCGAGAGCTCGGAACAGGGGATGCTGAGCCAGGTGGCGCGGGCGGTCAAGCGCAAGCAGCCGATCGTGTTCCTCGGCTGGGAGCCGCATCCGATGAACAAGAACTTCAAGATGACCTACCTCACCGGCGGCGACAAATGGTTCGGGCCGAACTACGGCGGCGCCACGGTCTATACCAACGTGCGCAAGGGCTACCTCCAGGAATGCCCGAACGTCGGCAAGCTGCTCGAGAACCTGAAGTTCACGCTGCCGATGGAGAACGAGATCATGGGCGGCATCCTGGACGACGGCAAGCAGCCCGCCGACGCCGCGACCGACTGGCTGAAGCAGAACCCGGACGTGCTCAACGGCTGGCTGGATGGCGTCACCACGGTCGACGGCAAGCCCGGCCTGCCGGCCGTCAAGGCGGCCCTCGGCATTTCCTGACCTTTCCTGGAGCGCGGGCGCGAGCGCATTCGCTCCGCCCGCGCCTCTCGCTGCTACGACGTGCAAGATGAGCGCGAGCGTCGAAAGGTTCGGATATGGCGAACGAAGACGTAATGTTCTCCGTAGTTAAAGGCGATGCCTTGACGGTGGAAGCTGATGTCCTCATACTAAAGTATGCGCAACGTCCATACGGACTCGACCAACTCTTAGTCGGCCGCATCGAAGAATTTGTGACAAATATCAACGATCTTCTTCCTAAACCGGGAAAATCTCTCCTCGTGGAGTCTTATGAGATCATTAGTGCAAGAAAGATACTATTTCTCGGTGTGAAGCCGTTGTATCAATTTCAGTATGAAGCTATCAGAGAATTCGCATTTCGCGGGTTGCAAGAGATCTCAATCCAAATGCCAGATGTCAAGCATATAGCTGTTACAGTACACGGTGTTAACTATGGGTTAGATGAGGCGGAATCCCTAAAGTCGCAGATGGCCGGTTTTTTGGAGGCAATTGAAACGGGAAATGCACCGCACGCACTTGAGCGAGTTAGTATTATTGAGAGAGCGAGCGATCGCGCTGAGCGTTTGGCCGTTGTGTTAAACGGAATCGTTCCTCAAATATATTCGAGTTCTGAGATTCCTCAGTCGGATGACTTGCGGACTGCTGGCCGTGATTCGGTCTTGAAACCGCACATTTTTGTGGCAATGCCATTTCTAGAGGAAATGGATGATATTTATCAGTATGGAATTTACAGACCGGTAACAAGTGGAACAGGTTTCATTTGCGAAAGAGCTGATCTGTCATCGTTTACTGGGGATGTGCTGAGTTGGGTGAAATCAAGGATCGCAAGTTCCGCTTTGGTAATTGCCGAACTATCCGGCGCAAACCCGAATGTATACTTGGAGGTTGGGTACGCATGGGGACTCGGAAAACCTACGCTTCTGTTGGTAAAAAATACAGATGAGCTAAAATTTGATGTCAGAAGTCAACGTTGCTTAGTCTACAAGAAAATACAGGATCTTGAGGACAGTCTGATGCGAGAGCTTCGTGGCCTGTCCATCAAAGCTGCGGGAACTTAGGGACGATTCGCCCCGATGGTTTGGCAGGGCGTGGGGGACGCGGCTCTCGCCCTGGCTCGCGCGGCAAGGCCGGCAGCTCGACCCCGCCCAGAGGCGCGAAACGGCGATGCACGGCCGCCGCGAGATCCTGAGGCGACGTTTTCTCCTCAGCCAGCGCGAGCCGCAAAATTTCACGCACCTCGTCTTCCATGGACCGGCCATGCTGCGCCGCTCGCACCCGCAGATGCTGCTTCAGCTGGTCGTCAAGGTTGCGAATCGTGATGCTGGCCACAGGTGTTCCTTGCAATCAACGAGATCGTTAGCATCGTTGATATCGTGATGCAAGCGATGGCGTCTCTGCTGGCAGAGCCCTTTCAGGCCCCTTCGAGCGCGTCGTAGAGGGTGCGCTCGAAGCGGGCGTAGAGTTGCATCACCCCGGGGTCGACAAATGGCAGAATCTGGGTCAGGAGCACGCCTGCGACCTGGCGGCGGGGGTCGATCCAGTAGTAGCAGTTGGCGAGGCCGGCCCAGGTCAGGCTGCCGGCCGCGCGCCCGGTCGGCGCGCTCTCGGTCGTGATCAGGAAGCCGAGCCCCCAGCGCTTGACCATGCCGGGGAAGAACTCGGCATCGTTGGAGCGCTCGGGCAGGGCACTCGTCATGGCGCCCACGGTCAGCGCGCCGATCTGGTTTTGCGCCATCAGGTCCACGGTGTCCGGGCACAGCAGCTCGGCGCCATTGCAGCGCCCGCGGCCCAGGATCATCCGGGCAAACGTCAGATAATCGCCGGCGGTCGCGTACAGGCCACCGCCGCCGCCGAAGAACTCGGGCGCCTGCGGCGTCTCGAACGCGACCGGGACCAGCGCCCCATCCGCCGTCCGCTGGTGCATGCCGACCCGCCGGGCGCGCTGCTCCGGCCGGAGCACGAAGCTGGTCTCGGTCATGCCGAGCGGGGTGAAGATGTGCTCCTTGAAGTACGCGTCGAGCGACTGGCCGCTCGCCGCCTCGACCGCGCGCCCGACCCAGTCGGTGTTGATGCCGTAGTTCCAGCGTAGGCCCGGATCAAAGAGGAGCGGCGCCGCCAGCGCCGCGAGCTCGCCGGTGCCGGGCGCCGGCAGGCCGGTCGCCGCCATGTAGCGGCCGATCTCTGCGTTCCAGATATTGTAGCCGAAGCCCGCGGTGTGGGTCAAAAGGTGGCGCAGCGTGATTGGCCGCCTGGCCGGCCGGAGCCGGGGTGTCCCGTCGGCATCGAAGCCTTCGAGCACCTGGGGCGATGCGAGCCCGGGCAGGAGCCCGCCCAGCGGCTGATCGAGCTCGAGGCGGCCGCGCCCGACCAGCTGCATGGCGGCAACCGAGGTCACGGCCTTGGTCATCGAGGCGATCCAGAAGACCGTGTCCAGGGTCATCGCCGGGCCGCTGCCGGTCGCGCGCCGCCCGAAGGCGCCCTCATAGACCACGCCACCCGCATCGGCCGCCGCGGCGACCACCCCGGGCACGGCGCCGGCATCGGCCGCCTGCCGGAGCACCCGATCGATCGCGGCGGTGTCGATCACGAGCCTGCGCCTCCCTACGCGTGAGCCTTTGCGCCCCAGACTATGGCGCGCTTGGCGCACCAGCAACCCGAACCGCCTCGTCTGCTCCGGCTGCCACAGCCACCAAGAGAGTTGACGCCGGCCGGCGGGCGGGTGAGGGTTCGATGCCGGATGCCAGCGGGCCCGAAAACCTGATGTCCGGCGCAAAGGGAGAGCGGCGATGGACTGGCTGGCGGCACACAAGATCCCGATCGGCAAGGGCGTCGAGGATCTGGTGGATCTCCTGATCGATCATGCCGGCTGGCTGTTCGACGCCATCTCGACCGGCCTCGGCTTCCTGATCAACGGCCTGATCGCGATCATGCAGGCGGTGCCGCCGCTCGGCCTGGTCGCCCTGTTCGCGGCCTTCGCCTACTGGCTGCACCGCTCGGTCGGCCTGGCGGTCATGGTCGTCGTCTCCCTGCTCCTGATCATGAACCTCGGCTATTGGAACGAGACCATCGAGACCCTGGCACTGGTCGTGTTCGCGACCGGTTTTTGCATGCTGCTCGGCGTCCCGATTGGCATCGCCGCCGCGCACCGGCCCTGGCTGTACACCGCGATCCGCCCGATCCTCGACATGATGCAGACGATCCCGACCTTCGTCTATCTGATCCCGACGCTGATCCTGTTCGGCCTCGGCGCCGTGCCGGGCCTGATCTCGACCATCATCTTCGCCATCCCGGCGCCGATCCGGCTCACCTATCTCGGGGTCGTCTCGGTGCCCAAGCCCCTGATCGAGGCGGGCGATGCGTTCGGCGCAACCCGGTCCCAGCTGCTCTGGAAGGTCGAGCTGCCGCACGCCATGCCGACCATCATGGCGGGCCTGACCCAGTGCATCATGCTGTCGCTCTCGATGGTCGTGATCGCCGCCCTGGTCGGCGCCGGCGGCCTCGGCAAGCCGGTCGTGCGCGCGCTCAACTCGGTCAACATCGCCCAGGGCTTCGAGGCCGGCCTTGCGATCGTGCTGGTCGCGATCATGCTCGACCGGGTCTGCAAGCAACGCGGCAGCACGGGAGGCTGAGGCCATGGCGTCCGAGGCAGCGGCCAATCCCCGGGTCGAGGTCGACTTCCGTCACGTCGACATCGTCTTCGGACCGAAGCCCGAGCAGGCGCTGAACCTGCTCGACGAGGGCGCCGACCGCCAGGCGATCCTCGAGGAGACCGGCCACGTGATCGGCGTCGCCGACGCCACGATCGCGATCGAGCCGGGCGAGATCTGCGTCCTGATGGGGCTCTCGGGCTCGGGCAAATCGACCTTGCTCCGCTGCATCAACCGTCTCAACAAGGCGACCCGGGGCGAGGTCCTGGTCGACGATGCCGGCGGTCCGGTCGACGTCACCAAGTGCGATCCGGCGACCCTGAGGCGCCTGCGCACCCAGCGCATCGCCATGGTGTTCCAGCAGTTCGCGCTGTTGCCCTGGCGCACGGTCGCCGAGAACGTCGGCTTCGGCCTGGAATTGCGCGGCATGGCCCGGGCCGAGCGCGAGCGCGTGGTCGAGGGCAAGCTCAAGATGGTCAACCTCGACCAGTGGCGGGACAAGTACGCCCACGAACTCTCGGGCGGCATGCAGCAACGGGTCGGACTCGCGCGCGCGTTCGCGACCGATGCCGACATCCTCCTGATGGACGAGCCGTTCTCCGCCCTCGATCCCCTGATCCGCAATCGCCTTCAGGACGAGCTCCTGGAGCTGCAGCGGACCCTCAAGAAGACCATCATCTTCGTCAGCCACGACCTCGACGAGGCGATGAAGCTCGGCACCCACATCGCGATCATGGAAAGCGGCCGGATCGTGCAGTATGGCGAACCCGGAGGACATCGTCCTCAATCCGTCAAACAGTTACGTCGCCGACTTCGTTGCGCACATGAACCCGCTCAACGTGCTCAGCGGAGCCTCGCTGATGACCCCGGTGGCCGCGATCGCGCGCCGGGGCGAGCAGGTCCTGCTCGATCGCAATCAGCGGGTGGTCATGCTCCTGGGCGCCGAAGGCAAACCCGGCTCGGTGACGATCACCGACAGGCCCGCCCGCCTGGTGGCCTTCGACGACCGTTTCGATCTCGCGAGCGTCGATCGCGACGTGGTGGTCACCGCCTCGCCCGACATCAAGCTCAAGACCGCCCTCGAGATCCGCCACAAGACCGGCAACCCGGTCGCCCTGGTCGAGGACGGCAAGCTGATCGGGGTGATCGGCGACGACGAGATCTACCGCGGCATCCTCCGTCAGACCGGCATCGCCGGCTGAGGACGGAGCCGGACCCGATGATCGTCATCGGCAAGGAGCAGATCGACCGGGTGCTGAGCTGGCCGATGCTGGTCGACGCGCTCGACGCCGGGCACCGGCTCGGCCGCGGCCAGACCCGGGATCTGCTGCTGCAGGAGGGCGAAAACATCCTCCTGAACCGGGCCGCCTGGCAGCCCGGCTACGGCATCGGCCTCAAGACCGTGACCGGTTTTTTCCACAATCCGAGCCGGACGCCGCCCTTGCCCTCGATCCAGGGCCTGTTCGTGCTGTTCGACCACGAGGACGGCCGCCCGCTCGCGGTGATCGACGGCGCCGCGATCACCGCCTGGAAGACGGCCGCCGATTCGGCACTTGGCTCCCGTTACCTCTCCCGCCCCGACGCGCGCCACCTGCTCATGGTCGGCGCGGGCGGCATGGCGGGACCGCTGATCCAGGCCCACCGCTGCGTCCGCCCCGGGATCGAGCGCCTCACCCTCTGGAACCGGACGCCCGCGCGCGCCGAAGTGCTCGCGGAGCAGCTGCAGGCGGAGGGCCTCGAGGCCGAGGTCGCCACCGACCTCGCGGCGGCAGTCGGCGCCGCCGACGTCATCAGCGTCGCGACCCGGAGCGAGGCGCCGGTGATCCGGGGCGAATGGCTCCGCCCCGGGGTCCACCTCGATCTGGTCGGCGCGTTCACGCCCGCCATGCGCGAGGCGGACGATGCCGCGATCCGGCGCGGCCGGCTGTTCGTCGATGCCCGCGAGACCACGCTCGGGCACGTCGGCGAGCTGATGAGCCCGATCGCGCGCGGCGTGATCGGTGAGCCGACGACGTGGTGGCCGACCTCTACGATCTCGCCGCCGGCTTCGCCTGCCAGCGCACAGCCGCCGACATCACGATCTACAAGAACGGCGGCGGCGCGCATCTCGACCTGATGACCGCCGTGACGATCTACCGGGGCGTGGGCGCCGAGAGCGGCCTTGGCGGCTGAGCGGCCCACCGAGGATGCGGCCTGGTCCGCGCTGACCGCGGAGCTGGATCTCTGGGCGGAGGCGGGCAGGGCGGCTGCCCTCTGGTGGCGGGACGACGATGCCGCCGCGGTCACGCCGGCACTCGAACGGCTGCTCGACCTCAGCGCCGAACTCCGGTGTACCGCTGGCGCTCGCCGTCATCCCGGCTCGGATGGCGCCGAACCTTCCGGTACGTCTCGCCGGCGCCGCGGGCATCTTTGTGCTCCAGCACGGCTGGCAGCACGTCAATCACGCCGGCCCGGGCGAGGGCGGCTGGGAGCTCGGCGATCATCGCCCGCTCGCGGTGGTGCGCACGGACCTCGAGTCGGGGCACCGGCGCCTCGCCGATGCCTTCGGCGCGCAGTTCCTCCCGGTCCTGGTGCCGCCCTGGAACCGGATCTCGGAGAGCGTCGTCCAATCCCTGCCCACGCTCGGCTTCACCGGCCTCTCGACCTTCCGCGCACGTGAGCACAAGGCCGCAGCACCCGGCCTCGTGCAGGTCAATGCCCACTGCGACCCGATCAAATGGAAGCAGGGCGGACGGTTCGCCGGCACCGCCCGGGCGCTCGACGATCTGACCTCGCACCTGCGCGCGCGGCGCACAGGAACCGCCGACCCGGCCGAGCCGACCGGTCTCGTGACCCATCATCTGGCCCTGGACCCGCCGGCCTTCGACTTCGTTACGGAACTTTTGCGCCGGACCAGGGCCCACCCGGCAGCACTCTGGCTGAATGCCCCGGATGCCTTCCGGCCATGACCGAGCTGCGCCTCGCCGGGCCTGATGATCGCGACGCGGTCGCGACCTTCCTGCACGAGCGGATGAGCAGCCGGATCAGCCTGGAGCGCTGGCGCCGCCTGTTCGATTACCCCTGGCTCGAGGACAGGCCCGACTGCGGCGTGATCGTCACCGAGAACGGCGCGCTCGCCGGCTATCTCGGCGTGATCCATGCCCGGCGTGAGATCGGCGGACGGACCGTGCGGAGTGCCAATCTCAGCTCCTGGTACATCGCACGCTCGCTGCGCGGGCAGGGGGTGGGGCAGGCCATGCTCGAGCTCGCGACCCGCGACCCTTGCGTCACCTGCACCACCTTCAGCAGCAATCCGCCGGCCCTTCGCCTGATGGCCAAGGCCGGGCTCGGTCTGCTCGATGAGCGCCGCTTCCTCTGGCGGCGGACCGGCGAGGCGACCGGGATCGAGGTGCTGACCGGCCTTCCCGCGGTCCTGCCCGAGGTCAGGGACGACGAACGGCGGATCCTCGAGGATCATCGCAACCTGCCGGTCCAGCCGCATCTGCTGCGCACGCCCGAGGGCGACTGCCTGGTGATCTTCTCGCTCAAGCAGAAGGGTGCCGACATCGCCTATCACGAGGTGCTGCATCTCGGCTGCCCGGCGCGGCTCGCCCGCCATGCGCAAGCCTTCGCGAACGCAATTCTGACGCCCGATGCCAGCGTGCTTGCGATCGATCAGCGCTTCCTGGACGGCTTCGAGATCACCGCCGAGTCCGAGCCGATCAGCGTGCCGCGCTACTTCCGCTCGCCGGATCTGGCGGCGCGCGAGGTCGATTTTCTCTACTCCGAGATCCCGCTCCTCGACCTCAAGCTGTACTAGCCGGCGCGGGCGACGGTCGCTCGGCCGCGGCCGCTCCGGCTTCGGCGGCGTCCGCGTAGAGCGCGCTCGCGGCGGGCGTGGCGCGCGGCGGCAAAGCCACATACGTGCCCTGCTCGGCGACCGGCAGGGCCTGGCGCTGGGTCATGCGCCAGACCGCGAACAGGCCGATCGCGGCGTGGATCGCGGCCAGCCACCAGAAGAACCCGGCCGGCCCGATCCAGGTCATGACGGCGCCGGCGCTGACCGGGCCGAGCGAGGCGCCGACGCCGCCGACCAGCATCAGCGTGCCGCTCGCCTGGACCATCTGCTCCGGCTTCAGGAAGTCGTTGGTGTGCGCGATGCAGAGCGAATACATCGGCAAAGCGAGGCCGCCGTAGAGCGCCACGACCCCGAGCAGGAGGGCCCCCGAGCGCCCGAGCAGGACCGGCGCGGCCAGCGCGAGGAGGGCCGCCGCGAAGGTGACCGTGGTCAGCACCAGCCGGCGATCGAGGCCGTCGGACAGCCGGCCGATCGGCCACTGCAGCACGACCCCGCCCAGAAGCCAGAGGCCCATCAGCAGCGAGATCTCGGGCACCGACAGCCCGGCCGCGTGGCCATAGACGGCGCCCATGCCGAAGAACGCGCCGTGCGCCATCACGGTCCCGAACATGCCGACCACGCCGAGCGGCGAGGCCCGGTACAGCGCGCGCGGGCTGACCTTCGCGAGTGCCGCGAACGGCGGTCCGGGCCGTGCCGAGAGCAGCATCGGGATGACCGCCAGCGAGACCAGGATCGAGACCAGGATGAACAGCTTGGTGCCGGCTGGATCGGCGACGTTGAGCAGGCCCTGGCCCAGCCCCATGCCGCCCAGGCTCACCACCATGTAGACCGACAGCAGCTGGCCGCGGGTCTGGTTGCTCGCCTGGTTGTTCAGCCAGCTCTCGGCGACCACGTAGAGGCCGGCGTAGCAAAAGCCGGTGATCAGACGCATCAGGCCCCAGGGGACGGGCAGGACCAGCAGGGCATGGACCAGGATCACGGTCGAGGCGAGCGAGGCGAGCGCGCCGAACACCCGGATGTGACCGACCCTTGCCACCAGCTTCGGGGTCAGCGTCGAGCCGGCGAGAAAGCCTATGTAGTAGCCCGACATGAGCAGTCCGATGACCGGGGTCGGGAAGCCTTCGAGGGACGCGCGCACGCCGAGCAGCGAGCCCTGCAGGCCGTTGCCGATCATCAGCAGCGCCATCCCGAGCAGCAGCGCCCAGACGCTCGCGACCGCAGCCACCATCGTCGACCGATCCGATCCAGGGGAAGCAGCGCTTCCTACGCCCCTTGCCGGACTGCGGCAACGGCAGCGTGCGTGGATCGGCGCCCCTGCGGCTTGAGGTAGCGCCCCGCTGTGGATTTCGGTAGGTTGCGGCGACATAGGCTGTTGGTCATGGCAAGCAGAGCGCGTGACGCGGCCCCGGCCGCCTTGGAGACGCCATCCGGCAAGGGCGCCCGGGACGAGAACTTCCCGGTCGGCTCGTGGCTGCTGCCGGCGGCGTTGCGGCCGCACGTGCAGGCGTTCTACGCCTTCGTGCGCGCGGCCGACGACATCGCCGACAATCCGAACCTCGCGCCCGCCGACAAGATCGCGCGCCTGCAGCAGTTCGCGCACGCCCTGACCGGCAGCGACCGGGAGGCGGCGGCCTTGCCGAAGGCGGTAGCACTCCGGGCGAGCCTCGCGGCGACCGGCGTCAGCGCGCAGCATGCGCTCGACCTGCTCGCGGCATTCACCCAGGACGCGACCAAGCTCCGCTACCGGGACTGGCCGGATCTGCTCGGCTACTGTGCGCTCTCAGCCAGCCCGGTCGGCCGCCAGCTGCTCGATCTGCACGGCGAGCAGACGGCGCTCTATGCCTTCTCCGACCCGCTGTGCGATGCCCTCCAGGTGCTCAACCACCTCCAGGACTGCCAGGGCGACTACCAGAGCCTCGACCGGGTCTATCTGCCGCTCGACCGCTTCGCGGCCGCCGGGATCGGGGTCGAGGAGCTGGCCCGGCCGAGCGCCGGCCCGGCGCTGCGCCGGGTGCTGGACGACACGCTGGCCGGGGTCGATCAGCTGCTCCTCAGGGCCGAGGATCTGCCGCGCGCGCTCGCGAGCCGGCGCCTGGCGGCCGAATCGGCGGTCATCCTCGCGATCGCCCGGCGCCTCGCGGCCCGCCTGCGCAGGCGCGATCCGCTCGCCGAGCGGGTCGAGCTCGGCCGCCTGACATTCCTTTGCTGCGCGCTCGAGGGCGTTGGCCGGCTGCCATGGCAGCGCCGCCGCCGGCCGGTCGCCCCGGCTGCCCGCCCGGTGCCGCGATGACCAGCCGCCCCGGCAACGGCGCCGCGCCCGATGGCCTTGACCTCGCCTCGGCCCAGGCGCACGTCCGCACCGTGGTCACGGCCTCCGGCACGTCGTTCTATTGGAGCATGCGTCTTCTGCCGCGCGTCAAGCGCGACGCCATGTACGCCATCTACGCCTTCTGCCGGGAGGTCGACGACATCGCCGACGGCGAGGCGCCGGCCGCCGCCAAGCTGGCAGGGCTCGCCGCCTGGCGGGCCGAGATCGAGGCGCTGTTCGCGGGCCGGGCGAGCTGGCCGACCACGCTGGCGCTCGTCCGGCCGGTCGCCCGCTTCGATCTGCCCAAGGCCGAGTTCGACGCCATGATCGACGGCATGGAGATGGATGCCGGCGAGCGCATGCGCGGCCCGACGCTCGCCGAGCTGGAGCGCTATTGCCGCTGCGTCGCGGGCGCGGTCGGGCTGTTGTCGCTGCGCGTGTTCGGCGCCCGCGGCGCGGCGCCCGAGCAGGGTGCGCTGGCGCTCGGCGAGGCCCTCCAGCTGACCAACATCCTGCGCGACCTCGCCGAGGACACCGGCCGCGGCCGGCTCTACCTGCCGCAGGAGCTGCTCGAGCAGCAGGGCATCGCCACGCGCGATCCGGACCACGTGCTCGGCCACCCGGCGCTGCCGGCGGTCTGCGGCGCGCTCGCCGACCGGGCGAGGCGGCGGTTCGAGGACGCCGACCGGCTGTTCGCGGACACCGATCGCCGCCGGATGCGGCCGGCGCTGGTGATGATGCAGGTCTATTGGCGCACGCTCGAGCGGCTGGTCGCGCGCGGCTGGCAGCGGCTCGACCAGCCGGTGCGCCTGGCCAAGCCCGAGCGCCTGTGGCTGGCCGTGCGCTACGGCCTGCTCTGACCGGAATGGCGGTGGTCCACGTGGTCGGGGCGGGGCTCGCCGGCCTCGCCGCGGCGATCCGGCTGCTCGAGCTCGGCCGCCCGGTGGTGCTGTACGAAGCCGCCCAGCAGGCGGGCGGGCGCTGCCGCTCCTATCCCGACCGCACCCTCGGCCGGGTGATCGACAACGGTAATCATCTGCTTCTGAGCGGCAACCTTTGCACGCTCCGCTACCTCGAGGCGATCGGCGCCGCGGACGCCCTGAGCGGCCCGCCCGAGCCCTGTTTCCCCTTTTTCGATCTGGTCAGCGGCGAGCGCTGGGTGGTGCGCCCGAACCGGGGTCGGATCCCGCTGTGGCTGCTGCAGCCGGCGCGTCGGATCCCCGGCACGCGCCTTGGCGACTATCTCGGCGCCTGGCGGCTGGCGCGCGCCGGGCCCGGGCAGACGGTCACCGACTGCCTGGACGCTCACGGCCCGCTCTGGCGCCGGTTCTGGGACCCGCTCGCGCGGGCAGTGTTGAACACCCCGCCCGAGCAGGGCTCGGCCCGGCTGCTGTGGGCAGCACTGCGCGAAAGCTTCGCCCGCGGCGGCGCCGCCTGCCGGCCGCTGATCGCGCGCACCAGCCTGACCGCGAGCCTGATCGACCCGGCGCTGCAGCGGCTCGCCGCGGGCGGCGCTGCCGTCGCCTTCGGGCATCGATTGCGCGCGGTCCTGCGCCAGGATGGTCGCGCCTGCAGCCTCGACTTCGGCCAGCGCCGGGTCGAGCTCGCCGCCGGCGACCAGGTCGTCCTGGCCTTGCCGCCCGCCCAGACCGGCGCGCTGTTGCCCGAGATTGCGGTGCCCGAGGCGAGCCATGCGATCGTCAACGGTCACTTCCGCCTCGCGGCGCCGGTCCGCCTGCCGGAAGGCGGCCAGCTGCTCGGCCTGATCGGCGGCACCGCCGAATGGCTGTTCCTGCGCGACGAGCTCGTGAGCCTGACCGCGAGCGCCGCCGATGCCCTGGCCGACCAGCCGAGCGAGGTGATCGCCGCCCGTTTCTGGGCCGATACCGCCGCGGCCCTGGACCTGCCAGCGACGCCGCAGCCGCCGGTCCGGATCGTCAAGGAGCGGCGCGCGACCTTCGCCCAGACCCCGGCCGCGGTCGCCAGACGGCCGGGGACCGAGACCGCTCTGGCCAACCTCTACCTCGCCGGCGACTGGACCGCGACCGGCCTGCCGGCGACCATCGAGAGCGCCGTGCGCTCCGGCCAGCGCGCGGCCCAGCGCGCCGCCGGCGCCTCTGGTCGAGCCGGCGCGCCATGATCCGTCTCGGCATCATCATGGGCCTGCAGGTCGAAGCCGATTGCCTGCGTGACGCGGCCGGCGCCCTGGGACCGCTGACCTACGTCAGCGGCGGCAGCGCGCTCCGGGCGCGGATCGGCGCCGAGCAGCTGCGGGCCAAGGGCGTCGACGGCCTGGTCAGCTTCGGCCTCGGGATCGGTCTGGCGCCGGTCCTGCGCCCGGGCGATCTGGTGATCGCCGAGAGCGTCGTGCTGCCGGCCGGGCCGGCGATCGCGACCGACGCGGCCTGGCGCGAGGCCCTCCTGCGAGGCCTCACGAGCCGGGGCGTGCGGGCGCGCGTGGCCCGGATCGCCGGCAGCGACGAGCCGCTGACCTCGGTCGGCGCCAAGCGCTCGGCGTTCCAGACCACCTTCGCCGCGGCGCTCGATACCGAGAGCCATGCGGTCGCCGAGGTCGCGGCCGCAGCCGGCCTGCCGCTCCTGGTGGTGCGCGCGGTCGCCGAGCCGGCCGAGATCATGCGGCCGGCGGTCGCGTTCGCCACGATCACGCCGCTCGGGCGCACGCGGCGTCTGGCGGTGATCGCGCGGGTGGCGCGGCGGCCGTGGGAGATCGGGCCCGCCTGGCGCTTCTCGAGCGATCGCCGGCTGGCGCTCGAAGCACTCCGCCAGGTCGCCGCGGTCGACCCCGCGCCGTTCGCCTTCGGCCCGGGCTGAGCCGGGGCCTGGCGTCGCGCTTGCCTTCCCGCGGCCGATCGCTAGATCTGATGCTGTGAGGGCAGTCGGCAACACGGTCGAGCCCGGGCCGGCCGGACCGGGCCGCGCGGGCGCCAGCCTCGGGTGGGGCGGCAACCCGCGCTCGCTGCTGCTGGTCGCCGCTCTCGCGCTCGCGAGCCTGCCGGCGCAGGCGGGCGAAGCCGATCCGGGCGCACCTGTCGGCGCACGGGTGCCGTGGGCGCCATCCGACCTCGGGATGGACCTGACCTTCGCCCCGGATATGCATCATTGGCCGCCGAGCACCGTGCTCGAGCGGGCCACGACCCTCGAGGACGAGGGCGCCCGAGCGCTGGCGCAGCCGTCGATCGGGCGCACCGCGCGCCTCGACCAGGCGAGCCGGATCGTCGAGCTGGATCGCTTCGGACGCCGCGTCGACAACGAGCTCGGCGCCGCGCTCGCCCCGGTGGCCGAGCTGATCCTCGATCTGCGTCACAATCACGGCGGCAGCGTGCGCCGCATGCTGGGGGTCGCCGCGCGCTTCACCGGGCCGGTCCCGGACGCGCTCCGGCTGATCGCCGACGATGGCGTGACCGTGCTCGCGATCCCGGCACCGCAGCAGCCGGTCTGGCAAGGCCGGCTGACGGTCCTGGTCGGCGACGACACGATCAGCAGCGGCGAGGTGCTGGCGGCCCTGCTCCGGCACTTTGCCCACGCGGCCGTGCTCGGGCGAGCGGACCTGGGGCAAGGACTTCGCGATGCGGGTCGTGATGGTCGACCCGGACTGGCGCGCGCTGGTACCGGCCGGCCGGCTCGAGGTCCCGGGCGAAGCGCTGCACGGCGGCCTGCTGCCCGACGGGCCGATCCCGCCGGATCTGCTCGCCCGGATCGCCGACCACCGCCCCGGCCATGCCGAGGCCCGTGGGTCGGACTCCAGCGGGCCAGAATGAAGGACGGGCCGCGCCCCGAGGACGCAGCCCGTCGATCCAGGCAGAAAGTCCGGCGTGAGACGACGCCGGAGAGTGCGCCGGTCAGTGCAGCGTGGCGCCCTCGATCTTGGTCTTGACGCGCCAGACCTCGTTCTTGCCGGCCTCGGTGATGTACAGATAGCCGCCGTGGAAGGCCATGTTGGTGGTCTGCTGGCCGGCCCCTTCCGGCAGCGGGATGGTGCCGACGATGAAGCCGTCGGGGTCGAGGACCACGACCTCGCCGCCCATGTAGTGGGCGATGTAGACGTCGCCCTTGGCGTCGGTCGCCATGCCGTCGGTGCCCCAGCCACCGTCGAGATGCGCCGCGACATGGGCGAAGCCGATGTCGATCATCCCCGGCGAGATGATCGGCACCGCGATCACCTCCTGCGCATTGAAGTCGCCGATGTAGAGCGTCTTGTCATCAGGCGACAGGCAGATCCCGTTCGGGAAGTGCAGATGGTCGGCGAGCCGCCAGATCTTCTTGTCCGGCGCCACGTAGTACACGCCGCCGGTCGGGTTGAGCACGCTCGAGCCCCACGGATCGGTGAAGTAGATGCCGCCGACCTGGTCGACGATCAGGTCGTTCGGCCCGTGGAAGTTCTCGTTGTTGAAGTAGCGCATGTAGTCTTCGACCTTGCCGGTCGCGATGTCGATCGTGAACACGCCGCGCTTGCGGTCGACGCCATAGAGCTTGCCGTCGTGGAATTTGAGACCCTGGGGTTCGCCGCCGGTCTTGGTGGCGGTGGTGCACTTGCCGTCCGGGGTTACCTTCTCGATGTTGCCGCTGGCGATGCTGACCATCCAGAGGTTGCCCTTGTCGTCGAACGCCGGGCCCTCGAGGAAGTCGCCGCACTGGACGAACTTCTCAGGCTTGCAGTCGCCGCAGATGTCCTCCATGGAGACGGTGCGCGACGCGCCCTGCGGCGCGGCCGCCGACATGGCTGCATGCGCGGCCGGGGATGCGCCGCTCACGAACATCGTGGTCACGAGCAGAGCCCCCGCCAGCGTGGCGGCGGTGCCTACCGACTGTCGTAGCGTCATTTTCCAACAACTCCCTCGGTTTGCCTCGTTGTGGTTTTCGGTACCCGAGCAGGCACCGGTTGGTGATCGCTCCCCATGACGAGCATCGTTCCCCGTTTGCGCGCTGCCGCGCGACGCTCTTCGGCCTCAGCACGGCAGGCGACCGCCGGTTGCGGGCGGCCGGCGCACCATAGACGCCGACCCAGCGCGCGTAAACACCCTCAAGCGCCCGGCGCCGCCCGGGTCCGGCGAACATGAAAGGACCGCGCCCCCAAGGACGCGGTCCCCCTCAACGGCAAATCTGGCTGGTTCAGTCGATCGCGATCGGAGCCCCTGCCGAGCCGGTCGCGCCGGTGATCGGCATCGGGCTGTAGATGTAGGTGAACACGTAGACGCCGGCGTCAGCCAGCGGCTTGAGCACCAGGTTCTCCTGGTTGACGATGCCGTGCCGGGTCTGCAGGAACTCGTGCAGGCAGAAGATGC
The DNA here is from genome assembly GCA_963753685.1 of uncultured Alphaproteobacteria bacterium. Classification (GTDB taxonomy): domain Bacteria; phylum Pseudomonadota; class Alphaproteobacteria; order Geminicoccales; family Geminicoccaceae; genus DATAOG01. Next base: position 275,184 of record CAVWDE010000021.1, read on the forward strand.
AGCCCGGCTCGTCCGGATAGGGGACCGGGTCCGTGGCCGCCCAGGTGTCGCCGCCGGTCACCCCGGCATTGACCTCCTCGGCCACCCAGCGGGCGACGTCCATGCAGATCCCGGGCTGGCCGTCGTTGAACTTGGCCGGGTCGGTCCAGTGGCTCTCCCAGCCGTAGCGGAACAGGATGGCGTCGCCTTCCATGAACTTGAAGTCGGCCATGCCCTGCTTCTGCAGCGCCTTCTTGACGTCATCCATGTTGGCGCATTGGCCCTTGTCCATGGATTCGACCCCGCGTTCGGCCGCGAAATCGATCAGGATGCCGCGCGCGATGATCGGGTGCAGCTTCTCGACGCCCAGGCTCTTCAGGCCGGTGCTGGTCGCGAACTCCCCTTCGATGTGACCGTTGTACCAGCGCATCTGACTGCGGTCGCCATCGGCGCCGATCTGGACGCCGATGTGGCCGAGGCCGTCGAACTGGGTGCCGACCTGACCGATCTCGGTGGCGATGAACTCGTCGTGATAGACCAGCTTGTTGGCCCCGAACGGCCCGCCGGTCGGGGTCGCCGGGATGCGCATCACGAACTGGCGCGTGCCGAACAAAGGCATCTTGGCGTTGTACTCGTGGCCGAGGCTGTAGACTTGGCCCTTGTCGGCCTCGGCGAGCGCCCGCAGGACCACCTCGGGCTTGGTGTACCAGTTGGTCGAGCCGGCTTCGTCGTCTCCGCCCCACTGCTTGTTCGGCCACCACTCGGTGCCGATCGGGGTCTCCATCTTGTCGCCGTCGACCCAGGGCTTGCCGGCGCAGTCCTGCCAGTTGTCCGGGCTGCAGTCAGCCCAGGCGGCGCCGGTCGAGAGCACCAGCGCGCCGGCGGTCGCAAAAAATACCCGTGTCATTGCTTAAACCCCCCGTTTTTGGTTTTGGTTGACAGCGCATTGTAGCGCTCTCCGCAGGGTCGGCTAGGGGCTCGTTGTGCGACGACCGGAGGTGGGCGGCGTCAGTGCGGCACCTGGGGTTGCTGGGGCGTCTGGACCTGCTGCGGCAGCGCGCCCGTCCAGCGGATGTTCTCGAAGCGCTCGACCTCGCGGGCATCGTGCATGCGGTAGTAGAGCCCGGACGGGTCCTCGTGCAGCAGCTCGAACGTGCCCGCCATCATGATCGCGCCGTCGGTGAACGCGACCGGCTTGGCGCAGAACACCTCGACCATCTGCGAGGGGCCCGCGGGCAGGCAAAACGGGCAGGTCGGCGGCCAGGCGGTGAGCAGGAAATGGTCGTGCTCGAGGCCGCCCTCGAGCGGGAACAGGAAGCCCATGACCTTGGCCTCGCGGCCGTCGAGCGCCTTGACCTCGGGGCGATAGTCGGTGTGGAAGATGGTCTGCAACGGCGCGATCGATTCCGACTGGACCTGCAGGTCGCCCAAAAGGTCCCAGCCGACCGCGCCCTCGGGCACCTTGTAGAAGGCGTTGTGCACCTTGGGGATCTGGCTCGGGTCGATCAGGCCCGACTGCTGCGGGGGCTGCTGGCTGAACGCGGGCGCGCCGCCCGTGGCCATCGCCGTGACCAGGCCCAGAGCGAGCCAACCGACCTTCGCGGACCGCGTCATGCCCATCCCCCCTGTTCGCGCTTGCGACGAAGTCTAGCGCATCAGGCGCGCGACGCCAGCACGCGGGCGATGTCCGTGCGCCAGGCCTGAACCGCCGGCAGCAGCGCCGAGAGCAGCCCGATGGCGAGCGCCAGCAGGACGACGTAGATCTCCTCGGGCAGCCAGGTGAGGCCGGTCAGCCCCATGTCCCGCGCCTGCGGCAGCAGGCTGCCGATCAGCGTCGCGACGCCGTGGCCGATCAGGAGGCCGAGCAGCGCGCCGCCGCCCGCCAGGATCAGGCCCTCGATCAGCGGCTGCACGAACAGCACCCGGCGCGAGGCGCCGAGCGTGCGCATCACCGCGAGGTCGTAGCGGCGCTCCTGCATGGCATTCCAGAGCGCGATGAAGACGCTCAAGCCCGCGCTCGCGATCAGCAGCACGCCGAAGCCGCGCAGGGTCTCCAGGCCGACCCCGACCAGCGACAGAAGACGCGCGGTCTCGAGCGCTGGCGAAGCGGCCTGGAGGGCGCCCTCGCGGTTGACCTCGAGGGGCACCTGCACGGCGCCGAGCGGCGAGTTGTAGTGGACCAGCAGCGCGGTGACCTCGAGCGGCCGCGGCGGCTCGGGCAGGCCGGCCTGCTCGTGCTCATGGTCCTCCTCATGCGCGTGCTCGTCGGCGTCCTGCCCGGGGCCATGCATGCCGTGCACCTCCCAGACGCTCTCGACCGGGGTCAGGACCAGCCGGTCGAGCACGCTCGCGGTCGGCGCGAGCAGGCCGACCACAGTATAGGGATGCTCGGCGTGCTCGGGACCGCCGCCGGCGATGCCGTGGCTGCCGACGAAGCGGTCGCCGACCCCGAGACCGGTCGCGGCGGCCACCGCGGCGCCGAGCGTCGCCTCGAAGGGCGCCTGCCAGAGGCGGCCGGCGGCCAGCGTCGCGCCGTAGTGCTGGGCATAGGCATGCTCGGTGCCGAGGATGCGGAAGCCCGCGACGTTGTCGCCCATGGCGATCGGGATCACGCTCTCGACCCGCGGGTGCTGGCGCCAGCGCGCGACCTCGCTGAGCGGGATGTTGCCGGTCGGAAAATCGACCTGGTAGATGCTGGAGAGGATCAGCTGCAAGGGGCTGCCCTTGGCGCCGATCACCAGGTCGAAGCCGCGCGCGTCGCGCAGCAGCCGGTGCTCGAGCTGGGCGCCGAACAGCAGCAGCAGCACGATCGTGCCGACCCCGAGCCCGAGCAGGATCAGGTTGAGCAGGGCATTGAGCGCCCGGCCGCGGATGTAGGCGAGGCTCAGCGCGAGCAGGCTCATGCCGCCGCTCCGCTCACGATCGGCGTCAGCATCAGCCGCTGGTCGAAATGCGGCGCCAGGCGCTGGTCGTGGGTCGCGATCACGAGGGTCGCTCCCGACGCCTCCGCCTGCTGGCGCAGCAGACGGACCACGGCGGCGCAGTTGGCGTCGTCGAGCGCCGAGGTCGGCTCGTCGGCCAGGATCAGCGCCGGCCGGTTGATCACGGCGCGCGCGATCGCGACCCGCTGCGCCTCGCCCTGGCTGAGCTCGGCGGGTCGCGCTCCGGCCAGCCCGGTCAGATGGAGCTCTGCGAGAAGCTGCCCGATCCGCGCCTCGTCACCCTCCAGACCGGCGAGCGAGCGCGCAAGGCGCAGATTGTCCCGGACCGTGATCGCCGCGATCAGGTGCAGGTTCTGCAACACGATCCCGATCTTCTGGCCGCGCAAGCGGTCGAGCTCGGCCGGCCGCAGCGCCGCGAGATCCTGGCCGGCGACCCGGATCCGCCCCCGGGTCGGGCGCAGCAGGCCCGCGATCAGGTGCAACAGCGTGCTCTTGCCGCAGCCCGAGGGCCCAAGCACCAGGCTGTGGCGGCCGGCCACGACCGACCAGGCGGCGACCCGCAGCACCGTGCGCGTGCCGAACCGCTGCGCCAGATCCAAAATCGCCAGGACGGGTGCCGGCGCCGCCCCGGGATCGGGCGCGGCCAGCGCCCGGGCCGGCGCGGCGGACAGGGTCGCCAAGGGCGTTGGCATCTTCTGGGGTGCAACCTCTGGGATGCAACTTCTTGCGTGCAACTTCTTGGGTGCAGCCGCGCTTTGGGGTAGTATGCCATGGAACTGCGCGGCAGGCGCGGGCAAAACTTAGGCGGAGGGTCGCTGCCGGGCGGACGGACGCGGAGGCGTCGCGCATCTTGAGGCCGCGGCGTCAGGCTCCTGCCGCAGGCCAGGCCGGCGCCGGTCACCGCGCGGCGCCATGCCCGGCACAGCGAAACGGCAACGGGCACCGACGGAGGCAATGATGCGGTTCGCCAGTCTAGCCGGCAGCCTCGTGGTCCTACTGAGCGGTGCCGCCGTGGCCGCCCAGGGCGACTCCCTGGTGGTGACCGGCAACGGCGTCAACGTCCGGCTCCGACCCGAGCCCAACGCCAAGGTCCTCCTCCAGGTCTATCGTAACGATCCGGCGGTCGAGCTGGGGCGCGAGGGCAACTGGGTGCAGGTCCGGTTGCCGGACCGGGACGCCACGGGGTGGATCCACGCCTCCCTGGTGACGGTCGCCGGTAGCGCCGCCCCGGCAGCGGCTGCCACCGCCGCGCCGCTACCCCCGCCCGCGCCGGCGGTCGCGACGACGAGCCCCGGGCCCGCGACCAGCCCGGCACCGGCGGTAGCGCCGCCGCCCCAGCAGCCGAGCGCTGCCAACGGCGGCCAGGCGCCCGAGCTCAAGCCGGGCGGCTCGCAGGTGGCCGCGGTCGAGCCCACCGGCGGCGCCGACGCGCTCACGCGCTTCCGCGACAGCGTGACCTACCTCAACAATCGCGCGCTGGCGGCCGCGGGCGTCGATCTGTTCACCGGCGTCCAGCCGGCCGGCGAAGGCGTGGTCCAGGTCACCGCGACCGATGCCTGGACGACCGTGCCGGCGGACGGCCAGCAGAGCTTCATGAACACCCTGTTCGACCGCTGGCTGGCCGCGGCCGGCGCCGGCCATCCGCTCAGCGTCCAGGTGGTCGACCGGACCGGTCACGTCCTGAAGGAGAAGTCCGGGCCGTGATCGCGGCCGGGTGGGGAGCGAGGCCTATGAAGATCACCATCGACATCGACTGCACGCCCCAGGAGGTCAGGGCGTTCCTCGGGCTGCCGCATGTCGAGCCGATGCAGGACGCCCTGATCGCCAAGATGCAGGAACGCCTGGCCAAGTCCCTCGACGCGATGGATCCCGAGGCGCTGATGAAACTCTGGCTGCCCGGCGGCATCGAGGGACTGACCCAGCTTCAGGAGCGGTTCTGGGGGCCGTTGATGAAGGGCATGACGTCGGCGGGGGCGGGCACCACCGCCAGCGCCGGGGGCAAGTCCAAGGGCCAGAAGGAGTGAAGCCCGCGCCGCCGGTCAGGCGGTCGGCAACTGGTAGCCCCGGAAGCGCTCGCGCAGCACCGACTTCTGGATCTTGCCGGTCGCGGTGTGCGGCAGCTCGTCGACGAACACCACGTCGTCCGGCAGCCACCATCTGGCGACCTTGGGACGCAGGAAATCGATGATCCCGGCGCGCTCGACCTTGGCGCCCGGATGGCGCACCGCGATCAGCAGCGGCCGCTCGCCCCACTTGGGATGCGCGACCGCGATCACCGCCGCCTCGCGCAGCTCCGGATGGCCGACCGCGGCGTTCTCGAGCGCGATCGAGCTGATCCATTCGCCGCCCGAGCTGATCATGTCCTTGGCCCGGTCGGTGATCTGCATGGTGCCGGTGGGATCGATGGTCGCGACGTCGCCGGTCGAGAACCAGCCCTCGGCATCGAACGCCTCCCGGGACGCCTCCGGGTCGCGAAAATAGGCCGACGCGATCCACGGGCCGCGGACGAACAGGACGCCCGCCGAACGGCCGTCGTGGGGCAGGGGCTTGCCCTGGTCGTCGACGATCTTGAACTCGACGCCCCAGACTGCGTGTCCCTGCTTCAGCTTGATCCGGTGGCGCTCCTCGACCGGCAGCCGGGCGCGCGCCGGCATTGAGCGAGCCGATCGAGCCGACCGGGCTCATCTCGGTCATGCCCCAGCCGTGCAGCACCTCGATCCCGTGCTCCAGCTCGAAGGCCTCGATCATCGAGAGCGGTGCCGCCGCGCCGCCGATCACCACCCGCTCGAGCGATGACAACCGCTTGCCGGTCTCCTTCAGGTAGTTGAGCAGACCGAACCAGATGGTCGGCACGCCGGCCGAGAACGTGACCCGCTCGCGCTCGAACTGCTCGTACAGGCTGGCGCCATCCAGCCGTGGCCCCGGCATCACCACCCGCGCGCCGACCAGCGGGCAGACGTAGGGCAGGCCCCAGGCGTTGACATGGAACATCGGCACGACCGGCAGCACCGTGTCCCTGGCGCCGAGCCCGATCGCGTCGGGCAGTGCGACCGCCAGGGCATGCAGCACGGTCGAGCGGTGGTGGTAGAGCGCGCCCTTGGGATGGCCGGTCGTGCCCGAGGTGTAGCAGAGGCCCGACGCCGTGGTCTCATCGAACACCGGCCACTCGTACTCGGCGGGCTCGGCCGCGATCAGCCGCTCGTAGCTCCGGACCTCGAGGCCGGTCCCCGCGAGGCCATTCGCCGGCAGGTGGGCATCGTCGGTCAGGACGAAGACGCCCTCGAGCGTCCTCAGCTGCGGCGCCAGGCGCTCGACCAGCGGCAGGAACATCGGGTCGGTGAACAGATAGCGGTCCTCGGCGTGATTGATGATGTAGGCGATCTGGTCCGGGAACAGGCGGGGGTTGATCGTGTGGCAGACCGCCCCGATGCCCGCGATGCCGTAGTAGAGCTCGAAGTGCCGGTGGTCGTTCCAGGCGAGCGTCGCGATCCGGTCGCCGAGGCCGACCCGGAGCCCCGACTGCAGCGCATTCGCCAGCTGCCTGACCCGGCCGCGCAGCCCGGCGTAGGTGGTCCGGAGCGCCGCCTGGTCGGCGGTGCAGGAGACCATCTCGGTCTCGCCGTGATAGTCGGCCGCGTAGTCGAGGATCGACGAGATCCGGAGCGGCTGGTCCATCATCAGGCCGCGCATGGTCGCCTCCACCGTCGCTCTCATGCGGTCCGCTCCGCTCTTGCTGCGCGCGCCGGCACGGGTCACGCGAGTGCGCAAATCCTGCGCGCAAGGCGGACCTGTCCGCGCTCAGCCTCCGCGAACGACGCGTCTCGACGCGCGCCCATCCGGCACGCTCAGAGCCGGACGTTGCCCTCGTCGGACTGGTAGACCCTGGCCGAGCTGAGGTCCACCTGGTCCAGGCCCCAGGCGGCGATGAGGGCGATCGCGAGCGCGGCGATCACCGCCGAGACGAAGGCCTTCATGTCCAGATCTCCCTGCTTTTCTGTGATGCGGCGTCTCGGATCGAAGCGTCATTCCCGGCCTCACTCACCGGCCCTGGGCGCCGTGACCCGCTTCAGATAGGCGATCAGCTCGGCCCGATCGGCGGCATCCGGCATCCGCTGGAGCGGCATCTTGGAGCCCGGCAGCAGCGCCTGCGGCCCGACCTCGAACAGCTTGGCGACCGTGGCTTCGGTCCAGACCATGTGGCTCGCGCGCAGCGCCGCCGAATAGGGATAGTCGGGGCGGCTGCCGGCGGTCCGCCCGAACAGGCCGTGCAGGCTCGGCCCCGCCTTGTGGCCGCCGTCGGCGGTGACGGTGTGGCAGGCGACGCATTTGCGGAACAGCTGGCCGCCGCGGCTGCGCTCGCCCTCTGCCGCGTCGGCCGTGACCTGCAGCGGGCTCTCGGGCACGGCATCGGGGGCGTGCTCGCGGGTCAGATCGTAGCTCAGGACCAGCCCATCCGCGCCGCCCGAGAGCAGGGTCTTGCCGTCGGGGGTGAAGGCCACCGCCCAGACCGGGCCCTTGTGGCGGCGGAAGACGCCGAGCCGGTCGCCGTCGCCGCGGCGCCAGAGCCGGACCGTGCCGTCGAGCCCGCCGGAGGCGACCAGCTCGCCATCGGCCGACAGCGCCACGGCAAGGACCGGGCCCTCATGGCCGTAGAGCGTCTCGGCGCGCTCGCCGCTCGCGAGGTCCCAGAGCTGGACCGTCTCGTCGATCGAGCCGGTCACCGCGACCCGGCCGTCCGGCCCGAGGTCGAGGGCCGTGACCCCGAAGTCGTGCGCCTTGAGGTCGGCAAGCTGGGTCCCATCGGCGACCCGCCAGGTCTGCAGGCTGCCGTCGGACAGGCCGGCCAGCAGGCGGGCGCCGTCGGGCGTGAAGCGGACGGCGTTGACATTGTCCTCGGTCTGCAATGCCCGCAGCTCGGTCCGCTGCCCCAGGTCCCAGAGCCGGACCGTCTTGTCCCAGCCGGCCGAGGCGGCGAGGCGGCCATCGGGGCTGACCGCGATCGCGGTGACCTTGCCCTGATGGCCGGTGAGCCTGGCCGTGAGGCGGCCGGTCGCGAGGTCCCACAAGGCCACCGTACCGTCGTCGCTGGCCGAGACCGCGGCCTGGTCGCCGGGCAGGAAGGCCGCGGCGTTGACCGCCGCCTCGTGGCCGTAGAGCTGCCGGATCACTTTCTGGCGGGGCAGGTCCCAGAGGATCAGGCTGTAGTCGAAGCTCGCGGTCAGCGCGCGCTGGCCGTCGGCGGTGACCGCGATGCCTTTGACCGGCCCGCCGTGCTCGTTGAGGGTCACCTCGGCGGCGCCGGCCAGCGTGGCGCCGAGCGCCGCGAGGAGCAGCCCGAGGAGCCAGATGGCGACCGGTCGCAAGGGGCTTCGAGCTCCGCTCGCGAACACTCAGCGGAAGGTGCGGCGGCGCAGGTCGCGGCCGCCGTCGGCATCTTCCGGCGTGCGCGAGAGCGGCATCGCGTCGGGCCGGGCGGCGCTCGGCACCGGGTGCGCCTGCCCGAGGATGGCGCCGGTGGCTGCGTCGACCAGGAGCGTGCTCACCACGAAGGCGGAATTGTCATTGCCGGGCGGATTCATGACCCGGACCGCGTAGGTCGGCGGGTCCTTGGCATCGGTCGCCGTCACCTTGAGCACCTGGACGCCCAGCTTCTCGGCGATCTGCTTGGCGATGCGGTCTTCCGGCAGCAACGCGGCCGCGGCTTCGGGCGCCGCCGCCTGCGATCCCGGGGCGGCCTCGGTCGGGCTCTCGTTCGGCGGCTCGCCCGCCGGCCACGCGGCGCCGGTCGGCAGCACGATGGCCGCGAGCCCGATCAGGAGCGCTGCACGCGGCGCAATCGCAGCTGCCATCGGGGAGGCCGCCGCCTAGTCGTCGCCGCCCGCGAGCCGGCCACGTTTCTCCAGGTCGCGGACCCAGAGGTCGTGGTGCTCGCGCGCCCAGTTGCGATCGACCTCGCCCGAGCCCATGGCATCGAACGCGCCCTCCATGCCGATCGTGCCGATATAGATGTGGGCGATGATCACGATGGTCAGGAACAGGCCGATCATGGCGTGCCAGAGCTGGGCCAGCTGCATCTCCTGCAGGGGCGCCAGCGCCGTCGGCAGGTTCAGGTTGAACAGGTGGTTCAGCGTCGCGAAGGTCGGGCCGAACATGTGCAGCTTGAACGGCCACAGCAGCATGATGCCCGACAGGCTGACCGAGATGCCGGCCAGCATCACCAGCCAGAAGATGATCTTCTGGCCGGCGTTGAACTTCTTGGCCGGCGGGTGCACGCCCTTCTTGAACATGCCGCCGCCCTTGGCCAGCCAGATGACATCGTAGCGGTTGGGAAGGTTCTGGGCGATCCAGAGCACGAACATCAGGACCAGGCCGAGCATGAAGCCGAAGGCCAGGAAATCGTGCGCGTACTTGCCGCCGCGGGTCAGCGTGGAGAACGCATCCGGCCCGATCCAGGGCCGCAGCAGATAGCGGCCGTAGAGCATGTTGAGGCCGGTCAGCGCCAGGATCACGAAGCAGCTGGCGGTCAGCCAGTGGGTGAAGCGCTCGAGGAAGTTGAAGCGGGTGATGGTCTGGCCGCTCTTCCCCTCCTCGATCCGGATCCGGCCGCGCAGCACGAAGAACAGGGCCAAGAGCCCGATGATGCCGAGCAGGCCCCAGGCGCCGTAGGTCGAGAGCGGACCGTTGCGGAACGCGCGCCAGTTCTCGCCCTCGGACTGGATCATGACGCCCGCCTGGCGGTTCGGGATCGAGACCGTGCCCCGGTCGCCCTGGCGGATCGCGCGCCACATCTCCGGATCGCTCTGATTGCCGAGCGCATTGCCCGGGACCCGGCCCTGCTCCTGGGCAAAGGCCGGTTGCTGGCCGCCGCCCGCGCTGCCGATCAGGATCACGGCCGCGAGCCCGAGGGCTGCCAGCAGCGGACGCCCGCTCGCCAACCCCCTCACTAGCCAAGTCGTCATCCGGATCGCCATAGGCACAAGCCTCCTGATCAGAACTTCTGGTCCTCGGCGCGCAGGCGCAGCGCCTCGACCTGCTGCTCGGTGAGCGGCGGCTCTTTGGGGCCCTCGTAGCTGCCCTTGTGCGGCAAGAGCGGCCGGTCCTGCTCGTCCTTGCGGCAGCCCTGAACCGCCAGCACGACCAGGACGGCAGCCGCCAGCCCCAGCATGAAACGCGCTCTGCCTGCCACCATCAACCCGCCACCCAGAGACGGCTCGCCCCTTTGCGCGAGCATTGTTGCGCCCAAGCCTAAGCTTCTGCGGCAACAGAGTAAAGGGAACCGCGTCCGGGGCCATCGCCCGAGCGCCGCCCTGGACGCGCCCCCGCGATCCGAGGCATAGCTGCGCGCAGCGCCGCGGCCCGATCGCGTGCGCAAAAGAAGGGGCCCCTCGATGAGACGTGCCGGCTGGCGGATCGCGATCGCGCTCTGGTTCCTGGCCGCGCCGACGGCCGAGGCTTTGGCCTTCGAGCCGATCTCGGGCTGCTTCGAGGCCGATGCGGTCTGTCCCGCCCCGCCCTCGATCCGGGGCGAGAGCAATCCCGGCAACGTCGCGACCGAAATCGGCCGGACCTACCCGCTGCTCGGCGCCAACCAGGCACAAGCGCCGAGCCATCTCCAGATCCGGATCCCGCAAGCCGAGCCCCCCGATCGCTGGGTCGAGGTGGGCTGCGGGCACCGGGTCGAGACCTGCGAGGGGTCGCCCGCTCAGAAGCCCGCCGCCGCCGATTACGTGCTGGCCGCGAGCTGGCAGCCGGCCTTCTGCGAGACCCATCGCCGGACGCCCGAATGCCGCTCCGAGACCGCGGAGCGCTTCGATGCCACCCACCTCGCCCTGCACGGGCTGTGGCCGCAGCCGGAGAGCAAGGCCTGGTGCGGCGTCAGCCCGGGCCTGCGCACGGCGGACAAGAACGGCCATTGGCGCGATCTGCCGCCGGTCCAGCTGAGCGCCGAGACGCGGGCCAGGCTCGAGCGGGTCATGCCCGGGACCCAGTCCAGCCTGGAGCGCCACGAATGGCTGCGCCACGGCACCTGCTCGCACGCCCGGCCGGAGGCTTACTTCGCCGCGGCACTCGCGCTGATGGACGAGCTCGACAGCGGCCCGGTGCAGGCGCTGCTCGCGGCCCACATCGGCGCGGAGCTCGCCGCCGCCGACCTTCGCGCCGCCTTCGACCAGGCCTTCGGCGCCGGCGCCGGCCAACGCCTCGAGCTGGGCTGCGACCACGGCCTGATCACCGAGTTCCGCCTCCACCTGCGCGGATCGATCACCCCGCCTACCCGCCTCGCCGACCTGCTTGCCGCCGCCCCACCGGCGCCCGCCGGCTGCCAAGGCGGCCGGCTCGACCCCGCCGGCTTCGATCCGTGACCCGGAGGGCACACATCTGACCACCACTGTCGCCTCCATCTGCATCAGCTGATCGGCGATTTATCCGGATATGGCAATAGGATAGAGGTTGACCGAGGTTCCATAGCGATCCATGGAGCCGATGGAGTCCGCGGCTATTCTTGGTGATGAAGCTCTCGAGTGCGACAGATTCGTCGCGTCGAGGTCACACATTAAGTTCCCGCCTGTGCCCTCGGCAGTGATCAGGATTGGCTTGAGGTGATGGATCGCCCGTGATCGCTTTGTGTCGCGCCTGAGCTTTGGCGACCGAGATGTCTTTGAGCAAAGACACCCAATTGGCGATTGACGGGCACGCTATCGAGGACTTGGGCTGTCGTTTCAGGCTGTGGCGGCAGCTCGCTCCGCCGGGACCAGGCATCCTCCGATCGACCGTCATCACGCCGAAGACCAGATCTCAGCCAATCTCAAGTAGATCCGCAAATATCCATCGCCGTCCGACAATCCATCTGCCAGTCGGAGAGGCCGCGCCAAGTATATCACCAAAGCATGCTGGATGTGGGGACTCCGTCGGCAGCATCAATCCAGCTGATCCTGATCTCGCTGATCCTTGCGAACGCGGCAGTTTCCCTAGCCTCCAGGCCGGACGAGGATCTCCATCGATCACCATGCCGGCTGAGATGGGGGCAAGCGGTTACTTCGCGCTCTGACAGACCCTCACGTCGGCACATCGAACGGAGCGACCATCGGCCCCCGCCGGCGAGGCGTCAGCGTCGGTTGCGGACGCAAAGGGTCGCCTCGAGCCGCCGTGGCCGTCCAGGTAGACTGAGCCGCCTCGCCACCGGACCCTGCCATGGCCGAGCCGACCGTTCGAATGGGGGCAGGACGATCATGTCCACCGAGTTCGACCTCGAGCAATACCACTGAGATCCTGGCCGCTGCCGCGCCGGGCTTCCAGCCCGTTCACCCCGGCGAGGTGCTGCGGGAAGCCCTCTCGGAGGCGCTTCACCTCACAGTCGCCGAGACGGTACGGCGCATCGGGGTTTCCCGCCAGATGGTGCACGACATCCTCGCCGGGCGCCGGGCTGTGACGGCCGCGATGGCCCTGCGCTTCGAGCCGCCTTGGCGTAGCGACCGCGGGCCTTCTGCTGCGCTTGCAGGACGAATACGACCTCGCGCAGCAGCGGGCGACCTTGGGTCACAAGCTGGCCGCGATCGGGCCGGTTCGTGGCGGGTGATGGCTGTTTCCCGCCTGACTACTGCGGCAGCCAGGTTCCGGTGATCCGGTCGAGGTCGTAAGGGCAGGTGGCGGGAAGTTCCAGAGCGGCTTGGCTCTCGCCGTGGTCGGCAAGCGCGCCGGCCGCGAGCTCGCGGGCGTCAGCGTAGAGGTCGGCAAGCTCGGCTTCGAGCTCGCGGCGGAGCGTCGGGGTCAGGGCGCGCCGAAGCTTGATCCGCTGCGTGCGGACCGTCCGCCGCCAGCCGGCGCGCGGATCGGCCTCCGGGGCGTGCTCGAGCTTGAGCAGGTGCTCGATGATCGTGACCGTGCGATTGCGGACCGATCTGCCAAGCGCGCCGCGCACGTCCTCGATCTCCTCGATCAGATGCTCGAGGTCGACCTCGTCGAACCGGCGGGCGCGCAGCAGGTCGCCCTGCGCCTTCGACCAGGCGTAGATGTCTCGGTCATAGTCAGGGTCCGTTCGAACCGGAGCTTGAACCCGAGTGGCCACGAGCAACCTCCCTCAGCGTCGGCTGCACCATCATGTCGTGGCGGTAGCGCGTCTGAACAAGCAAAAGGGGCGGCCGGAGCCGCCCCTCGCAAAGTTCGGCCTGCAGGCGCTGCCTACCTCACGCCCCGCCTTTGAGCTGGTAGGCGGTGCCCCAGCCCCAGGCGCCGGAGCCGAAGCCGCGGGCAACCACGCGCTCGCGGTAGATGTTGGAGACCACATCGCCATCCCCCGCGAGCAGCGCCTTGGTCGCGCACATCTCGGCGCACAAGGGGAGCTTGCCTTCGGCCAGGCGGTTGCGGCCGTATTTCAGGAACTCGGCCTCGCTGTTGTCGGCCTCCGGGCCGCCGCCGCAGAAGGTGCATTTGTCCATCTTGCCGCGCGAGCCGAAATTGCCGGACTGGGGATACTGCGGGGCGCCGAAGGGGCAGGCGTAGAAGCAGTAGCCGCAGCCGATGCAGAGGTCCTTGGAGTGCAGGACCACGCCCTGCTCGGTCTGGTAGATGCAGTCGACCGGGCAGACCGCGATGCAGGGGGCGTCCGAGCAGTGCATGCAGGCGACCGAGATCGAGCGCTCGCCGGGCACGCCGTCGCTGATCGTGACGACGCGGCGGCGGTTGATGCCCCAGGGCACGTGGTTCTCGTTCTTGCACGCGGTGACGCAGGCGTTGCACTCGATGCAGCGCTCGGCATCGCAGAGGAACTTCATCCGGGCCATGGTTCGCGCTCCCTTACGCCGCTTCGATGCGGCAAAGCGTGGTCTTGGTCTCCTGCATCTGCGTCACCGAGTCGTAGCCGTAGGTCTGGGCGGTGTTGGTGGATTCGCCGAGCACGTAGGGATCGGCGCCCTGCGGGTATTTGCTGCGCAGGTCCTGGCCCTCGTACCAGCCGCCGAAGTGGAACGGCATGAAGGCAACGCCCCTGCCGACCCGGTCGGTCAGCATGGCCATGACCTTGACCTTGCCGCCCTCGGGGCCGTGCACCCAGACCATCTGGCGGTCGCGGATGCCGACGTTGTTGGCATCGAACGGGTTGATCTCGACGAACATGTCCTGCTGCAGCTCGGCGAGCCACGGGTTGGAGCGGGTCTCGTCGCCGCCGCCCTCGTATTCCACCAGCCGGCCCGAGGTCAGGATGATCGGGAAGTCCTTGGCGAAATCCTTCTGCTGGATCGAGGCGTAGAGTGTCGGCACGCGCCAGGACTTGGTGTCCTGGTAGGTCGGGTAGTCGGCCACCAGGTCGCGGCGCGGGGTGTAGAGCGGCTCGCGGTGGATCGGCACCGGGTCGGGGAAGGTCCAGACCACGGAGCGCGCCTTGGCGTTGCCGTAGGGGGTGCAGCCGTGCTTGATCGCGACCCGCTGGATGCCGCCGGAGAGGTCGGTCTTCCAGTTGACCGCGGCGACGTTGGCGCCGCCGACCTTCTCGATCACGGCCTTCTCGTCGGCGGACAGATCGCCATCCCAGCCGAGCTTCTGAAGCATCGCCATCGTGAACTCGGGATATCCGTCCTCGATCTCCGAGCCCTGCGGGAAGCTGCCCTCGGCGAGCAGGTTCTGGCCCGCGCGCTCGACTCCGAAGCGGGCGCGGAAGCCCATCCCGCCCTCGGCGACCGACTTCGAGGTGTCGTACAGAACCGGCGTGCCCGGGTGCTTCATCTCGGGCGTGCCCCAGCAGGGCCAGGGCAGGCCATAGTAGTCGCCATCGCACGGGCCGCCCACCGCCTGCAGCGTCGTCTTGTCGAAGGTCTGCTGGTTGGCCATGTGCAGGCGCAGCCGCTCGGGCGAAATGCCGGTGTAACCGATCGTCCAGGTGCCGCGGTTGAACTCGCGGGTGATGTCCTCGACCAGCGGCTCTTCGCCGTTGACTTTGATGTTCTTGAACATCTGGTCGGCGAACCCGAGCTTCTTGGCGAGCAGATAGAGAATGACTTGGTCGGGCTTGGACTCGAACAGGGGATCGATGACCTTCTCGCGCCACTGCACCGAGCGGTTCGATGCGGTCACCGAGCCGTAGGTCTCGAACTGCGTCGAGGCCGGCAGGAGGTAGGTGTTGTCCTTGC
The DNA here is from genome assembly GCA_963753685.1 of uncultured Alphaproteobacteria bacterium. Classification (GTDB taxonomy): domain Bacteria; phylum Pseudomonadota; class Alphaproteobacteria; order Geminicoccales; family Geminicoccaceae; genus DATAOG01. The sequence goes on from CAVWDE010000021.1 coordinate 290,224, forward strand.
GGTCGTGGAGCACGGCCGAGACGGTCGGGTAGGGATCGATCACGACCAAGAGGTCGAGCGCCTCCATCGCCTTCTTGACGTCCGGCTGGCGGGTCTGCGAGTTGGGCGCGTGGCCCATGTAAACGAGCGCGTGGACGGCGGTCGGTTGGTCGAGGTTTTCCTTGGCCTCGAGCACGCCGTCGAACCAGCGCGATTCGGGAATGCCCTTGGCCTCCATGAGGTCCTTGGACGCAAACCGGCCGGCGAAGTAGTCGTAGTCGACCTCCCAGACCCGCGCCCAGTGCTTCCAGGCGCCTTCGGTCAGGCCATAGTAGCCCGGCAGGTCGTCCGGCAGGCAGCCGAGGTCGGTCGCCCCCTGGACGTTGTCGTGGCCGCGGAAGATGTTGGTGCCGCCGCCCGAAACGCCGACGTTGCCGAGCGCCAGCTGCAGGACGCAGTAGGCGCGGGTGTTGTTGTTGCCGCTCGTGTGCTGGGTCCCGCCCATGCACCAGACCAGCGTGCCGGGGCGGTTGTTGGCCATGATCATGGCCACCCGCTTGACCTGGGAGCCCGGTACGCCCGTGACTCGCTCGACCTCCGCGGGCGTCCACTTCTTCACCTCGTCGCGGATCTGGTCCATGCCCCAGACCCGCTGGCGGATGTACTCCTTGTCCTCCCAGCCGTTCTCGAAGATGTGCCAGAGGATGCCCCAGACCAGCGGGACGTCGGTGCCGGAGCGGAAGCGCACGTACTCGTCGGCGTGCGCCGCCGTCCGCGTGAACCGCGGGTCGCAGACGATCAGCGGCGCATTGTTCTGCTCCTTGGCGCGCAGGATGTGGATCATCGCCACCGGATGCGCCTCGGCGGCGTTGGAGCCGATGAACAGCATCGCCCGTGACTTGTGGATGTCATTGTAGGAGTTGGTCATCGCGCCATAGCCCCAGGTGTTCGCGACCCCTGCGACCGTGGTCGAATGACAGATGCGCGCCTGGTTGTCGCAATTGTTCGTACCCCAGAAGGCCGCGAACTTGCGATACAGATAGGCGCCCTCGTTGCTGTGCTTGGAGCCGCCGATCCAGTAGACCGCATCGGGCCCGTTGGCCTTGCGGATCTCGAGCAGCTTGTCGCCGATCTCGTTGATCGCCTGATCCCAGGGAATCTTCTGGTATTTGCCGTCGACCAGCTTCATCGGGTACTTGAGGCGCCGCTCGCCATGGCCGTGGTCGCGCACCGAAGCGCCCTTGGCGCAGTGGCCGCCGAGATTGAACGGGCTGTCGAAGCCCGGCTCCTGACGGGTCCAGACGCCGTTCTCGACCTCGGCGATCACCGTGCAGCCGACCGAGCAGTGGGTGCAGACGGTCTTGACCTGCTGGACCGCCGTGGCCGTGGCCGGGGTCTGCGCCGCGGCGCGGGTGACCATGCCGCCGCCCGCGAACGAGGCGGCCGCGACGCCGCTCGCGGCGAGGCCGGACCGGCTGAGGAAGGTCCGGCGGTCGAGCACGCTGCCGGTGAGCGCGGCGAGAGGGGTCGAGAGGCGCGCGCCGGTGGTGGCTCGGCTCGTCTTCTTGTGCAGCATGATGGCTCTCCCTGGGCGCCTAAGGACGGGTCGCGGCCGACCGCTCAGAAGCGGGCGAGCTCGTAGACCTTCCTGACGTGCGCGGTCTCGCGATAGCCCTGAGCCTGCGCTTCGGGCTCGGCGGCCTTGGCCTCGCTGCGGCCATCGCTGGCGACCGCGGCCACCGCACCGGCCACGGCACCTAAGCTTGCGAGCTTGAGAAACTGGCGGCGTCCGCTCGCCTTGGCGTCGTCGTGATCGCTCGACATGGTTTGACCTCTCGCTGCCTTTCCGTCACCTGCGGCCGGGTCGGCTACAGGCTGTCGTCATCCGCGGCCGGTCGGCCGCCGGCCCGCCCGATCTCACTCGGCCATCGCGAAGGCGGTCGTCTCGATTGCCATGAAGGCGCGGCCGGTCGCACCGACCGGCGCGTACAGGACGGCCGCGCGCGCGCTCTCGAGATCGGTGAAGAACTGCGCCGCCCAAGCCGCCATGTGGCGCTCGAAGAAACGTCGCTGCACATCGAGCCCGGCCGGGGCCCCGAAGCTGCCGTCGATCAGGCCAGCCATCATCTCGCACAGCGCCGCAATGTGGTCCTCGGGCTCCGTCACCCCGGCGGCGCGCACGATACCGAGCTCGGCCATCTGGCCGCGCAACCGCGCGAGCGGCTTCTCGTTCAGGAAGCCGGTCAGATAGTAGGAGGCGTAGGGGACCAGCTCGCCGCGGCCGACGCCGATGAACAGCTCGAAATACTCGTCCGCCACCCTGGCCGGGGTCGCCCGCGCCGCTTGGACGGCGAGCGCCCTGATGCCCTGACCGAGCGGCGTGCTCGTCACCCTTCAGTTCGGCCGCGACGTCCAGCAGGGTCTGATCGGCTGGCGCCGCGAGCAGGCGCGCGAGCAACCGATAGACCCGCGCCCGGAGCTCGTCCTCCGGGTCTACTATCGCCGCCACGCCCACACGGGCTGGCGCAGGTGCTTGGCCAGCCTGCACGCTCCCGACTGCCTCTTTTGCCAACACTGCAGCTTAGGCTTGTTGTAATTCGAAACTACTCCGCCGCTTGGCGTGGCGCAAGCACTCGCGCGCCGAATGCAATGACTTACGATTTGATGCGTTTTTTCTCTATTTCATCTGCTGTCGAAAAAATCATACAATTCTGCAGTTGCCTTAGGGCCGCTTCGGCGCTGGTTGCGGCGCCGCGGACTCATCGGCAACTCCGCCTGCCTTCTGCGTCCTTGGCGTCGCTGCCTTCGATCGCCGGAAGTTCGGCGAATGCCGCATCATCGCCGTCTCGATCCGATGGCTGGACCGACAATGGTTCGACCGATGGGGGCTCGGCGGGCGACTGCGCGGCCGCCGCCTCGAGCCGATCGAGCATGCCGCGACCGACCTGATAGGCGGTGCGCACGATCTGCGGCGTGATGCCAATGTGGCTGTAGTCCTCGCCGTACTCGACCAGGCCGTCGAGGTTGGCAAGCACCGGATCGCTGCGCCAGAGCCGTTGAAGAGCGAGCTTGCGGAGCTCGGCCGGAACGCCCGCCCGGAGGAAGACCGTGAAGTCGGACCCGTAGGTCAGGCTCTCGATATCGGGCAAGGACGCCGGATCGACCGCTGCGTCGGGAAGGTCCGGCCCTGGGGCAGCTGGAGATGTCGGCGACACCACCTGCGTAGGACTTGGGGGTGAGGCGGTCGCGGGTGCCGGGTCGGATTGTTCGGCCTGTACACGAGCCGCGTTCTTGCGCCGCGACCAGCGCCGGACGAAGCCCTCGTCGTCAGCCATGGTCGCTGGCCGGCCTCTCGCCTGGGGCGGGATCATCAAACCCCGCGCCGGCCGCGACCACGGTCGCACCCTTTTTGCGCTTGCGCTTGACGAACGGCCGCTCGACGTGGTGGCGGGCGACGAACGCCTCGAGCCAGGCGATCACCGATTCGGGCATCGGCACGCCCTCGACGATCTCGTCGCCGCTCGACTGATAGCTCTCCGCCTCCACGGGCGACGCCGTGATCAGCAAGGGCTGAAAGGGGTTTGGCCCCGGCTCGGGCGCCGGCCGCAGCACGACGTAGACGCGCGGCGGTTGCTGCGCGAGGTTCAGGAGATAGGCATCGGTCTCGGTGCGGTGCAGCGCGAGCGGCAGGTTGGCGGCGTGGAAGTGGGTCCAGCTCGCGCCCCGCAGCAGTTCGCGCCATTCAACCCCGACCGGCGGCGCACCGGGCAGCACCGAGACCGGGCGCCACACCCAGTCCTGCCAGGGGCTGGTGCTCCGGCGCCGCTCGATCACGACGCCGAGTGGCATGCAGACACTGCGTTCCATGATCACCCGAATCTACGGCAGTCACCGGAAAAGGCTAGCCCCGCTCGATCGGCAAGGTCGGGTCGCGCGCCCATTCGGCCATCGAGGCGTCGTACAGGGCCAAATTGGCGTAGCCCAGGCGGTGCAGGAGGAAGAGGCCCATGGTCGCCGAGATGCCGCCGCCGCAATAGCAGACGATCCGCCCGGCCTGCGGTGCCCCAAGCGCCTCGATCCGGCGTTCGGCCTCGTCGAGCGCGATGAATCGGCTCGACTCGGGGTCGGTCAGCGCGGGCCAGGGCAGGTTGACGCTGCGCGGGATGCGCCCCGGGCGGCCGTAGCGGGACGGCTCCTCGCCCTTGAAGTCCGCCTCGCTCAGCGTGTTGATCAGGCAGACGCCGGGCTGGTCGATCGCGGCGCGCACGACATCCTTATCGACAATCAGCCCCGGGCGGGGGCGAGCCGTAAAAGTTGCGGGCGGATAGCTGCCGGGCTCGGTCGTGACCGGACGGCCTTCGGCCAGCCACTTGTCGAAGCCGCCATCGAGCACCGCCGCATCGTCGAAACCCATGAGGTGCAGCATCCACCAGACGCGGGTCGCCCACATCACCGGCCCGCGGCTGTAGAGCACGACGCGGGTGCCCGTCGCCGATGCCGTGGCGGGACATGACCTTGGCGAACTCGGCCGGCGGCAGCATCATGAAGTTGACCGCGGCGTCGCGTCGCGACAGCTCGCCCGGGAGGTCGAGGAAGCCGGCCCCCGGGATGTGGCCGGTTTCGTAGTCCGCGCGCCCGGCCTCCGGATGGTAGGGCACGGCCTCGCCGGGCGCCGCCGGCCGGAGGTGGGTCGTGCACTCGAAAATCCGCAGATCCGCGTCGTCGAGGTGCGCCTCGAGCCACGCCGTCTGCACCAGACAGCCGGGATCGTGGTCGCGTGCCATGGCTCTGCCTCCCTCCGGTTAAGCCGCCGCAACCGTGTCGCCCTTGCAAGGCCGGGGGTTCGGCTGCGACAATGCCTTAAGACCGAGATCGAGGACTGTACGAGCAAACGCATGGAACTCAAAGGCAAACGGCTGCTGGTCTGCAACTGCGAGGTCAGCATGGCGCTCGACGGCAAGGCGCTGGCCCGTGCCTGCGCGGCCAAGGGCGAGGCGCCCGAGGTGCACACCCAGCTCTGCCGGGCCCAGCTCGGTCGCTTCCAGGAGGCGGTCGCGGCCGGTGAGGCGCTGCTGGTCGGGTGCACCCAGGAGGTCCCGCGGTTCGAGGCGGCACGAGCCGAGTTCGGCCCCGATACGCCGGTCGCCTACGTCAACATCCGCGAGCGTGCCGGCTGGGCGGAGCAGGGGCCTGCAGCCCTGCCGAAGATCGCAGCGCTGCTCGCCGAGGCCGCGATCGAGGTCCCGCCCTGCGCCAGCCTGACCCTGCGGTCGGCCGGGGAATGTCTGATCTACGGGCGCGACGAGCAGGCGCTGGAGGCCGCCAAGCAGCTGGCGTCCCGGCTCTCGGTCACGGTCATCCTGGCCGCCTCGGCCGACGTGATTCCGCCGCGCACCATGGACGTGCCGATCTTCCAGGGCCAGGTCACGCAGGCCGCGGGCCATCTCGGTGCCTTCGAGCTGACGTTCGACGGCTTCGCCCAGATGGTGGTGTCGTCGCGCGCGGCGCTGGCCTTCGAGCGGGCGAGGGACGGGGTCGCGACGCGTTTCGATCTGATCCTGGACCTTGGCGGCGGCGCGCCCCTCTTTCCGGCGCCTGCCAAGCGCGACGGCTATTTCAAGCCGGACCCCGGCAGCCCCGCGGCGGTCCAGCGCGCGCTGTTCGATCTCACCGATCTGGTCGGCGAGTTCGAGAAGCCCCGCTACGTCCAGTTCGAGCCAGAGCTGTGCGCCCATTCGCGCTCGCGCCGCACCGGCTGCACCCGCTGCCTCGAGGTCTGCCCGGCGGCCGCGATCCAGCCGGCGGGCGATGTGGTCGCGATCGATCCCTACCTGTGCGGCGGCTGCGGCGCCTGCCACAGCGTCTGCCCGACCGGTGCGGCGGCGTATGCCTATCCGCCGGCGAGCACGGTCCTCGAGCGGCTGCGCGCGCTCCTGACGACCTACCGGCAGAGTGGCGGAGAGCACCCCGCGCTCCTGGCCCACGACGATGCCCATGGCGGCGAGCTGATCTCGCTCCTCAGCCGCTTCGGCCGCGGCCTGCCCGCGAACGTGATCCCATTCGCGCTCAACGAGGTGACCCAGCTCGGCCTGGATGCGATCCTGGCCGCGTTCGCCTATGGCGCCGAGCGGCTGCTGGTGCTGGTGCCGCCCAAGCGGCGGGATGAGCTTGCGGGCCTCGAGGCCCAGTTCACCTACGCCGATGCCGTGCTCGGTGGGCTCGGTTACGGCCAGGGTCGGCTCGAGCTGGTGCTGGAGGACGATCCGGATGCGGTCGAGCTGCGCCTGTTCGAGACGGCACCGGCGGGCCGGATGCCGGCCGCGAGCTTCCTGCCGATGGGCGGCAAGCGGTCGCTGCTGCGCCTGGCGCTGCAGGAACTGCACGCGGCGGCGCCGGCGCCGGTCGACCAGCTGCCGCTGCCGGCCGGGGCACCGTTCGGCCGGGTCGTGGTCGACACCGCGGGCTGCACCTTGTGCCTTGCCTGCGTCGGCGCCTGCCCGACCGGCGCGCTCCAGGACAATCCCGAACGGCCGGAGCTCCGTTTTCTCGAAGACGCCTGCGTCCAGTGCGGGCTCTGCGCCAACACCTGCCCCGAGCACGTGATCAAGCTCGAGCCGCGCCTCAACTTCATCGACGAGGCGCGCCAGCCGATCCCGATCAAGCAGGAAGCGCCGTTCGAATGCATCCGCTGCGGCAAGCCGTTCGGGACCCGGGCCTCAATTGAGAAAATCATCGAGAAACTCGGCGCAAAGAACTGGATGTACATGGATTCCGCGGCGATCGATCGGATCCGGATGTGCGACGACTGCCGGGTGATCGTGCAGTTCGAGGTGACCGACAATCCGTTCGGAGCGGCGCCGCGCCCGCGGCCGCGCACGACCGACGACTACCTGCGCGAGCGCGAGGAGATCGAGGCAGCCCGGGCCAAGCTCGCCGCCGAACGCGGCGGCAACGGCAGCAACGCGTAGCCGTCTCAGCGCACCATCGGCTGCCGCGGAGCGGTGGTCAGGACCTCCGGGCCGTGGTCTGCCAGCAGGACCGTGTCGGAGACGAAGTAGTCGCCCTGGCCGGTGCCCATCAGCCAGGACAGGATGTGGAAGGTCATGCCGGTCTCGATCACGAGGTCGCTGTCATGGCGCAGGCCGGTCACCCGGTTGCCGCCGGTCCAACTCGGCGGGCAGCCGATCCCGACCAGATAGCCGCAGTGGTGGCGGCGGTAGTGGGCGAGCCCGGCGGCGTCGACCACCCGCTGCCAGGCACCGTAGATTTCGCGGGCGAGGGCGCCCGGGCGCAGGGCCGCCAGCACGGCGTCGAACGCTTCGAGGCAGACCTTGGCCATGCGCTCGGAGCCTGGCGGCGTGACGCCGAGGAACACCAGGCGCCCCATGGGCGCGTGGTAGCGCCGGATGCAGCCGGCAAGTTCGAGAAAGACCGCATCGTCCGCGGCCAGGACGCCATCCCCCCAGGTCGTGTGCTCCTCGCCGAGCCGCGCAGTGGGTCGGATGAACGGCCCGAAGCCGGGGTAGGTGCCGCCGGCCAGGGTCATCGCGCGCTGGCATTCGGCCGCGACCGAGCGCTCGCTGGCGCCAGCCCGGATGGCCTCGATCGCCGCGGTCATGGCGGCATCGGAGACGCGGGCGGCGGCGCGCATGCAGGCCTGCTCGGCCGGGCTCTTGACCAGCCGCAGGGCGTCGACCAGGCCGGTCACGTCCTGCCAGTCCACATCCGGCAAGCGCTGCATCAGGCTCTCGGCGAGGCCGAACGGCAGGCCGGCGGACCATGTCTCGATGCCGATCCGGCGGCGGCGCTGCCTGCGCCCGCTCAGCAGACGCACCATGACATCGGCCGCGGTCTCGTGGTCGGCATGGCCCTCGAAGCGGGCGTTGCGCACCTGGTGCGCGATGGTCACGCTCTCCATGGCGCGGGTGGTCAGCACCAGCTCGCCTGCGGCCGGGATCAGGAGGATGTGGGGCGCGAAATAGCCCCAGTGGTCGAGGCCGGTGAGGTAGACGATGTTCTCGGGCGTCGAGATCAGGCAGATCTCGAGTCTCCAGCGCCGCCATGCGCGCGCGGACGGCGGCGAGGCGGGCCTGGTACTCGGCCTCGTCGAAGCTCAGAGCATCCCGCATCGGCGCCGGCGGGGGATGGGTCAGGCGTCCTCGGCGGCGAGCCGGACGAGCCCGTCGCCATCGAGGCGGTAGGGCAGCCAGTCCTGGACGTGCTTGAAGCCCAGGCGCCGGTAGAAATCACGGGCCGGGTTCCAGTGCAGCACCGAGAGCGCCAGATGCACCGAGCCGCGCTCGAGCGCGATCCCGGCGAGCCGGACCATGAGCCTACGGCCGACCCCCTGACCGCGCGCCGCTTCGGCGACGAAGATGTCCTCGACCCAGAGCTCGGGCCGGCCCGCGAAGGTCGAATAGGTGTGGTAGAAGAGCGCGAAGCCGATCACGGCACCCGCGGCCTCGGCGAGCAGGCATTCGAAGCAGGGGTGCTCACCGAAGCCGTCGCGCAGGACGTCGACCTCGCTGATCCGGACCTGATCGGTCAGGTTCTCGTAGTCGGCGAGCGCCCGGATCTGCCGGACGATGGTCGCGGCGTCGGCGTCGGTCGCCATCCGGATGGTCACTTCCGACATCGCCAAGGCCTCACCGCGGCGGCTGGCCGGGCGCGGGCGGGCCGACCGGCGCGCCGGCGCCCGCGCACATCTCCCGCGCCCGGGACTTGAACAGCTCCACCTGGCCTGCCTGGATCCGGCCCTTCGTGACCAGGTCGTCGATCTGCGCTGCGCGCTCGGCGATGCAGACCGCGACCGGGTCGTCGGCCGCGACCTTCGGCGGGAACAGCCGCGCCCGCTCCAGCCAGCCGAGCGCACTCAGGCAGCCGAGGAAGACCAGAAACGCCAGGCAGCGCGCGATCGGGCGGTCGAGAAAGGCCGGCCGCGGCTTGGATGCCATGGATGCGGGCCAGCGATGCGGGGCTTGCGAGCAGGGGCGAGACTAGCCCAGCGCCGGCTTGGTCCTGGCGACGCTCGGCCGGGTTCGGACCCGATCCCACCAGCCCCGGAGATTGGGCGTGGCCTCGAGCAGTTTCTGGCCCTCGGGGGTCTGCACGACGTAGTCATAGATCGGGATCAGCAGCAGGTCGGCGAGGCTCAGCCGGTCGCCCGCGAGGTAGGCGTTGCCGTCGATCAGCTGCTCGAGCGCCTTGAGCGCGGTCTCGGCCTTGGGCATTGCGGCCGTGATCGCGCCTTCGTCCGTGGGGTTGCCCAGCATCGGCATGATCGCGCGCTGCATGAAGATCTGCATGATCAGGCAGGGGTAGGTGTAGCTGCCGATGATGCTGATCGCCTGCGCCATGCGCGCACGGCTCTTGATATCTGCCGGCACCAGGTCGGAGCCTGGGAAGGCTTCGTTGATGTAGCGCGTGATCGCGTCGGTCTCGTACAGCGTGAAGCCGTCGTGCTCGAACGCCGGGACCTTGCCGAACGGCTGCCGGACGAGATGCTCGGGCGTCTGGGTCGCGCCGGTGAGGAGATCGACCTCGACCAGGTCGTAGTCGACGCCTTTTTCCTCGAGAGCGAGGCGGACGGTGCGCGCATAGGTGCTGTAGGCGGGTCCGTAGACCGCGGGCTTGGCCATCGAAGTGTCTCCCTGTCGATCCGTTACCTACGCGAGCTCGATCCTGCCGTCGATGGTCTCGGTGAGCTGGATGCCGGCGATGGTGATCGTGACCTCGGCGGTCAGCGTCTCGTCGCCCGCGAGCTTGCCGGCGTCGATCGCGTCGCGGACCGCCTTCTCGATCTCACGCTGCGAGGTCACGCCGACCTTTTTGAGAAATTTGCGCAGGCTCATGTTGAACACATCCTCATTCATGGGGGTCGCCTCCATAGCATTCAGGTGGCGCCGGCGAGCGGCAGATTGACCAGCAGGTTCTGCGGCTTGAGCTTCAGCCGCTGCGCGCCGGTCATGGCGAGGCCGAGATAGACCGGGCGGCCGCGCACTCTCGCCGACATGTCGTCGGGATCGCGAAAGTCCAGGCGAAACAGGGCTAGCAGCTGCGCCCGCCTGGCATCGTCGACCGTCTGGCCCGCCCAGAGATCGTTCAGGATCGCGCTCGCCTCGGCGTCCAGGCCAACGTGCCAGACCCAGCGCTCGTCCCGGATCTGCTGGACCGGCTGAATCGCCACGACCACGCCCGTGAAATGCCGGACCCAGGCCTCGAGCACGCGGCACAGTCCGTCCAGCCCCGGGCGCGTGAAGCTGAGATCGAGCACGGTATCGAAGCGGTCGGAGCGCTCCCAGTAGAGCCCGGCGTTGGCGTCGTCGAGGACGTCCAATTCGACGCTTCGAAGCGGCGCCTCGGTCGGGTCGAGCAGCCGGGCGAGCGAGGCCTCCGGGGCCAATCCGAGGCGGCCCGCGGCCGCCGCCTGCATCTCGACCGTCTCGTCGTCGGCGAGCATGACCCGGCCCTCCTGGATCGTGACCTTCTGCTCGCGGAACAGGAGCTCCGCCGCGCGCAGGCGGAGCGGGTCGGTGCAGTCGCTCAGGATGTGACGGAGGATCACGTGCACCAGCTGATCGAGGAACAAGGGCGGGATACCGGCCGTGCCGTGGCGCACCAGGTCGAGATAGGCGGCCTCGAGGCTCGGGTGCGCCAGCAGACGGTCGCGGAACTCGAGCCAGGTCTGGTAGTTGGCGCGGGCATCGGGGTCGGCGAGCCTGGCCAGGCGCGAATCAGGCACGGCGATACGCGGCTCGGCGAGCAGCGCGTCGTACAGCGCCAGCTCCGCATCGCAGGACTCTGCGACCGGCAGGATCTCCGGCCGCAGGAGGAACGCGCGCAGGAAATCGTCGGTCGCCCGTAGTCGCTGCTCGTCGTCGACCTCGACCAGGCGATAGCCCGAGGAGCGCCAGAACTCGGGCACGGCCGATCGTTCCTCAGGGCGCCGCATCGCCGTCGCCATCGGCCTCGGGGAGGATCGACCAGATCCGTGCGTGGCGGCCGCGCGCGAGCGGCTCGATCGTCCGGAAGCGCTCGACGATGCCGTCCGGACCGAGATCGCGCTCGACCGCGATCAGGGTGTTGGTCCTCTGGTCACAGAGGCTCTGGGCGAACGTCGCCTCGGCGCGCGCCGCCGGGCGTGCAGCTGCCATCGAGGGTGCGCCGTAGTGGTCGACGAAGTGATGGGCAAGCGCCTCGATCACCGCCTCGAAGTCGCCGGCCGTGATCTCGGCGACCGCAACCAGTGTCGACCAGCCGAAGCTCTCGATGCCGAGAAAGCCGTGGGCGAACGCCTGGCCGATCTTGCCGCGCAGCTCTTCGGGAGGTGTATGGGCGAACGCGAAGGCGCCCGGCACCGCCCATTCGTCGGGCGCTGCGGCGCGCTCGAACACCTGCTCGTCCGAGGCGTCCAGGCGGATTGTCCTGAGGAAGCGCATGCTGCTCGCAGCCGGTCGTGCGCCGGGCGGTGTCGGGAGCGTGGCTCGCCCTAGACCGACCAGGTCGGCACACGCATGGCTTCCTCCAGGGAGATCGTCTGGGTCACGCCCTCCTTGACCAGGCGCATCGCGCCGCTCTCGGTCAGGCCGGCGAAGGTGCCCTGGCGCCGCTGGCCGGCGACCTCGACCTCGATCGGCTTGCCGAGGCCGGTCGCGCGGCTCATCCAGGCCTGCTGGACCGGAGCGACACCATCCTCCTGCCAGCGGTTGATCCAGGCCAGGAAATGGCGGGCGAAGGCTTCCAGGAGGTCGATGGTGTCGACCTCGCCGCAGCCCTCCTCGGCGAGCGTGGTGCGGTGAATGTCGTCCTCCGCCTCGCCCTCGCCCCACGGGCCGCGCAGCGCCACCCCGAAGCCGATCACCAGCCAGTCCGGCGCTGCTGTCGACGTCTCGAGCGGCGCGCTCGCCAGGCGCACGCCACCGACCACACCGCCGTTGACCTCGAGGCGGTCCGGCCAGCCGAAGGTCACCGCGACCAGGGGCGGCACCAGGCTGCCGAGCGCGTCACCGAGCGCCAGCATGGCGACCAGCACGACCGGGAGCGACGCTTCCAGCGACTGCTCCGGCGCGAGCACGATGGCGCATTCGCAGGCCTCCTGGCCGATGCTCCAGAGCAGCGTGCCGGCCTCGGCGCCATCCGCGGCGACGTTGACGCAGCGCTCGAACGGGTCCAGCTCGGGCGTGACGGCGAACGGCCGGTAGAGCGGCGGGAAGTCCGGACGCTCGTTCATGATCGCCCAGCCTGGCGCGCACTGGCGTCCCCGGGGACCGGCGCCCCCGACCGCAACCCTCGCCGCATGGCCCTCGGATGCTCATATCGTCTCATTGCGGCCGTAGCTTGCCGTAAGCGCGGACGAAGCGGAAGGGATTAACCGTCGTCGCGGCGTGAGAATCGGGCCCTGGGGGACGTCGCGCCGTTCCGGCCGCAGGATCAGGCCCGCCGTCGCCGTCGCTGTTGGCGATCGCCGGCTGGTGAAGCGCCGGCGGGGTCGGTTCGAGGGAGCTCGACGACCGCGGCGAGGTGGGGGTAGGGGGCGCTGGCATGCGGTATGGCCATAGCGCCGACGAAATGCTCCTGAAAGCGCGGTTCGACTGCGGTCTCGATCTTCTCGATCCGCTTGACCAGGCGCTCGATCTCGCCGCGGGCGGCGCGGTTGAGCAGCGCGATCCGGGCACCGGTGCCGGCGGCGTTGCCGGCAGACGACACCTTGGCGAGATCGCAGTCCGGGATCAGCCCCAGCACCATGGCGTACTTGACGTCGATGTGGCTGCCGAAGGCGCCGGCGAGCGTGATCCGGTCGACCTGCTCGATCCCGAGATGATCCATCAGCAGGCGGGCGCCAGCGTAGAGCGCGCCCTTGGCGAGCTGGATCGCGCGCACGTCGGTCTGCAGGATGCGGAGCTCCGGCTCGCCCGCGTGCAGCAGATAGGAGAACGTCCGGCCGTCGGCCTGGATGCGGGGGCTCGCCGCCGCGCGCGCGCCATCGATGGTGCCGTCGCGCCGGAGGATGCCGGCGAGGAACATCTCGGCCAGCGCCTCGATGATCCCGGAGCCGCAGATTCCGGTGACGCCGGTCTTGCGGGTCGCCGCGGCAAAGCCCGGGTCGTCCGACCAGAGATCGGAGCCGATCACCTTGAAACGTGGCTCGAGGGTCCGGGGGTCGATCCGCACCCGCTCGACCGCCCCGGGCGCCGCCCGTTGGCCGCAGGAGATCTGCGCCCCCTCGAACGCCGGCCCGGTCGGCGACGAGGCGGCGAGCAGCCGCTGCCGGTTGCCGAGCACGATCTCGGCGTTGGTGCCGACGTCGACGATCAGAATCATCTCGTCGGCCAGATGCGGCGTCTCGGAGAGCAGCACGCCGGCAGTGTCGGCGCCGACGTGGCCGGCGATGCAGGGCAGCACATAGACGCGCGCGTTGGGGTGCACGCCGAGCAGATCGAGCTCGGTCGCCCAGAGCGTGATCGCCTCGTTGGTCGCGAGCGCGAACGGCGCGCCGCCGAGCTCGGTCGGGTCGATGCCGAGCAGCAGGTGGTGCATGATCGGATTGCCGACGAAGGTCAACTCCAGGATCTCGCGCGGGTCGATCCGGGCCTCCGCGGCGACCTGGTCCACGAGCCCGGCAACCGCCTGGCGGACGGCCGCCGTCATCTCGCGATCGCCGCCCGGGTTCATCATCACGTAGGAGACCCGGCTCATCAGATCCTCGCCGAAGCGGATCTGCGGGTTCATGAGCCCGGCCGAGGCGACCACCTCGCCACTTGCGAGATCGCACAGGTGGCCCGCGATCGTGGTCGAGCCGACGTCAACCGCAAGCCCGTAGGCGCGATCGCGAAAGCCCGCCCAGACGCCGATGATCCGGTTGCCCGAGTGGATCGCTGCGGTGACCTTCCACGCGCCCTGGCGGAGCGCCTTCTGCAGGCTCTGCAGCATCCGCAGATCGCAGGTCAGCTCGCCCAGCTGCCACTGCTCACGAAGCGCCACCTGCAGGCGCTGGAGGTCGCCGCTCGGATGCTCCATGTCGGGCTCTTCGACCTCGACGTAGTGCAGCCGGACCACGGGGTCGATCTCGATCGCCCGGACCTCGGCGCGCTTGCGGACGACCTGCTTGTGGACCTGGCTCTCGGCCGGCACGTCGACCACGACGTCGCCGAGCAGCCGCGCCTGGCAGCTGAGCCGACCCTCGGCCCAGAGCCGCCGGCGCCCACGATAGCTCTGCTCGACCTCGCCGAACGGCGAGACATGGTCGCGCGCGGAGCGGATGCCGTGCTTCGCGAACTCGCCCTCGGCGATCGTCACCTGGCAACGCCCGCACAGGCCCCGCCCGCCGCACACCGAATCGACGTCGACCCCGAGCGCGCGCGCGACCTCGAGCAACGGCGTCCCGAGCGCGAACCGCCCGCGCCGGCCCGACGGGGTGAAGACGACCAGCGCGGTTTCAGTCACGAACGGAGCAACCTCACGGACGAGACGGCGGCAATGGTGCGCCCGGACGCGTCATTGTTGCGACCAGCCGCCCGGGGGCGACCCGAGCCCGCTCTCGAGCTTGCCGAGCCCAGTTTGAACGTCGCCCATCCGAGCGATCGTCTGCCATTGCATCCAGAATACACCAAGCATGAGGGCGATCAGCACACCGACCATCCATTTCAGGAGATAGCTGTCGCTCCCGATCTGCCCATAGCCGGCGACCTCCTCGGCCGCCTCGCGCGCCTTGTCCTCCGGCACGCCGGCCGTTCGCAAGGCGCAATAGAGCTTGCCGAGCACCAGGGCCATGGAACCGTCTTTTTGCGTTCTGCGTGGCCGTAGTTGGCACTTCGCCGGCGGGTTCGCAAGTTCCCGCGACTACCCCCGCCGGCGGCGACGCTCGCGGCGGTCGTTGCCTTCGCCCTCGGGCTGGGGCTCGCGGAAGGCGCGCAGCCAGCGCCGGCAGTCGGGGTCGTGGCCCATCAGCACGTCGGCGCCGAGGACTGCCGTGGTCTCCTCGGCGTGCAGCGGGTTCGTGATCGCCGAGGTCATGCCGGCGCCGATCGCCATGGCCAGGAAATTCGCGTTCAGCGCATGTCGGTTGGGCAGGCCGAAGGCGATGTTGGAGGCGCCGCAGGTGGTGTTGACCTTGAGCTCCTCGCGCAGGCGCCGGATCAGGTGGAATACCGACCGCCCCGCCTGGCCGAGCGCGCCGACTGGCATCACCAGCGGATCGACCACGATGTCGGTGTGCTTGATGCCGTGATCGGCCGCGCGCTCGACGATCCGCTTGGCGACCTGGAAGCGGACGTCCGGATCCTCCGAGATGCCGGTCTCGTCGTTCGAAATCGCGACCACGGCGGCGCCGTATTTCCTGATTAGCGGCAACACCGCCTCGAGGCGCTCGTCCTCGCCGGTCACCGAGTTGACGAGCGGCTTGCCCTGGTAGGCTGCGAGCCCAGCCTCGAGGGCGGCGACGATCGAGCTGTCGATCGAGAGCGGGAGATCGGTCAGCGACTGGACCAGCCTGATGGTCTCGGCCAGGATCTTGGGCTCGTCGGCGAGCGGGATGCCGGCATTGACGTCCAGCATGTGGGCGCCGGCCGCGACTTGGGCGAAGGTATCCGCCTCGACCGTCGAATAGTCTCCAGCCGCCATCTCGGCCGCGAGCTTCTTGCGACCAGTGGGATTGATCCGCTCGCCAATGATGCAAAAAGGCCGTTCGAAGCCGATCACCACCTCGCGCGTGGCCGAGCTGACGACGGTGTCGGTCATGCGGGACTTCCTTCGGTGACCGGCTCGAGGCCGCCGTTGGCGACCAGCGCGCGCAAACGCTCGGGTGGGTAGTCGGCATCGAGACGTGCAGCAGCGGCGTCGGCCTCCGCCTCGAGATCCTCGCCCGCGGCGGGCGCAACGGTCCGGCGCCATTCGCCGAGATAGGCGTCCGTGTCGCGCAGGCCCGCGCGCATCGCCGCCCGGTCGATCGCCTCCTGAAAGCGGTCGCCCAGCACCCGCTTGGCGCTCTTGCGACCAGATTTGACGATCACCTGGGCAGGGATGTCGCGCCAGCAGACGTGGATCAGTTCGGCCATGGCGGGGTCAGCTCGCCTGGCGCAGGAAGTCGGCGAGGCCGCCGTAGCCCGTGACCCGCTGCTCGTAGGCGAGCCCGAGCCGGAGGGCTGCCGCTTTGGCCTGCCGCTCGAGGTCGGGATTCGCGCTCTGCGCGAGGTAGACCAGCCTGGTGTAGTTGCCGAAGTAGAGCGGCAGCAGCTCGGGATGGCGGTCGAGCCCGAGCCCTTTGATCACCAGCGTCTGGAAGTGGCGCGCGAGGTAGTCCGTCAAATAGAAGCAGCCGGGCTCGCCGTCGTGTTCGACGAGGAACAGATCAAGCCCGCGGTAGAAGGCGTAACAGTGCGGACCTGGGATGCGCTCGACGCCCTCCTCGGCGAGGACCCGATCCAGCTCGCCGCCGGTGCCGCAGTCGCCATACAGCACCAGGATGCGCTCGAAGTGTTGGCGCCCGGCCCGGATCTTGGCCCGCACCGCGGCGGGAATCCGCTCGGGCCGGTTGTGCAGCTTCGCCGGCAGGCAGACGAGCTCCAAATGGCTCCAGCCGTTCAGCTTGATCAGGGCCAGCACCTCGCGCGCGAGCGCGCCGCAGGCGATCAGCAGTGTCTGCGGCGGTGTCTGCGGCGGCAACTGGGGCGGCGCCATAGTCCCTGCCTGCTCAGGCGCTGGCCGCGGCCGGCTGGCGGTTGTGGCGCCTGGCCACGAACGCCTTGGCGGTCTCGACCGCGACCGCGGCGTCCCGGCAATAGGCATCGGCGCCGACCGCCTGGGCGAACGCCTCGTTGAGCGGCGCGCCACCGACCAGGACGACGTAGTCGTCGCGCAAGCCTTTCTCCTTCAAGGTATCGATCACCACCTTCATATAGGGCATGGTCGTGGTCAGCAGCGCCGACATGCCGAGGATGTCGGGCTTGTGCTGCTCGAGCGCATCCAGATACTTCTCGACCGCGCAGTTGATGCCGAGGTCGATGACCTCGAAGCCGGCGCCCTCGAGCATCATCGAGACCAGGTTCTTGCCGATGTCGTGGATGTCGCCCTTGACCGTGCCGATCACCATCTTGCCGACCGAGGGCGCGCCGGTCTCGGCCAGCAGCGGGCGCAGGATCGCCATGCCGCCCTTCATGGCGTTGGCAGCGAGGAGGACCTCGGGCACGAACAGGATACCGTCCCGGAAGTCGATGCCGACGATCGTCATGCCGCCGACCAGCGCCTCGGTCAAAACCTCATAGGGCTGCCAGCCGCGCTCGAGCAGGATGTGCACGCCTTCCATGACCTCGTCCCTGAGGCCGTCGTAGAGGTCGTCCTGCATCTGCTTGACGAGTTCGGCATCGTCGAGCGAGCGGAGGTCGAGATCGTCATTGTCGGACATGGCGGCTTCCCACGAAACGCCTGAAGGCTCTGTTCAGCCAAACGCCTGACGGCCACGCGTTGCGTCAAGTAGTTTTCGCACCGTCGGCGAGCTTGTGCCCCGACGACCAGCACTAGCGCAAATACGACACCTTGCCAATCCGTCGCGGGCCTTGCGGTTCAGGCGATTAGGCGGCGGCTCTCGCGCACCGGTGGAGGCCCATTCCGCTCAGTCGAGGGTGCGCATCAGGCCCGCGACCGCCAGGCCCTCCGGCTCGCCGCTCGCTTCGAGCGCGCCGATGACACCCGCGCGGTCCGCGGCCGTGCGGTTCTGGTTGAGCTTCCGCTTGCCCTCAAGGCGCAGGATCTCGATTTCGAACGCTACGATGCCGCGCTTGAGCGCGCGCAGGCTCGGCGCCGCAATCTTCGCCAGGGTCCAGGGCGGCTTTGGCGCGAGGCTCGCCTCCATGGTCGCGGTCAGGCGGGTTAGCGCCTCGGTCACCGCCGGCTCATCGGCGAGGATGCGCGGCACGCCATAGGCATGGACCGCGAGATAGTTCCAGGTCGGCACCAGGCCGGGTGCTGCGTACCAGTCGGGCGAGACGTAGATGTGCGGGCCCTGGAACACGACCAGGACCTCCTGGCCATTCGTGAACCGCTGCCAGATCGGATTGGCGCGCGCGACATGGGCGATGAGCGTGCCGAGGGGACCCCGCGTGCGGTCGAGGATGAAGGGTAGATGGGCCGCCTCGAGCGGCCCGCCCGCGATCAGGGTGCCGAAGTTGTAGGCTTCGATCAGCTCCTGGAGCTCGGCCGTGGCGCCGTCCGGGAACGCGAAGTGCTTCGGGATGTACATCGCTCGGCCGGGACCGCGATCCGCCCCTTGTGCGCACCTTTAGAAGTCTGGCGCCTGCCAGCCCAGCCCGGCGAGCTCGCTCTCGAGCGCCTCGGCCTCGACGTCGGGCAGCGGCAGGAAGGGTGGCCGGACCCGGCGCCAGGCCGGATCGCGCCTCCGATCGGCAAGCAGGTGCTTCATCACCGGGATCAGCGGGCGCAGCTGCAGGACCTTGCGGACCGCGGTCAGCTCCTCCTGCTGGGTCTCCAGCGCCGGCGCGCCGGCGTGGAAATCGTCGTAGAGCCTGCGGATGGCGCCGGGATTGACGTTGCAGGACGCGCTGATGCAACCGGCACCGCCCGCCTCGAGCCCGGGCAGGAGCAGGGTCTCGGCGCCCGGAAAGATCGCGAGGTCGGGAAAGCGATCGAGCAGGAGCCGGGTATTCTGCCAATCGCCCGAGCTGTCCTTGACGCCCGCCAGCGTGTCCGGGTAGCGGCGGCGCAAAAGCTCGATCAGCCCGGCGGTGATCGGAACCCCGGAGAGGCGCGGAAAGTGATAGAGGTAAAGTTTGAACCTATCGGTTCCAAGCCTTTGAATGACTTGATCGAAGCTGGCGAATAGCGCCGCATCGGACAGGTCCTTGTAGTAAAAGGGCGGCAGCATCAGCACCCCGGCGACGCCCTGCGCCAGCGCGTGGCGGGTGAGGCGAACGCTGTCAGTCAGGGCGCAGCAGCCGGTGCCGACCAGCATGCGCTCGCGCGGCAGACCGGCGTCGAGCGCGGCCTCGAGCAATTGGGTCCGCTCCTCGATCGAGAACGAGTTGGCCTCGCCCGTGGTGCCGAACACCACCAAGCCGTGGCAGCCCGCGCCCAGCAGCCAGCGGGCATGGGCGACGAAGCGCGCCGCATCCGGCTTCAGCTCGGTGTCGAGCGGGGTCAACACCGGGCACCACACCCCGCTGAGGTCGCCGGTCGCGATGTCAGTCCGCTCCGCCAGACCGGTTGCCGTCATCGCCGCCTCCCATGGCCAAGTCCATCCGTCTGTTGCCTGTCGCACGCCCGGGCGCCGGGCGCAAGCACCGCGGGCCAGCCCCGGCCACCGGCGCGTTAACACGTTGCTATGGGCCGGCGTGATAACGCTCAGAGCCGCGCCTCGAACTCGGCGCCACGGCGGGCGCCAGACCCGCCGGCTACAAACCTTGCAGAACGTCGGAGTGGCGGGTTCATGGACCTCGCGACCTTGATCGGCCTGGGCAGCGGGACCGCGATCGTCCTGCTGGCGATCTTCATGGGCGGCCACTTCATGACCTTCGTCAACGTTCCGAGCCTGCTGCTCGTGATCGGCGGCTCGGCCGCAGCGACGGTCCTGCGCTTCACCCTCACCGATGTCGCCACCGCCCTCAAGACCGGTATCTCGGCGGCGCTGGCGCACACCCCGAGCACGCCGCGCCTGCTGATCGAGGAGATCACCGAACTCGCCCGCAAGGCGCGCAAGGAGGGCATGATGGTCCTCGACGGCGTCGAGATCGACGACGAGTTCCTGAAGAAGGGCGTGCAGCTGTGCGTCGATGGCATGACTTTCGAGTTCATCAGGGACGCGCTGACCCGCGAGCGCGACCTGTACATCGAGCGCCACGAGGAGGGCGAGAGGGTCTTTCGCGCCATGGGCGATGCCGCCCCGGCCTTCGGCATGATCGGCACGCTCGTCGGCCTGGTCCAGATGCTGAGCCACATGGAGGATCCGAAGACCATCGGCCCGGCCATGGCCGTGGCGCTGCTTACGACCCTCTACGGTGCGATGATCTCCAACCTCGTCTGCCTGCCGATCGCCGACAAACTCGCCTCCAAGGCTCAAGCCGCCTATGTGCACCGGACCCTGGTGATCGAGGGCACGCTGCACATCCAGAACAACACCAACCCCGACGTGATGACGGAATTCCTGAGCGCCTATCTGCCCGAGCATCAGCGCGAGGCCGCGGCGTGACCAGATCGGCACGGGCCAGCCTGGGCGGGGGATGATGCGCGATGGCCAGGAACGTCGTGCCCGCCGGGGCCCCCACTTGGATCGTCACCTTCGCCGATCTGATGTCGCTGCTGGTCTGCTTCTTTGTGCTCCTGATCTCGTACTCGGTGCCGGATACCCAGAAGCTCAGGATCGTCGCCGGTTCGATGCGCGACGCCTTCGGCTTCCAGCGCAAAATGATCGTCACCGGCATGGTCGAGATGGAGGGCGACCCGCGCTTCGACTTCGCCCAGGACCTGGTGCCCGTGCCGACCAAGGACCGGGTCGGCCCGGTGCCGGAGAACGGGGACGACATGAGCACGCAGAGTGCGCGGGCGGCCGAGATCGAGGACCTGCTGGAGCTGCTCGATCCCTACATCGTCGACTCCAAGCCCGAGGCCCAGACCGAGGCAAAAGCCGAGCCGCTGGCCGAGACGCCCAAGTCCGCGCCGAGCGAGGAGCAGAAATTCGCGCAGATCGAGCAGGATCTGCGCCAAGCGATGCAATCGGCGCCGGACCTCGCGCGCCTCGCCGACAACCTGCAGATCGAGCGCGCACCCGAAGGTTTGCGCATCCAGATCGTCGACCAGGCGAACGCCTCGATGTTTCCGCTCGGCCGCGTCGAGATGTACGAGCCGACCAGGATCCTGCTCGGGCAGGTCGCGCGCGCGATCGCGACCTTGCCGAACAAGGTCGCGATCGCCGGCTATACCGACAGTGCCCCGTTCCGAGGCACCGACGGCTATGACAACTGGACGCTATCGCTGGATCGCGCCGACGCGACCCGGCGCACCCTGGTCGCGGCCGGTCTGGACGGGAGCCGGATCGCCAGCGTGATCGGCAAGGCCGATACCGACCCGATGTTTCCCCAGGACCCCCGCGATCCGCGCAACCGCCGGATCAGCATCACCTTGCTGCGGGAGCAGCCGCGGCCGGTTGCCGCCACGCCGCCCGACACCACGCCGGCCGCGCCGGAGTGAGGGCGCCCCTCGCGGGCGCTTCGGGCCATGGCCCTGGGCCTCGCACTGATATAAGTCGGTACGCCATGGCAGCCGGCGATCAGACAACCCCGGGCGATCGCCTCCGGGCCAGATATCGGGCGGCGCACGCGCCGGGCGGCCTGCAGTCCGATGCGGCGCAGGCGCTGGTCGTCGAGCGACTGGCAGCGCTCGCCAACGCGCTGGTCGGCTATACCCCCGCATTGCTGCGTCCGGCCTGGCTCGATCGCCTGCGCGGACGCGCCGGCCGGGGGCCCGAACCGCCCCGGGGGTGCTACATCCACGGCCCGGTCGGACGCGGCAAATCGATGCTGATGGACCTGTTTTTCGAGGTGGTTCCGGTCACCGCCAAGCGCCGGGTGCATTTCCACGCCTTCATGCTCGAGGTCCACGCCCGCCTCAACGAGCAGCGCCGGCGGGCAGGGCCGCGCCAGGATCCGCTGGCACCGCTCGCGGACGCCCTGGTCGAGCACGCCTGGCTGCTCTGCTTCGATGAGTTTCAGGTCCAGAACATCGCCGACGCGATGATCCTCGGCCGCCTGTTCGAGGCCCTGCTGGAGCGCGGCGCCGTCGTCGTCCTGACCTCGAACGTGGCCCCCCGGCGCCTCTACGAGGGCGGCCTGAACCGCGACCGCTTCCTGCCCTTCATCGCGCTGCTCGAGGCGCGGCTCGAGGTGATCGCACTCGACGGCGCCCGCGACTACCGGCTGGACCGGTTGCGCGACGCGGCGACCTACCACCAGCCGCTCAGCCCGGCCACCGAGGCCAGGCTCGAACAGGCGTTTGCGGCCCTGACCGATGGCGCAGCGGGCGCTCTTGAGGTGATCGAGGTCGGCAGCCGCCGCCTCGAGGTGCCACGCGCGGCCCGGGGGGTTGCCTGGTTCGACTTCGAAGCGCTGTGCGAGCAACCGCTCGGGGCCGCCGACTATCTGGCGCTGACCGAGCGCTATCACACCCTGCTGCTGTCCGGCGTGCCGCGCCTCACGCCCGACCGACGCAACCAGGCGCGCCGCTTCATCACGCTGGTCGACGCGCTCTACGACCGCCGGATCAACCTGATCATCGGTGCCGCGGCCGGGCCCGCCGAGCTCTATCCCGCGGGCGACGGGGCGTTCGAATTCCAGCGCACGGTCAGCCGGCTCGCGGAGATGCAGAGCCGGGCGTATCTGGAGAGCCCGCCGCTTGCCGGCACGACTGCAGACTTCACGCCCTTCGCGCTCACCAGCGATCTGATCTGAGCCTCTGGGTCGCTCAGCAACCCAGCTGGTCGGCGAGATCGAAGAAGTTGGCGGCGACCACGTCGAACGCGTGCTCGGGGCCGAGGTCGGTGGTCTGGCCCGGGCCGTGCTCGCTCGGACGGGCGACGAAGGCGGTGCGGAAGCCGCAGGCCGCGGCCGCCAGCAGATCATTGTTGTGAGCGGCGACCATCAGACATTCGGCGGGCGCCAGCCCGAGCAGATCGGCGGTGCGCAGATAAGCCTCGGGCATCGGCTTGTAGGCGCGCGCGACCTCGGCGCCCAGGATCGCGTCCCAGGGCAGGCCCGCGTGCCTGGCCAGGTTGACCATGAGTGCGACGTTGCCGTTGGACAGGGTCGCGAGGATGTAGCGCCGCTTCAGCCGGCTCAGCCCCGCAACCGCATCCGGCCAGGGGTCGAGCCGGTGCCAGGCGCGATTGAGGTGCTCGATCTCGGCCTCCGAGAGCTCCGCCAGGCCGAACTCTTCGAGCACCGTGCGCAAGTTCTCGCGATGCAGCTCGTCGAGCCTGGTCCAGTGCCGGCGGCCGCTGCGCACCGCCTCCATGGCCGGCTGGTAGAGCGCGCGCCAGCGCTCGGCGAGCGCGGTCCAGTCACGCTCGAGCCCGGCCCGACCGAGGCTGGCGCGGAGCTCGCGCGCGATGCTGCTGCGCCAGTCGACCACCGTGCCGAACACATCGAACGTCAGGGCCTTGACTCCGGTGCGGTCGCTCGCCTGGGCCTGGCCGCCGGCCGCGCCGATCACGTCGGATCGGCCCCGGCGGTAGTCGATCGGCGCTTGAACAGCATGGTCGCGATGAAGCTCAGGACCTCCTCCGCATCCTGGTTCAGGAGCACCGATCGGACCCGCACGAGGCCCCGATCCGGCTTCGATCGGGACGGCCGGATCTCGAGGATCTCGAGCCGGGCTTCGAGGGTATCGCCCGGGCGCACGGGCTTCAGCCAACGCAGCTCCTCGACGCCGGGCGAGCCCATGGCCGCGGCCCGGTGGAGCATACCGTCGACGAACAGGCGCATGAACACGCAGACGGTGTGCCAGCCACTCGCGATCAGACCGCCATAGATCGAGGCGGCCGCCGCCTCTTCGTCCAGGTGGAAGGGCTGCGGGTCCCAGTCGCGGGCGAAGGCGACGATCTCATCGCGCTCCAGAGTGCGCCTGCCCAGATAGTGCATCTGACCCGGCGACAGATCCTCGAGGTGGATCTCGGCCACGGCATCCCGGTCCAAGGCAAGGGTTCAAGGTCACGCGCGCTTGATGCTCGCGCCGCGCCTCGCATAGCGGTTGCGCCACGCCACCGCAAGGGCCGGCTGTTGGCGGTACCCGCGTCCGCGGTCACCGCCGCAGGCAATAACGACCGTTGTTATGCCCGAATGATATTCATGATTATTGTGGGTCTACTTTAACCTTAACATGACACCGATTGATGACTTCACGTCTTATTCATTTAGATCTGTCAGTTTGATTGTCAGGCTGGCGCAGATTGCCGGATGATGTGGGCCAGCATGCGTTTCGGGCCGCGCCCGCGCGGCCTCGCCACGGAGGGTGTGCCGGATGAGCAAGCGATGGGGCAGCTGGCGTGCGCGGCTGCGGCATCTGGTCGAGGACCAGCGCGGCGCGGTGATGATGATCGTCGGCCTGGCGATCATTCCCCTGTTCGCGGTGATCGGTCTCGCGATCGACGCCGGGCGCGGCTACATGCTCAAGTCCCAGCTGTCGTATGCCATCGACGCCGCCGGCCTGGCCGGCGGGCGGGCCTTCGAAAGCGACCTCCGCCAACAAGACATCATGATGTATTTCGATGCCAATTTTCCACCCGGCTACATGGGTGCCCAGCTGGCGCCCGGCAATCCCGTGATCACGTTCGACGACGCCAACAACAAGATCACGATCACGGCGACGGCGACCGTGCCGACCTATTTCATGCGGGTGGCCGGCATTCCCGACATGACGGTCTCCGCCCGCACCGTGATCCAGCGTGAGCTGAAGGGCATCGAGCTGGTCCTGGTCATGGACAACACCGGCTCGATGCGCGGCAATGGCGGCATGGCGGCGATGAAGCCGGCCGCGACCCAGCTGATCAACATTCTCTACGGCGAGCGCGAGGAGGTGGAGAATCTCTGGGTCGGCCTCGTGCCCTACGTTGCCTCGGTCGACATTGGCAGCCAGCACACCGACTGGCTGACCGGCTACGATTCGACCGCCTACCTGCCGACCACCTGGAAGGGCTGCGTCGAAGCACGCGCCTTCCCCAACGACAGCAATGATGAGACGCCAGATGTCGCGCCCTTCACACCCTACCGGTGGGCGACGACGCTCAATCAATACCTGAATCCTTACTACCAGTCGGGCTATTCGTACGACCAGACCAAGCCGAAGACTTGGGGACACTACCTCACTGGCGACAACGAATGGAATCCGGCCGGTCCTTTGTCGGCGCTCAAGCTGGACAACGATCTGTACCAGAACGAGGGCACGGGACCCAATCTCGGCTGCGGTCCGGCGATCACGCCGCTGATCGCCAGCAAGACCACGATCCTGAACGCGATCGCCGCGATGGCTCCCTGGCACCGTGGCGGCACCATGGCCAACCTCGGCCTCGCCTGGGGCTGGCGCGTCCTGTCACCGCGGTGGCGCGGCCTGTGGGACGGCGACGACCCCGATACGCTGCCGCTCGACTATCACACGGCCAACATGCACAAGGTCGTGATCCTACTCACCGACGGCAACAACGAGTGGTATGACTACCCGGGCATCACCACGGGCAGCTCGCCCAACACCAAGTACAACGGCATTCCCGGCGACAACAGCTACCCGACCATCAGCGGCACCAACTACGCGACCACGTTCAAGAACACCTGGCCCGGCGCCGACTACACGGCCTATGGACGCCTCGGCGAAGGCCGGCTCGGCACCACGGACAAAGCCACCGCCAAGACTACCGTTGACAATCGCATGCTCAACATGTGCCAGGCGATGAAGGACCAGGACATCATGATCTACACGATGACCTTCGGGCCCTCGCCAGACGCCGCCACCCAGTCGCTGTACACCAATTGCGCGACCAAGCCCGACATGTATTTCAACGCCCCGAGCGGCAGCGCGCTGCAGGCGGCGTTCGAGCAGATCGCCGACCAGCTCAGCAGCCTGCGCATTGCCGAGTAGTCGGATGACCGCGGGCGCCGGAGATCAGAGCATGCACGGCTATTGTCCGACCGGCCCACTGGCACCGGCGTCGGGCCGCCCCCGGCGGGGGCGCCCGGCGCTCGGCGAGCGCGGCACGGCGATGATGGAGTTCGCGTTCATCGCCCCGATCTTGCTGGCCATGATTGGCGCAATCATGGAGTTCTCCGGGATCATGTTCGTCCAGAACCTGCTCGAGGGCAGCGCCCGCGAGGCGTCGCGCTACGGGATCACTGGCTTCACCCAGCCGGGCGTCTCGCGCGACGACCAGATCCTGGACATCGTCAGGCAGAACACCTTGGGGCTCATCGACATGGACCAGCTGCAGATGGAGACGCTGGTCTATCCGAACTTCGCCGACATCGGGCAGCCCGAGCCCTTCACCGACACCAACGGCAACGGCGTCTACGACAGCGGCGAGCCGTTCAACGACGTCAACGGCAACGGCACCTGGGATGCGGACATGGGTGCGGCCGGGCTCGGGGGGCCGGGTGACGTCGTGCTCTATCGAATGAGCTACGACTGGCACATCATCATCCCGATCTTCCGGCCGTTCTTCGGCGATACGATCACCTTGCGCGCCAACATTGCCGTGCGCAACGAGCCGTACGACTAGGCCAGAGACAGCGGAGCCATCGATGCACATCGGTTGCGGATCATCAGGAGGAGCTGTCCGGCCAGCGCGCATGACGCGCCTTGGTCACAGCCTCGGCCGACTGTCCGGTGCGTTGCGGCGCTGCGCCACCGGCAACGTTGCCGTCGAATTCGCCCTGGCGGTGCCGGTTCTGCTCTTTTTGATGCTCGGCAGCGCCGAGATGGCGCGCTTCGTCCTCTTGTATCAGAAGATGGAGCGGGTCGCGACCACCGTCTCCGATCTGGTCGCGCGGGCGGAAACCATCAGCGAGAGCCAGATCACCGACATTTTTGCCGCCGTCGACCAGGTCGCCGCGCCCTTCGATCTCCCCGATCTCGGCGTCGTGTTCGTCTCCTCGATCACCAACGCCGACGGCACCGGACCGGTGATCGCCTGGCAGCGCCACGGCGGCGGGGTCTACTCGGCCACGAGCGAACTCGGCAACCAGGGCGATCCCCCCGTGCTACCGCCCGATTTCGTGGTGCGCGAGGGCGAAACCGCGATCATCTCCGAGGTGTACTACGATTTCACGCCATTCCTCAGCGAGATGATCGTCAAGCCGCAGGTGATCTACCGGGTCGCTCACCATCGACCGCGGCTCGGTACGCTCGACACGGTCAAGCCAGGCTAAGTCGGCCCGACGCCGGGGCACCGGGCACCGCACCGACGCCAACGCGCACCAGGTCGGGGGTCAGCGGGGGACGCGCGGGGCGTCCGGGAGCGGCCAGGGGCGGGCGGTCTCGAACGCGCGCGCGGCGCGCAGCACCAACTGGTCGGCATGCATCGGACCAACGATCTGCAGGCCGACCGGCAGACCCTGGGCGGTCAGGCCGCAGGGCACCGATGCCGCCGGCTGCTGCGTGAGGTTGAACGGATTGCTGAATGGCGCCCAGTTGATCCAACGCGGCTGCCGGCCCGGATCGGGACGCTCGGTGCCAGCCGCGAACGCGGCGAGCGGCAAGGTCGGGGTCAGGAGCAGATCAAAGCTGTCGTGGAAGCGCCGCATTCTGGCCCCGAGTTCGGCGCGCCGCTGGACTGCACTAAGGTAGTCCATGAGTGGCACCGCCTCGCCCTGCGCGGCGATCTCCTGCAGGCCCGGGTCCATCCGGGCGCGCTGCTCGCGAGTGAAGTTGCGTAGCAGACTGGCGGCGCCGACCTGCCAATGGATCGAGAAGACATCGATCGGGTCGGCGAAGCCCGGATCGACCAGCTCGACCCGGGCACCGAGCGCCTCGAAGGCTGGCACCGCCTTGGCGACCAGATCGGCGATCTCCGGCTCGACCTCGACGAAGCCGAGGGTCGCGCTGAACGCGATCCGAAGGTTCCGCACGCCATCGTCGAGGCCGATCCGGTAGTCCCGGGCGTCGTAGGGCAGGGCGAACCAGTCGCGGCGATCCGGCAAGGCGAGGACGTTCAGCATCAGCGCCGCATCGCTGACGCTTCGGGTCATCGGCCCGAGATGGGCGACCGTGCCGAACGGGCTGAGCGGCCAGGCCGGGACGCGCCCGAAGCTCGGCTTGAGGCCGAAGATGCCGGTGAAGCCGGCGGGGATCCGGATCGAGCCGCCGCCATCGGTACCGACGTGCAGCGCACCCATGCCAAGCGCACAGGCGGCCGCCGCACCGCCGCTCGAACCGCCGGGCGTCTTGCTGGTATCCCAGGGATTGCGGGTGATGCCGGTCAGCGCGCTGTCGGTGACCGCCTTCCAGCCAAACTCCGGCGTGGTCGTCTTGCCGATCAGCACCCCGCCCTGCTCGCGCAGACGCGCGGTCGCCGGTGCGTCGTCGTCCCAGGGCTGGTCGCGCGCCGTCACGAGGCTGCCGCGCAAGGTCGGCCAGCCCTTGGTCAGGACCACGTCCTTGATCGTCGCCGGGACACCGTCGATGAGGCCCCACGGCTCGGCCCGCTGCCAGCGCGCCTCGGATGCCCGCGCCGCCCGCAATGCCTGGTCCGGATCGACCAGGCAGAAGCCGTTCACGGCCGGATCGAACCGCTCGATCCGGTCGAGCACGGCGCGCGTCGCCTCGACCGGCGACAGCTGCCGCTTGCGGTAGAGGCGGAGCAGCTCCGTCGCGGTCAGCGCGGCCGGATCGGTGGCGGTCATGGCTTCGGCGCCATCTCGCGCGCAGCGCCAGTTGCGGGTCGACGCGGCGGCATCCGAGGACGATCGCTGCGCCAGCCGTCAAGACACCGAGGCGGGCTGATGTCCCGAGATTTCAGGGATCCAACGGCGCCGGTGCGACTCGGCCCCAGTGATCGCCCTGGGCCCCCCGATGGGCTGATGCCGACCATTGCAAGGTCGGAACTGGCGCGAGCGAGCGGTGAGCTGGAGCGCCGCGACATCGATCTCCTCCATCGTAGCGGTATGATGTCCCGGCATAGCGGGCGGCCGCACCCACATCAAGCTCGGGCTCGAGCCGGGAGCGCGCGCAACGGCCCGACCACGCGAGCCCCGCTTCGGCTGTCGGACCCGGATATTCGATCTCCTACGAGTGGGCGCCAGTCTAGATTCCCTTGGCACGGCTCTTAGATTGGCACGGCTCTTTAGATATGTGTGCGCAGATGGAACGATTTGGGTCGGGTGAGGACTTCGTACTGGAGCCGCGAGAGTGAGCAGCCGCGACCGGAATCCTTGACCCCGGTCCAGGCGAGCGCCGGGTCGAGATAGTCGCAGCGGTTCATGAACCAGGTGCCGGTCTCGACCCGATCGCCGATCCGGATCGCGGCTGCCTCATCTGAAGTCCAGATCGCGGCGGTCAGGCCATAGCGGCTGTCGTTCATCAGCCGGACCGCCTCGTCGTCGCCTTTGACGCGCATCACCCCGACCGCGGGGCCGAACGTCTCCTCGGTCATGATGCGCAACGAATGGTCGACCCCGCTCAGCACCTGGGGGGCCATATAGGCCGAGCCCGGCGCATCCTTGGTGAAATCCCTGGGGTCCAGATGAGCCCTCGCGCCGGCAACAGCCGCATCTCTGATCTGGCTGCGCACAAAGTCCGCCGCGGCGGGCCGCACCAATGGGCCGAGCGTGGTCTCGGGATCGGTCGGATCGCCGAGCCGGTAGCCGCGGGCGACCTCGACCAGACCGTCGACGAACCGGTCGTAGACCTGCTCGTGGACATAGATCCGCTCGATCGCGCAGCAGGACTGGCCACTGTTGAAGAAGGCACCGTCAGCCAGGTTCTCGATCGCATGCGCGAGGTTGGCATCGGGCCGGACGTAGGCCGGGTCCTTGCCCCCGAGCTCGAGACCGATGCCGAGGAAGCGCTCGGACGCTGCTTCCTGCACGCCGTGGCCGCCTTTGACCGAGCCCGTGAAGCTGACGAAATCGACCTCGCCGCTTGCGATGATCCGGCTGGTCGAGGCGTGGCTGAGGTTCAGATGCTGAAACACGCCCGGCGGCAGACCGGCAGCCGCGAAGGCTTCGGCGAAGCGTTCGGCCGTGAGCGGGGTCTGGGCGGAGGGCTTGAGGAGCACCGTATTGCCCGCCATGAGCGCCGGGATGACGCCGTTGACCGCGGTCAGATAGGGGTAGTTCCAGGGGGCGATGACGAACACGATCCCGAGCGGCACTCGCCTTATGAAGCGCCTGAAGCCCGCCTTTTCGCCGACCGCGACGTCGGCGAGCGCCTGCGGGGCGATCTCGATCATGTAGCGCGCGCGCTCTTCGAAGCCGCCGACCTCGCCCGGCGTGTAGCGAATCGGGCGGCCCATCTGCCAGGTGATCTCGGCCGCGATCTCGGCCTTGTTGGCGACGAAGGCGTCGACCGCGCGGCTGAGCAGCGCCGCCCGCACGGCGATCGGCAGATTTCGCCACTCCGTCTGGGCTCGCCGCGCGCGCGACAGCGCCGCCTCGATCTCGGTGTCGCCCGCTAGCGGCCGCTCGGCATAGAGCTCGCCATTCACCGGAGATATCACTCGAATGCGATCGCTCATCTCTTTCTTCCAAAAGGGGCCAAGGGCCACATCATCAGCCCGCACATCAAGCCTGCGCGGTCCTGCTCGGACTCGAGGTGGGGGCGATGATAGGCAGCCTTAGGGCGCCTGACAAACCCGTTGCCGAAGGTCAGCTTGCACGCCGGCCAATCCGGTCGGTGAGGGAAGCGAGCGCGGGCAGGAGCACGAGGGCACCGAGCAGGCTGGCAAGAAAGGCGAAGGCGAGGAGGACGCCCATATCGGCCTGGAACTGGAGCGCGGAGAAAGCCCAGGAACCGACGGCGATGGCAAGCGTGAGCCCGGTCAGGAGCACGGTTCTGCCAGTCACCTTGAGGGTTTCACGCCAAGCCTCGGCGAGCTCGAGGCCCTGCTGCCGGCAGCCTTCGAGGTGGTCGTAGAGATAGATGCCATAGTCGACACCGATCCCGACCGCAAGCGCAGCCACGGGCAGGGTTGAGACCGTAAGGCCGATGCGGAGCGCCGCCATCAGGGCATAGATCAGGACCGAGATCAGGCCGAGCGGCATAACGATGCAGAACGCGGCGCGGCCCGATCGGAAGGCGAGCCCGGCGAGCCCGAAGATCGCCACATAGACGTAGAGCAGGATCGGCAGCTGTGCGGCCGCGACGACCTCGTTGGTGGCCGCCATGATCGCGAGGTTGCCACTCGCGAGCCGAAAGCGGCAGTGCTCGGAGTCGTTGTTCGCCGCGTAAGCCTTCACGGCGTCACGCAGCGGATGGTGGCCGCTTGATGATCGGCAGTGAAGATCTGGACCGGCATCACGCTGCAGTCGCCGTTCAGGAGCCCGGAGCTGGGCTCGATCGGGGTGACCGCCTGGGCGAGGTTGCGTGGATCGCGGGACAGGACCCGCCACTTCAGGCTGCCCTCGTTCCAACCGGCGTTCACGATCTTGGCGGCCTGCGGTAGCGAGCGGGTCGCGTGCACGCCAGGAACGCTCGTCATATGCCATTGAAAGCGGTCGATCGCGGTCATGATGTCGTAGTCGATGCAGCCGTTGGGCAGGGTCTCGACCATCACCTGGAGCAGATCGACGCCGACCTTGAAATGACCCGCGATGTAGGCGCTGTCCTGGTTATAGCGCGCATCTGGCCTGAGCTCGGCGATGCCGGGCCGGAGCTCGCCGATCTGCAGCTCGCGCGTCGTCATCGTGCCGAACGTCAGCAGAACGAGCGCGAGCAGGAGTGTGACGATCGCCGCCCGCGGCTTGGCGAACCGTGCGAACGTCCGGTCGATCCAGAGCAGACGAGGTGCCCGCACGCCCGGAACCAGATCGCGAGGGCCGGCCAGCGAGAGCAGGATCGGCAGCAGGACGAGGTTGGTCAGGATGATGCTGAGCACGCCGAACGCGGCCGCGATCGCCAGCTCCTCGAGCATCCGGATCCCGATCAGCGCGATCGTCAGAAAGCCGAGCAGGTCGGTGGCAAGCGCGCTGCTCCCCGCCAGCAGGAGCTTCCGGAACGCCAGGCGGGCGGCGGTCGCTCGATAGGCGCCGGCGGCGAGGTGGGCGGCGTACGCACCGGTCATCTGCAGGCCGTGCGAGACCGCGATCGCAAAGATCAGGAAGGGCAGCAGAATCGACATCGGATCGAGGCCAAAGCCGGCAAGCGGCATGAGCCCCAGGGTCCAGACCACTGCGATCATGGCCGAGCCCAGAACGAGTGCCGTGAGCCCGATCGAGCCGGCGAACAGATAGACCAGAACCGCGGTGATCAACACCGTGACGCCGAAGAATGCGACCACGTTCACTGCACCCTCGGCGATGTCGCCGACCGCTTTCGCAAATCCCAGGATGTGGATGTCGATCCGATCATCGACGAAGGGCGCCCGGATCGACTGCTCGAGCTGCCGGGCGACATCGAGGTCGTCGAGCGGCCCGGCGAGTTGGGCGAGGGCTCGATCAGCTCGGCGCTGATCAGAGCGGAAGAAAAGTCGTCGGCGACCAGACGGCCGAGCAGATCGGCCTTGAGGATGTTGTCGCGCACGCGCGCGAGGCTCTCCGGGGTCGGTCGGAAATCGGCCGGGATGACCGAGCCGCCCGCGAACCCGCCCTCGACGATCTCGACGAACCGGACATTGGGGGTGAAGAGCGAGCGCACCGTGCTCCGATCGATGCCCGGCAGGAAGAGCACGGCGTCGGTGACCTGCCGGAGCGTCTCGAAGAAATGCGGAGTGAACATGTCGCCGTCCTTGGCGCGCACGGCGATCAGGAGCCGGTCGGCGCCGCCGAACGCATCGCGGTATTCGAGGAAGGTTTGAATGTAGGGATGTGCGACCGGCAGCCGCTTCTCGATCCCGGCGTCGATCCTAAGGCGGCTCGCCTGTTGCCCGAGGAACGCGGTCGCGATCGCAAATAGCACCAGGATCAGGGCGCGATGCTCGAATACGCCGCGCTCGATCCTGGCGCCCATTGCTCGGTCTATCGGGCGTTGACCAGCACTTTGGTCGTCGGCTGGAGGCTGTCGCCGGAGATCTGGCTGAGGCCGCCTTCACCTACCGCCAGAAGGAGATCGGGGGCCAACTCGACCAGAGCCGCAGTGCCCCGTCGGTCGGAGCGCTGGTGGAGCTCGAAGCTGCGGCCACCGTCGTCGCTCAGCAACAGTACGCCGCTCAGACCGGCGAGCACAATCCGGCCATCGGCGCGCATCACGCCCGTGAGGAGGGTCGCGGCGGTGCCGCTCGGTAGCCGCCGCTAGGTGGTCCCCCGATCCTCGGATCGGAACACGTGGCCACGCAGACCGAAGACCAGCAGCGTGCCGTCGTCGAGCGCGAGGATGCCGAAGAACGAGCCCTCATAAGGGCTTGGCAGCTCCTGCCAGGTCTCGCCCCGGTCATCCGAGCGCAGGATCGAGCCGGCCTCGCCGGCGATGTAGAGTGTGCCGTCCGGCGCCGCCGCAATAGCGTTGGCGTGCGGGCCCTCGCTGTCCAGGGCGCGTCGCCAGGTCCGGCCGCCATCCTCGGTCGCGAGCACGAGCCCGTAGGCGCCGATCACCACGCCATGCTGGCGGTCGGCGAACCAGAGGTCGAGCAGGGGTCGATCCAGCTCGGACAGGACGCGTTGCACCGACCAGCTGTGCCCGCCGTCGTCGCTGCGCAGCACCAGATCGTCATAGGTGACCGCAAAGACACGCTGGCTATCGACGATCTGGACCGCGGTGAGCGTGCTCCGGGTCGGAACCTCGGCCTGGCGCCAGCTGACGCCGCGATCGTCCGACAGCAGGACGTGTCCGCGCTCGCCGACCGCGATGACGTGGGAACCTTCGACATCGGCATCGAGCAACAGCGATGTCTCGACCAGCGGCATCGGCTCCGCCCCGTCGCCCGCAGGGCCCGCCTGCACCTGCGCGGCGAGTGCAAGCAGACCTGCCAGCCATAGCCTCCGCGATTAGACGTGCAGTCCGGGCCCGGCTCATGGCGTGGCCGCTGAGGCTGGTCGGGCTACCGCCGGCCGAGCCGGGGCAGGGCCTCGGGCGTGAAGTCCCCGGGGTCGAGGTCGATGTTGAACTGGTCGACCGGCAGTTCGTTGTTCAATCCGTAGGCCAGATAACGTCCATTTTGCAGATCGTACACACAGAAGAGCGTTTCCCATAGCAGCGGAACTTCATAGTAATTGATGGTGTAGGCTTCCGCCAGACGCCAGAGCTGGTCGTGCCGATCGTAGTGATCGGCGACGACGATCTGCCAGCTGTCCTCGTCGAGATAGAAATGCCGGCGAGCATAGATGTGGCTGGCGCCCTACTTAAGCTTGGCATCGACCTCCCAGACCCGGTGCAGCTCGTAGCGCGTGTCGTCCGGGTTGATGTGCCCGGGCTGGATGATCTGATCGACCGTGAGATGGTCGCTGTGCAGACGATAGTTGTTGTAGGGGATGTACAGCTCACGTCGACCGACCAGCTGCCAGTCGTAGCGGTCCGGGGCGCCGTTGAACATGTCCAGCTGATCGCTGGTGCGCTGACCGTCGGAGGCGGTGCCAGGATTGTCGTAGGCGATGTTCGGGGCGCGACGGACTCGGCGCTGGCCCGGGTTGTAGGTCCATGCCTGGCGCGGTTCGACCTTCTGATTCAGGGTCTCGTGGACCAGGAGGATGCTGCCTGCGAGCCGGGGCGGCGCGATCACCGACTGCAGGAAATAGCCGAGGTGGTTGTCGATGCTCTCGGTCGTGGCGCCCGGCTGGGCATAGAGAAAGATGGCTTTCTCCTCGATCTGGACCTCGGTTTAGGCGCCGGCGGCGGTCGGCGTCACCTGCACGGTCTCGCGGTAGACCGAATGACCGCGATACCGGAGCAGATGGTTCCAGATCGCCTCCAGACCATTCTCTGGGATCGGGAACGGAACGCCTTCGCCCGCGTGGATGACGCCGGTGCCATCGGGGGTCAGCTCGGCGGTGGCCGCGTTGGCGATCGTCCGGTCGTAGATCCGCTCAGGCAGCGAGGCGCTGCGGCGGGTCGGGTAGACCGGCATCCGCCAGCTGTCCGGATAGCGCTCGATCATGGCAATCTGACCGGGCGAGAGTTTGTCTGCATATTGCCGGACGTTGGCGGCCGTGATCGTGAACAGAATCTGGTCGTCCTCGAACGGATCGGGATGATGCATGCCAGGTCGATAGCCGGCAGGTGGCTCGCGAATGCCACCGCCCCACGCCGGGATCGTGCCCTCGTTGTTGCCGGCCCGGATCGCCGCGAGCGGCGTCAGATCGCGCCCGAGCCTCAGGGCTTCTTCGGCGGGCACCTTGGCCTGCGCCGACGCCGCGAGCGCATAGAGCGCGAGCCCGAGAAACGCGCTGGCTCTCAGCATGACTGCTTGGACTGGCATGGCCGTTCGTTCGCGCTTCAGAAGAAACAACTGACGCTCAGCGAGACAAAGTCACGATCTTTGACCAGGTTGAATCCGCCGGCGCCGAAGAAGTTGGTATAGGAAATCTCGGCTTGCAGCGCGTCCAGATAGGTCGCGCCGAGGGACAGGGTCACGGCCTTGCGACCTTCGACGAAATTGCCGAGCGGCTGCGGCGTTGTGCCGGCGACGTCGTGGGCGAAGGCAATCTGGGGTGTCAGGTTCACGGGGCCAAGGGCGCCGAGATATTGGGCCCGCAGTAGCATTCGATATCCCCAGGAGAAATCGTCAGCAAAACCGTTGGTCGTGGTCGTCGGGTGCTGGATCCCGGCTTGGGTGAAGAATGGATTGCCGCTGGTGTAGGTCCCGGGGCCCTCGTAGCGCAGCTTACTCGATGTCGCGCACGTAGGTCGCGCCGACCTCGCCGATCAAGGTCACCTGGTCGGCGCCGAGCCTTGGACCGAGCAGTTGGGTCGCCGTCATCTGCCCCTGCACGACGTCCTTGCGCCGGTAGCCGGAAATCTCCTGGTCAAAGCCGAAGCTACCGAGCTGGCTCTGGCCGAAAACTGCGGGATTGACCGGCGACAGTCCAGCGTACAGGATTTCGGTGTCGTCGACCTGAAGGGGCTGATTGAAGCGATAGGACACTTCGCCCTGAAGCGCCGGCCCGCTGCCGCCAAGCGTCGTGTTGAAGCTCGCGCCGAGAAGATCGATGTCTTCGGGGTACTTGACGAAATAGCGCGCGCTGTCCGCATAGTCGCCGGCCGCGAGACCGGCTGTGGCCCCGGTCCGGGCGCTGACGACCGGTAATTGGCTGTGATGACGTATGTAATAGAGGCCGAATTCGGTGGCATTGAGCGCTTCGGCGAAATAGCGCAGCGCGACGCCCAACTGGCCGCCATCCGGCGGATCCTGATCGGACGCGCGTGGGATCGAGGCCCCGATCGGCGGATCGGCACCGGGCGGCGGTGGCGGATCGTCGGTGATCGGCGGTTGACCGAAGCCCAGGAAGACGCGCTTACTACCTGGGCTCGCGAAATCATTGGTGGAGAAAAAGGTGCCGGCGGGCTCGATCTTGGTGTTCTCCCATTTGAACTGCCAAGAAGCCTCCAGCGACAGCCCATGGGCGAGGCCGAGATTGGCATCCACGGCAAGAACTGGGACCAGGGCATCGCGCAGCTCGGCCCCGGCCACCCGCAGCTTGGTGACGTCGACCGGGTTCAGGGTGTTGATGCCGTTCGGAATGAACGTGCTCTCGCCCCAGCTGATGACCTGGTTGCCGAGGCGGAGGGTGAGTGGCAGCTCGCCAAGCGTGAAGTCGCCGGCGGCATAGGCATCCAGAACCTCGATATTGCGCCCTGCATCGTCCTTGGCGTCACTCGTGAAATCGGTTCGCTCGGGATCAATGTCCATAATTGCCGCGTCGTAAAAATAGAAGAGGCGACCAAAGAAGCCAAGGTTGCGCCAGCGCAGATCAAGCTCGTGGGTGACCTGCGATGACAAAGAGGTGAAGTCGCCCTTGTTGAAATTGAGGTCGCCATCATCGCCATTGATCGAATTGGCGGAACCGCCGTTGACGACCCCGATCAAGTCGGGCGCCTGATTCTGAACGCGGATCGAGGCACCGAAGGTGACCGTTGTATCGAGATGGCCGGCAAACTCGCCGTCGTCACTGCGCAGTTCGATCGCCTGCGCTGGCCACCCGGCAGCGTTCAGAGCCAGGACGATGAGGAGGGCGGCGGCGAGCCCGGCCGGCGGGCATTCGAACCGCAGTCTCTTGCGCCGGGCCACCGCTTGCATGCGACTTTCCCATGCCACTCGGAGGCTATGGGACACCAGGTATGCCGCAACTTCAAGTCTCGTGCATGGTGGTCGCCTTCACCGAAGGCGTTTGTAAATCGTCATCGGTAGAGCACTGGCTCCAGCTGCGCCCGGCTCATTCCGTCGCCGGCAGCTCATAGAACAAGAACGATCCAAAAGTCGCGACGGGCAACAGATCGCGCGCCCAGGCGGGGCCGCTCTCCAGGCGGTGGAACGCGGTCGCCCCCAACGTAGGATCGGCCAGACTGCCGCGCAGCGCCCGCCGGGCGATGCGGCGGCAGAGTTGCAGCTTCTGACCAGAGGCGCTCGCCACGGCCGCGCCTCTAAAGGTGGCCGGCGGCGGCTCGCTTAGGCCGAGATGCGCGTGGCCCCAGCGCTGGCGCGCGCGATTGACCAGTGCGGCTGCCATCGCCTCCAGGACCCGCACGCTCTGATCGGCTCCAATCGTGAGCAGGGTCAATGCGAGCGGTTCGATGCTGCGCGAAGGATCTCCGAGCATCGCCGTGCAGGGCTCAGGCTGCATCGGCGTCGCCTTTGGGCTGCAGACATTCAGCCTGATCGCCAAGCCGGTACGCCCGGCGCTGCGCTGCGCGGTGCTCGGTTTGGAACGCGTAGGTGAGGCGCGCCTCGAGCCGCAGCAGATGGTCGGTGAGGCGCTTCTCAACGTCCTTGAGGTCGGCAACGGTGGCGTAGAGGCGGGCCACCTCGAGCTTGGATTGGGCCAGATTCTCCAGCACGACGTTCAGATTGGCCTGAATCTCGCGGTATACCTTGAGCAGCGCGCGCTCGGCCTCGCGCCGACCCTGCTGCATCATCCAGAACAGGCAACCGAACGCCGGAATCTCGATCGCCGTGATCCACCACACCCAGCTGATCGTCCATTCC
Source organism: uncultured Alphaproteobacteria bacterium (assembly GCA_963753685.1). Lineage (GTDB taxonomy): Bacteria > Pseudomonadota > Alphaproteobacteria > Geminicoccales > Geminicoccaceae > DATAOG01. The sequence goes on from CAVWDE010000021.1 coordinate 327,971, forward strand.
TGGTTCATGATTTCTCCTCCCGAAGGCGGGTCAGCAGTTGAGGCGGCGCGCTCCCGACCAGCTCGCGGCCGGACGCGCCGCGGCGTCAGAGTCGGAAATCGGTCGTCGCCACTCGGAGGCTGCGACCCGGCCGCCAATCCGGTCGTGCCCCGGGCGCATAGCGGCGGAGGCGCACGGGCTCGGCCAGGAGACAACCGCTGACGGCATCCAAACCGTCATCGCGGCAGCGGCGGCCGGGACGCCACTCACGCATCTCCTCGATGAACCGAGTGGTCCAGATCCCCGCGTGGGCCCGTAGCATGCCGGCCGCCAACAGGGGGTCGAAGGCATCGAGAATCCGCTGGTCCTTGCTCCGGTGGGAGACGTGTTCGACCACCGGGCAGGCCAGGCCCGAAACATGCAGCTCCCGGCGCAGGAGTGCCGGCAGGAAGCGGCCGAGGCCATTGGTCTCGATCGTGATCGAGGGCAGATGCATCTGCTCGACGAAGCGGGCGACCTGGCGACAGAGCTGGGTCGCCTCATCGACCTCCCCGACCAGCGCCGGATCGTGGCTGAGATAGCGGACGCCCTGCAGCCAATAGCCGCCGTCGCCGTCGACGAACACCGCAGCGACCACGCTCGCGTCGCCGATTCCGGGCGCGCCATAAGCGGGGTCCCACCAGCCGGTCGCCGACACCATGCGTCGGCCGGCGATCGACAGGAAGGCCTCGCCGTTGCGCTGCTGGTAGTCCAGAGCTGCGTCGTACCGGACCAGCCGGTCGGGATCGAGGCGCATCTCCTCGACGCTCTGCGGCCGGAGCATCATCTGGCTCTCGAATTTGGCAGGGCCAGACTGCCGCCTAATGGCCTCGATCTGGTCGAGCGAAAGGCGTTCGGGCCAGCGACTCTGCCCGGCCGCGTCGAGCAGGGGAATGCAGAGACGTCGATACTCCGCCAGGAACGGCGCTTGCTCGCCGATCTCGGCACGCGGCCGATCGACGTAGATGGAGTAGTAGCTGTGCGGCGTGCCGACGTAGAGCTGCAGGCCGCCCGGCACCAGGACATACTCGATCTCGCGCAGCCGCTGGCGCAGCTCCGCCCGCTTGTGGGGCGTGGCACAGGTGTTCGGCACCTCGACGTCGTCGCAGATCACGACATCAGCGCGCGAGCCGGTGATGTTGCCGCCGATGCCCCGCGCGAGGAGCGACGGGTCCCGCTGGGTGAGCCGGCGACACACCGTGAACTGGTCGGCCGCCCATTGATCGGCGCGCCGCGGCACCAGGGCGCGAGTCAGCGGGTGACGCTCGATGATCCGTTGGACGTTGCGCACCATCTTCCGTGCCAGATCATGCTCGGCGGCGAGTACCAGGATGCGCAGATCCGGGTCGTTCAGGAGCAGCCAGGCGCAGAAGATGCCGACCAGTGTCGACTTGCCCGCGTTGCGGAAGACCAACAGGAGCAGGCGTCGATCGCCCTGTTCCCAGTGCCGGCCGAGCCACTCCGCGATCTCGAGGTGCAGCGCCGGAGTCGTCTGGCCCTGGACACGATTCCAGAGCCAGACGAACTGGCAAAAACGGATCGCCTGCGGTGCCGCCTCGTCTTCTCCACGCCCGTTCTGGCTTGTCACGGCGGCTCAGAGCGGCGCGCCGATCACGAACAGGCTCACGGTGCGGGGCGTGCCTACCTTGCGGTTCTCGACGTAGATCAGGCCATCACTGTTGGCCGCGAACGTGAACACCCCGGTGGCGCCGCTCGTGCCGGTGAGTGGCGCCAACGGACCAACCTGGACGGTGCTGGTCAGGGGACTCGCGACGATCTGGGTGTAGCCCAGCGCGTCGGCGCGGTAGGTCAGTATCGAGGCGCCAGGGTCGCCGAACGAGCCGTGGCTGAATACGTGGATCAACCCGATCGTCGACGGCGGCGTGAAGCTGATCGCGGCGTCTTGTGCGATCTCGAAGGTGAAGAGCCGGGTCAAGGCGCCGTTGATCGCGCCCTGGTCGAGCTCGACCCCGGAAATCGCCACCGGCTCGCCGCCGAGGCCGGGCAGATAGCGGAGCTCGGTGCTCGCACCGCCCAGCTCGATCTGATCGACCGGCATCGGGTTGTGGGTGGCGAACACGCGGCAGTGATCATCGGCATGGAGCCAGACGAAGTCGGCGGCTGGCGCGCTCGCACCGACGCTGTCGACCATGGCGGTGCCGAACCGGCCGACCACGCGGATCTGGTCGGTGGCCTGGACCAGCGGCGTGATGGTCGCGCTCCCGAGCTCGATTTCGGCGGTGCTGCTGGTCTGACTCACGACCTTGTGGACCACGCCGCCGCGGGTCGCCTTAAGGGCGGTCCAGTGGTCGTCGACGTCGTCGGCGTCGCTCGCGAGCACGATCAGGTCGCCCGGCTGCAGCAGGTTGAGGTTGGTGCCGCCGCTGAGCTGCACCGTCAGCACCTGGGTGACTTCGGCGCGAACGTTCTCAGCAATCAGGTTCGGCGCTTCCACCGTCTCGCCACCGGCCTGGAGATTGACGCTCGAGCCTCCGCGCTTGCCACTTTCATCCAGATGGCAGCCCCGCAGCCCGACCGATTGACGCGCTCCGGCCTCGATATCGGCATCCAGATTGCCGGCGAAGGCCAGGTCGGACAGCTCGATGCCACGCCAGCCGGCGGCGGCGCCATCCAGCTCCAGGGCATGGCCGCAGGCGGACAGCGTGCCGCCGCAAAGCGCCAGTTGCTCGAATGCCGCATCGGCGTCCGCGAGGATGCCGGTGGTGCAGGCGTGGAACTGCGCCTGCGAAAGGAAGATTGCGCCTTCGACTCCGTTACGAAGCTGCAGGCCGGTGCGGTTGAAGGCGAAGCGGCAGCCGACGATCGCTGCGCGATCGCCCTCGACCGCCACACCGGTCTGGCAGCCGACCACCTCGATGTCCTCCAGGAAGGTCTCCTCCGCCCCCGCGGCGACGGTGATCCCCTCCAGACTCACAGCGCTCAGATCGACGTCGGCCGGGCCCCCCGGCACGCCATTGACACCTGGCCCGAGCAGGCGCAGCCCGCTGAGGCGTGATCCGGTTCCCGTGAGCTCGAGGGCGGAGCCGCTCGAAGTCGCAAGCTTGAGCGTCGAGCCCGCGCCTTCGCCGGCCAGGACCACGCCGTCGAGCGTCAGGGTGGCGCCCACGACATAGGGGGTCGCGCTGGCCGGCACGTAGACCGGGCTCGAGCGGGTCCCGGCGGCCAGGATGGCCGCCGCAAAGGCGGCGGCGTCGTCGGTGACGCCATCACCCATGGCACCGAAGTCGCGGACGTTCACCAGGGCCGCCAGATGCTCGCCGAGCGCCCGCGCCGTCGTCCCGCCGCTCGGGGTTACCAGCAGCCCGCTGGCATCGCCGTTCGACGGCAAGTCGGTCTGGCCGAAGACCATGGGGCGGCCTGCACTGTCGAAGCCGAGCACGGCATTGGCACGCTCAGCGCCCGCCGGCAGGCTGAAGTCGAGGTCGCCCTCGGAGGGGCCACCGCGGAGGGTGCGGCCGACCTCGTCGCGAGTCTCCTGGATCAGGAGCATGATCCGATCGAGTTCGGCGTTGATCGCGGCGGCCCGGAAGGGCGTGCCGTCGACGAACTCGGTCTCGCGGATGCCCTCGGTCCGCCGCAGCAGGGTCACGGTGGCACCGGCGACCGGCGGCTCGAGGAAGGTGATCTCGCCGCCCTCGGGGTCGGCCAGACCGGCGATCGCGAAGCCCGTTGCCGGCGTGTCGTTCACGAACACCAGCAGGTCGTCGCTGGCCAACACCGGAAAGGGAAAGCCGAAGATCGTCCGGCTGCCATCACCGCTGTATTGGATGCGCGGGCTCGGATCACGGGCGAAGGTGTTCGACATGGGCCAAGAGCCTCGTTTGATCGGGGTGCGTTCAGCGCGACCGGGTCACAGGTCGAGCAGCGAGATCTGGCGGCCCGTGCTGCGGCCAAGCGAGGACAGGCTGCCGCCGGCCGCGCCGCCGACCAGGTCGAGCAGGTTGCGGCTGCGCGAGCTGCTGGCGCTGCGGCGGATGTCGGCAATGCGAGCGCTCGATTGGGCCGCCCGGGCCTGCTCGGCGGCGGTCGCCTCCTCGGTCAGGCCCCGCAAGACCGCATTGGCCGAACCGCCGCCACTGACCCCGGCCGCGCCAGCCCGGGCGCGCTGTGCCGACAGGCGCCGGCGCAACGTGTCCGCCTGTTGCTGCTGTTGCTGCTGGTCCAGCTGCCGAATCGCCTGGATCTGGCGATTCCGTTCGGCGTTGATGTCACCGGATTGACGCTGGGCCGCCTGCTGGGCAAGCGCCAGATTGAGGCCGACCGAGGCCAGACTGCTGAGAGCACCCATCAGCTGTTCACCTTCACTTCCGTGGTTGCAGACAGGAGCGCGCAGGGCAAAGGGGTGTCCTGCTCGATGCGCCAGGGAGGCTGTTCGGCACCGCGCCGCCAACCGAGAGCGCGCAGCGAGAGATCGCCGCTAAAGGGGCTCGGATCCCGATCCGCCGGGCCGCCGCCGACCGTATGCAAGGCGACCTCGCGCAAGCCGTCGCCGGTGTCGATGCGCAGGCTCTGGGTCTCGAACAGCCGGAGCGTGATGCGGACCGGCCGATAGGCCGGCGCCTGCCCGAGCCCCGAAGCAACGACCGCGGGCATCGGTTCGATCACGTGGACAAAGGGCAGGCCGACGACCAGGTCCCGAGCCGGACTGGACAGCGTGACCGCGCCGCCGACGACCACCGTCGGCTCGACGACGAAGTCATCGGCGATCAGGGCCACGCTCTGGCCCTCCAGGTGATCGAGTCCATTCCAGACCTGGGACGGGTCGGACCGGCTCAGCCGGAGGCCCGAATCGACCATCAACTGATCGTCGAGCTGCTCGATGAAGGTCCCGTTGGCACGCTCGACCAGCAGAGCCGTCTGACCGCCCACGACGGCTACCGAAAGCACGCGACCGTCTGTCTCGTGCAGGCTCCAGGCGGCGATGTCGGCGATGCGATAGATCGCGATGCTGGCGAGCGAGCCGTCGGTCATGGCAATCAGGAACAGCCGTCGCCCCTGATCAAAGTCCTGGTCGACGGGACCCTGAACCAGGTGGCGGGCCAAGAGCGCCAAATCATCAGCCTGATAGGCCTGCTCGGTGTCGACGAACACGAATTCCCGGATCTCGCGGCCACTGCGCGCGGCGAACAGGGTGGCGCCGTCGACGTCGCGCGGCGGCACCTGCCGGTCGCGCGGTGAGCCGATCCCGCTTTGCTGCTGGGCCTGAATATTGCTCGGCGTGAGCGGCGATCCGGTGATGACCCACTCGCCAACGCTGGTGAAAATCTGCAGATGGCGGCTCGACACCAGGCTGCGGATCGCCGGGTCGTTGTTGGCGGCCAGGCCAAAGGCGATCGCCTCGTCGTCCAGCCCGGTGCCGACGTCGAAGTTGAAATGATCGCTGGTCTTTGACAGCCAGATAGCATTCCGAAGATCGCGCGAGCCGCCGATCACCATCCGATCCTGGTGGAAGGACACGGCAACCGGCCAGCCCCGCGCATCGCTGAACGCCAGCTCGTCCCAATCCTTGGTCGGATCGGTATTGTCGAGTTCCTGGAGAACCAGGCCGACCGCCTGGGTCGGCGTCTGGACGTTGGTCAGCTCCACCTGCTTGCCGTTGAGGCGCACGATTCCGCCCAGGTGCTCGGCGATGAAGAGGTCGGCCGAGGTGGTAAGGGTCACCGTGCCGGTGGTGGCGGTCGCCTGCATCGCGACCGCCGGATCGGCGAACCGGGCGAACGGCGCGAGGGTGGTGCCATCGTCGTTCTCGGCGAATTGCCATCCGCCGATGGTCCAGACCGTGTTGCTCACGCGCGTCAGCTGCTGCGGCGGCACGTCGGGATGGGTGACGAGCAGGCTCTGGCCGCGCTGCGCCCAGGCGATCTGCGCAAGCTGCGCCGCGTCCCAGAGAGTCGCGACCGTAGCCTGCAACCCGCCGTTCAGATAGATGCCGACCTCGAAGTCCGAGAAGACCAGGAGAAAGGCCAGGTCCGCTCCGGTCTCCAGGGCGACCAGCCGGCCCGGGCCCGCGGCGGTCGCCAGATACGTCATGCCGGGCCGCCGGCGGACACCGCCAGTCGTCTCGACCACGACGTTGCGCAGCTTGGCGGCGCCACTCTGATAGGACCGGAGATCGGTGCGACCGAGCAGCCTCGGATCGAGCTCGCCCGCGGTGAAGTCGGTCTGGGTCAGGAACGCCCGGGTCATCCGACGCGCACCTTAATCAGCGTGAAGTCTTCGACCTTGGGCGGGGTGTCCTGCTGGCTGTCGACCAGTCTGGCGAGCCTCAGCTCCTCCTCCGCTAGGCGGGTGAGGCGATCGGCACGCGTGCTATCCTCGGTGAGCGGCAAGCAGAACTCGGCGGCCAGGCGGGTGACCAGCGCCGCCGCGAAATCGGCAGGGAAGTCACCTTCGCTAGGCCGGAAGAGGTAGGTAAGCACGAGCTGCTCGGCATTGGTATGCAGCTGTCGGCTGACGATCTGATAGGTGAAGCCGCGACCCCTTCCGTGGCCACCGGCCGAGAGCGCTTTGAGGAAGTCATTGGGCAGTTGGTAGGCGTGCGCGAAGTCGGTGACCGGCTCGGCCGCCAGGCGGGCGAGCTCGACCTGCTTGGTGGCGAATGTCCAGGGGTGCGCGCAGAGCATGGCATCGCGGGCGAGGGAGTAAAGGCGTGCGGCCACCCTCGCCTCCGCGGTGCCGTCCTCGAAGGAGCTGATGCCGTCGGCGCCGAGCTTGACCAGGGCGCTCGAGCAGAGCTCGATACTGTTGAGGGCCATGACGGGTCGTCCTTGAGACGGGGGTTCGGGGTGGACGGATCGGCGCTCAGATGGACCAGCCGAGCCGAGGCCGCAGCCACTGCAGGAGGCGCTCCCGATCGACCGCGAGAAAGGCGATCATGCAGTCACCGTTCTGATAGCCGATCAGGAAGGGATGACCCGGGACGGCGTAGACCGTCACCCGCTCGGGGCGCTCCGGCAGATCCGGCCGCTGGGCCGCGTGCCAGAGCTGCACGAACGGTTCCAGCAGAGCGTGATCGAACTCATAGCGCCGGACCTGATCCGGAAACCGCTGCTCGAACGACGAGGCCGGAATTCCGGGGCACGCACGCGCCGCGGTAGCCTGCGCGACGACGGGATCAACCGGGCGGAGCAGCGCCGCGAGCATGAAGGCGCCCACGATCAGTCGGGGCATGGCCGTCTCCTCGGGAGAGGGGGCCGCGTCGGGCCAGCCGGAGCTGGCGGCCGACGCGGCCGAAGGGTTACGGCCGGCCGGAGGCAACCAGGGCGATCGCCCCCGCCGGAGTGGGGACCGCGCCGCTCGAGGCGCGGCCCTCGGCTTGAGGTCAGTCGGTGTTGACGGCGCCGAAGCTCGTGACGTCGGCGACGTCGACCACGCCTCCGGTGTTCGAGAGCACGACCAACACGCCGTGGCTCGGCGTGCCGTCGAGGTCGAAGTTGCCGAAGATGAAGTCGCCGACGCGCACCATGCCGGCCGCATCGTTGAAGTAGCCGGCAGTGTCGACGACCGCGTCGTCATCGTTGGTCTTGTAGTGCCAGAGCGTGAAGCCGTTGGCGTAGGTCAGGGCACTCAGATTGTTCGAGTCGTAAGCCATGCTCAGCTCTCCAGGCAGGGCATCTCGATGACGCCGTCGCCGTCGATCAGGCAGGCGCCCTGGCTCATCGAGTTGGAGACGAAATGCGCGGCGCGGTCGCCGTGCCAGGTCACGTCGGTGATGACCTCCTGGCCGATCGAATGGCCGATCGCGCTGCGGTGGTACCAGAAGCAGCTACGGACGCTGGCGCTCAGACCCAGGCCCGAATGCGGCAGCCAGAGAGTGCCCAGCCAGTGCTTGGCCTGGGTGCCGCGCCACGGCAGCTCGTCAGGACCGACGAAGTCGGCGTCGGCGAACTCCGGAAGCTCGAGCAGGTCGGACCACTGCTTCCAGCCGATCGCCGCGTAGCGCTGGCCATCGTCCGGAACGTCCATCTCGCCGAGCATCTCGAAGGCCTCGAGCACCTTGGCCTTGGTCAGGCCGTCGGTGCCGGCACCGGCCACGTTGGTGGTCTGGCCGAGCGCCGTGATGATCAGCTCGTCGGTCTTGCGGCCGAGGGCGAAGGCACCGGCATTGGCCAGGACCTGGCGCTCATCGATGTTGATCTTGAGCTCGTCCAGGCGATCGACCCAATCGCCAGCGTAAAAGTCGAGCAGCTGGCATTCGATCGGGGTGTGGTCGATGTTCATGACCGGCACTTTGCCATGGCGCGCCTTGGTCGAGGCGCTGCCCTTGCCGACCTTCTGGAACACCGTCGAGCTGCCCTGGACACCGTTCTTGACGCGAACCGTGTTGCGCAGCTTGGAGCCCATCCGCTGATAGGCCTGGTGAACCTCTTCTTCGAACTGCTTGATAAAGGCTTGGTCGATGGTGGTGGACAACGTTCGTCCCTCCTTGGTGGTGGCGAGAGACGACGCGCGGTTGGTCTGAGCAGCGGGCAGGTCGCAGCAGGCAGATGGCAGCTCTCGGCTGCCGTCTGCCGTCTGACTGCTGCCTGCTGATTAGGCCGCGGTCTCGGCGGGTGCGCCCCGCCTGAGCGGGCGATCGGTCGGCGGGCCCTTGCCTGGTGGTCGACCAGGGCCGGGTTGTTCCGCGACCGAGCGCCGGAAAAATACCTCGGAGCGATCCGGTCAAGGGATCGCGAAACGACGGCTCAGGCGGCGTCGGCCCAGCCCGTGCCATCGGTCCAGAGCGTGCCATCCGACCAGGGCTGGCCGCCGCTTACCCCGTCGATGATCACGTTGCTGCTCTCGGGCCGGATCACGATGGTGCCGAGCGGCGTGGTGGCCCCGCTCAGCAGAACCACGTTGCCGGCGCCGATACCGTCCATGTTCTCGAGCGTCGTGCTGCCCTGCCGGCCAACGTGGATTCCTGCATACACGCCCGGGTTGCCATTCGAGGGATCGCGCACCCGGTTCCGATCGATCCGAAAATTCTGCTGCGCGGTCATGTGGATGCCGTCGCGCCGGGTGGTGTCGACCGTGCAGCGCTCGACGAGCCCATTCAGGCGCTGCGTCGGGCTGTTCTGACCGGTCAGCGCGATGCCGTGATAGCCGCAGTTGCTGGCCAGCATCAGCACGACGGTGATGTCATCGGAGTCGTAGGCGATCAGCCCGGAACCGTTGCCGCCGACCGCGCTAGGAATCCCGACGTCCCGTGCGATCAGGTCCGCACACAGCCAGCGGTTCGAGGCTCGCTCGAGATGGAAGCCGTCACCCTCGCACTGGCGCGCCTGGCAGCCGATCAACCGGCCGTCGGTGACGCCGGAAAAGCCGAAACCGATGCCTTTGGCATTGGCCTCGCCGATGAAGTTGCTGGCGGTGCAGCCGAGGACGTCAACGAAGCTCGCGCCGTAGGTCTGGCAATTGATCTGGACGCCGTCACCCTCCGAACCGCTGCCGACGTGCACGAAGCTGGAATCGCGCACCGTCAGCCGCGCCAGCCCGGGCGGGTCCGGTGCGAGCACACCGTAGCCCTTGCCGAGATGATCGCAGCCGGCGAGCAACAGATCGGTGGTGTCGGCGCCGATGCACAGGAACGTGCGCTGGGTACCCCTGGACACCACGCCCAAGACCTGCAAACCAATCGCTCCGAGCGCCCGGATGCTGTCGCCGTTGACCACGACGTCCGCCTGGTCGAGGGTCAGCCCGTCGGTGCCGAACACGACGCTGGTACCCGTCACCTCGAGCAAGGCCGAATTCGCGGGGAATCCGGATCGGGCTCGGATCGTGCCGTCGCCCTTGAGCGACAGACCGTCCTGCGCGATCGTCAGCGTGTTGCCGGTCCTGAACACACCGCCCGAGATCACCACCTGATCGCCCGGCTGCCAGGCATCGATGGCTGCCTGGATCGCGAGCGTGTTGTCGGTGGTCCCGTCAGGCGTACCGTTCGGGAAGTCTTGCGGCCGCCGGTCAGTCACCTAAAGGCTCCACTTTACATTGGCCCATGCGACCAGCCGCTGCTGGTCGGTGGCGGACAGCACCCGGGTGGCGCCGAGCGTCGCCAGGACGTCGATCGCGGCGTAGCCGAAGGGCGCGCCCTCGTACCGGCCGGCGAGCGAGATCTCAGAGGGGGCGCCGAAACTGCCACCGTAGCTGTCGCTGCTCGAGCCGGCACCGTCACGCAGCACGGCCGCCCCGGCGCCGGTCGACCAGACGGCAATCTGCGCGGCGCCGCTGTCCGTACGGCTGAGGCTCAGTTGATCGGTCTCAGCCGAGCGGCCGAAGAGCTGCATCTGGAGCGAACCCGCCGAGCCGTTGCGGAGGGTCCAGAAATCGGTATGGTCGGTGCCGGTCGACGGTGCCGCCGACAGGATGCCGTCGAAGTCGCCACGCTGCCGAACCCGATAGACGACGGCGGCCGAGAACGGCTCTAACGTCGGCAAGGGGCCGGCCAGCGCCATGAAATCGTCGAGTCCGTCGAACCGGACGACGCTGCGTCCGTCGCCATCCGTGGTCCTGAGCGGTCGCCGGGAGCCAGCCTGGATCCAGTAGCGGCCGTTGCTCGTGAGATCCTGCCACTGGTCGACCAGATCGCCGTCCAAGACGAAGCCGCTGCTGTCAGTGTCGTGGAACCAGGCGAGATCCTTGCCGATGAACCGCGGCTCCCAGACCAGACCGTAGCGATGTTGCACGTAGGCTTCGATCTGGTCGCGCTCGGCCGGGGTGAGCCCGCGGGTGAACAGGCCGATCTCGTAAATGTCGACCGCGCCGAACCGAAACGTCGTGCCATCGTTGTAGCGCGCCCCCAGCACCATCGCGGCGGGCGTGCCGAATGGCGCGAAGGTCGAGGTGTCGGCCGCGACGCCGGTCAGATCGCGTAATTCGGTGGTGATGCCATCGCTGGTCAGGGTCGCCAGAGCGTACTGCTTGAGCGTCGAGTCCGCACCCAGGACGAACAGCTGGTTCGCCTGGATCGAGCGGCCGAACAGCTGAATCCGTTGATTGGCCGCCTGCTCGTACTGCAGGGTGAAGAACTGCTGGTGGTCGGTACCGGTAGCGGCCGATGCCGTGAAGATGCCGCGGAAGTCGACCGGAGCGCGCACCCGGTAGACGACGAAGAACGTGAGTCCGTTAGATAGATCGGGTGGGTTGGCGACCAACAACGCATCGTTGACGCCATCGAACCGCAACAGGCGGCGGCCAGCGCCGTCCGTGGTCACGGTCGGCCGTGCCGAGGCGGCCGGCTGGACGGCATCGTTGCCGTTGCCGCTCAGATCGCTCCAACTGCCGCCACCATAGCTGCTGACCTCGGCGTCGTACCAAAAGGCGAGCCCGGGCAGGCGGGGCGGCAGAAAGGGCGGCGGCAGCCGGCGCGCCATGGGACTCAGGCGCAGCCGTCCGCTCAATCCCAGCCGAAAGACCGTCATTGCGTCACACGCCCCACTCGGCACTGGCCCGGTCGATCAACTTCAGCTGATCGCGGACGGCCCGGGCCCCGGTCGCACCGATCGTTTTCGATCGCGCCATGGCGGTCGTTGGCCGAAAGATCAGAAGCAGTCTCGACCACGCTCTCGGTCACCGTGTCTCGGCTGCTGGCGACGAGGCTCGGCGCGAGCAGCCGCGCTTGCAGTCGGGTCGGGCTGAAGCTGAGGCGGCCGCGCGAAAGGATCCCGAGCCTGCTCATGGCAGAGCGTACCTGAGCGTGAGCGTGGCCGGCGCCAGGGTCGCGTGATCGCGGGCGGCCACCTGCCGTGCGCCAAGGCCACCGTCGGTTTGGCGAAGCAGGAGCACAAGACCGTTGCCGGACGTCCAGCCTGCACGGTCGAACACCTCTTGGATCACGTGCCGGAAGTCCGGCGTCCGCTGGTTCAGACCCCGGTCGCCGATCAGCCAGGCAGCAGCGTCAGCGCTCGAGGGCAGGTTCCAGCTGACCGACTGGCTGGTCTTCGGCCGGTTGGTCACGTTCTTGCTCGCCGTCGTGAAGGCCGGCGCGTTGTCGGCGTTCTGGCACCAGATCGTGATCGTGCAGGCCGCGGCCCCGCTGCCTCCGGGCGTGGCTGAGCTCGTGAAGTCGACGTAGGCGCGGAGCACGCGAGCGCCCTGCGGAACGCTTGCCGTGAAGCGGAATCCAACGAACCGGTCGGACTGAAGGCCGATCACCGTGCCAGTCGTGGATACCACGCCATCGGAGCCACCGCCGACCACCTCACTGGCATCATCGGCGCTCGCGGCCACGGACGGTCGCACCAGCCGCCCCAGGAGGCCGTCGTGCAGCGGGCTGAGGCGCAGCCCGTCCCGAAGTCCGAGACGCAGCCGGGTCATGGCAACACCACCCCGCCGCTTGGCTTCGCGTCGGCACGCTCGCCGTCGAGCAACGCGACTGGTTGCCAATCCTTCGGCGGCGCAGCCAACACCTGCACAGCTGGCCATGCAGCGCCGACATATGCTTGCCACCAGTCCCGACCGACATCACTCCATGCGTGAGCGATCATGCACCGCCCATCGGCAGCTTCGGCATAGCTGACGACATTCGTGTCTGAGTCCGGGTCATACCAAACCCACACAGGTCCGACGCCGCCTTGCAGGTCCGGCGTCGCCGCGACCTCCCGCAGCACAGAGTCGGCCGTAGCCCGGTCAGGAAAGACGAGGTAGACGCTCATTCACCTGTTCTCCCTCGGCCTTGGCGACTGGCATCAACGCAATCGCATCCGCGACCCGCGCGGCGCGCAGCGCTTCGATGTCCTGCTTGAGCAAAGGCCGTCGCCAGGCGATCAGCCGCGCCTGCTGGGCCTCTGCCGGGCTCGCGGCGTCCTTGCCGGGATCTACGAGCTTGCTCATGGCAGCACGATCCCGCGCGCCGATACCTGAGCTTTGATATATGCGTACTCTCGCAGCACCTCGGCATCCGTCAAAATGCCGGTCCGCGCAACGGCGTAAGCAATCGTGCATTGCGCGTTGTTGGTCAGCGAATAGCCGGCGCCAAAGTTGATGCTGGTGCCGGTCGTCGCTGCCGCGCCGGTGTAGGGCGTGGTCGTGATCTTCGAGCCGTTGCGCCACGCAATAAGGTTGGATCCGGTATTGACTACGGTTAGGCAGTACCATGACGATTGCGAGAGCGAAGCATATTTTGCGGTAACCCACGCAGCACCGCCCTGCGTGGTATTGATTGTCGCGGCTTCCTTGAAAGATGAATTCGTGTGATCGAGGCCGAGGCACAGTCCCTCGCGATCATTAATCGACATGGCTTGGCTGATCTTGGTGCCATTCAACGTCCTGTCCGGACGCACCAAGCATGTCAGGGTGCCAGTGACGATGGCGGTTGCTATTGGCGCAACCACATAGTCATTGACACCATCGAAGCTCAGTCCGAGAGAGTTCCACGCGGGGTCGTTCGCATCCGCGCCGGCCGTGCTGCCGAGCTGGCCATGGTGGCCATTGCCGCTGTAGTCGACGAGCGTCTGCCCCGAGCCGCTGTTGAAGCGCCACTCGGCAACGAGGCCGCTTGTGCTCAATGCAGCGACGGCGAGATCGAAGTCGTCATGGGCGCTGAGGCCGCCGGGATCGGTCGCCGTGACCCGGACGGTGATCGTTCCCCCGTCCGATTGCGCCGGCGTGCCCGAGAACGTCCGCGTGGCCGGCGTGAACGTCAGCCAGCTCGGGAGCGCACTGCCGCTGCTCAAGGCCGCGCTGTAGGTCAGGGTGTCGCCATCCGGGTCCGTGAAGGTGTTGGACGCGAATTGAAGGGAATAGGCGAGCGTTGCGGTGGCATTCTGGTTCGAGATCGCGTTGGCCACCACCGGCTTGCCATTGACCGCCAGGCCGAAGTCGTCATGGGCGCTGAGGCCGCCAGGGTCGGTCGCCGTGACCCGGATGTTCAGATCGGAGAAATCACCGGCACCCGGGGTGCCCGAGAAGGTCCGCGTCGCGGGCGTGAACGTCAACCAGGCGGGCAGCGCGCCACCCCCGACCAGGCTCGCGGCATAGGTCAGGGCGTCCCCGTCCGGGTCCGAGAAGGCGTTGACCGCAAACTGGAACGAGAAGGCCGACCCCTCGCTCGCGCTCTGATCCGGTATGGCGTTGGCCACGACCGGCGCCCGATTGGCCGCCTTGCGCGGCGGCCGCACCGGACTGAGCTGGAGAGGGCCTAGACCCAGCCGGAGCCTGGTCATCAGTTGCGCTCGACGATCTGCGCCGCAATCGTCCCGGCACCGGTTGCCGAGATCATCGACACATAGTCCCATGCATTGCCTTCGAAGAGCGGCAATTCGTGCCAGACGCCTTCCGGTAGATACGCGTCGGTGACGGTCGCGGTGACGCTCGAATTGCCCTGCTTGAAGTGCGCCGGACCACCGATCGCGATGATGCTGATCACGCCGCAGTCGGCCGAGATCGCGGTCGTGTTGCGCGCGGCGGTCGTCTCCGTGGGCGTCATATTGTGCACCATGCCCCAGGGCATGATCAGAATGGGCACGCCGTCGTCGTCGCGCACCAGCCTGGTCGCGCTCGACCCCTTGCTCCGGAGTCTGGCCATCATCGTCTCCTTCGATCCGGCACCGGCAGCGGTGCCGTACTGGGATTGACCTTGCAGATCGGGCTTGCCAGCATGAACGCCGTGGCAATGCCGAGCGGACCTCCGGCGACTGGAGCGCCGAACCGCCGCCCGGGCGAACTTGTTAGGTCTGGCTGGGATAGAGCCGCTCGAAGCCCGCCGTGACCTGCGCTACGAATGCAGGATCACGTTCGCGCCAGTACCGCGGGTCGCGCATCATCCGCGCGAGATCGGCTTCGTCGACGCCGGATCTTGGTCCGTTCGCGTCGTTCAGGACCGCGGGCTCGCGCCCCTGCATCATCTGGTGGACGGCGAGCACCCCGTCGTAGCTGGCCGCCAGCGTCTGGAAGACATCCGGCGCGAGGTTGGCTTGGCCCCAGGTCTTGATCTGCTGTGCCGTCGTTCGCCAGGCGCCCTCGCCACCGAAGCGGGCAGCCAGCCGCTCGGCCTCGCGTGTGGCCCGCAGTTCACTGAAGGCGTCGTCGATCAAGGGCACCAGGTGATCCGCCGCCAGATCGTACACCAGCTGCGCCTGCTGCTCCGTGAACCCCGCTTCGTGGAGCTTGGCGTTGATCTCGGGATCCGGCTCGATCAGCTCATGGCGCGGCTCGAGCCGATATTGGTCGGGGGATTCCGGCACGCCCAGAACCCGTAGCATGCGGAGCCGGCCCTCCTGATCGGCCGCATCCACCGGCAGAGGCACCGTCGACCCGAGCTTGCGCTCGAGCTCGAGGTAGGACTTCAACAGAGCCTCGGTGCGCAGGGTCCCGGACTCGGGATTCCAGAACTTCTCGGGCACCCCCGCCGGCCGCGAGGGCCGCTCGCCGGTGACGGCAGCCGCGGTGCTGGATGTCGGGCTGAGGAGCTCATCGTCCGGATCGACCTCGACAACCGCCGGGGCAGTCTGCAGTTGCTGTTCGCTCATTCCTGGATCCTGATTTTCACCTTGGAGGGGCATCGTCAGTCAGGCCCGGCCGCGCTCGATCGTGGCCAGCAGGGCGGCGACCGCGCACCGCTGACCTTCGAGGTGGCGAAGCTCGGCGTCGCTGGCAGAGGGCGGCAGCCGGCGGTCGAGCACCGATCGCGTCAGATGGGCGATCACCGCTTGGCCATCGGGCCCCGCGAAGCAACGGGCGAACGCCCGGCAGAGCTCAGCTTCGGCCCGATCGCCGGGCGCCGCGGTCCCGGCTTCGAACCAGCTCCAGCCGATCGCAGGCTCAGCCATTCGACGTCTCCGGCGCCAGCGCGGCGGCAGCACCTTGAACGGCCTGATTGAGCTCCTCGAGCAACGCCTGCGGCGCCACGAGATCGCGCACCAGCTGCCCCGGCACGCCCAGGCGGTCGGCGAGCCAGCGAGCGGTGGCCGGGACATCGACCACGGCGGTTGCGTCCGCGCCCATCTGTGCGGTCGCCTCGAGCCACATCAGGGTCTCGCGCACGTCCTGGCGGGCCTGGCTGCGGGCGAGCGGCGACTTGTACTGCAGATCGACCTCGCGCCCGTCCAGAGCGATATCGGGGATCTCGCCCCGGCGCCGCAGGATGGCGAGCGCCCGGGTCAGGAGCGGGGTCAGCAGCTCTGCCTGCAGCCGGCCGTAGGTGGCGCCGAGCAGACGGGTCGTCTCAGCGCTACGTTCGGCGACCTCGGTGGCGGTCATCGACCGGCTGCCGACCGGGCCGAGACGATCGACCAGAAGGGCGTGCCGGATGCGCGCCCGCAGATCCTCAAGCACCAAGTTGGAGACGTCGAACCGACCCGGCGCCTGCAGCGGCGTCAGACCCGACGACCCAACTGCCTTGGGAATGATGCTGCCGGGCACCAGGCGAATGTTGGCCGGATTGAGCACCCCGTCGTCGTCGGCCAGCCAGATTCCGGTGACCGCGATCGAGGCGTTCTTCAGAATCAGTTCGACCACCTTGTTGACGGTCTTGATGTCCGGCAGGGTGGTCATCACCGGCGAGCGGCCATAGATCTCGCCAGCGCCCTTCAGCCAGCGGAAGCTGATGAACGGCGAGCAGGCGAAGTGGCCGGTTGCCAGCGGCACCGGGCGCGACGGCTGGTCGGCGAGCAGCGCGAAATAGGCGAAGCCGCCGTTGCTCGGCAGGACCGCCTCGACCACGTCGACCGAACGCTCGGGGTTGGCTTGGCAACTGGCGACGATCGACGGCGGCAGGTCGGTAGCGGGGAAGCGGGCGCGGAGCACGTCGAGGGCCAGGCTGCGCTCCCGGAAATGGCCATCGATCTGGCCGTCCGGGCCGGCCTCGAAGGCGATCTCGCTCATCGGCACGGCGGTCAGCCGGAACCCGCTCAGAGCGCCGACCGGCGCCTCCTCGAACAACAGGGTCGCGTTGCCCACGGCCACCAGGTCGAGGAACGCCTGATGCATCTCGACCGCGAAGTTCGAGCGATCGAAATGGGCCTGGACGGTCTGGGTCACCCGATCCAGAGCTTCGGCGACCAGACCCCGCTCGAGCAAGCCGACCGCGCGCCCGGGGATCAGGCCGAACCACTGCGACCAGGGCGGGGTCAGCTCGGCGAGCAGGGACGCGCCAAGCTGGTCGACCGCGTCCAGCGCGGTGCCATCGAACAGGCGCTCGGCGGGGTTCGCACCAGGACGAAAAGCCGAATCAAAGCCGGTGCCACGCTGCGGCAACGCATAGGTGTAGCAATCTCGCCAGAGGCTCTCCCAGCAGCGCCGCCGCGCCTTGGCGCGTTGATAGCGCGACCAGACGGCCTCGAGCGAAAGCTCTCCCATGAACCTACTCCGCAAGCTGACTTCGAGGGCTGCGACCCGCAGATGCGGTCGTCGGAGCGTGGCCGGGTCGGGTTCGACCAGCGATGATAGGCTTATATCCCTATTTCACTCGTCTGTCAAGCGCCGAGTTGATCCAGTGCGGTCGGGCGCGGGTCAAACGTCGAGGAAACCTCGCGCATCGGCACGTAGATGCTGACAGAGCTGCCAGGGTGTCAGCACCCAGGGGGCACGCACGCCGAGCAGCCGCTTCACGACCGCAACACAGGTCAGGGGCGCGATGCCGAAGGAGCGGCGCGGCAGGCCAGGCTTGGTCAGGCCGCACAGGACGGTGTGCCCCCGGCCGACATAGAAGCCCGCCAGATCGAAGTCCGCGGGCACCGGCAGCACCGACAGCTCGATTCGGTCCAGGAGAGGATCGCACGCCAGCCATGTACTGCCATCGCGCAGCGCCACGAAGCAATGCCGAAAACCAGCTCGCAGGCAGCCGAGCCAACGGCACTCGGCGTGGCCTACGAATACCACGAGAGCCATCTGCGGGGTGCGTGCGGACATGCGGCTCATGCGATGGTATGCCCGACTTTCAAGGCCTTCTCGCGGCGGCCCGGTGCCAAGCCTGTGGCGAACCGCGCGGGCGAAGGAGCCCGTGGCTCGAGGGGTGGGCGCCGACAGGGAGGGTCGGCGGTCAACAGCGATTGAGAAAACAGACCTATATAAGACCATAGTCCAGAACATTTGTCAATTTCCTGGACCATGTTCCTGCTGACAGAGCCCGACGCAGCCCGTAGGTTGGCTCGGGGTGCACCGATGATACGGAGCTGATTCCTATGTTCACGCACGCCGACGTGTGGCGTGGCATTGACCGGCTGGCCAAACAACATGGCCTGACGGCATCCGGCTTGGCCCGTCGGGCCGGGCTCGATCCAACCACCTTCAATCCCAGCAAACGCACCACCAAGCAGAACAAGTCGCGCTGGCCGAGCACCGAGAGCCTGGCCAAGATTCTGACCGCCACGTCGACCCCGTTCGACAGCTTCGTGGCGCTGATGACCGATCGACCGGCGCAGCCGGCGGAGCCGGCTTCGCAGCGGCTGCGCTGCCTTGCCATGGATCAAGCGGAGCGCGAGCAACGGTTCGACGAGGCAGGCTTTCCGATCGGCGAGGATTGGGACGAGATCGATTTCCCGAACCTCGAAGGTTGCCATGCCTACGCGCTCGAGATGCGCGGTCACGGCATGCTACCGACCTATCGCGACGGCGACCTCCTGGTGGTATCGCCGGTCGCAAGCATCCGGCGCCACGACCGGGTCGTGATGAAGACCGCCGCGGGCGCCCTGCTTGCAGGCGTGCTGCAGCGCCGAACCGCGCAGCGGATCGAGCTCGCGCCCTTCGGCGAACAGGCTGGCACCCGAGTCTTCCCGATTCGGGACGTAGCGTGGCTCGCGCGCATCTTGTGGGTAAGTCAGTAAGCGCCGACCGGTCGTGCACTTCTTGGCGCCAGCAGGCGCGCTGGTGAGGCCGGCGGGTCGGCCCAATCCAAGAAAATGGCCGCCGGCGAACCGGCGGCCAAAGCAACAGGGAGGCATCACAACGTCAGGGAGGACATCGGCTTGGTGGTTGACAGAGGCCTCTGCGAGACGGCCGCTCCAACACCACATCCAAGCCGACGCAGGTTTAGCACGCCAACCCTTAACGATGTCTTAACGGGCCATTCGCCCGACCTTGGCTTGAGGCACGGCGGTCGCGGGTCGCTGAACACCCCGAGAGCGGCCCCTCCTGCTGCCATGCTTGCGAGTCTGGCTGTTCTCATGGACTGCTTCGGCATCCCCATGTAACAATCTGCCACATAAAGTGATTAGAGTTCACTATCTGCCCCAGCTAGCATCCGATCGCTGGAACCGACGGTTGGCGTCTGAGTGAGCCTGGACTATCTGGGTCCTACAACCGTCCAAAAGATCGCTTGAGCTGGCGTCCAAGCCCAAGCGGGTCTGGCGAAGGTGGTGCATGGACGGGAACGTGGTAACGGCCGGATCGGATTGACGATGTCTACGTTGTTGCCGGGTCAGTTCGCCAGGGCGTGTGGCACACGCCCCATCTGCTCCCTGTCGTGATCCAGCAGGATCGGTTCCTGACATCGTGTCGCCCTCGACCCCTCAGCACCGATCCGCGTCCGGGCGTTCGCGATCGCGGCATCTCTGGTGGTGATCGCGGCGATGGTGAAGAGGAGTTGTGGTGTGGTGGTTGGTGGGATGGGTAGCGGCGCCGCTGGCAGGCGACAAAGGGGAACTACGCGATGAGTCCCACGCCGAGCACCAATTCGGCCCTGCCTTACCGCACCGGCGGCTTCCAGAGCTTGGCGTCCGCGCTGGACTACGCGGCCGCGGGGCAGACCGGCTGCAACTTCTTCTCTGCCCGGGGCGAGCTCGAACAGACGCTGTCCTATCGGGAGCTCCGAGAGCGCGCCATTGAACAAGCGGTCCGATTGCAGGGTCTGCATCTGCCCCGAGGCTCGCGGGTCGCGGTCGTTGCCGACACCACGCCAGACTTTCTGATCTGCTTTTTTGGCTGTCAGTATGCCGGACTGGTCCCGGTGCCCTTGCCGCTAAGTGTCAACTTTGGTGGCCGGGGGGCCTACGAGGAGCGTCTTGCAGGCATGATCCGAACGGCCCGCGCGCGGGTTGCGGTCGCGCCGGCCGAGCTGATCGAGCCCCTGCGCAGCGCCGCAGCCGGTTCCACCGCCAGCTTGGTCGGCACGCACGACGAGCTCCGTGCGTTGTCCGCGAGCGGTGCCGACCTCCAGCCCTTGAGCGCCGACGAGCCGTGCTATATCCAGTACTCCTCGGGCAGCACGAGCCTGCCGCGCGGTGTGCTGGTGAGCCAACGGGCGCTGGCCAGCAACGCCAGCGCGATCGCTCGTCACGGCCTCCGGTTGGTGGCGGGTGACCGCTGCGTCTCCTGGTTGCCGCTCTACCACGACATGGGCTTGGTCGGCTGCTGCCTGACGCCGATCATGACCCAGACGTCGATCGACTACATCCCGACCACGGGCTTCGCACGGCGGCCACTGACTTGGCTCAAGGTCATTTCCGAGCAAGGGGGCACGATATCGTTCAGCCCGACGTTCGGTTATGAGCTCTGCGTGCGTCGCGCCGTCAATGGTCTGGATCAGAGCTTCGATCTGTCGCAGTGGCGGGTCGCGGGCGTTGGCGGCGAGATGATCCGAGCGCGGGCGCTCGAACAGTTTGCTGAGCGTTTCGCCGCTGCAGGCTTCTGTTCCAAGGCGTTTCTGCCCAGCTACGGACTGGCCGAGGCGACGCTCGCGGTGACCTTCTCGGAGCTGGGTCGCGGCGCGCGAGTCGACTGGGTCGACAGCGGGCCGGCATTCGAGCGGGGTCGGAAGGCGCTCGCCGTGATGCCCAAATCCAATCAATCCCCCGCCCGCGTTCGGCCGTTCGCGATCTGTGGCCGACCCATGCCCGGTTATCGGGTCGAGATTCGCAACGACGACGGAGATGTCCTCCCGGAACGGACGGTCGGGCGGGTTTGCCTGCAGGGCCCGAGCCTGATGAGCGGTTATTTTCGCGACCTGCCGGCCACCCGCACGGTGACCACCCCGGATGGTTGGCTCGACACGGGCGACATGGGCTACCTGGTCAACGGCGAGCTGGTGATCACCGGCCGCAGCAAGGACCTGATCATCCTCAACGGACGCAACATCTGGCCGCAAGACCTGGAGTGGGCGGTTGAGAAACTGGACGGGGTGCGCCCCGGCGAGGTCGCCGCCTTCGCAGTCCACATCGATGATGAGCAGGAGCGTGTGGTTGTGGTCGTCGAGTGCCGGATTGCTGATACCGCCAGCCAGCACGCGCTGCGGCACGCCGTCAGAGCGACCGTCCAGCGGGTCGCGAGCGCCGAATGCGAGGTCGTTCTGGCCGCTCCACGCTCGCTGACCTTTACCACCTCGGGCAAACTCAGCCGCGCGGCGGCCAAGGCGAACTACCTCGCAGGGACGATCCAGGACGTGGCGTTGCCGGTCGGTGCACGGGTCGAAGCCCGCGCCCTGGATGTCTACGCCGTCGCGAGCTGATCCGGATGTGATCCGGCAGGACTCGCCTGTCGCCGACGGTTGCCGGGAGCGCGATGAGGTCCGCGATCGCCGTTACCGGTGGTACCGGCTTCATCGGGCGAGAGGTGATCCGACAACTCGTCGAGAACGGTTGGCCGGTACGGGCGCTGACCCGGCACAGCGATGCCGATCTCGAGCAGATGGGCGTGGCCACGATACTCGGCGCGCTCGAGGACGAGGCGGTTCTGGCGCGGCTGGTCGAGGGGGCCGCGGCCGTGGTGCATTGTGCGGGTGCCGTCCGCGCGCCCAGCCCCGCAGCTTTTCGCCTCGTCAATGCGGTTGGGGCGGCGCGGGTGATGGCCGCCACCGCCGCCACCTCGACCCGACCCCGCTTTCTTCTGCTCTCCTCCCTGGCAGCGCGCGAGCCGGCGCTCTCGGCCTACGCCTCAAGCAAGCGGCTGGGCGAGGATCAGGTCCGACGTGCGGCCGGCGAGCGCATCGAGCTTTGCATCCTGCGGCCGCCCGCGGTTTACGGCCCGGGCGACCGGGCGACGCTGCCGATTTTCCGCCAGCTGCAACGCGGGCTGTTGTTCGTACCGGCCGTGGCGGAGGCGCGCTTTTCCTTGATCTACGTCGAGGATCTCGCAAACCTGGTCACCCGGTTGCTCGACCAGTTGCACTGGGGCGATCTCGTCCTCGAGCCCCACGACGGCCGGTCCGGCGGCTATCGGTGGCAGGATCTGGCCGAGATTGCCGGCCAGCGGTTGGGGCGGCGCGTGCGCACCCTTGCGCTTCCCCGCGCCCTCCTTTGGCCGGTCGCCGCGGTCGGCCAGGTGGCGGGTGCGACTCTCGGTCGCCCGCCCGCTATCTCCTTGGGCAAGCTACGCGAGCTGTTTCATTCGGACTGGGTGTGTCAAGCCGCGATGCAGCCGGCCTTGGCAGGCTGGTGCGCGCGCACGACCTTCGAGAGTGGCTTCGCGCGTACCGTCGCGTGGTACGAGCAGCATCGCTGGCTCTGAGGCTGGCAACGCCGGCCTGGGCTGCGGCAGACCGGCGGTCGGTCTGGGTGGTAGGCGTGGCAGCGTTCGCGAGATCGGATTGAGAGGTCATGACCGCTGAAGGCAACGCCCTCTATCGCGATATCTGCGCGATCTTGGCGAAGCATACGCCGGTCCCGGCCGAGCTCACTCCAACCACCGAGCTCAGCGGCGATCTCAATATCGATTCGGTCGCCGCCATGGATCTGATAATGGAGATCGAGGACAAATTCGAAATCGACATCCCCATGAACCTCGTCTCGGACTTGAGAAACCTTCAGGATCTGGTAGACGTGGTCCGGCAACAGATCGAAGGCCGCTAAGTACCATGGATCTCTTCGACAAATACGCCCTGGTCGCAGGTCGGCACGACAAGGTCCTGCAGGTGGGAGCCGATCCCTTCGGTGTCTGTCTGGACGAAGTCCTGTCCGGGACCGAGGCGCGGATCAACGGGCGCGCCACGATCCTGGTCGGCACCAACAACTACCTCGGCCTGACGTTCGATCCCGACTGCATGGCGGCGGCGGTCGACGCGATCCGGGAACACGGTACCGGGACCACCGGGTCGCGGATCGCCAACGGGACCTATGGCATCCATCGCCAGCTTGAGGCCGAAATCGCACGCTTCCTCAACCGACGCGCGGCGCTGATCTTTCCGACCGGCTATCAGGCCAATCTCGGCATGCTGGTCGGTCTCGCCGGTGCGCGCGACGTGATCCTGATGGACGCCGACTCGCATTCGAGCATCTACGACGGCTGCCGGCTGAGCGGCGCGACCGTCGTCCGGTTCCGGCACAACGATCCGGATGACCTCGACCGCCGGCTCGGGCGGCTGGAGGGCCAGGGTGACTGCAAGCTGATCGTCGTCGAGGGCATCTACAGCATGCTCGGCGACCGCGCGCCGCTGGCCGAGTTTGCCGAGATCAAGCGTCGGCATGGCGCCTATCTCCTGGTCGATGAGGCCCATTCGCTCGGCGTGCTCGGCGCCCACGGCCGGGGCGCTGCCGAGGAACAGGGGATCGAGGCCGATGTCGACTGCGTGGTTGGCACTTTCAGCAAGAGCCTTGGCGCGGTCGGGGGCTTCGGAGCGTCGGACCATCCGAAGTTCGACGTGCTGCGCTATTGCAGCCGCCCGTACATGTACACGGCGTCATCCTGCCCATCGAGCGTTGCCTCGGTGCTGTGCGCCTTCCGCCAGATGCAGGAGCGCCCGGAGCTGCGCGCCCGACTCTGGGAGAACGCCCGGACGCTGTACGAGGGTCTGAGTGCCGCCGGCTTCGACATTTGCTCGGCCATGAGCCCGATCATCGCCGTGCGACTGCGGGACGAGAGAAGCGCGGTCCGGGCCTGGAACCGATTGCTCGAGCATGGGGTCTACGTCAACCTGGCGCTGCCGCCGGGCACTCCGAATGCCGCCTGCCTGCTCCGCTGCAGCGTGTCGGCTGCGCACACCCGGGCGCAGATCGGCGAGGTGTGCGCGCGCTTCGCCAGGGTTGCGGCCGAACTCGCCGACGAGCAGCCGGCCGAGAGCGCGCGCGCCGCGCGCGCGTGACGCGTTGGCCAGCGAAAGCCGCCGGCCCGATAGAGCCAACGCTCGAGGCCACGATCGGACGGCGTTGCTGCCATGGCGTGAGCTCGATCTCGACGCCCGAATGGCGGGCTCGCCTTGGAAGGTGAAGCTCGGGGCAGGGCACGGGTGGGCCGGCCGCACAGGCCGACATCGCCCGCGGTCATGTTGGCCATGCCGCGCGGCAGAATCGCGACCGGCGGCGGTTGCTCGAACGGTCGGGCCTCGAGCAGCTCGGTCGGCAGGCGCTGGACCGTGCCATCACCGCCGCTGATCACGAGCAGCCAGACCTCCCGGCGCGGCCGCCAGGACCCCCCCAGGCTCTGAGCTCCGCCGGCCAGGACATGCCAGGTCCCCAGTGCCAGTGCTCGCGGCACGGACGTCATCGAGACCGCGCCGGTTCCGCTCGCTACCCGGATTGCTGATCAGGCCAATCTTCAGCATGGCCGCTCGGCGCCGGTCAGAAAGGGACTGAACCTCCTGTTGGTGGGATGGTACGCCCGGATCTGACTGCTCAGAGTCCAGCCGCCGGCGGTACTATCGATGGCGTAGATCCGGTATTGGGCCCGCCGCAACCACCGAGATCCACTCCCGCGGGCCCAGCGCATGCAGCCACACTGCGGCCTGATCGAGCTCGGCCGGTAGTGCGATGTTGGACCAGATCCCGGTGATCGCGACGTGATCGGGCCGCGCGGCCAGCAGGTCGCGCCGGAGCGCTTTCAGCACTTCGTGCCGATAGACCCGATGCCGGCGCCAGCGCCAGGAGAGATAGCCGAGCAGGCGCTGGCCCAGCAGGTCGCGGGCTGCCACCGGCGGCAGCGGCCCAATGTGTCCGAGATGCCGAGATGTGCACCAGTCGAAACACGCCGGGTCAGCCAAGCTCTGGCATGAAATGATTCGCTGCCACCCGACCAGGGCGGCCGCAACCTAGGCCGGGTCGGTCGGTTCGTCGAGCCCCGACCGGGTTCTCGCCAGAGGGCGGGTGGCGCAGGCTCCAAGCGCGAGATCGATCACCAGTGCCAGTGCCAGGACGGCGCCGCCGAGCGCGAACAGGAGCGTGTAGCTATTGGTTTGTGCGTAGAGGAAGGAGAGCCCGTAGGCACCGCCGGCTTGGCCGAGGGCAAAGGCGGTGGTGGCGAAGCTCCAAGCCTGCGCCCGCTGCCGGAGATCGTGGTCGGGGATGAGCTCGTAGATGCGGCCCAGCACAAGCGGCACGACGCCGGGGACAAGAGCGCCGGCAACCACGCTCGAGACGATCAGCGCCACCGCGCCGGTAGTGAGGGCGAGCAGCGTCACGGCCGCCGCCTGGACCAGCAGTGCCGTCCGCAGAGCCCGCCCGAAGCCGATGCGGTCGGCAAGCCGGCCGGCGAGCACTGGGCCGACCAGCGCCCCGAGCCCGAACAGCACCCAGTAGCCCGCACCAGCGTCGACTCCCCGGCCAAGCCCACGCGCGACGAAGTCGACCAGAAACACCATGTGGGGCACGAGCCCGGCAGCATTCAGGGCGTATTCAACATATAGAGCCGTGAGCTGCGCGTTCCTCTGCCCGGGCGAGGGATGCGCCGCCGGACGGCCCACCGACGCTGCCGGTCGCGCTTTCGGCCAGGCGCCCCATGTGATGATGGTCAGCACCAAGGAGACGGTGCCGAGGCCGCACCATGTCGCGACCAGACCCGAGCGCAGGAGCAGCGGTACCAGCATGCCGGAGGCGGCGATTCCGAGCCCGACCCCGGTGAAGATGATGCCGCCCGCGCGCCCGCGCCGGTCGGCCGGCACTTCTGGCAGCACCGAGGGAGCGGCGAGCGCCATCAGCATGCCACCCGCGAGGCCGGCGGCGGAACGCCAGACAAAGAACCAGAGGAAGGAGAGCGGCAGGGCGCAGGCGAAGAAGGCTGCGGTCGCAAGCGCCATCATCAAGCGGAGCACGTGCCCAGCTGCGATCCGGGCCGCCGCCGGTCGGGCGAGCAGCGCGCCGGCCAGATAACCCGCGAGGTTCGCGGCGCCCAGATAGACCGCTTGCGACGGGGTGAACCAACCCGCAGCGATCAGGGCCGGGATCAGGGGTGTGTAGGCGAAGCGCGCGAGGCCGATCCCGACCAGGGTCGCAGACAACCCGGCGAGGCTCGCCCGCCAGAAGTGTCGCGGTGGCGATCCGGCGCTCAGTTTCGTCGCGCCAGGATGGCGTCGATCCGCTCGAGGTCGGCCGGCTGGTCGACGTCGATTGCGGCGTCGGCGAGCGGCAGTCGGACCGGCACGACCCGGGCACCGATGATCGCCGACGCGCGCGCCACCGCCAGCAAGCCATCGACGATCGCCGGCGACAGGAGGGGGTGATCGGCCGTGGTTACGAGCGAAGGCGGCCTCGCCTCGACCACGTCGCGCGCCCGCGAGACGCTCAGGCTGGGCGCTGCAGTGCTCGGGAGCGCCGTGCAGGGCGGCATGTCCGGCAGCCGATCGAGGATCAGAGGGTCTCCAGGATCACGAACATCCGGTCGACATCGAGGCGCCCGGCGAGCCCTCCGGCACCCGCGCCAGCATCGGCACGCCGCGTGCTTTCGCCAGACGTTTGTGCGCGACACCGCAATGCCGCGCGGCTAGGTCCTCGCCGCGGCGCCGGCCAGCCAAGATGAGTGCCCTGCACGGCACTCTCCTCACGTCAGGGATTTCTCGTAGACACGGTAGGTCTTGTAGGCCCGGCCGCCGAGCAGCTCGATCATGTCGATGACCGGGCGATTGTCCTCGAGCACCCAGGAGAACTCAGCCTCCTGGTGGCCGTGGGCGGCGTGCCAGCTACGCAGCGCCTCGGTGACGCCGAGCGCCAGCGCCGCCCCGCGGGGCGTGCCCTGATAGGGCTTGCGGACGCCCATCAGCACCATGCGCGCGCTCCGGGTGCCGCGGACCTTGAGCCGCCAGAGCAGCTTCGCCCAGCCGAACGGCAGCAGCCGCCCCCGCAGGTCGGCGATCGCCTCGTTGATGTTGGGCAGCGTCACGGTCATGGCTGCAGGCCGGCCCTCGACCTCACCGATCCAGGCGTTTTCGGGGCGGATGATCGGCTTCAGGTTCTTGCCCATGTAGCGGACCTCCGCCGGCGTCATGGGCACGAAGCCCCAATTGTCGGACCAGGCGTCGTTGAAGATATCGACGATGGTCTGGAGCTCCTCGTCGAAGCGGCGCATGACGATCGGCCGGAAGCTGAGCCCGGCGCCCTGGCTCAGGCGCTCGAGCATGCGCTGAGCGCGGGGCGAAGGCTCTGCGATGTTGTAGAGGTAGGCGATCAGGTTCTTCGCGGTCCGGTAACCCTGCTCCTCGACCCTGGGGCCGTAGTAGCGTGGCGCGTGACCCATCATCATGTAGGGCGGCGTCTCGAAACCCTCGACCAGGAGGCCGCTCTCGTCGTTGATCGAGAGGCTGAAGGGCCCGGTCACCCGGCGCATGCCGCGCGCCCGAAGCCAACCTTCGGCGGCCTCGAACATGGCTGCGAACACCTCGGCATCATCCTCGGCGTCGAGGAAGCCGAAGTGGCCGGTGGCATCGTCATAGCGCTCCAGATGCAGTCGATCGACCTGGGCGCTGATCCGCCCGACCGGGCGCTCGCCCCGGAAAGCCAGCCAATAGCCAACCTCGGCATGGTCGAACCAGGGGTTTTTTTGGGGATTCAGATGTTCGAGACGCTCGAACATGAGCGGCTGCACCCAATTCCGGTCGCCCGCGTGGAGCGCCGCCGGCAGCAGCAGGAACCGCTTGAGCGCGGGGCGATCCTCGACCCGCTGGAGACGCAGCCCGGAGGGCACGGAACCGGTCTTCCGGCGCGCGGTCAGGCGCCCGCGGAGCCGCGGTCGGGGGCGCCCTGGCGGCTCGTCCCTCGGCGGCGGGCGGCGGCGTAGGTCGCATCGTCAGCCGACAGCCTGGCAACCCAGGGGTAGACCTCGCGCTCGGCTCCGGCGTAGCCGAGATTGTGCACGGTCGGGCTCTTCGCGACCTCCTGCGGTCGCCGATACAGGGTGCCGAAGGCGCGGTCCCAAATGAAGCTCGTGATGCCGAAATTACCCTGCTCGCTGTGGAAGTGGTGGGCCAGGTGATGCTTCTTCAGGGTCCTGAGCCACTCATAGCGGGGCGTCAGCGGCAGATGCTGGACGCAGTGGCAGAACTCGTAGAGCGAGAACAGGGCGAGCGCGGTCGCGAAAGCCGCCGCGCCGCCTGCCGCCCCGCCGATCAGCCAACCGACCGGCGTTGCGATCACGAAGATGGTCGGCAGAGTGGTGTAGAGCGCGCCGAACAGCACGGCGAGGTCGTTCGGATTCTGGTGATGGTCGAAGTGGATGCGTTTCCAGAGCGCGGCGGTCGCCTTGTGTCGGTAGAGAAAGCGGGAATGCAGGACGTAGCGGTGCATCACATACTCGACCAGCGGGTAGATCAGGACGGTGACCAGGGCCGCAAGCAGGGGTGGCCAGGGCGATGCGGCCGAGGATATGGCGAACGCGATGCCGACCGCGGTCAACGTCAGGTAGGTCAGGATCGAGTGGTGGGTGAAATAGGCGACCAGCAACTCAGGCAGCGTCATCTTGTTCAGCTGGTACCTGCGCCCGGCCCAAAGGTTCAGCCCGATCGCCATGTTTCACTCCGATGTGCCACGCGACCCAACATCGCCAATCCTAAGACTAAGAAGGCGGCCGGCAGGCGACAAGCCGTCGCACCGACGCGCCCGGCTCGAGCGTACGAGCTGCGCTGCGGGGTGGGTTGGTGGGCGCTGCTGGGATTGAACCAGCGACCCCTACGATGTCAACGTAGTGCTCTCCCGCTGAGCTAAGCGCCCACGCTGCCGTACGTAGATCGAAATCGCGCGGCTTTCAACCTCGCGCGCGCCCGACCGGCAACCTCGCGCGTGCCCGACCGGATCGCACGCGGCCCGGCCATCGCGCTTGCGGTCGCATGGGCCTTATGGTGTCATGCTGGCGCCACAGACCGGTCAGAGCGCCGCCACCCGAAAGCCGCAGCCCACCCAGAATGATGCCCGAGCTAGGCCCGCCGATCGAGGTCCTGCAGCCCGAGACCGGCTCGGCGCCGCTGGTCATCTCCTCGCCACACAGTGGCGACATCTACCCGCCGAGCCTGCTACGCGCGATCCGGCTCCAGCCGAGCCAACTGCGTTGTCTCGAGGACGGTTGGGTCGACCGGTTGTTCGCCTGCGCGCCCGAGGTCGGGGCGCCGCTGCTGCGGGCCCGCTTCGCCCGTGCCTATGTCGACCCCAATCGCGAGGCGTTCGAACTCGACGCCGAGCTGTTCGAGGGTCCGCTGCCGAGCTACGTCAACGCTGGCTCGATCAAGGCGCGCGCCGGACTCGGCACGATTCCGAGCCGGATCGGGGGCAAGCCGATCTATCGCACGCGGCTCGACTTCGGCGAGGCCGAGCGCCGTGTTCGCTTGGCTTATTGGCCCTACCATCATGCCCTGCAGCGCCTCTTGCATTCGGCGCGGCGTGAATTCGGCGTGGTCTTGCTGCTGGATTGCCACTCGATGCCGAGCTTCACCGGGGACGGTTCTGCGGACCACGACTGCTGGGTCGATTTTGCTCTCGGCGACCGGTTCGGACGGAGTTGCGCGCCGGCGATCGTGGAGCGGGTCGAGGCGCTGCTGAATTCGACGGGGTTTTCGGGTCGCGCGCAACCGGCCCTATGCCGGCGGCCATATCACCGCCCGCTATGGCCGCCCGGAGGCCGGGGTGCACGCCCTGCAGATCGAGCTCCGCCGGAGCCTGTTCATGGAGGAGCACACCCACGCGCCGCAGCCCACGGTGTCGGGTCTCGAGCACGGGCTGCGTGAACTTTTGGCCGATCTGGCGACGTTCGTCGCCGAGCAAATCGTGCCGCGTCCGGCGGCGGCTGAGTGAACCGGCGGCACCATCGAGCCCATTGGGCCGGCGGCTCTCAGAGGGGCCCGGAGACCGGCTGACCCAGTCCCTGTCGGGTTCGGCCGGGCGGCTCGGCAACTGAATCCTAACCGGTGGTCGCGATGATCGCCGGGTGCCAAAACGGTTCACCATAGCGATCGGGCGAGCCCTGGCGGTGTTGACGGTCAACGTCGCATCGAGCCTGCTGCCAGCCTGGCCCGTCGCCGCCGGCCTGCCCGACGTCTGCGGGGCGATCGCCGACCAGACCGAGCGCGCGGAGGGCATTCCCGAGGGTCTGGTGCGCGCCGTCACGCTTGCGGAGTCAGGCCGCTGGCTGCCCGATGACCGCCGCACCCAGGCTTGGCCGTGGACGGTGACTGCGGGCCCGACGACCTACTACCTGGCGTCCAAACGGGAGGCCCTCCACAAGGTCCGGGAGCTGCAGGCGAGCGGCCGCTCGAACATCGACGTCGGCTGCATGCAGGTCAATCTGGGCTATCATGGCGACGCCTTCGCATCCCTGGACGAGGCGCTCGACCCGACCAGCAACATCGCGTATGGGGCCAGGTTTCTGAAGAGTCTGCGCCACGAGACCAGGTCGTGGGCGCGCGCGACCGCGCGCTACCACTCGAGCGATCCGGATCGCGGCAAGGCATATCGGACCAAGGTCTATCGCCTGTGGCAAGAGCTGCGCCATGACCGGATCGCTCGTTCGGCACCGATTCGCGTCGCTGGCAGCGCAGCCAACGCGGACTCCGATGCGCCCGCCGCCGGCCCGGCGCCCGCCCATCGCCTGATCCCGCCCGCGCCGCCGCGCCGCCTGATCCGCCCGGCCAGCGATGCCGAGACTCCACCGGCGCCTGGCGCCATCGCGATCCTGCGCGGCCGATAGCCGCGCCCCGCTGGATCAGCGGCAAAGCGGCGCACCGGCCGAGGGCGGTTCGAACCAGGCGTTGCGGAGGCCGGTGAGCGCCTTTAAGTTTGGCCCGTTCGACGGATCTTTCGGAGCCGCCTTTCATGCCGATCATCGCGCGTCGCTTGGCCGCGATCAAACCGTCACCGACGATTGCGGTGACCAGCTTGGCGCGCGAGCTCAAGGCTGCCGGCCGCGACGTGATCGGGCTGGGCGCGGGCGAGCCCGACTTCGACACCCCTGATCCCATCAAAGATGCGGCGATCGCGGCGATCCGCGCGGGCCAGACCAAATACACCGCGGTCGACGGCACGCCCGAGCTCAAGGCCGCGGTCGCCGCTAAGTTCAAGCGCGAGAACGGGCTCGAGTTCGGCCTGAGCGAGATCAGCGTCGGCACCGGCGGCAAGCAGATCATCTACAATGCCCTGATGGCAACTCTCGACCCGGGCGACGAGGTCGTGATCCCGGCGCCCTATTGGGTCTCCTATCCCGACATGGTGCTGCTTGCGGGCGGCACCCCGGTGTTCGTAACCTGCCCCGACCAGACCGGCTTCAAGCTGCGGCCGGAGGATCTCGAGGCGGCGATCACGCCGCGTACCAAATGGCTGATCCTCAACTCGCCGAGCAATCCGACCGGCGCCGCCTACACCGAGGCGGAGCTGCGTGAGCTGCTCGCGGTGCTGGTCCGCCACCCGCAGGTCTGGCTACTCACCGACGACATCTACGAACACTTGGTCTACGACGACTTTCGTTTCGTGACCCCGCTCGCCGTCGAGCCCCGGCTGCGGTCGCGCTGCCTGACCATGAACGGGGTCGCCAAGGCCTACGCCATGACCGGCTGGCGGATCGGCTACGCGGGCGGCCCGGCCGAGCTGATCCGGGCGATGGCCATCGTCCAGTCGCAGAGCACTTCCAACCCTTGCTCGATCAGCCAGGCGGCGACCGTGGCGGCGCTCAATGGTCCCCAGGACTTCCTGCCCGGATGGGTCGCGACCTTCAAGCAGCGGCGCGACCTCGTGGTCGACCTGTTGAACCAGGCCGCGGGGCTGCGCTGCCATCGGCCGGAAGGCGCGTTCTATGTCTATCCGAGCTGCGCCGGGGCGATTGGCCGGCGAACCCCGGGCGGCGCACTGCTGACCGACAGCGAAGGGTTCGCCCGCTACCTGCTGGAGAGCGCGGGCGTCGCCGTGGTGCACGGCGCAGCGTTCGGCATGGATCCCTACTTCCGGATCTCCTACGCGACCTCGACCGCGCTTCTGGACGAAGCCTGCCACCGGATCATTCGCGCCTGTGAAGCGCTTCACTGAGTCACGCGGATCGGTGCGCTAGGGTTTCTTGAGCAGCGGATCGACGACGTGATCGCCCGGCTGAATGCCAAGTTCGGCCGTGACCCCGCCCCGCACCTCGAGGACGGCGCGCACCGGCTCGCCGGAATCCAGCACCGTGTCCGACAGCGGCTGCGCGTCCCTGATGATCCGGGCGATCTGGCCGTCGGCGCGAATGAACAGCATGTCGAGCGGGATATAGGTGTTGCGCATCCACATCGCGACCGGCTGGGCAGTGCCGAAATCGAACAGCATCCCGTGGTCATCCGCCAAGCTCTCGCGGAACATCAGGCCGCGCGCACGCTGGGCAGGCGTCAGGGCCAGTTCGACCTGGAACTCGAACCGTCCGGCCGCACCATCGATCACCAGGCGGTCCTGCTGGAACTGGGGCGGGTCGTCCGTCGCCGCCCGGACGTCCGGGCCTGACAGGAGAATGGCCAGGACCGCGGTCATGACGAGCCAGCCGACAGGCCGCCGCAGCCGTTCCTTGGCGGGTGGAAAGATCAGGTGGCTCATCAGGATCCCAGCCTTTGGCAACCTATGCGCGATGCGATGTTCGCCATTGAGATTTTACGCGCTTTGTAGTAAAGTCCAAACCGTTTGTGGGACGGCACCCTATTCACAGAACTTCAATAAACTGTAGGTATGGAGGGTGTGGCCGGCGGCTTCGAATGCCGGCCGTCAGCAGGCCCCGGGGCCGGGTGGTCGGCGAGTTGGCCCGGCAATTGCATTCAGGCCTTATCCCGAAGGCACCAGCACGCATGGGGGTCGGAGTCGATGAGCCGTGGCGCGAACCGTGGAGCAGAACGGCCGGTGTGAGCTTATATATACGTGAACCGTCGGTCGCGGCGCGGGCGCGCCGCCCTCGTGTGCGGCTTGATCGAGCTAGCCTGGAGCTAGGGTGCAGGGTAGGATGACGCGATGGCGATAGATGTCCATAGCACACCGCGCATTGGCTATGAGCCGGCCCGGCGGCGGACGGCCCGGGATTCAGGCGACGACCTGGACTGGCTGGGGCTCGGGCGCACCCTGTGGCGCCGCAAGCTGTTTCTGCTCGGGTTCATGGTGATCGTGCTCGGCCTGACCGCCGCCTACGTCAGCCGGATGCCACCAGCCTACGAGGCCGAGGCCCTGGTCATGCTGAACGATCGGCCGGCCCAGGCGGTGCCCAACATCCCGGACGTGCTGGTCGGGACGACGCCCACCGAGGATACCCTGCAAAGCCAGATCCTGCTGATCAAGTCGCGCAGCATGGCCGAGCGCTTGGTCGACCAGCTCAACCTGCACCTGCTGCCCGAGTTCAATCCGGCGCTGCGACCAAGCACCGCAGATTTCGCCGCATGGCTCGATCCGGCCCGGTTGATCCCCGCTTGGCTGCTCGATCATCTGCCGCGGGCCTGGGCGGACACCCTGATGGCCACCACGTCCGGCGCCGAGATGACCGATCAGGAGCGGGCCGCGCTGCTGCGCTCGCAGATCGTCGAGACCGCGATGGACAACATCCTGGCCGAACCGGCCAACCGGTCGACCGTGATCAGCCTGAAATTCATCTCGACCGATCCGACCCTGGCAGCGCTCGGCGCTAATACTTTGGCTGCCCTCTTCATGGACGAGCAGCTCGAGACCAAGCAGACCGCGTCGCGCCGCGCCAGCGAGTTCCTCACGCACGAGATCGACCGCCTGCGCGCGAGCGTCGCCGCGGCCGAGCAGGCCGTTCAGGATTACCGGCGCAAAACCGGCCTGGGCGGTGCGGTGCCGGACGAGCAACAGCTCACGGAGCTGACCACCCAGCTGGTGCTCTCGCGCAGCGACCGCGCCCAGTCGGAGGCGAAGCTGCGCCAGGTCGAGCGGCTGCTCAGCTCCGGCGCTGATCTCACCCAGGCAGCGCAGCTCTTGGATTCGCCGGTGCTGACCGACCTTCGCGCCCGAGAGCTCGATCTCAATCGCCAGCGCGCGGAGCTGTCCAGCGAGTACGGTCCACGGCATCCGCAGATGCTCAACCTGGAGGCCGAGCTGAAGTCGCTGGAAAGCCGCAAGGAGGGGGAGATCAAGCAGATCGCGCAGCGGCTGCGCGATGAGGTCCAGGTCGCACGCTCGCGCGAGTCCACGCTGCAATCGAACATCGAGAGCATCAAGGGCCAGCTGGCCCAGCACAACGAGTCCCAGATCGGGCTCGAAGCTCTGCAGCGCGAAGCGACCGCCGACCGCGATCTGCTCGAGACGTACATCAACCGTGCCAAGGAGATCGCCTCGCAGCAGAAGGCGCAGGAGCCGGATGCCAGGGTGATCTCGCGCGCGGTGCTGCCCGACGAGCCGACCTATCCGCGCCGCAAGCTGATCTTCGGCGTCGCTCTGTTCGGCGCGCTGCTCGCCGGCTCGCTGGCCGTGTTTGGCCTCGAGGGGCTCGACAACACCTTCCGCAGCTCGGAGCAGATCGAGGACCTGATCGGTTTGCCGACGCTCGGCCTGGTCCCAGCGATCGTCGGCCTCGATAAGCGTTTCGGCTCGCCACAGGACTACGTGCTGGACAATCCCAACTCGCCCTTCGGCGAGGCGTTACGCAGCCTGCGGACAGCGATGCTGCTGACCAGCATCGGCACGCCACCCAAGACCATCCTGGTGACGTCGTCGATCCCGAGTGAGGGCAAGACCTCGATCGCGATCTGCCTGGCCAGGATTCACGCCCGCTCCGGCAGGCGGACCCTGATCATCGACTGCGACGTGCGCCGGCCGCGCCTGCATGAGCTGGCGGGCGTCGCCAATCAGAGTGGCCTCAGCGACGTCTTGATGCAGCACCGCGAGCTGAGTGAGGTCGTGCTCTTGGACGAGCCTTCGGGCGCATATTTCGTGACCGCCGGCGGCCCGGTGCCTGATCCCGCGGCGCTCCTCGCGTCGGAACGGATGCGGCGGCTACTCAAAGATGCGGCCACCCGCTACGACTTGGTGATCATCGACAGCCCGCCCGTGCTCAGTGTGTCGGACGCCCGCGTGCTGTCTCAGATGACCGACAAGACGGTGTTCCTGGTGCACTGGGGCAGCACCCGCCGGCACGACGTGATGATGGGGGTCAAGCAACTGATCGAGGCCGGTGCCGACCTCGCCGGTCTGGTGCTTAGCCGGGTCAACGTGCGCAAGCACGCGCGCTACGGCTACCGCAACTCCGGCTACTACTACGACGACAAGTACACCAAGTACTACAACAACGGCTGAGCCGGTCTCGAAGGCGCCTGGGCCGATCCGTCCGGATCGGCCGGCGTCCGGAGAGGTTTTCGGGGCTTGGCGCTTGCCGTTCAGCGTGGCATGAAGCGGACGCGGGTGTCCCGCAGGGCGGCGCCCTGGATCCGGGCGCCATCAAGCCGGGGCGCTGTGCCATGGACCTGAAAGCGCAGATTCGCCAGATCTCCGACTTTCCCAGGCCGGGCATCCTGTTCTACGACATCTCGACCCTCCTGCAGCGTGCGGATGCCTTTCAGGTGGCCATCGAGCGACTGGCCGACCTGGTGGCGCCCCACCGGCCCGATCGGCTGGTCGGGATCGAGTTGCGCGGCTTCATCTTCGCCGCACCCCTGGCGCTGCGCCTCGGAGTGGGCTTCGCCATGGTGCGCAAGCGCGGCAAGCTGCCCGGGTCGGTGGTCGGCCACGCCTACCACCTCGAATACGGCAGCGACACGATCGAGATCTCGGCCGACCTGATCCCGGCGCGCAGTCGGGTCGTGATCGTCGACGATCTGATCGCGACTGGCGGCACCGCGGCCGCCGCCGCCGACCTGCTTGCCAAGATCGACGTCGAGGTCGCGGCCGCGGCCTTTCTGATCGAGTTGACCAGCCTGAACGGCCGGCGGCGCCTGCAGGTGCCCGTGGTCAGCCTGCTCGCCTACGAGGGCTGAACCTCAGGGCACGAACTGCTCCTTGAGGATCCGCTCCTCCATGTTGTGCTCGGGGTCGAACAGCAGGGTGAGCGTGATCGCCCGATCTTCCCACACCTCGACCTCAACCACGTCGCGGATCTCGGTGTAGTCAGCGACCGCGCTGACCGGTCGCTTGTCGGCATCGATCACCGTGAAGCGAAAGCGGGTTTTGCTCGGCAGCAGGGCGCCGCGCCAGCGGCGGGGCCGGAACGCGCTGATCGGAGTGAGCGCGAGGAGATTCGCCCCGACCGGCAGGATCGGCCCGTGGGCTGAGAGATTGTAGGCTGTGCTGCCGGCCGGCGTCGCCACCAGAACCCCATCGCAGACCAGGTTTTCCAGGCGGACGACGCCGTCGATCGCGATCTGCAGGTTGGCCGCCTGCCGGGTCTCGCGAAACAGCGACACCTCGTTGATGCCGAGCCCCGGCTCGAGCGTGCCGTTGCGGCAGGTCGCGCGCATGCGGAGTGGATGCAAGGGCGCGCTCACCCCCTCGGCGAGGCGCTCATGCAGGTCGTCGATCCGATAGTCGTTGAGCAGAAAGCCAACCGTCCCGAGGTTCATGCCGTAGATCGGCACCGGTCGGTCGATGCAGCTGTGCAGGGTCTCGAGCATGAAGCCATCGCCGCCGAGCGCGACGATCACGTCCGCCTGGTCGACAGGTACATGAGCGTAGGCCGCCTGCAACTCCGCGAGGCCAGCCTGCGCCTCGGCTGTGTCGCTGGCTCGAAAGCCGATGTTTCTGAAGCGATGCATAGGTGCTCGACCGGCCTTACCTGAAAATCCGTAACGGACCGGCACTTTGCGGCGCTCGGTGCGCCCGGGTCAAGCATGCGCCAAGGACCCGGCCGGGTGCCGGTTGCCGGCCGCCCGCCGAGCCGCTAGATTAGCATCAAGCAGCCCTTCAAGGACGGCCGTCCGACCGATCCGGGCAGGGAGAGCGAACCCAGATGATGATCGATCCCTTCGAGCGCGCCATCACCTATGTCCGGGTCTCGGTGACCGATCGCTGCGATTTCCGCTGTGTCTATTGCATGGCGGAGAACATGACCTTCCTGCCCAAGAAGGACCTGCTCAGCCTCGAGGAGCTGGACCGGCTGTGCAGCGCGTTCGTCGATCTCGGCGTCCGTAAGCTCCGCCTGACCGGCGGCGAGCCGCTGGTGCGGCGCAACATCATCAGCCTGTTCGCTTCACTCGGGCGCCATCTGCGCTCCGGCCGGCTCGAGGAGCTGACGCTGACCACCAACGGCAGCCAGCTCGGGCGCTTTGCGGCTGAGCTGTACGAGCACGGCGTGCGCCGGGTCAACGTCTCGCTCGACACCCTGGACCCGGCCAGGTTCCAGGCGATCACGCGCTGGGGCAAGTATGACAAGGTGATGGCGGGCATCGCCGCGGCCAGGCAGGCCGGCCTCCACATCAAGATTAATGCGGTCGCGCTCAAGGGGGTGAACGAGGACGAGCTCGATCGGATGATCGCCTGGTGCGGCGCGGAAGGCTTCGACCTGACGTTGATCGAGACCATGCCGCTCGGCGACATCGATGGCGACCGCACCGAGCAGTATCTGCCGCTCTCGCTGGTGCGCGCCCGGCTCGCGCGCAGCTGGGCGTTGACCGATCTGCCGGATCGGACCGGCGGTCCGGCGCGCTACGTCCGGGTCGAGGAGACCGGCGGCCGGCTCGGCTTCATCACGCCCATGACCCACAATTTTTGCGAATCCTGCAATCGGGTGCGGGTCACTTGCACCGGCAAGATGTACATGTGCCTGGGCCAGGAAGACGAGGCCGATCTCCGCACGCCCCTGCGCGCCTCAGAGGCTGACGAGTTGCTCAAGAAGGCGATCCTCGAAGGCGTCGCCCGCAAACCCAAGGGGCACGACTTCGTGATCGACCGAAGGCACAATAAGCCCGCCGTCCGACGCCACATGAGCGTGACCGGGGGCTAAAGGGTCAGCCCGTTTCTCCAAACGCGGCCGAACGGGGGCGGACCTCGGCTCCCGATTCAGCCGAAGACGATCTCGACCCGCCGGTTGCGCGGCTCCCGCTGGCCATCGGGCGTCGGGACCCGGGGCCGGCGCTCGCCAAACCATTCAACGTCGAGCGACTGCTCAGGCACGCCGCGTTGCATCAGGGCGTGAGCGACGATCTTCGCCCGCCGCTCCGACAGCTGGTCGTTGTACGCCTCCGAGCCGGACCGGTCGGCATGGCCTGCGACCTTGACCCGCGTCGGGTGGCCGCGGACGAAGTCCGCCTGCACCTGATCGAGGACCGCCAAGGCGACCGGCGTGAGATCGGCCTGATCCCAGGCGAAGAACACGAGGTAGGCGCCACCCTCGGTGGTCAGCGCACGCTCGACCTCGTTGATCGCGGTCTCGTACTCGCCCTTGCAGACCTTGATCTGCTCGGGCGAGTCGTTCGCCTCGGCCCTCTCCAACCAGCAGTCGAAGGCGGTCTGCGCCTTGGCGGCCTGCCAGGGTGCTTTCTTGCGCCCGGTCTGATCCAGAGCCGCCATCAGGCGCGCCCGGGCTGCGGACAGCTCCTCGACATTGTCCGGCTGCAGATGGCGTGACTCGACCGTGTCGGGAAGCACCACCTCGCCCTTGGCCGAGTCGACCGCCTTGAAGGCGAAGTGCCAGTAATCGGTGTGGTCGTACTCCGAGCTCATCTCGTCGCTGAAGTCGAGGTAGCCCTGCCGCAGGCCCTGGTTGAAGGCGGGGCCCTGGGGCTCCATGGCGCGCACGGCGTCGATCTCGTACAGGACAACCTCGCTGTTGTCGGCTAGTTGCGGGTTGTAGCTGCACGACAACAGCGCGCCGAGCGCGACGCCGATCAACCCCACCTCGATGACTCTGCGCATTTCCTTCCCTGGTCCTGGCGGTTGCCGTGCCTGTTGCAGACCGTTCTCTGCGCAACCGCACCGCTCAGATATCAGGGCAAATGAACGTGTAGATCAAGCGGTTTGTGGCTGCCGCCGAAGCCTCGCCAGACCAGGGGAGAGGCCACGGCCGTGGCCGATCGGTCACCCGATCCGCGTGCGGCCGAACGCACGCACCTCCTCGACCGCCGCGCGCAGCGCCTCAAGCTGGGCCGCGTCCGGCTCTGAGCGCTCGGCGATGAGCGCCAGCCCCGTGACCCGGCGCGCACCGAGGTTGGCGCTCGCGCCCTTGAGCGCGTGCGCGTGCGCGCTCCAGTTCTGGCCGGTCCCGAGCGCCTCGCGCATGCGCTCCAGATAGACCGCGCTAGTGGACAGGAACAGGGCCAGGAGTTCACCTTCCAGCTGCAGGTCGCCGTCGGTGAAGCCGGACAGGTGGTCGAGGTCGATGATGGGCTCGGCATCGGGTCCGGGCGCTGGCGCAGGCGGTGGGCTTCGAACGGCACGCTCGACCACCCGCAGCAGCCGCTCGATGTCGATCGGCCGGCTGAGATAGTCGATCGCCCCGGCGTCGAGATAGGCTTCGCCGGAACGTTCGTCGATCTGCGGGCCGATCATCGCGACCGGCAGGCAGTCGCCGTGGGAGCCCGCGCGGATCTCGTCGAGGAGCGTGGCACCGGCCCGGTCAGCAAGCGTGCTGCTGAGCAGGAGCAGCGAGGGCGGCCTCACGCCGACCCGCTGAAGCAGGTCACGTGCGGTGGTGACGGTCTCGATCCGATAGCCGAGCTTGCCCAGCACGAGCACGACGAGATCGCGGCTGACGGCCTGCTCCTCGGCCAGGAGGATCCGGTGCGAGGGCGCTTGCTGCATGGTGGATTGGCGCTATTTCAACCATTGGTTTCTTTCACTTCTATCAATATCGCTAATCCGGTCAAGCCTTTTCCCGCGCCCGCAGCCCGGCCAGCGGGTGCGCACTCACCGGGATGTCGCAAGCGCTGCTGCCAGCTCGCCCGCCAGACGGGCGTTGGCTCGCACCAAAGCCGTGTTGACGCGCACCGTCGCACCCCGGCTGTGCTCTGCCATGTGGCTCAGCATGAAGGGGGTCTGCTCGGGCCCCCGGATGTCGGCCTCGGTGGCGGCGGCCTCGGCGGCCGCCACCAGCTCGTCGACCGCCGTCTTGGTCATCGCGTGCTCCAAGGGCGGTGGCTGCACGATCACCAGGCCTCCCGGCAGACCAAGCGCCTGATGGCTGCGGATCAACCGGCAGAGGTCGCTCAGATCGTCGATCGCCGGCACCCTGAGCCCGGTCTCAGCCGTATAGAAGCCTGGCAGCTCTTCACAGCGCCAGCCGACCACCGCCACGCCCAGGGTCTCCAGGCGCTCGAGCGTGCGTCGCTGGTCGAGAATCGACTTGACGCCGCTGCAGACCACCGCGACCGGTCGCCTTGCCAGCTCCTCGAGATCGGCGGACACGT
Organism: uncultured Alphaproteobacteria bacterium; assembly: GCA_963753685.1. Lineage (GTDB taxonomy): Bacteria > Pseudomonadota > Alphaproteobacteria > Geminicoccales > Geminicoccaceae > DATAOG01. The sequence continues at coordinate 368,325 of CAVWDE010000021.1, forward strand.
CCAGGGAAGCCTCGCCGCCCCGATGGACGCCGCCGAGCCCGCCGGTCGCCATCACGCGGATTCCGACCCGGTCGGCGATGAAGATGGTGGCCGCAATGGTCGTGGCGCCAAGGCCGCCGCACGCGAGCAGGCGGGGCAGGTCGCGGGTCGTGCATTTGGCGACCTCGGGCGCGCTGGCCAGCCGCTCGAGCGCCGCGCGCCTCAGGCCGACGTTGATCTGGCCATCGATCACGGCCATCGTGGCCGGTACCGCGGCCTGCTCGCGAACCGTTTGCTCGAGCTCGACGGCAACTGAAGCGTTGTGCGGGCGCGGCAAGCCGTGGCAGATCAGGGTCGATTCGAGCGCGACCACCCCCTGACCACGGGCCAGGGCATGGGCGACCTCCGGGAGCAGTTGAACGGTCATGGCCAAGTCTCCGTCAGCCGGCAACCGCGGCACATGCGGGGCAGGGCTTTGCCGGCCAACCACCCTGACATCCTGACCCAAAGGAACGGCTGCGATGCAACGACCGATCGACCAGCACACCGCCCTGATCTTTACCATGGTATTGGTGTCGGCTGCCGAGGGCGAGATGACCGACGCCGAGCTCGACGCGATTTCCCGGCAGGTCCGTTATCTGCCGGTGTTCCGGAGCTTTCAACACGACCGGCTGACGGAGGTCGGGCGGCACTGCGCCGAGCTGCTGCGCGAGGACGACGGCCTTGACGTCGCTTTCGACATGATCGCCGAGGCATTGCCCAAGCCCCTGTGCGAGACCGCCTACGCGCTCGCATGCGAGGTGGCGGCGGCTGACGGCGACCTCGCGATCGAGGAGCTGAACCTGCTGCGCATGCTGCGTCAGCGCCTCAACGTCGACCGCCTGGTCGCGGCGGCGATCGAACGCACCACCTACGCCCGTCACGCCTTGGTCTGAGGGACCGGGCCGCAGGACGCCGCCGATGATCGCGGGCGGCGAGGTCTTCGTGATCGCGGAGATGGCTGCCGCGGATGCCGCGGCGATCGCCGGAGGCATCCCCGGCGGCGAGCTGATGGCAAACGCCGGTGCGGCGGTGGCCGAAGCCCTGACCGCGCGGTTTGTCCAGGCGCCGACGATCGTGCTGTGCGGTCCCGGCAACAATGGGGGCGATGGCTTCGTGGTCGCCCGGCGGCTTGCACGCGCGGGCTGGTCGGTCCGGGTCGCCCTGCTTGGCCGCCTCGAACGACTGCACGGCGATGCGGCGGCCGCCGCCGCGGCCTGGGGCGGCGCCACGCTGGCGCTCGGCCCTGCGGTCCTGGAGGGTGCTGGCCTGGTGGTCGACGCGCTGTTCGGGGCCGGGCTCACGCGGCCGCTCGAGGGGGCGGCGCTGGCGACCGTTGAGGCCCTCCAGACTGGCGGGCTGCCGGTTGTCGCGGTGGATGTGCCGTCCGGGGTTCACGGCGATACCGGCCGGGTTCTGGGGGCGGCGGCGGCGGCCGCCCTGACCGTTACCTTTCATCGACCCAAGCCCGGGCATCTGCTCCTGCCAGGGCGCGTGCTCGCGGGCGAGCTGGTGGTCGCTGACATCGGCATCCCGAACCACGTCACCGCCAAACTCGGCATCCGGCTCTGGGCAAACGAACCGCGGCTCTGGCAGAAGCTCCTGCCGCGCCGCACGGCCGCGAGTCACAAGTACAGCCACGGCCATGCGCTGGTCCTCGGTGGCGGCGTCGCCTCGTCGGGGGCATCGCGCATGGCCGCACGGGCCGCGCTCCGAGCTGGGGCGGGCCTGGTCACGGTGGTCTGCCCCGAGGCGGCGCTCGCCACTCACGCGGCGCAGTTGACCGCGGTCATGGTTGCGCCCTTCGCCGACCAGGCGGGCTTCGCCCGGCAGCTCGAGGACCCGCGGCGCAATACCATCCTGCTCGGGCCCGGAGCCGGGATCGGCCCGGCGCTGTGCGAGCGGGTCATCGCCGCGCTCGGGAGCGGCAGGGCCTGCGTGCTGGACGCCGACGCCTTGACCAGCTTCGCGGACCGGCCGGACGAGCTGTTCGGGGCGATCGCCGGACCCTGCCTGCTAACCCCCCACGAAGGCGAGTTCCGGCGCCTGTTCGACCTCGAGGGCGATAAACTCACCCGGGCGCGTACGGCCGCCGCGCACAGTGGCGCGGTCGTGCTCCTCAAGGGTGCCGATACTGTGGTCGCGGCGCCCGACGGCCGGGCGATCATTCAGCCGGACGCGCCGGCCACCCTTGCCACCGCCGGCTCGGGTGACGTCCTGGCCGGAATCGCGGTGGGCCTGTTGGCTCAAGGCATGCCGGTGTTCGAGGCGGCGGCCGCCGCCGTCTGGCTGCATGCCGGGGCGGCGCGCGGTCTTGGCCCCGGGCTGATCGCCGAGGATCTCATCGAAGCCCTGCCGGCGGCGCTCGCCCGCCTCCAGGCACGGTTCGCCTGAGCCGCTGCCAATCCGCCCGAGGCGAAAGATAGTTGCCACGCTCAAGCTGTAGTTTATTCATGGCGCGGGTGGATGTGCGGGCGCATGTGGCGAGGCGACGATCGAATCAGGTCGGCTTGATGGCTTGGGTGAGTCGATCGGGTCAACCGCTTCGCCAGCCACCACCGCCACGGCCGTGCCACTGCCGCGACCGCCAGCAGTGGGGACGGTGAGCGCTAAGCGGCGGTTCGGCGCGCCTTCGGATGGCCCAAGGCTGGCCGTAGCTTCTCCCCGACGACGCGGTCGCGGCCGGTGATCAGACCGGGGACGGACTTGGCGGCATGGTTGGCTGGCATGTGGGTGCGAAACGCTACGCTTGAGCGGGGAGGGGCGACGGCCGGGGGTTCGCCGACTGACGTTGGCGATTGAGGCGCCGCCGGATCTGGCGGCACAGCTCGTCGAGCTGATCGGTAAGTCGATCGTGATCGTGGCCGCGGACAGCGACGGCCGTGCCACACCCGTAATCACCTATGCCAACTCCGGCTTCACCCGCCTGATCGGCCGGCCCACGGAAGCGCTCCTCGGGCAGACCGTGCACGTCCTGGCGTCAGCGATCACCGAGCTGCAGGAGTTCGCCCGGCTGATCGATGCGATCGAGCGGCAACGCGCGCTCGATCTTGCGCTACAGATCATCGGCGCGGGTGGCCGCAGGATCTGGATCGAGGTCGAAGGCCGCCCGCTCGTCGGCGACCATCGGCCCTACCTGCTGCACCTGCGCGACGTGACTGCAAAACGCGGCGTCGTAGCTGCGGCGCAACGGTTCGAGCGCCGCTTCGATGCGCTTGCCAATCTGACCTCGGATGGCGTCTATCATTTGCGCACCGAGCCGGATTGCCGCCTGGTCCTGGATTGGACAGCGGGCGCGTTCGAGCGCCTGACCGGCTACGGGGCAGCCGAGGTCGAGGCCTTGGGCGGCTGGACGGCCCTGGTCGAGCCTGCGGATCTCCGGATCGTGCAACGACGCGCCCAAAGGCTGCTCGCGGGCGAGCCGGCGAGCGTCGAGTATCGGATCAAGAGCCGGGACGGTACGCGCCATTGGCTGCACGACACCGGCTGGCCGCAATGGGACGACGAGCGCGAGCTGGTCGTGGGTATTCTCTGCACCGCCGAGGATATCACCGAACGCCGCCGGCTCGAGGAGCAGCTGCTCGCCCAGCAGCTCGATCGCAAGTCGCTGATCGGCCTGACCGATGGCCTGGTCTGCGAGCTCGACGGCAATCTTTACCTCGTCGCCGCCAGCGGCCAGGCGAGCGGCGAGCTGGCGCTCCGGCTGCAGACTGGGGTCGGCCGCCCGCTGCAGGACCTGATCGGTCTCGAGCTCGCCGAAACCTGGCACCGACAGATCGAGCGCATCGTGCCCGGTTGGGCACCGGTCGCCTTCACCTGTACCTATTCTGCGGGCACCGAGGAGGAACGCTACGAGATCCGGCTGTCCGGTGGTGGCGGCGGCGCAACGTTGGCTCTGGTCCGACCGGCCTCGCTGGCCGTGGCGCCGGGCGAGCTCGAAGAGCTGGACAGCCGGCCGGACGCCAGGCTGCGCGCCCTGCTCGAGTTGCAGCGCTCGGCTGCCGTCGTGCTCTCGCCTGGCCTCGCCGTCCTGGAGCTCAATGATCAGGCCGAGCAGCTGACCGGCTGGCAGCGCGCCCAGGCCATCGGCCGCCCGTTCAGCGAACTGATGGGGCTCGCCCGGGAGCAGCCGGCCTTGCTGCAGGACCTGGGGCGCGCCCGGTCCGGCAACCGCGTAACCGGCAGCGAAGCCTGGCTGCGCCTGCCCGACGGCCAGGAAGGCCGCCTCGTCTGGAGCTACATCCCGCTGCGCGGCGCCGGCGAAGAGCTCTACGGCGTGCTCGCCCAGGCCACCGCGCTCGCCCCTCTGACCGACGCGACCTCCGGACCGGCCGATGATCAGCTGCGCCTGAAGGCGATCATGGATCACGTCGCCGATGGCATCGTGACCCTCGACACGCGGGGCATGATCGTCTCCTTCAGCCGCTCGGCCGAGGCGATCTTCGGCTACCGACGGGACGAGATCGTCGGCTCCGGCATCGACGTCCTGATCGTCAGAGGTGCGGGTAGCGATGGCGACGCGCTCGATCGGATCACGGCGACCGCCAAGCTGCCGGGTGGTACCCGCGAGATGATGGCCAGGCGCAAGGGCGGCGAGGTGATCCCGCTCGAGCTCGCCGCGAGCGAGGTCTTCTTCAACGGCGATGTGCTCTATATCCTGACGATCCGGGACATCACGGTCCGCAAGCACACCGAGGAGACGATCCGCAACCTCGCCTACCACGATCCGCTGACCGGCCTGCCCAACCGCCTGCTGTTCAACGACCGCCTGACCCAGGCCATCGAGCGCGCCCGCCGGAGCCAGCATCAGCTCGCGGTGATGATCCTCGATCTCGACCGCTTCAAACTGATCAATGACTCGCTGGGGCTCGCGAGTGGCGACCAGGTCCTGCGCGCGGTCGGCGAGCGCCTGGTCGCGGCGGTCCGCCGGAGCGATACCGTGGCCAGGCTCGGCGCCGACGATTTTCTGCTCCTGCTGCCGGGCGTCGATGGCGCCGAAAACACCGCCAAGGTCGCCCAGAAGATCCTCGATACCTTCCTGCCGCCGTTGCAGGTCGACGACCAGGAGCTGCATCTCGGCGCCAGCCTCGGGATCACCCTCTATCCTCACGACGGCGACGACGCCGAGACCCTGATCCGCAACGCCGACACCGCGCTCTACCGCGCCAAGGAACACTCACGCGGCAGCTATCAGTTCTACACCACGGACATGAACGCGACCGCTTTCGAGCGCCTGGTCCTCGAGACCCAGTTGCGCAAGGCGCTGGAGCGCGGCGAGCTGGTCGTCCACTACCAGCCACAGGTCCGCCTCGACAGCGGTGCTGTGGTCGCGGTCGAGGCGCTGGTGCGCTGGTTCCACGACGATCTCGGGCTGATCTCGCCGGCCGAGTTCATCCCGCTCGCCGAGGAGACCGGGCTGATTCTCGAGCTCGGGCACTGGGTGCTCAGCACCGCCTGCGCCCAGGTCCGGGCCTGGCAGGAGCAGGGCTTCGCCGACCTACGGCTCGCGGTCAACCTGTCGGGCCGGCAGTTCGAGCAGGAAGACCTCGTGCGCAGCATCGCCCAGGTGATCGAGGCCACGACCTTCGATCCCGCCGATCTCGAGCTCGAGCTGACCGAGAGCAGCATCATGCGCAGCCCCGATCAGGCGGTCGCCAAGCTGCAGGCGCTCGATCGCCTGGGCATCCGGCTCTCGATCGACGACTTCGGGACCGGCTACTCCTCGCTCGGCCACCTCAAACGCTTTCCGATCCGCACCCTCAAGATCGATCAGTCGTTCATCCAGGACATCACCACCGACCCCAACGATGCCGCGATCGCCCAGGCGATCATCGCGCTGGCCGAGAGCCTGCAGCTCAAGGTGATCGCCGAGGGGGTGGAGACGAGGGAGCAGCTGGATCTGCTGCGCCGCTACCACTGCGACGAGATGCAGGGCTACCTGTTCGCGCGCGCCCTGCCGCCGGCCGAGCTGCTGGAGCTGCTGCGGAGCGGCTCGCGGCTCATCCATTGAGCCGCCGCAGCGTCCGGTCAGCCGCTAGGCTGGGCCGCGCTGATGCTGTGATCCTGTGGCGCCGGGTGGCATTGGCCAATCGAGTCCTCGGCGCAGACGGTCTTGCCGTCGGTCCAGGTGGCCCCAGCCAGAACGGCCTTCAGAAGGTCGGTGCTCGCCAACCGGGCCCCGGTGAGGTTCGCCCTGCTCAGATCGGCATGATACATCCGCGCCATGGTCAGATCGACCCCGACCAGCGACGCGCCGGTCAAGTCGGCATTGGTGAAGTCGGCGCGCACCAGGTCGGCGTGGTCCAGGCGGGCCTTCTGGAGGGTTGCGGAGATGAACTTGGCGCGTCGCGCGTCGACCTCGATCAGGATGGCTTCGGAAAGGTCGGTCCGCTCGAACGAGGCGTCGCGCAGGGTCGCTCTGGTCAGGTCGACGCCGTGCAGATCCTGACCATCCTGCAGGCACCGGCGCCAGTACACGCCCGGCGCCGCCACGTCGGCACACTCAGCGAGCGCCGACGCGCCCCCGGCCAGAAAGCAGGTCAGACCGAGGAGACAGATCGCACCGAGTCGGATCATCGCCATAGTCATACGCCAAGGCGGTTTCCGTGAGAAGGTAAGAGCTGTGGAATCGAGCGTCGTCCGCCGGGCCTGGAGGCCGCGGAAGATCGACCAGCGGGTCTGGCTTCGGGGCGGCGGGCAACCTAGAATTTGGCGCCATGAGCGAGGTCACGGTCAGCATCAGGCTGCACATCCAGGGCCGGGTCCAGGGCGTCTGGTACCGCGGCTGGGCGGTGGCCGAGGCGCAAGAACTCGGCCTCGCGGGCTGGGTGCGCAATCGCCGGGACGGCTCGGTCGAAGCCCTGATCTCAGGTCCCGAGCCGGCCGTGCGGGCCATGGTCGAGCGCTGCCATCGCGGCCCGCCGGCCGCCCGGGTCGAGCGCATCATCGAGGTGCTCGCTAGCGAATCGCCCGGCCCCGGCTTTCGCCAGCTGCCGACGCTCTGAGTGGCTCCGCATTGAAGACCGCCGGGAAGGTGCTCTGCAAGGCGCCGTCCAGCTCGGCCATGCTGGTGGTCAGCCCGAGGTCGGCGAGCGAGGTCACGCCGAAATCCCGGATGCCGCAGGGCACGATGCCGGCAAAGTGCTCGAGGTTCGGGTCCAGGTTGACCGCCACACCGTGATAGCTCACCCAGCGGCGGATACGGACGCCGATCGCCGCAATCTTGGCCTCGGTCCCGTCCGGCTTGACCACCCAGACGCCGACCCGGCCCGCGCGCCGCTCGCCGCGGACGTTGAACTGCCCGAGGGTGCGGATCAACCACTCCTCCAGCCGCCCGATGTAAGCCCGGAGGTCGGGCCCGCGTCGTTGCAGGTCGAGCATGATGTAGGCGATCCGCTGGCCCGGACCGTGATAGGTGTACTGGCCCCCCCGGCCGGCAGTGAATACCGGAAAGCGCGCGGGCGTCAGCAGATCTTCGACGCGGGCGCTCGTGCCGGCGGTGTAGAGCGGCGGATGCTCGAGCAGCCAGATCAGCTCGCCCGCGCGACCGGCGCGGATCGCCGCGACCCGCTCCTCCATCACGGCCAACGCTTCGGGATAGGCGACCGGCCGGTCGCTGACCCGCCACTCGACCGGACCTGGCCGGTCGAGGACGGATGCTCCGACCCTTGTAGCAGGCAGCGTCATTTGCTATTTCCCAGGCACTTGGCGGAGGGCTCGTTGGTCCCGTCGCCAACATGCGGTCGTGGCGGAATTGGTAGACGCGCAGCGTTGAGGGCGCTGTCCCGGAAACGGGGTGGAAGTTCGAGTCTTCTCGACCGCACCATCTCTTGCCTCGCTGGCCTTTTCGGGCCGGCATCGATAGGGTCCCCAGCACCATCGTTCGGACAACCGTGGCTCATCGTGCGCCACGGCAGGGCGTGTTGACCTGGGATCTGCTGTCATGTCCGACCCGCTGCGGGATGCCGCGCTCGACTACCACCGCCGGCCGACCCCCGGCAAGCTCGCGGTGGTCGCGACCAAACCGCTCGCCAATCAGCGGGACCTGGCGCTCGCGTATTCGCCCGGCGTCGCCGCCGCCTCGGAGCTGATCGCCGCGGAGCCGGCCGAGGCCGCGAACCTGACCGCCCGCGGCAATCTGGTCGGCGTGATCAGCAACGGCACCGCCGTGCTCGGCCTCGGCGCGATCGGCCCGCTCGCCGCCAAGCCCGTGATGGAAGGCAAGGCGGTGCTGTTCAAGAAGTTCGCCGGCATCGACGCCTTCGACCTCGAGATCGACGAGCGCGACCCGGACAAGCTGGTCGAGATCATCGCGTCCCTGGAGCCGACCTTCGGGGCGATCAATCTCGAGGACATCAAGGCGCCCGAGTGCTTCGAGGTCGAGGCGAAGCTGCGCGCGCGCATGCGCATCCCGGTGTTTCACGACGATCAGCACGGCACCGCGATCATCGTCGCCGCCGCGATCCTGAACGGGCTGTACCTGGTCGGCAAGGTTTTGCATGAGATCCGGCTCGTAACCTGCGGCGCGGGTGCTGCGGCGCTGGCTTGCCTCGACCTGCTCGTGGCGCTCGGCCTCAAGCGGGAACAGGTGCTGGTGGTCGACGTGGAGGGCGTGGTCTACGCCGGTCGCACCACGCTCATGGATCCCTACAAAGCGCGCTACGCCCAGCCGACCGCGATGCGCACGCTGGCCGAGGCGATCGATGGCGCGGATGTGTTCCTCGGCCTGTCAGCGCCCAACGTCGTCACGCGGGCGATGGTCGAGACCATGGCCGCGCGGCCGCTGATCCTGGCGCTCGCCAATCCGGTCCCGGAGATCGATCCGGAGGCGGCACGCGCCGCAAGGCCGGATGCGATCATCGCGACCGGCCGCAGCGACTATCCGAACCAGGTCAACAACGTCATCGGCTTCCCGTTCATCTTTCGCGGCGCCCTGGATGTCGGCGCGACCACGATCAACGAGGCGATGAAGATCGCCTGTGCCCATGCGATCGCCCACCTTGCCCGGACCACCGTGCCGGAGACCGTTGCCCAGGCCTATGGCCTGACCGACCTCGGCTTCGGTCCGGACCACATCATCCCGAAGCCGTTCGATTCGAGGCTCGCGGTCGAGGTGCCGATCGCGGTCGCGACGGCGGCGATGACGAGCGGCGTCGCGACTCGGCCGATCGCCGATCTCAAGGCCTACCGCGAGCGTCTGACCCAGTTCGTGTTCCGCTCGGGCCTGACCATGAAGCCGATCTTCGAGCGGGCGCGCGAGCGGCCGCTGCGCGTGGTGTTCGCCGACGGCGAGGAGCCCAGGGTGCTGCGCGCGGTGCAGGTCCTGCTCGAAGAGGGTCTGGCCCAACCGATCCTGATCGGCCGCCCTGACGTGGTGCGGGCGCGCTCGAAACGCCTCGACCTTGCCCTCCCCCTCGGGCAGGGGATCGAGCTCTGCAACCCTGAGAGCGATCCCCGCTATGACGCCTACGTCGCGCACTACCTGGAGCGCATGGGCCGGCGCGGCATTACCCCGGAGGCGGCCAGGGAGATCGTGCGCACGCGGCCGACGGTGATCGGCGCGCTGATGCTCGACCGCGCCGAGGCCGACGCCATGATCGCCGGCCCGACCGGCCGTTTTGAGGCGCACCTGCACCAGCTCCAGGAGCTGCTGGGGCTACGTGTCGGCGCGCAGGAAGCCTCGACGCTGCACCTTTTGATTCTGGAGCGCGGCCCCCTGTTCATGACCGACACCTATGTCAACGTCGATCTGCCCGCCGAGGCGATCACCGAGACCGTGCTCATGGCCGCCGAGACCGTGCGCCGCTTCGGCATCACCCCCAAGGTCGCACTGCTCTCACACTCCAACTTCGGCAGCCGCGACAGCGGCAGCGCGCGCAAGATGCGCCGCGCACTGGCGCTGATCCGCGAGCGGGCGCCCGGTCTCGAAGTCGACGGCGAGATGCATGCCGATGCCGCGCTCTCGGCTTCGATCCGGGCCCGGATCCTGCCGGAGTCGACCTTGAGCGGCGAGGCCAACCTGTTGATCTTCCCCAACCTGGATGCCGCCAACATCGCCTTCAACCTGGTCAGGGCGGTGACCAACTCGGTCGCGGTCGGGCCGATCCTGATCGGTCTGGCCAAGCCCGCCCATATCGTCACGGCGTCGGTTACGACCCGCGGCATCGTCAATCTGTCCGCGCTTGCGGTGGTCGATGCGCAGGCCCGAGCGGTCTGATCGAGCCGTGACCGAGCCCGAGGCACAGGCAACCTTGGAGCCCCAGGCCGAGGGTCATGTCGCGCCGTTGGACGAGCTGATCCGAGCGGCTCGCGAGGCGCTCCACGAGGGCGCGGTGTCGCGGGCGGCAGAGCTTGCAAAGCCACTCCACGTGGCGGATCAGGCCGACCTCATCGAGCAACTCAGCCGTGACGAGCGGGCGGCGCTGGTCGGCGCGCTCAAACCCGACCTCGATCCCGAGCTCCTGACCTATCTCGACGAGAGCGTGCGCGCCGAGGTACTCGAGCTGCTCGGGCCCAAGGAAGCCGGCGAGGCGATCGCCCAGCTTGAGACCGACGATGCCATCGAGGTGCTCCAGGACCTCGATCCCGATGAGCAGATCGCCCTGCTCGCGACCCTGCCGCTGCCCGACCGCGCGGCCGTCGAGCAGGGCCTCGCCTATCCCGACGAGAGTGCTGGCCGCCTGATGCAGCGGGAGCTGGTGGCGGTACCCGAGTTCTGGACGGTCGGCCAGACCATCGACTGGCTGCGCGCCAACCCGGGCCTGCCGGATGATTTCTACGACATCTACATCATCAATCCGCGCTTCGAGCCGGTCGGCTCGATCCCGCTGAGCAAGGTGCTGCGCAGCAAGCGTGGCGTGCTCCTGACCGAGCTCAGGCTGAAGGAGCTGCACCTGATCCCGGTCGACATGGATCAGGAGGAGGTCGGCTTTCAGTTCCGCCAGTACGGCCTGGTCTCGGCGCCGGTCGTGAACGCGGCGGGGCGGCTCCTCGGCGTGATCACGGTCGACGACGTGGTGCATGTGATCGAGGAGGAGGCCGAGGAAGACATCCTCAAGCTGGGCGGCGTGCAGGAGACCGACATCTTCGCACGGCCTCTGCAAACCGGTCTGCACCGCTTCCCCTGGTTGCTGATCAACCTCGGCACGGCGATCCTCGCGTCGATGGTGATCGCGCTGTTCGAAAAGGCGATCCAGCAGGTCGTGGCGCTGGCCGTGCTCATGCCGATCGTGGCGTCGATGGGCGGCAATGGCGGCACGCAAACCGTCACGATCGTGGTCCGGGCATTGGCGACACGCGAAATCACGCCGGCGAACTCGCTTCGTGTCCTCGGCAAGGAGTTCCTGGTCGGCGGCTTCAACGGCTTCCTGTTCCTGGTCATCGGCGTGCTCCTCGCGGTCACCTGGTTCGGCGACCCGCTGCTCGGCGCGCTGTTCGGTGCCGCGCTCTTGATCAACTTGATTTTCGCCGGCCTCGCCGGGGTCGCGATTCCCATCGTGTTCGAACGTTTTGGCGTCGATCCGGCCCTTGCCTCGGGGGTATTCCTGACGACGATCACCGATGTCGTCGGGTTCTTCTCCTTCCTCGGGCTCGCCACGCTGTTCTTCCTGTAGGTGCAAAATGGCCCAATTCGCCTGCCCGTCCCTGAACTTCGACCTCGGCGAGACCGCGGAGATGATCCGGAGCACGGTTGCCGCCTTCGCCCAGAGGGAGATCGCGCCGCGCGCCGAAGAGATCGACCGCAGCAACGAGTTTCCGCGCGACCTCTGGCCGCGCCTGGGCGAGCTCGGGCTGCTCGGGCTCACGGCCGAGGAAGAGTATGGCGGCGCCGGCCTCGGCTACACCGAACATGTTCTGGCGATGGAGGAGGTGTCGCGTGCAAGTGCCTCCGTTGGCTTGAGTTATGGCGCTCATTCCAACCTATGTGTGAACCAAATTCGATTGCACGGAACACCCGAACAGAAACGAAAATATCTGCCGAGGCTGATCAGCGGCGAGCATGTCGGCGCGCTCGCCATGAGTGAGCCCGGCGCCGGCTCCGACGTGGTCAGCATGCGTACCCGGGCCGAGAAGAAGGGCGACCGCTACGTCCTCAATGGCTCAAAGATGTGGATCACCAACGGTCCGCAGGCCGAGACGCTGGTGGTCTACGCCAAAACCGACCCGGACGCCGGTGCCCGCGGCATCACCGCCTTCCTGATCGAGAAGGGCATGAAGGGCTTTTCGACCGGGCAGAAGCTGGACAAGCTCGGCATGCGCGGCTCCGACACCTGCGAGCTGATCTTCGAGGACTGCGAGGTCCCGGCCGAGAACGTGCTGGGCAAGGTGGGCGGCGGCGTCCGCGTGCTCATGGGCGGCCTCGACTACGAGCGCCTGGTGCTCGCGGGCGGGCCGCTCGGCATCATGCAGGCCTGCCTCGACATTACCTTGCCGTACCTGCACGAGCGCCAGCAGTTCGGCCAGCCGATCGGCAGCTTCCAATTGATGCAGGGCAAGCTCGCCGACATGTACACGACCATGAACGCCTGCAAGGCCTACGTCTACTTCACCGCCAAAGCCTCGGACCGCGGCGAGGTGACCCGCCAGGATGCCGCCGGCTGCCTTCTCTACGCCGCCGAGAAGGCGACCTGGATGGCGCTCGAGGCCGTGCAGACGCTCGGCGGCAACGGCTACATCAACGACTACCCGACCGGCCGCCTGCTGCGCGACGCCAAACTCTACGAGATCGGCGCCGGCACCTCGGAGATCCGCCGCATGCTGATCGGCCGCCAGCTGTTTGAAGCGACGGCATAGCCTCGCCTTTCGCCAGTTGACATGAATCAGCCTTGATAGCAAAATCGTTGTCATGGCTCAGGTGATCGTCCGCAACCTCGACGACGACGTCGTCTCGTCCTTGAAGTTCAAGGCCGCGCTGCACGGCCATTCGCTCGAGCAGGAGCTGCGCGAGATCCTGAAGCGCGCTGCTGAGCTCTCGTCCGAGGAAAAGCTGGCGCTCGCGGATCGGATCGCCGCGCTCACACCGCGACCGCTCGAGACAGACAGCGCGGAAATGATTCGCGAGGACCGGGACAGCCGGTGATCGTCGTCGTCGACGCCTCGGTCGCGATCAAGTGGTTCATTCTCGAACCCGATCGCGCGGCCGCGAGACTCTTGTTGGAGCCAGGACAGCGGCTGCTGGCGCCCGAGCTGATCGTCGCCGAGGTCGCCAACGCCATGTGGAAGCGGGTCATGGCGCGTGAAGCTGATCCGAGACAGGTGGCGGCGACGCTGGCATCGCTGCCGCGTTTCTTCGGCCGGCTCTTCACCCTGGCGCCGCTCGCCGCTCGCGCCATCGAGATCGCAACGGAGTTGCGTCATCCGGTCTACGACTGCTTTTATCTGGCGCTGGCTGAGGACGAAAAGGCGGTCGTGGTCACGGCCGACCGGCGGCTGATCGACCGGCTCGCCGGCAGTCCCTGGAAGCAGCGGTGTCGGCCGCTGGTAGGATAGGCGAGGGAGGCAGGCGGTGCTGGCGCCGATCGACTTCTACTTCGAGTTTGCGAGCCCCTATGGCTATCTCGCGAGCACCCAGATCGAGCGTCTCGGCGCCCGGCACGGCCGCGAGGTCGCCTGGCACCCGATCATGCTCGGCGCCGCCTTCAAGGAGACCGGCGCGCGGCCGCTCATGCAGACGCCGCTCAAGGGCCCTTACCTCCGGCAGGACGTGCCGCGCTTTGCCCGCCTGCTCGGGGTGCCATTTCGCGAGCCGCCGGTCATGCCGGCCAACTCCCTGGCCGCGAGCCGCGCCTTCGTCTGGCTGGAGCCGGATGACCCCGAGCTCGCCAAGCGGCTGGCGCGCGCGGTGTTCCAGGCCCATTGGGGCGAGGGCAGGGACATCGGCACGCCCCAACAGGTAGCCGAGATCGCGGCCGCTTTGGGCATCGAGCGGGGAGCCATGCTCGAGGCCGTGGCCGACCCCCTGATCAAGGATCGCCTCAAGCAGGCGACCGCGGTCGCGATCGAGCGCGGCGTCTTCGGCTCGCCGTTCATCTTCGTCGACGGCGAGCCGTTCTGGGGTGCTGATCGCCTCGGTCAGGTCGACGCTTGGCTGGCCCGCGGCGGCTGGTGATCGTCTGGAAAGCCGTGCCATGACCGCGCCCCCGCTGCTTTCCGAGCGACGCCCCGACGGCAGCGTCTGGATCACGCTCAATCGCCCGGAAATCCACAACGCCTTCGACGACCGGCTGATCGCCGATCTTACCGCTGAATTGACTCGACTGGCGGACGACGCGGCCGTGCGCGTGGTGGTCCTGACCGGCAGTGGCAAGAGCTTCTCAGCCGGTGCCGACCTCAACTGGATGCGCAAGACCGCGACCTATGGCGAGGCGGAAAATCTCGCCGACGCCAGAGCCTTGGCAAAGCTCATGGCGACCCTGAACGAGCTGCCGAAGCCGACCATCGCGCGGGTCAATGGTGCAGCGCTCGGCGGCGGCACCGGCCTGGTCGCCTGCTGCGACATCGTGGTCGCCAGCGCCGCGGCCCTGTTCGGCACGACCGAGGTCCGCCTCGGCCTGATCCCCTCCGTGATCGGCCCCTACGTCATCGCCGCGATCGGCCTCCGCCAGGCGCGCCGCCTGGTGCTGACCGGCGAGCGGATCGGCGCCGCCGAAGCGGCCCGCATCGGGCTGGTCCACGAGGTCGTCGCCGCCGACCAGCTGGATGGCGCGGTCGAAACCATCGTCCGTCACCTCCTTCAGGGCGGGCCCGCCGCGCTCACCGCGGCCAAGCGCCTGGTGCGCGACCTGGCCGGGCAGCCGATCGGGCCGGACCTGATCGATGTCACTGCCAAGCTGATCGCTGCGCTCAGAGCAACCGCCGAGGCCCGCGAGGGCGTCGCGGCTTTCCTCGCCAAGCGGCCACCGAGCTGGCTTTCCTGATCGTTCCTAGGACCGCCGGCGCGCTGATCGCCGTCCTCGCGCTCGGCCTCGCCCTCTGGCCCGCGGCGGTCGGCCTCGAGCCCGCGATGGCGCGGTCCGCGGCCCTGGTGCTCCTGGCGCTCGGCTGCTGGGCGACCGGCGCGCTGCCGTTCCATGTCACCGGCATCGGCCTGTTCGTGCTCGCAACCGTGCTCGGCGTAGCACCACCCCGGGTCATCTTCGCGGGCTTCAGCTCGAGCGCCCTCTGGCTCGTGTTCGGGGGTCTGGTGATCGGCGCCGCCGTTGAGACCACCGGCCTCGGCCGACGGCTCGCGCGGCTGCTGGTCAGCCATCTCGGCGGCTGTTACCGCCGGATCGTCTACGGCACGGTCGCGCTCGGGGTGGGTCTCGCGTTCCTGGTCCCGGCGGCGATGGGCCGGATCATGATTCTGATGCCGATCTTCGCGGCGCTTACGGCCGAGCTCGGCTTCGCGCCCGGCCGGCGCGGCCGCACCGGCATCCTGCTCGCGGTCGCGTTCGGCACCATCCTGCCGGCGTTCGCGATCCTGCCGGCGAACCTGCCCAACATGGTGCTCCTGGGTGTGGCTGAGACCCTCTACGGCGTCGGCATCTCGTACGGCGCCTGGCTTCTGCTCCACTTTCCGTTGCTCGGGCTCGGTTATGGGATGCTGCTCGCCGAGCTGGTCTGCCGGCTGTTCCCGGACCGCTTGGACGACCGTCCCCGTCGCCCCAACGGCGACCCGCTGCCGCCCTGGTCGCCCGCGGAGCGCCGCCTGCTGGGCATTCTAGTCGTGGCGCTCCTGCTGTGGGCGACCGATTCGCTGCATGGCATCTCGCCCGGCTGGGTCGCGCTCACGGCGGCGCTGGTCTGCATGCTGCCGGGCGTCGGCGTGATCGATCCGCGCACCTTCGAGACCGCAACCAGCTTCGGAACTTTCTTCTATGTCGCGGGGTTGCTCGGCATGGTCAGCCTGATCGACGCGAGCGGGCTGGCTGGTGTCCTGGGAGCCAAAGCGCGCGCCTGGTTGCCGCTCGCAGCCGGGGCGCCCGCCGAAAGCTTCGGGGCTCTGGTTGCCGCGGCCAGCCTGGTCGGCCTGGTGACGACCCACCCGGGCGTGCCGGCCGTGCTCGGGCCGCTCGCGGCGCCCATGGCAAAGGCTTCGGATCTGCCGCTGGTGAGCGTCCTGATGACGCAGATCGTCGGCTTCTCGACCATGCTGCTGCCCTACCAGTCGGCGCCGGTGATGGTCGCGCTGCAGCTCGCCAATCTGCGCCTCGCCGCTGCGACCAGACTGAGCCTGCTGCTCGGTGGCCTGACCCTGCTGGTGTTGGTTCCACTCGACTACCTGTGGTGGCGCTGGCTCGGCTATCTCGACTAAAGCCTTGCGGTGGCGCGATTTGCTGCAACGCACCCAAAAGTGGCATGAAAGCTTTGTAACGAACTTGGAGGTTGAAGGTTCCTTAACCATTTCTACATAGAAAACCGGGCTCGAGCTCTGGACCAACGGGTGTCTGCAGCCGGTCCCAGGGCCGTCATCAAGTCAGCTTGTCCTCGTGCGGCTGGTACCTTGGAGACGGAAATGGATGTGTTTGCTTCGCCTGCGTTCGACAATCACGAGCAGGTGGTCTTCTTCTTCGATCGGGCAAGCGGCCTGAAGGCCATCGTCGCCCTGCACGATACGACCCTCGGTCCGGCCATCGGCGGCTGTCGCATGTGGCCTTACGCGAGCGAGGCCGAGGCGGTGACCGACGTTCTGCGCCTCGCCAAAGGCATGACCTACAAGGCGGCGATGGCCAATCTGCCGTTTGGCGGCGGCAAGACCGTGATCATCGGCGACCCCAGGACCGGCAAGTCGGAGGCCCTGTTCCGGGCGCTTGGCCGCGCGGTCGACAGTCTGGGCGGGCGCTACTACACCGGCGAGGACGTCGGCACCTGCCCGGCCGACATGGACTGGGCGTTCGCTGAGACGCCCTGCGTGCTCGGGCGCTCGAGCGGCAGTAGCGGCGATCCGTCGCCGGTCACGGCGCGCGGCGTCTGGCTCGGGATTCGGGCCGCCGTCAAGCACCGGCTCGGGCTCACGGACCTGACCGGCGTCCGGATCGCGGTTCAGGGGCTCGGCCACGTCGGCTACAACGTCGCCCGGCTGCTCGCTCAGGACGGGGCCAGGCTGATCGTCGCCGATCTGGACCCGACCCGTGCCGAGCGCGCCGCCGAGGAGTTCGGCGCCCGCCTGGTCGATGGCGAGCAGATCTTCGGGGTCGAGGCGGAGGTGCTGACACCCTGCGCGCTCGGTGGCGTGATCAATGACGACACGGTGCCACGGCTGACCTGCAAGATCGTCGCCGGCGCCGCCAACAACCAGCTGCTCGAGCCGCGCCACGGCGCCGCTCTGCACGCGCGCGGCATCCTCTACGCACCCGACTACGTGATCAACGCCGGCGGTCTGATCAACATCGCCGAGGAGCTGCGCTCCACCAGCTACGACCGCGGCCGGGTCCTGGCCAAGGTCCAGACCATTGCCGAGACGCTGACCGAGGTGTTCGAGCGCTCCGTGCGCGAGGGCGCGCCGACCAACCTGATCGCCGACCGGCTCGCGGAAGAGCGGATCCGGAACGGGCGCCAGGCCCAGGCGCAGCGCTCGAGCCGCGAGGTTCTGCCCACAGCGCGGGTAGTCGCCGTCGGTTGAGCGCCGGGGTGCGCTGGCGGCCTTTCGCGGCTGCCAGCGGCCAAATCCGGGCTGCCGGGCTCGGCCAATTGACGGCCGACCAACCGCCAAGCCATGCTACCATCGCGAACCGGGGAACCTGCCAGTCGATCCCAGACACCGAAGGTCATCCCGCCATGGCCGCGCGCATCCTGGACGACCGACCGCCGCTCGGAGAAGAGCCGCTGCGCGCCGCTATCCGCCGGGCACACCGCGCCGACGAAGCGGCGACCATCGCGACCCTGCTCGCCGAGGCGAGCGTCGAGCCCGAGCCGCGAGCGAGGATCGAGGCTCGTGCCCGGCGCCTGGCGGAGCGGGTTCGTGAGGCAGGCGGCGATCAGCTCGGCGTCGAAGCCTTCCTGCACGAATACAGCCTCAGCACGCGCGAAGGCATCATGCTGATGTGCCTCGCCGAAGCCCTGCTTCGCATCCCCGATGCCGAGACCAGGGACCTGCTGATCCGCGACAAGCTCAGCCTCGGCGACTGGGCCCGCCATCTCGGCCAGAGCGAATCCCTGTTCGTCAACGCCTCGACCTGGGGCCTGATGCTGACCGGGCGGCTGGTCCGGGTCGACCTGGAGCGCGAAGGCGAGGCCGGTACCCGCTTCACCCGCCTCGCCCAGCGGCTCGGCGAACCGGTCGTACGCCAAGCGATCCTGCAGGCGATGCGCGTCCTGGGGCGCCACTTCGTCCTCGGCCAGACGATCGAGGCGGCGATCCGGCGCGCCCGTGAGCTCGAGCAGAAGGGCTACCGGTATTCCTACGACATGCTGGGCGAAGGCGCCAAAACCACCGCCGACGCGGAGCGCTATCAGGTGGCCTATCGCGACGCCATCGCGGCGATCGTGAAGGCCGCGCGGGGCGACGATCTGATGGCGCGGCCGAGCGTCTCGATCAAGCTCTCGGCGCTGCATCCCCGCTATGAGGTGGCACAGCACCGCCGCCTCGAGGCCGAGCTCCTGCCGCGCCTGGTCGAGCTCCTGGCACAGGCGCGCGCCGGCCGCATCACGGTTACCATCGACGCCGAGGAGACCGACCGCCTCGAGCCCTCGCTCGATCTGTTCGAGCGCCTGGCGGCGGCGCCAGAGCTCGGCGGCTGGGACGGCCTCGGACTCGCGGTCCAGGCCTATCAGAAGCGCGCCCTCCCCGTGATCGCCTGGCTCGGGGACCTGGCCCGCCGCCACCGGCGCCGGATTCCGGTCCGCTTGGTCAAGGGCGCCTATTGGGACACCGAGATCAAGCGCGCCCAGGAGCAGGGCTTCGATGACTATCCGGTGTTCACGCGCAAGCTCGCGACCGACGTCTCCTATCTCGCCTGCGCCGGTTGCCTGCTCGCGGGCGGCGAGGCCTTCTACCCGCAGTTCGCGACCCACAATGCCCAGACGCTTGCCAGCATCATCGAGCTCGCCGGCGACCGGCGCACGTTCGAGTTCCAGCGCCTGCACGGCATGGGCGAAGCCCTCTATGCGGACCTGAGAGCGGACGATGCCCTCGACATCGCCTGCCGCGTCTACGCGCCGGTCGGCAGTCACGAGGACCTGCTGCCCTATCTGGTGCGTCGGTTGCTCGAGAACGGCGCCAACACCTCCTTCGTCAATCGGATCCTGGACCCGGCAATTCCCATCGAGAGCCTGGTCGAGGACCCGGCGCTGCAGCTCGCGCGCCTCGAGCCGAAGGCCAACCCGAAGATCCCGCTTCCGCCGGCTCTCTATGGCGCGGGGCGCAAGAACTCGCGCGGCCTCGATCTGGCCGATCCCGAAGAACTCGCGCGTCTCGCGACCCGGATCGAGGCCGACTTCGCGCCAGGCCTGGTCGCCAGGCCCGGTGTCACGACGGATGCCCGCGCACCGAGAGCGATCCACGATCCGGCCGACCGGTCACGCGCGATCGGCGCCGTGATCGAGGCCGATCCGGCCGCGGTCGGGCAGGCGGTGGCGCTGGCGGAGCAGGGCTTTCCAACCTGGGACCGGACCCCGGTCGAGATGCGTGCGGCCTGCCTGGAGCGGGCAGCCGACCTCTATGAGGCGAACGCGCCCGAGCTCTTGGCCTGGTGCGTGCGCGAGGCCGGCAAGACCATGGTCGACGCCGTGGCGGAGGTCCGCGAGGCGGTCGATTTTCTCCGCTACTACGCGGTCGAGGCGAGGGCCGCCGTGCCGCCTCATGAGCTGCGGGGCCCGACCGGGGAGAGCAACCAGATCACGCTGCACGGCCGCGGGGTGTTCGCCGCGATCAGCCCCTGGAACTTCCCGCTCGCGATTTTCACCGGCCAGGTCGCCGCGGCGCTCGTGGTCGGCAACGCGGTGATCGCCAAGCCGGCGCCACAAACTCCGCTGATCGCCGCCCGGGCGGTGGCACTCCTGCAGCAGGCGGGCGTGCCCGAGGACGCCTTGATCCTGCTCCCCGGCGGGCCGGAGGTCGGGGCGCGGTTGGTCGAGAGCCCACAGGTCGCCGGCGTCGTCTTCACCGGCTCGACCCGGACCGCCTGGCGGATCAACCGCACGCTCGCCGCCAGGGACGGGCCGATCCCGGTCCTGATCGCCGAAACCGGCGGCCAGAATGCGATGCTGGTTGACTCCTCGGCCCTGCCCGAGCAAGTGGTGGCCGATGTCCTGCTCTCGGCCTTCCGCTCGGCGGGGCAGCGCTGCTCGGCGCTCCGTGTCCTCTATCTCCAGGACGCAATCGCGGAGCGTGTGCTCGAGATGCTGGCGGGCGCGATGCTCGAGCTCCGGGTCGGCGATCCCGGCCAGCTTCAGACCGACATCGGGCCGGTCATCGACGACGCCGCGCGCGAGCGCCTGACCCAACACGCCGAGCGGATGCAACGCGAAGCCCGGCTGATTCAGCGCGTGCCGCTCGAGCCGGCGCTGGCCTCCGGCTGCTTCTTCGCACCGCACACGTTCGAGATCGAGACCATCGAGCAACTTGAGGACGAGGTCTTCGGGCCGATCCTGCACGTTGTGCGCTTCGCCGGCGACCGCCTCGATCAGATCATCGATGCGATCAACGGTACGGGCTACGGCCTGACGCTCGGTGTCCACAGCCGGATCGACCAGACCATCGAGCGGGTGCTGCAAAGGGCGCGCGCCGGCAACATCTACGTCAACCGCAACATGATCGGCGCCGTGGTCGGGGTCCAACCCTTCGGCGGCGAGCGGCTGTCGGGCACCGGTCCCAAGGCCGGCGGCCCCCACTATCTGCCGCGCTTTGCGACCGAGCGCACCGTCAGCATCAACACCGCCGCGGTCGGCGGCAACGCCAGCCTGCTCAGCCTCGAGGATGCACCGGCAACGCCGGCCCCAAGCTAATGGCAAGCGCCGCCCGGCGCCGTCCTCAGGATCGCCACCACTGCCGCCAGCTGGTGGGCGCGCCGTGCAGCATCCGCCAACGCTGCGGCTTGCGGTACCAGAGGCGGTCCACCTGGCGAGCGCACAGCGAGCCGACGATCGCGATCGCGCCGACCACCATCAGGGTCAACCCGAAGCCGGCAGCCCGCTCCCGGATCGGCGCCGCCAGTCCGGACGCGGGCCCGAAATAGGCGAGCGCCCCGACGAGACCCACCGCCAGGCCGAACAGCGCACCGAGGACCCGCTGCATGATCGCTTCGCCTCACGCGCCGCCGCCCTCGGGCGGGTCAGCGCACGAACTCGACCTCGTGCAGACCCGAGACGCGGATCGCTTCCTCGATGTCGGTGAGATTATGCAGCCGGTCGAACAGCTCTTTGAGCCGGCCCGCGGGACTGACCCAGAACAGCGCCCGGGTCGCGGTCGCGGTGTTGTTGTAGTAGGCGTGCGGGATGCCCATCGGCATGCGCACCAGATCGCCCGGTTTCGCCTGCAGCTTGGCGTCCCCGAGCTGGAGGTCGAACACTCCCTCCAGCATGTAGATGAACTCGTCCTGGTGCGGGTGGATATGCAGCGGCACGAAGGTCCCGGGCGGGTCGAGGGTCTCGAAGCAGAAGCAGCCGGCGCTGAGCGCCTTCAGAAAGTAGGTGTGCCCGAGCACGTTCCACGTGACCCCGTCCTGACCCGCGCCGGCACCACTGATGCCGGGCAGCAGAACCGTCTCGACCATCGGCTGCCTCCTCCGCTCACGATGCCTCAACTGCTACCGCATCGGCATCCGGATGACTACAGGCGGAAAAGGGGCCTGGCACGCGCATCCCCGAGCTTGCTCGCACCGCGAGCCGAGCCCTTGCGGCCCGAGCACCAACCCGCTCGGCCCTCGATCTCGGCTGCCTCGAATTTCGGGCGATAGCGGAAAGACCCGAAGCCGCTGTAGAGCTCCGCTGCTGGCCCCGTCGGGGCTCCCGTGGTCGGTCGCCGGGTTGCGCGGTCAGCCGCCGCTCGGCTGCATCGCCTTCTCGGCGCGCCGCTTCAGCTCGTCGACCGACATGTCCTCCTTGTGGGTCGAGATATGCCAGACATGGCCGGAGGGGTCGGCCACGCTGCCCAGGCGGTCGCCGTAGAACTGGTCCTTGATCGGCCGGACCTCCTTCGCGCCGGCCGCGAGCGCGCGCTTCACCACCGCGTCGACGTCCTCGACGTAAAGATGCAGGCTCACCGGCGTGCCGCCGAAGGCCTTCGGGCCACGCGCTCCCATGTCCGGAAACTCGTCCGCCAGCATGATCCGGGAATCGCCGATCTTGAGCTCGGCGTGGCCGACCCGCCCGCCCGGCGCCGGCATGCGCATCACCTCCGTTGCGCCGAACGCCTGTTTGTAGAACGCGATCGCGCCAGCCGCATCGTCCACGATCAGATAGGGCGTCACGCTGTGATAGCCCTCGGGGATCGGCTTCACGCTGCTGGTCATGGCTCACTCTCCAGGTTCGAGCGCGCTCTGGCTTGGCTCACCTGATGCTGGGGCGGAGAGCCCGCGCCGCAAGGCTTGACTCTGAGGGACCGCTTGCGGCAGGGCGCCGCACCGGATGATATGGCCGAAGTTTTGGCCCGGTCAGCCGCCGACCAGCGCCTTGACCAGCTGGTTGACCTCGGCCGCCTTCTCCATGTGGACCATGTGGCCGGCGTCGTCGAGCAGGTGCACCTTGATGTTGGCGGGCAGGCCCTCGGCATGGCCCGCGGGGATGATGCGGTCTTCGCGGCCCCAGATCACCTGCAGAGGCACGGTCAGCTCGCCCAACCTGCCGGTCAGTTCGAGCGCCTGCTGGCCACCCGCGAAGGTGTCGTCGATGATCCGGTTGAGCGCCGCCTCGACCCCGTCCAGGCGCTTGAACTTGAGCACGTCCTCGATCATCTCGCGCGAGATCATGGCCGGATCGGCGACCAGCAGTTCGAGCACCGGCTGCAATTGCTTGCGCCGCTTGGCCTGCATGAAACCGTCGATGTAGGCCATGTTGATCTCGGGCCCGAGCCCGGCCGAGCAGACGAGGGTCGCCGAGGCGACCCGCTCGGCATGGTTGAACGCCAGATCGAGGGCGATGGCACCGCCCAGCGAATGCCCGACCAGATGCGCGCGCGTGATCCCCTTGGCATCAAGGAAATCGACCACCGCCGCCGCGAGCGCGCCGATGTGAACGTGGCCGGCGCCCAGATCCTTGCTCGTGCCGCCGTGCCCCGGCAGGTCGATGGCGTAGGTGGCGTGGCTCTCGGCCAGCGCCTCCTGATTAAACTGCCAATTGTTGAGATCGCCGCCGAAGCCATGCAGGAAGACGATCGGCGGCCCGTCGCCTTCGCCCAGAGCCAGGAAGCGAAACCGCCGCCCGCCCGCCTCGATGGTCTCCGGCTCGGGCGCCGCTGCGCCTGCCTCGGCCGTATAGGTGGCGAACTCCTCCTGGAACTTCGCGACGAAGGCGTCGAGGTCAGCATCCGAGACCGCGCTGTCCGCGACCACGCCCAGCAGCGCCCCGACCGGCACCGTCTCGCCTTCGCCGACCAGCCGCCGCCGCAGCGGACCGGCGACCGGGCTCTCGAAGACATTGGCGATCTTCGAGGTCTCGATGTCGAGGATCTCGTCGCCGCCCTTGATCTGGGCGCCCTCCTCGACCAGCCACTTGGCGACCATGCCCTCCTTCATCGCCAGCCCCCACTTGGGCATGACGATCGGCTTGATCGCATCGGTCATCGGTCTGTTCCCTGATTCCTGCTCAATCTTCCGACACGCCGATCATAGCCATGCGCAGCCGGCCATCCCGCCCTGGAGCACCGGCTGACCAAGGATCGGCTCAGCTCGCCATGGTTCTGCGCACCGCCGCCTCGATCTTGTCCAGGCTCGGGATGTAGAGGTCCTCGAGCTGCGGCGAGAACGGCACCGGCGCGTGCGGTGCGGTCACCATCTGGATCGGCCCCTTGAGCGCCTTGAATGCGTGCTGCGCCGCGAGTGCTGCAATGTCGGTCGCCATGCTGCAGCGCGGATGCGCCTCGTCGACCACCACCAGCCGCCCGGTCTCCTCGACGCATTCGAGGATCGTCTCGGTATCCAAGGGCGAGGTGGTGCGCGGGTCGACGACCGTGCAGCTGATCCCCTCCTTCTCAAGCTTATCGGCGACCTGGTTGGAGAAGCCGACCATGCGGCCGAAGGCCACGATCGTCACGTCGTCGCCCTCGCGGGTGAGGTTCGCCTCGCCGAACGGAATCGTGTAGGGCTCGTCCGGGACCTCCTCCTCCTCGTCGTACATCGCCTTGTGCTCGAAGAAGATCACCGGGTCGTCGTCGCGGATCGACTGGATCAGCAGGCCTTTGGCCTCGTAGGGCGAACTCGGCAGCACGACCTTGAGGCCCGGGATGTGGGTGAACACCGGGTAGAGGCACTGGCTGTGCTGCGAGGCGGCGCGAAAGCCCGCGCCATACATCGTGCGCACGACCAGAGGTGTCGTGGCCTTGCCGCCGAACATGTAGCGGAACTTGGCGGCCTGGTTGTAGATCTGGTCGAAGCAGACGCCGAAGAAATCGACGAACATCAACTCGGCCACCGGGCGCAGGCCGGTCGCGGCGGCGCCCGCCGCGGCGCCGATGAAGGCGCTCTCGGTGATCGGCGTATCGAGCACCCGCTCACGCCCGAAGATCGGCTCCAGGCCCTTGGTGACGCCGAGCGGCCCACCCCAGGCGTCGTCCTCGCCGGGCGCGCCCATGCCGCCGGCCACGTCCTCGCCCATGAGGATCACCCGCGGATCCCGCTCCATCTCCTGCCGGAGCGCCTCCTGGATCGCCTGCCGGTACGACTTCTTCGACATCCCGATGCCTCCTCTGCCGGACGAGGCCCCCGCCTGGGGCCGCTATCCACCTCGCCTTTTCGTGGTCCCGGAAGGGAACCGCCGCCCCGCAAGCCTTATGAATGCCCCAGCGCTCAGCCGATCATCGTCCGCTCCGAGACGACGAGCAGGCTGGTCGTTTGCATGTCGAGGAAATTCCTGGCGTCCTCGACTGCCGCCCCCATCTCCGACGAGCTCAGCGCGTTGGTCATGGCCTGATCGCTGTCGAACCACATCTCGCCGATGCCATCGCAGGCAGCCTCGCCGGGGCCGCCGACGACGTCGTTCAGCACCCACTTCCTCAGGCCCGGGATCTTGCGGACGACCGAGCCATGCCTGTCACCGCGCCAGTACTCCAGGCACTGGGCCCGGGTCAGATCGGTCCGCCGTTGCAAGATGAAGATGATTTTGGCCATCGTCCTGTTTCTCCCCTGCGCAACCGCTCGCGCGGCCGAAGCTAATAAGAGGCATAGACGTCGGTCATGAGATCGGCCTCGGTCGGCGGCGGCGCCGCCTTGGCCTCGGTCACGGTCTGCTCGATCAGGCTCTTGATCTCGCGGTCGATCGTGTCCAGCTGGCTACCCTCGATCAGCCCGGCCTCGGTCACCCGCTGGCGAAACATCATCAGGCAGTCCTTCTCGGCCTTGATCTTTTCGATCTCGCCGACCTGCCGGTAGGTCATGGCATCGCCCTCGAAGTGGCCGTAGTAGCGGGCGAGCTTGACGTGGATCACGCTCGGACCGTCGCCGGCACGGGCGCGTTCGATCGCCTCGCGCGCGGCATCCCAGACCTCGAAGAAGTCGTGACCGTCGACCCGCCGCGACGGGATGCCGTAGGCCTTGCCGCGCTCGACCAGATCGCCCGAGACCGACCAGGAGCTGGCGGTCGACTCGGCGTAGCCGTTGTCCTCGAACACGAAGATCGCCGGCAGATTCCAGGCCTTGGCGAGGTTCATGCTCTCAAGCGTGGTGCCCTGGTTGGAGCCGCCGTCGCCGACGAAGGCGATCGCGACGCCGCCGGTCTTCAAGGTCTTGGCGGTCAGCGCGGCGCCGCAGATCAAGGGTGGCCCGCCGCCTACGATGCCGTTCGCCCCGAGCATGCCCTTGGACAGGTCGGCGATGTGCATCGAGCCGCCCTTGCCACCGCACAGGCCGTCCTTGCGGCCGAAGATCTCCTTCATCATGCCCTTGACGTCGCAGCCCTTGGCGATGCAGTGGCCGTGGCCGCGGTGGGTCGAGGCGATCCGGTCCTGGTCGTTCAGATGCAGGCAGAAGCCCACGCCCGAGGCCTCCTCGCCGGCATAGAGATGGACGAAGCCGGGGATGTTGCCGGCCGAGAACTCCTCGTGAACGGCGTCCTCGAATGCCCGGATGGTGCGCATCTGCCGATAGGCCTTGAGCAACTCGTCGCGGCTCAGTTGCACGGTCGTCCCCCTGACCTGGTTTGGTTGCTTCCCTCCGAGACCCGTGCCGGATCGATCGGAGTCTGCTCCTTTCCCTACTCCCGGCTACGCGCGCGGGCAAGCGGTGCTCTCAGCCCTTCGCGCTCGTGTGCGGCAGGGGTTCTGCAAAAGCCAGCGACGAGGTCACGGTTTGCGGGTGATGTCGACGTCGCCTTGCCCTGGCGCCCTCTGAGCGTCGTGTTGACAGGGGCAGCGCCTCCTCAGAATCATTCGGTGAAGCTCAGCTGCGCATCGGGCGGTTCGACGGCATTCCACTCGCGGATCAGCTCATAGCCGACCGCCAGCAGGGTCGGACCGAGGAACAGACCGAGGCCGCCGAAGGTGACGGCCCCGCCGATCACGCCGAACAGGATCAGGATCAGGGGCAGGTCGCTGCCGCGGCTGATCAGCCAGGGCTTGAGAACGTTGTCGGTGACAAGGCCGGCGGCGATGCTCCAGACGACGATGAAGACCGACCAGCCGACCTCCCCGTTGACATAGAGCCAGACCGCCGCCGGACCCATGATGAGCAGGGGCCCGAGCGGAATCAGGCAGAGCACGAACAGCAAGAGGCCGGCCAGCAGCGCAGCGGGAATGCCCGTGATCCAAAGCCCGATCAGAAGCAGCAGCGCCTGGGCGAGCGCGGTCCCGAGGACGCCGTAAACAACGCCGTTGATGGTCGCGCGGGCGACCCGGAGCAGCCGCGGCGCGTTGTCGCCCGCAATCCTACGGCCGGCCGACATCAGGCTGCGCTGGACCGCGACGCCGTCACGATAGAGAAAGAACGCGGTCAGCATGGCCAGGATCAGCTGCACGACGGCGTTGCCCAGGCTAAGGCCGGCGCCGATCAGCTGCTGCCGGGCCCAGGCGACGAACGCCTGGACCCGTTCTGCCGCCTCGGGCTCGCCGTTCGCCAGGGCCTGCCAGCGGGTGGAGAGCTCCGGGCCGATCACCTTGATGTCGGCGATCCAGGCCGGTGGCGGCGGTAGGCGGTGCTCCGCAACGTCGCGCACGAGCCGGACCGCGCCGGCGACGTTGTAATCGACGCTCGATGCGATCAGGGCGGGTGGCAGCACGAACACCAGCGTCGCGAGCGTGACCATCAGGAGCGCGGCGAGTGCCTTACGGCCGCCGAGCAGGCGCTCTAGAGCCTCGAACGCCGGCCAGGTGGCGACGACCAGGATCAGCGCGAAGCAGACGGCGGTGAAGAACGGCCGCAGCACCAACAGGCAGCCGGCCGCCAGCACCGCCAGCATCACGAGGCCGACGGTGCGCTCGATGCGGTTCTCGCCGTCCTTCTGGGTCACGGTTGTTCGCCGCATCACAAGTCCAGCCTCTGGCGCACGCGGCGACCGGTCGCCGGCCGATCCGGGTGAGCTCGCCGCCCTCGGTTCAGGACCGAGGGCGGCGACCGCAACGCCGGTCGCGCAAACGCAACAGTTTCCCCCTAGCTCGGCTCATTCGGCGAGGGTCGCGTCATGCCGGCAGATCGGCCGTTGGGACTTCAGACGTACCGAGAGAGGGGTCAGCCCATGATGTGATAGCCGCCGTCGATGTAGATGGTATCGCCGGTGATCAGCTTGGCGGCGTCGGTCGCGAGCCCCGCGACCGCAAAACCGACATCCTCGATGGTCACCAGACGGCGCGCCGGCGCCCGCGCCGCCGCCTGGTCGAGCAGGGCGTCGAAATGGGCGATGCCGGACGCGGCGCGGGTCTTGAGCGGTCCCGGCGAGATCGCGTGCACGCGGATGCCTTTCGGACCGAGCTCGGCCGCCAGATAGCGCGCCGCGGCCTCGAGGGCGGCCTTGACCGGGCCCATGAGATTGTAGTTCTCGACCACCCGCTCGGCGCCGAAATAGCTCATGGTGAAGAGCGCGCCGCCATTGGTCATGAGCGGCTCAGCGAGCCTCGCCATCCGAATGAAGGAGTGGCAGGAGACGTCCATCGCTGTCAGAAAACCTTCGCGCGAGCAGTCGACCACGCGGCCCTGCAGGTCCGCCTTGGGCGCGAAGGCGATCGAGTGGAGCGCGAAGTCGAGCCGGCCGAAGCGCCGCCCGATCTCGTCGAATACCGCCTCGAACTGGCCCGGGACCTGGACGTCGAGCGGCATGAAGATCGGCGCCTCCAGCTCGCGCGCCAAGGGCTCGACATAGGGCCTGGCCTTGTCGTTCAGATAGGTGAGCGCGAGCTCGGCGCCGAATGAGCGGAACGCGCGGGCGCAGCCGTAGGCGATCGAATTCGCGTTGGCGATGCCGATCACGAGGCCTTTCTTGCCTTCGAGCCGGCGGAGATTGGCGTCGAACGGTACGGTCCGGTCGGTCTCGGTCGCTGGCATCAGGCGACTCCATGGGTCGGCGCCCGGCCGAGCACGGCCAGCGTGTGGCGGGCGATCATCTGCTCCTCGTCGGTCGGGATCGCGTAGACGGCGACCCGGCTCGTCGCGCTCGAGATCTTGGGGCCGGCGGCGCGATTGGCCGCCTCGTCGAGCTCGATGCCAAGCCAGCCGGCGCGCGCGCAGACCCGCTCGCGGATCTCGGCCGAGCGCTCGCCGATGCCGGCGGTGAACACCAGGCCATCGAGGCCGCCGAGCGCCGCCGTGAGCGCGCCGAGCTCGCGACCGATCCGCCAGACGAACAGCTTGATCGCCTGCGCCGCCCGCGGGTCGGCGCTCGCCAAAAGGTCCCGCATGTCGTTGCTGATCCCGGACACGCCCTTGAGCCCGCAGTCGTGGTAGAGCAGGCGCTCGATCGCGTCCGCGTTCATGCCATAGGCCCGGATCAGATGCAGCACGACGCCGGGATCGAGCGCGCCACAGCGGGTGCCCATGGGCAGGCCGTCGAGGGCGGTGAAGCCCATGGTGCTGTCGATGCTGCGACCGGCGCGCATGGCGCACATGCTGGCACCACTGCCGAGATGGGCGACCACCACCCGGCCCGCGGCGATCGCCGGCGCAACCTCCGGCAAGGCGTGCGCGATGTATTCGTAGGACAGGCCGTGGAAGCCGTAGCGACGGATGCCCTCGTCGTAGAACCGGCGCGGCAGGGCGAACCAGTCGGCGACCTCGGGGTGGGCGCGGTGGAAGGCAGTATCGAAGCAGGCGACCTGGGGCAGGTCGGGCTGCAGAGCGGCGACCGCGCGGATGCCGGCGAGGTTGTGCGGCTGGTGCAGAGGCGCCAGCGGACAAAGCGCCTCGAGCCTGGCGAGCACCGCCTGATCGACGCGCACCGGCAGGGCATAGTCGACGCCGCCATGCACGACCCGGTGGCCGACGCCGAGCAGCGCGATGTCGCTGAAATGCTCGCGCAGCCAGCCGCCGAGGACACCGAAGAACTCGGCGTGGCCTGAGGTCCGATCGTCCGGCCAGCGGCGGTCGATCAAGCCTTGGCCAGCGGCGTCCTCGGCTGTGAACCGCGGCGAGGTGCCGATACCCTCGATCTGACCCTTGGCGGCGAGCTCCGGCCGGCCGGCCCCGGTGACGCGGTAGACCGAGAACTTCAGGCTCGAGGAACCGGCGTTGATGGTCAGGACAGCATCGGCCACACCGGCTACTCCGCGCTCGGCGTGCGTGCGGCCTGGCGGCGGGCATGGGCGAGCAGTACGGCCACCGCGCAGGACGCCATGCGCGCGCGCACCGTGTCCGCGCGCGAGGTCAGGATGATCGGCACCCGCGCCCCGAGCACGATGCCGGCGGCATCGGCGTTGGCCAGGAACGACAGCTGCTTGGCCAGCATGTTGCCAGCCTCGAGATCCGGCACCAGCAGGATGTCGGCGTCGCCCGCGACCTCCGAGCGGATACCCTTGATGGCCGCCGCCTCCTTGCTGATCGCGTTGTCGAAGGCGAGCGGCCCGTCGAGCAGCGCGCCGGTGATCTGGCCGCGCTCGGCCATCTTGCAGAGCGCTGCCGCATCGATGGTCGAGGGGATCTTCGGCGTCACCGTCTCGACCGCCGACAGGATCGCGACCTTGGGCAGCTCCACCCCCAGCGCATGCGCCATGTCGACCGCGTTCTGGACGATGTCCACCTTGGTCTCGAGATCCGGAAAAATGTTGATCGCGGCGTCGGTCACCGCGAGCGGCTTGGGATAGGTGGGCACATCCATGATGAAGACGTGGCTGATCCGCCGCTCGGTCCGCAGGCCAGTATCTTTCCTCACCACCTCGCCCATCAGCTCATCGGTGTGCAGGCTGCCCTTCATCAGGGTCTCGGCCTGACCTGAGCGCACGATCTCGACCGCGGCCGCGGCGGCCGCGTGGCTGTGCGGCGCATCGACCAGGCGGTAGGAGGAGATGTCGAGACCGAACTGTGCGGCCACGCCCCGGATCTTCGCTTCAGGGCCGACCAGCACGGGCGTGATCAGGTCGGCTTCGGCCGCCTCGACCGCGGCGGTCAGCGACGACTGATCGCACGGGTGCGCGACCGCGGCGCTGACCCGTTCGAGCTTGCTGCAGGCCTCGATCAGCGCCGGATAGACCCGATATTCCCGCTCAGGTTTATGCGGCGGGCTGATCTCGCCCGGATCCTGCGACCTTTTCATGGTTTTCTCTCACGCTCGGCTCGAGCACGGCTGTCGCGGCTAGTGCGTGGCCTTTGCGGTCGCCGGGCGCTTCTTGGCCAGCGGCGCAGGCTCCGGGGTGGCGTCCGGCTCCAGACCGAGGATGCGCTCGATGCGGGCGAGCAGGGCCTCGCCCTCGGCGCTGATCTCGCCGCGCCCGCGGCCGACCTGGCGCACGATGTCCACCGCCTCGCGCCGGTCCGCCTCGCTCGGCAGCAGCTCCGGCAGGCTGGCCAGCGCATGCTCCTCGTCGAACCGGATCATGAACGCCTCCTCCTTGGCGATCGCCTTCACGCGCTCGGGGCTCAGGCCCTTGAGCCGTGGGTGCTCGCTCGCGACCTGCTGGGCGAGGCGGAAGCCGCGGGCATCGATCATGCGCTGCGCCTTGGCGCCGGCCAGCATGATCCGGAACACCCCCTCGACGAAGCCGCCCAGCTGCTCGCGCGAGCGGATCGCGGCGATCTTGCGCTCGAGCGCTTGCTCCAGCACTTCGTTGCGGGCGCGCGGCTTACGCGCATCGGCGTGCGGCGCTCGCAGCCCGGCCAAGGCTTCGACCAGCGGCGAGTTGTAGATCGTCTTGAAGGTGAGCTCATTCATGTGATCGCGGGCCACGCGATAGCGATCGAGGGCCTGATCGATCTGCTCCGAGACCGCATGCTCGGCGGTCACGAGCGCGTTGTCAGCCGCGGCCGGCCGGCGGTCCCTGCGCACCATCTCGGCCAGCACCCGCAGTGGCCACATCGCCGGATTGAGATCGGAGAGCAGGAACCGTTGCAGCCGGAGCGGATGCGTCATCCGCAGCGCTTCGGCGGTCGCCTCGTTGCTGCACATCTTGACCCAGGGGCTGACCAGCGAGTTGTAGAGACCCTCGTTGATCTCCGAGACCCGGGCCACCGTCTCGAACGCCTGCTCGTGCTCCCGGCCATCGCCGAGCGCCAGAATATCCTTGATCGTGCGCCCTTCGAAGCTCACCAGGTACTGCCCCGGCAGGAGATCGGCGCCGGCCTCCCCGGGCACCTTGTCCTCGATCACCATCTCGTACAGGCCGGGCGGCAGGACCTCGATGATGTCCATCGTGTTGACCAACTCGGCGTGCTGCTTCTCCGCGACCTTGGCCGAGACGAAGATGCCGAGGTGCCCGACCCGATCGTCGAGCGTGTAGATGATCGTCTGCTCGTTGGCGACGATCTCGGCCTCGGTCTCGTACAGGTCGGCGATCCAGAACAGGGCCTGCTGCGGCGGCGTGATGTTGTCGCCCCAGGACGCGATCACGACGATCGGCGCCTTGATGTTGCGAAGATCGATCGTCCGCCGGTCCTTGGTCTGGATCGTGCCCTTGGTCAGCTTGTTGCCGATAAACAGCTCGTCGACGATCGCCCGTATCTCCTCCTTGGTCATGAAGAAATAGCCGCTCCACCACTTCTCGAAGTCGAGGTAGCGCGGCTCCTCGGTGTCGATCTTCGAGTAGAGGTTGTACTGCTTGGTCCACAGCGTGTTGGCGGGATTGAGGTTCTCGAAGTTGTCGACCAGGTAAGCGCCGTCGAACTTGCCGTTGCCGAGGTCGCCGGCGAGCGAGGCGAGCCAGCTGCCGCCGAGCAGCCCGCCAGCGTAGCGCATCGGGTTCTTACCCTCGACGCCGGCCCAGTAGGAGAGCGGCGAGCCGGTGATGCTGACCAGGCCGACGAGGTCAGGTGCCGCGGCCGCCAGCATCATGATCGCCCAACCGGCCTGGCAGTTGCCGACCACGACCGGCTTGCCTTCCGTCTCCGGATGCAGCTCCTGGACCTTGAGCAGGAACTGCGCCTCCGCCCAGGCGACGTCGGCGATCGTCTGGCCGGGCTCGGGCTCGGGATGGAAGGCCACGAAATAGACCGGATGGCCGTCGCGCAGCGCGACGCCGACCTGGCTCGATTCCTTCATGCCGCCGATCCCGGGCCCGTGGCCGGCGCGCGGGTCGACGATCACGAACGGCCGCTTCTTCGGGTCGGTCGCGACGCCCCGCTCGGGCTTGATGCGCAGCAGCATGTAGTTCACCGGCCGCTCGAGCTGGCGGCCGTCTACAATCAGGTCGTAGTCGAACACCAGCACCGGCGGCTTGCCCTTGCGGTAGTGCTCGATCGCCTGGTTGCCGCGCTTGCGCATGACGTCCCAGAACAGGACCTGGCGCTGGGCCGCGTCGACCCAGTAGTCGAGCGCCTCCTTGGCCCAGCCGCCGGCCGTCCCATCGGCGGCTGGAGCCAACGCCTCGGCCACTTTCGGCGACATCATCTTTGCGGCCTGGCTCAGCCACTGCGCCGGCGCCTCGGCGAGGCCGGCGAACGGCGCGCTCATCGGCGACCAGGCAGCGCCTTGGGCCGCCGCCTTGGGCGCCATCTCCGCCGTGTGGCCATTGCCCGAGCGGGCCGCGGGCTTGGCAGCGCGGGCTCCGCTGCCGGTCGCGTCCGCATGCGTTCGGCTGTCTGTGGTCATCACGGTCGCCTCCTAGGGCTCAAAT
This sequence comes from uncultured Alphaproteobacteria bacterium, assembly GCA_963753685.1. Classification (GTDB taxonomy): domain Bacteria; phylum Pseudomonadota; class Alphaproteobacteria; order Geminicoccales; family Geminicoccaceae; genus DATAOG01. The sequence continues at coordinate 401,656 of CAVWDE010000021.1, forward strand.
CTTGTGGTTCTGGCGCCATCGCGGCGCTTGCTGCGGCGCAACATAGAGGGCCAGCTCGGGCTGGCCATGCGGCCCAATGTCACGACGAGAGCTCGCGCCAGGCGCCTGCGCGGCTCACCACCTGAGAAAGATGCCGACGTCACCGGGCACGCCGCCCGGGAAGTCCAGGATCTGGGCACGGGATTTGAAGCCTTTCGGCTCGAGCTCTTTTTTAAAGAACTCGTGGGCGCGCTTGGCGAAGCCCGTCAGGGTCTCGGGCCAGTTGGGCTCGAAGTTGTTGATCGCGCGCCCGCCGTCGGTGCAGTACTCGCTGGGGAAGCGCACCGCCATCACCTCGCTCTCGCCCCGCTCGGCAGCACTCTGGACCACCCGGGACACGCGCTCGAACACATCCGGATGAATGTCCTGAGCCATGAAGGCCTCGCGCAGATGCGATCGCTCGTCGTCGACCTTGCGCTTCTTCTCGAGCGCCTCCTTGGCCTTCGCCATCTCCTTCTCTTCGGTGATGCGCCTGAGCTGATCAGGCGTGACCAAGCCTTCTGACACGGCGATTCCTCCTCTCATTCCGACCTGCCGCCAAAGACGCCACGGCGCACAGGCCCATCCCTTGTCATCATCCCGGCAACCAAGTTCAAGCCTTGAGCCCGCACGCAGACCGAGTCTGGGCCGCGGCGGAAAACTGATCTTTGATCCAAATCAACCCCGCAACGGCACGGGACGGTTTGCCCCGACACGCCTGGCTCGGGATCGTGGCCATCGAGACCACCCACCCGAACGATGGCAAGCACGTAACTTATGTACTGCACCGGGCGCGTGACAGGGGCGGGCGACTTCCGCCTTCGACCGAGGCCAAAACCGATGCCAACGATCGCTTCAGCCCCGGCCCGGGCAGGCTTCGGAGCGGCGTCGACCCTGCGCTAGACAAAAGCCGGCAACACGGCCTGCGATCGGACCGCGGTCGGCGTCCGGCGGACCGTCCGCCGAACGATCGCCGCCATGCGCTCAGCCCTTGACCGCGCCCAGCGTCAGGCCGCGGACGATGTAGCGCTGGGCGAGAAGTGCCAGCAGCACCGGCGGGATCATGGCGATCAGGGAGCGCACCGCGACAAACCAGAACTGGACGCCGCGGGTGTCGACCCCGCCCGCGATGTGCACCGGCATGGTGGCGGCGTTCTTGATCGTCAGGATGACCGCGAACAGGTACTCGTTCCAGGCGAAGGCGAACATGATCAGCGCCGCGGCCGCGATCGCCGGCACCGCGAGCGGCAGGGCGACCCTGAGGAAGGCGCCGAAATGGCTGGCGCCATCGACCAGCGCCGCCTCCTCGAGCTCGATCGGCAGGTCGTAGAAGGTCTGGCGGCAGATCACCACGACGAAGGGCAGGATGAAAGTCGCGTTGACGAGGGCCAGCGCAATCCGCGTGTCCAAAAGATCGAGCGCCGAAAACACGATGAAGAACGGCACCGCGGTCGCGACCGGCGGCAGCACGCGTTGCGAGAGGAACCAGACCGTGAGGTCCTTGTTCGGGACCATGAAGAAGCGGAAGCGGGCGAGCGCGTAGGCGGCCGGCAGGCCGAGGCAGAGCGCCAGCACCATGGCCGTGAACGCGATGATGTTGCTGTTGAGGAACGCCTGATAGGCCTCGGGCACCGCGAGCTGCTGGGTCCAGTTCTCAAGCGTCGGCGTGAAATCGATGAACGGGATGCCGAGGCCCGCGACCGTGAAGGTCTCGGCCGGCCGGCGCAGCGAGTTCGAGACCGCCCAGTAGATCGGAAAGAAGAAGATCAGCGCGATCACCAGCGCGACCAGCGACCAGAGCGCGTCGGCCAGCGAGCGCGGCTTGCGGTGCGCGCGGACGCGAGCGGCGGCGGGGCGGCGGCTGCCGGCTGCGATCTGAGCGGCGTCATTCATAGGATTGTCTCAGTCGTCGAAAGAAAAGAGTCACGACCACCATCACCACGATCAACAACATGAAGGCCATCGCCGAGGCGTAGCCGAAGTCGTTGAGCTTGAAGCCGCGGGTGAACGCCAGATAGCTGTACGACTGGGTGGCGATGCCCGGGCCGCCCTTGGTGAGCGTGGCGATGATGTCGAAGAGCTTCATCGCCTCGGCGAGACGCAAGAGCAGCACGATGATGATCACCGGCTGCAGGATCGGCAGGACCACGTAGCGCCAGAGGTCCCACTGCGAGTTGGTCTCGAGCGCCGCCGACTCCAGGAGCTCGTCCGGAATGCCCTGCAGGGCTGCGAGAAACACGAGAAAGCAGAACGGCGTCCACTGCCAGATGTCGACCAGGATCACCGAGACCAGCGCCCAGCGCGGGTCGGAGAGCCAGGGGATGCCCGTGAACTCGAGCGGACCGCCGATCTCGTAGAAGATCGTGAAGAACAGATAGCCGACCGCGATCGGGGTCGCGAAGATCGGCAGGATCATGACCGAGCGCAGCACCGGCCGGCCATAGATCTGGCGGTTGAACAGCCAGGCGAGCCCGAGCCCGAGGCCGAGCTCGACCGTGACCGCGGCGACCACGAAGATCGCGGTCACCCGGACCGCGCTTTGCACCTCCTCGTCGCCGAAGGCGCGGGCGAAATTGGTCAGCCCACTCCAGGTGAAGGTGGTCTTGAGCTCGCGGATCACGTTGGTCCGGGTACGTGGCGTGCCGTCCTTCTTGAGCACCGGCTTGCCGTCGGGCCCAAGCACCGGCACCTCCTCGCGGCCGCTGATCACGACCTGCCGCTCGACGTGGTGAAAGGCGAGGAACAGGGAGTAGCCGAGCGGAAAGATGGTGAACGCCAGCACCCACAGCACGGCGGGCATGAGGAACAGGAACTTGACCTTGTGGGTCCAGCGGATCATGCGGCGGCGCCCCGGCGTCCGGGCCGATTCAGGGCTTGTTGAACCGACCCGGACGCGCTGAGGTGGAGCGACCTTACGGCTGGAAGCCGATCGCTTCCTGGTACTGCTTCAGAAGCTTGTCGCGGCCGATCCGGTCGGTGATCTCGTCCCAGGTCTTGGCGGTGTCGTCGAGCGCCTGCTGGGCGGTCTTGCCGCCGCTCATCGCCGCCGACAGGTTCTTGTCCATGATGTCCCAATACTCCGGCGCGCCCTCGATCCGGAGATAGGTCAGCATGGTCGGCGCATTGTAGTTCTCATAGTAGGCCTCGAGGTAGTCCTTGACGTCGGCCTCGTTCCAGCCCGCCTTCAGGTAGTCCTCGAGCTTCGCCTGACCATGCGGCGGCAGGAACTGGTAAGAATAGCCGGGATCGACGCCGGTCCAGCCGTTCTGCGCGTTCCAGATCGACACCGGCTTGATCGCCATCAGCGCGAGGAAGGAATAGGCGGCATCCGGATTGGCCGAGAACGCGGAGATCACGCCGTGCCAGGAGCCGCCGGTGGTGTTGCCGACCAGCTGCGGATTGTCGTTCTTGACCCACTTCTGGTTCTGGTGGTCCCAGTAGACGTCGGAGCTCGGCAGCACGGCCGACGCGCACACCCCCTTGATCTTCGAGCGCGACTCGTCCTGGCACAGCGAGCCGACGTCGCCCCAGCTGAACACGAACACCGACTTGCCGCGCAGGAAGTAGTCCCAGGCTTCGCCAAGGCTCCAGCCGACCTGCGCCGCCGGCCCGGTCTTGTGCAGCTCCTGCAGGAACTCGAGCGCCTTAACGTGCCCGGGGCTGTTGATCAGCGGCTTCATGTTGGTCGGGTCGAACCAGTAGACGTTGTGGTACTCGTCGACCTTGTCGCCCGGCGTGATCGCGAACGGCGCCGACAGCGACTGGAAGTGATAGTGGCCCTGCTCGCCGACCTTGAGGTGGAGCACAGTGCCGCTGTCCGGGTCGGGATCGTTGCTGTCCCAGTTCTTGCCATTGAAGAACTGCGAGATCTCGAGCAGCTGCTGCCAGGTCTTGGGCGGCACGACCATGTCGTGACCGGTCGCCTTCTTGAATTCGTCGCGCCACTTCGGGTCGTTGAGGACGTCGCGGCGATAATACAGCACCTGGCCGTCGGCGTCATTGAGGACGCCGTAGCCGACGCCCTTCCAGGTATAGAGGTTGCGCAGCGACTTCGGCATGGCATCGTAAGACCACTGCGGATATTCGCCGTTCTGCATGTACTCGTCGATCGGGATCATGTAGTTGCCGGCGATCAGGTCGCCGTAGAAAAAGGCGCCGACCACGATCGCATCGTAGAGGCCGGTGCCCTGGCGCAGATCGAGCATCATCTTGGCGAACAGGTCGGTGATCGGCACCAGGGCGATGTCGAGCTTGCCGCCCGACAGCTCCTCCCAGACCGGCCTAAACGCGTTGATCGGGCCGGAGATGCCGCCCTTGGGCCCGGAATCCAGGGTCAGGACGGTGATGTTGACGCCGTCGAACGGCTTCTCGTTCGGCCCGAACAGGGTGCCGAGCTCCTCCTTGGTCGTGTGGATCACGACGTTGTCGTAGTTCGGACCGAGCTTGAGGTCGACGCTGCCGTCATCGTGCCAGTCGACGTACTCGCCGGCCAAGGCCGCCGGAGCGCTCAGCGCCACCAGCGCCGCGCCGAGCAGTGCCGCGTGCCGAAGTCCCATTTTCAATGCCCCCTCTGGTCGTTTGCCGGCAGCCGCCCCCGCTGGCTGCCGCGGCCGCTCGTTGGCGGCCATGGCCAGAATTAACCTCCGTGCGGGCGTCTGTCCATCGGCTAGATCGGCGCCGCGTCGGGCCAAGGGTGTCCGGCGCTGTTGGTTCTGCGCCTGCTACGATCTGCCTCACCAGCTCGGCGACTTGAACCTCCTGATTGACAGATTAGCCAACCCGTACAACCACGATCGACCTCAAGGCCCTTGCGTGGCCTCATTTCCGCCGCTCACCTTCACACACCCGCACACCCCGGCAGACCAGCTCCGTCACTCAACCCGAGCCCGGACGCCAGCTTGCTCTCTGGCCGTCGAAAGCCTAGGCTCCGGCTGTCAATTCACGTCCGGCGAAGAACGCCGGCGCGTTGAGGGAGCTGCGCAGCATGCCTACTGGAAAGCGGTCAGGCGCGCCGATCATCGACCGCCGTACCCTCATGAAGGCCGCCGCGGCGGCCGGTGTCGCCCAGGTCGCGGCGCCGTTCGTGATCACCGCCCGCGCCGCCGACAACGTCAAGTTCGGCCTCGACGACCCGCTGACCGGCACCTACGCCGAGCTCGGCAAGAACGAGCAGATCGGCTGCGAGCTGGCGATCGAGCAGATCAACGCCAAGGGCGGCATCCTCGGCCGCCAGGCGGAGCTCCTGGTCGAGGACTCGACCAGCTCTGATACCGGCACCGCGGTGCAAAAAGGCCGCAAGCTGATCGAGCGCGACCAGGTCGACTTCCTGCTCGGCAACGTCAATTCGGCCATGGCAATCGCCCTCGGCCAGGTCTCCAACGAGCTCAAGAAGCTGCACATCGTGACCGGCGGCCACACCAATTCCGTGACCGGCACCGACTGCCACTGGAACGTCTTCCGCGTCTGCAACACGACGCGCATGGAAACGAATTCGGTATCGAAGACCCTGTTCACCAAATACGGCAAGAAGTGGTATTTCATCACCCCCGACTATGCCTTCGGCCATACGCTGCAGCAGGGCTTCGAGGCGAGCCTCAAGGAGTTCGGCGGCACCGAAGTCGGGGCCGACCTGACCCCGCTCGGCGCGACCGACTACTCCTCCTACCTGATCAAGGCGCAGGCGGCCAATCCGGACGTCATCATCATGCTGATGGCCGGCCAGGACATGGTCAATGCGCTCAAGCAGGCGGTGCAGTTCGGCCTCGACAAGCGCTTCCACATCGCCGGCGCGCAGCAGGAGCTGGAAGTGCTCGAGGGCCTGCCGCCCAACGCGCGCATCGGCACCTGGGTGTTCGAGTGGTACTGGAAACAGCCGGACGTGCCGCACGTCACCGATTTCGTTGCCGCGATCAAGGAGAAAACCGGCAAGGTGCCGAGCGCGCGCCACTGGTTCGGCTTCGTCGCGACCTGGACCTGCGCGCTGGTCGCTAACGAGCAGAAGACGCTCGATGCGGTCAAGCTCGCCAAGGCGCTGGAGGGCTTCAAGCTGCCGCCGGAGGTGGCCCTGATGCCGAACGCGCCGTTCTATCGCGCGGGCGACCACCAGCTCATGCCCTCGCTCTACGTCGGCCATGCGATCGAGAAGGGCGACGAGCCTGACGATCTGTTCCACGTCGACGAGGTCGTCAAAGGCGTCGACGTGGCGCCGACGGTGGAGGCGACCGGCTGCCATCTTACATGGCCGGCCTGAGCCGACCGTGAGGACCGGGCGCCGCCGCCGGGGCGGCGCCCTATTCGTGCGGCCGCCGGTGAGCGTCGCTTCGCCATGACCCAGCTCATCCTCTTCAACATCTTCAACGGCCTCATCATCGGCGCGTTCTACGCGCTGATGGCGCTCGGGCTGTCGCTGATCCTGAATCTCTCCGGGGTGATCAACTTCGCCCACGGCGGGTTTCTCGCGATCGGCGGCTATCTCGCCTACACGCTCATTCCCTATGTCGGGTTCTGGGGCGCCCTGGCGATCGCCCCGGTCCTGACCGCGATGATCGGCATCCTGGTCGAGCGGGTGCTCATCCGCCGCCTCTATGGCCGCGATCCGCTCTACAGCCTGCTCCTGACCTTCGGGCTCGCCTTCATGCTCGAGGACGGCACGCGCTACATCTGGGGGGCGGCGACCGTGCCGTTCACGATCCCGGACTGGCTCTCGAGCCCGCTCAGCGCGGAATACTTCTTCCTCACCGGCTACCGCCTGTTCATGGTGGCGCTCGTGGTCGTGGTGGTGGCCGGGCTGTTCCTGATCCTCACCCGCACGCGCCTGGGCATGCGCATCCGCGCCGGCACGCTGGATCTCGAGACGGTCGGCGTGCTCGGGGTCAACACGCGCATCCTGCGCAACCTCAATTTCGGCCTCGGCATCTACCTCGCCGGGCTCGCGGGCGTGCTCGCGGCGGGCATGCTCGGGCTGCAGCCGACGATCGGCAGCGCCCTGATCATGCCGAGCTTCGTCGCGATCATCATCGGCGGCCTCGGCAGCCTGCCCGGCACGCTTCTGGGCGGCCTCCTGATCGGGGTCGCCTCGGGCCTGGTCACGGTCTTCTACCCCTCGGCCTCCGAGGCGGTGATCTACGTAATGATGGCGCTCGTCCTCTTGGTGCGGCCGCACGGCCTGCTCGGCGAGGAGGGCCGGTTCTAGTGAATCTGCCCGGCAAGCGAACCGCGGACGCGATCATCTGGGCGCTGCTGCTGACGATGCCCTACTGGCTCAACTGGGTCGGCGGCTACACCTCGCTCGGCAGCCGGGTCCTGGTGCTGGCGCTGGCCGCGACGGCGCTCAATTTCCTGCTCGGATTCACGGGCGTGCTGTCGTTCGGGCATGCCGCCTACTTCGGCCTCGGCGCCTATGGCGCCGGCCTGACGATTAAATATCTGGTGCCGAGCACGCTCGCCGGCATGGCCGTGGGCGTCGCCGTCGGTGCGGCCGCCGCGGCGGTCGTGGGTGCGCTGATCGTGCGCCTGCGCGGCGTCTATTTCGCGATGGTGACGATCGCCTTCGGCCAGGTCTTCTACTTCATCGCCTTTCGCTGGAACACGGTCACCGGCGGCGACGACGGGCTCTCCGGCTGGCACCGCCTGCCGATCGATCTGGGCGTCGCCACGTTCGACATCGTCGGCAACGACAAGGCCTTCTACTACCTCGTTCTCATCTGCTTCGCGGTTGCGGTCGCGATCATGGCGGCGCTGCTGCGCTCGCCGTTCGGGCGCACGCTGCTCGCGATCCGCGAGAACGAGCGCCGCGCGCGCTTCCTCGGCATTCCGGTCGACCACCACATCTGGCTGTCCTGGGTGATCTCCTGCACCTTCGTCAGCCTCGCCGGCACGCTCTATGCCCTCCTCAACAACTTCGCCGATCCGCACGGCCTGCGCTGGGACCAGTCGGGCGATTTCGTGATCATGGCGGTCCTGGGCGGCATGCGCGCGTTCTGGGGGCCCTTGATCGGCGCCGCGATCTTCGTCGTGCTCCAGGACTACGTCTCCAGCCAGACCGAGAACTGGATGTCGTTCATCGGCCTGTTCTTCATTCTCGTCGTCCTGTTCTTTCCGCGCGGCGTGGTCGGCTTCATCCGGCGGCGGGCTACATCATGACCCTCCTGCGGGTGGAGAACGTCTCGCGCCGGTTCGGCAGCCTGGTCGCCGTGAACGGCGTCTCGATGGTCGTGGAGCCGGGCGAGCTGCGCGCGGTGATCGGCCCCAACGGCGCCGGCAAGACCACGTTCTTCAACCTGATCAGCGGGTTCCTCACGCCCAGCGACGGCCGCATCATGTTCGACGACGAGGACATCACCAGCCTCCTGCCGGCGCGGCGTGTCTGGCGCGGCATCGCCCGCACCTTCCAGGTGACCGAGGTCTTCCCCGAGCTCTCGGTGCACGAGAATCTGCGCATCGCGGTCGAGGTCGCCGCCGGCTACCGGCTGCGGCCATGGATCTCGCGCACTGCCGACGGCGAGGTCGAGGCCCGGGTCACCGATCTGCTCACCATGAGCGGCCTCGCGGGCAAGGCGGACCGGCTGGTCGGCGAGCTCAGCCACGGCGACCAGCGCGCGACCGAGATCATGATGGCGCTGGCACTCAAGCCGCGGCTCCTCCTGCTCGACGAGCCGACCGCCGGCATGGGCGACCAGGAGACCCACGACATCACGCAATTGATCCGCAAGCTGCACCGCGACCACAAGCTCACGATCGTCCTGATCGAGCACGACATGCGCGTCGTCTTCCATCTCGCCGACCGCATCATGGTGCTGGCCGAAGGCGCGCCGCTGGCCGAAGGCACGCCCGCCGAGATCGCCGCCAACGAGGCGGTGCAGGCGGCCTATCTGGGCAAGGTCGCATGAGCGAGGTCACGCTCGCCGCGGAGGACCTGCACACCTTCTACGGCAAGAGCCACATCCTGCACGGCGTCAGCCTCGAGGTGCGCGAGGGCGAGCTCGTGACCCTGCTCGGCCGCAACGGCGCCGGCAAGACCACGACGCTGCGCAGCGTGGTCGGGCTCACCCCTGCGCGCGAGGGCGCGGTGCGCATCTTCGGCCAGACCACCACCGACTGGCCGCCCTATCGCATTGCGGCGCTGGGCGTCGGCTACGTGCCCGAAGGGCGGCGCATCTTCGCCAATCTGACGGTCGAGGAGAACCTCAAGGTGCCGCTCGAGCGCGCGGGTCCCTGGACCATCGCGCGCATCTACGAGCTGTTCCCGCGCCTGGCGGAGCGACGCACCAACAAGGGCCGCCAGCTGTCCGGCGGCGAGCAGGAGATGCTGGCGATCGCGCGCGCGCTGCTGCTCAACCCGCGGCTCATCATTCTCGACGAGCCCTCCCAGGGCCTGGCGCCCTTGATCGTGCAGGAGGTGTTCAAGGTCGTGGTCGCGGCGCGCGCCGAGGGCATCTCGGTGCTCCTGGTCGAGCAGAACGTGCGCGCGGCGGTCGAGATCGCGGACCGCGCCTACGTCCTGGATGACGGCCGCGTGGTCTACGCCGGCGCCGCCGCCGAATTCGCCAAGGACGAAGAGCGCGTCCGCGCGCTCGCCGGCGCCAGCGCCGAGCAATGGGACGAACCGCCCGCGGCGCACCCGTAGGCTCATCGAAGTGCTGTACGGCGGCGAAGCTCGCCCGAGCCGTGGCCGGTGGCATGGGCGCGGGTGAACTTCAAATCGCAGCGGGCCGGTCTCGCGCCGCGGATCGCTGACATAGGATCTCGAGGGCCAGGAGGACCGTCCACCATCTGCCGGAGCCAGCGAGACCACGTCTTCAACCCTATCGCCAAGAGCTGGCTTGTTGTTTTAGCCGACTTTTTCGGGTTCGTTTGGTTCCCTCAAGGGTGCGGTCACCTGGGTTGTCCGGCAAGCGGCAAGGCGGGGGCGACCAGCTTCTGGCATTCGGCATGCATCCTGAGCACGGTCACCGCCGGCTGGCTCAGGCCAGCGAACAGTCATGATGTCGTCTCCGGCTGGGAGCGCTCCCCAAGCCTGACCACTGCGATCAACCGCGAACGGCCCAGGGTGAGCGGGATCGGGTGACCAAGAATCGTAGCAGATCATAGGATTTTATGCAAGTGACACCGAGGGTTCGATACAGCGCCCAGGTTCGCCGGGATGCGATTCTGCGCCCGGATCTGGCCACCTTCCCCGATACGGCCCGCCGCGCGGCCGGGGAGTGCACACCATGCGACACTTCTGTAGCATCAGGCGACAGATCTGTGCCATGCGTAAGCCTTTGTGGCGACATCGTTTTTCGTCAAACTAGCAACTTGGCCGTTGATTCCGCCGCAAAACCGCTGATTTCGGGTACAAAACCTCCTGATTCCATCTGCAAAACCGCTGATTTTGGGCGCACAAGTGACGCATATCTGTGCCGTCTTGCCGTGCAGCGCGCGGGCGGTTCCGGGTCGCCGGTCGAGCGACCACCGGAGGTCGCCCCTGGGAGCCAGGCGCGCGGCGCGAGCTCGATGCCGACCTCCTGGCCGCCAAGCGCTCCTTCGTGATCCGCCGGACGGGCGATCGCCACCTGCACTGGGGCTTGCGCACCATCGAGACCGCGCGGCTCGCCGCCGATTGCCCGCTGTCCCATGCCACCCGTATCGTCCGCCAGGAGAACGGCCAGGAGATCTCATGCCGCCTGGACTACGGCGGTCGTCCGGTGCGCCTGCCAGAGCCCCCGGACCTGCCGCTCTGGCTGCTGGTGGTCCGGGGGTTGGGCGCGGCGCCCATGATGCTGCTGACCGATCTGCCGATGCGCCGCAACCGCAAGGCCCTGTGGTGGGTGGTGTCCGCCTATCCCACGCGCTGGCGCATCGAGGAGGCGATCCGCTTCGTGAAGCCGAGCTACGATCTGGAGGACATCCGCGTGCTGACCTGCCGACGCCTGCGCACCCTGCGGTGCTGGTCAACGCCGTCGCCTTGTTCACCGCCGTCGTCCTCGGCACCCGGATCAGGCTGGACATCCTCGCCACCCACCTGGTGAGTGCCGCCAACGCCTGTTCGGCGCGCCGCTGCGGGCCGCGCGCACCCACCGCGGCCCTGGCAGCTCGCACCCTGCCAGAGCGGTGGCACCGCCTCATCGAACGCCTCCGGGAAGTCGCGCGCGGTCTGCGGCACCGGCAGACCGTGCCCGAGCAGCAACGCCAGCGCGGTGTCCTCCCGCAGTTGCGCCAGGTCTTCACAGCGTTCGCCGCCGGCGGCCCAGAGGCTGAACACCCCCCCCACCAGCTGCGATGCCAGCAGCCCGCGCTTGCGGCGCTTGATCACCACGCTCTCGTCCAGCACCGTCGCACCGCTGGTCCGCAACGCCTCGATCAGGAGCGGCACCCCGCTATGCGCGGTGATGAAACCCCTCTCCGCCCGCTGATCCAGCTCGCACGCCGACCGCGTCTGCGCCGTGATCAACGCCCGCCGCCGCACCCGAACGGTGAAACCTTACCCGGCCCGCCAAACCATGTCCCGCCCAGCTTCCATCCCCAAGCCGAAATCCTAGCCGGGGATCAGGGGCTTGACGCCGGCGCTCGCATGACCTTTAACCTGAGCCCAACGCCGTGTTCAGCGGCATCAGGATATCGGGTGGTCGCGAAGCTCTCCCCACAGCGCCGACATGTGGCCTTGGTCCTTGATCATTTGGGCGCTGGCGGTGTGCAGAAGATGGCTCTGTCGCTGGGTCGCGAACTGATTGCGCGCGGCCACCGCGTCGACGTCTTGACGTGCCAGCCGAACGGCAGACTGCGTGCCAACCTTCCGCGCGATGTTCGCCACTTCGAACTCGAGCGTGGCAGGTCCTCGATCGCGCGGATCGCCGCGCTGTGCGCCGACCCTGGCGGATTTCCCGCCATGCTGCGCCCCGTCCTGCTCTCGCCGCGGCTGCCGGACCTACTGCTCTATACCGCCTCTCTGTCCAATTATATCCGACGACACAAGCCTCAAGCAGTGGTAGCGGCGGGCAGCCTGGTCAATCTGATGACCATCTGGTCGGTTCGTCTGGCCGCGCTGCCGGTACGCGTGCTGATCAGCGAACGCAATCCACCCTCGACGGTCCTGCTCGGCTCGCGCGCTTGGCGCCGGCGCTATCTGCCGCTGCTGATGGCAAGAACCTACCCCTTCGCTGATGCCATCATCACCGTCTCGTACGGTGTCGCTGCCGATCTCATGGCCATCACGGGCCTGCCTCCCGGCCGCATCGTGACCATCTACAACCCGGTCGTCGGCGACGAGATCGCTGTGCTGGCGCGCGCGCCCGTGCCACACCCTTGGTTTGAGCCGGGGCAGCCGCCGATCGTTCTGGCTTGCGGCCGGATGGCCGAACAGAAGGACTATCCAACGCTCATCCGCGCCTTCGCCGATCTGCGCAGGCGATGCTCCGCACGCTTGGTGATCCTGGGCGAAGCGAACGGCCAAGGGAAAGCCGGCCATCTGAGCGGGGTCCTGCTCCACCTTGCCCAGGATCTGGGGGTCGCGTCCGACGTCGGTCTCTTGGGCTACACCGCGAATCCCTATGCTTATATGGCGCGGGCGACCGTCTTCGTACTCTCTTCGAAGTTCGAGGGTTTTGGCAACGCGCTGGTCGAGGCGATGGCTTGCGGTTGCCCCGTGGTCAGCACAGATTGTCCGGTTGGGCCTCGGGAAATCCTCGACGCGGGTCGTTATGGTGACCTCGTACCGGTCGGCGACAGCATAGCCATGGCCGCCGCAATCGAGCGGGTAATCGACGGGCGTCGGGTCGCGGCATCGGTGCGCGAGCGGGCCGCCCTGTTCACGGCCTCTTCCGCAGCCGACGCCTACCTCGTCGCTTTGTTTGGCGACGCGGATTGCATGACCGCCGCCGCGTAAGGCCGTTGCAACCTTTGGGCCCGCTCGCCAGCGCAACCCTCGCTATTCGCAGCACGATCCCAGCTCGGCCGTTGCCCCGACCGAGCCTTCGGCCGAATCCTGCGACTCGCCAGATACATCTAACTCTACCACCACGATCTGGCCACATAGCGCCTTGCAGGGCCTCATCTCGGCGCAGTAAATTGCGACCCACCAACGACTTGGCCTCCCGCCGTGGCAAATGTCCTGACCCAGCACGAGGGCTTGAACAGGCGCGAGGCTGAGAGCACGTGGATCGAGCGGGTTGACGCCCTCAAGGAGCTACGCCACGACTATGCGTTCTACCGTCGCAGATGGCGCGCGGTCGCCATCCGCTAGAGGAGACGGCGCTTGCTGAGTGTGGGTACCGAGGCGCAGCGGCCGCAAGCCGGTGGCGCCATCGCGCGATGGCTGACCGGGCAGATCGATCGTGACCTGATCGAAGCATTTCGATGGCTGCAGCGCGAGTATTTCCGCCCGCATTACCGCGCCTTGGCCCTGGCTTTCGCGTTGACGTGGATCTCATCTGGCGCGACGGCGCTGCTCGTCTGGCTGGTGAAGCCGGCGCTGTCCGCGATCCTCGGGGGTGGGCGTATCGAGTTGGTCTTTGGCCTCGCCGCCGCGGTGGCGGCGCTCGGTCCCGTCAGCGGGTTTGCCGCCCTCCAGATTGCAGGTATCCAGGAGCGCGTCAGCCAAGCGGTGCTGACCCACCTTCAACGCGACCTCTTCCGGGGCTTCTTGCGCTCTGACCTGCGCTCGACCGCCGGGATGCACACAGGTCTGATGTTGAACCTGTGCAACAGCGAGGCGAGCCGGGCCGTCACCGCAGCGACCGGCGTGTGTTTCACCATGGTGCAGGACCTGATCTTGTTCCTGTGCCTCACCGGGGTCATGGTCGGCCTCGACTGGCCGCTGAGCCTGCTGGCACTCTCGGCGCTGCCGCTCATCGGGTTCAGCCTGATGAGAATGGGACGCCGGGTTCGAGACCTCACCGAGGAGCAGATCACGATTGGTCGCGCGATCTCCACGCGGCTCGCGGACGTGCTCGCCGGGCTCCGTTTCGTCATGGCATCCGATACCGCCGATCTCGAGGTCGACCGGCATCGCGAACTGACCAAGCAGCGCATGCGCATCGCGGTCGCGCTGGCGCAGACCAAGGCGACGACCGAGCCGCTGGTCGGGTGCGCCTCGGGCGTCGTGATCGCGCTGCTGATCCTGGTCGCCGCCTTTCGCGTGGCCGACGGAGGCGGCCAGGCGATCGGCGGGCTGGCAGCATTCCTCGTCTCGGTTCTCGTCGTCTACCGGCCGGTGCGGCGGCTGTCGACCGGCGCGATCAACCTGCAATCCGGGCTGATCGCAGCGCAGAGGATCCGAAACGCGCTCGATTCGCGCGTCGAGGTCCACGACCGGCCGAACGCCGTGCCGCTCACCGCCAGACGTTGCACCGTGGAGATCAGCGACGTTCGTTTCAGCTACGACGGCAAGGTTGACGTGCTGCGCGGCGTCTCGATGACGCTCGGCGCCGGGGAGATCGTGGCACTGGTCGGCCCGTCGGGCGGCGGCAAGTCGACCCTGCTCAACCTGATCCCCCGCCTCTACGACCCCTCAGCAGGCGTGATCGCGATCAACGGTACCGACAGCCGTGAGTTTCGCATCTCGAGCCTGCGGCGGTCGATCGGGGTGGTCAGCCAGGACGCCATTCTGCTCGACGACACGATCCGGGCCAACCTCACCTACGGTCACGGCCCGCGCGCCGGCGATGCCGAGGACGAGGAAGGGCTGTGGTCGGCTCTCCACGACGCCAGCGCGCTCGACTTCGTCCGCCAGCTGCCAAAGGGATTGGACACGCCCGTGGGCGAGCGCGGCAGGCGCTTCTCCGACGGTCAGCGGCAGCGCCTCGCGCTCGCCCGCGCGCTCTATCGCGACGCGCCGATCCTGTTGCTGGACGAGCCCACATCATACTTCGATCGCAGCATCGAGCGCGACGTGCGCGCGACGCTGACGCGGCTGGCGGGCAAAAAGACGATCCTGATCGTCTCGCACCGGCTGCCGATCGTCGAGTTCGCCGATCGGATCTACGTCATGCTCAAGGGCGAGATCGTCGACCAGGGCACCCACGCCGAGCTCATGCGCCGCGAGGGCGTCTACGCGCGGTTGTTCGGCGTCCAGGATCTGGAGCGAACGCTCGGCATGAGCCTGACGACATGATCGCCGCGTCCGACTCGACCGCCGAACGCTGGGCCGCGGTGCGGTTCCGCTGCTCGTCACTCAGTTATTGTGGGTCTTCAGGGTCAGGACGTTTAAGATCGATCGAGGAGTGGCCGAGCGCACTTCGACTGGCCGGCGCGCGGCACAGCCCGCTCGAGGCCGGGCCGGAAACAGCTCAAAGTCGACCGCAGGCGATACCGGGGTCCTTGCCGTTCTTTGACAGCCCCGCCAGCCGCTCTTCGACGTCGAAACGACCCTGCCGGACGCCCCATTCCACCGCCCGCCGCTGCGCGCCACAGTAGAGCAGATCAGCCCGCCTTGCCCAGGTTTTTTGGGAGGCCTTCAATTGACGGACGTTACAGAGTCCCGTAGACCTCACGTGGTGTTGGAAACTACGCCTCGCCGGAGCACGGCGTCGGTTAGCCGCACGCCGCCCTGTTCAATTGTAGTCCGTTGCTGCAATGAGGAACGCCATATTGGCCGCCTGTTGCATGGCATCACGGCGCAGACCCTGAAGGACATCGAGGTCATCGTTGTCGACTCCGGCTCGACTGATCGGACCTGTGAGATCGCGCAAAGCTTCCCGACGCGGCTGTTGCGCATTGAACCGGAGAGCTTTTCTTTCGGCCGCTCACTGAATCGCGGTTGCGAGGCAGCGTCGGGCGAGTTCGTGGTCATGGTAAGTGCCCACTGCTATCCGGTTTGCACTGACTGGCTCGCCGAGCTTCTGGCACCGTTCGCGGACTCGAGTGTGGCCGTGACTTATGGTCGGCAGCAAGGAGGACCAACCACCAGGTTCGCCGAGCATCGCGTGTTCGCGACTTGGTTCCCGCCCGCGCCCGACAAAAACCAGCCGCATCCGTTCTGCAACAATGCCAATGCTGCCGTGCGCCGCGCGGTCTGGCATCGCCTGCGCTACGACGAGACGCTCACGGGCCTCGAGGATTTGGCGTTCGCGAAAGCTGCGATCGCGGAGGGCCACCGCATCGCTTACGTTCCTGACGCTGCAGTTGTGCATATTCACGACGAGACCTGGCGTCAGGTATTCAATCGCTATCAGCGCGAAGCCATTGCTTTTCGGCGCATCTTCCCCGAGGAGCGCTTCAATGCCTGGGACTTCGTCCGCCTGTTCGTAGGTAACGTCGCTGCAGACGCTCTTTCGGCCTGGCGTCAGAGCCGGCTAGCGCGTGTCGCCGGCGAGATCGCCCTGTTTCGTCTAATGCAATTCGCTGGCACCTACCGCGGGATGAACCGAACTGGGGGCGTCACGAGTACGCTCAAGCGTCGGTTCTACTATCCCAACCGTACGATCGAGCGCACCCCAGCTGCAGGCCTCGAAGGGGCGATTGTCGATTACGGCAAAGAGCCGGGTCTGTCCGGTTAGGCTGAGGAGTTGCCGATGCGGCCACGAATCGCAGCCCTGGTGCCCATGCGGCACGTAAGCGTGCGGGTGCCCGCCAAGAACCTCCGGCTTTTCGCGGGAAGCCCGCTGTACCATCACATCGTGAGCGAGCTTCTCGTCTGCTCGCTGATCAGCGAGGTGATAATAGACACCGACAGCCCGACGATCATGGAGGATGTGGGGGCCCATTTCCCCCGTGTTACCTTGCTAGAGCGGCCCGAGCAACTCCGCGCCGACACTGTGCCGATGAACGACGTTTTATTGAATACCGCTCAGCAAGTCGAGGCCGACTTCTACCTTCAAACTCATAGTACTAATCCCTTGCTGCGCCACGCTACCATCGAGACCGCGCTCCACCAGTTCCTCGATAATTATCCGATGTTCGACAGTTTATTCGGCGTGACACGGCTGCAGACACGGCTTTGGGATCAGCTTGCTAGAGCGGTCAATCACAACCCGGCTATCCTGCTCCGCACTCAAGATCTGCCGCCGATCTACGAAGAGAATTCATGCCTCTATGTTTTTACGCGCCACCAACTTGAGCAAAGACACAACCGGATTGGCGAGAGGCCGCTGATGTTCGAGATCGGCAGAGACGAGGCGTGGGATATCGACGAAGAAATCGACTTCCAAATTGCTGAGATGATCTATCAAGCGCGGCGGTCCGCGGCGGGCAGGGGAGACGCTTCATGACAATGAAGGTCCTCGTGACGGCGCCCTATCTGCAACCAGTCATTAACCGCTTTCGTCATCTGTTTGACGCGCACGGGATGGAACTGATCATTCCACCGGTGCTTGAGCGGGCAAGCGAGGAGGACTTGCTTGAATGGATCGGTGATGTGGATGGCGTCATTGCCGGCGACGATCGGTTTGCCGAGCGGCTAATCCGAGCTGCCCCGAAGCTCAAAGTCCTGGCGAAATGGGGGACCGGCATCGACAGCTTCGATCAGGGGGCGTGCAAACGCCTCGGAACTACCATCTGTAATACCCCCGACGCGAACACAAGCAGCAGGCGTTATCTTGGATAGAATTGTCGCTCTGCTACCTCCGGCTCGGCGAATCCGGCGAAGCCGTCTCTCCTACATCACCCATTCTGGACACCCGCAAGATGGGCTGCCATGCCTTCTTGGCCATTCATGATTTCCTGCGGTCCAAGCCTTCGGAACGCATTGAGCCGGTGGTGGCAGCCGCCGAGCCCATTGCTCCTTCGCGGCTGGGCGCGACGAGTGGCTCTTCAAGATCCGCCGGCATTGCCAGAACTGAGCGTACCTTAAAAACGGCGGTGCGGAACTCGCCGCCCAAGAAGTCAAGCCCCGTGCGGTCGGCGACCTGCTCATCGACAAATGCCTTGATCGCTGGCCATTCCGGCACGTCGTAATCATCGAACAGGACGAAGCCGCTCTCGCGCACCAGCGGGGCATACTGGTCAAAGTCACGCGCGACGCCCTTGGCACTATGGTCACCGTCTATGATGAGAAGATCGTAGCGATGTTCGGCCGCCTCGGCCCGTACGGCCTCTTCCTCGCTCTGGCCTTGAATGATCGTCACGTCCTCGACTGGCACGCCCGCCTGCCGGAGATTGCAGAGCAAAGCCTCGCGATCGGCGATCGCGCCGGTGAGCGGATCTGGCCGGCCGGCGCCATAATAGCCTTGTAAGGGATCGATCAGCGTGAGGTGAACCTGCTCAAAACGGCCGCGCGTACCCTCGTAGACCGCCGCTGCGCCGAGCCCGAACAGGGTGCCGATCTCTAGCACATCGAGCCGATCCCTGCCCACGGCACGGGCGCTCAGGATCCGAAGCATCGCGGCTTCAATCGAAGTTGCCATTCGCCCGATACCGTTGGCCTCGATCGTGCGCAGCCGATGAGCCAGGTAGTTTAGTTCCCGCTCCTCCGCCCGTAAGCCGAGTTTAGGTGCCCAAGTTTCCGTCAGCCGCGCAATAACCGCGGCGTCAGGACAACGGCTGAATGCCGCAAGATGGGGAGCCCTGCCAGGCATCAGCAGCTCAAGCGCCGTGCGCTGCTCGCTGAGAGCATCACGCGCTTGCTTGAGCAGTCGCTCCAGAGTTGCGATCCGCTCCTGGCTGGCCGCGAGCGCGCCACGCAGCTGTTTGCGGCGGCGCGCCTCTTTGCGGGTCAATGCCACCGTCGCGGGCAAGCCGATCCCTGCAGCGACGAATGTGATCACGGCGATGACGAGCGCTGCCTCCGCCGCTGGCAAGACGAGCATGGCGGCGACCAGGCTCGTGGCCGCGAGCGCAAAAACCGCCCCAAGGCTGCCCCACCGAACGACCTTGTTCCCGCGAAACAGTCGCTTCACTGGACGAAGGAGCCGCGAATTCATGCTCTGTTTCTCCAAGACATTCCGCGATGCTGCGCGACTTTCCGGCGGCTGCGCCAGAACCCGGATCTCCTGGTCTGCAGCCGCCAACAACTCCGGCAGCGGAGTCGGGCTCCGGAAAGCAATGAGGTTGCCCCATCCTTCACCATCGCACTGTCCCGGACTATACCATTGCAGACGCTTCCACGAGTGCGGCCCACCGTATTTCTCGATAGGATGCCACTCGCTGACCAGCACCCAATAGCCCTTGAGCTCCAGAAAGCGCGCCAGATCGTCGACGCGATAATCCAGCGCGTGCGTCTTGCGATCTTCATACTCGCAGATGACGACCTCCGGCTGCAGCCTATCCCAGGGAACCCCGCGCAGAATTGGCAGCTCATAGCCCTCAGCGTCGATCTTGAGCACATCGATCCGCTCGAGCATCCGTTCATGCACGACGTCGGCGATAGTGCAGGTGCGGACGATACACTTCACCGCGTGGCTGTCGCGAAACGCGAGAAGGGAGCTAATGCCCGTGCTTTCCGGTGAGGCGTAGAGCTTTACTTCTTGGTCAGACTTGTCGGTCACCGCGCGGGCGTCGACGACGACCTTGCCCCGCCCCTGTGCGTAGGCTTCGAAGGCCCGTCGGTTGTCTGGGTCGGGCTCGTGCGCGATGACCTTCCAGCCGGCTTCCGCAAACCGCCGTGTGCTGGCGCCGCGATGGGCGCCGACGTCCACCATGGTACCTTCCGTTGCGCCAAGCATCAGTCTGGCGACGAACCCGATCTCATCGAACTGCGCCTGAGCATTGACCTCAAAGGTCCCCCGCAGCGCGCCATCCACCCGACCAAGCGCCAATTCGGCCGATCGCTCCCCCACCTCCCCTTCGGCCGATCGCTCCCCCACCTCCCCCAAGACGGTTTCCCGCGGAATGACAACTGGAGGCCCTCCCGGCCCGATGGCATCGAAATCGCAGAAGTCGAAGGCATCAACCTTCGAACTCAGGTTCGCGTTGAGGACCTTGACGCCTTCATGCCGCAAGGCTACGGCAGCCTCCCGCCAAGCACTCAAATGCACTGAGCGGCCCGGATTAGGCACATTATATCGATCTCCTTTTTGTTGATAGTCATCAAAAAAATAATTTGGATTACGCTCTGGGGTAACCTGTATCTCCAGGGTATTTCGTGAATCCTCACCCTCCCTCGCCTCAACGTGCTGTGCGCCGCTGACCACCTGCACATAGTCGCAATCGATTCCGAGTAGATATATCGTTCGATACCCAAGATAAGCACCAAACAGCGTCGCATGACTACCGGTGGTAATTCTCCTACCCGATAATATCGTTGCCTCTTCCTTGGCACAGTCGAAATCGACTACTGCAGGAATGGACATCGAAGTGTTTCCGATCGACCAATTAAATTCGCACGCAGGAGAAATAATTCTATTCCGTTCTTTGATGATTCCCGGACCAGGCGCTCAATTTCCCCCTGATGCGATAGACCGACAACGGTATCCAAACAAGCATAGTATCTTGGATACCAACTAATCTTATCCCAGTACCTGTAGGCGGCATTCATCCCGATGACGTCAAACTTCTTGAGTTTGTCAAATTCGAACTCCCTGAGCGAAGGGCCATTACCTAGAACGATGAGCGGCTTTGGGAGATCACCAACGCCCCGCCCAACCCGGATCTCTCCCAGCCGCCAACCGCCGGGGCTGCTTGAGCTTTGCCTGCTGCCAACAGCGCTCTCGGTCCCGTGGGCATCGTTTGCAGCATTCCACATGATTCGCTCGAACCTCCTTCGGATGTCCCGGACATTGTGATCCTGAAATGCTATTTGCCTGGCCCGATCCGCAGCCACCGCCACCTCCCGCGACCCGGTCATCACTTCACGAAGAGCCCGCAAAAGGATGCCCGGGTCTCTCTTGGTGACGACCGTGCAGCATCTTCGCCGCGCGACATAGTCCACGCTGTATACTTCTCTGGGTCCATAGACCACGGTCGGGACACCGGACGCCATGCATTCGGGGAGCTTGTTCGAAAAGGAATGCCGGAGGTAATCTCAACTCCGCTTGCTAAAATTATACGCAATGATAAGGCAGTCCGAAGACATTAACTGAACTCGATACCACGTGTCAGAGAGACATGCGTCACGCAAACAAGTATGCCGCAGCATTCCAAATTCACGTCTTGCGCGAGAGATCCATGTGGCTGATGTTATGATTTCAAATCGAACCGCGCGCTCCGCTCCGATTTGTTCAATGGCGACTGCCACATCCTTAATACTGGAAAGACTTGTACGTTCGGAGAGCGCTCCGGCGTAGCGAACCACGAACTCGTCGCCGCTTCCGGAATCCCGCCACGATCGCCCGGCGACGCGGTCCCAGTCGGATGGCTCAACTCCATTAGCAAGCACCATCGATTCCAGTCCGAATCGTGCCTTCAAAGCGTAACTCATGGGTGGAGATACCGTCAGCCGCGCCACGGCACCGATCCATTGTTGCCGGAATTGCTCAAGAAACTTGGTTTGAATATCGTGATCAATCGTGTTGATCTCAGAGAAAACATCATCCATTACGTGGATGACGGTCGGAACGAACCGACGAGCTTGGACTTCTCTCGCGATGTCAAACAGGGTCGGCCATTCCGGAACCGGGCGGAAGTAGATAACCTGGGGCTCAAACTTATAACATGCCTCTACGAGGGCTTCTCTTTGCTGCGGATTCTCAATGTCGAAAGGCGCCTCGCTTTCGCTGAACGGATGACAGAAGCATAGACTACGGGGCGTCTTCACATACACCTGAGCTATTGAATCTTTTCTCCAATTGTAAAAGAAGGTTCTTTTGATTTGGCCGGTAGCGCTGATGGACCCTAGTTTGGTTCCATCTAAGATGAGGACGCGGGGGGAACGAGGCGATTCGGTCGATGATTCTGGTTTCATCGGTGCTGCACCCTTGGGTCTGAAGCGGACCAGTCAGGACCGGCGAAGCCCTGCCTTAGACCGATATTCCCCATTTGCCGGCTCGCGAGCGGCGATCATGCGTCAGGTCGCTGCAGGAGACAAGCCTCCGATGGCCCGGGCCGGCCCGTGAGGCTGCCCACCGCTGCGGTTAGAGGCTTGCGCCTGGCTTTCTGGGCGCAGTTGGGCAGCTCTCGGTAGCTCCGGGGCGTACCTCACTTCCTGGTTTGTCGGCGTTCATCGCTCCCGATCCTCATGTCGGAAGCGGCGGCGGTCGTGGACGCAGGTCATCGATCCGCCGCAGGATGCTCGCAAACAGCGACCGCGGCACCGCGACCCTCGGCCAGCTGGAACACGACGTAGCGACCGTGGCGCACGATCCTGGCGCCGATCTTCACCAGCTTGTCAAGCAGCGTCGTCAGCGACCAATGCTCGACTTCAAGCGGGGCCAGGGTGCGCATGAAGTTGGCCGAGTTGACACAGAGCATGCTTCAACCAGCTCCGTGCGCGGAGGGGAAGAGGAGTATCTGGGGGCACCGCAGATCCGATCTTGACAGAGGCCGGTCCCAGGCCGCAATTGGCGCGTCTCGCGCACCGACGTACCCAGCAGACCAAGGAAGTAGCTACGGGAAAATGCTCTGCGCCGCTCCAGAAGCACAAGGCATAGATCGGGAGTCGCTCTCTGAGGATTCGGCATCCGCGGTCGGCTCCGCGCCGGGCGACACGAGCAGGTGGGCACGGAGCACGCCGCGCGTCAGCGTGATCACGGTGGTTCGAAACGGAGAAGCCACAATCGCTTCGACGATCGAGAGCGTGGCGCGCCAGCGCGACGCGTCGTACGAACATGTGGTGATCGATGGCGCCTCGAACGACGCAACCCTCAAGATCCTGGACGACCACCGCTGCCAGATCGATCGTCTGATCAGCGAGCCGGACCGGGGTATCTATGATGCCATGATGAAAGGAGCGCACCGAGCGCGCGGCGAGTGGGTGATCTTTCTCGGCGCCGGCGACCGCTTCACCCACGATCGGGTGCTCGCCGAGTTCGATCCGCGCCCGGACAGCGACATGGCGTATGGCAGTTGCTACTGGGAGCTGCCGGATCGACGGCGCCATGTCCGCACCAAGCCGCTGGCGGAGCTCTGGCGAGGAAACTGCTTCTCACACCAGGCGTTCTTCTGCCGGCGCCAGCTCCTCCTCGAATTGGGGTTTGCGCCCAGGCTCGCCATCGTCGCCGACTACGAGTTCTGCGTCCGGGCTCTGGCGCTAGGCCATCCCATCCAGGATCTTGGTCGGCCGATTGCGATCGTGAAAGCCGGCGGCTTCTCGGACCAGCACTTCTACCGACGGACGATCGAGCGGCTCACTGTGGCCTACAAGGCGTTCCCGCGACAGCCGGTGCTGCGTTACTACGGCGGTCGCATTCTGCAACGGATCTACAGGGATCTGCGCCGCCCGCTGCGCCGGCTGCTCGGGCCCAAACAGATAGGCGGACGCCCACGCCCATGATCCGGCTGTCCCGGCAACAAGCACCCGTGCGCCGCGCTCACCTTCTTTTATAGTATTTATAGCGCCATCCGAAATAACCATAAATAATGCCCGTATCTTTAGAGACCTTCGCGAGTTGCCGTACCATACGGCCTGCCGAGAATATGTGTAAGGGGAGAGACAGCGCCGTCACGATCAGCTTGCCGCATGCCTGACGAATCAATCGTCGTAGTTCGGATCTTGGCCTGTGTTTCTTGATAATGTGAATCTTGGAACAGCCTCGCCTGAACGAGCGGCGGAGGATACCCATGGTTGTGAAGCGAGCCTCGACGTCATGGCGCATCACCATGGATCGCGCGCTGGTCGCATAACTCGCCCCCCTAGCGAGAGCTCGTATGAAAAAATCCTTGTCTTCGCCGCCGAGAAAAGCGAAATCCGGCGAAAATGCGGCGCCCTGGTCTTTCATCTTGCGAAGCAATCGGCTGCCGATGATGACGTTGCAAGTGCTGGCCCAAGGCGGCAGCGCGTGGATGTCGCGTTTGTCGTAGTCGGACGAACTGAATTGCGGCTGGTCTCTGATCCAGGCCGGAACGTCGGAGCCGACGGCAAAGGACCAGCGTCCGAAGACGAGGTCGGCTCCGGTCTGCTCCTGTTTCCCAATCAGATGGCATAGCCAGTCGGGCTCTGGAACGTCATCGTCGTCGATGAACGACACAAGATCGGCACCGCGCTCGAGCGCTTCATCAACAGCGCGGTTTCGAGCATAGGAGATGCCTGGCTTGGGCTCTTCGACGAAATGAAGCTTGATCGGAAGCCGGCAGGATGCCGACGCGCATAACTGGCGGGCGACGCCGTCCGGGCGGTTATCAATCACAATCAGTTCCACGGAGTCGACAGCAAGACGATCCAGCCGCAGGTTCACGAGCGAATCCAGGAGCCGCTCCAACGCAACGGGGCGACGACACGTGCAGACGCAGATCGCTATCTTCACACAAGGATCTCCGATGCCGGTCGCGACTTTCCGAAACCGATAGCCCTCGCAGCCAGGTGGCACAAGCATAAAGCTGCCGACGGCAGGGCTACTTCCCGGCCGTCGATGGGCCGGGAGAAAGGAGCGGGAGGACCCTGCCACCGTGCTCCGGACCGCCGGCGTCTCCACCCGACGCGTCGACGCTCTCGCCCGAGGCGATGAGACTGACCGGCAGCGCCAAGAGCCGTCTCCGGGTCGTGCGGGACATCGACGAGCGGGGCATGGTCGTCCGGGGCCGGCTGCTGTCCGACCATGGCCCAACGACCTGCCTACGAGAGCGCGAGACCTCGCAAACCGTCACCGTCGCCGCGGGCCCGCCGTCGCGGCGGACAGCGACGGCCGAGCCACACCCGTGATCGATTGCGCGCGGCCACTCCCGACCGGCGCCGGGAAACCTGACCCCGGGGCGAGGCTCACGCTGCCGCCCGGGGTTGCATGGCGCCGGTCATGATCGCGACCGCGTCGGACATCGAGTATTCGGCGGGGTTGATGACCGCGATGCGGCGGCCGAGGCGGTGGATGTGGATGCGGTCGGCGAGCTCGAAGACGTGCGGCATGTTGTGGCTAATCAGGACGATCGGCAGGCCGCGTTTCTTCACGTCCTGGATCAGCTCGAGGACCTTGCGGGATTCTTTGACGCCCAGCGCCGCGGTCGGCTCGTCCATGATCACGACACGGCTGCCGAAGGCGGTGGCGCGGACTACCGCCACGCCCTGGCGCTGGCCGCCCGAGAGGGTTTCCACTTTCTGGCGGATGTTCTGGATCGTCAGCAGGCCCAGCGCATTCAGGTGCTGGCGGGCTTCCTTTTGCATGCCGGCGCGATCGAGCAGGCGCAAGAGGGTGCCGACCGGGCCCGGCTTGCGGCGCTCGCGGCCTAGGAAAAGATTGTCGGCGATCGAGAGCGCAGGGGCCAGCGCCAGGTCCTGGTAGACGGTCTCGATGCCGGCCGCGCGCGCCTCGAGCGGCGAGCGGAAATGCACGGGCTCGCCGTCGAGCCGGATCTCGCCGTGGTCCGGGGTGACGGCGCCGGCCAGCACCTTGATCAGCGTCGACTTGCCGGCGCCGTTGTCGCCGATGACTCCCAAAATCTCGTTCGGCATGAGGTCGAAGTCGGCATGGTCGAGGGCGGTGACCCGGCCGTAGCGCTTGACGAGGTCGCGCGCGGTCAGGATCGGCTCGGTTCCGTTGGCGCTCATGCCGAGACCCGCCGGATCCACTGGTCGATCGAGACCGCGAGGATGATCAGGAGGCCGACCGTGAACTCCTGCCAGACCACATCGGCGCCGGCGAGCGCCAGGCCATTCCGGAACACGCCGACGATCAAGCGCACCGAACAGGGTGCCGACGATCGAGCCGCGGCCGCCGAACAGGCTCGTGCCGCCGATCACCACCGCGGTGATCGAATCGAGGTTGGCGGTGCCGCCCGAGATCGCGCTGACCGCACCGATCCGGCCGATCAGCACCCAGCCGGCGACCGAGCAGATCAGGCCGGCGATGGTGTAGACCGCGAGCAGCGTGCGCGTGGTGTTGATGCCGGCGAGGCGCGCGGCGTTGGGATCGTCGCCGGTGGCGTAGACGTGGCGGCCGAACGCGGTCCGGTTCAGCACGTACCAGACCAGCACGGCGAGCAGGATCATGAGGATCGAGCCGAGCGTCAGCTGCGCGCCGCCGACCTTGATCGCGGTGCCCGTCATCTGCAGGAAGGGGGCCGCGGCCTCGACCTCCTGCTGGCGGATGGTCTGGCTCTGCGAATACCAGAGGTTGAGCGCGCCGAAGATGCTCCAGGTGCCGAGCGTGACGATGAAGGGCGGCAGCTTCAGCCAGGTGATGAAGGCACCATTGACGAAGCCGCAGGCCATGCCGGTCAAAAGGCCGAGCGCGAAGGCGAACTCGATCGGCACGCCGGCCAGCACCGCGAGGCGGCCCATGACCACCGACGAGAGCACCATGATCGCGCCGACCGAGAGGTCGATGCCGGCGGTCAGGATGATCAGCGTCTGCGCGATCCCGACCGTGCCGATGATCGTGACCTGCTGCAGCACGAGCGAGAGGTTGAAGGGGTGAAAGAACCGCTTGCCGACCAGCGCGCTGAATAGCAGGACCCCGAGCAGGAGGACGATGAATGGGATCGCGGTCGGAAAACCGTGCAGGAAGTGCTGGACCCGCTTGAGCGCGCCGCCTTCCTCCTCCTCGAAGGAAGCCTGCCCCGCTTCGAACATCGGCGGTTCGCGCTCGACCTCCGAGCGCGCGCGCGCAGCGAGGGCGTCCTTGGAGCTGCTCATGGCATCCGCTGACGAGCCGGGGAGGGCGGCCCTGGCCGATCGCCCTCCCCGATATTGCAGGTCAGGTCGGCAAGACCGAGGGCGAGATCAGCCCCAGCACTTCTTCAGACCTTCCTTGGCCGTGATCGAGTCGATGCCCTCGACCGGCTTGTCCGTGATCAGCGTCACGCCGGTATTGTAGAAGTCGAGGCCGGGGCTCGGCTCCGGCTTCTTGCCGGTCTTGGCGAACTCGGTGACCGCCTCGACCCCCAAGGATGCCATCAGCAGCGGGAACTGCATCGAGGTCGCCCCGATCACGCCCGCCTCGACGTTCTTGACGCCCGGGCAGCCGCCGTCGACCGAGGTCATCAGCACGTCGTTCTCCTTGCCGGCGGCCTTGAGCGCCTCGTACGCGCCAGCCGCGGTCGGCTCGTTGATCGTGTAGACGACCGAGATGTCGGGGTCCTTCTGAAGCAGGTTCTCCATGCCGGTGCGCCCGCCTTCTTCGGCGCCCTTGCCCCACTGATGGCCGGCGATCCGCGGATCGGTCTCCTCGCCGTAGTGCTTCGGGTCCATCAGATCGATGCCGAAGCCCTTCATGAAGCCCTGGTCGCGGGCGACATCCACGGTCGGCTGATTCTCGAGCGCGTCGAGGAAGGCGACATGGGCGTCCTTGGCCTTGTCGCCGAGCGTCTTTGCGGCCCACTCGCCGATCAATTCGCCCGCCTTGAAATTGTCGGTCGCGAAGGTCGCATCCGCGGCGTCGATCGGATCGAGCGGCGTGTCGAGCGCGATCACCAGGATGCCCGCCTTGCGCGCCTTCTCGATCGTCGGCACGATCGCCTTGGTGTCGCTCGGCGTGATCAGGATGCCCTTGGCGCCCGCCGAGATCAGGCTCTCGACCGCGGCGACCTGGGTTTCGTTGTCGCCGTCATATTTGCCGGCGAAGCTCTGCAGCGTGACGCCGAGCTCTTTGGCCTTGGCCTCGGCGCCTTCCTTCATCTTGACGAAGAACGGGTTGTTGTTGGTCTTGGTGATCAGGCCGATCAGGATGTCGGCCGACATCGCGGGCGTGATGCCGATCGCGAACAGCGCGGCGACGCTGGCCGCGGCCCACTTCAGCGTCCGAAGTCTGGTGGTCATGTCCTGGCCTCCCTTGATGGAGCTCGTCATTTTGGTTGGGTCTGCGGTTGGGTCTGCGGTTGGGTCTGCGGTTGCCTGCGGGTCTGCTCGTGTGGTCGACGCTGCCGTCGTCCTGCCAGCGCTTGTCCTGGGCGGCCCGGGCGACCGCCGCGCTCAGCGCCGCCGGCGCCGCGCGAAGCCTTGCCGCATAGGAAAGTCTCATTGCGCGCCGCGGCCTCGTTGTTCCCGCGCTGCCGCCCTGCCGGCTGCCGTCGCCGCTCGTTCGCGGTCGGGTGAGGGCACAGAATTAGCCCCGGCGGAAGCACCTGTCCATCAGCTTGACGCCCGCATCTTCCAGCGAGCGCCGGCCAGCCGGGACCGGAGTTTTGGGATCAGCGCTGCGGGAAGGTCAGCCGGGTCAGGACACGGGCCCCGGCACGCCCGTCGGCGGCCAGGGAGATGCCCAGCACCGTGAGCGTGAAGCCGACTTGGCCGGTCGACGCCGCGATCGTCAGGTCCTCGAGCTGGTCGGGCCGGAGCACCCAGCCGTCGGTCGTGGCATCGTAGGTCCCGGCCGACAGCCGCGCGCCAGGCGGCACGCCCCGGATCATCAATGCGTTCAACGCCGGGCCCGCGGCCTGCAGGAGCGCGGCATCGAGCGCCACCGGCAGGGCTGTCTCGGCGGCCGGAACCGGCATCAGGACGATGCTCTCGGAGGCGGTCGCGACCTCGCCCGCGCGGTTCCTGACCGCGACCGCGGTCACCACGACGGTCGGATCTCCGGTCCAGCCGGGCGGCGGCGTGAGCGTCAGCCCGGCCAGATGCCGCGGGCTGACCAGCCAGCGGCCGTCGCCGTCGTCGATGCCCGCCGAGAGGACACCGCCCGGCGGCACGCCGTCGACGATCAGGACCACGATCCGATCCGGATCGACGCCCTCGACCCGGGGCGCTCTCAGGCTCACCGGCACCTGTCGCACCGGGATCGCGGGGCTTGGCAAGGCCCCATGACGGTCGGGGGCCGGCAGGGCCAGGCGCTCCGGCCGCGGCGCAGGCTCGTCCGCCGCAAAGGCCGCGATCACCTCGGCAAGGCCCACGGCTTGGCCATCGGCGAGCGCGATGCCGACCCGCGGCGCGGCGGGCGCGTCGCCGGCAAGGCTCGCCAGACGTACGGCGCCGACAGTCGGCAGGTCGAGCAGGAGCCCGTCATCGCTACGCTCGACCGCACACCCGGGGAGCACGACCTCGGCGATCGGCTGCACCCGACGGGCTGGCTGGTTCCCCGAACTGCCCTGGCTGCCAGGGTCGCCGGGCCGGAAAGCAGTGGCATTCGCGCCCGGCCCCAACTCGGCATGGGAGCGCAGGCGCTCCACCAGTTCGCCGACCGACAGTGAGCGGCCATCCCCGAGCACCAGACCGACCACCGCCGCCGGCTGCGCGGGCGCGGCATCGGTGATCAGAAAAGAGCGTCCCCCGGGAGTTGTGAGCATCAGTTCGCGGCCGAAGACGGTGAGCTCGCAGGTCCGCTGCTCGCCGCTGAGCTCGGCTCCGGCGGCAGGCGCCGGCTGCGGCCCCAGGCCGAGCATCGCCTCGATCCAGGCGGTGGCACCGGGCGGATTTCCGTGCGCCGCCCCGAGCCGGCCCTTGGCCTGCGCCTCGAGCACCCGGGCGACCCGGATCGCCGGCACTGTCCCGCCATCCGCCAGCTTGACCTCGGCGTCGGGCTGCTCGGCGGCCGCCGCCACGAAGGTATGGGGCGGCACCGGATCGCCCTCGGGTCCGAAGGCCATCAGCAGGCCGTCCTCGATCCTGACCGATGCGCTCGAAAGCGCGATCGAAAGAACGCCCGACCCCGGATGCGCATCGCCTTCAGCCCGCTCCGACAGCCCGAAGCCCACCCGCGGCATGGCGGTCGAGGCGAGCATGGCCGACCGGCCGTGGCGCGGCTCCTGGTAGTCGTGCTCGAACGGCGGGGTTGGCGCCATCGGGGGTCCTCTGCTGGTCGTTGCCTGCCGGCTGCGCATCGGGGGCCGCGGCAAAGGGCGGCGGCTACCACGGTAGCCCCGGATGCTTAAGGATTGGTTGTCCGAAGCCGGCCCCGGGGCCGCCAACGGGGCTATGCGCCCGCCGGCGCCAGCTGCTATGACTTTGCGGGCGTGGGCCCGAGGCGCCGCAGCAAAGCGGGACGACCAAGTCATGAACGATCTTGCCCCAACCCCGCTCAGGACCGCCCTCGACGAGCTGCGCGGGTTGCTCGGCGACCGGTTGACGACGGCCGCGGCGGTGCGCGAGCGCCACGGCCAGGACGAGACCTACCACCCGGGCGCGCCGCCCGATGCGGTCGCCTTCGCCCGCTCGACCGCCGAGGTCAGCCGGATCGTCGAGATCTGCGCCGCCCATCGGCTGCCGGTCATCCCGTTCGGCACTGGCACCTCGCTCGAGGGCCACATCGCGGCGCTCAGTGGTGGCGTCACCATCGATCTGTCCGAGATGAATCAGGTCCTCGAGGTCAACGCCGAGGATCTCGACTGCCTGGTCCAGCCCGGCGTCACCCGCAAGCAGCTGAACGCCCATCTGCGCGACACCGGCCTGTTCTTCCCGATCGACCCGGGCGCCGATGCCAGCCTCGGCGGCATGGCCGCCACCCGCGCCTCGGGCACCAACGCGGTCCGCTACGGCACCATGCGCGAGAACGTGCTGGGCCTCACCGTCGTGCTCGCCGACGGCCGGGTGATCCGGACCGGCGGCCGGGCGCGCAAGTCGTCGGCCGGCTACGACCTCACCCGCCTGTTCGTCGGCTCCGAGGGCACGCTCGGCGTGATCACCGAGATCCGGCTGCGCCTGCACGGCATCCCGGAGGCGATCTCCTCGGCGGTCTGCAGCTTCGAGACCATCGAGGACGCGGTCAACACGGTGATCCTGACCATCCAGTCGGGGGTGCCGGTCGCGCGCATCGAGCTCCTGGACGAGCTGACCATGGAGGCCTGCATCCGCTACTCCAAGCTCGAGGGCTACCGGATCGCACCCGCCCTGTTCTTCGAGTTCCACGGCACCGCAGCGGGGGTTGCCGAGCAGGCCGAGACCGTGAGGGCGATCGCCCGCGACTTCGGCGGCTCCGATTTCCAGTGGGCGACCGCGGCTGAGGACCGTAACCGGCTCTGGCAGGCGCGCCACGACGCCTTCTACGCGACCCTGGCGTTGCGCCCGGGCGCCAAGGGCATCGTCGCCGACGTCTGCGTGCCGATCTCGCACCTCGCCGAATGCATCACGCGCGTCAAACGGGACATCGCCGAGGCGGGCCTGCTGGCACCCCTGGTCGGCCACGTCGGCGACGGCAATTTTCATCTCGTGTTCCTGGTCGACCTGAGCGACGCCGACGAGGTCGCGCGGGCCAAGGCGGTCAACCGGCGGATGGTCGAGCATGCGCTAGCGCTGGGCGGCACCTGCACCGGCGAGCACGGCGTCGGCCACGGCAAGATCGCCTACCTCGAGGCCGAGCACGGCGCCGGCGCGATGAGCGTGATGCGCGCGATCAAGCAGGCCCTCGACCCCCAGAACGTCATGAACCCGGGCAAGATCGTGGCCCTTTAGCCGGCCTCGACCGCGGCGACGAAGGCTTGGAGCTTGGCGGCGTCCAGGCGGTAGTCGGTGCGCACGCCGGTGCAGAGGTCGACCCCGAACGGCCGCACCGCCCGCAGCGCTGCCCCGACATTGTCGGCGCGCAGGCCGCCCGCGAGGAACACCGGGCAGCAGGCGGCCTCGACGATCCGCCGGCTGATCGCCCAGTCGTGGGTCTGCCCGGTACCGCCCAGCACCCGGACAACCTCGTTCGGCCGTCCCGAGTCGAGCAGCAGCGCGTCGACCAGCGGCGCGAGCGCGCGCGCCTCCGCGACCAGCTCCTCGCCGCCGACGTGGAGCACCTGGACCAACTTGATCCCCGGCAGCGCCGCGCGCAGCTTGCCATAGTCGGCGGGCGCCACGCGATCGACCAGCTGCAGGGTGTTGGTCCGGCAGCGCTTGGCGTGCGCGACGATCGCATCGGGCGCGGTTTCGCTGGTCAGCAGAAACGTCGCGACCGGCGGCGGCACGGAGGTGGCGATCGCCGCGATGGTCGCATCCGCGATCGGCCCGGGCCCGCTCGGCATGGTGCCGACCAGGCCGAGCGCGTCGGCGCCACAGTCGACCGCCAGCTCCGCCTCGGCCGTGGACTGGATGCAGCAGATCTTGATCCGGGTGCGCCGCATGGGTCGCGCAAGCGCCTGTTCAACCATCCGTGAAACCATACAGACGAGACGGATTGTCGACCAGGACCTGCCGGAGGCCGGTCGCGCTGTCGACGACCGCGGCGATCCAGTCGACCAGGGCACCCTCGTCCGGCACCGGATCGGCGTGCGGGTGCGGCCAGTTGGTGCCGAACAGCATGCGCTCGGGGCACGCCTGCCAGAGCCGCCGCGCGGCCCGGCTGGCAAAGGGATAGCCGGGCTCCCGGTCGGCGTAGTAGGGCGCCGAGAGCTTGACCCAGACCCTGCCGGTCCCGAGCAGCTCGAGCAGCGCCCGCGAGCCCGGGCCCGCAAGGTCGTCATCGCCCTGCGGCAGGCCCATGTGATCGACCACGACGTCGATCGGCAGCGCCTTCAGCCGCGCCGCGATCGCCGGCAGCCTGGCGACACTGGTCAGCATCTGCACATGCCAGCCGAGCCCGGCCAGCCGCGGCGCCATGGCTTCCAGGTCGTCCAGGCCGACCTCACCCGGGAACTCCAGGTTGATCCGGATGCCGCGCATGCCGACCGCGGCCAGCGCCGCGAGCGCTCGGTCGTCGATCTCCGGCCGGACCAGCGCGATGCCCCGGAAGCTGCCGGCCATGGCGGCCAGCGCATCCGTGGTCGCGCGGTTGTCGGGCCCATAGATGTTGGAGTGGACCAGCACGCCCCGGGCGAAGCCGATCGCGCCCAGCATCCGCCGGTAGGCCTCGAGCCCGGTATCGGGGGCGGGCGTGTAGGGTCGGCGCGCGGCGTAGGGATAGACGCCGGCGGGCGCGAACACATGCGCGTGCGTGTCGCAGGCGCCGGCCGGCACCCTGGTTCCGGGCCGGCTCGGGTGGGTCCGGGGCGGTCGGGCAGGCTCGGTCATCGACGGTTCGGCTCCCTGCGCCGCGCGGCGCATGCCTGGCGCGCGCCGCACCGGCTCCTGCCCAATCTCGGCTGCCTCGCGCTCCAGATCAAGCGCGCGAGCACGCCAGGTCGGACTCTCCCTTGTCTTCCCGACCGGAACCACCGATTCTTCTCGCAGCCAGCGCGACCGAGGAGACCCATCATGCTGCTCGAGGGCTCATGCCACTGCGGCGCGGTCCGGTTCCGGCTGCGCTCGCGCCATCCCTATCCGTTCAACCTCTGCTATTGCTCGATCTGCCGCAAGACCGCAGGCGGCGGCGGCTTTGCGATCAATCTCGGCGGCGACTCGGCGAGCCTCGAGGTCGAGGGCCGCGAGCACGTCCGGATCTATCACGCCAGAATCCGGGACGAGCCGGGCGGGAAGCCTTTTGAGAGCCCGGCCGAGCGCCATTTCTGCGGCCTGTGCGCGAGCTGCCTCTGGCTGTTCGACCCGCGCTGGCCGGAGCTTATCCACCCCTTCGCCTCGGCGATCGACACGGCGCTGCCGATCCCGCCCGAGCGCACCCATCTGATGCTCGGCTCCAAAGCGCCCTGGGTGGTCCCGCCGATCGGCCCCCGGGACCAGCAGTTCGAGGGCTATCCGGACGAGGCGATCAGCGACTGGCACGAGCGCCTGGGCCTGGCCAGCGACGATGCCTGAGCCCTTCGGCTTGCCTTGGCGCAGGAAATGCCCGAGCCTGGCAGCCGCCCCGGGGCGCGGCGGCGACCATCGCCTGGAGGTGACATGAGGTCGGGACGGATGCTCTGGCTTGGCAGTCTGCTGATTCTGGTGGTGGTGCCGCTGGTCTGGAGCGCCGGCGTGGTCCACGGCAGCGCGCCCAGGCATTGGAGCCAGGCGCGCTGGGACAGCGCCGGCCTGGCCCCCGACCCGGCGACCACGCCGGAGCCCGTGGTCCAGGTCTACGCCGCGCGTGCCTGGGGCTGGAAGGGTATCTTCGCCACGCACAGCTGGATCATCATGAAGCGGGCCAACGCACCGGCCTTCGAGCGCTACGAGGTGGTCGGCTGGGGGGTCGGCAGCGGCGCCCCCGCGATCCGCAAAAACATGCGCACGGTCGACGGCTACTGGGCCGGCAGCCGGCCGTGGGTCCTGGTCGACCGGCGCGGGCCGGAGGTCGAGACCCTGATCGACCGCCTCGAGGCGGCGATCGCGAGCTATCCCTACCAGGACGAGTACCGCACCTGGCCCGGGCCCAACTCGAACACCTTCATCGCCGACCTCGGCCGGCGGGTGCCCGAGCTCGGCCTGACCATGCCGCCGACCGCGATCGGCAAGGACTATCTCGACAACGGCAGCCTGCTCGCCCGGACCCCGAGCGGCAGCGGCTTTCAGCTGTCCCTGCTCGGCCTGCTCGGGCTCGCGGTCGGGCGTGACGAAGGCCTGGAGGTCAATGTGCTCGGCCTGATCTTCGGCGTCGATCCGCTCGGCCTCG
This sequence comes from uncultured Alphaproteobacteria bacterium, assembly GCA_963753685.1. Lineage (GTDB taxonomy): Bacteria > Pseudomonadota > Alphaproteobacteria > Geminicoccales > Geminicoccaceae > DATAOG01. The sequence goes on from CAVWDE010000021.1 coordinate 435,945, forward strand.
CCCTCAAGCTGCCGTTCGTCGGCCGCCTCGGCTTGACCTGAACCGGTCCCCGGCCCCCCTTCCGCCGGGGCGGGCGGGCACGCCCGGCGGCGTTGGCGGCGCCAGTTCTTTTTCCACTACAGGTGGCATTATTGCCGCTCCGTTAACCAATTGGTAACCGCTACATCGCCACATTGTCGACGCGGCCAGCTTGGCCCCACCCATTCAGAGGAGACTGTGCGATGCGTCGTCTGGGCCTCTTCCTAACCAGCTTGATGTGCGCCAGCGGCGCGTTCGCCATTCCGACCGGTGCGCAGCAGATGCCGCCGACGAACATGCGCATGCCGTGCCACAACGCGACCGAGATCGCCAAGCAGCTGAGCAGCAAGTACGACGAGTCGCCGGTCGCCTTCGGCCTGCAGTCGAACGGCAACCTGCTCCAGGTCTACGCCTCGGAGGAGAAGAACACCTGGACCGTGGTCAGCACCACGCCGAACGGCCTGAGCTGCATCGTGGCGGCCGGCAAGACCTGGGAGAGCCTGCCCGCGCTCAAGACCGACCCGGCGGCCTAGCTGCGGCTGCCGTGAACGTGGTTCATCCGGAGCCAACCTGACCGGCGTTGCCTACCGGTCTCGAAGCTGAAGCCTCGGGCGAATCGCCGAAGGAATGCGCGCGACGCCGCCCCGAGCGGTCGGTGTGGGCGTGAGTGCCGGGCGGGCCGGGCGGGTCCGCGCTGATCAGGGCGAGCAGCGTCCCCGGTCGTGCCCGGAGCGCTCGCAACGTCGAGCGGCAGCCAGGCGTAAGCCTTGTGCTCCGGAATGCCGGTGTCCGCGCTCGGGGTCAGCAGCCGCCCGTCCGGGTCGTTGGCGCGCTCACGGCGTGCTCGGGCGGCATCGCCGCGAGCCATGAAGGTGGCCGACCCGGCCGGATGTCGGGGCCAAGGGCGGGCGGCGCCGGGATCACTTCAGCACCCAGTTCGGGATCGCTGATGCCAGCGGCTCGAAGAAGATCACCAGCAGCAGGACCAGCACCTCGGCGGCGATGAACGGCCAGACATGGCGCATCGTCTGGTCGAAGGACGTGCCCGCGATGCTCGTGGTCACGAACAGGAGCGGCGCCATGGGCGGCGTCGTGGCGCCGATCTGGTTGGCCATCACCATGATCAGGCCGAGCTGGAAGGGATCGACATTGAACGCCCGGCCGATCTGGACGGCGACCGGCACGAACACGAGCAGGACCGAGAGCGACTCCACGAACATCGTGAGCCCCAGCATCACGAAGGTCAGGATCAGGAGGACGACGGTCTTGTCGTGCGAGAACGCGGTGATCAGGCGGAGCGCGGTCTCGTTGAACTCGAGGTAGGCGAGGAGCCAGCCGAGCGCGCCGGCGACCGCGATGATGCCAGAGACCATGGCGGTGGTGATCGCCGCATCGATCAGGATCCCGCCCATGTCGGCGAGCGTGATGCTGCGATAGATGAAGTAGCTGACGACGAAGGCGTAGATGCAGGCGATCACGCCGGCCTCGGTCGCCGTGAACACGCCCGAGAGGATGCCGCCGATGATGATCACCGGCGCCAGCAGCGCCGACCACACCCTCCGGACCGCCGGCAGGATCGCCTCCGGCGCGAATCGGTCGGTGACCTCCCGCAACTCCGGGTAGGCGGGCAGAAAGGTGTGCAGCTTGATCACCGTCATCAGGAACAGGCCGACCAGGATTCCAGGGATGATGCCGCCCAGGAACAGGCCGCCGATCGAGACCTGCGCGAGCGCGCCGTAGACCACCATGGTCATGCTCGGCGGGATGATCGAGCCGATGGTCCCGGACACGGCGATCAGCGCGGCCGCGAAGCCGGGCTTGTAGCCCGCCTTCTTCATGGTCGGGATGACGATCGAGCCGATCGCCGAGGCATCCGCCGTGGACGAGCCCGAGACGCCTGCGAACACCATGCTGGCGACGACGGCCGCCTGCGCGAGCCCGGCCTGCAGGTGGCCGACCAGCGTGCGCGCGAAGTCGACCAGCCGCTGGCTGATGCCGCCGCTCGACATGATCGCGCCCGCGAGGATGAAGTAGGGCAGCGCCAGCAGGGTGAAGGAGTTGATCTGCCCGAACATCTTCTGGGTGAACAGCGGCAGCACCAGATCGGGCAGGGCGGCGATGCCGATGAAGCCGACCAGGGCGACCGCCAGGAGCACCGGCACCCCGAGCAGGATGGTCCCGAGCAGAACCGCCAGAAGGAACAGGATCACGGCTCGGCCCGCGCCGCTGATCGGACCACCAGAGCGCTCAGCCGGCGGGCCGCGACGATCAGCAGATAGATGCCGCCAACCACCATCCCATAGTAGGGAACACTCATCGGCACGCCGAGGCCGGGCGAGGTCTGGCGGGCCGCGACCACCGACACCTGATAGCTCAGGATCATCAAGGCTGAGCCGAACGCGAGCCAGAGCAGCTCGATCGCCAGGTCGAACAGGAAGCCGACGCGCTCCGGCAGTCGGCGGCGGATGACGTCCATGTGGATGTGCATGCCGCGCCGATGGGCGATCGGGATCGCCAGGAACACGATCCAGATGTGGCCGAACTTCTGGAACTCCTCGCTCCAGCTCAACGACTCGTTGAGCACGAAGCGGTTGAAGATCTGGAGCGCGCCGGCCAGCACGATCGCGACGAAAATGGTCCCGACCAGGGTCTCGACCGCGCGGTCGAGCCAGCAGAACAGCCTGGTCACGTTGCCTCCCGAGCCGCCGGGGATCAGGGCGGCATCGCCGTCCGACCGGTCCCCGGCATCGCCCGCGCCGGGTCGTGGGCTAGTTGGTGGCCCGGATCTGCGCGAGCAGGTCCTCGGCATGGAACTCCTTGGCGAGGTCGTCCTGGACCTTGACGGCCGCCTTGCGCATCTCGGTCGTGTCGATCTCGTGCACCTTCATGCCGAGCTCCTTGACCTTCTCGAGGCTCTGGCGCTCGCGCAAGGGGGCAAGCGCCCGGACGACCTCGGAGGCGACCTTGGCGCCGGCCATGACCGAGGCCTGCTCGGTCGGGTCGAGCTTGTTCCACTCCTGCACCGAGAGCACCAGCATGGTCGGGTCGAACAGGTGCCGGGTGAGCGCCACGCAGCAGGCGACCTCATTGAACTTGAACGAGACGATCGTGGCGGCGACATGCTCGAAGCCGTCGAGCACGCCGCTCTCCAGCGAGGTGTAGATCTCGCCGAAGTCCATCGGCGTGGCATTGGCGCCCATCGCATTGACCGCCGCGACGAACACCTTGGTCGGGATCGTGCGGATCTTGAGGCCTTTCAGATCCTCGGGCTTGGTCACCTCCTTCTTGGCGGTGATCACGTTGCGGTAGCCCCAGCTGTCGCCCCAGGCCAACACCTTGAAGCCCGCCTTCTCCATGTCCTGGGCGAGCGCCTGGCCCACGGGGCCGTCGAGCACGGCGTGGATCTGATCGTAGTCCTTCCATAAGAACGGCAGCCCGAGCACGCCAAGCCGCGGCACGAACGAGGCGTATTCGGCCGCCCCGCCGGTCGTGCCGGAGGCGCCCGAGCCCAGCTGCATCGCCTCGATCACGTCGCGCGACTGCCCGAGCTGGCTGTTCGGGAACACCTTGACCTCGACGGTGTCGGAGAAGCTGTTGACATACATCGCGAATTCCCAGGCGAACATCATCGGGTCGGTGCCGATGTCGGCGGAGCCCGCGGTGTGGATGCGCAGGAGCTTCTTGTCCTGCGCCGAGGCCTGCCCGGGCAGCGAAGCCACGAGGCCGGCCGCCAGTACGGCGCCCATCGCGATCAGTCTACGCAGTTTCATCTTTTGCCTCCCTTGTCTGGCTCTGACTTCGAACAGTCGTCGCGCGCCGCCGCCCTTGCGGTCAGGCGGAGAGCTTCGCCCGGTGATCCAGGACCTCGCCGCGGGCCGGATAGTTCTTGCCGAGGACGACGTCGAGGGCCTGGACGACCTCGGCGAAGTTCGGCCGCGCGAACGGCATGGTCTGCACCGAGCCAAAGTAGAGCGTGCCGTCGGCGCGCACGAGATAGAGCGCTGGCTCGGTGAACAGGTCGGGTTCGAGAAAACCCGCGCCATTGACGCCGACGCCACTCGAGATGTAGAGCCCCCAGCGCCGGCCGACGTCGAGATCGAGGCCGTAGCCGAGGGCGAGCCGCTCGAGCTTCCAGTCGGCCTTCGACTTACGCGCCCGCTCCTCGCTGTCGCTGCTGATCGCGATCACGCCGACCCCGCGCTCGGCGAACCTGTCCAATCTGCGGTCGAGGTCGGCAAGGTAGCGCGAGCAGATCGGGCAATGCCAGCCGCGATAGAACACGAGCATCGTGAAGTTGGCCGGCCGCTGCTCGGCCAGACGCCAGCCGCCGCCACCCAGGAGGCGGACCTCGAGCGGCGGCACGGGCTGGCGCGGGAACAGGGGGGTCAGATCGGTCATCGCGGTCTCCATCGACATCGAAGTGGGAAAAAATCCGGCGCGCTCATGCCGTGCGCCTGGCGCGCGAAGCGGCGGCGCCACCGAGGTAGAGCTGGCGCATCAGCTCGAGGTCGCGCAATTCCGGGATCGCGCCCGAGGCCACGATCTGGCCGGTCTGCATCAGGTAGGCGCGCTCGGCCACCGCCATGGCCAGGCCCGCGTTCTGCTCGACCAGGAGGATCGCTGCGCCGAACCGCTCGCGGACCTCGCCGATGACGTTCCGCAGCTCCTTGACCATCAGCGGCGACAGCCCAAGGGATGGTTCGTCGAGCAACAGGATGCGCGGGCGCGCCATCAGCCCGCGGGCGATCGCCAGCATCTGCTGCTGGCCGCCGCTGAGCTCGCCGCCCTTGGCCGTGCGCTTCTGCGCGAGCACGCCGAAGAAGGATTCCATCAGCGCGATGTCGGCCTCGATCGCGTCGCGATCGGTGCGCACATAGGCGCCCAGGCGGAGGTTCTCGCGCACGGTCATGCCGGCGAAGATGCGGCGGCCTTCGGGCACCATCACGACACCCTGCTTCGCCATGCGGTCGGCGGGCGCGCCGGTGACCGCCACCCCGTCCAGGCGGATGGTCCCCCGCTTCGGCCGCAAGAGGCCCGAAATCGCCCGCAAGAGCGTCGTCTTGCCGGCGCCGTTGGGCCCGAGCACGGCGACGATTTCCCCGCTGCCGACCGTCAGAGACACCGCTCGGTTGACCACGATCGGGCCGTAGGCGGTATCGAGGCTTTCGACCGCCAGGAGAGTCAAAGCTCGCCTCCGAGATAGACCTCGACGACCTTCGGATCGTTGAGGACCTCCTCCGGCCGGCCCTCAGCGATCTTGGTGCCGAAATCGAGCACCACGAGGCGCTGGCAGAGCGAGGCCATGAGGCTCATGTCGTGGTCGATCAGGCAGACGCCGATGCCGCGCGCCGGCAGCCCGGAGATCAGCGCCGCCAGCTCCTCGGTCTCGCTGTCGCTGAGGCCGGCGCCCGGTTCGTCCAGCAGCAGAAGCGAGGGCTCGGCCGCGAGTGCCACCGCGAGCCCGAGCCGGCGCAGGCTGCCGAAGGGCAGCGAGCCGGCCAGGCGCTCGGCATGATTCTCGAGGCCGACGAACGTCAGGATCGCATCGGGTGACTGCCAGTGGCGCGCCGCCGCCCGGCTGCGGCCGCGACCGTGCTCGCTCGCGATCCGCACGTTCTCGCGGGCCGGCAGCCCCGGGAACGACATCGCCTGCTGGAAGGTGCGCACCAGACCCTTGCGCGCGATCTCGTGCGGCGGCCGGCCGGTGATGTTCTCGCCATGCCACAGCACCCGTCCGGCGGTCGGCGGGAAGACGCCGGTGATGACGTTGAAGAGCGTGGTCTTGCCCGAGCCGTTCGGCCCGACGATGCCGAGAATCTCGTCGAGGCCGATCGCGAGGTCGACGCTTGCGAGCGCGGCGACGCCGCCGAACGACTTGGACAAGCCGGCGACCTCGAGCGCCGGCTGCCCGGCCGCCGCGGGCGTCAGGCTCGCCATGGCCGGCTCACGAGCCATCGGTAGGCGTCGATCAGCCCGGCGATCAGGCCGCCCGGCAGCAGCATGATGACCGCGATCAGGCCGACGCCATAGGCGATCCGGGCATCGACCGGGTCGAGGTTCAGGATCTCCGGCAGGAAGTTCACGATGATCGCCCCGCCGAGCGGGCCATAGAGCATGCGCGGGCCGCCCAGCATCACCATCAGCGCGAGATAGACGCTCGGGAACGGCCCGTAGAGGGTCGGCGAGATGTGGCGGAGATAGTAGGCTTCGAGGATGCCGGCAGCACCCGCGAACAGGCCGCTGACCATGAAGGCACCGAGCTTGTGCAGGCCGGTGTTGATGCCGACCGAGCGGGCGAGCGGCTCGTTCTCGCGGATCGACCGCAGCGTCCGGCCATAGGCCGAGTTGGCGATCAGGTGGGTGGCCAGGATGCTGATCAGCACAGCACCGACCACCAGCAGATAGAAGTTGCGCGTCTTGTCCAGGTTGACCCCGAACAGCCAGCCGATCGGGCCGAGGTCGAGACCGGTCGCGGCGCCGGTGAAGTCGCCGCCGTTGGTCATCACGATCGAGAACAGCGCGCCGAAAGCGAAGGTGATGATGATGAAGTGGTGGCCGCTGACGCGCAGGGACGGCAGGCCGAGCAGACCCGCGACCAGGGCCGAGACCACCATCGCGAACGGCAACGCCGACCAGAAGCCGAGCCCGAGATCGCCCGCCAGGATCGCCGCCGTGTAGCCGCCCACGCCCATCAGCGCGGCGTGGCCGACCGAGAGGATCCCGGCCTGACCGAACAGGACGCTGAGCCCATAGAGGGCGATGGTCGCGATCCCGGTCGAGGTCGCGACCGAGAGGAAGCGGTAGCTCGGGCCGAGCCACGGCACGGCGACCAGCAGGGCGATGACGGCCACCGCCACCACGATGCTCTCGACGGACGAGCGCGACCACGGGCCAGCGCGCCGGCGCCCACCGGCTGCGGTGCCCGGCATGGCGCCGCCCGCCTGGCCGCTAAGCACTCTTCGGCCCCTCGGTGCCGCCCAAGAGACCCTGCGGCCGCAAGAGGAGGATCAGGATCATGAGGCCGAAGGAATAGGCATCGGTCCACTGCTCGAAGCCGTAGCCGGCGCTCAGGCCGTCCATCAGGCCGAGCACGATGCCCGCGACCACGGCGCCGGTGACGTTGCCGAGCCCGCCGATCAGCGCGACCGCGAAACCCTTGACCACGACCACGCTGCCGATGAAGGGCGTGATCGGAAACAAGGCGATCAGCAGACCGCCGCCGAGGCCAGCCAAGAGGCTGCCGTAGACGAACACCGCGGTGACGTAACGGCGCACCGGGATGCCCATCAGCGCCGCGGTCTCCTGATCGGCGACGCTCGCCCTGAGCGCCAGGCCATAGCGGCTGCGCGAGATCACGACGAAGGTGAGAGCCACCGCGGCGACGGTGATCGCGACCACGACCGCGCGGATGATCACGATCCGCACCTCGCCCACCTGCCAGACGCCCTCGATCGGCGCCGGGATGCTCTTCTGGAAGGAGTTCCAGATCCGGATGATCACGTGCTGCAGGATCACGATCAGGCCGAGCGAGACGATGAAGCCGTTCATTGGCCGCTCGAGGGTGAAGCGGAACAGCGCGCGCTCGGCGACGAACCCCAGCAGCCCGACGGCGCCCATGGCGCACAGCAGGGCGGCCGTGAAGCTCATGCCATGGCTGACCAGCGCCCAGGTCACGATGCCGCCGACCATCAGGAACTCGCCGTGGGCGAAGTTGATCAGGCCGGTCAGGCCGAAGATCAGGGTGATGCCGATCCCGATCAGGACGTTGATGCTCGCCACCGACAGGCTGTTGACGAGTTGCTGGATGAAGATGTCCATGGCGGCGATCTCGACAGCACGGTCGGCGGCGAGCGGGGACGGGCGAGGTGGTCGGGCTCACCCGTCCCCTTGAGACGCTGGCGGGTACCGGCCTCAGCCGCCCGGATCGCCCGGCGGCGGGCTCGCCGGCGGCTGTTCGACCGCACACTCGAACTTGTCGTACGTGTTGGGCTCGACCCGGCACACCTCGGTCGCAAACGTCACCTGATGGTGGGCATTGAAGACCAACGGCACGGCCGAGACCACCCCTTGATAGTTGGATTTCAGGAGCTGGTCGACCACCGCGTCCGGGTCGTCGAGCTTGCCGACCGCCTGCAGCGCCTTCACGTACCAGTGCACGTAGTCGTAGTAGAGCAACGAGACCGACGCCTGCGGGCCCTTCTGGGCGCCCAAGGCAAAGTAGCGCTCGAAATAGTCGGTGACCTGCTTGAGCGGCGAGGCGCCCCAGCACATCGGCACGCAGCTCATGGTGGTCGGCACGCCCAATTCGATCTTGCGGTCCTGCCACACCCCCGGATCGACCCCCATCACGAAATAGGCCGGAGCGACGTCGAGCTGCACGGCCTGGGGATAGGCGACCAGGGTCTCGTCGGGATTGTACCAGATGTGCACGATGTCCGGATTCATGCCCTTGATGCGGGTCAAGAGCGGCGTGAAGTCGGTCGTGTCCGGCGGGTAATAGACCAGATCGACCTTCTGGCCGAGCGCCTCGAGTGCCAGCACATAGTGCTTGGAGAGATACTGGCCGCCAAGGTCGTTGGCGACGAACACGACCGAGTGCTCGGGCTTCTTGTTCATCAAGGGCGTCAAGAGCTTGAGGACGCCGCGGGCGGTCGAGCCGCTGCGTTGGAACTCCTGCGGCTCGGTCTGGAAGACATAGTGGTCGGGCCCGCCAGGCGCCACGGTCTGGTCGTTGAGGCCGCCGCCGAGCGAGCTGTTGCCGGTGAACTGCAGGACCTTCGCGGGGCCGGTGATCTTGGTCATCGCGATCGAGAAATCGTGCAATTCGGTGCCGAAGATCGCCGACACGCCGACGTCGTTGACGAGCTCGCGGGCGGCCGCGATCGCGGTGTCGATGTTGGTCCGGTCGTCGCGGATCTCGAGCTGGACCGTGTAGGTCTTGTCGCCGATCTTGACGCCGCCGGCGTCGTTGATCTCCTTGGCGGCCAGGCGCGCCGCCGCCGGGATCGTGTTGCCGGCCGAGACGAACGCTCCGGACTCCGCGGCCACGACCCCGATCTTGATGACATCGTCACCCGCGGCCCGGACATCCGAGGACGCAAGTGGCACTGCCGCGAGCGCGACCAGGGGCAGCAGTGGACTGAGGGTTCTCATGTGGACTTGGCCTCCCCGACGTGGCACGGACGGCGCCATCAAGTCGGTCGACTTGAGGGCTACCGCGCCACGCTCTTGTGAGTCATATGATGACCATCTATGCTTATCAGCAGCTGAGAAAGGCCGCAAGATGGAAACAGGGGGACGAGACTTCGGCCGGCTGGAACGCACGAACCTGACGAGCATCCTCGTGTCGCGGCTCTCCGAGGCGATCCGGAACGGCTCGCTGCAGCCGGGCGAGCGGCTGCCGACCGCGGAGCAGATGACGTTGCAGTTCGGGGTCAGCCGGACGGTCGTGCGCGAGGCGGTGGCGGCGCTCAAGGCCGAAGGGCTGGTGTCGTCGCGCCATGGCGTCGGCGTGTTCGTCGAGGCGACGCGCCCGCGCGCGTTCCGCATCGACACCGAGGAGGTCGACCAGCTCCAGGAGATCCTCAAGGTGATGGAGCTGCGCATGAGCGTCGAGATCGAGACCGCCGGGCTCGCAGCCGAGCGCCGCGATGCGACCCAGCTGCAAACGGTCAGGGAGGCCTTGGCCGCGATCGACGTCGACCTCGAGGCGGGCGACCTCGCCGTGCGCTCCGACTTCGCCTTCCACGCCGCGATCGCGGCCGCCACCGGCAACCAGTATTTCTCGCGTTTCCTCGAGTTCCTCGGGCCGCTGATCATCCCGCGCCAGACGCTGACCCGCACCCACGGCGGCGCCGACGCCGGCTACCTGCGTCGGGTCCAGCTGGAGCACAAGCGCATCTTCGAGGCGATCCAGGCGGGCAGTGCCACCGCCGCCCGCAACGCGATGCGCACCCACCTGATCAACTCCCGCACCCGCTATGGCAGGCTCGCCGCCAGCTACGCTCGCGCACCGCACGAGGCCCCCTAGCCGCACCGTCATCGACGGCCGGGCAGGGGCGGGGCCATCCTCCCGACCGACCCGACATCGGACCGCCGACCACGGCCTTGCCCCTTGAATCCTGCTCACGCCGCCGGCAGGCTTCGCGGATGGCCGAGCCGACCACCCCGCTGCCGCCGTTCGCCGCGCTGCGCGCGTTTCACGCCGCCGCCGTCCACGGCCGCTTCCGCGACGCCGCGCAGAGCCTGGGCGTCACCGAGTTCGGCGATCAGCCACCAGGTCCGGCGGCTCGAAGACTTCCTGCGCACCGCCCTGTTCGACCGCTCCGGGCCCGGCGTGCGCCTGACCGCGGCCGGCCGGCGCTATCTCGAGCAGATCGACCCCGCGCTGCGCCAGATCCAGGCGGCGACCGAGGCCCTCCTGCGCCCGACCGGCCGCAAGGTCGTGCGCCTGACCCTGCCGCCGTCGCTCGCCGCGACCTGGCTGATCCCGCACCTTGGCGCCTTCGAGCAGGCGCACCCGGACGTCGACCTGCAGCTGGTGGCGACCACCCGGGTGGTCGAGCTGAAGCGCGACCAGGTCGATCTCGCGGTCCGCCACGGCCGCGGCGCCTGGCCCGGGATCGATGCCACCTTCCTGCTGGCCGAGACCGCCCTGCCGGTGTGCGCGCCCGGCTATCTGACCCCCGGTCCGGACGAGGACCCGCTCGCCGGCCTGGAGCGCGTCCGGCTGATCGTCAACGCCCGCTTCCCCAACGAGTGGGAGGAATGGGCCCGCGCCCGCGGCCTTGTGCCCCCTTCGCTCACCGGCGCGATCGAGCTCGACGGCATCGAAGCGCTCCAGGTCGCCGAAAGCGGGCACGGCCTCGCGATCGGCCGCCGGCCCATGGTCGACGAGCGCCTCGCCCGCGGCACGCTGGTCGCCCCGTTCGGCGCCGGCGATCCGACCGGCGCGGCCTACTACCTCTGCCGGCCCTCCGACCTCGCGCCGACCGCGGCGGCGCGCCGCCTGGAACACTGGCTGCGCACGCTTGCCGCCGCCACTTGAAGGTCGTTCAAGTCGCCGTGAATCGAACTCGCTGGCGCCGTCCGCCCGCCGCACCTACGTCTCCCGGCGATGGCAGCCGTGGCCCTTCGCGGGCCACGCCAACCGAGGAGGCAAGCCCGATGACCCAGGCTGCTCTTGCTCTTGCTACTACTCCCACCACAGCGGCCCGCCGGACCTCTGCCGACGCCACGGCGGATGTGCGGGCTGAGCTGACCTTCATCACGCCGTCGGCCACCAAGCCCGTGTTCCACAGCTCCGCCATCACCGGCGGCGCGCCGCGGGTGTTCTTCGACACCGAGCGCCACGACGTCCCGATCCGCGACGTGCGGCCGGTGGCCGAGGGGCTGTCGCTCGACCACGAAGGGTTCGAATTGCACCACCACGAGACCAGGGTCCCCGACCTCTACGACGACGACGCGCTCGAGCACGCCTACTACCCGGAAATCGAGACGCTGCTGCGGTCCCTGACCGGCGCCAGCCGGGTCGTGATCTTCGATGCCACCCGTCGCGCCGACAGTGGTGCTGGCGCCAAAAACCGGGACGGGCTGCGCGGCCCGGCGACCCGGGTGCACGTCGACTACACCGAGAAGAGCGGCCCGCAGCGGGTCAAGGACCTGCTCGGCGAAGCCGAGGCCGCCCGCCTCGCCGCGACCGGCGCCCGGATCATCCAGATCAACGTCTGGCGCCCGATCCGCGGCCCTGTCGCGCGCTCGCCGCTGGCCCTCGCCGACGCCTCGAGCGTGCGCCCCGAAGACCTGATCGCGACCGACCAGATCTTCCCCGACCGGGTCGGCGAGATCTACCACCTCGCCCACAACCCCGCGCAGCGCTGGTACTACGCGCCGCGCATGACCCCGGACGAGGTCCTCCTGATCAAGGGCTGGGACAGCCTCACCGACGGCCGCGCCCGCTTCACCCCCCACAGCGCCTTCGACCTGCCCGACACGCCCGCGGACGCCCCCGCCCGCGAGAGCATCGAGGTCCGGACGCTCGTGGTGATCGAGGCCTGAGCCGGGACTGGTCATCGGACGGCCGCCCATTTGGCGTAGGGCCCGAGGTCGTAGAGCGCGAGCTTGTGGCGGGTCAGCGGGACCGCCAGCCAGCAGCCGGTCGGCGTGCAGCGGAAGTCGAAATCCCAAAGGGGCACCGGCGGCGGCCGGTCGGCAGGGAGGCGAAGCGCGAACAGCGGGGCGCCAGTGTCCAGATCCCACAACCGGACGGTCGCGTCGGTGCTGACCGTGGCGAGTTGTCGGCTATCGGGGCTGAAGATGACGCGGAACACGGCCTGATCGAGACCGGCAAGACGTTGAATCTGCTTGCGCTCGTCTGCCGTGTAGATATCGATGACCCAATCGCGCCCTGCGACCGCAACGAGTTCGGCCGTCGGGGCTGAGCGTGCCCCACATGACCTCGTCTTTGGGAAATGCGCGGATCAGCGCGGGGGGATCGGCGGTCAGGTCCCACAGGCGGGCGGTTTTATCATCTCCTGTGCTCAGGAGCTTGGTGCCGCCAGCATCGAACGCGACCGACAATACCTTTCCCTCGTGGGCGTCGATGAACCGTCCCTCGTCTTTCGCCCCCACCTTGAACAGACCCACCCGCCCGTCAAAACTGGCCGTTTCCAGCGTGCGGTCCGGCTACAAGGCACGGCATAGACCGAATGATCGATGACCAGCGAGTGTCTGTTGCGCCGTCAATTCCCCGTCGCCATTGGCCGACCAGAGCTTGGCCGTGTTGTCGTGACTGGCCGAGGCCAGCCCTGTGCCGTTGGCGTCAAAGGCGAGACGAGTGATAGCATAGTCGTGTGCGTCCTCCTTTTCGGCCACCAAGCGCCCTCCCGGCAGGGTATACAGGCGTAGCGAGCCATCGCCGAATCCCACGGCGACCCGGTCGCCGGCCGGGGCGATCGCCGCCGTCCAGGCTTCAGCGCGCCCGTGGATCAGGTACTGGTGCGGCAGCGGCGCGATGTCCCAGCGCCGCACGGTCCCATCATTGCTGCAGCTGAACACCTGTAGCGGTGCATCCGATTCCTTGTGCGGGCGGACCGCGAGCCGGGTCACGCCGGCCAGATGACCTTGGAGGACTCTGAGGGTGACGCCCGTGTCGGTGTCCCAGACCCTGAGGGTCCGATCGAAGCCGTCCGTGACCAGGAGCGACCGGCTCTCCTGGCCGGCGGCAGTGGCCGCATCGGGCTGAGATTCGCCAGCGATGTAGCCAACGCCTAAGACCACGTTCGTGTGCCCGACAAAGACGCGATCCGTGCGACCGGTCGTGACATTCCATATTGCGGCTCGTCTATCTGCGCCGATTGTCGCGATGTGATCTTCGTCGGTTCCATAAACGACGCCAGTGACCGGGTCGGTATGCTCGAAGGTTCGCAGGCTCTCGCCGGTCTCCACGTCCCAGACCCGGGCCGTGCGGTCATAAGAGGCGCTCGCGAGACGACGCCCGGAGGGACTGAACGCAAGTCCAGCCCCCCCTGATATGGTTTGGTGATGACCCTTGAGATGGCGGACCAGTACCCCGGTCTCGGCCTGCCAGAGAGTGATATCGTTATCGGTCCCACCGGTCGCAAGCAGCCGACCGTCCGGGCTGACGGCCAGGGACCGGACCTGTCCGGGAGCGTCCCACATTTGGAGCTGCTTGGCCGCCGCATCGCCAGTGGGCAGCGACCAGCGGATGATCTTCCCATCATCGCCCCCGGTCATCAGCCACGCGCCTTTAGGATCGAAGGCGAGAGCGCTTACGACCCCGGCGTGTCCTTCGAGGCGCTGGCGAATCACTCCGCTCGCGACATCGAACAGCACCACCGTGCCGTGCTCGCCGGCCGCCGCCAGCAATGTGCCATCGGGGCTAACTGCGTCGGTTTGCAACTGTGCACCCGCCCCCTCATAAGTCTGCTGAGGACCGCCGCCCTCGATATCGACGTAGCGGGCCAGGAAGTCACGGGCATGGCGGCGCTCCGGGGCGATCTTGTCGTCGAGACTCTCGGCTCTTTTTGAGCACGTCGCGGGCCTCGGCATACTTCTCCTCGTCGGCGAGCAGCGCGGCCTGGGTCAGCTGCGACTGGAACAGCTCGTCGGTCCGCCGCTGCTCGCTGGCCCCCGCAAGCCGGCGCTGCTGCTCAGCGAGTTGCTGCAGCCCCTCGGCCCGCTGCCGCTGCTCCTCGGCGGCTTGTCTCTGGCTTTCGGCAATCTGCTGCTGCTTTTCGGCCGCTCGCTTTTGCGTTTCGGCAATTTGCTGCTGTTCCTTGGCGACTAGCTGCTGCCGCCAGGCATACACGCCGGCGATGGCCGCGAGGACCATCACCACGGCGAGCGCGATCGAAAAGTACCCGAGTCGCTGCGCTAGCCGCGCCTGCTCGTCGGCCCGCTTCTTCTCGTCCTGCGCCCGCTCCTCCGCCTGGCGGCGTTGCTCCTCCGCCTGTTCCTTCTCCTTCCGCGCCTTCGCCTCGAGCATGCGTTCCCGCCGGCGCCGGGCCTGACGGCGGATCCAGTCCACCAGGAACTCGCTCGCGATCTCGTAGAAGTAGACCTCCCGGCGGCGCTCGCGCCGGACCAGCTTGGCCTTGGTCTCGAGGTCTCCCAGCGTCGCTTCCGGGACCCGGGCGCGTTCTGGCCTCGACCTCCAGAGCGTAGGACGAGATCGCCCGCGGAGATGACGTAGCGGGTACCAGGCCGAGGTAATCATGCGCTCGAGCAACGCGATCGCCGGGTCCGCCGCGGCTGCCTCGAGAGCTCATCCCAGCGCTTGTTCCGAATAGCGCTCGAGAAGCCCACGGACGCCGTGGTGCTCCGCGAAGAATGCTTCCGGGTCGGCGCCGCCGAGCTCGGCCTCGAACAGGCTGCGGCAGACGATCTGCACCTCAGTGAGGTGAAACGCCGTGCCTTCGCTTCCGCGCCTCGAACTGGCGACGTGATCTTCTGAGCGAGGGCTGCGCTCAGCTCGGGCCGGTAGTGGCCAGGATACGCGTCGAACGGGCCCCGGATCGCCCGCTCGATCTGGTGGCCGGAGAGCGGCTTGAGGCGCAAATACTGGTCCGGCAGCCGCGGACACAGGCGGAACAGCGGCGTGAGTTGGGCCAGATAGTCCTCTCGCAGCGAGATCAGCACCTTGACCCGCAGCCGCTGGTCGTTGATCAGGGCGGCGATGGCGTCGCGGATCCGGTCCTGACAGGCGCGTTGGTCCGAGGCCGATTGCTGCGGTGTGCCCTCCTCGAACAGGGTCACCCACTCCTCGAACTGATCGAAGATCAGGAGGGGCCGTCGCTGTCCCTGAAGCGTACGCAGCGCGTCCAGGAAATCGACCGTCGACAGGACCTTGCGTTCCTCGTGGAGGTCGAACACCGAGGATGGCAGCTGCCGGCCGCCATTTTCGCCGTCGTGGATCCGCTCGATGATGAACTCTTGATCGGGCCTCGGGTGCACGCGCACCCGTTCGGGCGCAAAGCCGTCGTCGAGGGCGAGCGGCATGAAGCCGGCGTTGATAAGGGACGACTTGCCCGTCCCGGATTCGGCGTAGAGCAGGGCGCCGCGGTAGATGGTGACCTGCCGCAGAAGCGCCCGGCTCTCGTCCTCGCGGGCGAAGAACACATCCGTGCGGTCGTAGCCAAAGGGCTCGATCCCTGGATGGCGGGACTGCCCTGGAGACGGCGCGACACGGGTCTCAATCACTCGTCGAAGTCCTTCCCCATGATGTCCCGGTAAACCCGCGGCACGAACTTCCAGAGGTCGTACCGGACGAAGGCGACGTAGGCCTCCCGGTCCTGCCAAACGTGCATGATCAGGGGATCGGGTTTGGGATCGAGCGCGAAGCACTTGGGGAAGTCGGCCAGATCCACACCCCAGCGGAGCGTCCGGAACAGCAGCCGCAGGTTGTAGTCGCGCAGGCTGTAGCCAATGAACAGCGTCGGCCACCGCTTCATGCGATAGCGGACGGTTTCCGGCACCGGGTGGTAAGGGTCCTTGTCGGTCATCCGCTGGATGAATCGGATGTAGTCTTCGTCGGAGATCACGATCGAGGCGCCGTCCTCCAGATCGCCGTGCATCTTGAAGACGAATGGTTCCTGCTCGGTGAGTTCGCCTTTGGCGTCTTCGGTCGGATCATTCGCGATCGGCCGGTAGACGACGATTTGGGCTCCTTCCCGCGCTGGCGCAACGACGTCTCCAGGAGGGGATCGTAGTTCGTCGTGACGATGATCCGAAACGGCAATGCGCTCAGCATGCGCAGCGCCTTGGACGGTTTCTTGCCGGTGCGCAGGTGGCCTTTCAGATAGTCGACCAGCTTCGCCCGACCCAACTCCTTGTCGGTGTCGATGAACAGCGAGACGCGCTGCAGGTCCAACGCCGAGTTCAGCTGAGTAGCGCTTGCTGAACTCAGATGCACCGGCCAAGGCTTCAGCTAGACGGCCGCCGAGCAGCGGGCGCTGCTCTTCGGGGTATTGGGCCGGGTCGTCGTCGGGCGCGGCGTGCACCCCGGCGCCGAGAAACAAGATGCATTGTCCGGCGGCGATCTCCTTAACCAGGTCTCGAGGCCGGGGCCTAAATCGAGCGCGTGGCGATTGGCGCCCGTGCCGTCACCACGAGTGGTGGCATCGGCGGTAGGTTGGGAACCAGCACCGGGAGCTGGATCGGTAGGTGCAGCCGTCGCAGCGTCGCAATGTGTTGGGTCGCTATTCATATCGCCAATCCGCCAGAGCGGGGTGATAGCCCCAGAGCCGCTACTCTCCAGTGATCGACGGCCTAGCCTATTCCCATCTGCGATTTCTGTCACGCGTTCATCGGGGCCCTTCAGTTTCCCGATCAGAGAACCGAAGTCAAGCGCGCATGGGAGGCATCCCTTCCACGCGTATCGGCTCCCACAGGCCGGATGACAGCGGCGTTCTGATCAAGAGACTTAAGCGTGGAGCCCGGCAATGGCGATGAATCTAGCTCCCTACGTCATGCTGTCCGGCAGGACCGCTTCGCGTTCGCGGATGAAGGCCAGGAGGGCTTCGTCGATCGCCGGGTCGAGGGCAGGGGGCTCGTAGTTGTCGAGCAGGTGGCGGGCGGCCTCGAGGCCGCGGGTGTTGGCGTCCTTGGCGCCGTCGAGCTCCCACTGCTCGAAGCTGTTGTTGTCGAGCAGCTCGGGCATGAAGAAGGCGCTCTGGAAGTGCTCGCGCGTGTGCGCCGTGCCGAGGTAGTGGCCGCCCGGGCCGATCTCGCGGACCGCCGCGAGCGCCGCCTCGAAGTCGCCGAACTGCGGGCCCCTGGCCCAGCTGGTAGAACATCTCGATCTGCTCGCAGTCGAGCACGAACTTGGCGAACGACGCCCCCAGTCCCGCCTCGTTCCAGCCGGCGCAGTGCATGATGAAGTTGGCGCCGCTCAGGAACACCGCCCACATGGTCTGGATCGATTCGTAGGCCGCCTGGGCGTCGACCCGCTTGGAGCCGGCGATCATGCCCGAGGAGCGCAGCGGCAGGCGGTATTTGCGGGCGAGCTGGCCGATCATCAGGTTCATGAAGGCGATCTCGGGCGTGCCCGCCATCGGCGCGCCCGAGCGCATCGAGACCGCGGCCAGGAAGTGGCCGTAGACCATCGGCGCGCCCGGGCGGCAGAGCTGGGCGAACGCGATCCCGGCCAGCGCCTCGGCGTTCAGCTGCGCGACCGAGCCCACGGCCGAGGCGGGCGTGTTG
The DNA here is from genome assembly GCA_963753685.1 of uncultured Alphaproteobacteria bacterium. GTDB lineage: Bacteria > Pseudomonadota > Alphaproteobacteria > Geminicoccales > Geminicoccaceae > DATAOG01. Next base: position 453,684 of record CAVWDE010000021.1, read on the forward strand.
GCGCCCGCCAGCACAAATGGAGAAATGATCACCGACTGATTGGCGCGCGCGTAGACCTTGAGCGCGCCGAGCATGGTCTCGTCCCAGACCAGGGGTGAATTGCAGTTGACCAGCGCCATGATCACCGTGTGCTCATCGACGAAGGCGTCGCCGAACAGGATGCGCGCCATCCGGACCGCATCCGCCGCGCGCTCGGGCGCGGTCACCGGCCCCATGAACGGCTTGTCGGAGTGCTTGATCGCGCTGTAGGTGATGTGCAGATGACGCTTGGGGATCGGGATGTCGACCGGCTCACAGATCACAGCGCCCGTATTGTGCATTGCGGGCGCCATGTAGGCGAGCTTGTGGAACTGGTTGAGGTCGGCAAGCGTGCCATAGCGCCGCTGGTTGTCGAAGTCGTAGACGAAGGGCGAGCCGTAGGTCGGTGCGAACGCGACCTTGTTGCCGCCGATCTCGGTGCTGCGCTCGGGATTGCGCGCGTGCACGGTGAAGCGGCTCGGGTTCTTGGCGACCAGACCCATCAGCAGCTGGCGCGGGATGCGCACGCGGAAGCGCTCGACCTCGGCGCCGGCGTCGCGCCACATCTGCGCCGCCTCGGCGTCGCGGAAGTCGATCCCGATCTGCTCCAGGATCTGCAGCGAGGCCTCGTGGATCCGCTCGAGGCCCTCCTGGTTCAGGACCTCGTAGACCGGAATTGCCCGCTCCAGCACCGGGAGCGCCCGGATGGTGATCGCGGTCCGCGCCTGACGCCTTGCCTCGCGTCCGCCACGACGTCCCTCGCGCGCTGTTGCGGCCATGACTGTTCCCCACTTCTGCATTCGCTTCGTTGGTTCGAGCATAGCCGAGTTCGTCGCCGTCGCACCATGGCAAGGCCGACGTGAAGCCGCGGATTTTGGACATGAGGCGCTGCCCCGCGCTGCTCCTGGCGGTGCTGATCGCGACCGCGACGGCAACCGCGGCCGGTGAACCCGGTCTGCGCCTCGACGTCGCGAGCTATAACGTCCAGTTCGTGATGCCGGAGGTGCCGGTCCTCGGCCATCTGCTGCGCGACCTGCCGGGCCAGAAGCCGAACGTCGAGCTGCGGGCGCGGGCGATCGGGGCGGCGCTCGCCTGCTTCGACGTCGTGGCCCTCCAGGAGACCATCAACGATCGCCGCCGGGCCGAGCTGCTCGATCAGCTGCAGCGGGACGCCAGCCGCTGCGCCAAGCCCTCCCGGCTGGCATCGGGGCGCATGTTCGAGACCATCGCCGGACCCGACCTCCCGAACGGCTCGGGCTGGCTGCCGCTGCTCGACGACGAGCTGGCGCTCGCCTCGCGCCTGCCGCTCCAGGGCGTCGACATGCAGGCGTTCGGGGCCGCGGCCGGGGCCGATGCGCTGGCCGCCAAGGGCGTGCTGCACGCCAGGCTCGCGCTCGGCCCGGACCCCGCGGACCACCTGGACGTGTTCACGACCCATCTGCAGGCGGACGACGAGCAGGCCCCGGTCCGCAGGCGCCAGATCGAGGAGCTGGCGGCCTTCGTCCGAAGCCGGGCAGGCGGCGAGGGGCCGGTCCTGGTGATGGGCGACTTCAACCTCTGGGGCGGGGCGCCCGACCGCGCCGATCCCAACTCCGAGTACAACTTCCTCCTCGAAGCGCTCGATGCGGCGGTGGCGCCCCGGCGCTTCGTCGACCTCTGGCTCGCGACCCACGCGCGCGACCCGGAGACCGCGAGCGGCACCAAGCCGCGCGTGCTCAAGGACGGCTCGATCCGGCCGCGCGAGAAGCGGATCGATTTTCTCCTGCTCGCCGGCAACGATGAGGCGCGGCCGCTCGGCATGCGCCGCGACTTCCTGCCGGCCGATCTGATGGTCGACGGCCGGCCGCTCGGCGATCTCTCCAGCCATGCCGCGCTGTTCGCGACGATCGCCTGGCGGCCAGCCGCCCCTGACCTGCCGCTCGCCGCGGCCGCGTCCGGCCCGGCGCCAGGCCCGGGCAGTCAGGGCCGTGACGGCGGGCCGGCCCCCTTGACCACGCCCGGCATGAGGCCCTCGATCGCCCGATAGAGCGCGCCTGCTATGATGCGATTGCCGTAAGCGGAGGGATGACCTTTGTTCGGCATGATTTTGAAGCGGGCGGGATCGAAGGCCTCCTTCGAGATATCGACGATAGTCACGCCGGGTCGTGACGCCTGCAGGCCGGCGACGAAATCCCGATAGGGCGGCACCCGATCCGGCGTCGGGAGGAACAGCAGGATCGGCGTCGATCCGTGCGCTCTGGCAGTGTCGACAAAGCGCCCGACGATGCAACGCATCAAATGCGTGCTGGCCGGCTCGGTCCACAGATTGAACGAGGGATCTCCCGGAAATAGCCAAGAATTGAAGCCAAGGCGGCTCCTGCCATATTCGTAGGATAACTTGAGCATCCCGAGCGTAAATGGCCAGGATAGCCGTGGTTTGCTTTGCGCATAGGGGTCGCTCTCGGCCGCCCGGGCGGCCAGCGCCTGCAGCGCGGCCGGCGTGGCTCGAAACTCTTGCATTGGATTGCTCTCAATGGTCAGTCGATCATTGCGGTCACAGGCATATCGCGGTTTGAATCCTAACTTGAAGATCGTCCTGGCTAGATAAAACGGCCGATAGTTGTTGGCAATTCGATTTATGTTTTCCCACATGATTCCTAGCACGGCGACTGGGGCAATGAGGTTCGAGCGCACATGCTGTTCGAATTTCATCACGGCCTGGTCGGTGCCATAGGCCCTGGCGCCAAAGTTGCGGACGTCCTTGCCAAGCAACTCTTGCAGGAAATACGGCCAGGTTTCGTCGTCATTGACTTCATCGCCGAGGGTGAACGAATCGCCATAGGCTGCCACCAGGGGCCTCTCTTGCGTGAGACCGTCGGCGCGGGAAGCGTCAGCGCCGTAGTGGATCTGATAGGTCCGGCCGGCGCGATTGACCGTCGCGGTGGTCGAGAACGGCCGGTTGTTCCAGCCGAGCTCGGGATCGAACGCCTTGGTCCGGAAATCTTCGATGTCCTGTCCGGTCATGGCGGCAAAATAATCGCGCAGGAACAGATCGAGGACGGTGCCCGGGCGAGCGCGCTCGACGAGGTGAAGAGATACCAACGACAGCCCCTCGATCGCCGCCAGCACCAAGGCGGCCAGGATCGCCCAAAACATCCAGGTCTTGGCCCTGGTCAGGCTCGATGACCCGGGGTCAGGCACCGCGCGGCCGGTCGCTGGCATGCGATCGCGGATGTCGCGCCGGGGTCAGCGGCGGTCGTAGTGGCGGCGCAGGAAGGCCGGCGAGAACTTGCCGCCCGCGCGGTCCTCGGCGAGCGCCTCGGCATTGCGCCCGGCGGGTGGGCCATAGCCACCGGCACCTGGCGTCTCGACCACCAGCGCCTGCTCGGGCGACAGCCTGATCTCGCCCGGCTTGTCATGGATCCGCCGCCGGCTGCCGTCGGCTTCGATGACGAGAAACTGCCCGGACCCGCCGGGCCTGCCGCCGAACAGGCCCCAGGGCTGGTGGCGGAAGCGCTCGCCGACGCCGTTGAACACGCAGGCGCACAGCGGCCGGACCACGCGCCGCAGCCCGAGGCCGCCGCGAAAGCGGCCGGCGCCCCCGGAATCCGGGATCAGGCTGTACTCCTCGACCAGCAGCGGATATTCGAGCTCGATCGCCTCGACCGGCAGGTTCGAGGTGTTGGTGATGCCGACCTGAACGCCGTCCTTGCCGTCCTTCATCGGCCGCCCGCCCATGCCGCCACCCAGCGTCTCGAGATAGACGAACGGGCGGCCCGAGCGCGGATCGGTGCCGGCGAACACCGCCATCGAGTTCGCGCCGTTGGCGGCCGCGACCGCGCGCTCGGGCAGCGCCTGCGCGAGCGCGCCCAGCACCACATCGATGATCCGCTGGCTGGTGTGGGCGCGCGATGAGACCGGCGCCGGGAACACGGCGTTGACCAGCGTGCCCGGGAGGGCCTCGACCTCGAGCACGTCCAGCATGCCCTGGTTGTTCGGCATCTCGGGGTCGAGCAGGGCCTTCAGCGCATAGCCGACCGCCGCCACCGTCGCATTGAGCGTGACGTTGATGCTGCCCGGAACCTGGGCCGCGGTGCCGGCAAAATCAAAGCGGATGCGGTCGCCCGCGACGGTGACCTCGACCGCGATCGGAATGTCGAAGGCCTCGAGGCCATCGCCATCCATGACGTCGGCGAAGCGGTAGCTGCCGTCGGGAATCGCGCGGATCGCATCCCGCATGCGCTGGCTGGTGCGCGCGATGAGCTGCTCGAAAGCCGCGAGCAGGGTCGCGCGGCCATGGGTCGCGAGGACCTCCTCGAGCCGGCGGCTACCGAGCCGCGCGGCCGCGATCTGGGCGAAGTAATCGCCGCGCCGCTCTTCGGGCACGCGCACATTCAGAAGCAAAAGCTCGAGCAGGTCCTGCTGCAGCTCACCCCGGCGGAACAGCTTCAGGACCGGGATGCGCAGGCCCTCCTGGAAGATCTCGGACATGCCGCCCGCCATGCTGCCGGGCGCCATGCCGCCGATGTCGGCGTGATGGGCGATGTTGCAGACAAAGGCGATAAGCTCGCCGTCCGCGAACACCGGCATCGCGAGGTTGACGTCGGGCAGGTGGGTGCCGCCGGCAACGAACGGGTCGTTGGCGACGAACAGATCGCCCGGGTGGATCTGGTCCGCGGGATATTTCGCCAGCAGGGCCGCCATCAGGCCCCACATCGAGGCGAGGTGGATCGGCAGCGACTGGTGCGCCTGGACCACCAGCCGGCCGCGCCGGTCCATGATCGTGGTCGAGTGATCGTGGCGCTCCTTGATGTTGGTCGAATAGGCGCTCCGCATCAGCGCGACGAAGCTCTCGTCGGTGACCGATCTGAGCGCGTTGGCCAGGATCTCGAGCGTGATCGGATCGAGTTCTGATGTGGCGTCGGTCATGATGCCAGCTCGATCAAAAGGTTGCCGGCGGCATCGACGCTCGCGCGATCGCCGGGGAAGAGCAGGGTCGTGGCATCGAGCTGCTCGATCACGGCGGGGCCGGTGAACCGTTGCCCCGCTGCCAGCGCCGCCCGCTCGAAGACCGGGGTCATGAGCGCGGCATCGGGACCGAACCAGACCAGGCGCTCCTCGGCCGACTCCGGGGCCGCCATGGTGGGCGCCACCGGCTCGGGCGCCGGCGCCCGATGGAGCCGGCCGCGCGCGGTCAGGCGGAAATTCACGATCTCGACCGGGTCATCCGGATTGCAGTAGCCGTAGGCCGCCTCATGGGCCTGGAAGAAGTGCTCGCGCAGACCGGTCGCGTCCGGCAGCGCGTCGATCGCGAACGGCACGGCCAGCTCGAAATTCTGGCCGACATAGCGGAGATCGAGGCTGAGCTCGAGCCGGCGCGTTGCCGGCGGCAATTGCTCATGTTCGAACCAGGCTTCAGCCTGCGCCTGTAATGCATTGATCTGCACGACAATCTCTCGCTCGGTTAAAGAAGAAACCGGCAGCCGCCGGCCGGCCACGAAGTCCTCCTTGAGGTCGGAGACGACGAGGCCCTGGGCGCAGAGGATGCCGGGCGCCGCGGGCACCAGAACCTGGCGCATGCCAAGCGCCATCGCGACCGCGCGCGCGTGCAGTGGCCCGGCGCCGCCGAACGGCATCAGCGTGAACCGGCGCGGATCGTGGCCGCGCTCGACCGAGATCGTGCGGATCGCCCGCACCATGTTGGCGGCGACGATCGCGAGCACACCATGCGCGGTGCGCTCGAGAGTGAAGCCGAGGCGCTCCGCAAGCGGCGCCAGGACCGCGCGCGCTGCCCCAACGTCGAGCGCCATCCGGCCGCCGAGCAGGCCCTTGGGCGCCAGGCGGCCGAGCACCAGATTGGCATCGGTCACGGTCGGCTCGCGGCCACCCAGGCCGTAGCAGGCGGGGCCGGGCAGGGCGCCGGCGCTGGTCGGGCCGACCTTGAGCAGGCCGTCCTTCTCGAACCAGGCGATCGAGCCGCCGCCCGCACCGACGGTGTGGATGTCGACCATCGGCAGGCGGATCGGGAAGTCGGCGACCTGCCGGTCGAAGCCGATCGCAGCACGGCCGCGCCGGATCAGGGCGACATCGGCGCTGGTGCCGCCCATGTCGAGGGTGATGACGTCCGGGCAGCCGGCCGCGGCCGCGAGCTCGACCGCCCCGACCGCACCCGCAGCCGGGCCTGACAGCGCGGTCCGGACCGGCAGCCGGCAGGCGCGCGCCAGTGACATTAACCCGCCGCTCGACTGGTTGATGCCGATCTCGGCCTCAGGGAGCAGCTCCCCGAGCGCCGCCTCGAGCCGGCTCAGGTAGCGGACCATGACCGGCTGCAGATAGGCGTTCAGCGCCGTGGTCGAGAAGCGCTCGTACTCGCGGAACTCCGGCTGGACCTCGGACGACAGCGAGAGGTGGAGGTCGGGCAGGGCCGCCCGCAGGGCTCCCGCGATCGCCTGCTCATGCGCCGGGTTCAGATAGCCGAACAGGCAGCAGACCGCGCAGGCCTCGGCGCCGGACGCCCGGACCGCCTCGATCGCCTCAGCCAGATCGTCCGCATCGAGCGGGCGATGGACCGAGCCGTCGGCGAGAATCCGCTCGCTTACCTCGAAGCGGCGCGCGCGCGGTACCAGAGGCGGCGGGAAGTCGGCGTAGAGGTCGTACATGTGCGGGCGGATCTGGCGGCCGATCTCGAGCAGGTCGCGAAAACCGCGGGTCGTGATCAGCGCGACCACGCCGCCCTGGCGCTGGATCAGCGCATTGGTGCCGACCGTGGTGCCGTGGGCGAGGCGGCGCACCTTGGCGCCCGACCGGCCAGGCTCGCTCGCGAACGCCTCGAGCCCCTCGACGATCGCCCGGCCGGGATCGTCCGGGGTCGAGGGCCGCTTGTGCAGCCAGACCTCGCCGCCCGCCTCTTCAAACGCAAAGAAATCAGTGAACGTGCCGCCGACGTCCACCCCGATCGTCCAGCTCAAGGCACCTTCCACAATCGCCACGACCGGTTTCGTCGTCGCCGGTGATCGTTCGAAGCCGCGCGATGGCCCGCCGGCCGATCACGACAGGGTCAGCGTGAACACGAACGGCGACCCCTTGCCGCCGGCGATCACCGTGTTCTCCCCTTTGTGGAGCGGCGCGCTGTCGCGCGGGAAACTGCGGCCGAGAGGGCGGTCGTTGACGATCGTCCCGAGCGAGCTGTTGAGGTCGCGCACCACCACTTCGCCGTCGCGCACGATCAGGCTGAAATGCGCGCGCGACAACCGATGCGGTGCCGGCTCGCGGATCGCGAGATCGGGCTGAATGGCGGCGGGCGCCTCGTGCCCGCCCGGCTCGCGGCCGACCGTGAACGGCAAATGGACGACCGGAATCGGAGCCGCACCCATCAATGATCGGGCCGTCGCTGTGGTGGCCGCCAGCACGGCCCAGGGCGTCGCCTCGAGCCGGGATGGCGCCGGAACCAGGTCGCGGTGGCTGGCCTCTTCGCTGCCCTTGGCGGCGTAAAGACCGGCCAGGATGGCATCGACGTCGCGCAGCCGCGCGCTCATCCGGACGAGCAGCTTGCGTGCCAGCTCGGGGTCACCGCTCACCCGGTCGAGGAACGCCTGGCGCTCGATCAGCTCGGCCTCGACCCGCGCAGCGGCGCGCACGGTGGCACTCCTTGGTTGTCCCTCGAGCACGCCCATCTCGCCGACGAACTCGCCGGCGTGGACCTGGCCGAGCACGATGGCATCGTCGCCGACCTCACGCAGCACATCCGCGCTGCCCGACAGGATCAGGACCGCGAAGTCGCTCGGATCGCCCTGCCGGAACAGGCTCTCGCCAGTATCGAAATGCTGCAGCATCGCCCACCCTACCTCGAGGTTTTCTTCCGCTTCAGCTCGCCCGCGCGCCCAACGCGGTAACACAAAGTCTGCGCCGAGACGAGTTGCGAACGCGCTGGCCTTGCTAGACCATCGGCGGCAGGCGCCGGCGGCGGACCCCAGACAGCGCCTGGTAGCCGATCGCGGTCATGATGATCGCACCCCCCGCGAGCGTGAAGGCGCTCGGCACCTCGCCGACCCCGAGCCAGACCCAGACCGGCGCCAGCACCAGCTCGGTCATCGCGACCAGCGCCAGCTCGACCGCCGGCACGTGGCGGGCGCCGATCGTGAACACGGTCAGGCCCAGGCCGACCTGGACCGTGCCCATCGTCAGACATAGCAAAAGGTCCTGGGCTCCAAGGACGAAGGCGGCGTAAGGGCTGCCCGCGGCCGAGGTGACGGCCACCACCGGTGCTGCGATCGAGGCTGCGCTCAGACCGGCGATCACCACGCACGGCAGCATGTCGTGGGCGCGGCCGCGGCGCAGCAACACGTTGTAGACGGCGAACGAGAGGCTGGCGCCGAGCGCCAGAAGGTTGCCCGCGACCGTGCCGATCACGAGGCTGCCGGCGACCATCACGGCGATGCCAAAGAGCGCCAGCACCATGGCGAGCCAGCTCGACCGCCGGACCTGCTCGCCGAGAAAGACGCGCCCGAGGATCGCCGCGAAGAACGGTGCCGTGCCGAGCATGAAGACGGCATTGGCGACGCTCGTGTGCTCCAGCGCCAGGATGTAGCCGATGAAGCCGCCCGAAAGGCAGACGCCCGCCAGCAACCCGTTCCAGCCGGCGCTGCCGAAGGCCTGGATCAACCGGCCGCGGTGACGGACCGCGACGATCAGCAGGAGCGTCAGCGCCAGCGACAGCGAGCGATAGAAGATGATCTGCCAGGCGTCGGCCGCGTCGATCCAGCGCACCAGCAGGCCGCCGGTGCTCCAGAATACCCCGGCGAGCGCCACCAGGAGCACACCGTGAGTGTACTCCGGGTCGGCCCGGCCGGGCGTCCGGGCGGGCGCGGCAGCGTCCGCGACCGGGCTCATCGCGGCCCACCCGCTCAGGCGGTCGGGGCGGCGACCAGGACGCCGGGGTTCATGATCCCGGCCGGGTCCAGGGCCTTCTTCGCCGCTGCCAGCGCGGCGCCGAACAGGGCCGGGCGCTGGCGCTGATACCAGGGCATGTGGTCGCGGCCGACCGCGTGATGGTGGGTGATCGTGCCGCCGCCCGCGATCAGGGCGTCCGAGGCGCGCTGCTTGATATGCCGCCAGGGCGCCATCAGCGCATCCGGACGGCCGAGCGCGTGGAAGGTGAAGTAGGGTGCCGGGCCATCCGGGTAGACGTGGGTGAAGCGGCAGGTGACCAGGCCGTCGCGGCCGGTCGCCTCGCGGATCGCCTGTCCGGTCGCGGTCATGACCGCGCCATGGAAGGCCTCGAAGCGGTCCCAGGTGATCGCGGTCTCGAAGGTGTCGCCGATGATCCCGGCCGCCACCTGGAGCTCACGGGCGTAGGGCATGCGGATGAACGCCGTGCGCCAGGCCTGCGCTGCGCCGTCGTCGGGCAGCAGGCGGCCGCCGCGGTCCTGGACCAGCTCGAGCGCGCGCGCCTGCCAGGCATCGACCGGGTGATCGGCCAATTCAAACGCCAGCACGAGGAGCGCGTAGCTGCCGTCGTTGATGCCGTTGACGAGGCACTCGTTGGCGTCGACCAGGCGCAGGTTGGAAGGATAGAGGCCCGCCTGCGCGACCGCGCGCACCGCCCGGGCACCCGCGAAAAAGTCGTCGAAGGCGAGCGCCGCGCCGGCGCGGAAGGTCGGCCGGTCCTGGAGGCGCAGCCAGGCCTCGGTGATCACGCCGAAGGCACCCTCGGAGCCGATCATCAGCCGATCCGGGCTGGGCCCGGCGCCGGAGCCGGGCAGGCGGCGGCTCTCGAGCACGCCCGCGGGGGTCACCGTGCGCAGGCTCTCCACGAAGTCGTCGATGTGGGTGTAGAGGGTCGCGAAATGGCCGCCTGAGCGGGTCGCGATCCAGCCGCCCACGGTTGAGAACTCGAAGCTCTGGGGAAAGTGACGAAGGGTCAGCGCCTGCGGCCTCAGCGCCGCCTCGAGCGCCGGCCCGAGCATGCCGCCCTGGACGCGGGCGGCCCGGCTCGCCCGGTCGACCTCGAGCACTTGGGCGAGGCCCTTGAGGTCGAGACTGATGGTGCCGGCGAACGCGTCGCCGACGCTCGGCTCGACGCCGCCGACGACGCTCGAGCCGCCCCCGAACGGAATGACCGCCGCCCGGGCGCCGCTCGCCCACTCGAGCAGGGCTACGACATCCTTCTCGGAGCGCGGCCTGGCAACCAGATCCGGGGCGTTCTCGAAGTCGCGTGCGAAGATCCGCACGGCCTCGGGAAAAGACTTGCCATAGCTGTGCAGGAGACGCTCGTAAGGGTCAGTGGTACAGAGGCTTTCGAGGCTGGCGGGTGGCCGCAGGCGGGCGGCGCGCAGCTCGATCTCACCGATCGCGGGCGGCGGCCGGCGGGTGCCGTCCTCAAGGCCGAAGCGCTGCCGGTAGAACCGGAAAAGCCGCTGCTCCTCGGCCGGCTCGAGGCCGCTGCCTTCGTACCCCCAGCCCCAGAACTTCCATCGTCTTTCCGACATTGGCCAAGCCTCCTGTCCCGATCGCGGAGCTTAGCCGTCAAGCCTGTCCTGGGATAGCGGGGATCAGGCGTTGCCAACGGCGCCCGACCCCCTCGCTGCTCGACGCCTACGCGCCGAGCAGCGCTAGCCCGAGCCTCGCCGCAGCGTTGCGCAGCCTGGTATCCTTGCTCGCGAGCGGAACGCCAAGCCGCAGTGCAAGCTCGAGGTAGGCGGCGTCGTAGAGTGTCAGCCGTTCGCTCCGTGCCAGGTTCAGGAGATCCTGAAAGGCGCGGTGGTGCCCCTCCTCATCGATCTCCACGGCGAGCTGTTGCAGCAATTTGACCGATCGGATCAGGCCAGCGACGCTCAGTCGAGCCCGCCGCTCCGCCATGATCAGAGCGTGTACGACCTCGAGCGGCCACAGCGCCGGCGCCACAGCCTCTTCATCGGCCAGCCGGTCGAGCAACGCATCGGTGGTTGGCGAGGCCTCGTCGGCGAAACACCACGCGAGTGCCACCGAGGCATCGAGGACGAATGCCGTCACCGGCGTCCTTCGTCGATCAGCTCCCGAACCGACACGCCGCCGAGGGTCTGGCCCGAGCGCAGCTCTTTCAACTGTGCGATCGCGCGCCGCCGCTCGTCCCGGCTGGAACCACCGACCGGGACCAGGCGCGCCACCGGCCGGCCGTGCCGGGTGATGGTGACGGTCTCGCCGCGCTCCACCTGATCGAGCAGCTGAGCGAGGTGCGTCTTGGCCTCGAAGGCGCCAACTTCAGCCATCGGAATGTCCAACTGGTCTGCTACTAGTCTATCTGTTTCCAAGCTCAACGGCAAGCGGCCCATCACGCGGCGCCAAAGAAAAGGGAGCCGAGTGGCTCCCCTTGGCAGTCGGCAATTCTTAGCTCAGCTGGCGGCCTGGACCGCGCGCTTGGCCATGACCTTGATCAGGTGCGCGCGGTATTCGGCGCTGGCGTGGATGTCGCTGTTGAGGTCGTCGGCACTCACGCTCAGGCCGTCCAGGGCGGCGGCCGAGAAGTTGCTGCCGAGCGCGCGCTCGGCGTCGGCAAGCCGGAACACCGAAGGCGCCGCGCCGGTCACCGCCACCCGGGTTTGGCCGCCGGTCTGGGCCACCATCACGCCGACGATCGCGTAGCGGCTGGCCGGGTTCGGGAACTTCATGTAGCCGGCCCGGGTCGGCTTGGGAAAGGCGACCGACACCACGATCTCGTCGTCGTCGAGCGCAGTGTCGAACATCCCGGTGGAGAAATCGTCGGCCGCGATCTCGCGTTTGTTGGTCTTGACCGTGGCGTTCAGCCCGACCACCGCGGCCGGATAGTCGGCGGCCGGATCGTTGTTGGCGATCGAGCCGCCGATCGTGCCGCGATTGCGCACCTGGGCATCGCCGATGTGGTCCGCGAGGCTGGCGAGCGCCGGGATCGCCCCGCGCACGACCTCCGATGCCGCCACCTCGGCGTGGGTGGTCATGGCCCCGATCACCAGCCGGTCACCCTCCTGCCGGATGCCCTTGAGCTCGGCGATCGCGCCCAGATCGACCAGATCGGAGGGCTGGGCGAGGCGCTGCTTGAGGGTCGGCAAGAGCGTGTGGCCGCCGGCCAGGAGCTTGCCATCGCTCGCCCCCTTGATCAGCGAGACCGCTTCGGCAAGCGTCGTCGGACGATGGTATTCAAACGCGTACATGGTCGCCTCCCTATTCGGCCGCCTGCGGCATCTGCTTGTCCTGAAGGGCCCGCCAGACCTTCTCCGGGGTCGCCGGCATCGAGACGCGGACCCCGATCGCGTCGGTGACCGCATTCATCACCGCCGGCGGCGCCCCGATCGCGCCCGCCTCGCCGCAGCCCTTGACGCCCAGCGTGTTGTGGGTGCACGGCGTCTCGGTCAGCGCGACCTGGAAGCTCGGCACGATGTCCGCCTTGGGCATGCAGTAGTCCATGTAGGACGCCGACAGCAGCTGGCCGCTGTCGTCGTAGACGCAGTCCTCGACCAGCGCCTGGCCGATCCCCTGGACCAGGCCGCCGTGAACCTGACCCTCGACGATCATCGGGTTGATCACCCGGCCGAAGTCGTCGACCGCGGTGAACCGGTCGACCTGGACCACCCCGGTGTCGGGATCGACCTCGACCTCGCAGACGTAGGCGCCGGCCGGATAGGTGAAGTTGGCGGGATCGTAGAACGCCGTCTCCTCCATGCCCGGCTCCAGGCCCGGCGGATAGTTGAACGGCACGTAGGCCGCGAACACGACCTCGCCGATGCTCTTCGCCCGATCGGTGCCCTTGACCGTGAAGCTGCCGTCCTTGAAGTCGATGTCGGCCTCGGAGGCCTCGAGCAGATGGGCCGCGATCTTCTTGCCCTTGGCGATGATCTTCTCGGCGGCGTTGACGATCGCCTGGCCGCCGACCGCCATCGAGCGCGAGCCATAGGTGCCCATGCCGACCGGCGTCTTGTCGGTGTCGCCGTGGATCACCTCGACGTTGCCGATCGGCACGCCGAGCTTGTCCGCGATCAGCTGGGCGAAGGCCGTCTCATGGCCCTGACCGTGGCTGTGGGTGCCGGTGAACACCTGAACGACGCCGGTGGTGGCGAAGCGGACTTTGGCGCTCTCCCACAAGCCTACGCCGCACCCCAGCGAGCCGACCACGGCCGAGGGCGCGATGCCGCAGGCCTCGATGTAGCAGGAGAGCCCCACGCCCCGGAGCTTGCCCTTGGCCTCGGAAGCCGTCCGACGGCTCGCGAAGTTGTTGTAGTCGGCGAGCTGCAGCGCCTTGCTGAGCGACGCCTCGTAGTCGCCGATGTCGTACTGCAGCGCCACCGGCGTCTGATAGGGGAAGGCGTCCTTGGGGATGAAGTTCTTGCGCCGGAGCTCGGCCGGATCGCGGCCGGTCTCGCGCGCCGCTGTCTCGACGATCGTCTCGAGCAGGAAGGTCGCCTCGGGCCGGCCGGCGCCGCGGTAGGCGTCGACCGGGGCGGTGTTGGTGTAGACCGCATCGACCGCGCAATAGATCGCCGGCGTCTTGTACTGGCCGGCGAGCAGCGTCGCGTACAGGTAAGTCGGCACGGAGGACGCGAAGGTCGACAGATAGGCGCCCAGATTGGCCGTCGTATGGACCTTCAGCGCGGTGAAGTTGCCGTCGGCATCCATCGCGAGCTCGCCATGGGTCACGTGATCGCGGCCGTGGGCGTCGGACAGAAAGCTCTCCGAGCGCTCGGCGGTCCACTTGACCGGCCGGTGCAGGAGCTTGGCCGCCAGCAGGCAGGCGCACTCCTCGGCGTAGATGAAGATCTTGGAGCCGAAGCCGCCGCCGACGTCGGGCGCGATCACCCGCAGCTTGTGCTCGGGCGCGACGCCCGACGAACGCCGCGATCACCAGGCGCGCGACATGCGGGTTCTGGCTCGTGGTCCAGAGCGTGAAGCCCTCCGAGCCGCGCTCGTACTCGGCGAGCGCGGCGCGCGGCTCGATCGCGTTCGGGATCAGCCGGTTGTTGCGCAGATCGACCTTGGTGACGTGGGCGGCGCTGGCGAGCGCCTGGTCGACTGCCGCCTGGTCGCCGAGCTCCCACTCGTAGACCGTGTTGCGCGGGATCTCGTCGTGGACCAGCGGCTGGCCCTGCGCGCGGGCGTCCGCGGTCGCGACGCAGGCCGGCAGCACCTCGTAGTCGACCGCGATCAGCTCGGCCGCGTCCTTGGCCTGCGGGTAGGTCAGGGCGACCACCATGGCGACGTGATCGCCGACGTAGCGCGCCTTGCCCTGGGCCAGGATCGGGTGCGGGCCGGCCTTCATCGGGCTGCCGTCGCGCGAGTGGATCATCCAGCCGCAGATCAGCCCGCCCCACCCGGACGCCTTGACGTCGTCGCCAGTGAGGACCGCGAGCACGCCAGGTGCTGCCGCCGCCTGGCTCTTGTCGATGCCGTTGATCTTGGCGTGGGCGTGGGGCGAGCGCACGAAGTACGCGTACGTCTGGCCCGGCCGGTCGATGTCGTCGGTGTAGGACCCGGCGCCGGTGATGAAGCGGTGGTCCTCCTTGCGCCTGACCGAGGCGCCGATGCCGTCGGTTGCCATGGCCTCAGCTCCTCATCGCGGCGGCGGCCGCCTGGATCGCCTTGACGATGTTGTGATAGCCGGTGCAGCGGCAGATGTTGCCCTCGAGCCAGGTGCGGATCTCCGCTTCCGAGGCATCAGGCTTGGTCTGCACGAGGTCGATCGCGCTCATGATCATGCCCGGCGTGCAGAAGCCGCATTGCAGGCCGTGGTGCTCGCGGAAGGCCGCCTGCATCGGGTGCAGTTCGCCGTTCTTGGCCAGCCCCTCGACGGTCGTGATCTCGGCGCCGTCGGCCTGCAGCGCCAACATCGTGCAGGATTTGACCGAGCGGCCGTTGACATGCACGACGCAAGCGCCGCATTGGCTCGTGTCGCAGCCGACGTGGGTGCCGGTCAGATCGAGATCCTGGCGCAACAGCTCGACCAGCAGCCTGCGCGGCTCGACCGTGCGCGTGACTGCCTGGCCGTTCACGGTCATGGAAACGCTGGCCATCGAAGCTTCTCCCCCTGACATTGGTTGCGCGACCCTTGGCGGCGCCTGCCACCCGGTCCGCGCCGGTCTGCACCTTCGGCCCGGCGCCTCGCAGAACCGGAACGCGCCACTGAAGCTATGAGAAGCGGCAGAGCGCCGTCAACGGGCTTGCGACCGGCGACGGTCGGGCAGGCGGTCTGCGCGCGCTCAGCGGAACAGGAGCGCCAGGATCATCAGCACCACGATCACGCCTGCCGCCCACACGAACTTGTTTTGCGCCAGCTCCGCAAGCCCGCCGCCCGCCTCGGGTTCCGGCTCCGGCAGCGGCGCCGGAGCGGACACCGGTTCGGGCGCGGCCGGCGTCAGCTGCTGGCGGAAGTTGTCGAAGAACTCGTCCGCCAGCTTCTTGGCGGTGCCGTCGATCAGGCGCGAGCCGAGCTGCGCGAGCTTGCCGCCGACGTCCGCCTTGGCGGTGTAGCGCAGGATCGTGACCCCGCCGTCCTCGGTCAGATGGACCTCGGCGCCGCCCTTGGCGAAACCGGCGGCACCACCCTTGCCTTCGCCCGCGATGGTATAGCTCTCCGGCGGGTTGAGGTTGGACAAGGTGACGTTGCCGTTGAACTTCGCCTTCACCGGACCGACCTTGGCGACCACGGTTGCGGCAAACTCGTGGTCCGAGACCTTCTCCAGGGACTCGCAGCCGGGCAGCGCGCCTTTGAGCATCTCGGGATCGTTCAACGCCGCCCAGACCTTCTCGCGCGGCGCCGGGATGCGGTACTCGCCGGTCATGTCCATCGCCAGATCCCCCCAAGCTCACTCCTGCTCGCGCCAGAAGCTACATCCGTCGCGCGGGTCCGGCAACCACAGCGACGGGAGGCGAATTGGCGCGGACCCCTCTGACGGCCTGTGAAACTCTTCGCGCCACCGGCCGTTAATGATCCGGCCGACCGGGGCGGCGAGGAGTAACGATCATGGCTAGGTTTCTTCTGGGCCTGATTCTCGGCATCTTCCTGGGCGCGCTGGCGGTGTCCTACAATCCGAGCCTGTCGGACCAGGCGCGCGGCGCGTTCGCGAACCTGACCGCCCTGGTCGCGACCGGGGCCGAGAAGGCTGCGCAGTCGGTCGACCGCGGGGCCGGCAAGCTCGCGGACCAGGCCGAGCGGGCGAAGCAGGCTTCCGGGAACCAGGAGGCGCCGCCGCCCGCCAACGCGACTCCGCGCTGAGTGCCGGGCAGGCTTACTACCACTCGAGGATCAGGCGCCGATCCTCGACCCGGTAGCCGTGCAGCCGGTTGAGAAAGCTCATGCCGAGCAGGGAGATCGGGAGCGGCGCCGCGTTGACCGAGGCGTCGAGGTCGTAGAGGCTGAACTGGCCGACCCGCACCTCGCGCAGCCGCACCGGGGCGCCTTGGACCTCGCCATTGGCGGTCCCGAAGCGCTGGCTGAACTCGAGACGGCGCGGGTCGAGCCCGAGCCGCCGGGCGTCGGCCATGGTCAGCACGATCTCCGAGGCGCCGGTGTCGAGCAGGAAGGTGATCGGCACGCCGTCGACCATCGCCTCGAGCACGAAGTGCCCCTGCGGCCCGGCCTCGACCACGTACTGCCAGGCATTGCTCGCGGGCGTGGCATCGCGCGCATCGCCTGCTATGCTGGGTTGCGACGCGGGTGACGCGCCCGGGTGCGGCAGCCAGTCGCTGTCGCGGAGCACGGCGAAACCGATGCCGACCACGACGGCGACCGTGAGATAACGCAATGCCCATGCGAGCATGGCGATCGATCAGCCTCATCCTCGGTCGCGCCATCCTCGGTGGCGCCGGGGCGTGAGTATCGGCGATCTGAGATAAGGACGTGCTAACGAGCGCAGATCGCGACCCGGCCGGGCGCATCACGGGGCGGACACAGGCGGCGGGGGGTGCGGGCCGATGCCCGAGGGCGTGACCCGGCTCCTGGTTGGGCCATTGCTGCTGCCCTTCGGCCTCGCGGCGGCGCTCACGGCGGCGGCCGCGCTCTGGCTCGGCAGCCGGCGCAGCGTGCCGCTGCTGGGCCTGGCTCAGACGCTCGGTTTTCTGGCCGCCTATGGGGCGCTGGTCGGCCTGCCGGCCTGGCCGCCAGTGCTGGCGCGGGAGAAGGTCGCCTATGTGGCCGCGTTCGGCGTGCTGCTCGGGCTCGTGCTGCCGCTGCTGCCCCGTTTTGCCGACGCTTTGCAGATGGCGCTGCTCGCCTGGCCGGTCGCGATCGTGGTCTGGCTCGCGGCGCGCGTGCCGCTTGGCGCGCCGACCCTCGCGATCGCGGCGGTGCTCGCCCTGTTCGGCGCCGCCATGATCGGGCCGCTGGCAGGCGCCCGCCAGAAGAATCCCAGGCGTGCCCTGATGCTGCTGGGCGCGGTGCTGGGCCTGGCCGCACTCGCCGACTTCGGGCACACGCTGGCGCTGGCCGAGCTCGCGTTGGCGCTTGCGGCCTCGCTTGCGGGCGTGCTGCTCGCCGGACGCTCGCTCGCGCTCACCAACGGCAGCCTGGTCGGCCCGACCGGAACCGCCCTGGCGCTCGCCGGAACGCTGGCCCTGTCCGGCGGCGCCAGCCGGATAGCACTCCTGCTCCTGACGCTGGTGTTCGCCGCCGACCGGTTGGCGAGACGGCTCGCCTCGCGCCGCTATCTCTGGCTCGAGCGCCTCCTGTTCGCGCTCGGCTGTCTGGTGCCGCTCGGCCTCGCCCTGACGGTCGCCCGGCTCAGCTCGGGCCCGCTGCTTCTCCCCTGACCGGGAAGCGCCATCCGCCAGCCGGGTCGCCCGCCATTTCGCCGCCGACCGGTTGGCGAGACGGCTTGCCTCACACCGCTACCTCTGGCTCGAGCGCCTCATGTTCCCAATCGGCTGCCTGGTGCCGCTCGGCCTCGCCCTGACGGTTGCCCGCCTCAGCTCGGTCCCGCTGCTTCTCCCCTGACCGGCGAGCGCCGTCCGCCAGCCGGGCCGCCCGCCATTTCCCGGAGGGTAATCCCCGGCTCCCACAGCCAATGATCGATCTTCCGCGGGGCGGCCGTCGATTCCCCGTAGAGCAGCCCACGGTTCCCGCAGCGCAGCCGTCCTTTCAGCAGGCCAGACGCCAGTTCCCAGTCGCCCCCCGTTCCCCTGTATCCCGGCAAACTCCCGGTTCGGCTCCGACCCGCCCGCGCCGATCACTTGCCCTTCGGGCCTTGGGCCGGGCACGGAGTCCCACGGTCCCATGGACCCTCCGAAGATCACGTTAGCGGGCGATCGTTAACGATGGGTTAAGGCCGGCTCAGCGCGGGCGCGACGCCCGGATGTCGAGGTGGATCACGACCGGCGCGCCGACCGTCTTGGTCGAGGCCCAGTCGCCCTGGCCGACCCCATAGTCGAGGCGCGAGATCGTGAGCTCGCCCTTGGCCTCGGCCAGCAACCGGTCCGGCTTGCCCGGGTCGGCGCCGATCGTGAGCGTGAACGGCAGCACCACGTCCTTGGTCACGTCGCGGATCGTGAGCTCGGCCTTGGCCTCATAGGCGTCCCCCTTGTGATGGCTCAGCTGCAGGCTCCGGAAGCGCGCCATCGGCCAGCGCTGGACGTCGAAGAAGGCGGACGAGCGCAACGTCGTGTCGCGGTCCTTGTGGCCGGTGTCGATGCTGGTGGTGTCGATCTGCACGTCGACCAGGCTCTTGCCGAGGCTCTTCGGATCGAAGGTGATGTCGGCGGTGAAGCGGTCGAACCGGCCCTCGACCGGGCTGCCCTGCTGCAGCGCGGTGAACCGGATCTGGCTGCCGTCCTCGACGGTCCAGACCTGGGCAAGCGCGCTCTGGAGGCTGACAAGCAGGCCGGCGAGCGCGAGCGGCAGGCATCTCTGAAGGAGGTGCATGGGCGTTGTCCCTGGGTCCGGAGGGGAGAGGGGTCAATGCCGGCCGCGCGCCGCGGGCAGCATCCGGCGGAGCACATCGTCCTTGAGCAGGAAATGATGGCGCAACGCCGCCCCGACGTGCAGCAGCACCAGGGCCATGAACACGAAGGCGTTGACGTGGTGCACCTGCAGCAAGGTGTCGCTCAGCGGCTCGTCGGGGCCGATCAGCGCCGGCAGCGGCAGCACGCCCCAGAGCACGACCGGGAAGTTGGCGGCGTTGGATTGCAGGAACCCGATCACCGGTTGAACGAACAGCAGCGCATACAACAAGCCGTGCGACAGCCTGGCCACGCTCCGCTCCCAGGCCGGCATGGCCGGCGGCAGCGGCGGGGCGGGATGGGTGAGGCGCCACAGAAGGCGCAGCGCCGCCAGGCCGAAGATCGTGACGCCGATCCACTTGTGCAGCTGATAGAGATCGAACTTCTGCTGGCTGAGCGGCAGGCGGACCATGTACCAGCCGAGCCCGAACATCCAAAGGATCAGCGCCGCGATCAGCCAGTGCAGACCTTGCGCGATGGCGCCGTAGCGCAGCGTGGCTCTCAAAGCGCGATCCTCCCGGGGCGGGCGCCCCGACGCCCGCGATCCGAGTAGTAGCGGCAGCGGTTTGTGGAAGTCACGATATTCTGAGCGCCGGGCGGCGGGCGAAACCGGCCGGGCGGGCTCGACAAGGCGCGCCCGACGATGATATGGGCGCCCCTGCTCGACAGTGACGGCAACGGTCCGGACGATGACCATCAGGGCGGTGACCTTCGATCTCTGGGATACGATCGTCCACGACGATTCGGACGAGCCCAAGCGCGCCGCGCGCGGCCTGCGCAGCAAGCGCGACGAGCGTCGCCATCTGCTCTGGCAGGCGCTCGAGGCCGAGGCGCCGACCCCGCTCGAGCGGGTGACGCTTGCTTACGACACCGCCGATGCCGGCTTCAACCTGGTCTGGAAGGAGCTGCACATCAACTGGACCATCGAGCAGCGCCTGCGGGTGGTCCTGAACGGCCTCGGCCGCAGCCTGCCGGCCGCCACGCTCGCACCAGTGATCGCGGCGACCGGCCGGATGGAGGTCGAGATCCCGCCCGACCCGGTCGCCGGCATCGCGGCCGCCCTGGCCGAGCTCGCTCGGCACTACCGCCTGGCCGTGGTCTCGGATGCGATCGTCACGCCCGGCGTCAATCTGCGCCTGCTGCTCGAGCGCTACGACCTCGCGAGGTACTTCGGCGGCTTCGCCTTCTCCGACGAGGTCGGGCACGCCAAGCCCCATCGCGCCATGTTCGAGGCGGCAGCGACAGCACTCGGCGTCGGGCTGCACGAGATCGTCCACGTCGGCGATCGCGAGCACAACGACGTCAAGGGCCCGCATGCGCTCGGCGCCAAGGCGGTGCTGTTCACCGCGGCGCGCGCCGACGATCTGGCCGGCACCACGGCGGATGCGGTCTGCGCGCGCCACGCCGACCTGCCGGCGGTGATCGAGCGCCTGGCCGCCGCGGGATAGGCGGCGGCGGGGTAGGGGAGGTGCGCCAGATGTCCGGCCGCCCGCGCTTTCTGGTCGTCGACGGCTATGCGCGCGAGGGCCGCGAGGACCTGCGCGCGGGCGGCGCCAGCACCGCGGGCGAGCTCTACGACCGGATGCTGCGCAAGTGTGCACCCGGCGCCGCGGTCGAGATCCTCTATCCGGCCGACCCGGACGCGCAGCTGCCGGCCGGGGCCGCGATCGCGCAGTACGACGGCATCGCCTGGACCGGCTCGAGCCTCACGATCTTCAAGGACGATCCGCGGGTGCGGCCGCAGATCGAGCTCGCGAACGCCGCCTACACCGCGCGCCTGCCGAGCTTCGGCAGCTGCTGGGCGGCGCAGATCGCCGTGGTCGCGGCCGGCGGCCAGTGCGCCGCCAACCCCAGGGGCCGCGAGATGGGCCTCGCGCGCAAGATCACGCTCACGCCCGAGGGCCGCGCCCACCCGCTCTACATCGGCAAGAAGTCGGTGTTCGACGGCTTCATCAGCCACGACGACGAGGTGACCCACCTGCCGCCCTCTGGGGTCCTGCTCGCGACCAACCGCTACACCCACGTCCAGGCGGTCGCGGTCACCCATCGAGGCGGCAGCTTCTGGGGCCTGCAATACCACCCCGAATACGACCTCCACGAGCTCGCCCGACTCTGCCACTGCCGGCGCCAGAAGCTCACCAACCTCGGCTTCTTCCGGGACCTCGACGCCGCCGACAGCTTCATCGGCCAGCTCGAGGCGCTGCACCAGGACCCGGGCCGCAAGGACCTCGCCTGGCTGCTCGGCATCGACGAGGACGTCATGAACGAGGACATCCGGCTGGCCGAGGTCCGCAACTGGATCGAGCAGCTGGTGCTGCCATGCCTGCGCTCGTGAGCCGACCCGGCCGGAGCCGGCCCAGCTGGAGCTCGCCCAGCTGGAGCTCGCCCAGCTGGAGCTCGCGATGACCGGCGTCGCGACCCGCCCGGTCGCCCTGGTGACCGGCGGCCGGCGCGGCATCGGGCGGGCCTGCGCCCTGGCGCTCGCCGAGGCGGGCTTCGATCTGGTGCTGGTCGACCTCGAACGCGACGCCGACGCCGACGAGACGCTGGCCGGCATCGGCGAACGCGGCGGCCACGGCGCCTTCCTGGTCGCCGACATCGCCGATCTCGGCGGCCAGGCGCAGCTGGTCGACGACGTCTTCGAGGCCTTCGGCAGGCTCGACTGCCTGGTCAACAACGCCGGCATTACGGTGCTCTCGCGCGGCGACCTGCTCGAGGTCTCGGTCGCGAGCTACGATCGTTGCCTGAGCGTCAACCTGCGCGCCCCGTTCTTTCTCACCCAGGAGATCGCGCGCCGCATGCTGAGGGTGCCGCCGGCCGCCGGCGCACCGCCGCGCTCGATCGTCACCATCACCTCGGTCAACGCCGAGATCGTCTCGCTCAGCCGCGGCGAATACTGCATCTCCAAGGCCGGCGCCTCGATGCTGACCCGGCTGTTCGCGCTCCGCCTGGCCGGCCACGGCATCGGCGTCTACGAGGTCCGCCCGGGTGTCATCCGGACCGCCATGACCGCGCCCGTGGCCGAGCGCTACGAGCAGGCGATCGCGGGCGGGCTCAGCCACATCGCCCGCTGGGGCGAGGCGGAGGACGTCGGCCGGACGGTCGCGACGCTGGCTGCGGGCGGCCTGCCGTTCAGCGTCGGTCAGGTGGTGTACGTCGACGGGGGGCTGAATTTGCCGGCGTTCTGACCGGCTGGAACGGCGGCGGCTCGCGGCCGCCCTCGGTGAGCTCCCCCCAGAGCGCGCTGCCGGCCGCGGTCGGGATCCAGACCGCACCCGGCCCGTTGGCCCAGCCGCGCGCCACGATCAGGCCGGCCGCAGCCAGCTCCTCGACCGCCCAGGCGGCGTCGAAGTGCCGGTCGAGCATGGCGCCCGAGATGCCGCGCACCGGCTTCGGCATCGCGCACAGGCGCTCGAGGATGCGGAAATGGATGCTGTCGCGTTCGATCGACATGGGCCATGTATGTTTCCCAAGCACGCACGGTTGTAAAGCGCCGCGATGACCTCGGGCGCACAGTTGGAGACAACGATGTCGGAGCTGTTCTCGCTCGACGGCCAGGTCGCCCTGATCACCGGCAGCTCGCGCGGCCTGGGCTTCGCCATGGCCGAGGCGCTCGCCGAGCACGGCGCGCTCGTGATCCTCAACGGGCGCGATCCGGCGACCCTGGAGAGCCGCGCCGAGGGCCTCCGGCAACGCGGCTACCGGGCGGAGGCGATGGCCTTCGACGTCACCGACGGCCCCGCTACCGCCGCCGCGATCCAGGACCTAGCCGACCGCCATGGCCGGCTGGATGTGCTGGTCAACAACGCCGGCATCCAGCACCGCGTGCCGCTCACCGAATGGGCGGACGCCGACTGGGAGCGGGTCATCGCGGCCAATCTCTCGGCCTGCTTCAGGAGCGCCCGCGAGGCGGCCAGGGTGATGCTGCACCAGGGCTCGGGCCGGATCATCAGCACGGGCTCGGTGGTCGCCATCCTCGCCCGGCCGACCGTGCATGCCTATGTCGCCGCCAAAGCCGGGCTGCATGCGCTCACCCGCTCGATGGCGGCCGAGCTCGGACCGCGCGGGATCACGGTCAACGCCATCGCACCCGGGTACTTCGCCACCGAGATGAACACCGCCCTGCTCGCGGACCAGGCGTTCACCGCCTGGGTCGAGCACCGCACCCCGCTCGGCCGCTGGGCCCGACCCGAGGAGATCGGCGGCGCCGTGGTCTTCCTGGCCGCCAAAGCCGGCGCCTACGTCAACGGCCACGTCCTGGTGGTCGACGGCGGCCTGTCGGTGACGCTCTAGCAGACTGGACGCGGCGCGCGGGCGCAGGCCGCGCCTATTGTCGTGATCGCCCTGCGGGCCTAGATTTGCTAAGCATCCTGGGCGAGGGTACCGACGGCATCGGGCCGCTCCAGGATTGCCACGATAACCGCCTCGAGTTCGGGGCACCCAGGGTGTGCCGCGGGCGCGCCTGAGGAGTGAGCGCCGGGACGCCTGCCGTGAAGGCCTTCGCCCAGATCATCGTTGCTGTGTGCATGCTGGCCGCGGCCGGCGGCGCCTGGTGGTATTTCTACGCCTTGCCGGCGGCCGGCGGCGCCGCCCAGCCGGCGGCGCACGCCAACATGGAGATCCCGGTCGAGACCGCGATGGTCACGGTCGGGCCGATCCAGCGCCGCCTGACCGCGGTCGGCTCGCTGCGCTCCAACGAATCCGTGATCATCCGCCCGGAGATCGCCGGCCGGATCGCCGAGTTCAAGTTCCAGGAGGGCCAACCCGTCAAGCAGGGGCAGCCGCTGGTGGTGCTCGACGACAGCGTCTACCGCGCCCAGGTCGAGCAGGTCCAGGCCTCGTTGGAGCTCAGTCAGTCCAACTACGACCGCGCGATCGATCTCTTGAATCGCAAGGTCGGGACCACCAAGGCGCGTGACGAGGCGATCTCCCAGCTGCGCGCCGACCAGGCCTCGCTCGAGCTCGCCAAGGCGCGGCTCGACAAGACCGTGATCAGGGCGCCGTTCGATGGCGTGGTCGGACTGCGCAAGGAGTCGGTCGGCGACTTCGTCGACGTCGGCACGGACATTGTCAACGTCGAGCAGATCGATCCGCTCAAGGTCGATTTCCGGGTCGCCGAGGTCTACGTCGGCGCGGTCAAGCCGGGCCAGAAGCTCGATCTCGGGGTCGACGCCTTCGCTGGCGAGAAGTTCACCGGCGAGGTCTATGCGATCGATCCGCTGATCGACGAGAGCGGCCGCAGCATCTTGCTGCGCGCCCGCCTGCCCAACTCGGACCGGCGCCTGCGGCCGGGGCTGTTCGCCCGGGTCAGCCTGGTCCTGAACGAGCGCGAAGACGCCATCCAGGTGCCCGAGCAGGCGCTGGTGCCGCAGGGCCAGGAGCAGTTCGTGTTCAAGGTGGAGGGCGGCAAGGTCGCGTTCACCAAGGTCAAGGTCGGCATCCGCCGCAACGGCATGGCCGAGATCGTCGAGGGGCTCGCCCCCAATGACGAGGTGGTGACCGCCGGTCAGCTCAAGATCAGAGACGGCGCGGCGGTCAAGCCGGTGCCCAAAGCGGAGGCCTGACGCCCGTGGTCCTGTCCGATCTCTCGATCCGCCGGCCGGTGCTGGCGACCGTGATGTCGCTGGTGGTGGGACTGGTCGGCCTGATCGCCTACGGCCGGCTGACCGTGCGCGAGTACCCGAAGATCGATGAGCCCGTGGTCACGGTCGAGACCAACTTCAAGGGCGCATCCTCGGACATCATCGAAAGCCAGGTCACCCAGATCCTCGAGGAGTCGCTGTCCGGCATCGAGGGCATCGACTACATGAGCTCGATCAGCCGCCAGGAGAAAAGCCAGATCACGATCCGCTTCCGACTCGACCGCGACCCCGACGCCGCCGCCAACGACGTCCGCGACCGGGTCAGCCGGGTGCGCTCCCTGCTGCCCGACGAGATCGACGAGCCGGTGATCGCCAAGGTCGAGGCCGACGCCCAGCCGATCCTCTATCTGGCGTTCTCGTCCGATCGCCACACGGCCCTCGAGGTGACCGATTTCGCCGACCGCTTCGTCAAGGACCGGTTGCAGAATCTGCCCGGCGTTGCGGATGTGCGCATCTTCGGCGAGCGCCGCTACGCCATGCGCATCTGGCTCGATGCCGCACGCCTGGCCGCCTACCACCTGACGCCGCAGGACGTCGAGACCGCGCTCACGCGCCAGAACATCGAGATCCCGGCCGGCCGGATCGAGAGCTCGGCGCGCGAGTTCACGGTCGTCAGCCAGACCGACCTCAAGACGCCGCAGCAGTTCGAGGACATCATCCTGCGCGAGGACAGCGGCTATCCGGTCCGGCTCGGCGACGTCGCCCATGCCGATCTCGGGCCGGTCGACCACCGCGTCAACGTCCGTTACAACGGCCGCAGCGCCGTCGCTCTGGGCGTGGTCAAGCAGGCCACCGCCAACCCGCTCGATATCGGCAAGGAGGTCGAGAAGGAGCTGCCGCTCATCCAGCAAGAGCTGCCCGAGGGCATGCGTACCGACATGGCCTACAACAGCTCGATCTTCATCAGCCACTCGATCCAGGCCGTGTTCGAGACCATCGGCGAGGCGATCGTGCTGGTCGTGCTGGTGATCTTCTTCTTCCTGCGCTCGTGGCGCGCGACCCTGATCCCCTTGGTCACCATCCCGGTCAGCCTGGTGGGCGCGTTCGCGCTCATGTACGCCTGCAACTTCAGCATCAACACGCTGACCCTGCTGGCGCTGGTCCTGGCGATCGGCCTCGTGGTCGACGACGCGATCGTGATGCTCGAGAACATCCACCGCCACGTCGAGGCCGGCATGAAGCCGGTCCAGGCGGCGCTGGTCGGCTCCAAGGAGATCGGCTTCGCGGTGCTGGCGATGACCGTGACGCTCGCCTCGGTCTACGCGCCGATCGGCTTCATGCAGGGGCGCACCGGCAAGCTGTTCACCGAGTTCGCCTGGTCGCTCGCCGGGGCGGTGCTGGTCTCCGGCTTCGTCGCCCTCTCGCTGTCGCCGATGATGTGCAGCAAGATGCTGCGCCACCAGGAGAAGCACAACATCTTCTACCGGGTGATCGAGCGCGGCATCGTGGGCCTGACCAGCGGCTACCGGCGCGCCCTCGCCGTGACCCTCGGCGCGCGCTGGCTGGTGGTGCTGGCGGGCCTGCTGGTCGCCGGCTCCAGCTACTTCCTGTTCACCACCCTCAAGTCCGAGCTGGCGCCGACCGAGGATCGCGGCGTGTTCATGGGCATCGGCCTCGCCCCCGAAGGCTCGACCCTCGACTTCACCGATCACTACGCCAAGCAGATGGAGGCGATCTACAAGCAGGTACCGGAGATCGAGCACTATTTCGTGGTCGCGGGCTATCCGGTGGTCAGCCAGGTGATCGCCTTCGCCCGCCTGGTCGACTGGGAGAAGCGGGATCGCAAGCAGCAGGCGATCTCGGCCTCGCTGGCGCCGAAGTTCTTCGGCATCCCGGGTCTGCTCGCGTTCCCGGTCAATCCGCCCTCGCTCGGCCAGCGCTTCACCGACAAGCCCGTGCAGTTCGTGGTCCAGACGTCGCAGCCCTACGAACAGCTGCAGATCATGGTCGACAAGCTCCTCGAGGCCGCCCGCCAGTACCCAGGCATGGTCAATCTCGACAGCGACCTCAAGCTCAACAAGCCGCAGCTCAGGATCGACCTCGACCGCGACAAGGTCGCCGCCATGGGCCTCGAGGTCGATACCGTCGGGCGGACGCTCGAGACCCTGCTCGGCGGCCGCCAGGTCACCCGCTTCAAGCGCAACGGCAAGCAGTATGACGTGATCGTGCAGATCGCCGACCTCGACCGGCGCAACCCGGACGACCTGTCCTCGATCTACGTCCGCAACCCGCACGGCGTCATGGTGCCGATGAGCAACATCATCAAGGTGACCGAGGAGGTGGCGCCCAAGGAGCTGAACCACTTCAACAAGCTGCGCTCGGCGACCCTGACCGCGACCATCGCCCCGGGCTACACACTGGGCGACGCGCTCGATTACCTGGACAGTGCCGCCCAGAAGGTGCTGCCCGCCTCGGCCCAGGTCGACTACGCCGGCCAGTCGCGCGAGTTCAAGGAAAGCGCCAGCAGCCTCTATGTCACCTTCGTCCTCGCGCTCGCCTTCATCTACCTGGTGCTATCAGCCCAGTTCGAGAGCTTCGTCGACCCCCTGATCATCATGCTGACCGTGCCGCTCTCGATGACCGGCGCCCTGATCGCCCTGCACCTGTCCCACAACACGCTGAATGTCTACAGCCAGATCGGGCTGATCACCCTGATCGGGCTGATCACCAAGCACGGCATCCTGATCGTCGAGTTCTCGAACCAGCTGCAGGAGCAGGGGCGGACCAAGTTCGAGGCCGTGATCGAGGCCGCCGGCCTGCGGCTGCGGCCAATCCTGATGACCACCGGCGCCATGGTGCTGGGCGCGATCCCGCTGGCGCTCGCGTCCGGGGCGGGCGCCGAGAGCCGCTCGCAGATCGGCTGGGTGATCGTCGGCGGCATCTCGTTCGGCACGCTGTTCACGCTGTTCGTGGTGCCGACCGCCTACACGCTGCTCGCCCGCACCCGCCACCCGGCAGTGGCGAAAGCCCGCGAGCCAGCCGGCCACGACCACCTGCCGGAGCCTCAGCCGGCGGAGTAGCCTCAGGCGCGCGGCCAGGTGTGACTTTGCCACGCCGCCCTGAAGCTGGTGCCCGCCGCGGTCACTGGTCGGCGAGGGCATCCTCCTCCGCGGCGAGCGTGCCCACCCTGATCTGATAGCGCGCGCTCGCCTGCTGGCTCGCCTCCAGGAGCCGCTGCCCGGCATGGCTCAGCCCGGCGGCCAACTCGGCGACGGTGGTCTGCGCCGCCTCGAGCCGATCCCTGCTCTCGGCCGCTTCGGTCTGGAGCGCGGCATGGCTGCTCTGCAAGTCGGCGAACTGGTCGGCGAGCGCGTCCTGTTCCTCGATCAGCGCCTTGACCTTGGCCTGCCACCGCGCGCTCACCTCATGGCTCGCCTCCAGCGCCTCCTGGAGGTCGGCGTTGCGCTCCTCGAGGGTCTCGATCTCGCTGCCGGCGCGGGCCAACCGTTGCTCGAGCGTGGCGCGTGCGCGCTCCGCGACCGCGAGCCCGCCCACGGCTTCCTCGACTCGATCTTCGAGCGCCTCGGCGTTGGCCTGCAACGCAGCCACCTGATCGGTCAGCCGGTCGCGCTCGGTCGCCAGGCCCCGCGATCTTCGTCTGCGCCGCCTCGAGCAGACCCTTGGCTTTGCTCTCGAAGGCCTCGTGGTCGGCGCGCAAGGCCGCGAGCTGGCCGGCGGACGCGTCCTGCTCGGCGGTCAGCGCCGCCACTCTGGCCTGCGCGCTCGCGCTCGCCTCCCGGCTCGCCGCCAGCGCCTGCTGGAGGTCGGCGGTGCGGCCACCGAGGGCCTCGATGTCGCTCTCGGCGCGCGCCAACTGCTGCTCCAGCGCATCACGCGCGCGCTCCGCGGCCGCGAGCGCGCCGGCAGCCGCCTCGACCCGACCTTCGAGGGCATCGTTGGTGGCCCGCAGCGCGGCGATCTGACCGATCAGCTGGTCGCGCTCGGTCCCGAGGTCCGCGATCTGAGCGCTCGACTGCGCGCGCTCCGCTTCCAGTCCCGCGATCGTGGTCTGCGCCGCCTCAAGCTGACCCTTGGTCTCAGCCGCCTCGGTCTGGAGCACACCGTGGCGGCTCTGCAGGGCCGCGAGCTGGCCGGCGAGCGCGTCCTGCTCGGCGGTCAGCGCCGCCACTCTGGCCTGCGCGCGCGCGCAGGCCTCCCGGCTCGCCGCCAGCGCCTGCTGGAGGGCGGCCGTGCGGTCCTCGAGCGTCCCGATGTCGCGCTCGGCGCCGGCCAGCTGCTGCTCCAGCGTGGCGCGGGCGCGCTCCCCGGCCGCGAGCATGCCGGCGGTCGCCTCGACCCGAGCTTCGAGCGCATCGTTGGCGGACTGCAGCGCGGCGATCTGATCGTTCAGCTGGTCGCGCTCGGACCCTAGTCCGGCGATCTGAGCGCTCAACCGGGCGCGCTCGGTCTCCAGCCCGGCCACCGACCCGCGCAGCCGGTCACGCTCCGTCCCGAGCTCCGCGACCGTCGTCTGCGCCGTCTCGAGCCGACCCTTCACCTCAGCCGCTTCGGTCTGGAACGCGGCATGGCGGCTCTGCAAGGCCGCGTGTTGGCCGGCGAGCTCGTCCTGCTCGGCGGTCAGCTCCTCGACCCTGGCCTGCCACCGCGCGCCCGCCTCCCGGCTCGCCGCCAGCGCCTGCTGCAGCTCGGCGGTGCGGCTCTCGAGGGCCTCGATCTCGCGCGCGGCGCGCGCCCACTGCTGCTCGAGCGCATCACGCGCACGCTCCGCCCCCGCGAGCGCGCCGGCGGTCGCCTCGACCCGCCCTTCGAGGGCATCGTTGCTGGCCTGCATCGCGGCGATCTGAGCGCTCAACTGCGCGCGCTCCGCGGCCAGCTCTGCGCTGGTGGTCTGCGCCGCCTCGAGCTGACCCTTCGTCTCAGCCGCTTCGGTCTGGAGCACGCCGTGGCGGCTCTGCAAGGCCGCGTGCTGGTCGGCGAGTGCTGCCTGCTCGGCGGTCAGCGCGTCCACCCTGGCCTGGGACCGCGTACTCGCTTCCCGGCTCGCCGCCAGCGCCTGCTGCAACTCGGCCGTGCGGCCCTCGAGGGTCCCGATCTCGCCCTCGGCGCCGGCCAGCTGCTGCTCGAGGGTGGCGCGCGCGCTGGCGGCCTCTTCGACCCGAGCTTCGAGCGCATCGTTGCTGGCCCGCAGCGCAGCGATCTGACCGGTCAGCTGGTCGCGCTCGGTCCGAAGGCCTGCGATCTGAGCGCTCAACTGCGCGCGCTCGGTCTCCAGCCCCGCGATGGTGGTCTGCGCCGCCTCGAGCCGAGCCTTCGTCTCGGCCGCTTCGCTCTGAAGCGCGCCGTGGCGGCTCTGCAAAGCCGCGTGCTGGCTGGCGAGCGCGTCCTGCTCCGCGGTCAGGGCCTCCACCCGGGCCTGCGACTGGATGCTTGCCTGCCGGCTCGCCGCCAGCGCCTGCTGGAGTTCGGCGCTGCGGTTCTCGAGCGTCCCGATCTCTCGTCCTGCGCTCGCCAGCTGCTGCTCCAGCAGGTCACGCTCGCGCTCGGCGGCGGCGCGCGCGGCCGCGGCCTCCTCGACCCGAGCTTCGAGCCCATGGTTGGTGGCCTGCAGCGCGGCGATCTGAGCGTTCAGCTCACCGCGATCGGTCCCCAGGCCCGCGATCTGAGCGCTCAGCCGGTCGCGCTCGCGCTCCAGCTCCGCGACCGTGGTCTGCGCCGCCTCGAGCCGATCCCTGGTCTCGGCCGCTTCGGTCTGGAGCGTTGCATGGTGGCTCTGCAAGGCCGCGTGTTGGCTCGTGAGCGCGTCCTGCTCCGCGGTCAGCGCTTCTTCCCGGGCGTGCGAGCGGGCACTCGCCTCCTGGCTCGCCGCCAGGGCCTGCTGGAGCTCGGCGGTGCGGCCCCCGAGGGTCTCGATCTCACGCCCGGCGCCGGCCAGCTGCTGCTCGAGCGTGGCGCGGGCGCGCTCCGCCACCGCGGCCGCAGCGGCGGCCTGCTCGATCCGAGCTTCGAGCACACCGTTGTTCGTCTGCAGCCCCGCGACCTGATCGTTCAGCTGGGACCGTTCCGTCAGCAAACCCGCGCTCTGGGCGCTCAGCTGCGCGCGCTCGGTCTCGAGCCCGGCCACCGACCCGCGCAGCCGGTCGCCCTCGGTCGCCATCTCCGCGACCGTGGCCTGCGCCGCCTCGAGCCGATCCCTGGTCTCGGCCGCTTCGGTCTGGAGCGTTGCATGGCGGCTCTGCAAGGCCGCGTGCTCGCTGGCGAGCGCGTCCTGCTCCGCGGTCAGCGCCTCCACCCGAGCTTCGAGCGCATCCGTGGTGGTCTGCAGCGCGACGACCTGATCGGTCAGCCGGTCCCGCTCGGTCCCCAGTCCGGCGATTTGAGCACTGAGCTGCGCGCGCTCCGTCTCCAGGTCCGCAACCGTGCTCTGCGCCGTCTCGAGCCGGTCCCTGGTCGCCGCCGCTTCGGTCTGGAGCGCGGCGTGGCTGCTCAGCAAAGCCGCGAGCTGGCCGGCGAGCGCGTCCTGCTCCGCGATCAGCACCTCCACTCTGGCCTGCGACCGCTCGCCCGCCTCCCGGCTTGCCGCCAGCACCTCCTGGAGCCCGGCGTTGCGGCCCTCGAGGGCCTCGATCTCGCTGCCGGCGCCCACCAGCTGCCGCTCCAGCAGGTCACGCGCCCGCTCCGCGGCCGCGAGCTCGCCAGCAGTCTCCTCGACCCGGGCTTCGAGCGCATCGGTGTTGGCCTGCAGCGCGGCCACCTGATCGGTCAGCTGGTCCCGCTCGGCCGTCAGTCCGCTGATCTCCGCCCTCAGCTGTGCGCGCTCGGTGTCCAGCGCGTCACGCGCCTGCTCTGTGGCCGCCAGCGCGTCGGCGGTCTCCTTGACTCGCGCTTCGAGCCCATCGATGTGGGCCCAGAGCGCGGCGACGTCCTTGTCCAGCTGGTCGCGCTCCGCCTCGAGCGCGTCGCGCGCGCGTTCCGCGGCCGCGAGCTCGTCGGCGATCTGGTGGGCCGCGAGCGGCGCCGCGCCCAGCCAGTCGGCGAAGTCGGCAGTCCCCTCGGCCAGACCTTCGAACGCGTAGGTGGTGGCATGCGGCGCAGCAGCCTCAGCGTTCAGCGGGTCACGCTTGGCCCCCAATCTCGCGACCTGAGATCGCAACGCCGCGCGCTCCGTCTCCAGCTCGGCCAGGCGGTCGCGCGTCGTCTCCAGTCCTGCGATCGTGGTCTGTGCCGCCTTGAGCCGACCCTTCGCGTCGACTGCATAGCAGAACAACAACACGATCAGCACGATGAGCCCGCCAGCCAGGTCCATGGCCTGCCTCCCATGCGCCGGACCCAGAACAGCCGGAACTCGCCGGCCGTCCGCCTGGGTTGCAGAGCGCTCTACCAGACCCTACCGCCGACAGAACTTACGGCAAGTCTGGACTTCTCCAGTCATCGCGATGCCATCAGCCTAGCATCGAGCGCTGGAGCTGCCCAGGATAACCTGTGGAAACCCTGGTCGGGATGATTGGCCAGGACCGCCGGAACTCGACCCGCCCCACCGTTTGTCTTCGTGCGCCTGCCCTGGAGCCAGCGGCTATTGAGCAGCTTGAGGTAGCCCTGCGCCCGCGCACCCGCCACCCGGCCGCGGCCGAAGCGCGTGCGGCCGTGGGCCACGGCCACCTGCCGACAGCCCAGCCGGCGAAATCTGGTCAGGCGGACCGGGGCGCTTCGCTCACGTCCTCCGATCGCGCGCGACTTGGGCCAAGTCCAAGTTCAGCTTGGGCCAAGTCCAAGTCCAGAAAGTCTCGACTTCGCACGCGGTCCGCGCCCCTTCTGCGCCGCCGGCAGGCCCGCGCCGCCAAGATGAAGACTGCGCGGCACGGTTTCGTCGTGGCGGCATCCGGCCTCGAACCGGCGCAGCGATCTGGATGAGCGATGCT
The DNA here is from genome assembly GCA_963753685.1 of uncultured Alphaproteobacteria bacterium. Taxonomy (GTDB): domain Bacteria; phylum Pseudomonadota; class Alphaproteobacteria; order Geminicoccales; family Geminicoccaceae; genus DATAOG01. Next base: position 486,133 of record CAVWDE010000021.1, read on the forward strand.
CAGGCGGTGCCGAAACGCACGCCCAATTGCTGCAGCCAGCGGCGGTACATCACCGCCGTGCGGTCGGCGCGCACGTTGAGCTCGGCCGCGAGGTCGAGCGGCAGCAGCTCCGGCCGCTGGGATTCAACGATCGGGCGGTCCTGCTCGAAGATCCGGTCCTGCCAGGCGATCAGCTCGGCCGCGGGCACATCCTGGCCGTAGTTCATCGCCATCCACATCCAGGCCGTGCTGCGCGCCGGCTCGTGCGGCGTGATCGCGAGCAGGATCGAGAACCGCGGCCCGGTCGATTCCTTGAGCAGGTACGCCGTCAACGGGCGCAGGACGCGATAGGTGTAAGACACCCGGTCGCCCCGGCCGGTGCCGTACGGGTCGGGCTGCCAGACGCGCACGCCCTGCGCCTCGACGCCCCGATCGGTGATCACCGCCTCGTAGTCGGCGATCTCGGGCCGCTCCGGCGTGCCGAGGATGCCCGCGTGCACGAACGGGAAGTGCGCGACGTCGAGAAAGTTCTCGACGATCCGTGGTCCGCTCGCCGCCACCGCATAGGGGCCGCACAGAAGCTTCCGGAAGCCGGCATCGGCCCACTCCGGGAACGGCGGCACCTCCGGCGCCGGCGTGCCGAGGCTGACCCACACCAAGCCATAGCGCTCGAGCGCGCGGTAGGTCCTGACGCGCGCCTTTGGCGGCGGCGGCAGGTCGGGCCGCGCCGGGATGCGCACGCACTGCCCGTCGGTGCCGTAGACCCAGCCGTGATAGGGGCACTGCAGCGTGCCGCCGTCGACCCGGCCAAGCGAGAGCCGCGTGCCCCGATGGACGCACAGGTCCTGCCAGGCGAGTGCTTGCCCCCCGGCCCGCCAGACCACGATGTCCTCAGCCAGGACGCGCGCGCCGATCAGCCGGCGCCGGTCGAGCTCCGCGCAGGTCACGACCGGATGCCAGTCGTCGGCGAGCACCGGATCCATGGTCACCGCCGGCACCTCTCCCATGATAGCCGCGCACGACCCGAAGCATGGCGCCCCGGCAGGCAGGCGACAAGCCACCCGCTGGACCGGGACTGTCGCATGAATGGCCTAGCGCAGCCTTGCTAACGCATCCGTGCGGCTGCCGCGGCGGCGGGCTTTGACGCATCATACGCTGACGCGGCCGCCAGATCCTGCCCGTCAGGTCGGCGCCGGGGCGATGCCGACGCTCAGCAGGAGGACGTCATGGACCGGGATTATCTGTTCGAGGACGAGGTCGCCGCCGAAGGCTACGCCGACGAACTCTCGGGCTTCGAGGATTTCGACCAGGAGGATTTCCTCGGCGAGTCCGAGCTCCTCGGCTTCGACGGCGAGGCCGACGAGTTCGGCTTTCTGAAGAAGGCGTGGCGCGGGATCAAGCGGGCCGGCAAGAGGCTGGCCCCGATCGCCAAGAGACTCGCCCCGATCGCAGGACAGGCGATCGGCGGCGCTTTCGGCGGGCCAGCCGGCGCGATGCTTGGCGGCAAGGTCGGCTCCTTCGCTGCCAGCCTCGAGGACGAGGAGCTCGCCGGATTCGAGGGCTATGATGGCTACGGCGACTACGAGGACGAGAGCGACTCCGAAGACGAGATGAACGCCGAAGACTTCATGGACTTCGAGGCCGAGGACGAGGACGTCGCCGAGTACATGTGCGATGTGGCGGCCAAGGCGCCAAAACCGATCGACTCGGTAGCCATCGCGGGTGCGATCACGAACACGCTCGCCTCCAAAGCGCCGCTGCAGGTCAAGGCGGTCTCGCCGACGCTGAGCTCCGCCGCGGCGCGCCTCACCAAGGTGATGAAGAACCACCCGGCGACCAAGCCGCTGGTGAAGGTGGTGCCGACCATTGCCAAGAAGACCGTCGCGACGCTCGCCAAGAAGGCGGCTGCGGGCAAGCCGGTGACGCCGATGGTCGCCAAGCGGGTGATGGCGAAGCACGCGATGCGCGTGCTTTCGAATCCGCGCGAGCTGACCAAAGCGATCGCCAAGCACGAGGCGAAGAAGCGCAAGGTCAACATGAAGGTGGTCAAGCGGGCCGAGCGCTTCGCCTGACCCGCGCCCCAGCGGGCCTCAATCGGGTTCCGCCACGCCGACGATGCATACGGGACAGCCACACCAGACAGCGGAGCACGACGATGTCGAACCTGGACTTCTATGATCAGGAAGCCTCCGACGCTTTTGATGAATTCGACGACTTCGATCTCGAGGATCAGGAGGGGGGGCTAGTCGGCGCCCTTGTTGGAGGCGGCGCGGAGCTCGGGAGCGCGATGGCGACCGGCGCCTCCGATGCCGGCGCTTGGGCAGCAAGAGAAGCTCTCGACTACACCGGATTGACCAAATACCAGCCGGTGAAATGGTACTACGATTACGTGTTGAATCCGGACTCCCAGCTCCACGCCGACGTGCGCAGCGTTTCCGGCGCCGCGGGCGGCCTCATGGGCGGCCTCCTCGGGGCCGGCGCCGCCGCTGCCGCCACCGCCGCCCTCCTCGAGGACGCCGATCCGTTCGAGCCTGAATACGCCGCCGAGGACATCGACCGCATGGAGGCGCTGGCCGAGGAGGCGGTCGAGGCGGAAGGCGAGGACGCGCTGATCGCGACCGACGAGATGGTCTCCCGCAGTTTCGGCGTGATGCGCGCGGCGGCCCGCATGCGGCCGATCATCGCCGCTCTCCGCGGCCAGGTCCACCGCCTGGTCATGCTGTCCAAGCGCGACCCGCGCTACCGCGTCCAGGCCCGGCTCGCGCCGACGGCGTTGCGCCGCACCGCAGCGATGCTGATGCGCATGGCGGCGGCGCGCCGGCCGGTCACCCAGCGCGTGGCGCTGACGCTGTTCGGCCGCGTGCTGTCCCAGCTCGCGCGCCATCCGCAGACGCGGGCGGCGGCGCTGCGGCAGGCGCAGGTGCGTGCCCGCCGGCATCGCACGCGCCAAGGCGCACCGGCGCCGGTCGCCGCGCGCCGGCCGGTCGCCGCGGCCCCCCACGCCATGCGGCGTCTGGCCCGGCACCACGCCTGAGTGTCGCGGCGGCAGGAGCGGCGGCCATGGCGACGGTGGCGGTCGGAGCGGAACCCGGGCGGCGGGCGGCGGCCACGCCGCCCGCGCCCGGCGCGGTCCAGGTCGGAGCGCTCGCCGAGCTTCGCCACTATGTCCGCTCGCAGATCGTCAACGCCAAGCGCCACGCCGAGGCCGTGCGCAGCTTCGACCAGGCCGAGTTCGGCGACGGCCCGACCGCTCCGCGGCTGCCGAACGTTCAGGCGGTGAACGCCCTGCTCGGCGAGGTCTCCAAGCTCCAGACCACCGCGCTCGGCCGGCTCGAGCGCGCGGGCCGGGCGGTCGCTGCGCGGCCGTCGCGCGCCAGCCTCAGCACCTTCGCGCGCCTCAAGGACGTGGCGCAGACGCGCACGCAGCTGACCGAGAAGATCTGGCTGTTCTACCACAACCTGTTCGAGCAGCGGACCGGGCCCTTCGCCGAGCAGCTGCTCGCGATCGACCGCATCGCGCTCGACTGCTACCAGGCCTGCTTCATGGGCTTAGGCGCCGCGCGCTCGATCCCGACGCCGCCGCCGATGGCCTATGTCGAGTCCGGCCGCGGCCCGGCCACCTATCGTCGTGGCGTCAAGCTCACCAGGCTCGGCAAGCAGCCGAACCCGTTTCCGCTGGTCAAGCTGCCGAATCACCGGCTGATCAACCCCTGGTCGCTCGGCGCGGTGCCGCACGAGATCGGGCACAACCTGCAGAACGATCTGAACCTCTGGGGCGTCGCGCCGAAGCTCATTCGCGCGCGCCTGAGCGCGGCCAGCGTTCCGGTGCCGGCGATCCGCGTCTGGATGCGCTGGCACAAGGAGATCTACGCCGACCTGATCGGCGTGCTGCTGATCGGCCCGTCCTTTGTCAGCTCGCTGCTCGACGTGGTCGGCAAGTCGCCGGAGCGGATCGCCCTGTTCTCGCCGAGCGCGGTGCATCCGACCTCCTGGCTGCGGCCGCTCATCAGCACCGAGCTGTTGCGGCGGATCGGCTTCCCCAGGCAGGCCCACGAATTCGAGCGCGCCTGGCTCGCGCTGTATCCGGCCGAGGTCGCCAAGCGGCTGCCGGCGCCCCTGCGCGAGAGCTTTCCGGTCGCGGTCAAGGAGACGGTAACGGCGCTCTGCTTCCAGCCGCACGAGGCCTATGGCGGCCGGCAGCTCGCGCAGGTGGTGCACTTTCGGCCCCAGGACGAGGCGATCGTGCGGGAGGCGGCCGACCGGCTCGCCGCCGGCGACAACCCCGGGATCGTGCCGGAGCGGTTCCTGATCGCCGCGGCGCGCGATGCGCTCGAGCGCCGCGTCGCGCCGCCCGAGCGCATCGCCCGGAACTTCTATAACGTGCTGCTCGGGAGGTGAGGATGGCCGCCGCCGATCCCTTCCGCAAAGCCCGCGAGGCCGCCGAACGGTTCGCCCTGACGATCGCGCGCTATCGCGCGGCGTCCGACGCGCTGCGCGAAGCGATGGCCGAGGACGCCTTCGCCGAACTCGCTTCGGGCTTCACCGAGACCGTCGACCCCGCCGCGCTCGACGCCAGGCAGAAAGCGCGCGTGCGGCGCTATCTGGGCAGCGATGCGCTGGCGACGCTGGCCCCCGATCCGGAGTACAGCCGCAACGGCTTCAGCCGGGACTTCTTCGCCGAGACCATCCTCAGAGAGGAGGGCGAGATCGACGAGTTCCGGCTCGGCGCCGTCGATCTGGCGCAGCTGCTCGCGGCCGAGTCCGATCACGAGACCCTGGCGCAGGGCGTCGCGGACGCTCTCGCCCGCATCCGCGCCGGCGCGGAGCTGCTCACACCGGGCGGCAACCATCAATTCAATCTCGACCAGACCTTCGCCGCGCTCGCCGTCCAGAGCGCAGACGTCGAGCCGGAGTCGCGCCGCCTCAGCAACGAGGTCCTGAAGCGCCGCGCCGAGCAGGCGCGGATCGCGCGGGAGGAGGCCTGTCCGGCCTGGACAGCGCTCACCGCCGCGCTCGCCGGGGCCGGGCTGATCGATAGCCCGTCCGACGCCGCGGACCCGGCCGACCAACCGCCTCGCGCCGCCGCCGGCACGCCTACAGCCCCCGAGGAGGACCCGATCATGTCCGATCAGACCGACGACGCCAGCGCCGACCGGATCGTCGACGCGATCTCGCGACTGCAGGAGGGCGCAGGGACTGCGGGCTACGGCGGCGCCGCTGCGCCGGCCGCCAGTTTCGGCGCGGCGCTCGAGCAGCAGATCTACGCCAGCATCGGCCTGCCGAGCCTGACCAGCGAGACCGCGCTGAGAGCCGGCCCGGCGAAGCTCGCCGGCAAGCTGGCGCTCGGCCTCGAGCGCGCGATCCTGCGCACTCGGGAGGGCGAGACCACCCGCTTCGTGTTTCACCCCGCGCGCGCTCGTGCGCTCGCACCCCTCGACGGCGGCGAAGTCCAAGGCGCGCAGGCGGTCGTCGCGGAGGCCGCGGCCAACCTCAAGCCCGCGATCCTGCGCGCCGTCCACACCCTCAAGCCCGAGATCTGCACCTGCTCGGAGGACGAGATCGCCGAGATCAAGGGCGATATCGAGACCACGCTCGACGCGCTGCTGCGGGAGCTCCAGGCGCCAACCGGCGTGTTCGGCTTCTGGGCCCACACGCTGGTCGCGCGGGTGGCCCGCGAAGTCGCGACGCTGATTGCGATGTACGGCATCGGCATGCCCAGGCCGGACAGCTTCGACCGCCTGAACCGCTCGCTGGAGCGCCACGCGCAGCACTCAAATCCATGGCCGTTCGAGGATCGGAGCGCCGATCTTGACCGCGATGTCGGCTTCCTGAGCCGCGAGGCCAACGAGCAGGCGGCGACCACGATCTTCGAGCATCTGGCCTCGCTGGCCGATCTGATCGGCGACCTGATCGACCGCTCCCAGGGTGCCACCCTGGCGCGGCTCAGGGCACAGGTCGAGGCGATCCCGCCCGCGGTGGCGGACGCCCGCAGCGCGCTCTTGCGCGCCGGCGTCAGCGATGTCGACCTCAAGGCCACCTTCGTCGACGGGCGCCGCGGCGAGGACGGGGCGCCGATCGTGCGCTCGATCGAGCTCGCTCGCCTGTTCGACTGGATCGAGAGCGCGGCCAATGGCTGGCGGGCGGAGCTGTTGGAGGAGTCGCTCAACATTCGCAACCTGCGCTGGCTGCGCGACACCCTCGCCGTGCAGCACGCGGCCCTGCTCGGTACGCGCCGCGAGGCGCCGGCTGCGCAGGGCCTCGCCGAGGACGGCTTCCCGACCATCAACCCGAACCGCTACGCGCTCGGCCTGCGCCAGATCGCCGAGCTGGCACGCCGGCTCGACGACGCGCTGACCCTCGTGAGGCGGCTCTACGACGACGTCGCCAACTGCGCGCGTAGCCGCCGGGCGTCGAGCCACGCCACCATCTTCGCCCAAGATTGACCCTTCCGCGAGAGACACAGGAGCGAGGACATGAGCGACGATTACAAGAGCTGGGGCGAGATCGACGATCTGCTCGGCAAGCTCGCCGCCTATCGGAGCTGGCTGGTCGAGACCAACCGCGCCGCGCTGCTCAAGGACCCGAACTTCGCGGAAGCGCTGAATCAGAAGGTCCGCGAGATGTACGACCTCGTGGAGCAGACCGAGGAGGGCAAGATCCCGCCGGTCGACGGCGGCCTCCTCAACCTGGTCGGCCTGGGCGGGGAGGCGGCGCGCAAGCTCGGGCAGGCGCGCTACGCGCCGGCGGTGCCGCCCTATGACGACCAGATCGCCCGCGAGCGCGTCAACGCGATCGCCGACCTCTACTATCTGTACCAGATGGAGCAGTCCAGGGTCTTCAGCGCGGTGCTGAAGCTCCAGGAGCTGTTCCGCGCGGGCTCGGTCCGGCTCGGGGACGGCGAAGGCGCGTTCAAGCTCTACCAGTACGACCGCAAGCAGGTCCTGCGCTACACGATGCGCGACCGCCGCGCCGCCTATCGCAAGGTGTTCGGCTACACCCACGCCTCGCCGCCGGAAGGCGCCGCGGCCAACAAGCCGTTCCACGGCCTGTTCGCCAACTTCAACCGCCAGGCCTCGCAGTTCTTCCAGGACAAGCGCGTCTCCGAGGTCATCCGGCCGGACGGGCGCAGCGAGACCTTTGGCTCGATGGCCGTGGTCCGCCGCGCCGGGCTCGATTTGCGCCACAACCTCAAGCAGGTGTCCTACGGCCACGTCGCGGTGCTGCGGACCGAGGTCATGTCGCTGCTGGAAGCGGCCTTCGAGATCCTGGATTCGGCCGACGTCAAGAACCTGTTCGGCGCCCCCACGGCCTGGGACGCGCTCGAGGACATCCTCAAACGCCATCTCTCCGAGACCCCGATCATCTCGCAGCGCAGCCGCATGGCCACGGCCGGGCGCGACATCCTGCGCTGGCTGGCCGAGTCGTACATCCTCTCGACCGTGCGGATCGACTTCGAGGCCTTCCTCGAGGACATCGTCGACGCCTGCGACGACTGGCTGACTAGCGCCGAGTCGCTGGGCCTGCAGCGCTCCGTCCGGCCTGCCGCCGCCAACGTCCTGCCGTTCCGCGCGGCACAGCGCGCCTGACGCTGAGGTTCACGTCAATTCCAGGTGTATCGCTCCGAGGTGGCGATTTCGCCTCAAAAGTGCTATCCTGAGGACACGTACCCATTATCAAGGCGACGCAGCTCGCCGCGCAGCGCCAATTGGGAGGGAAGCAGACCCATGGCGACCGCCGTCGGGAGCCGCAGAGCGGACGCATTTGAGCACGCAGCCCCGCTGCCCGAGCGCACGGACGCCGCCAGGGATCTGGCGGGCGAAGGGCTCAGCCCGCGCGAGTTCGAGATCGCACGCCTGACCTGTCGGGGCATGTCGAACAAGGAGATCGCCCAGGTGCTCGAGATCAGCCACCACACGGTGTCGACCCATATGCGCCGGGTGTTCGACAAGCTGCGGATCAACCGCCGTGCCAAGCTCGCGGCCTATGTCGCCGAGCGCCTGGCGCACGGCCGGCGCGCGGTTGGGCGGAAATAGCGGCGGCGGAGGGACGCCTCGGGCGCCGAGCTACCGCCGAGGGCGGATGCTCGACTTTCGTGGTCCGGCCATCACGGGGTTCCCTTCGGCTCCACGTCCTGCAGCAGCTGCTTGGTCGCCGCCTTCAGGGGCGCCAGATCACGGACCACGATGTCCCACATCTCGTGATCGTCGATCGTCTTGTAGCCGTGGCGCAGCACGTTGCCGATGGCGGCGATCCTGCGCCAGGGGATCTGTGGGTGTCCCGCCTTGAGGTCGTCAGGCACATGCCGCGAGGCTTCCGAGACGATCTCGATGCTGCGCTCGACCGCGCGCCGCAACATCGTCTCGGCCATGTAGTCGTCAAAGGACTTGCCGGCGGTGAAGGCGCCGACATCATCGATGGCGGCGAGGATGTCCTCGAGGCGCGCGGCGAGGTCGAAGAACGGCATCAAAAGACCTCGATCGCGTCAGCCTCGACCCGCGCGCGCATGCGGGGACGCATTTTCCAGGGCGCGGTCGAGATCTCGACGGCGCGTCCCAACAGATCGGCCAGGTCCTGCTCCAGGCCAACGTGGTCGATCAGCGAAAATTTGACGCTCCGATCGATCTCGGCCACCAGGTCGATGTCGCTCTCGGGCCCGGCCTCGGCGCGCGCCATCGAGCCGAAGAGGCTCAAGCGGGCCACGCCCCGCGCCCGCAGTTCCGGTTCGCGCTCGCGCAGGATACGCAACACCCGCTCGCGCTCGGCGAGCGCCCCGGGGGCGAGGGTCTGGGGCTTGGTGGCCATGGCGAGGGGTATGGTGGCACAGGTGAGTGGGTGGGGTCGAGGGAGCGGCAAAGCCCGTGGTGCGCGCGCGCCGGCCGCGGCCGACGTTCCCTGGACGGTCAAGAGTAAGCTTGTGAAATTTCCGGCCGGTTTTTGGTTCGATCACTGGCCGTTATGCAGCGCCGATTGATGACGACGGCACGGTGCGCGAGCGGACCAAATCTTCCGCCCTGCCCGAGCTTCTTGCCCCGTGCTGCCGCGCAGCTTGCCATCAAGCGGCGTAGAGGCTGCGGCCCTCGCCGGGATAGGCATCGAAGATGTGCTGGAAGGTAAGCTCGCACTTCTGTTGCCAGAGGTCATCGCCATAAGCGGGAGGGAGGCTGTCGAGCTCCTGCTCGATGAAGGCGCGCACGACCGCCTTGGAGCGCTGGTGCTTGCGCCAGTCGAGCACGAGCTTCTCGGCCTTCAGCACCTCCAAGAGTTCGCGCACCACCCTCTTGACGTCGGCCTCCTCCTTCTTCGTGAGCTTGGGCTCGGGCTTGGTCAGCAGATCGAACAGCGCCAGCTCTTCCTCGGTCAGTCCCTCAGCAATGCCGCGCTGCTCTTCCTCGGTCAGGCTCTGCGCGAACTTGAGCAGCTCCTCGAAGAACTGCTCGATGTTCTGGCTGCCCGCATTGTAGGCCTCGATCATCTTCTGGAACTTGTCGAGGAAATCCATGCGCGCGTGGTTGCGCTCGACCATGGGCTTCAGCTTCGCCTCGATCAGGCTGCGCAGTCGCTCGGCTGCGGTCCGTTTGCGTCCTTGCTCGAAGCGCGCCCGGAGGGCGTCGAAATCGATCCCGCTCAGATCGAGCCGGCGATCCTCGCCCGGCGCGGCCTGGGCCTGGATGACGTAGCCCTCGGTCGCGACCGACTCATCCAGCAGCTGCTCGATCGCCCGCATCACCTCGCTGATGTCGGCGGGCGGCATCAGCGAGCGGATCTCCTTGGCGATATAGGCGAGCACGACGCACACCGGCGCGAGCTCGCCCGCCCGCGGGTCCGGCTTGATCGCCTGAAAGATCTTGGCGACTTTGCTCGCGAGCGCGATGAAGCGCCGCTTCTCCTCATCGCTCGTGACGATCCGCTCGACCGCCTCGCCGATCAGCGCCACGCGGTCGAGGCCCTCGGCCGCCAGGACCCTCTCCGGGTCGACCTCGTGCGCCTTGCAGAAGGCCAGCGCCTCGCCGATCGCCGCGCGCAGATGCTCGACCAGCGCGTCCTTGTCCAGGATCGGCATGTCGACCTCGCCCGGCGCGCCGGGCGACGGCTTGCCATAGATCGCAAGCGCCCGCTGCAGGCTGCGCAGCACGCCCGCATAGTCGACGATCAGGCCGTTGTTCTTGTCCCGCGCCACCCGGTTCGCCCGCGCGATCGTCTGCATCAGCGTGTGGTTGCGCATGGGCTTGTCGAGATAGATCGTCGAGCAGGCCGGCACGTCGAAGCCCGTGATCCACATGGCGCAGAGGAACACGATCCGGAGCGGATCGTCCGCGTCCTTGAACCTGGTCTCGAGGTCCTCCTTCTGCATCCGCCGCCGGTGCGGCCGGATGTCGAGCCCCTTGGCCCGAAGGTCGGCGATCTCGTTCTGCGACGACGAGATCACGACCGCCATGTCGGTCTCGGCCATCTCCTTGAGCGTGCGCTGGATCTCCTGCCGCTCGGCTTCGCTCGCGGTCGCAAGGCTCGCCTCGAGCTTCGCCCGGTGCGCCGCCCAGTGCTTCTGCACCTTGTCGTACATCCGCACCGCGGTCGCCTTGTCGATGCAGATGACCATCGCCTTGCCGCGATAGCCGCGGCCGAGGAAGTGCAGCACGATGTCCTCCGCGACCTTCTCCAGCCGCTCCTCGCGCGTGATCAGATGGTACTCGCGCCCGAACTCCCGCTCGAGCTTCTCCTCCTGCGCCTCGTCGAGCTCGGCGTCCTCGAGCAGCCGCTCCATGTCCTCGTTCAGGTTCTCGTTGGTCAGCTGCAGCTCGGGTATCCGGTTCTCGTAGTAGAGCGGGACCGTCGCCCCGTCCTCGATGCTCTGGGTGAAATTGTAGATGCTGACGTAGTCGCCGAACACCTCGCGCGTCTTCTCCTCGCCGGCCATCAAGGGCGTGCCCGTGAAGCCGATGAAGGCGGCGTTCGGCAACGCGCCCCGCATGTTCAGCGCCAGCGTGTCGTACTGGCTGCGGTGCGCCTCGTCGGTCATCACGATGATGTCCGAGCGCCTGGACAGCTTCGGGGTAGCGCTCGCCCTTGGCCGTCCCGAACTTCTGGATCAGCGTGAAGACGTAGCGGTGGTCCTCGCTCAGAAGCTGCCGCAGATGCGCGCCGCTGGTCGCCTGCGCGTGCTTCTCGGTCACCGCACCGCAGGCGGCAAACGTCTTGTAGATCTGATCGTCCAGCTCGTCCCGGTCGGTCACGATCACGAAGGTCCAGTTGCCGGGCAGCGTCCGCAGCACCTTCTGCGCGAAGAACAGCATCGAGAGGCTCTTGCCCGAGCCCTGGGTGTGCCAGAACACCCCGAGCCGCCCCTGGTTCTCCCGGATTTTTCTGACCGCCTCGATCGAGCGGTTGACGCCCAGCACCTGATGGTTCTTGCCGACCTTCTTGATCAGCCCGCCCTTGCCCTCCTCGAACACCGTGAAGCTCTCGACGATGTCGAGCAGCCGGTCCGGCCGGCAGGTGCCCCGCAGCATGGTCGCGAGCGAGCCCACCGGAACCTCGCCCTCGTCCTCGACCCGCTTCCACTCGGCAAAATGCTCGAAGGCCGCCGTGGACGAGCCGATCCGGCTCTCGCGCCCGTTCGAGAGGATGACGACGCCATTGTACCAGAACAGCCCGGCGATCGTGTCCCGGTAGTCGCGAAGGTTCTTGTCGTAGGCGTCCTGCAGCCGCGTGTGCGACGCCTTCAGCTCGACCAGCACCAGCGGCAGGCCGTTGACGAACCCCACGAGATCGCACCGCCGCCGGTACATCTCGCCATGCACCCAGACCTGCGAGGCCAGGAAGAAGTCGTTGTTTTCCGGGTCGCGCCAGTCGATCACGCGGACGGTCACATCCTCCTCGCGCCCGCGCTCGTCCCGCGCCTTGACCTTCACCCCGTCCTTGATCAGGCGGTAGACGTCCTGGTTGGCGGCGACGTCGGCAAGCGTCGAGCGGTCCCGGGTCAGCTCCTCGATCGCGGCCTCCAGGGCGTCGGCCGGCAGACCCGGGTTCAGCCGCTCCAGCGCCGGACGCAGACGCGCGAGCAGCACGACCTCATGGTCGCTCTCGCGCGCAAGCGAGCCGCGCGGGCCCCAGACCGGGTCGAACGCGTCGCCCACCTCCCAGCCGAGCGCCCGGAAAAGCTGGATCGCCGGCTGCTCGACCAGCGCGTCCTCGGAGAAGCCGAGGCCATACGCGCCGAGCGCCGCGCTCATCAGTCGGCCGCCTCCGCGATCGGCTCCTCGGATAGCGCCGAGACATCGATCTCGCCCGAGATCAGCTTCGGCAGCAGCAGGTCGCGCGTGGATGCGCAGATTCGCATTCTTCGTTCGCAGAAGCAGATCTCTGTTGCGACCATGGGGCTTAAACTATCGTCGAACTGGAAAACAATATGCTCGGCGGGAACAACAATCGGAAATCCTCGGAATTTCGCGATTGGTATCGCGATCGACAGTCGATCCAGACAGCATGTTGCTGGCGATCACATGTCTCCGTGTATCACTGAAAAACGAGACATAAAGAAACAGATTGTAACGTTTCTTGGGGCGGATCAGAGCCAATCTGCGACGTAGACACCCGCGGCAACCTGCGTGAATAAGAGCGTAGCCGATTCAGAGTCGCTTCATAAGTAACAACGATATCGCCGGCCCGTGGCACGACGCGTTTCGTCCATAGCGGAAAATCGCTTCCGAAATGTATCGCAATCCTCGACAACTCAAGTCGCCCTGTCTCCGTGATGTTCCCAATCGCAGAAATGCTCGTCCTTCATCAGAAGGGGGCGGAGTAGCGTGCGGACCATCATATAGCCTCTGCGTAGGTTCTCTTGATCGGTGCCACCTCCCATCCCTCGGGGATCGGGCCGAGGGGGGAAGGGGCGAGCGGCACGTGCTCGTGGCCGGGGAAGCGGAAGTGGACGAACCACTCCTGGTACAGCGCCCGCGCCATCTCCTCCAGGATCGCGATCCGCCGCGTGTTGTTCTCGATCAGGTCGTCATAGGCCGACAGGATCGAGGCAATTCGACGTTGCTGATCGAGCAGCGGAAGGAAGATCTCGAATTTCGGAAAGCGCGGTGAGCGGTATCCGGTCTACGGTTGCGCCTGAGAGCACGTTCGACGTGATCGTCCTTCGCCAGTCCTTGCTGAATTGAAAGAATAATGCAGAAAACGAGTATCGACCTTCGCGAGGTTTGGCCTGATGAGCGCAAGTCGTGCGACCCAGACAGCCCGGAATCCGTCGGGAATGATAGCATAGCGCGTTCAGCGTTGCCTCATACGTGAAGACAATATCCCCAGCTTGCAGGAATCAACGCGTTTGGTCCAACTGTCGAAGTCGTCTTCGTCTATATGTCTTGATCGTCGAGATCAAGATGACCGTCTTCGGTGATGTTTCCAATCCCGAGAAAGATTGGTCCTTTCTCCGAAGGCTTGGGCGTAGCATGTGGACCATCGAAAAGATCTCCGAAATACGCTTCCGAGATTCGGGACCTTCGGCCAGTGTCGCATCGGCTTCACACGCGCTCCAGCAGCTCGACCACGTTCTCCGCAATCCGCTCCTCTAGCTCGCGCGCCTCGAGGTTGAGCTGCTCCAGCTCCTCGTTCAGCTCCTCGAGGCGCTCGGCGAAGACGAACTCGTCCGGCAGCGCGGGCGGCGACGCCGACGTAGCGGCCGGGGTTCAGGCTCCAGCCCTGCGCCTCGATCTCGGCGAGCGTCGCGCGCTTGCACAGGCCCGGCACGTCGCGATAGACGCCGTCCGGGAAATGCTCGGCCATGAGCGCATCGCTGCCCTTCATGCGTCTCCGGCTCCTCGTCGCGGTAGAGGCGGACGATGTTGGCGAGGAACTCGATCTGTTCCGGGAGGAAGTCGCGGTGCGCCCGGTCGAGCTGGCGGAAGATGTGCCGGGCGTCGAGGAACAGCACCTGGTCGGCGCGCACGGTCTCGGTCTTCTCGCGGTCGAGGAACCAGAGCGTGCAGGGTAGGGTGACGGTGTAAAAGAAGTTGGAACCGATCGCGACGATCACGTCGACCGCACCGGACTCGAGGAGCTGCTTTCGGATCTCGAGCTCGGAGCCGCGCGCGTCGCCCGCCGAGTTGGCCATGACGAAGCCCGCGCGCCCGCTGTCGTTCAGGGACGAATAGAAGAGCTGGATCCAGAGGTAGTTGGCGTTGTCGGTCGTGGGCATGCCGAACGGGAAGCGCGCCTTGTCGTCCTTGAGGCGCTCCTTGTCGACCCGGTTCACGTTGAAGGGCGGATTGGCCATGACGAAGTCGAAGCGGCCGGGCGCCTCGTGCAGGTCCTCGTAGTAGGTGTTGGCCTCGCGGATGTCGCCGGCGAGCCCGTGCACGGCGAGGTTCATGTTGCAAAGGCGCACCGTGCTCGTCGGCCCGCTCCTGGCCGTAGATGCTGATCTCGCGGCCGGGGTCCTGCTTGTGCTCCTCGACGAAGCGGGCGGACTGCACGAACATGCCGCCCGAGCCGCAGGCCGGGTCGTAGATCCGGCCGTGCCAGGGCTCGATGATCTCGACGATCAGCCGCACCAGCGAGGTGGGGGTAAAGAACTCGCCGCCCTTCTGGCCCTCGGCCATCGCGAACTTGCCGAGGAAATACTCGTAGATCTTGCCGAACGCGTCGCCCTCGATGTCGGTCGGGATCGAGGCCATGAGCTTCAGGAGCTCGACCAGGGTCCTGGTCTCGAGGCGGGCATAGGTGCGCGGCAGGACGCCCTTCAGGTCCTCGTTCTCCTCCTCGATCAGCCGCATCGCCTCGTTGATCGCCTTGCCGAGGTCCTCACCCTCGGGCAGGCGCAACAGATGCGAGAACCGCGCCTCGTCGGGCACGTAGACCACGCCCAGGGCCTGATAGTGATGCTTGCCGACCTGCTGCCGCCGGCCGCTGACGCTCCCTTGCAGCCGCTTCTCCGCCTCGGTGAAGCGGGCATCCGCGTAGCGCAGGAACAGCAGCCCGAGGACCGGCTCGCCATACTCCGAAGCCTTGAGCTTGGAGTTGGCCCGCAGCTCGTCCGCCGCACCCCACAGGCGCTTCTCGAGATCCGTCACATTGGCGGGCAATTCGGCCTCCGACGCACGCTGCCAATTTCGCACTGCAAGCTAGTGCACAGGCGCATTCAGAGGAGTCATCTTGGCGAGGATCTGGTTGGCGGTCTTTGTCCAGGTGAACGGCGTGGGCTCAGCGTTGTGCTCGGCGATGTAGCGATGGATCGCCGCCTGGAGGTCGACCACCGAGTGGAAGGTGCCGCGCTTAAGACGGCGCCGGGTCAGCGCCGAGAAGAAGGTCTCGACCGCGTTCAGCCCGGAGCCCGAGGTCGGCGTGAAATGGAAGGTCCAGCGCGGATGCCGCGCCAGCCAGGCCATGACCTTAGGGTGCTTGTGG
Source organism: uncultured Alphaproteobacteria bacterium (assembly GCA_963753685.1). Taxonomy (GTDB): domain Bacteria; phylum Pseudomonadota; class Alphaproteobacteria; order Geminicoccales; family Geminicoccaceae; genus DATAOG01. Next base: position 501,517 of record CAVWDE010000021.1, read on the forward strand.
CTGCCATAGTTGTCGAGGATCACGTGGATCACCTTGCCGGCCGGCACGGAGCCCTCGATGGCGTTGAGGAAGCGCAGGAACTCCTGGTGCCGGTGACGCTGCATGCAACGGCCGAGCACCGTGCCGTCGAGAACATTGAGAGCGGCAAACAGGGTGGTGATGCCGTTACGGATGTAGTCGTGGGTCATAGTGCCGGCCTTGCCCGGCTTGATCGGCAAACCGGGCTGGGTCCGATCCAGGGCCTGGATCTGGCTTTTCTCATCAATCGAGAGCACCAGGCTGTGCGCCGGCGGCTCGACGTACAGGCCGACGATATCCTCGAGCTTGGCGGCAAACTCGGGATCGTTGGAGCGCTTGAAGGTCCGGATGCGGTGGGGCTGCAGCCGGTGGGCCCCCCAGATCCGCTGCACCGAGCGCAGGGAGATCCCGGCGGTCTTGGCCATCGCGCGGCCGGTCCAGTGGGTCGCCTCGCCAGGCGCCTCGGCGCAGGTCAAGGCGACCACCCGCTGCACCGTAGCGTCGTCCAGGCGAGGCTTGCCCGGCTTGCGGGTCGCATCTCGGAGCAGGCCGTCGACGCCGGCTTCGGCGAAGCGCCGCTGCCAGCGCCAGACCGCCGGTCGGCCGGCCGCGGCGCGCCGGGCGATCTCGGCGACCGTCAGCCGGTCGGCCGAACCCAAGATGATCCGGGCCCGCGCCACGTGCTTCTGGGCGCGGTTGCGATCGGCCACGATCGCCTCCAAACGAGCACGATCCTCAACCGAAACCCAAGGGCAGACAACTTGTGCCATGGCCCCACCATCGCACATCTGCCGGCCCTTGTAAATCCTCTGTTTGCATCAGTGCACTAGCCGCTATAAACCCGCGCCCCGATATGGATGAACCATGAATAGAAGGAGGCGACCAGATACGGCTCGTCATTCAACGGCGCTCCGATCTGACGGTTCATGCTAATTTTCCATAGGGGTGAGCGATGCCGAACCGCCCCCGCACGGAAATTCGCAGGAAAATTTGAAGACCTCCGAGAATTGACGAAACCCGCAGACGCACCCATGGCCCGGAAGTG